>CAVVSK010000019.1:0-308395 GCA_963750965.1 uncultured Alphaproteobacteria bacterium
GGGTCCATGAATTGTCGGCGCCGGCGACAACGACCTCCTGTTCGTCATAGAGCACTTCCGCATCCATCTGCTCATCTGCAACCGGCTTGAACATACGCGCAATAGCTAAGTCCACCTTGCGCTCCTCAAGAGCGCGGTATGTCATGCTCGACTCGGCGGCCAGCAAATGAAAAATGATGCGAGGATGTCGTCGGGAGAGCCGATCGACGACCGCCGCGATGAACCCTGATGTGAGGGCGATGGATGATCCAACCCGTACCTCGCCCGCCGTCGGGTCGGCGAGGAACTCGACGTGCTTCACGGCCTGCCTCAGTTCATCGAATACGCAAAGGGCGTGATCGAGAAGCGCACGGCCATAGATTGTCGGTTCGACACCTTGCGCACCGCGATCGAGAAGACGCGCGTCGAGTGCATGCTCCAGATCAGCTACTGCTTTTGAGACGACGGGATTCGATACGGAAAGCTGACGTGCGGCCTTTGCCATACTGCCGCATTGCGCGACGGCGAGAAGAATATGCAAGTCGCGTAGCTTGAGCCGGCGTCCAATGCGATCCGCCCAGTGCATGCCTGACCCTTAGTCAAATGGTTTATGGGGTGAAGGAAAGTAGAGCTTTTCACCTATCGGCAGGAGGGGCAAGCTGCCTTACGCCGGATTGCCGCAAACGCGACCCGGTGCCGGAATCGAGAGCAGGGTCCGCCATTCGATGGCGAAAGCGAGGTCTTTTTGTCATCAGTGCATCCCGACCGGCCGGTGGTTGCCGCTAGAAAATAGGAGGACTTCGGCAAGTCCCGCATCCATGCGGCCCTCGCCGGGTTCAGATCGTTCACTCGCAAAGACTGTTCGTCGTAAAGCTTAGGGGTAAAAGCAACATGAGGACTCCCGCGATCCTGTTCCCATTGCGGTGGTTGTGTTCGGCACAATCATCACAGACCCGGCGACCGCGCAGCCCTATCCGTCGCGCGGGGATCACACTCGTTGTGCCATTTCCGGCCGGGGGCGCAACCGATGTGGTGGCGCGCATTCTCGCCCAAGGCTTGTCCGATCGAATAAGCAGCCGGCCATCATTGACAATCGGCCAGGTGCGAACGGCGCGATTGGCAGCGCCGCGGTGGCTAAGGCGCGCCCCGACGGCTACACGCTGGTGATGGCGGCGTTAACACGCATGCAATGAACGACAGCCTGCCTAAGCCGCGTCCGTACGACTCTGCGAAAGACTTCGCACCGATTACTCTAACGGCCGTCATCCCGATCGCGTTTGTAGTTAATCCTGAGCTGCCGGTCGCAACGCTTCAGGAACTCGTGGCGCTCGCGCGATCCAAGCCGAGGCAACTGAGCTACGGCTCTGCGGGCGCGGCGGGCCGCAACATTTGGCGATGGAGCTATTCAAGCTCGCGGCGGGGATAGACATTGTCCATATTCCCTACAAGGGCGGCGCGCCGCAACTCAACGACTTGATCGGCGGGCACACCCTGATCGGCTCGATCGGCCTCCCACCGGCACTCCCCCATACCGGGGCGGAAAATTGCGGGCGCTGGCGGGCACTGGTGCCAGACGCTCCATGTCGCTGCCGACGCTTCCAACAGTGGCGGAGTCCGGGTGGGTTTCGAGGTAAGTTATTGGCGGGGGCTCATGGCGCCGGCAGGCACACCGCGCGACATTATCGATCGGCTCGCCGCCGAGAGTGCAGTAGTCCTGACCAGCATCGGACACCCGGGAGGCGCTGGCTAACCAGGGCGCCGAGGTCGTAACCAGCACGCCGGATGAGTTCAAGAAGCTTGTCGAGAACGAAGTTGTAAAATGGTCCAAGGTGATCCAGGAGGCCGGCATTACTTTTGAATGAGCGCAAAGATGGGCACCAAAGCATCGAATGTCCGACACGGGTCTATGACCCTGGCGAGCATCGGTTCCGTCCAGGCCACACGCTGTCAATGACCGCTCCAGGTCATCGACGTCGTTTCAATGACGTGAGCGTAAGGTTCGCTTTGCCCCCACAAGCGGCGGAAAAGCGGACATGCTGCAACTTCGGGGTCATTCGCGTCATTCTGGCGATGCGCTGGGAGCTTCCGGTCTACCCCAATGAGCGGACAATTTCAGTGCCAGTCGTCACTTCGTCTCCGGGCCATGAGCCGACATCACGCCGGTTGCCAGGACGGTGAAAGTTGGCGCTGTACGCCCCTTCCAACCACTTGGCCAACCTTGTACGCTGCTTGCACGGACATTGAGTTAAATGCGCGAGCTGCCAGCGGGACGTGCCGAAGTCCTGTTTTTTTAGCGGCAGCGCGAATGCCGTCGGCAGGTATTGCACTCAGATTTGCATTCTCGCGGTCCATTACGCTCACGTCGCGCGCGACGGCACGTTTGCTTGCGCGTACGGCGATCAAAGACGAGAGAGGAGGAACACAATGAAGCAGCGTACCGTAGTCAGGCTGATGACCAGAGCGTTCCTTGTCATGGTTACGACTTCTTCTTTGATTGTCATCACTTCTGCCGTAGCCGGCCCGGAGAAGGTTGCCTTTCCGGCCTACCAAACTCATGTGCTGTACGACGTGGTGGATCAGCCGGAGAACAACGCCGACCTTGGGCATATTGGAAAGGAGGTTCGAGAGCTCTACGTAAATCCTGAGGCGCTCAAGAATCTCAAGTCGGGCCAGCCCTTGCCGAGCGGAACCGTGCTAAGCGCGCCGACTTTCAAGGCAGTCCTGGACGACAAGGGCGAACTCGTGAAGGATGCCAACGGCCGCTTGATCCGGGGCCGCCTGGACCGAATCGTCGTGATGGAGAAGCGCACGGGTTGGGGTACCGAGTACCCCGCAGACCTTCGAAACGGCGAGTGGGAGTACGGGCGTTTTGGGCCCGACGGAAAACCGAGTGCGAACGTCAACTACAACGCATGCTTTCAGTGCCATAAGCCCAAAACCGAGTTGGATTTCGTCTTCACGCTCCCCCAACTCCTAAAATTCGCGCGGTGATGGAACGGAAGCTCGGCTGAGCCAATCAAGTTAGCAGTATTCCGAAAAGTCGCTGGCCGGAGAGGTGCGCGATCCGATCCTTTCCGGCCTTCCCGGTGCCAAACTCTGCGATCGCGCCGCCATCAAACTCTCATCGCTCTGAGGTTCGCCGCCCCAAACATCTGCGACGACCGGAATGGGTCAAAATCGACAACTCAAAGTGAACACAACGAGTCCGCTTTCGGGTGGATAGCGACCAAAGGCTCTATGGCGGGGCGTATGCGCCCGTAAGGCCGGCAACCTCCGCGAAAGTGAACGGCGTTGGGGAACCGGCGGGCCGGGCGCTGCTTGATCAAGAGCAGGCTTTGCGCCTAAGACGTGGCATCAGGTTCAGAAAATGCCTCCTCGCCGGGCCCCGCCCGGCCAGCCATGGAGAACGACATTGGCAGACAGCACCACAAAAACACGGGGGAAACCGGCGGAGCCGGGGCCCGGCCATAACATCGACACCCACGCACCGCGCGAAGAGGCGGTGTGGGAGCGGTGGACCAAGAAGCGCGTTTTCGTTCGCGCGCTCGAAGGCACCTATGGCGAGCTCGTCAGCGAGCTTTTCACCCAGCCGCGCGTCTACCCCACCAAGGAGCACAAGTGGAAAGGCGGCCCGACCACCTACGGCAAGAAGATCATCAATCCGCAAGTCGCCAAGGTGGCGCAGTCGATCGAAACCCATATGGAGTGCTTTGCCCCCGGCGGCTACGGCCAGAAGCACGGCCACATGAACAGCGCGGTGTTCTTCGTGCTGAAGGGCAAGGGCTACGACGTGCATGACGGCCGCAAGCTTCCATGGGAAGCCGGCGATGCGCTGATCGTCGAGAACGGCTGCGTGCACCAGCACTTCAATGACGATCCGGATAACGAAGCGATTGTCATCGTGATGAAGGCCAAGCCGCTCTTCCTCTTCATGCACATGCTGTTCCAGCGCGTCGTCGAGTATCCGCCGAAGACGGGTAACGAGAAGCAGATGGCCTATGTGCCCCCGGCCGATCTCTAAGGAGTCAATGTGATGAGCAGCAGCGCGATCGATCCCCGCGAGCGTGAACGTTCCCGCTCGAGCGAGTTTGTGGACTTCTACGCCGAGGCCCTGAAGGCCTCGCAGGAATTTCGCAAGGAATATGACGGCCGGATGAACGTGGTGAAGGCCAACCAGATGCCGATGGAGCGTTCGCCCGACGGCCTGATCAAGTGGATCATCAACGAGAAGATGGACACCAAGGAGTGCTGCCTCGACATCTATATGCAGTTCCTGCCGCCCGGCATGGCGTCCGGCAAGCACCGGCATTTGTCGGAGGAGGTGTTCTACGTCGTCGAAGGCAGCGGCTATGACCTGCACTGGGACGTGAAGTTCGACTGCAAGGACAAGATGGAGTTCGAATGGGCTGACGAGCCGCAGAAGTTCGAGTGGAAGATGGGCGATTTCGTCTACATCCCGCCCTATTGCACGCACAAGCATTTCAACTCCGATCCGAAGAACGAAGCGCGCATCGTCGTGGTCAACAGCCGGATCGTGAAACCGATGGGCTTTGACTGGTTCGAGCAGCTGGAAAACGCCGAGGGCTATTGAGACGAGACCGGGACTCTTCATTGTCATCCCGGCCGAGCGCAAGCGCGAGAGCCGGGACCCAGTCCCACTCGGCAATGGGTCCCGGATCGGCTCGTTTCACGCGCCGTCCGGGATGACAGCGGGATGACAACGGCTGACGAAGGGGAGAACAAAGCCATGTGCGGGGAGATAGAAGAAGAGGGCCCGAGCAGCGTCGAAGAGCGGTTGCATCATCTTTTTCTCGGCCATGCGCGCGCGCTCTTGGCGCAATATGCCAAGGCGCCGAAGCCGAAGGACGCCAACGACCTGCACGCCTATATGGACAAACTATTCACCGACGCGCTCTCGCGCGCGGCGCGCGACACCGACAGCGCGGAGGACGGGCAGCATTATGCGCGCATCGCTTCGCAGCCGCTGGTCTTCGCCCGGCTCGCCGGTTTCCTCGCCGGACATATGTCGCTGCAGGAGGATCCGCTGCGCAAGGTGATGGAGGCCTTGATGCTTGGTTACGGCGAGGCCGAAGAGATGACCGCCGCCGATCACGAGCACGGTCACAGCCATGATCACGATCATGATCACGACCATGGGCATTCCCATGGTCACGGCCACGATCACGATCACCATCACTGAGAAAATAGCCGCTGTTGTCTCGTCATGCCCGGGGCCTCGTCCCGGGCATCTCGATTCCAGGGGCATTGCGTCTCTGCCGCGATTTGCGCTTTCAGGCTTCGACTGATCTCGATATAGCCTGTCCTTCTCGTCCGGTCCCACATCACGGTCCTATCCAGCCGATGCAGCAAACGATTTATGCCCCGATGCTGGCGCGCTGGCATGCCATGGAGCCGGTGGCGCGCGGCGCGGTGCTGGTATCGGCGGGCTCCATGACGCTGGTGATCATGGCGGCGGTGGTGAAATTTCTCGGCACCCGCCTTCCCAGCATTGAGATCCTGTTTTTTCGCTCGCTGATCGGCTTTTTGCTGGTGATGCCGATGTTCCTGCGCAACCCGCTGCAGCCGCTGCGCACCAAGCGTTTCGGCATGCATCTGCTGCGCGGCGCCACCGGCGCGGTCGGCAATGCCTGCTTCTTCTGGACCATCACGCATATGCTGCTGGCGGATGCCATGGCGCTGCAATTCGCGCGGCCGCTGTTCATGATTCCGCTGGCGCTGATCTTCCTGGGCGAGATTGCCGGCTGGCGCCGCTCCATCGTCGTCGTGGTCGGCTTCATCGGCATCCTGTTTTACGCGCGGCCTTTCACGCAAGGTTTCGATCCGAATGCCTTCGTCGGCGCGACCGGTGCGCTGTTTGGCGCTCTGGTGGTGATCTGCATCAAGCGCTTGCAAAGCACCGAGCCGACCCGCGTGATCATGTTCTATTACGCGTTTTGGAATGCGCTCTTCGCGCTGATTCCGGCGATCTGGTTCTGGGTGACGCCGAACTTGCCGGAGCTGGCGCTGCTGGCCGTTGTCGGTGTTCTCGGAATCCTCGGTCAAACCATGATCACCCATGGCCTGAGCCAGGGCGACGCCACCGTGCTCGTGCCGCTCGATTATTCGCGCATCATATATTCGGCAGCCTTGGGCTATCTGCTGTTCGGCGAGCTGCCCGGCTTGTGGAGCGTCGCCGGAATGGTCCTGATCATTTCGGCCTCGCTCTATCTTGTGCTGACCGAACGGCGGAGCGCCCGCCTCGCGGCGCCTTGAATTTCCTTTATTGATTCAAGCGAGTGTGACCATGCCTGCGACAGAATCAACGTTGCTTTCGAAGCTCCCGGGTTTAAAATCGGGCCACGCAAAACAGGGAGAAGTGGATGCGGATGCAGTTGAACCGGGTGTTAGCGCTCGCCGGAATGACAGGCGCCCTCGCAATGGCTGCCTCTTCGGCAGGCGCGCAGACCGGCGCCGATTTTTACAAGGACAAGACCGTGACCTACATCGCCGCGACGTCGCCCGGCGGCGGTTACGACCTTTATGGCCGGCTGGTTGCGGAGTTCATGCAGAAGCATCTGCCCGGCTCCACCTTTGTGGTGAAAAACGTGCCCGGCGCGGGCCATATCGTCGGCGCCAATACCATCTACGCCTCCAAGCCCGACGGGCTGACGATCGGAATTTTCAATACCGGTCTGATCTACAACCAGTTGCTGGCAGCCCCCGGCGTCAAGTTTGATCTCGCCAAGATGTCCTGGATCGGCAAGGCGGCCTCGGACCCGCGCGTCATCACCATCGCCACCCAATCGCCGATCAAGTCGTTCAAGGATTTGCAGAACAGCAAGGAGACGGTGAACTTCGCCGTCGGCGGCATCGGCAGCGCGACCTATATCGAGTCGATCATGCTGACCAACGTAATGAAGCTGCCGGTCAAAGTGCTGACCGGTTATAGCGGGGGCGACGACCAGCTGGCCGTGCGCCGCGGCGAGATCACCGGCTCGGTCGCCTCGCGTTCCTCCTGGGAGCAGTTCGTGAAGAACGGCTACGGCAAATTTGTCGCCCAGATCGGCGGCAGCCAGACCGATGTCCCGCAGCTCGCCACTATAGTGGATGATCCCACGGCGAAAGCGGTCATCGCGCTGATCCAGTCGCAGGGCGACATCGGCCGTCTCACCGCCGGCCCGCCCGGAATCCCACAGGACCGGCTTGATGCATTGCGCGCCGCCTACAAGGCTGCGATGGAAGACAAAGAGCTTTTGGCCAAGTCGGAAAAGCTGCAGGTGCCGATCGATCCGCTTTACGGCGACGATGTGCTCAACCGGGTGAAGCTCGCGCTCAACCAGACGCCGCAAACCCTCGCGCTGCTGAAGGACGCGATGGAAAAGAAAGAAGAGCCGGCAGCGGCCAGCAAGGGCACGATCGCGGAATGGGATGGCCGCGCCCAGCTCGTGCTGAAGCTGGAGGATGGCAAGATGTTCCCCGCGCAAGTTTCCGGTTCGCGCACGGAAGTGACGATTGCGGGACAGAAGAGCAGCCGCGACAGTATCAAGGTGGGCATGGCCTGCGCGATCGAAGGACCAAATGGCGGAGAAGCCAAAGCGATCATTTGCAACTAAATCCAGCAAGACCCGCGCCCTAAAATAATGCGGGACCAGGAGGAAACACGATGCGCACTCGACTCGCTATTCTGGGAACTGCTTTTCTCGGGTTGTTTGTTTCATCCTCGGCCGGGGCCGACCCGGTTGCGGATTTCTACAAGGACAAGCAGATCTCCTGGATTCTGAGCGCCGGTGCGGGCGGCGGTTATGCCAGCTACGCGCATGCCTTCGCTGCCATTTACTCCGACCACATTCCCGGCAAGCCGAAGATTCTGGTGCAGAATATGCCGGGCGCCGGCGGCATCAAGGCGATGAACTATCTGATGAACGTCGCGCCGAAGGACGGCACCGCCATCGGGCTAGTGCATTCCAGCGTGTCCTATGCGCCGCTTTACGGCTTGGAAGGCGCCACCTTCGACCCGCGCAAGATGCACTGGATCGGCAGCCTCAATACCGCGTCCGCCATGTGCGTGGCCTGGCACGCCTCCGGCATCAAGACCTGGGAAGACGTGCTGAAAAAGGGTTTTGTGGTCGGCACTTCCGGCGCCGGCTCGCAGATGGAAACGCTGCCGGCGATGCTCAACAAGCTGTTCAACGCCAACATCAAGATCATCTCCGGCTACAAGGGCGGCAACGAAGTGTTTCTTGCCATGGAGCGCGGCGAGGTGCACGGCCGTTGCGGCGGGCTGGTGAACTCGATCCAGTCAACGCGGCCGGAATGGTTCCCGGAGAAAAAAGTCCATGTGCCGATCCAGCTTTCGCTCGAGCGCAGCGAGCGCTTTCCGGACGTGCCGACGGTGGGCGAGCTCGCCAAGGACGAGAAAACCAAGCAGGTGCTGCGGCTGATTTTCTCACCGCAGGGCATGGATCGCCCGATCCTGGCGCCGCCCGGCGTGCCGGCCGAGCGCGTGGCCGCCTTGCGCAAGGCCTTTGATGCCGCGACCAAGGATCCGCGCTGGGTTGCCGAAGCCGAGAAGCAGAATCTCGAGATCGATGCCGTTTCCGGCGAAAAAGTCGCCAAGATTATCGAGGAGGCCTACAAGTCCTCGCCGGACGTCATCAAGGCGGCGGGTGAGGCCACGGCCACAAGCGGCAACTAAAAGGTGTGAAGATGGACGCGGCGCTCGCTACCGAAACCGAAGAGAAGTTCGTCACCGTCGCGGGATTACGCACGCGCTATCTCGAGCAGGGAGAGGGCCCGGCGGTCATCCTGCTGCACGGCGCCTCGCTTGGTTCGGCCGCGGACGTCTTTCGCCGCAACCTCGCGCCGCTGGCCGACTTCGGCCTGCGCGTGATCGCCTATGACCAGCCCGGTTTCGGCTTCTCCGACGATCCGCCGGACTGGGGAATCGGCTTCCGGACTTCCTTCATCCTGAAGTTCATGGATGCGCTTGGCATCGACAAGGCGGCGCTGGTTGGCCATTCGCAGGCCGGCAACATGGCCGCGGAAGTCGCGCTCTGGCATCCCGACCGCATCACCAAGCTGGTCGTGCTGGGGACCGGCAGCCTGCTGCCGCCGCTTCCCGAGAGCGAGGCGGCGAAGAAAAGCGCCGGTCCCGCCGAAGGCGAGGAGGGCGGCGAGCGCGAGCCGACCGCCGCCGAGGTGCGCGAGCTCTTGCAAAAAAATCTCTACCATCAAAATCTGGTCACCGAGGCCGAGGTGGAGACCCGTCTGCGCCTGAGCACCGGCAAGAACCACAAGGCATTTCTTGCCCGCAACGCCGCCGGCGCGAAGAACAAGGGCAAGCCAAAAGACCCCAACAAGAAAGCGATGTGGCAGCGCCTCGGCGAGGTGAAGCAGCCCTTGCTGATGCTCTATGGACGCGATGATCGCGGCCAGGCCGGCAAGCGGGCAGAAGAATTGAAGCGGCAGCAGCCCGCGCTCGATCTGCATATCCTGCCCAACTGCAAGCATCTCCTGCAGTGGGATGCGGAGAACGATTTCTATCGACTCGCCGGGCCGTTCCTGCGCGGCTAAGCGAGGCGCTGTTCCGGCCTACTCTCTTTCTTACCCTCCCCCTCCAGGGGAGGGTAAAAAGGCAATCCGAATTTCCAAGAGGAACACCCATATGAAAGTCGGGGTTATCGGCGTCGGCGACATGGGTCTTCCCATCACCGGCCATCTGATCGGCAAGCAACACACCGTGTCGGTCTACGATGTTAACGGCGAACGCGCGAAGGCCGGCGGCGAGCGCGGCGCCGCCGTGGCGGGCAGTCTCGCAGAGCTGGCCAGGCTGGCCGAAGTTTTCGTGGTCATCGTCTCGACCGACGCGCAATCGCGCGAGGTGACCACCGCGATCTGCGAACATGCGGCGCCGGGCTCACTCGTCGCTGTGGCCGCGACCAACCATCCCGAGACCATGGTCGCGCTGAAGAAGCTGTGCGCGGCGCGCGGCATCCGCTTCATCGATGCGCCGGTGGTCTATGGCGCCTCCGGTGCGAAGGAAGGCACGTTGCTCTCGCTGTGCGGCGGCGATGAAGCCGATGTGGAGTTTGCCCGTCCGGTGCTCTCCGCCTATAGCAGCCGGGGCGTGCTGCGGGTCGGCCCGGTGGGCGCGGGTCAGCTCGCCAAGGCGTGCAACAACCTGCTGCACTGGGTGCATTGCGTATCGAATTTCGAAGCGCTGCTGTTGGCCAAGCGCTACGGCGTCGATGCGCAGCGCATGCGCGAGGTTCTGCTGGAATGTCCCGCCTACAATGGTACGCTCGCGCGCTGGGACACCACGCGCTTCACCTGGCAGGAGAAAGACATGGACGTCACCATGGACCTGGCGCAGGACGCCGGCCTGGTGCTGCCGCTGTCGGGACAGGTGGATCAACTGGTGAAGCTGTTCAAGGCGGATGACGTGGCCGCCCTGCTGTACGGCAAGGAAGCGAGCTATCTCGGCGTGGAGGTAACGCCGCTGCCGCCGGAAAAAGGCGGGCTCGGCTCCTGGGACGGCAAGGAGGCAAGGACGCAACCATGATGAGAATGTCTTCAAGCCAGGATATTCGGCCGGTGGCGATTCCCATCGCCGACGTGCTGCCTTGGGCAATTTTCGGCGGCCTTCTCATGTTCATGATGATTTATTTCGTCGGCGCCGAGCAGGGCGCGCTGTCGATTTTTCAGGGCGCTTACATCCACGAATTGGTGCACGATGGTCGCCATCTGCTCAGCTTTCCCTGTCACTGACGCTGCGTAACGATCATGGTCAAAGCTCTGCTCGTGCGAGGCATGCTGGCCGGGGCCATCGCGGGGCTGTTTGCATTCGGCTTCGCTTATACGTTTGGCGAAGCGGAGATCGACTACGCCATTGCCTTCGAGCAACAGCGGGAGGCGCACGATCAAGCAGGCGCAGCCGGCTCACCCGAGCATGAAGAGGAATTGGTCAGCCGTACGGTGCAGGCCGGCATCGGCCTCTTGCTCGCGGTGGTCATCTACGGCGCCGGGATCGGCGGATTGTTCGCGATTGCCTTCGCCCTCGCCTATGGGCGCATAGGGCCGTTCGGTCCGCGTGCCACCGCAGCCTTGCTGGCGGCGGCGGGCTTTGTTTCGGTGGCGATGATCCCTTTCCTGAAATATCCCGCCAATCCGCCGGCGGTGGGAAGTCCTGAGACGCTCGGCAACCGCACCGCGCTGTTCCTGATCATGATCGCGATTTCGCTGATGGCGGTCATGCTCGCCATCGGACTTGCCCGCCGGCTGCTGGCGCGCTTCGGGCCAGGGATATCGGCGGCCATCGGCGGCGTGGCTTTCATGGCCGCCGTTGCGCTCGCTTACCTGCTGTTGCCGGATGTGCGGGAAGTGCCCGCGCAGTTTTCTGCCGATGCGCTGTGGCGTTTCCGCGCCGCCTCACTCGGCATGCAGCTGCTGATGTGGGCGGTGCTTGGGCTTGTCTTCAGCTGGCTGGCGGATCGTCTGCTAGGTCGCGCGGACGCGCGCGGCGTTAAGCGGGCCTAGCGGGATCTCGCCAGCAGCAATGTCGTGGCAATATGGGATCGCAGCATCGTCGGCAGCCTTGCCTCGAGGCGCTAGCTTTCGGCCGGCTGCTTATTCTCCACATCATCCTGACAGCCAAGCTCTTTTTTCACCGCCGCCGCGCTGTCACCGACCTTCTCGATCGCTGCCGCAATTTCCTCCAGCGATTTACCGAGCTTCTTCGCCCAGGCCCGGGCTGCGACGTCATCGGTCAAATCTATCCTCGTTCGGTGGGGCTTGTCGGGGGTGATTTTCATGGCCGTCCCTCTCTGATCAGGCCCTCAACGCACATCCCCTGTTTGCGTTCCGGCCCTCTCGCTTGCCGTTACATCCAGACGGCAAAAATTCTAATGAAAACACACGTTCTTATAACCCCGCCACCTGCCGGAACTGAGCCCCCACGAATTTCTTGTATTATACATTCTCTCTCGGCAGGCCCGGAGCGACCAATTCAGGCTGCGGTGAAAGAGTGGCTTGGGTGCGTTCAAGTAGATGCCTCCAGAAATTGTTGAGAAGCGCACGCTGCATGCGGGCTGGTGCAATCTGCTCCGCCTGCGGATACGCGTCGATAGCAGCGAAGTCTTCAGAGAGGTGGAGGATCACGGGCGCGCGGTTGCGGTGTTGCCCTATGATCCTGTCCGGCGAACGGCGCTCCTGATCAAGCTGCTGCGGGCTCCGGTGCTGCTGACGGCGGGTATTGCCGAGCTGCTTGAGGTTCCGGCAGGCCTGGCCGATGAGAGCGATCCGGCAGAGACGGCGCGGCGCGAGCTCTGGGAAGAAACCGGCCTTCGACTAAGCAACGTTGAAGCTTTGGGCTATGTCTGGACGATGCCGGGGATTTCCACCGAGCGGATGGATCTTTTTCTCGCGCCCTACTCTGAGGCCGATCGCGTCGGTGCCGGCGGCGGCCTTGCGAGCGAGAACGAAAACATCACGGTGGAGGAGATATCGCTTGATGATCTTTGGGCGAGACTGCAAGCCGGGCAAATTCTCGATATGAAGACGCTGACCCTCATTCTGCTGCTGCATGCCCGGCATCCTGAGCTGTTCAGCTAAGGCTGCGGCCTCGTCGCTGCGTTCCACAGAGCTCGGCGCAAAGGCTTCGCCATCGTCCTACTCGGCCGCCAGCGGCGCAGTCGTGCGCGTTTTCGATCGCCGCCTTGATGTCTTCCACGGTGGTGATCGCGCTGAAATGGGGGCTGAAGACCGCGCGCGAGCGCGGCTATCTCGGCTATCGGCTGCGCGAGTGTCTCGACACGCTGGCGGTCACCTTCGGCTATGCGCGGAGCATGGACCGCAAGGACGAGCAGCAGGCGATTGAGTGGTAGGCAGGTGGGTGGATGCAGACTTGTCCTTGCAGGGGACCTGTTCGAGCGGGCCGAAAAAGCCCCGGTCGCAAGCCGGGGCTTATTCCGTGGTGGCACGCCGCCGAATTGCTCACGCAGGGCGCCCCCTGGTTGCCAGCAAGGCCGCCACAGTTTCGCGTCGCGCTGGCACGAAATTCGCAACGTACTTCTTTGTTTCGGTCAATCTGGCCCGAAACGGCACACATGCGAGGCAGTCATGCTGGAGCAAGTCACTCAAGTGCTCGGCCGCAGGTCTTCGGTCAGCACAAGGATCGAACAGACCAAAAGTCTGATTCTCGAAATGGGACGCGAACGTAAGAAGCTGTCCTGCGATCTCGAGGCCGAAGAGACCAGGGCGGGTATCGGCGATCCCAATCATTACGCCTACTCACCCCTTGCCAAGACGCTCCGTGAACGCCGGGATCGTCTCGACCACTCAATCGATACCCTCGCAAAAAAGCTCGCAGAGTATGAGGCCGGATTGGCCACCTCCGTTGACGAGCAAAATCCCGTGACAGCACCGCGCGTTCGAAAGCGATATTATTGGGGCTATGATCGGAAGTCGGCTCGCACCCCGGGGAGCCAACTGACGCATCTCGCGACTTCTTACGATGGCTCTCGCAACCCTCCGCTTGCTCCTGATAGCCACTACCGCGATGGCTGGGCCAATTCCATCCGGCGCAATCGAGGTTGAGGACGACGAACCGGAGGCCGCTTGGTTCGGCTGATTGGCTTCGACAACCCGGAGCCTGAGAACCTGGCGCGTTGCGCATCCGAGCGGACCCTTGCAGCCAAGGCGACAGACAAGCGCGCCAGCTCGTCATCCGGCTCGTCGCGGGGCGCTTAGCCCCCACCCACGCTTGTGTTTCGGAGAAATAAGTTCCTCAAATATAAGGGTAGCCTCCCGAAGAAGCGCCGCCATCGCTTCATCGTGGATATAAAACCGTGAGGATCTTCTCATGCGTGTTTGCCGCGCTCTCGAAAGAGCGCGGCGCTCCCCATCAATTGAAAAAGGAACGCCGCACCGGAGGCCGCCAACTAAGGCGACCTAATCTATCTTTGCTTGCTTGGTCTTAATGTGGTGGCAACTCGGGCATTCAAAGGAAAGCAATTCGAATCCTGGGGCTTCCGGCTCGATGCCGAAAAGCCTCATGCGTGTGCGGCATTTCGGGCAGCCCGGGCGCACGATGGAATCGGAGTGCGGAGTAGCCGGTTGATAGATCGTCATTGCGATGCTCCCAGTTTCAGGCGGGAGCTCAATCGCGTCTCTCAGGCACCGACGCCCGTTGTTGTTCGTTCTTGACCGGTGATGGCGAACTGTGCGCCACCGGACTCGGTAAGTCGAGTTAACTCGGGCCCACAAATCAGGAGGACGGGGGAAATGGCTGAAAGCACAGAAGAAAAGCGAGGTTTTTGGGGCCGCTATCTCGCTCAATATCGGTTTTGCCGACATTTCGGTGGGTTTGGACGCTAAAGGCGCTGCTTGTTGCAGTACGGCAGCGCGTGAGGCTTAGTGGCCTAGTTTACTGAAATGACTGGCCTATTTCGGCCAGCACCGATGGCAGACTACTGGCCTGTTTCGGCCCTAGGGTCGAATTGTGCACCGCGCTATTTGCTTTTCTTGTCAGACGGCAGCGGAACACGGAGAGCGTGCACAGCGTTCTGCCACAATGGCCCGGTAGTCCTAAGTCCACAGTCACTATCCTCATTCTTGCGCGGGGACTGCGTGATGCTTGAACCCCTCATGTATTTCTATCTTGGAGCGGGAAGCATGTTGGTCCTGTTCTATCTGTTTATCTGTGCGGATGTCGCTCCGCCGGAATGAATGTGGACCATTAAGTCTTAAAGCAGTCGCCGGCCGTATCTTTTGCCAGGCACTCCTCGCAAAATTCGCCGCTGCTTGGCTTGGTCGGACGTACGTCCGACTGCGCCAACGTGGGCCAATTCGAGCAGTTGCGGCACCAGTGCCAAGTGTCGTCGCTCTTCAGTCTCCGGTACGCCATGCAGGCCCTCTTAGCCTCAAAAGGATTGAGCCTTCGAGCATAGGCCCGCATGTCTTGCCCGGTATCCTCCCAACGGACTGAGCCGGAGGTACCAGCGGCACCAAATCCGCTAAACTTTATGGTGTTGGACGTCTTTCGCTATAGTTGCAGCGGACATTGGCCCTTTAGATGCAGGGCCGCGCCTGGGATTACCAGCGCTCCGCGTGCGGAAAACAGGACACTGCAAAATCTGATTGAGGCTGTAGGCGTTCGTCAGCCGGTCGTTACTCCCTTTGAACCGCGCGCATTATTCAAGTTCATCATCGCGGAGCAGCCGGTCCAAATCCTCAGGCCGGATGCGCTTAATTTTTTTGCGAGTTCGGATCGTCTTTGCGGTCGTTTGGCTCGGTGCGTTTCTGCGCCTTGCGGCCGGCGGCTCTGACATGCCGCGTCAATTGCGCGGCTCTCAGCGCCTGCTTTTCCGAAAGGTTGGGGTGCCTGCGAGGTCTTTCGTCAGCGCTCATGCTGGCTGAGGCAGCTCAGGTCAGCGAGCCTTGCGTTCCCGGCGTTTCATAGACAACGTCGGTCAGTTGATTTTTTTCGGCTTGCAGCGCGAGGCGGAAATAGGCTTCGGCCATCCCGGCATACTCGAGCTGTAACCGCGGATTCCTCACCTCGCTCGCCTTTGCTGCAAGTTGCAGTCCTTTTGCGCGGTACTGATCTGCGACGGTCATTACGCGGCCCAGTTTTTGTTTAGAACTTTACTCAGATTGCGCCGCAACCTAACAATGAGTCGCCCGCGCGACTAAACAACAGTTAGTGACTTGAGCCGTTCCGATTGCGCATGAGCCACTACGGGCGGTATCATGAAGCCGCCGGCGATAGCCCGCTAGGTGATGTGGGTTTATCCCCCAGTCATCAACCAGCAACCCCAAGATGATGTAGGTGCGGCTTGACGGCGGTGACGAGCCCATGATAGCAGCCAGGCAGACTTCAGAATTACGCCCGGCCCGGGAGCAATCCGCGTCGGGCGTTTCGCGTTCAGGCGGCATCTCTTCTTCTCCATTATCGACGCGCCCACATCTTTATATCCCCTCTGATTGTAGGGCAGCGGTCATATCAGGATAAGGCGGGCGGCTGCCTGAGCTGATCCCTCGGCGTAAGGGAACTGGATAACCAGGCCAGCACTGAAACCGATAGCCGTCCGGCATGAATCCCGGGCGGTCTAATTCCTTATGAGCGCGCAAAACGGAAACGCGGTCTTTTGCGCGAACGATCTTGGCAACTGAAAAAATCAATGGCAGGCAGGGGCGGTAAGCGACCAGGGGCAGGGCGTAGAGCCGGTATTCCCAACAAGGCATCGATCGCGCGACAGCAAGCGGTGGCGGCAAGCGGCGAGACGCCGCTCGATTACATGCTGCGGGTGATGCGCGATCCCGCGAGCGACGACGAACGGCGGGATCAGATGGCCAAGGCTGCGGCCCCTTACGTTCATCCCAGGCTGGCGGCCATTCAGCACACCGGCAAGGACGGCGGCCCGATCGGCCATGCCAACATAAGCGACACCGAATTAGCCCGCGCCATTGCCTTCACCCTGGCCAAGGCCGTGCAAGCGAAGCCGATAGAGCATTTATCGACGTCTGGCATCATGGCACCCAAGCGACGAAGGCACTTGCCGCCTAGTCCGACGCCTTAGGTGTTTGCGTCTGGATCCGCTCCAGATAGGCCAGCGATTCCCGCAAAAAGTCGAGGCGTCCTGTTGCGTCGGCGACTTCGTGATTGTCAGCGGACAGTTTTGCAATCGTTTGCTCCAGCTGCGCAATCTCCAGCCGGGCGGCCTCGATCTGCTCGTTGAGCGGCAGCTTGGGTTCAATATTCGGCGATGTCGAAGCGGGCATAATTTCCCCCGATCACAGGCGGGAGCGCGACCGGTCTCTCAGCCACCGACGCCTGGCTCGGCCTTTGCCGGTGATGCATCAGCCTAGCGCAGGGCAATAATCGGTGTCGAAGGAAATTGTGGCCGAAGGTAAAAAGCGGTAGGCGGACGGCGCTAACCCGTCTCCGCCGCTCGCGCCAGGCCGTCCCATTTCGCAGCCAGGTCGAGATATTTTTGCCGGATACCCAGGGCGTCCTCTGCCTGTTCGGCCTGTTGCCGGCAATACTCTGCCTGCGCCCGGTAATACTGCGGGCTACTGGGGCGATTGGGGTTCGGAGGGTCGTTGACTGATGCCATACGGGGTAAAGCATTGCGCCTGCCCAAGGTTCGGGCTCAAAGCCAAAAAAGACAGCCACGAAAACTAGGGCGTGTACTCATAAATCCAGAACGCTCACAGACTTGGCGATGTCCGCGCTACCCTCAGAAGCGGACATCCGGGCTGGCTTTCGGCACGTCTGCTTTGGGCCATTCATCACGCTTTAATAAAAAGACCCCGAGCTGAGCTCGGGGTCTTCGGTTCTAGTTGGGGAGGGTCCGTGTTAGTACGGCGCTTTTCCCCAATTGAATCTGTAGTTCACGCCGACCAGGACAGTGGTCGCGGTCGCTTTGGTACTGAAGGCACAACCGCCGGCACAGACAGTGAGCGGGGCACTTATATTGCGATCGTTCGAGCCGAAGTCCATGTAGTTGGCTTCCAGAAATGCCGACCAGTTTGGTGCGAACACCCATTCAACGCCGGCACCGGCCGTCCAGCCTGTTCTGGTCCTGGAGAGAGTGCCAACGTCATTACCATTAATGTGGATCTCTGCACTGTTCTTAGCCCAGACGGCGCCGCCCTGACCGTAGAGCAACCAGCTGGGTGCGACCGCATAGCCGATGCGGCCCGTCAGGGTGTCGAACCAATCATTCTTGATCTTAACCGTGGCACGGTCGCCTGTATCGAAGTTGACTGTTCGATCCCTACTCAGGTTTGCCCAATCAATCATATTGCGGAAGCCAATCACCCATCCGCCGGCGAATTGATAATCGCAGCCAATTTGACCGCCGCCAGCAAAGCCAGAATTGTCGCTAGAGAGGTCTCCAAAACCGAAATCCGCCTCGGCGCGGCCAAATATTCCGCCGACGTTGCCGCCGATGTAACATCCGGTCCAAGTAATTGGAGGCGCCGCCGCCGGTACGTAGGCCGGAGCCGGAGCTCTTCGTTGAAGATCAGCCGCCGATGCTTGACCCGCAGCCAGACCAATGACCGCAGCAAGTAGCGTCAGTGCAGATTTTCGCATGACAATTCCCCTCAATTCCAGGGACCGGTCAGCGGCCCCAAATCTGCGCAACTCTAACGCAGAATTCACAGAACGTATTACACGGCCCTGTTACGCGGGGCGTTTTTCACACCGATGTGTCAAAAATGCCACATACAACTCGCCTGATGTCCGCTTCGGGTCAATCGCTACAGATTCGGTGCGCGCCGGAAATCGCTCTATGTCTGCAATGCTCCGAAACCGGACTCGAAAGTCACAGCATCGGCATCTGTAGCGATGGGCCAGGTCCAGACATTCAGACTTCGGGCGACACGGACGATCTGTCGAAGGATTATGTCACCATCAATGGCGACGGTCTCATTAAGCCCCAAGTAGTCCGCGATTGGGTGGCGGACGAAATCGCGGGGCTTTTGCAAGCTGCAAAAATATTAGAGTAGAGTCTATACGTCCACGTGCAGCGGGAGAATGTGATCGCTGCCGAAGCCGTCGAAGGAGACGACGACGATGACGATAGGAGCAGCGGTGTCCTTCTGGCCGTCCACAGGCATATATGCGCTTGGCTGAGTTACTGATCGGATCGCGGTATCGCTCTGACGTTACGCCTGGTCGCGGAGCGGCCACCTGCTCGAGCCGATGTTCTACCAGGAGCAACCGGACAAGCATGCCAAGGTCGAGCGGGTGGGTGACTTGCCTCGCCTACGACGCGCGATTTAGAAGACCGGCAGCCCGCGCTTGTTGGCGTACATCGGACGGTATCGCTCGGTGTTGTACATGGTGGCGACGTCCAGGCTGCGGGGCCCGAGCTTGGGGTCGGGAATGGGCATCAGCTCGTAGCACCCCTTGACCAGCGCCGACATCAGGCCGGTCTTGCCATCCAGGATGGCATCGTAGGCCATGTTGCCGAAGGTCAAGCCCACCAGCTTGTCGACGAAGTCCGGGTCGCCCGAGCGCAGGTCGTAGGTGAGGTCGGACGCGATCGTCTCCTCGCCGGTGCGCCGCTTGATCTCGTCGGCAAGCGACTCGGCCACGCTCGCCTTCTTGCGGTGGCCGTAGGCATCCGGCTCGCCGTATTCCTGCACTTTATAGCCCTCCCACTCGGCGCCCTCGCTGAGCACGACCAGCGCGTAGTTGCTCGGGTTGGCATGCTTCTCCTCGATCAGCAGCCTGATGAGCTTGTCGAGATCGACCTTGTATTCGGGGATGACACAGCGGATCGAGGTGACGTAGGCGGTGTAGAGCGCGGTGAAGCCGGCGTCGCGGCCGAAGACGCGGAAGATGCCGATCCGCTCGTGCGAGGCGACGGTCGTCCGCTGGCGCTGGATGGCGTCGGCGGCGCGGGTGATGGCCGTCGAGAATCCGATGCAGTACTCGGTGTTGCGGACGTCGTTGTCCATCGTCTTCGGGATCGCAATGACCTTGACGCCAAGCTCGTCGAGCTTGGCCGCGTAGCTGAGCGTGTCGTCACCGCCGATGGCGATCAGGTGCTCGATGCCGAGCGCGGCAAGATTCGCCAACACCTGCCCGGAGAGGTCCCAGGTCTTGGCATTGCTGCTCTTGGTGCCCAGGGCGGCCGGAAAGTCCTTGCCGGCGAGGTGATCGGGCAGCTTCTGCATTTTCGATGGATTGGTGCGGCTCGAATGCAGCACGGTGCCGCCGCGCCGATCGATGGTGCGGGTGTTCTCGCGGTCCAGGGGGATGACGTAGCGGCGCCTGCTGGCCGGGTCATCAGGGTTCAGGTGCGTGAGGCCCTCCCAGCCGCGCCGGAGACCGACGACTTCGATATCATCCTCGCTGCTGCGGTAGGTCACGGTCTTGATGACCGAGTTCAGGCCGGGGACGTCGCCGCCACCCGTGAGAATGCCGATGCGCTTCTTTGCCATGATCGCGCTCCTGCACTTCGCAATCTCGTCAGTCACCGCGAGAAGTTTCTTCGAATCGCCCCCATATCAACGTCGCAATCGTGCTCAAGCCGATGAACGTGGCGGCGGGGTGCATGATGAAGACGAAGGTCCATAGCGAAACACCGAGAGACAAACAAGACCATAGCAGGTGGGACGCAAGGGCGAAGCCCATCGCGCCGATTACTGCGCCCGATTTCTCGCTCTCGCGAACTCGACGACTTCTGGATTGGGTCATTCACGACTGGGTCAAAAGGCGAAGTTCCGGGCTGACCAGCGCACGTCTGCTTTAGCCCCAAAAGCGGACATCCCTCGTTTTATGAGTACACGCCCTAATTAGGACCCGGCCGGCGCGAGGCCCGAAAATCTGCCGCGACTTCATCCTTGGGCGCTTTGCGCCCATTCGGCCACGGCAGGCGATTGCAAACGAACACACGACCGAGGGTTGAGGATGCGATGCCGCAGCCCCCGGCCAACAGACGCGTGGCGTCCCGTTCGGTTTTCGCTCCGCCGCGGCGCAGCCGCTCTCCGATTCCGCACCGTCGATAGACCAAGATTCACATACTGACATAAAGGATGACGACCAATGGCTGAAACAGCCGCAGTGACCAACATGGAGGTCGTGAATGCGGGAATGGAAGCATTCGCACTCAGGCAATCGAACTGGATCAACGCACGGGTTCTTGCAGCCAGCACGGCGGAGACGTTCCAGGCCCCAGCCGGCGCACGCTTCGTCCTCTTCTCCGCCGATGGAGACTTCTACTGCAAGATCGCGCCAGCCTCTACTGCGGCGGCTATCCCTACGGCTGATGTCACTGATGGGACTGCGCCGGAGCTGAACCCGGCCATGCGCTATATCGGCGAGCAGGAGTTCATCAGCTTGATCGCGTCGGCCACGCGCGTCGTGACCATGCAGTTCTTCAAATAAGATGGGGCACTTTGCTCCTCCCGGTCCGCCGTATGTCGGTAATCGGGGTCGGAACGGGCTGTTCAATCCGTTTGGATTTAAGCGAGTCAGCTCGGGCGGCGGGGGCGGGGCCATCACCTATGCGACGTGGAATCCGGCAGATAAGGGCACTGACATAACCCTTTCGGGCGGCAATCTTGTCGCGACACACGCCACCGATAATGCTGCTACCGTCCGCGCCACCGTCGGGAAGTCGTCAGGCAAATGGTATTGGGAAATCACGACCACCGGCCACGCAAACCAAGGCTGGCTATTCGGCATCGCTGACGCCACAACTTCTATCAGTGGCGGCATCACATTAGGCGGCTTCGCCAAATCCGCTAGCATTCAATCGGGCACCTCGTTGATCCGCGCGACCGGGGGTCCGACAGCGGACACTCTTACTGTAGCCGACAGCGCTAACGGAATGATTTGGGGCCTCGCGCTCGATATGGATAACGGACGCGTCTACATCCGCCGCAACGGCGTATGGCAAAATTCCGGCGACCCGGCAGCGGGCACGGGCTTCTTCGCTCACGACCTCAGCGGCACGTTTTACCCAGCTCAGGGATTGTTCTGGAACAACATGGTTGCCACCGCGAACTTTGGTGCGACCACTTTCGCTCATTCCGTCCCGACAGGCTTTACATCGGGAGTCACGGCGTAAGGAATTATTTGGGCAGTAGAACGGCCTCGTCTGCGTTTGCCCAGGCTAATTCTTTCCCGCTGAAATCGACGGGGCGGTAGCCGAGGGGTTTCAGCAGTTCTGCGGTCCCGTCCAGTTCGGCGGGGGAGTGGTTGCTGAACGCGATGACGGGCCGGCTGCGCGCAATGCTCTTGATTGATCCCGCGAGAGCTTGAGCACCGTGGCCCTGCACGTCCACTTTAATGAGGTTGGGATCTCGAATCTGCCCGCGCTCCACCAGATCATCGGGGGCGACAGTCTGCACGACGGCGGAGGGAATGCCGCTCATATCGTTCTCTGCATAGTATTTGAGATGCGAGCACGACAGGCCGGCGCCTCCGGAAAAATACAATGTGCTGGTGCCGGTTGAGGCCGACGCGGCACAGGGGCACATCTTGACGTTCTCAAGGCCATTTATTTCAACGTGGTACTTGAGCCGCGCAAACGCGACGGGATCAGGTTCAAAGGCGACCACTTCCCCTGATGGCCCCGCCTGGATGGCAAGGCCAACGGTGTGAATGCCGAAGTGGGCGCCAAAGTCCCAGAATGTCATGCCTTCGATTTGGCTGACGTAACGCAGGGCGCTTTCGATGTCCTGCTCACTGCCGCCCTTCCGCCAGTTGTTTGAGAACGGAAACATCGTCCACCGCGCGCCTTTGGCAGGTCCCTTGCGAACGCGCACAGGAAAATAGGCCAGCGGCGTGGCGGCAATGACTCTGGCTAGAGAGGCGTGGATATCCATGCCCCTTTCTACCAAGTCCGACGCGCTGCCGCGAGGTTTCTGATCTCGCTTCGTGGATTTTGCCCGGCACGGCCACACTCAATTACCGGCACGACCATCAGTCAGGCCGCCTATGTGTTCAAGAAAGTGACGGGGGCCTGATGAGATTCGAGGTCTACCGCGCGGGCTGGTTCCGCAAGGAATGGCGCTGGCGGTTTATCTCCAATGGGCGAACCATCGCGGTATCCAGCGAAGGTTATCGCAACTATGTCGATTGCCTGAAAGGTATCGAGCTGCTGCAAGGCAGCGCATCAAGCCCGATCCACGCCAGGCATTACGCGCGACCCCGCGCGGCCCGCACCACGCCACCGCATTGAACGCTCGCTACAAAACACGTTTCCCGAGCGGGGACAGAGCCGCCGTCGTGGCGTTCGTGGCGTCGTCTTCCTCCGCTCGGGTGACGGCTTGTTAAACTCATCTCACCGGAGGTTTACTGCACCGGTCGGGTTTCCGTCGGTGTCGTTGCCGTCCACTTTGTTGTTCCCGTAGGAAAGGATCGCGCCGCTGAGAACACTGACCAGTCCGTTTTGATTTCCGGTCACGGTCGAATCGCCGATCCGGATCGTCGCGTTCGCGGCGTGCGCGATTACGCCGGTGAGATTGTTCACGAACGCGCTGCGATCGACCATCACGTGAATCGGGCCGCTGCCGAAACCGGTCAAGGCGGCAATGCCCGGATTAGTGTTGCCGGAGGAGACGCTGTCGCGCACCGTGGCGGTCATTGAACCCGTCGTACCGTTACCCTCGAATGCGATGGCTACGGCTCGAGCCGTTTTTCACCCGGACGCGGTCGAGCCCGACCCTGGCGTTGGCACTCCCGGTCGGGACAACACTGATGCCACGCCCGTTGCTGTCCGCAACCGCCGTATCCGCAACGAAGAGCTCGCTGGTCCCGGAAGCCGGCGTAAATCTAATGCCGTCGTTAGCTTTGCGGATGACGCTGTCTTGCACATGCAAGGCCGCGCCGGAGAGGAAATGGATGCCGTGATTGGCGGTGCCGCGCAGATCGATGGTCAACCCGCGCAGTGAGACGACGGCGCTGGCGCCCGCCTGCACGATGATGCCGGCGCCGCCTGCACCGGTGTTGATGACGGCCTCGACACCATCGGCGACAATGCTGATCGGCTTGGTGATGGTCAGCGGGCCAAAGTTGCCCGAGGACAGAACATTGATCGCGCCGTTGTTGCTGGTTTGGCCATGCGCAAAAGCGAAGGTCCGGCACGGCGCCGTGATCGGGCAGGTGCCGGCATCGCTGCCCGTTCCGGAAACCCAGGTTTCAACCGCCGCCTGCGCGCCTGTTGCGCCGGCCAGCAGGATGCAGGCGCTGGCAAAAATGCCGACTGGCAATGAATGACGAAGCATGATGAACCCCCCTTCGGCTAAAAACGGAGGCGTTCAGCATTGGTCGCGCCCCCCGCGATGGGGAAGCCTAGCATGCGTTTAGCAGCCTTGTGGACTTGACCCGCAAAAGAAAAGGAGCCCCCGACGCTCGACTTTGGGGCTCCCTTTGCAGCCCAGAATACGGGGGTGTCGGGCTGGCTCAACTCAAACCAAAAGCCGTGCCGTTGGTTCCCCGGGCTGCGGTTGTTATCCACACGGGCGGGAATAAGCGCATGCGTTAGCTGAAAAGTTTTTTCAACTGCTTCAAACCACGCGCAGGAAGGAGCGGTAACCGGGCACGCATCGGCGGGGCGACTAATTTTGCGGTTACAGGAATAAAGCCGGGCGGACGGTGTTTTGCAGGCCGCGGGAGGCGCCGCCATTCCGTTGCGGGCCAGCTTCCAGATCGATCCAATCGCGTAACAAAGGGAGGATCGCATGAACAAAGCAGTTTTTGTCGGCCTGTTTTCTGTCGCCCTGTCGCTTCCCGTTGCTGCCAACGCGCAGGACTCGCTCGTCCGCTTCGACGGCGGCATCGGTTCACAGCCGTTGCGCGCCGGCGCTCTGGTGAACGATGTGTTTGGCGTGTCGCCCGGCGGCCGGCCGTGGGTGATTTCCCGTCTGATTGCGGATGTGATTGGCCGCAGGATCATCGTAAACGGACAAGGCCTGGTGCTCGCAGGCGGCAACAGTATCGGCACGGGTGGTGGGCAAAGCGTTCGCGCGCGATTGTTCTGCGGCGGCGTGCCCCACAATTCAGCGCTGGTGCCGCTCGCGGACGACGGCGATTTCCGCATCGACAGCGCGCTCTCGCCGGCGCCGCCGCGTCCTTGCGCGGATCCTGTCCTGCTCATCGTCAGTAGCCGGCGGCAGCTGGTTCGCGGCCGGGATCCCGAGGGACTAGGAAAACGGAAAAGCGATCCCGCGCAGGATTGCTGAATGAATAGAGGCCGCCTACTGCGGCGGCCTCAAACTGGGGCGTCTTATCAGTTTTTAGCTGGTGGGCCGTTTCGTCAGTGCCCCCTCGAACGTCACGTTGCATCCCGACACAGGGCTAGGCGGGTGGTTGCTAAGGAAATTATTGATGACGATTGAAATCGTCACGATGCGTTGAGCGACCGGTGCAGCAGGGTTTAGTGTCGCGTCGATGGCGCTGTTGCGCTGCGAAAAACCGGCTGAGCCAGAAATGGTGCGGACTGTCGCGTGCGTAGCGGCGTCGAGTGAGCCGCCGGTAGGTACCAGTTGGCCCGCCGCGCGGGGGAAGGTCCAGGACAGCAGGTCCGTAGTACCGTTACCGGCAACGCTCTTCGGTCGCAGAACGAAACGGGCGAAATCGCCCACCTTCAGGTTTACGGCGTTGCACAAGGAAGCGTTATTGACTTCCGCAACAAAAAGATCGCCTTGCCACACAGTCTGGGCCGCCATTGCCGGTGAGGCAAAGTTAGCAAGCAAGACAGTGCAGACAAGCGCGCGGTTCATAGTTCCCCCCTTTTTGGTTTTGGAACTGGAATTTAGAATCCAGCGGCAGGTTCCGTCAAAGGAAAAAGGAGTTCCAAGGCGTCCGGGTTTTTCGGAATGTTGTGAGGATTCAAGGGCGGGCGGCGACCAGGTTTTTTATTTCGGTCTTCGGCTCTTTCGGCCTTGGCTTGGAGCGGCGGCTTCAGCCCTCAGGAACCGCGCTTTGATTGGGAAAGGTGACGGTAAAAGCACGCACCCCTGCCAGCCGGGTTGGCCCCTGCTGTTAGTGTGCCCCCATAGGCCAAAAATCGTTTTCCGCCACAGCGACAACGTTCGTTAGCGCAGCTGGCTGAAGGAGCCGCATGACGCTTGACGAAATTCTTGGCCGTCTCGGCGCTTTGCCTGACAAAGACCGCAACGACGTCAAGGCCGCCGCGCTGGAAGCCACCAAAGGCCGTTATTTTGTTCCCAATATCGGCCCGCAAACCGATGCGTATTTCAGTCAAGCCGATGAGCTGTTCTATGGCGGTGGGGCAGGGGGCGGAAAGTCCGCGTTGCTCTGCGGGCTCGCCATCGAGGAGCACAAGAAGGCGATCTTCTTTCCCGGGAGTATCCGCAGATCAAGGGGCTGGTTGACGAGGTTCGTCGCCAGATCAGAACCCGAACCGGCTACAACGCACAAAACAAGCTGTGGCGATTGCCTAACGGAAACCAGCTCGAGTTCGGCTCGGTCCAGCACGAATACGACAAGGAAAAATACCAGGGCCGCGCCCACGACCTGAAGGGCTTCGATGAGATTACGCATTTCACCGAGTTGCAGTATCGCTTTCTGATCGCCTGGAATCGAACGACGGCGCTGGGGCAGCGCTGCCGCGTGGTCGCGACCGGCAATCCGCCGATCTCGGCGGAAGGCGCCTGGGTCATCAAATATTGGGGGCCGTGGCTTGATCCGACGCATCCCCATCCGGCCAAGCCCGGAGAGCTGCGCTGGTTCGCCGTCATCGACGGCAACGACCAAGAGGTTGATCGGGAGCATCCCAAAGCGAGATCAAGAACCTTCGTGCCGGCTCGGCTGGAGGACAATCCCGATCTGCTAAAGACCGGATATGCCGCGGTGATCGAGGGCATGCCGGAGCCCTTGCGCACCATGATGCGCGAGGGCCGCTTCGACGTCGGGCAATCCGATGCCGAGTTTCAGGTGATCCCCACCGCCTGGATCGCAGCGGCGCAGGCAAGATGGAAGCCGGACGGATTTAAAACCTTCGCCATGACCGCGATGGGCTTCGATCCGGCGGGCGGCGGCGGCGACGCGGCGGAGCTCGCGTTCCGGCATGGCGGCTGGTACGGCGAACTGATCACCGCGAAGGGAAACGAGACGGCGGACGGCGCTGCGGCCGCAGCCACCATCTTCCGCTACCGCAAAGACAACGCGCCGGTGGTGGTTGACGTCGGCGGCGGCTACGGCGGCGCCGTGACCCTGCGGCTGAAAGACAACGGCGTCGCGCATATCGGGTTTAACGGGGCGAACAGCTCCACGCATAAGACCATCGACGGTCAGCTGGGCTTCAGCAACAAGCGCGCGGAAGCATGGTGGCGCTTTCGCGAGGCGCTTGATCCCGATCAGCAGGGCGGCTCGGCGGTGGCGCTGCCTCCGGATCCCGAGCTGCGCGCGGATCTCGCAGCGCCGACGTATTCGGTCGGCGTGCGCGGGCTTGTGATCGAGTCGAAGGACGAACTGCGCTGGCGCTTGGGCCGCTCGCCCGGCAAGGGCGATGCGGTGGTGATGTGCCTTTCCGAAGGCAACGCGGCGCAGCGCAAGCTGCTACGCGGCGCGCGGGTGGAGCAGAGCACCGCCAACATGGGCTACAGCAAATTGAAGAGGCGGCGGTAGAGTCCCTCACTCACTGCCCGCCACCCTGATGCAACGCTGATATGGCTGGTAGCGACCCCGCGCATGGCTCGCGGCTTGTTTTCAGTGACGGCCTCGTTATTTCAGCCGCCATGACGGAAGTACACACACGCGATCTCACTCTTTGGGTCTGCTCAATAGTCGTTTTCGGCTACGTGGCGGCCGTCATTTTCGCGCTGATCCAGTGGCTAAACTCCTAACTGTGCATCAGGGCTGAGCAACGACATCTGGCGCTTGGGGCGCTCATCGGGCAAGGGCGATGCGGTGTCGATGTGCCTGTCCGAAGAAACGCGGCGCAGCGTAAGCTGTTGCGCGGCGCCACGCGAGACGGCCTGCTTATTTGATGCGCTTAGTTCTGCGGAATAAATGTCTTGCCTGTGGGCCCGACCCCGGTGATCTGAATAATGACTTCGCCGTCTTTGGCCCAGGTGAAGTGCTGGCCCTTCGGGGGCTCAGAATAGAAGGTGCCGGCGGGATATGGCTTGAGTTTGCTTTCATCCCATTTATCGCCGGACGCGAAGTAGAACGTGCCGGACAGAACGGCGACCGTGCGGACTTCATCGGGATGCCAATGCGGCATGTCCTTCCAGCCTGGTGAGAACTTGACCCGCGTGACGAACACGCCAGGCTTGGTTGGGTCGCCATATAGGATTGCGGTTTGTGGGGCTCCCGGCACTGCGGCAGCCTTGAACTCGATTGCTTCCGGCAGTTTGAGAACACTTGTGTCCGTGGTCTGCGCGAAAGCGGGTGCAGCTGCTAACCCCGCGAGCAGGGCTAGCGTCGCCATACGACGAGCTTGCATGGAGGTTACTCCGTTCCCTACCGGGTGATACGAGAGGGACTGCTACGGTAGCTCAGAAATAGCCCTGCGTCTGGTCCGCCACGGAAGGAAAACGCAAAGACTAATCAGTGCGGCTGGATAAACGTCATGTTGCCGTAAGCAGCGAACCCACCGCCCATCTAACCAACCAACCCGCCACACCCGGCGGGTTTTTCTTTGAGCGAAAGAACAAACAGATGTCAGGTCTCTTCAGCTCTCCTCCTCCTCCTCCTCCGCCGCCCAAGCCGCAGCCTCCGGCGCCGATGCCGGATCCGGAATCGCCGCAGATCCTGGAGCAGAAGCGACTGGCGGCGCTCAAAGCCATGCAACGCGGCGGCCGGGATTCCACCATCCTGACCGATGCCGACAGCCGCGCCTCCGGCGCCGATTATTCCCGCAAAACTTTGGGCGGTAACTGATGAGCCTCGGCAGAGCACGCGAACTGATCGAGCAGGGCGACCGGCTGTTTTCCAAACGCCAGCCCCTGCTCACGCTCTGGCAGACCATTGCCGAGCAATTCTATCCCTTGCGGGCAGACTTTACCTCTGCGCATTCGCCCGGGGAGGAGTTCGCCTCGCATCTGATGACCGGCCGGCCCTTGCTGGTGCATCGCGAGTTGAGCAACGCCTTCTCCTCCATGCTGAGGCCGCGCGGCAAGGTCTGGTTTCGCGCGCGCACCAATAACGATCAGATCAACGAGGATTCGGTCGCGCGCGAGTGGCTGGACAATTTCTCCGCCATGATGACGCGGGCGATGTACGACCGGCGGGCGCAATTCGTGCGCGCCACCAAGCAGGGCGATGCCGACTTTGCCGCCTTTGGGCAGACCATCATCTCGCTCGATCCGAACCGGGAAAGAAACGGGCTGCTCTATCGCAACTGGCATCTGCGCGATTGCGTCTGGTGCGAGAACGCGGAAAACCGGATCGACGTATTCCACCGCGACTACAAGATCGAGGCGCGGGATTACGTCCGGCTGTTTCCCAAGACGGCGGCGCAGTCGGTGAAAGATTGCGTGGCGAAAGAGCCGTACAATGAAATCAGGTGCCGGCACATCGTGCTGCCGTCCGACGATTACGACCTGGAGAACAACAAGAACAAGGAGCGCTTTCCCTTCGTCTCGCTCTATGTCGATGTGGAGAACTCTATCGTTCTGGAGGAGGTGCCACGCAAGCGCCTCGGCTATGTCATCCCCCGCTGGGTGACGATCTCCGGCTCGCAATACGCCTATTCGCCCGCGACCATCATTGCCATTCCCGACGCGCGGATGTTGCAGAACATCTCACTGACGCTGCTGGAGGCGGGACAGAAGGCGGTCGATCCGCCGCTGAAGGTGACCAAGGATGTCGTCGGTGCGGTCAACACTTATGCCGGCGGCCTGACCTGGGTGGATGAGGAATATGACGAGCGCTTGGGCCCTGCGATCGAGCCGATCGTCGGCGGCAACGCGCCGGCTTTGGGCTGGGGCGAGAAGCGCGAGGAAAAGATCGAACTGATGCTGCAGGACATGTTTTACCTCAGCAAGCTGTCGCTGCCGCCACCGCAAATCGATGGCGATATGACCAAGTGGGAAGCACAGCAGCGGGTGGAAGAATATATCCGGGGCGCGCTGCCTTTGTTCGAGCCGATGGAAGTCGAATACAACGGCGGCCTGTGCGAAGAGACCTTCCAGCAATGTATAGACTTGAACTTGTTCGGCCCGATGACCGACATGCCGCGGGCCTTGGCCAGTCAGGAAATCCGCTGGCAATTTGAATCCCCGCTGCAGCAGGCCTTCGAACGCGCCAAGGCGGAAGCCTTCATGCAGGTCGCCAACCTGACGCAGATCGCGGCGGGCGCCGATCCCACCGTCATTCACGACGTCAACATCGCCAAGGCCTATCGCGATGCGGTGACCGGATAGGGCGCTCCGGCAGACTGGCTCAATCCGCTGGAGCATGCCGCGCAGGCCAAGGCGCATGCGGCAAAGCAGGCGATGGCGCAGCAGTTGGCGGCGACTGTTGGCGCGGGCGCCGACGTGGCCGGCAAAGTCGGCGCCGGCATTCAGCGGCTGCAGCAGGCGGGGATGGTCTAGTGGGGCAGGTGATCCGTCTCGACCTCGCAGGCACCGCCGACATTCCGGTCGAGACCGTGCTTGACGAGGCGCGCACGCTCGACCTGCAGACTGTGTTCGTGGTCGGTGAATTGCCGGACGGTCAGCTTTACGCCGCCGGCTCGAGCGCGGACGCGCCATTAAACGGCTGGCTGCTCGATCAGGCCAAGGCAATGCTGCTGCGCCTGTCCGATCCCGGCGACGGCGGCGAGGATTGATGCCGAAAAAGGCCGCGCTGCATCCCTGGCATCCCGCCGAATATGACGAGGCCACCACCGGCGCGATCAAAGCGCTGGCGGCCGGCGTCGCTAACGATGCGCAGCAGAAGCGCGCGCTCGACTGGATCATCTACACGCTGTGCGGCACCTACGATCAGCCTTACCGGCCGGGCGAGGGTGGCGACAGGGACACGGTCTTTGCCTGCGCCAAGCAGTTCGTCGGCCAGCAGATCGTCAAGCAAACCAAATTAACGACACCGGAACGGCGCGGAGGATAGATGGGCGGTTTGTTTGGAGAGGCGAACGCGGCAAAGCGCACGAGGGCATTCGTGAGCTCAAGAGCGGGCCGCCGGGGTCCCCCTCAACGGCGGCGGCCCTGACCGCGGGGGACGCGAGGACATAACCCCACGGCTGAGTTGAGATTACAGTTCCACCGCATGGCCGACAGGAAGACTTGGCGTCAACCTTAACTCTGGCGGGCCGCTTTCCTGCGTCCGTAATGCAGAGTCATCGTCGCCCGTTAGTCATTCGGCTTAAGGTTTATTTGCTTCTGTCGTGGCGTGCTCTGCGCGTTCGTGGCTTGATGTGGCAGCAAGAAATGTTGCCATGGAAAAGCCGATGGACACAGTCTCCGCTGATCATCAGGACCACACATTCTCTGTGGCCTCCGCGATGACAATGTTGTTGAGGGGCGCTTCGGCGATTGCCCTCGCCGCCGCGTTCGTCACGCTGTTCTGCTACGGCGCCCTGGCGATCTTTGATTGGATTGCGGGATAAGCCCGCCGAAAAAAAACCAAAAATGGACAAAGGCGCGGCTGATCGTCTGGACCGCAAAATCCGTTTGATTGTCCTGGTCGTAGGATTGCTGACAGTGGCTTCAGCGATTGCGTTAATGGCGGTCCTCGAGTTCCCGGGGTAGCCCTGCCGACGTCCCCCTCGACAACAGCCGCCCTGCCGGCGACGACGCCGACACGCTCGCTTCCCTTGAGCGCGGACTGGCGGAAGTGTTCGAAACACAACGTCGCCTTCTCATTTAACGAGCTGGCGGGCCAAACTGCGATCTTCATTGCAGCTTGTCCTATGCCAGGCCAGGCGCCGACCCATCGTGGGTCCCCGCTGAATGCACGGCAAACTTATTAATATTAACAAGAGGTCAACACTTAAGTGACAGTTTAGCGCCCTGTCCTTGGAGAGGGCCTATGTTCCGCGTTTTAACCTGTCTGACGGTGGAGCACGACTGGCGCCTGGTCGTGATCGCCGGCCTGGTTTGTTTTCTGGCCAGCCTTTGCGCGATCAGTCTTTTCCATCGCGCGCAAGCATCCCATGGGCGAGCGCGCGCTGCCTGGATTCTGACTGCCAGTGCCGCTACCGGCTTCGGCATTTGGGCGACACACTTTATCGCGATGCTCGCATACGACCCCGGGGTCGGGACTGCATACGGCATCGTTCTCACGGTGCTTTCTTTGGTTATGGCTGTAGCAGTAACCGGCGTGGGTCTCTGCGTCGCTATTTACAGGCCAGTCCGTTGGGCCCCCGAAATTGGCGGAGGTATCGTCGGCGCGGGTGTTGCAACGATGCATTACCTCGGGATGTCGGCGCTGGAATTGCCCGGTCACATCGCCTGGTCGTTAGACCTGGTCGCCGCCTCGATCGTGCTCGGCATCCTCCTGGGCGCTGCCGCACTCCGAATTGCGGTGCGAGGCGATACTATTTTGAATATGTGCATCGCGGCGGCGGTTCTTACCCTTGCCATCGTAGCGCATCATTTCACCGCGATGGGGGCAGTTGAGATCGTGCCGGATCCGTCGCGCGCTATAACCACGCTCTCGATTGCGCCAATGGGACTCGCACTCGCCATCGCAAACGTGGCCTTTACGATATTGACCATGAGCAGTGTCGCCTCATTGATGGATCGCCGCCTGCGCGAGCAAAGTGCGCAAACGATGACTGCCCTTGATGACATGCCGCAGGGGCTTTGTATGTTTGATGCCTCGCAGCGCCTGGTGCTCAGCAATAAGCAATATGCCGACCTGTACGGATTGACCGAGGAGCAAACGCGACCTGGCACGACCCTGCGCGCCATTCTTGAATACAGGGTTGAACACGGCAGCGCCCCGGAGGATCGTAAGAAATACATCGACGACCGGATCAAGGAAGTCACGCAAAACAAGCCCTATCAAGTAACGAACAGATTGCGTGACGGCCGTTTTGTTGCGGTCGTTCACCGTCCGAAAAAAGACGGCGGGTGGGTCGCAACGCATGAGGATATCACCGAGCGGCAGCGGTTTGAGAAAGAACGCGAACACGTATCATCTCTCGAAAATCGCCGTCTGTCGGTCGAAAGCGCCATAGCCTCTTTTCGCAATCGCGTAGAGAATGTCCTAAAGGCTGTCGGCGAGAACACCAATCAGATGAAATCGACAGCAGGGACGCTGTTCAAATCGTCGGAGCACACGACGCAGCGCGCCAAGGAAGCAGCGCGCGAATCGAACGAGGCTTCGGTTAGCGTCGAAACCGTTGCAGCCTCAGCAGAAGAATTATCGCATTCGATAAGTTCTATCAATCAAGAGCTTGCAGAAACCTCAAACAAGGTGAGCAGCACCGTCACCAGCATAGACGCGACCAACACTGCTTATGTTGAGTTGGCGAGGGCTGCGCAGACGATCGGCGAGGTCGTAAAGCTCATCCAAAACGTCGCTGGGAAGACAAATCTTCTCGCTCTGAACGCGACTATTGAGGCTGCTCGGGCTGGGGAAGCGGGTCGGGGCTTTGCCGTAGTTGCCTCCGAAGTGAAATCACTCGCCGTACAAACCGGCAAGGCAACCGGCGAGATCTCTGCTCATATTGCCGCTATGCAGGCTTCGACCAACCGTGCAATCGATGTAGCTCACAATATTCAACAAGATATGCAAGAGATCAGCACGCGATCAAATGCCGTGGCGCAGTCCGTCAGGCAACAATACGATGCGACTGCCGAAATAACTGAAAGCGTGGCAAGGGCGGCTCGTGGAACGAGCGCGGTTGCTACAATCCTGAGCGAAGTCTCCACCGCTTCGGTTGGAACGCGCACGGCAGCTGAAACGGTGCTGGCTGCGTCAGAATCAGTGGACACGTCGATCGGAACCCTGCGCAGTGAGATCGAGGGTTTCCTCAGGAAGGTCGCGGTCTAAGCCGCAGTGGCGGCTTACTTCTCGCGCCGGTCGTCAGCCACTTTCAATTGATCCGCCGCATCTCCGGTGGCGTTCCGGACCGCGTTGTCGCGGATCGGGTTTTAGGCAGTTTTTGCGAACTGAGACGCCATCACGGAAACTTCGCCCACTCTCCTATTCTCGCGATCTCTGACCACGATGCGGAGGGAGCCGGGGTTCAAGTTGTTACGGGTCAGGTCGGTGGCGATTTTCTCGGCCGCCGCGCGCGCAGCCTGGTCATCCGGAAGTTCTTCACCGAGCGGGTCCCCTAACGGGTGACCGTTCTCTAGACTGAAGTAGTACCGTGCCATATGGGCTTAACGCTCGGCGGCAGGCCGAAGGTCCTTCAAAAAAAAGCGAGCCACAAGGCTCACCTCTCGGGGCTCGTTCGCAGCCTCCAGTGCGAGGGGGGCGGGCTGTCTGGCTGAAACAAAGCCGTCCCTCACCATCCGGTGTAGAGCAAGTCGAGGTGATCGAAATGGATCGCCAGCAAGGCATCCAAATACTCATCGACGATACCCTGCTCATAGGCCGACAACGGCAGGACGATTGCGTATGAATAAGATTTTGCGGCGGGGGCGCGAGTTCCCGCAAGGCGTTGCGTAGCTGGGCCTTGTATCAGTCTGCCGTGGAACGCTTGCGTCTTAATATCATCTGATAGCCATGGGAGACGATTTCAAACTCTCCCGCGTACGCTGACATGAATGCGTCTATCGCCAGCTTTGGCCGCTCAGCTTCATCCGGCATCAAATCCCATAAATAATCATCGAATATCAGAAGCCCGCCCGGCTTCAGCAAACCCCAAGCCAAGGCCGCATCCGCATAAACATCTGCGGCACGGTGACTGCCGTCAATATAGATCAGATCGAAGCGGTTGCGCCGTAGCCCTAACTGCGGAAGGGCGACAATTGACAGTGACTTGATCTTTTCCACGCGGTTTCCGAACGCAGCCAAATTATCGTCAAAGCGCTTTTCTGCGCCTGCTATCGCCAGATGCCATTCGGGATCGTCGTGCTGCTCCTTACTGCCTGCAAACGTGTCGATGCAGGTAATGCGAGAGTCGGGCAGGTAGTTGAGAAAGAACAGCGCGGACCTGCCTTCCCACGAGCCGATTTCAAGAATGCTAACCGGGCAATTCCGCAGGGGCGCTAAAACCTCCAACCAGAGCGGAAAGTTGTGCGAGGTCCAATCCGAGGTGAATGATTTGCCCTCGAACCAGTCAGCCACCGCAATGGGAGGGGTTAGCGCGCTCATCCGGGCAACCTATCACAGGCGCGGTCGTTGCGATATTCGCCGCGCTGTGGGGTACTGTCCTAACGGTCGTTGCGATTCAGGAAGCAAGAAACCCAAGGGCTGTTTTAGGAAGGACCCTTTATCCCGTTAATGGGAATCTGTTTCAGCCGCCGAAAATGCGACGCCTCATCTGCGGCAACCCCCTGCGCCGTGGGGCCGGATTTCGCATTTGCGGTGCCAATCGGTAGTACATTCGTCGGACTTGGTGCCTTCGCAGGTTGCAAATACGCGCTGAGTGCAAACAGAAGGGCTAGCAACGCCGGAGCTGTTATCGCGAAGTATGTGAAGATCGGCATTACTTTTCGAACCCCAAGCGGGCCGCCGGACGGTGTGCGGGGTGCCCGGCGGCCCTCACCGTTCGGGGACGTTGGGACGTACCCCTGGGGCTGAATGGAGATTACAATTCCAGTGGGTCGCCGACAGGACGACTTGGCGTCAACCTTAATTCCGGCGGCCGCTTCCCGCGGCGCGAAAAACCTGAGCATCCTTGGCAAAAAAATATAGAGGCCGTATTTCCACGGCCCCTATGAATTGGGTTGAATGAACGCGAAAGTTTCGCAGGCTCTGCGGAGAGCTATCAATATATCTACAGTAATAGGTGCGAGATCAGCACGACGGCTCCCCCGCGGGCAGCCATCACCGCTGCAAAGGTAGGGCCGCGCCAGTCCGTTGGCGATTAGCACCTCCGCAACGTCTTTGCCCGCCGCTTTCAGCACTCCGCAAGCTCGCCCGAATTGCAGGCTCGCGTATCTTCCGTCCCTGCCGGACAGGAGCATCGGACGAGCGCGAGATCGAGGCCGCCGCCGGCAACGAGCTGGCGCAGCTTGAGCGCGGCCTTGGCTGCAAGCGATCGCTCAGATTTGCAGTTCGCCAGGAAGAAGAAGGATTACGGGGGCAGCGCCAGAACGCTCCGGCCTGACGGTTGCGGGTTAATATGCTATCGTTTCCGAGGTTCTGGTCTTCGCGGGACGTCGCTCGTCTCTGCAAGGGAGAAGCCCCCATGAAAACACTGCTCGGGTTGTCCGTTGTTCTGGCCGTTACGCAAGTTGCACAAGCCGCGGATGCGGATATTGAGGCCGGAAAAGACATGGCCGCCGCTGTATGCGCGGCATGCCACGGCGCAAACGGCGTCAGCGTCAGCGATACCACCATTCCCAATCTCGCCGCGCAGCGCGTGGGCTATATCGAGGCGCAGCTGAAGGCATTCAAGGACGGCACGCGCAAGGCACAGAGCCGCGACGAGTCCGACGGCTATCATGAATGCGATTGCGGCCCAACTCAGTGCCGAGGATATCGCTAACGTCGCGGCGTATTTTGCCTCGCAGCCAGGTGCTGTGGCGGGCGCCAAGTCCGCGTTGCTGCCGAACCTCGCAAAGACCGGAGTGACTTTCCCCGAAGGCTACAAGGACTCGTTCACGAAGTACCTCACCATCAACTTCCCCGCGACCAAGCAGGTGCGCTATTACTACGCCAACTCAGCCGCGGTGGCGGCGGCGAAGGCGGGCAAGCCGCTGCCCGACGGCTCGGTGCTGTTCGCCGAAGTGTATGCGGCGAAACTTGACGCCGACAAAACGCCGATCACCGGCAGCGACGGCTTCTACGAGGCGGACAAACTGCTCCTCTACACGGCGATGGCGCGCGAAGAGGGTTGGGGCAAGGACATCCCGGAGAAGCTGCGCAACGAAAATTGGAACTACGCGATTTTCACGACCGACAAGCAACACCGGCCGGGTGTGAATCAGGCCGAATGCCTCGCCTGCCACAAACCCCTCGACAAGGTCAGCTACACCTTCACTCTGAAGCAGCTCGCCGGAGCAAAGTAAGCCCTGCACCGGCACGCGCTGCGGCGCCGATACCGGCTGCATCGCCGATCTCCATGGCACGCGCGACCGCATGGAAGCGCTCCGCTTTGCGCGTCCTGATCTTCCACCAGCGCAAATTCCAAAACCCACCTCGCCATCCTTTCCGATCCCGATCCCGTCAATATCTGCGGAGGGCTGATCCGTGTCTGATGACGACTATTGGCCGGCAGAGCCTTTCCTTGGCATCGGCTCGACCCACACCCTCTCCGATCGCGCCGTGAGAAAGAGCAGAAAAGAGCCCATCGGCTTTGTGCATTTCCCCGACAAGCCGAAGGCCAAATCGAGACGCGCGCCGAAGCCTCATCCCAAGCCGAAATCCAAAAGGCGCAAGCGATGAGGTTTTCCGCCGAGCTTACCGTGGGCCGATGATGCCGCTCGCGCTTCTTCGCAAATATCGCTGCATTTATCTGGCGTCGCCCTGACAGCCTTTCTCGCGGCGGGCCGGAGATGGCCTTCGCGGAAGCGTGCAAGCTCGGCGGCGAGCTGGTGGCGGAAGGCATCAAAATTTTCTCCCCGATCGCGCAGAGCCATGCCTTTTGCGAGCACGCCGACCTCGATCCGCTCGACCATGAGCTGTGGCTCGAGCAGGACGAGTTCTTCATGGCCGCCTGCGACGCGCTGGTGGTGGCGCAATTTGCCGGATGGGAGGACTCCTACGGCATCGCGCAGGAGGTCAATTATTTCCGGAGCAACAACAAGCCCATCCATTACCTCGACCCGATCAGGATGGAACTGCGCTAGTGGCGATACCGGAAATCCACGTCAATGCCTGGCATATCAAAAGGCAGGGCAACGAGTTCATCGTCACCATCGGCTCCGCCGATGCGAGAACCCAGCGGCTGATCATCGGCATGAATCACGCGCTCGATTTCACCAACAAGATCGAGGCGGCGCTGAAGGAGAAGGCGTCAGGTGAGTGAGATGATCCCATCTGCGCTTGACGGCGTGAATGTCTACTCAACCGAGGCGGCCCAGGGCAGTCATCGAGATTTCACCAGCAACGTTTCAGTGAGGCCGCATCTGCCACAGTCGAAGATGCGACGCTCCATTTCCGGACCTTCCGGTTCAATGCCTGTCAATGTCATCCGCGCCTGGCACTGAGGGCAAAGACGCTTTTCGATGGACATTGGTTGCGGAATATCACGCTGATGAATTTGCTGCATGGTGGTTCTCCCTTCAGGCGGGAGCGCGGTCGCGTCTCTCGGCCACCGACGCCTGGCGCAGAGCCGAAGCCGGTGATGGCGCACATTACGCTCAGCCGTCCAAAAGGGTGCATTAATTCGCGGCCACAAATATAGGACAGTCCCTATGACGTAGGACAGCACCAACAAAGGGATCGCAACGGCAGGTGAAACTTGTCCAAAACGCGCAAATGAGGACAATGGCCGCAGCGGATGCGGACATGACTGGCGGGCTATCGGGCGCCTGACGGGCTCCCGACCATCCGCACCGCGTGTCTCACAGCTTCCGCGTTGGGCTGCATCTGGGAAACACTGGTCGCGTTGGCGAGGTCGCGGAAGGCTTGCGCCAGCTTTTGGTAACCTGCGTGCAAAGCGCAATCCGGGGCTTCTGCCGCCAGAATCTCAAGCTCTGCAGCCCTTTGCAGATAATCGCCCGGTGTAAACATTGCCGCCCCCCGACGGATGAATCCGTCCCCGCGCTGATGCGATCTCATTTTAGCGAAATCAAGGCGGACAGGATTAAGAACAGGCACTGCGGAAAAAGAAACTGGACACCGCGCATAAAGCGCAACGGCACGTGAAGTCGTTCACGTACGCTCAGGGTATGCTTGGTTCTGCCGATTGCCGCCGGACGCTGCCGCGGGAGGCTGCGGAAATACGAAGTGAAAATGGTGGGCGCTATAGGGATTGAACCTATGACCTCTCCCGTGTGAAGGGAACGCTCTCCCGCTGAGCTAAGCGCCCGATTGCACCGTTGCGAGACAAGAGCCCGGATTTAGTGGTTCCGGCGGGCTTAAGTCAAGCTGCGGGAAAACCTTGAAAAAACCGCCCGCGAGAGCCCTTGTTTCTCGTCGCGCCCGGGCGTTCGTCCCCAAAAAAATCAGTTTGGCTTCTGCGGCGCGATTTGCGTCACGCGGCTTTGCAGGGCGCGGATGCGCTCGGCCAGACTGCCTTTGCTCTCACCCTCGGCGCCGGCCTCCGATATTCGGGGCGGTTGGCTCCCCGCCAATCGACACGCTCGGCGCTTCCCCTGCCAAAATGGTTTCGATCGGCGAGCCCGGGCCTTCCAGCGCCGCGGTCAGCCGGGCGACTTCCGCCGCGACATCGTTGATGCGCTCGCGCAAGAGCGCGCTTTCCACCCGCTCGGAAGCCCATGACGCCTCGGTATCGCGCTTCACGCTTGCCATTTCGCGGCGCAGCGTGGCCTGCTCTTCCAGCGCGCGGTAAAGCTCTCCCTCGAGCGCGGCCTTATCCCCCTTCAGGCTTTCGATTTCGGAGCGCCGGCTGCCGCCGATGCCGGCGAGCTGGGCGCGCAGATCCGCCTCGGTCTTGCGCAAAGCCTCAAGCTGACTCTTCATCTCGTTGCATTGATAGTCGCGCTCCGCCAGCAGCCTTGCTTGATCGCTGAGCCGCGTCTCGAGTTCCAGCGCGCGCCGGCCGAGGATTTCGGCTTCCTTCGTCTGCGCGATCAGCTGGTGTTCGAGATCGGAGACCCGATCGGCCAGGTTGCCGACCTTGCTGCGCTCGGCGTTGAGCAGATCGCTCGCTTCCGCGGCATCGAAGCGTTCGCGATCAAGCCGGTCCTCCGTGGTCTTGAACTCGCGTTCGGTGTCGCTGACGTGATCCTTCAGCGCATCGACCTGGGTGCGCAGCGCGACGAGTTCGACGCGCTGGCTGTCATTGACCACCGATTGCTGATCGAGCCTGCCGGTGAGCCTGGCGAGATCCTCCTGCTTCTCCGCCAGCGCGCGTTCGGCCTCGCGCATGGCGTTGAGTTTGTACGACAGCTCTTCTTCGGTCGCGCGCAGCTGATCCTTCAGCGCCCTGTCGCGCGCTTCGAGCGCGAAGATGGTCGCGGTCTTTTCCCCCAGCTCCATCTTCAGGCGATTGATGGCGTCGGATTTCTTGCCGAGCTCGGCGAGCTGGCTCGTGGTCTTGGCCTTCATCTGCTCGACGCTCATTTCCAGGCGTCGTGTCGACATGGCAAATTCGGCGCGCAGCTGATCCTTGTCGGCCTGGATTTCCGCCATCGAAAGCGGCGTGGCCGCCTCCAGGCGGCGCATGGTGAGGCGCACCGCGCGGGCTTGCACAAACGGGATGATGATCAGACCGATGAGTGCCGCGAACAGGAACCCAATCCCGAAGAACATGATGGGTTCGACCATCGAAGACGTCTCCAAAGCTTGACGCTATTTCTCCGCCAGCATGCCACGGCGGAAACGACGCCGCCAGCTTTGGCTGGCGGGCCGATCGTTGTCGTCAGAACGGATTCCAGGTCGCCTGCGGCGTGAACTTCAGATAGCCGATGTTCGCGCCGAGCCGCATGCCGACCCCCGAGCGGATCGGAACCACCACCACGTCGCCCGACGTCAACGCCGTCATGCCGAATCCCCCGATAAAATACGCAGAACCGTCGATGCCGGCGAAGCGCTGGTAGACCGCGTCGGTGGCGGGAAGATTGTAGACCAGCATCATGGTGCGCGCGCCGTCGCCGCCCCAGTCGAAGCCGACCGTCGGCCCCTGCCAGTAAACGCGCAGGTCGCCGGCATTTTTGGTGTAGAGCGTGCCTTCGCCGTAGCGCAGCCCGCCGACAAATGCGCCGGAAGCTTCCTCGCCGAGGATATAGCCGTTGGGCTGGCCCCATTGCGAGGTGGCCTTTTCAACCACCGAGGCGAGTCCGCGCGATACCGTGCCAAAGAAGCCGTGGCCGGCATCGACGATTTCCTGCGGCGAAAACTGTTTGTCCCCGGACCGCGCCTTGTCCCCGGACCGCGCCGCGGGCGGGGGAGCGGCGGGCGGCGGAGCGGTGATCACCGCCGGAGGCTGCGCCTGGGCGGGCGCCATTTGCGCGGCCGCCGGCCCGATGCCGAGGCAGGTCGCGAGCAGGGGGAGAGCGAGAAACGGCAGAGCGGCGCGCATCGAATGCTCCTTCGAATGAAGTGCCGGTTTAATGTGTTGCTGACGCAGACTTGCCTGGGTGGACCCCCGACGGTCCGAATCGCCTTATATTTGGGGTAAAGTATGTCGGCACAGCGGCAGAAACGGAAGCTTCCGAGCGCCGCCTTTTCCCCAAATGGCATTCGGGTTGCTGCCTTTGACTGGCCTGCCGCAGCGGGGCTTGCCTTCCACGAACCCTCCCGGGATTCTTAACTGGGGTTTGGTCTTGGGCGGCTTCGACCTTTGGTGGCATGCCGCACGCGAGCGGTGTATGTAGCAAACATACGAATCGCCGCGTGTCAGCCGCATCGCTGCCAAAAACCCGGAGAGTCCCGATGTCCAGCCCGATCGTCCTGGAATCTCTCGATCTTGCGGCATTGCTCTGCTCGCGGGTCTGTCACGACCTGATCAGCCCGGTCGGCGCCATCGTCAACGGCCTGGAAGTGCTGGAGGAAGAAAACGACGAGGAGACCAAGACCTTCGCGCTCGACCTGATCAAGCGAAGCGCGCGCACCGCCTCGGCCAAGCTGCAATTCTGCCGGCTGGCCTTCGGCGCGGCCGGGTCGGCGGGGGTGCAAATCGATGTGGGCGATGCAGAGAAGATGGCGCGCGGGTTCCTTGAGGATGAGAAGACCAAGCTGGTGTGGAATTTGCCCCGCGTGCTGCTGGCGAAGAACCGGGTCAAGCTCCTGCTGAATATGCTGATTATCGCGGGCCAGGCGATCCCGCGCGGCGGGGTGCTGACGGTCGATCCGGTGGGTGAGGGCGATTCCCTGAGCTTTCGCATCACCGCGGCCGGGACCAACGGCCGGGTTCCGCCGCATGCGACGGACTTACTGGCCGGCACGGCGCCCGAGGGGGTCGATGCCCATGCCATCCAGCCCTTTTATACCGGCATGCTGGCCCGCAGCGTCGGTTTGGGGGTCTCGGTGGCGGCCGAAAACGACGCCATCGTGGTCGCCGCGCGCTAACCGGAAAATTTTGGTTAACAAATACTAACAATTTGTTTCTACAGCCGCGTTTTCGTCCCCTCCGATACGAAAATTAAACGCTTTACCAACACACTGGCGAACTCGCGAGAGGTGACGGCCAGCGGGGGCCGTACCTGCGATCAAGGCCAGTTTCAATGGACGATTTGCTGCGCGAATTTCTGACGGAAACCAACGAGAGTCTTGGCGTTGTCGACGTCGAGCTTGTGCGTTTCGAGCAGGAACCAAACAACGCCAACATCCTGGCCAACATTTTCCGCCTCGTTCACACCATCAAAGGCACTTGCGGCTTCCTCGGCCTGCCGCGCCTGGAAGCGCTGACGCACGCCGCCGAAGCGCTGATGGGTAAATTCCGCGAGGGCCTGCCGGTCACCGGCGAGGCGGTGACGCTCATTCTCTTCACCATCGACCGCATCAAAGAAATCCTTGACGAACTGGAGAAGCACCAGAAGGAGCCGCCGGGCAGCGACGAGGATCTGATCGACAAGCTCCATGCCATCCTGCAGCAGACGCCGTTCACGGCTCCCACGCCGCCGGGAACGGTTGGCTCGCTGGTTGAGCAGAAGCTGGAGCGCCCGCTGCGTCCGGGCGAAGTTTCTCTCGACGACTTGGAACGCGCCTTTCGCGATACCCCCGGCCCGGAGCCGTTAAAGGCAACCGCGGCTGCCGCCAAGGCCGCATCGGGGCAGAAGCCGAGGGACGACGAGAACGCCTCGGATTCCAAGGTCGCCAGTCAGTCGATCCGCGTGAATGTCGACACGCTCGAACAGCTGATGACCATGGTTTCCGAGTTGGTGCTGACGCGCAATCAACTCCTGGAGATGGTGCGCCGGCACGAGGATTCGGAATTTAAGGTGCCGCTGCAGCGGCTCTCCAGCGTCACCGCCGAGTTGCAGGAAGGCGTCATGAAGACGCGCATGCAGCCGGTCGGCAATGCCTGGCAGAAGCTGCCGCGGATCGTGCGCGACCTGTCTACCGAGCTCGGCAAGCAGATTGAGTTGGAGCTGAACGGCGCGGACACCGAACTCGACCGCCAGGTGCTTGACCTGATCAAGGACCCGCTCACCCACATGGTCCGTAATTCGGCGGATCACGGCCTGGAGACTACCGAGCATCGACGCGCGGCCGGCAAGCCGGAGAAAGGCACGATACGGCTTTCGGCTTATCACGAGGGCGGTTACATCATTATCGAGATCGCCGACGACGGCCGCGGTCTCGATACCGAGAGGATCAAGGCGAAGGCGATCGCCAACGGGCTGGTCTCCGAGGCCGATGCGGACAAGATGTCGGAAGCGCAAATCCAGCGCTTCATCTTCACGCCGGGCTTCTCAACCGTGAGCACGGTCACCAGCGTATCCGGCCGCGGTGTCGGAATGGACGTGGTGCGCGCCAATATCGATCAGATCGGCGGCACGATCGATGTCAGGTCCGTGCAGGGCCGCGGCATGACCGTGACCATCAAGATTCCGCTGACGCTCGCGATTATCGCGGCTCTCATCGTGGAGGCCGGCGGACACCGCTTCGCCATCCCGCAGCTTTCGGTGGTGGAATTGGTGCGCGCCCGCGGCAATTCCGAACACCGCATCGAGCGCATCAAGGACGCGGCGATGCTGCGCCTGCGCCACAAGCTGCTTCCGCTGTCGAAGCTCAGTCATCTGCTTGACCTGGATCGGGACAAGCCGCAGGACAGCGACACCGGCTTCATCATCGTGACGCAAGTCGGCAGCGAAACCTTCGGTGTCGTCGTGGACAGCGTGTTCCATACCGAAGAAATCGTGGTCAAGCCGATGTCCACCATGCTGCGCCACATCGGCCTGTTCTCCGGCAACACCATCCTCGGCGACGGTTCGGTGATTCTGATTGTGGATCCCAACGGGCTTGCCCAGGCGGTCGGCACCACCGCGCGCGCCAGTAGCCAGCTCGGCGAGGAAGCGGAAGCCGAAGCCGCGGAAATCAAGCAGTCGACCTCCATGCTGGTGTTCCGGGCCGGTTCTCCGCAGCCGCGGGCGGTACCGCTTTCACTGATCACCCGGCTGGAAGAGATCGACGTCAACCGCATGGAGTTCTCCAACGGCCGCTATGTGGTGCAATACCGCGGCCAGCTCATGCCGCTTATTCCCATCAACGACGCGATGCAGGTGAAGAGCCACGGCCAGCAGTCGCTGCTGGTGTTCTCCGACGAAGGCCGCTCGATGGGCCTGATGGTCGACGAGATCATCGATATCGTCGACGACACTCTCAATATAGAGGTCCGCGGCAATCGGCCGGGCGTGCTTGGCTCCGCCGTCATCAAGGGTCAGGCCACCGAGATCATCGATATCGAGCATTATCTGCCACTGGCTTTCGAGGACTGGTTCCGCTCCAAGGACTTTTACGAGAAGCGGATCTCGCGCACCGTCCTGCTGGTCGACAACTCGGCATTTTTCCGCAACATGCTGGCGCCGGTGCTGAAAGCCGCCGGTTACGACGTCACCACCGCCGCTGGCGGTGAGGAAGCGATGGCCATGTTCCAAAAGGGCCGGCGTTTCGATGTTGTTCTCACCGATATCGACATGCCGGGCATGGACGGGTTTGTTTTTGCCGAGCAGTTGCGCAGCGATCCGCGCACAGCCGGCATTCCGATCATCGGAATTTCTTCAATGGTTTCGCAGGAGTTCGTTCAGCGCGGGCGCGAAGTGGGCTTCCACGACTATGTGGCGAAGTTCGACCGTCAGGGCCTGATTTCCGCCTTGAAGGAGCAGACCGCCGAGGCGCAGGCGGCATAGGACACAGAGATGGCAACCGAAAGCAGCAGCACCGGGCCTTCGACCGAATACGTGACCGCCATGATCGGCGGGCAGTTATTCGGGCTGCCGATCGCGCGCGTACAGGACGTGTTCATGCCGGACCGCATGACGCAGGTTCCGCTGTCGTCGCCCGACATCGCCGGCATCCTCAATCTGCGGGGCCGCATCGTCACCGTCATCGACATGCGCTGCCGGTTGGGCGTGCCGCAGCAACAGAGCGAGCAGCCGCCGATGGCGATCGGAATCGAATGTCGCGGCGAATCCTACGGGCTGCTGATCGACGATATTCGTGAGGTCATGAATCTTCCCGACAGCATGCGCGAGGATAACCCGATTAATCTTGACGCGCGGCTGGCGCAGCTTTCGAGCGGCATTATCCGCCTGGACTCGCAGCTGCTGGTCGTCCTCGACATCGATCGTGTGCTGCATGTCGGCGCGCAGATACAGGCGGCTTAAGCCCGGGTTGCGGGCGGAACGAGTTTTGGAATGCGCGGGGGTTCCCGCGTAAAGGAAAGCGAGGGCGTAATGAAAACTTGCTTGGTGGTTGATGATTCGAGCGTCATCCGAAAGGTAGCTCGACGCATCCTCGAAGGTCTGCAGTTTCAGATCATCGAGGCTGAAGACGGCGAGCAGGCGCTGCAGGCGTGCCAGAATCAGTTGCCGGATGCGGTGCTGCTCGACTGGAACATGCCGAAGATGGACGGCTACGAATTTCTGCGGCAGCTGCGCCGCATGCCTGGCGGCGATGTACCGCGCGTGGTGTTCTGCACCACGGAGAACGACGTGGCCCATATCGCGCGCGCCCTGCACGCGGGTGCGAACGAGTACATCATGAAGCCCTTCGACAAGGAAATCGTCGAAGCCAAGCTTCAGGAAGTAGGCCTGCTCTGATTAGCAGTTCGCTGCTCCTGCCCTGATGGGCAGTTCGCTGCTCTTCGCCCGTCGTTTCTTGTAATTGAGTGCCGCCGATGAGCGTTGCCGCCGCCGTCACGTCGCCCGTCTCAGCAGTGACGCAGCAGCCCATCCGCGTGATGGTCGTGGATGACGCCGTCGTGGTGCGCGGGCTGGTCTCGCGCTGGGTCAACGCCGAACCGGATTTGAAGATCGTCGCCTCGCTGCGCACCGGTCAGGATGCGCTCGACGAGTTGGACCATGCCGATCCGGAAGTCGTCCTGCTGGACGTCGAAATGCCGGTGCTCGACGGCATAACGGCCTTGCCGCTGCTGCTGAAAAGGCGCCCCAATCTCGCTGTGATCATGGTTTCCACCGTGACCCGGCGCAACGCCGAGGTGACGCTGAGGGCGCTGAGCCTGGGCGCCGCGGATTATGTTTCCAAACCGGAAACCAACCACGAAATCACCACCTCCGAAACCTTTCGCTATGAACTGATCGAGAAGATCCGCCACATCGGATGGCGCCGCCGCGGGCGGAGATTCCCGCCCTCAAGCCCTGGCCCGGCCGCGGAACGGCTGCGTAAGCCGGTGGAAGGCATTGCGGCGGAGGGCAATGTCCATGCGCTGCAGCCGCTGCAGGCGCCCGTGGAGATCAAATTGCGGCCGCTGGCTGCGAGCCTCCCGCGGATCTTGCTGATCGGTGCATCAACCGGTGGGCCGCAGGCGCTCGACTCCCTGTTATCTTCGCTCGGCAGCGTGATCGACCGTGCGCCAGTGCTGATCACCCAGCACATGCCGCCGACCTTCACCACCATCCTCGCCGAACACCTGACGCGGGTAAGCGGAAGGCCGGCGCGCGAGGCAAGCGATGGTGAGCCGATCTTGGCCGGTAACGTCTATGTCGCACCCGGCGGCCGGCATATGCAGGTGGCACGCGTTGCCGGGACCGCGGTGGCGCAGATCAACAACGGGCCGCCGGTGAATTTCTGCAAGCCTGCGATCGACCCTCTCTTCGGGTCGGCGGCCAAAGTCTGGGGCAGCTGGAATCTCGCCGTCGTTCTCACCGGCATGGGTTCCGACGGTACGGAAGGGGCCGGCGAAATCGTTGCGGCCGGCGGCAACGTATTGGCCCAGGACGAAGCCACAAGCGTGGTCTGGGGAATGCCCGGCTCGGCAGCGCATGCCGGCCATTGTGCAGCCGTGCTGCCGCTCGATCGGATTGCCGGGAAAATCACGCGCCTGTTCAGTGGAGACCGGCAGTGAACCCGGCCGACTACGACCTCCTCCGCAGGTTGTTGAGGGAGCGCTCCGGCCTCGCCCTCGGCCCGGACAAGCAGTATCTGGTGGAAAGCCGGTTATTGCCGGTATCGCGCCGGATTGGCGTGGCTGGCCTCAACGGGCTGATGCAAAGAATCCGCCAGCCCGAAAACGAAGATCTGGTCGTCCAGGTGGCCGAGGCCATGGCCACCAATGAATCGCTATTCTTTCGAGACAAAATACCCTTCGACCATTTCCGCGACACCATCATTCCGTCGTTGCTGGCCTCGCGCGCCAATCAGCGGCGCATCCGCATCTGGTGCGCGGCCGCCTCCACCGGGCAGGAGCCTTATTCACTGGCTATGGCAATGAAGGAGATGGCCCCGAAGCTTTCCGGCTGGCAGATCGAGATTTTGGCATCCGACTTCTCGCTCGAGGTTTTGGAAAAGGCCAAGGCCGGAATTTACAGTCAGTTCGAGGTGCAGCGCGGGCTGCCGATTCAGATGCTGGTGAAATACTTCACCCAGGTTGGCGAGATGTGGCAGATCGCGCCGGAGATCCGCGCCATGGTGCGGTTCCGCCAGTTCAACCTGCTGCACGATTGCTCGCATCTCGGCACCTTCGACGTGGTGTTCTGCCGCAACGTGCTGATCTATTTCGACCGGCAGACCAAGATCGAGGTGCTGGACCGCATCGCGCGAGTCATCGAGAGCGATGGCTTCCTGGTGCTCGGCGCGGCGGAGACAGTGATCGGGCTTACCAGCACCTTCCGGCCGATCCCGGACAAGCGGGCGCTTTACGGGCCCAACTCCCCGCATCTGCGCGCGGCAGCGGCGGGCTTTCGGCGTTCTGTCGCGGCCAGCTCGCAGTAAAAGTCAAAGCCGCTTGAACGAACCATAGACGTTGCGGGTGTGGTTGGTCGCCAGCTGCGGATTGCCAGCGGCCCATTTGGCGTCGAGATCCGCCAGCGGCTTCAGCTCCAGCACTTCCTGCTCGGTCTTGCCCTCGTTCACCAATTTCTCGATCCGGTCGCGCGAGGTTATCAGCATGTCGCGGAACTCCGCGATATCCTTTTTGCTGGCGAGCGGGCCATGGCCCACCACCACTTTCGTGCTGTCATTGGCCACCTTCAGATAAGTGTCGGCGGCGCGAATCATGCCGCGCACATCTCCGCCATTGAAGAAGTCGATGTTCTGATAGCGCTTGAGATTGTTCACGGTGTCGCCGGTGCAGAGAACATTGGCATCCGCAAAATAAACCCAGGTGTCGCCATCGGTATGGGCATTGGAGACATGCGTGAGCTGAGCTTTGCGGCCGCCCACTTCCAGCATGATGGAGCCGCCGACATAAGTCTGCTTTGGCAAGGCTTCCGCGCTGCGCGGCGCCGCCACATTGCCCACAGCATTTCTGGTGCCGGCGGCCAGTCGCACGCGGATATTGTCATGCGCCACGACGGTGACGCCGTCTTTCGCGAAGTTGTCGTTACCGCCGGTATGGTCGCCATGAAAATGGGTGTTGACCAGATATTTGACCGGCAGCGGGGAGATCGTCTTGATCGCCGCCTTGATCTTGTCGGAGAGCGGCGCGTGCTGGCTGTCGACCATGATGATACCGTCGCTGCCGACCGCGACGGTGATGTTTCCGCCTTGACCTTCGAGCATGTAGGTGTTGTTGCCGAGGTCGGTGGTCTTGATCTGGATTTTCTCCCAGTCGATCAGCGGCGGCGCGGGTGGCGCGGCCGGTGCCGGCTGCTGCGCGTAAGCGGAGCCTGTCAGAATTGCCGCCGCCGACAAGGCGGCCATCGCTGTCCGGATCATGTCTTCCTCCCATGGCCGGCGCGCCTCAAGCGCCCGTTTCGCGGAGAATAACCCCGCGCGCCGGGCGTTTTTCCCGGCCGGTTGCCGGAATAGAAAATCGCTTTTCGGCGGGATTTTGTTGGAAAAATCCGCTGACTGTAACAAGGTAATCGACGAAGGGGTGTGCCGCGTTCCTAAACCCGGCCGCGCACGCGGCGGGGGTTAAGCTGCAAAGTCGGGTGATCGAGACCGACCTAACCGCAGGAGTGTCCCATGACAAGCGCATACCCGCAGTCCCCAGCCCTTTCAGGCGGCTTGATGCTGCACGCCCTGGCCCGCAATTGGTGGCTCATCCTGTTGCGCGGCATCTGCGCCATCCTGTTCGGCGTACTGGCCTTTATCTGGCCGGGGATTACCTTGCTCACGCTCGCCTTGCTCTACGGCATCTTTGCCTTGATCGAAGGCGCGCTGGCGCTGGCGGCGGCGATCATGGGCGGGGCGCCCGCGCCGCGTTGGTGGCTGGCGGTCGTGGGCCTGCTCGGCATTGCCGTTGGCATTCTCACCATCATCATGCCGGGCATGACCGCGATTCTCCTTGTCCTGTTCATCGCGGCCTGGGCCATCGTCAGCGGCCTCATGCAGATCGTCGGCGCGATCCGGTTGCGGAAGGAGATCGACAACGAATGGATGCTGGTCGCGGTCGGCGTCATCTCGGTCGCCTTCGGCGTGCTGGTCGCGTTGCAGCCGATGCTGGGCGCGCTCAGCCTGGTCTTCGTGATCGGCGCCTATGCCATCATCTATGGCATCGCTCTGGTCGCCCTTGCTTTCCGGCTGCGCGGCCATAGCCATCCGGCGCCTGCGTCGGCGACCTGACGGCGGGGCCGCCCAAACAAAAGCCCCGCCGTGAGGCGGGGCTGAAGTCAGGAGGACAGAGCCCTCAGGCTCCGGAACAACCGTCGTCAGGCAGCCGAAATCTTGGCTTCGTCGTCGCTCGGCTCGCGGAGCACATAGCCGCGGCCCCAGACCGTCTCGATGTAGTTTTTGCCGCTGGAGGCATTCGCCAGCTTCTTGCGCAGCTTGCAGATGAAGACGTCGATGATCTTCAACTCCGGCTCGTCCATGCCGCCGTAGAGATGATTAAGGAACATCTCCTTGGTCAGCGTCGTGCCTTTGCGCAGCGAGAGCAGCTCGAGCATCTGGTATTCCTTGCCGGTCAGATGCACGCGGGCGCCGTTCACTTCTACCGTCTTGGTATCCAGATTGACCACGAGGTCGCCGGTCTGGATGACCGATTGGGCGTGGCCCTTGGAGCGGCGCACGATGGCGTGGATGCGCGCGACCAGCTCGTCTTTGTGGAATGGCTTGGTCATGTAGTCGTCGGCGCCAAATCCGAGACCCCTGACCTTGTCCTCGATGCCGGCGAGCCCGGAGAGGATCAGGATAGGTGTTTTGACTTTCGAGACGCGCAAGGACCGCAACACCTCGAAGCCCGACATGTCCGGCAGATTGAGGTCCAGCAGGATGATGTCGTAATCGTAGAGTTTTCCGAGATCGACGCCTTCTTCGCCCAGATCGGTCGTGTAGACGTTGAAACTCTCGGATTTCAGCATCAGCTCTATTGACTGAGCGGTGGCGCTGTCGTCCTCAATCAGCAATACGCGCATGCCAATCCCCTTCCTCGCCGTTCTGGCTCAGGTCGGCACGCCGCAGTGGCGGCCCTTGAAACGCCTTGAAACAAACTGATTCGTAACACTAACGAAACATGGTTAACAAAACCTGATTCTCCAACGCAAGCATCCTCTCGGAGAAACCCCCAGTTTCGCCGTAAGGTGTTGTGCAGGAGAGGCTTTTTTCCCATGTCGTGGTTCGTGTGTCGCTTTAGGAGATCCCTCCAAGCGACTCTGAAGATTCGCCCCTTGTTAGGAAATGGGGCGAGTTTGCCTCAAGTCCAAAAGAACGGTGACGCAATCATTAACGACGCGGGTAAACAGCGCGTTAATAGGGTCAATCCAGTATTTTCCTTTTGGAAAGGTTTCACTTCAATTCGGGTGCCGTCTTCGCAGGCGGGCGGAATAACTTCGCCAAGTCATAACCATCGCCGGACGGATGCTCATTAATGGCGGCGCCTTCGCCGGAGTCTTTAAAGGGCGGTGGACGCTGACGATCTCAAGGAGATATCCGCGGCCGCGCCCATCGCCACCGTGCCCTTGGCCACCGACGTCACATGAAAAGGACCGATCTGCGAGGGGGCCCCGATTTGGCGAGCATTATCAGCGTCTGGATCGACTCCTCGGAGCTTTAGAAACACAAAACTAACGTTATTGGGCCACACTGGCTCGGGTTAAGAGCGCTTCAGTGGCTCGGCTTGTCCGCCCCGTCCGCTGCGATCGCGACTTCAGGGAGTGAGAGTCGATGAAGTCCCGTGATACGCTTATCCGGCTGAAGAAGTTTCAAGTCGACGAGAAGCGCCGCAAAGTCGCGCAGATCGAAAGCATGATCGCGGATTTCGACCGGATGGCTTTCGACCTTGAACGCGAGATCCGGGTCGAGCAGGAGCGGGCCGGTATTTCTGATCCCACGCATTTCGCCTATCCCACCTACGCCAAGGCGGCGATCCAGCGGCGCGAAAATATCAAGCGCACAGGGGACGAATTAAAGGTCCAGCTCGATGCCGCAAAGAACGCGCTGACGGACGCCTTCGAGGAGTTAAAGAAGGTCGAGCAGCTCGACGAGCGCGACCAGATGCGCGAACGTGCCGCCGAGCAGGCGCAGGAGCGCGCCGATCTCGACAGTATCGGATTGATGCGCAGCCGTACCTCCGCCCCGCTGGCCTGATTTTCGTTGTCGGTCTTGTGCTGAAAAAATTCGCGCGCCACTCGGGCGCGCGAAGTGCGGTCAACTTTCCGATCGCCAAAATCAACGCACTGTCGAAATTTCCCGATCGCCAATCACTACGACCTGGCCGGCCCGGATGACCGGTATCAGCTCTTGATTACGCGCGCTGGCGACGCCGGAGGTGGTCGTGGTATCGCGGGCAGCAATGCCCACACCGGCGACCACAGTAGCGCCGATAAGTGCCACCACCACGATCTTGAGATGGGTGAGGCGGTCGGCGCCGTAAATGGAATGGTTCATCATGTCCTCCCGGGATTCCGGGTAACGTTCCACGCCTCTGCTCTTTCGGAGCAGGCAACAGGTCCGATATCACTGCGATTGACGGGCTGATAACGCGGTGGCCCAGCGGAAGTTCCCGCTCACGGATACGTGATTGGACGAACCCCGGCTGGTATGGGTTGGGCAGCGCCCCCACCCAGGGCCGCGGCGGTCAATCAGGCGAGGCTGCGCAGGGCGCATAAACCTGACGCGGGAAGATCGGGCAGAAGGAAAGGCAGAGCTTACGGGCGATACTGCTGGATGCGCGTGGTGCGCAGGCCGGCCAGGCCGTGCTGGTCGATCGAGTATTGCCAGGAAAGAAATTCTTCGACCGTCAGGGTGTAGCGGCCGCAGGCCTCTTCGAGGGAGAGCAATCCACCGCGCACGGCGGCGACCACCTCCGCCTTGCGGCGGATGACCCAGCGTTTCGTCCCCGGTGCGGGAAGATCCGCGATCGTCAGGGGACTGCCATCGGGCCCGATGACGTACTTCACCCTCGGGCGATGGGTTTCTGTCATTTGCTACACTCACATACTCAAGGCTACAGGTGCCAAATGTAGCTGTGGCGGCTTAAAAATTGCCTAAGCCCTCCGATTCAATTGCGAAAATATTAGCCATAAGCCCCCGGGCTGGATTTCCGTGCCGTTGCGGGACTTCTGCTCTGTCTGTCGCGTGCTTTGAGCGGCGGAAATTTACACTTCGTGCATGAATAAGGCCGGTCGGCAGACAGGCGCAGGCCAGGTATCAGCTCGAAGCCGCCGTTTCGTCAGTCCCGCAGTCCCTGTGGAACTGCCGGGAAGGGCCAAACCACCGGGGTTTAGCCGGTTCGCGCATTGCGCCGGTGCCTTCGCTGCCTATAGTAAGAGTGATGTTGAACAGCCTGGACACCGAGGGACGGCCGCAAGACACGCGCGTGGTCGTCGCCATGTCGGGGGGCGTCGATTCCTCGGTCGTGGCCGCCCTGCTGAAGGCGGAAGGCTACGACGTCGTCGGCGTCACCCTGCAGCTTTACGACCACGGCGCGGCCACCCATCGCAAGGGCGCCTGCTGCGCCGGGCAGGACATCCATGATGCCCGGCAGGTGGCCGAGCGCATCGGGATCCCGCATTACGTGCTGGATTACGAGAGCCGCTTCAAACAGGCGGTGATCGACCGCTTTGCCGAAAGCTACGTGGCGGGCGAGACGCCGGTCCCTTGCGTGGAATGCAATCAGTCGATCAAGTTCCGCGACCTGCTCATCACCGCGCGCGAGCTGGGCGCGGGCGTGCTGGCGACCGGCCATTACGTCGCTTCGCGCGCCCTGCCGGGGGGCGGGCGGGGGCTCTATCGCGCGTGCGACGTGGAACGCGACCAGAGCTATTTTCTGTTTGCCACGACGGGCGAGCAGCTCGGTCTGCTGCGCTTTCCGCTGGGCGATCTCACCAAGCCGCAGACGCGCGAGTTGGCGCGCCGTTTCGGGCTTTCGGTCGCCGAAAAGCACGACAGCCAGGATATCTGCTTCGTGCCGACCGGCCGCTACAGCGATGTGATTGAGCGTCTGAAGCCGGATGCCGCCGAGCCGGGCGAGATCACCGACCTGCAAGGCAATGTGCTCGGCACGCATGCCGGTATCATTCATTTCACCGTCGGCCAGCGTCGGGGGCTGGGTGTTGCCACCGGCGCGCCGCTTTATGTGGTGCGGCTGGACGCCCGCACGCGCCGGGTGGTCGTCGGGCCGCGCGCAGCCTTGCGCACCGCGCGCATGCAATTGCGCGACGTGAATTGGCTGGGCGAGGGCAGCCTCGAGCAGGTGCTGGCGGATGAGCGGCTGGAGCTTTTCGTCAAGGTGCGCTCGACCCGGGCGCCGCGTCCGGCTTGGCTGCGGTCCTACGCCGGGGGGGTCGAGATCGAGCTGGTCGACGGCGAGGACGGCGTTTCGCCCGGCCAGGCTTGCGTTTTCTATGACGCTGCCGAGGGGCAGGCGCGTGTGCTTGGCGGCGGCTTCATCAAGAGCGCAAGTGCCGCGGGCGCCGCCATCTCCTTCGCGGAGCCGGTGCCGGCTGCAGCGCAGGGATGACCCGCGTCATTATCTGCAATTCATTGAGACCGTCCGCGGAATGAGCGATGGGGGCTGAGCTCGATAGAGAGACGATTGCCAAAGCCTATGCGCGGTGGGCGCCGATCTACGACTTCGTCTTCGGCGCGGTGTTCGAGCGTGGGCGGCTGACGGCGATCGAAGCGGCCGAGCGTATCGGCGGAGACATTCTGGAAGTCGGCGTCGGCACCGGCATCTCGCTTCCCGACTATTCGCGCAGCAACCGCATCGTCGGGATCGACATTTCCGAGCCGATGTTGCGCAAGGCCTTGCAGCGCGTGGCCGAGCACAAGCTCGATAATGTGCAGGCGCTGGCGGTGATGGACGCCGAGAAGCTCGCGCTGCCGGATGCCTCTTTCGACGTCGTGGTCGCGCAATATGTCATTACGGCGGTCCCCAATCCCGAAGCCACCCTGGATGAGTTCGCGCGCGTGCTGCGGCCCGGCGGCGAGATCATCCTGGTCAATCACATCGGCGCCGAGCAGGGGATGCGCCGCGCCTTCGAGCAGGGCTTCGCCCCGCTGGCGCGCCGGCTCGGCTGGCGTCCGGAATTTCGCTTTGGGCGGCTGGCGAGATGGGCCGAGCAGCACGGAGACGTCAGCGTGGTGGAGCACCGGCCGGTGCCGCCGCTCGGGCATTTTTCGCTGATCCGGTTCCGGCGGGACGACGGCGGCAACGGCAAATTGGGATAGCCGCCGCGCTCAGGATTTTTGCCGGCCACCGATGTTCTTGCGCACGATGGCGACGATCAACAGCGCAAATGCCGCCAAGCGCGGGATGTAAAGCAGGCTGCGTTCCTCGCCCGTCACGTCGGACAGCCCGATCAGCGCCTGATTCAGCGCCAGCAGCAGGAAGGCGAAGCCGAATGTCCTGAACAGCGCGTCTCGCGTTCTCCTCCAAAAGCGGAAAAAGAACAGCGCCGCGATGACGAAGCCCATCGTGATCAGGCCGGAGAGGAAACTGGACAGGAGCGTGTTCATGCCGTTGCCCTAATCCAGTTCCCAGATGAAACCGTAGAGCAGGATCAGAATCCCCACGAGCGAAGCAAACAGCCGCGCGAGCGAAAGGTCGACCGAGGTAATTACCAGCAGGTCCAATACGACCAGCAGGTTATTCAGCGCCAGAAGACCGAAACAGAGCGCTGCCCAAAGCAGCAGTCGCGTCTGCGAGCGTGCATAGCGTCGCGCCAGCAGCCAGGCGCAGACCGCGCTGGAGATCAGGCAAAGCAGATAAACGCTGGGCGCCAGATAAGCCATCAATCATCCCGAATTTTGAAAGCGTCGGAAAAATTGCGCAACTGGTTGTTCGGGATTTCCGCAATGGCTTTGATCAAAGTCATCGGCTTTTCAACGGAAATGCTTTGAATGGCTGTCGCCATTTGAAGATGCCGGGGCGAACGCGGAGCGAAGCGATAGGTTCCGTCTGCCGCTTCCTCCGCAAAGCCGTTATCCTTCAGGCGGGCCAAGCCTTGAGCGACCGCCAATGAGCTTGAACGCAGTTGCAGGACAAGCTCCTCCAGCCGGAAGGTGTTGTCCGGATTGCTCTGCAAAAATATCAGCAATTCCAGCGCCCAGACCGAGCCCAACTCGCTGTGAACAAAGGCAAGGACTTCTTCTTCGCTCAAAAGCAGCCCCGCATAAAGATGAGGAGAAGGAAAAATCAGCCGCGGCCGAATGGGGAATTTGGCTTACCTAAAGCCAATCATGCTGGCAGGAAAAGGCGGCAAAACCTCGCAATAACCCGATTGTGATGCAGGCGGGCGACTTCGCCGCCGCTCGGCAGTCGTGCGTCGCCTGAGAACCGCGCGTTGATCATGGCAAGGGCGCCGGGGTTCGCGCGAGCTATCAAGGTCGGCATGAACTGCGCCGTAGCCGGCCCGGCTGACGGCTAAGCAGCGAGATCGTCTGCGATTAGTCAGCGTCGCATCCCATCGAGAGGCCGCGGGTTGTGCAAAACCTGCAGCCTTTTTGTGCGCCGTTTGCTGCGTCGTGACGCTCAGCGCGGCGCTGACGGGGTCCCGTGGAGTCGGCCTTGGCTATTCAACCTCTAATCCCGTAAACTGCGAAGACGACCGCACCGTGAATCATGTGTGTTTCCTTCTGGCATCTGAGCCGCTGCCGCAGCCGTGACATGAAACTAAAGGGACAAAACTCGTTCCTCCTTCGTGGACTTTCCGCGCTGATGCACATCAAAGCTCCGCCGCGAAAACCTTATGACCCATTGGAACCAATGCGCTGTCTTGCCCCAGTGATGCTCGGAGCCTGGCTCTCGATAATCGCAAGCTCGAGCCATGCTCAAACCGAACTCGTCAAGAAGGGTGCCGAAATTCTCCGAACAAACTGCTCAAGCTGTCATGCCATTGGTCGAGATGATGTAAGCGCCCACGCCCAGGCTCCTGCCTTTCGCACCTTGTCATCCCGCTACCCGATTGAGTATCTGTCCGAAGCCTTGGGCGAGGGCCTTAGCAGCGGTCACCCCGACATGCCGGATTTCATCTTCAAGCCGGAAGAGGTCAGAGCCATCTTGGCCTACCTCCAGTCAATTCAGCAGTCTCATAAGCCAGGTGCAAAATGAGGATGTTTACTCTGGCCACGTGCGCCATCGGCGCCGGGTTAATGTGCTCACAAAATGCAATGGCCGACGTCGCCAATGGTCGCAACCTTGCAGAACGCTGGTGTGCGTCTTGTCATGTCACGAGCGCTGGTCAGCGCCTCGCGACGGAGGCGCCGCCTTTCGCGAGCATCGCGAATAGAGGGAACATTGATGCAGCCCGTCTCGCTTACTTCCTGATGAATCCGCATCCTGTGATGCCAAATATGGCATTGACGCGTAATGAAGCTGCTGATCTTGCGGCATATATTATGTCGCTGAAGACTAGTCAGTAGCGGAGGCACCAAGCTTTTTGCCTTTTCGTAACGAGTTATCCAACTAGCCAAATAACGATAGCCATCGAACCGGGTAGCAGCCACATGACCTACAAGACAATACTAGCGGCCTTGGCGCCGACCGAGGAGAAGCAGGCGGGTGCTGAGTATGCAATTTCCATGGCCCAGACCTTCCATGCGCATTTGGCGGCGTATAGCTACGCCTTGCAGTCTACTGTACCCGGTGCGGGCCTGCCGTGGGTACCGCGCGAGCTTGTAGACGGCCATGTGGCAAATGTGCTGAAGCAGGCCGACAGTGTCCTTCGGCAGCTTCAAGATCGGGCCCGCCAGGCGAACATAGAGACAAGCTGCGAAGTGGTCAGGACGGGACTCAACAACGCGGTGGCGACATTCGCGGCTGAAGCCCGTGTTTGCGACATCGCCGTTGTTTCGCAAAGCCAGCCCGGCTTGGAACACGTGGGGGATATGTTCGCAGAAGCTGTGCTCTTTCATTCAGGCCGCCCGCTGCTGGTGGTTCCGCACAATCATAGCGAAGCGTTTTCGGCGCGCCGTGTCCTTGTCGCTTGGGACGGCAGCCAACACGCAGCTCGCGCTGTCAGAGATGCCTTGCCGGTGCTGGCGCTTGCCAGCAAGGTCGAACTGCTCGTCGTAGGTGATGACCAGGCGGTGAAGAGAAGCCGTGCTGCAAAAATGATTGCTAATCTGCAGCGGCATAATATTTCCGCCGATTTGATATGCCACGACGACACCGATCATGCGCGCATGATCGAGCAGGAAGCAAAGTCTTTAGGCGCGTCCTTGTTGGTTATGGGGGGTTATGGACGTGCCCGCGCTCGTGAATTGTTATTCGGCGGCGTAACGCGCTCGATGCTGAGCAACACGCCAGTTCCTGTGCTGATGGCGCACTAAGTTATCTCTAAGATCACCATCCTTGTTGGCCACTCTCAGAAAAGAGCGATAGAGCAACTCGGAAGCCAAGCTGGTTAAGCCCGCTGCCCCGAGACGGGGCCGGGTATTCGGCCGTGGTGAAGAGGATTTTAAATAAATTGCAGACGTCACCAAGACGTGCTGGTTCGCCTTCCCCGAAAGGGTCGGAACCAACGGCTTTTTTTGTTGTTGAGGGGGAGGCAGCCTTCCCCGATCGCCACCCGAGCAACACTCAGGGACTGCAAAGGGGGCCTCGCGTCCGGCCGTGAGGTTGTTTTCGTTTCCAAAGGCTCGGTGCGAAACGCCTCCGCGACGAGCGTTCAACGAACTGAGACCTCGATCTCGTTTAGTCGTTCCAGGAGTGCGTCGTAACCGTGCAAAGAGCAGCTACACCAGCCGATATGGCGGAAGAGCACAGGTCGTCGCAACGCCTGCGCGCCTATAAGGGCGGGCGGGTCAATGCCGAACGGCTCCCGGGTGTGGATTGCCTTATTCGGAACCTCTCAGACGAAGGAGCGTGCTTGGAAATCGACAGCGCGCTCGTTCCGGTGGACGAGTTTGATCTCGTCATATTACCGGAATACCTAAACCGCAAATGTCGCGTCGCATGGCGCACGGCGAAGAGGATGGGCATTCGCTTCCTCTAGGCTGCCGGCGCCGGCGGGAGACGGCATTTTCATTCCGCGACGGCGATCTTTCCCGCGACGCGCATAAAAGCGATCGTGAAAGCGTTAATGAGAAGTGATGTCCACTGAGGAAACGACCCGCTGCTTTCTGTCGAACAGCAACGTCCTGCATTCTACGCGCTTTGCCTGAACGCTGCGCATCTGTCGTTAATCTTATTCCGTCTGCGGCGCGCGTTGCTTTGGTTCTTTGGCGCGCCAGCTTGAACTCTTGCAACAGAAAAGGAGCCCCAAGGCTCTCCACTCGGAACTCCTTTGCAGCCCGAAGTTCGTAGGGAGGATGAGGGCTACCTCGACTAAACCGGCAGCCGTGCCGTTGGTTCCCGACCGGCGGTGTTAGTTTGCGCGCCATGAGCTGACAGCAGAGCGCCTGACGATACAGGCTGCAATCTATTCAAATTGGTGCGCGCGGTTGCACACGCCCCTCAGCAAATTCAGCACATTCGCTTTTCAACTTTGGTCTATCGCCCGAAATAAACGTTGGGGTATGCGACAACCCCAGGTGACGTTTCATGTTGAGAGCATTTTCGGCATTGACGGCGGCAACGGTTCTTGGGCTCGCCGCGGCCAGCATCAGCGTGACGAGCAGTGACGCCAGGAGTGGTTCAAGCCGTTTTCTCTGCCACGCTTATGGAGCCGGGGACACCGACTTTTCTGCTTCGTACGAGGAGCGTGTCGGAAATAAAGGAACGCGCGCAAAGTTTCTTGCGGGGTTTGAGACAAGCACGACGGACGGCTTCGTTGCCGGACAGCCCGTCGTCTTTTCGGTCGATGCTGTCGTCGTCGGCACGGTCCCGTTAGCGTCGGTCGGCCCCGGAGACTTGGAAGCCGAGCTTCGCCTGGATACCAAAGCGCGTGGCCGCGGCAATAACAAACCTTTCCCGTCGACTTTCCCCGTGATCCAAGCGGGCTCGGTTCTGCAAGCTGCCGTGGGAAACGTGGTGCTTGGTTGCCTGGTGACTTTGGTTTAGCGCGCAAGCATCCGGTGATAGGCGCGGTGCAGATCGTCATGGGTTTCGAAAGCCTGTGGCTTCCCAAGTTCCTGCTCGACCGCAAGGTCGAGGGAAAGAGGCTGGTGCGGGGAGCTAAGTCGCTGCGTCCAGTGGCGCGGGCGATCGACACGGCGATCCGCCCGCGGTTGACGTTTCTGACCCAGCGGCCAACGTCGTATGTCATTGCGGTCGTCTGCGTCATGATCGCCCTGACGGTGCCACCGCTCGAGCTGGTGCCGTTCGTCGACATTCCGCTTTGGGCGGCGCTGGTTGCGTTTAGCCTCGCGCCCGTCGCCCATGACGGCCTGCTTACCATCGCCGCGTTCGTTCTAACAATCACCGGCGCGATTTTGATTGGCATTGCCGTGCTGTAGGTCCGCGCCCCTCTTCTCGGTGCGGGGCCAAACAATCCGCTTTCACTGTGGCCGTTTTGCCATTCTGTTTGAGATTCGTGCGGAGTCCGACAGACCATGGGTAGCCAGACGCGCTTTTGACGGCTATACCCGGAGCATCCCCGATGAAATACCTCCTGCCTGGCCGTCCGCGCCAACATCGGAACAAATGATAACACCACCGGAATGCAAAGCCGTTATAGCGGCAATGTTGCTGGCCCTGGCTCTGCCCGGCTGCTGGGCTCAACTGCCGTTGGCTTCGCCTTCGGCGACAGCAATGGACCCATCGCCTGCTTTTAAGCCGCCTCGAAATCGCGCTCCGGCATCGAACCAATCTCCACTCGACGCCGATGAAGCAAGCATCACTGGCTCAGTCCGGAGGGACGAAGCCACGCCGGACAGGCGGGCTAATAGGCAAGTGAGCTGCGACCGCCGGCAGGCAGTCTCTGCCGGCATGACGCGCGAACAGGTTTACGCATCATGTTGGGGTAAGCCGACGAGCATCGACGTTTCGACAACAGGACCGTACAAGTTCGAGCTGTTAGTCTATGAAGGGTATGATTATGTCTACCTGGAAGATGGTGTAGTGAAATCCATTCAGGTCTCGAACCGGTAACGGGTCGCGCGGCGAGGTCATCGCCGTGTATGCGGGGAGGAGCGCCCTCGCTGCCGAAACGCATCAAAGCCCGCTTCTGCGCCTCTTTGCATTACCCAACAAAACCCTCTCGGCGGAGCTCGGTTCGGCAGCGAGCGAGACTTAAGGATCCTCCGGTGTGAATCGATCTTGCTCTTATCCAGCCCTGAGTATAATTGGGTGCACGACCTGTGTTATCGGCCCGACGGTCAAGACGAGGCACCATTTCAATAAATACCCATGACCTTGTCTCGTCACACAGCCCATCTCTGCAGGCACCTGTATCCACCCACACGAGATCGTGTGGCCGAAGGCGTTTTACGACTGAAAACTTTGGTCCTGGTCCAGCCCTTAGGGCGGCAGATCCATCGGGTGTCGGCTTCACCACCATGCAGTAGGATTGTGTAGCGAGAGCGGGTGCTGCCCACGCCGAAAGAACCAGTGCGACGCCTAAATTCGCAATTGCTGCTTTGGTCATCGAATATCGTATCCAAATGCGACGCGTTACTTCCTATAGAACACAACCGTGCTGCGCTTGCCAAGCGTTGCACTGCCTGCAAGGAATGAGGGGCGCGCCTGCACCGCGGCAATGTGGTTTCCCGTAGGAATGCCTTTGAACACGAAATTGAAAGCGCGCGCGGCCATGTAATTGTCTGCGTTGGAGCTAAACTCAACATCGGATGGGTCAGCGATATAGGTCTCCCGGGGGGCGCTGTCGACCGCCGCCACCACGAGCATCGTCTAGGCGACGGCCCGGAAAGGAAAACGACCGGAGTTAAGGTTGACGCCAAGTCTTCCCGCCGACAGTTCGCAGGAATTGTAATCTCCATTCAGCCGTGGGGATATGTCCTCGCGTTCCCCCCGGTTAGGGCCGCCGCCGTCTAGAGGAAACCGGCGGCCCGCTCAGTTCAATCCCGGGGTGTTCCACGGCCCCTTCTTCGAGGCCATAGGGAAGAACTTGAGGCGGAGGACTTTATATCCTGAACTCAGCCCCGGCCACGGAACGCATTCGCGTCCGAACGGCGCCGGCATCATTGCCGGACTTCACCAAGCACATATTCCCATTGCAGGGTCCGACTATCTTGCCAACGTGACGGTGATGCCGCGAGCACCAGATCACCATCGCGCCGACCTGCGGCGATGTGGGCCGGCCCCAATTTTTCCAATTGCAGGCAAGATTATATTTGGTCCCGGGGTCTGAATTGACGAGGTTGTGTCGGGCGAACTGTCCGCACCAGGAACTGCGGGCGGAGGCCTCGGATGCTAATCCGACTAACGCGACAGTCAAAAGTACGAGGTACGCTTTGTACGCCTTCATAATCCTATCCTCGCTATTGTGAAATTTCGCGAGAACCCGCACGCCGCCTGACGCTTCGGGGTGTCTCCTTTTGCCTAAAACTTTCGCCTAACGGTTGCGGCGTCTATTTGTTCCGGCATTCGCTCTGCGCCGCCAATGCCCCCGGGGTGCTCATTATTATTACTGCGCGTTCCATGCGGCCCTAAACGCGTTCATCGCATCCCTGCGGGTCGGCTGAAATCCCTCATGCGGCCCTTTGCCGTGCCGCAGCGAAAATTGAATAGTCCAACACCACGACAGGTCCTGCGGGCCGGAACTTGAACGGAAGATCCGGCCAACGGGCTTGCCGCTATCGAGCGCGACGAGGAAAAAGTCGAGCCTTTCGTCAGGCTTAAGGAGACGCATGGGGTGACTGTCAGGCCGTACGCTCGTTACGTTACTTCTCGGGTGTGATGCCCGGGGGAAGACCACGGGCAAGAGAAAAAGCCCCGGGCTTGCCACCGGGGCTTTATCGCTTGGTCAGGCACGAGGGGTTTGGGGGGCAACCGCCTGACGCGTCCGTAGTATGCGGCAATGGGGAAGGGGCCTGTGATAACAAGCGCGTGAGTTGGGAGAAGCGAAGGCCCGGCCGCCGTATATCTAACATATTACCGGCAGTGGCTTTTGCCCCAGGCGTCGGTGACTGAGAGACGCGACCGCGCTCCGGCCTGTACTCAGGGGAGCCTGCAATATCTGAGCTCCATACGCGCGCTATCCCTCAACCAATGTCGGTCGAGACGCAGCGTTTGTCCGCGCTGTCGCGAACGGCTCACGTTGAGGCGCATAGAGCCTGAGGGTGATGGGATTGATCGCCGCAACTACCACTGCAGCTAATGCCATCGTGAGCAAACTTTCCTTGTGAGGTTCCACTCCCGGTGATTTTGTAAGTACGCCGCCTCAGTTGGTTTGGCATCGTAGCCATTCGCTCAAAAGAGCAATGCGGGAGAACGCGTCTTACGCTTTATATTCGATGGTAAGCATCTGTTGCAGCTGACTGCCGATTGATCGCCGACAAGCAATCCTCTCGATTTTCGAACGGACCACAACCCAGTTTGCCGCCGCCATTTATGGAATACCAGCCATCCTTTACGCCGCGCCTGTCGGATTCGAGCTCGTTGATATGGCGGGGGGTCAGATTTTGCATGACATGTTCCTAGGCTGGTGATCAATGGGACTTCACGGCTATCGAGATTTACGCGGCCAACGGAGCGCAAACATTGATTGCCGTAACTCAATAGCCGCGCACCGGGTGTTTGAAGTAAGGCAGACACGCGCAAACTTACGCGAGATGGCCGGACTGCTCACAGAAGGCTCAGGACTGTCCGACGCGGAAGTCGAGCAACTTGCCAAGCGCATAACTGGCAAGACGACGAGCACTCTCTAACACTCACAGCGTTTTTATTTTTACTGTTGGTCGGACGCCCTTACCTCGTTATCGCTTCTGAGCTGGTGCCCGTTTCGGCGTCTCGTATACGAGGTCGTTTTCCTGATTTTTATCGGCCTGAAGCGCAAGACGGAAATAGGATTCCGCCATTGACGCGTATTCGACCTGCAAGCGGAGGTTCGTCTCGGCGTTCGCCATCGTGAAAAACTCTATTGCTTTCGCGCGGTACGCATCGGCTGAAGTCATTACGCGGCCTGGTCTGTTGCGCTAGAGCCCCCGAGTAAATTGCGCTGCAAGCTAACAGTAAGCAGGCTTATGTTCTAAACAACACATAGTGAAGCAGAAGTGATGGGGGATAGCGCGGAACCCGCGCGGGGACTACACCAGGAAGCAGACCCCAGCCAAGGCGGCCCTAACGCTTGGCGACGCCGTTTTACCGCCTTGCAATATTTGGTAATATCGCGGTGTTTGTGGCCAAGATTTGCCGTGGTGCTGAAACGCCGCTGGAACTGTCCTTGCCCCAAACGAATTATAGAGTCCGGTTGGCGCTACCAGGGCTGCTCATGCCACGCTTTTGCGCACGCGATGAAAGAGGATGGCTCGTGCCTACGAGAGGTACGATGGCGCGCACCGTTTACGACGTGTTGGTAGCTGCTGAACAATGTGAAGAAGAGTTCAAGTCTGCGGTTCTGGCGCTGTTGCTCGGCACCACCGTCAATACCGTGCAAGCAACGGCTTGGAGAATACGGCGCGGCGCCAAATCGGCCCGTAGTTCTCAACCCGCTCGAGTTAGGATCAAATGGACGTACTCTTCACCGCCACACATGGACGCTTAGCCAGCGACTTTAACCGCCGAGGCCCAGTTCCCCCGACAATAGGGCGTTTGCGTCCAGAGTTAAGGTTGACGCCAAGTCTTCATGCCGGCAAGCCGCTGGGATTGTAATCTCGCAGGCAGCCATGGGTACTTGTTCCCCGTAACCCTATGGTTAGGGCCGCCGGGCTGACCCCGAGAATGCCTCCGGCGGCCCGCCCGGTTCGACAATTGATGAACGGGAGGGGTACTGTCCTAATTCGCAAACGAGAGGGGGAGTTTGAATTGTCCCGAATTAAGTAGGGGACTAATCACTTTCCACCGCGTCATTTTCGCCAGTTGGTCAATTTTGCTCAGTCTTGGCGCTGCATGAGGCGGATGATGATTCCATCACCGACAACGGCTGCGAGCCAGGCGTCGGTGACTGAGAGACGCTTCTGCGCTCCCACCTGAACAGGAGGGAAGCCTTATGACCGACATGCAATATGTCCGAACTGATCCGCAGCCAACGGGGCAAACGTCGTGTCCTAAATGCGGAAATCCGATGGGATTGACCCGTATTGAACCCGACTCGCCTGGAAAAGACTTCCGCACCTTTGAGTGCGGGCAATGTCAGCATATCGAAACGATGGTGATCACGTTCGCCTAGGAAGGCTTCAAGGCCGCCTCAGTGGCGGCCTCTTTCATTTCAAAGGGTGAGTGGCCGAGTTTTATCAATGGGTTGGCCTAATTCGGCCAGCACCGATGACCCCTGTGGGACGTGGCCCGCAGATGCAAGCAGATCTCGGCAGCCCGAAAGATGATTTTGTATTCCGATTTAATGGGGCGACGTCGGGTGCCGATTGCACGCCTCAAGGGCCGCCTTTGGGACCTTTAGGCATAGGGTGGCACCTCCACCAGTGTTCCTATCAAGCGCAACAATGCTTGTTGTTCCGGCCCATTTCCGCTGCGCAGGAACTCGCCCAACTCGACGTGGGATAGCCGGCCACCAGAAGGAGCGTTGGGCTGGTGAATGATGAAAGCATGACCGTTCTCCGGCTCGCGGCCGAGGAACCACGAATCCCCGTTTGGGCTGCGATAGATCTCCCGCCTGTCCGGCATAGGTTCTCCTGCTTTGCGCTAAGCATACCACGGGCGGGCGGGGCCGCGATGACTAAGGGCGGAATATTCAAACTGAGGCACTACCCGGTGAAGCCGTAATGGCAAAAAGACTACGCAAGCCTACCGGATGGCGTCGCGCTTTGGCCTATCCGATCAAGCTGCGGGAGGGCGATGTTATCAGCACGATGGCACAGGCGGAGCTAAGGAAGACCGCCCGGCGGGGCGTTGTCTAGAGGTTCCGCCGAGCGGCCCTGCGCCCCCGAGGAGACTGGGGGGTCATGCCGGGATGATACCGCCCTCCGGCAGGAGCGCAACATCCGCAACAGCGCCGCAATATGACGCAGCGCGGAAGATTAGACGGGTGTTTAGGTGCCATCCTCTCAATTTGCCTATATTACGGGGCGATGGTCATGAGACCACAGACGCCAAAAGGCATCTGATCGAATTGCTCACGTCGCTCACCGCTCTCGTGCAGATGAAAATCGAAGCAGGTAGGCCGCTCAGTTGGCGGCTGCTTTTATTGTTAACAAAGATGCAAAATTAAGGTCAGAGCGCTAACCATGTTGCGCGCGGCTGGCATGCTGCTATCTTCCCGAAAATGAAGAAGCAGATTGACCGGTACGTAGAGAAGGCCGAGCAGTTTGAGGGCAAGGCTGACAAAGCCGAGAACCCCACAGTCAAACTCACTTACAAAGAGCTTGCCCGCAGCTACCGGACGCTGGCCGACCATGCTGAGAGAGGACAGGAGCTCGTGCGGATAGATGCCGCAAGTTGAAGCCGCCTCGTGCGGTCACACCTTCGTTCGAACATTCGATTACGATTAGTAATACTGGACGCCCCCTTTAGCCCCCCTTGAGCGTCCAGTTTGGCCCCGGCTCGGTGTCGGGGCTTTTTTTATTGGTTCGCAAACTGCGGTGGCTGTCTAAGCACCAATGCGTGGGCGCTGAAGAGTGCGGCCATTTGATCTTAACCCGAGCAGTTTGAGAACGCCGGGTCGATTTGCCGCCGCGCCGCCTCAGGCGGCGATGCTCGGCGGCCGGTACAGCGCCTAGCACGTCTCCCCGTGCGGGGCCGGTGCCGCAGTGGTACGCTCGACTCGGAAGCTGCCCTGCAGACGTGAGCCGGGACGAGACGCTGTGAGCTTATTCACCCCTAACCAGTCTTTAGAGGACAGAAGGCCATGAAGGAATCACCCATCAAGGTGGGAGTCATCGCGGATCAGACGGGTCCACTCTCGTTCATGGGTATCGCCAACGCAAACGTCGCCAGGATGGTAATTGATGACATCAATGCAAAAGGTGGCTTGTTGGGGCGGCAGATCGATCTGTACCTCGAGGACAGCGCAACGATTGATAGCGTCGCGGAAGCCAAAGCCACCAAGCTCGTCCAGCACGATCAGGTCGATGTAATCTTCGGCGGCATTTATAGCTCGACGAGGCAGGCTATCAAGGGTCCTGCTGTCACGAAGGGCAAGAAGCTTTACATTTACCCGGAGCAATACGAGGGACAGGAATGTGACCCGCTCATCTTCTGTACCGGCCCGGTGCCGGCGCAGCAGGTTGATCCTCTCATTCCCTGGCTGATGCAACAAACGGGAGCGAAGAAATTCTACTTGCCGTCAGCTGACTATATTTGGCCGCACACGATGAACAAGAAGGTCAGTCAGGTTGTTACGGCTAACGGTGGCGCGATCGTCGGAGAGGAGTACTTTCCCCTTGATCACGCTGACTATGGAAAGACGATTGAGAAGATCACGTCCAGTGGTGCCGAGGTGGTATTCAATACGACCGTTCCGCCTGGGCTCACGCCATTCCTCGAGCAGCTATATAATTCTGGCTTCACGAAGCGAGGCGGACACATCGTCTGCACTTACTTCGACGAGAACTTTCTGAACATGGTGCCGGCCGCACATGTGGAGGGTCTGTACAGTTGTCTCGACTACTACCAGACCGTCGACGATCCGTTCAGTAAGAAACTGATCAATCAGTACGACAAGCTGTATCCAGGCAATGCCAAGTTCACTGCTGGCAGTGCGTGTTCAGGCCTGTACCGAGGTCTGAAGCTCTGGGAGGCTGCCGTGAAAGAGGCAGGCTCGCTAAAGCAAGAAGATGTCATCAAGGCACTGGATCATGCAAAGATCGCTGAGGGGCCGGGTGGTCCAGCTGAAATGGTGCCCGGTCAGCATCACGCTCGAATGAACATGTACATTGCCCAAGCAACCGACGGTCATTTCAAGATCGTCAAGAGCCTGGGGGTCGTCGATCCAAAGGAGGGGAATGTCCCGCGCTTTGTTTGAATTTTAGCAGAACAAGCGCTGCTGGTTGATGATGCTACGCGGCTTGTAGAAGCCACTCAGGATGGATGAGCGTTTTTTGCTTGGTCTATTCCACAAGGCGGTCGAGAATGTCGCAGTTGGGTCAAAAGTCGCCTTCGCATCGGATCCGCAGCAGGTCCGTTCGTCTACCGGCCAAGAGCTGGTTGAATCGAAAACAACAGGCCGTCCGGAGCTAAAGCTAATTAGCGCGTCTGCGGCTTCCCTGGCAGTAAGAAAACGCCGCGTCCCATATGAGGACGCGGCGCTGGTATCAAGCGATGCTTGCTAGGTATTAACCGCAGCGCACCGCGCCGACATGCCGGCCGCGATGATTGCCGACGCGCGGTGCCCAATGCCGGCCGCTATGCAGAGCGCGGCACCAGCCGGAACCGTAGGAAGCGTAGGAAGCGTAGGCGACACGGGGGCCATGTACCACGAAAGCGACCGAGTTCGTTGGATAAGACCGCGCGACGACGCGATTATGGGTTCCACTGCGCACAACCACGCGGGTGTTACTGCGGTTGTTGCTGGCGTGGGTGCGGGTGGTGGTCCGGGTGGTTACTTTCTTCCGGTCACCGTTCGTCACCACGCGCTTGGTGGTCGTGGTCTTCTTCACGTCCGCTTGCGCGAGTTGCAGGCCGGCCTGCGCGTTTGCGGGCTTCATTGCGGTATTCGCGCCGAACAGAATGGTCAGCGCCGCCACCGCGGCAAGCTGAGCATAATTGCGTTTCGACAGCATAAAATGGTTCCTTTGTGTGTGCAGACACAGGACAAGAACTTCGGGACAATGTTGTTCCAATAAAGGGGAGATAATTATTTGATTTCCGGTGCTTACTGAACTTTCGTTCAGATTGACCTCCCGCGGCCCTTGAACGAATTTGGCTGACGACATCACCGGAGATTCAAAAACAAAAAGTTTGTCGGCCCGAGAATTATTCGCGGATACCGCGTTATTTCTCGATTTATGCCGTTGAGAGAGCAATCGCAATGAACGGCACTGAGCAACCATTAAAGGTAAAAAAGGGCCCAATGCAGCGCCGCAGCTCCCCTGAGTGGGCTAGTGATCTCGATCATTAGGGCGTGTACTCATAAACGAGGGATGTCTGCTTTTGGGGCTAAAGCAGACGTGCGCTGGTCAGCCCGGAATTTCGCCTTTTTGACCCTAAGCGGACAAGTCAGGCGTTGTACCTCTGCCAACCATAGAATCTGAATGCTATGATTTTGATCCGTCAGTTGATGGAGCCGATGATGCGTTTGAAAAAAGAATTTTCCGATCTGCGTCTGTCGTTCGAACCTCTGACGTTCTATCAGAAGTTCGAGCATATTTGCATCATGGTGCTGACCGCACTGATCGCTATCGTAATTGTCTTAGCGATGTGGAATTTGACGTTGAAGATTTTGCTTAGCATTTTGTCGACCAATTTTGATCCGACCGATTATGGTGTGTTCCAGGCCGTATTCGGCACGATCTTCACCGTCATCATTGCACTCGAGTTCAAACGCTCGCTGCTGGTGCTGGCCGAGCGAAGTGACAGTGTGGTGCAGGTACGTGCCGTCGTCCTGATCGCGCTGTTGGCAGTCGTACGCAAACTGATCATCCTCGATCTATCGAGCACCGATGCTTTTCATCTTCTGGCGCTGGCGGCAGCTATCCTCGCGCTCGGCGCGGTCTATTGGTTAGTCCGCGACCAGGACCGGCGTGGCTTCGGTGTTTCGGGCTGAATTGCACGATGTCCGCTATTGGCCCTAAGCAGACGTGCCGAAAGCTAGCCCGGATGTCCGCTTCTGAGGGTAGCGCGGACATCGCCAAGTCTGTGAGCGTTCTGGATTTATGAGTACACGTCCTAGTCAGGGGTAAAGCAGCTGCTCAGTACACTTAATTATCGCGCCTTGGTGACACCTCGATCTCGTGTCTGCGTTGATCAGAATTTTTCAGGACATTGACGATCTTGTCCCGCGTTCCACCCAATGATTTTTCGATTGATCCTATGCCGGCGGCCAATTTGAAATCTTCAGCAAAGTCGGTGGAATTGCCGATCAATGAGAGCACGATAAACGCTTCAGGCATCTTCCGTCGCAAGCGACGTACGGCGTAATGGATTTGCGCAGAAGTAGCGCCGCCAACGAAGCATAGGCAAATTAGCTCCACATCTTTGGTGTCGAGACTAAATATCCGCGATACTGATAATGCATCGCTCTGTTCAGCTCGCGCTCCTATTCCCTCTTTCGCCAACAGTTGAGCAACGATAAGGGCAAAAGCCTCTCCGAGTAAATCTCGACCGGGTATGCATAAAACTTGCTTCTTTGAGTCTGAATGAACGGGACCTGCGGCCCGTTCCGCCCTATCCTCAGCCTTCTCGCTGGAGACCGGGCGTGCCGGCCCCCCGTCTTGGTCGGGCACGAGCTCGGGGGCGTCCTCGTGGGCTTCGAGATCATCCAAAACTTCCGCCACCACATCGCGGATGCGCTGCTTGCGTTCGCCATCGAGAAGTCCGCGATCGGCATCAGCCTGAGCCAATTTCAGCGCTTCAATCAGAACGTTCTCATAGTAAGCAAGAAGCGGCGTATCCTTCAAAATCGTTTGGGCCTGTTCAGCTACCTCCATCGGATCGCCAGCAAGCATGCGCTGATAGGTTAACTCTTCCGGCTTAAGCGCCGGCTCATCCCCAAACATGACGTCCAGAAACTTCAGGCGGTCTACATGCTTACCAAGCACCACCAGGCACATCGTCAGTGGGGTTGCTAAAATAAGTCCAACGGGGCCCCAGAGCCATGTCCAAAATGCAGCGGAGGTGACAACGGCCACAGGCGAGAGACCGGTGCTTTGGCCAGTGACCAGGGGCTCAATAAGATGGCCGACTATCGGCTCAACAATGACAAACAATGCCGCCGTCCATGCCGCCATAGTCCAGTCCGGGCCCACCGCGGCCGCAAGGATGAGCGGAAATATCGCAGAGATCACCGCTCCTATGTATGGGATGAACCGCAGGATCATCGCCAGCATTCCCCACAGAGGGGCGCTGGGTACGCCGATGAGCCACAAACCCGTGCCGATAACCAGACCGAAGCCGGCATTCAGTGCAAGCTGCGTCAAGAACAAGCGGCTGAGGCGTTGGCCAGCATCGTCAAGCGCCGCCGTCGTCCGCTGCAGATCGTGAGCCCCGGCAAGGCGAATGATTCTGTTTCTGAGATCCTGGCGTTGAAACAGAATGAAAATAACAAAGATAATGACAATCCCGGTGGTGGTGAGGGGATGTATTAATGGGGTTATGAGCGCTACGAGCGTTTGAAGAGCGCTCGGATCCGGCTGTTTTACTTCAACCGTTATAGGTTTGTTTGGTACCGCCATGTCAACGCCCGGCGAGGCTGCGGGCGACCCTCTTTGGGGCTTGTCTAGCTCCTTACCAAGTTCCTGCAGTACGTCCGACGCGCGCTCCAGCGTTCCAGTACCAGTAGCCGCTCCTCGCAAACTTTGGATCTTTTCGCGGAGCGTTGACTGATACTGGGGCAGATCGGTTGCAAGTTGATTAACTTGCGAGGCCATCAGCGCGCCTAAGCTGAGAATAACAGAAAAGGCAACGAGAACTGAAAAGATGACGGCGACCGAGCGCGGAAGATACCAGCGTCGCAACAGCCGGACGAGTGGTGCGAGTACAAAGCTGAGTAGCACTGCAAGCGCGATTGGTACCAAAACTTCGCGAGCAAAATACAAGGTTGCGACAACAATCACTCCGACCAGCACTATTGTTAGCGCTGACCCCGGCGGGGAAAAGGCAATCCTCGACCGAACGATGTTTTCCATTGTGTCAATTTAAATAGGAGGAGGCGCGAACTCCCCAGCGTTACGGCGCAGCTTGGTGAGTCGTGCCCTGTGCTCAGCATGGACGGGTTGCAAAGGGTAACAACGCAGCATCGGAAAGGTTCAGATAAGCCGCTACTGCACGGCAACTAACCCAAATTGACAAGCCGCTGCCGAGAAGCGCGGCATTTCAAGCCGCTATTGACTCGGTTAAATCAATGGAACGGAGGGGGGCAACAGGGGTTACCCCGCAGTGCAACATCATTCGGAAATCCGGGGGTCGTGCACCAAGCAGTGTATGGTCTCTTATGAATTTCCTAGCTTCAAGCTCGCCTTTAAACCGCAAGCTGAGTTCGTCTATTGAAACCGTGAAGGCTCATCCCATCGCCTTCGGGGTGGTAGCAACGTTGGCGGCTATGGCCATTGCGAACCGGCACCTTGCAAAGAAGGCCGAGCGCGAAAATCCTCCCAAGGGTCGGTTCATTACGGTCAAGGGCGTTCGGCTCCACTACGTAGATCAGGGTTCGGGAACGCCGTTGGTTCTTCTCCACGGCAACGGCATGATGATCCAGGACTTTCAATCCAGCGGACTTATTGATCTTGCTGCGAAGAGGTACCGCGTTATTGCGTTTGATCGCCCTGGATATGGCCACAGCGACAGGCCGCGCAGTAGGATTTGGACGCCGGAAGCACAGGCCGACCTCATCAACGCCGCGCTCACCAAGATCGGCATCTCAAGCGCCATTGTCCTGGGACATTCATGGGGAACGTTAGTCGCCGTGGCTCTCGCGCTCAAATACCCACAGAGCGTTCAGAGTTTAGTGTTAGCGTCTGGATATTATTATCCGACCGTGCGAGCCGATACCCTGTTCTTATCAGCCCCATCCGTCCCGGTGCTTGGCGATGTTCTTAGGCACACCATATCACCGATCCTGAGCAGACTGACGTGGCCGCTGTTGCTGCGAAAGCTTTTCGGTCCAAACCCGGTGCCCTCAAAGTTTGAAGGTTTCCCGAAGGAAATGGCGGTTCGTCCATCTCAAATCCGCGCCGGTGCGGCTGAAGCCGCTCTCATGATCCCGAGCGTCCATAACCTGCAAGGGGCCTATGCGAAACTGCAAATGCCCGTTGCCATCGTCGTTGGCTCAGCTGATCGCCTGATCGAACCCGAGCAGTCTGTTCATCTCCATCGCGACATTTCTCATAGCACGTTGCAACGTTTGGCTAGTGGCCACATGGTTCATCAGACGGCGACTGCTCAGATTATGTCGACAATTGATCTGGTCGCGGCGCAAAACAAGGCGCACGAAATAGTCTCAAATGCTGCATAGAACGCATTTGCTGCGGTGCCTAGCGCCAATAAAAGCAGCGTAATCAATCAGTCAATAGTGAGCACGCGAACGGGCAGGGAGGAAATCACCGGAGATGGTCCGCCCGTGAGATTGCAGACTTTCAATGTTACTCGGTTGGCGAGGTGGACCCGCACTCCGGAGAAGAGCATTCCCTGAGGCGCGGACCCTGGTAGCCATATTGTCCCCTCTAACGTGTTACGCCCAGTAGATTGCTAGATTGCCCGTGACGCCACCGTGATGGCAACACCGCGCAGATGCTTTAATTGTGGGCTTTGTGGCACTGTTACGCATGTTACGCAGTTTCCAAAGGACGGGAGGAGCCATAGAGTAAGGGCCGAGACAGGAGGAGATCACGATGGATGCGTACTGCAAAGTTTGTGGTGTTAAGGCCGACATAGAGATCATCGGCGACGACAAGCACCGAGCTTCCTTTGACCAACTGAGTTGCAGGTACCTCCAGGAAGCAGGCAGCAAACCGGGCGGCACAGAAATCACCGGCAGATGTCCACATCTTGAGGAGGCTGTGGAGGAGCAAGTCGCAAAGTTTCGCCAAGCCGAGGAACCGTGAACACTCGCCTTGCGCTGTTTTGCTTGTTTCACATTTCTCGGGAGACGGAGCGGCTAGATTAACGTAGGCGGATTGTAGGGCGGCTAACGCTGACGCGTAAGAAGCGGGGGTGAAATGTCGAACTCATCAAGGGGGTTTCGCATAGCAGTCGTCGCGGTGGCGGTGCTGGCGGTGATGGCGCTCAAGGCGTGGCAGGAGAGCCGGGCCGTGCAGCGCGGGGAGTTGGCCGTGCAACGCGGCTTTGAAGACATCGTTGAGATGGAGAAGGCGGACGCCGCCGGAATAAAGGACCCCGTTGCGTGGCGGGAGAAAGTTGCTGCCGATGCCGCCGAGGTAACGCGTCAAGCCGAGGAAGAGAAGATCGCGGCAGCCGCCAAGCGACGCGTGGCGCAACTGCAGGCACTGACGCTCTTCGTGAAGGCTCCCATGAACACGGATTTGGACCTCACGACGCTCGGCGAACAGGCCGCCCTGCTTTCGATCTGGCGCGACTTTGATCTCATATTGGGAGATTTTCATCCTCAGTCCAAGGATGAGGGCAAGGTTGTGGATCAGGCACGCGCCAACCTCGCGACCATGAAGGCGAAAGTCTATCCGCGTCTAAGAAAGGGTTTCGAAAAGGCCGCGGGGCAAGAACTCTGGGTGAACGACGCGAAAATTCAGGTATCGGGTCCCAGAAATGAAAATGTGCTGTTTGTGCAGCACAGCTTTGTGCTCAATCGCAATATCCAGGAGTCCATGAACGCGGCCCAGGACATGCTGGAGAAGCTCGGGTTCAAGAAAGCCTGTTTTGCCTCTTCGACGTCGGAATACGCGGAGAGGTGGTGCTACCAACTCGGTAGTAAGTCCTGACGCCAGATGGACCTGGTGGCGGCGTAGCAGCTCAGCCGTCGTGTTTCACTGTTGCGGATGTTTTGCATCTCTCAGAGAGACGGGGGCCGCCCGCATCGATGCTAAGGCCGCGAAGACAGACGCGCTTTATTCGGGACCCAGTGCGAAGCAGTGATATTCGCGGATCGCGTTTGCCTCCAATCGACGCCAGTGCGGCGCACGCCTCAGTCACGCCAAGGTTTGAAGGCGAACCGCCCTCATCAACGTGCAGGGCGCGCTCGCCGCCATCCGGTCTCCGCCTGCCGCGCCAAGCTCTCCCATGTCGTGGCCAGGTCGAGATACTTCTGCCGGATAGCCTGTTGGTCCTCTGACTGTCCGGCCTTTTGCCGGCAATACTCTGCCTGCGCCCGATAATACGGGGGCTCCCTGAGGCCATTCTCGTTCCGAGGCAAATTTACCGAGTCCATACGGGCACCAAAGCAATAGCGTCGAAAAGGTTCAGGGGCTAAGGCAAAATTGGATAATGGAAAATGAACAGACGCCCCGCCTACCAGGCTTTCTTTGCAGCCCGGCCCCAGTGCTAATCTGCCGGCCCTACCCGGAACCGTCGTTCTTCAGCCCAACGACGAGTTCAGCCAGCCGGACTCCGGACCGGTCGGCGGCCTTTCGGCCACAGTCGGCAGGCATGGAGAGATGCAAAGAAAAAGGAGCCCCAAGGCTCAAGTCTCGGGGCTCCCTTCGATGCTTCAAGCAGCAGTGACTTTAGTTCAGTCGCTGCACCATCACCGTATAGTCGTCCAGGGTGGCCGTGTTGCCGGGTCCAACTGAATCCCAGACGATCCGAAGCGATGCGTTCGCGTTAGCTTGAACGCGTGTGCACCATGTCATGCTGGCTGTGGTTTGAAGGGTCCCTTGATGAAAGGTGTTGGGGCTGTTTGGATTGATGTCGGTCCAGGGGCCGCCGTCGACGCGTATCTGAGCTTGGACGGAAAAAAAGCCACCCGCGGTCGTATTGTCTGCTTCGCCCGAAAGCGTGATGATGTAGGTGTCAGGGTTGCCGCCGCTTGGGCCAGCGTTAATTGCGCTATTAGCGAGCACCACCGTGCCCGCGTTTTCGGCGAGGGTGTCCGGATCGTTCTGAGTGACGACGAAAACCTGCTCCAGCGCGCCGCCAACACAGGTAACGACTTCAGCCAGGGCGATGGTCTGAGCAGCCAAGGTTACGACACCGGCCAAGGCCGTCGCCTGCAGCAAATTGCGAAAAGCAGTCATGGTTCTCTCACCGCTACGATTATTGGGTTTTTGCCGTTGCGCGCTGAAGCGCCCTGCCAATCATGCGCTCGGCAAGCCGCACGCTATAGCAGCTTTCACGCTCCCGGCAAGGCTGGCCGCGTTTGGCCATTTCACGAAGCTGCGAGCAACTTACAGATAGCTTTCCCGGAGCTGGGAATTTGAGACCTTGCTTTCATTTCAGCGGCCGGGAACCCGGCGAAATCGCACTAACTGATAAGCCGGAGACCAAGAGGGGTGGCGAATGGACCGGACTGAGAAAGAAAAGATGATTGCGGGTGAACTCTATGATCCTTCGGCACCGGACATTCAGCTCGAACATCGGAAAGCCATGCGATGGCTGGTCCGCTACAACGCAATGCTTGGCGCGACCGCTCAGCAGAGAAGCACCATGCTTGCCAAGCGCTTGGCAAAGGTCGGACGAGGTGCAGATATTCGCCCTCCGTTTCACTGCGACTACGGATTCAACATCAGCATGGGAGACGGTGCCTTTCTTAACTTCAGCTGCGTCATTCTCGACGTTGTTGAGGTGACCATCGGCGAAAAGACGCAGATCGGTCCAGGCGTGCAACTTCTTACGGCGGATCACCCGCGCGATCCCGCCGATCGCAAGGCCGGGTTGGAGTTCGGTCGCCCCGTCGTTATCGGCCGAAACGTCTGGATTGGCGGAGCGGCGATCATCCTGCCCGGGGTGACGATAGGTAATGATGCGATCATTGGAGCCGGAGCCGTGGTCACGCGCGACGTTCCTGCTGGAGCCACGATGGTGGGCAACCCGGCCCGTCGTATTTCAAAACGCGGTTAGGCTCGCTACTGATCCGGCGCTTTAGGCAATATGCTGTGGTTGTTAAAATATCGACCATGAGCCTACCGGGAAGTATCGTGCTGCGCCGCGTAGCTGGTCACTTCGGCAGTTCCGTACCCGACTGCTCTGCCACCATGTACGCGGCGTACCAGTCGGGCCAGTCCTCGTCCCTGTGACCGAGGCCCGCCTCGTACTCGCCGTGCGCGTGCTCCGCGCGGCGAAACGCGCTCGCCAGATCGTTCGCCGACGCGAAGGTCGTCGCTGTGGAATCGATGCGACCCGCCTGGCGCGTCGTGACCTCCTGGAACAGCCAGCCGTTGCCGTCCGGATCGCGGAACGAAGCGAAGGAGCGATAGCTGCCGTGCTCGGGATCCGGACCGCTCACGCGAACGCGCCCGAACAGATAGGGCTCGTCGGGACCGGCGTACACGCCGGCGCTGTGGAACACCTCACTGACCGCGACGCCACGGTCGAACAGCTCTTTGCGTGCGGCATCGATGTCGGAGACGACGAGGTACAGGCCCTGGGCGGAGCCGGGCGCCGCCGCGGTGACGTCTTTGCCGAAGATGACCGAGCACCCGGAGCCGGGCGGCGTGAACTGGAGCACGCGGAAGGTTTTTCCGTCGCCGAAGTCGGCGTCGAGCCTCCACCCGAGTCGCGCGTAGAACTCCTTCGCGCGGTCGACATCCGATACGGGGATGACGACGATCTCGAACTTCATGTCGTTGTTGCCCTTCGTCGCGCTCATCCCGGCCTCCTGGGTTGTGGGCGAGGTTGGTTGGCCTCGACCAGGTGCGTCGAAAGCGTCCTACAACTGCCGAATGCCTCGCCGCGTCAAGAGGACTGGCGGCGCATCGCCACCCGCTACGACCGCACCGCCAGGAACTTCTTCTCAGCCGTCGCGCTCGCCGCCACCCTCAGCTTCTGGGCCAAATGATTGAGTCACCAACCTAGTCCCCGGTAGGTGTAATCCGAAATTCAACAACCTCCGGCAGACCCCGCAGATGTTTTGAGAGCGTTTCACTTGCGCTGCGGTCTTGGCTCTTAATCGTCATGCGATACTCGAAATGATTATCGCCTTCGGCCAAGCGAGATGAAGCAGCGACTTTTCCTCCGCACCGGAAATGCTGCGCTCGACGCCTCGGCTGAAATTGCAAGGCACACGGCGAAAATCAAAGCGAAGTTGACTAACATTCTCCGAGTCCCGCCGGATCAAACGCTGCACGTTTCGATACGTTGACGGCCGTCTGAAAAATAACGCCGCACAATTTGGTGATTACACTTTTTGGCACTGAGAAACCATCCACGTCGCTATTGCGTGCGACGGGCAGACGCGATGCGTAATTCATCGAAGTCTCAGCACGTTGGTCGAAACAAAGATATCTGATTGCATGTTTGCTCCGTGCGTCTTTGCTAAAAATCGCGCTAAACTCAACTTAGCATCTCGCTGCTGCTGCAAACGTGGCGGCGTGTCATGGTGGTGTCCCGCAACGAAGTAAAAACGGGAGGCCGACAGGGCGCGCGATCGGTCTTCATCCGACGTAGCCGGGAGCGCCACCGGCTCAGGGGCAAAGTCATGCAAACTTTGAAATGGAAGACAGCATCCGCTGTCACGGCGTTAAGCATTTGCGTTATCGGGGCCGGAGGCATCAACGCCCAAGCGGCCGTCACGTCAGAGAAACAACAAGCCGAGCAGGCATCGGGTGTGTTGACGATGCCCGCAGGCGACTCCAGATCGGCCGCCGCAGAGTCCGCCGGCGACGCAGTGAATGAAGCTCCGCGTCTGAGTGCAATACCCGATGCCGAACTGGAAAAGCTGAAGAATCTTCCTGGCGATGCCGATGACGGCGCAGAGAGCATGGATGAAGAGCCGGCATCGACACCGGATCAATCACCCGAAGTGATCTCGATCAACTGCGCGATGAACGGGGGCACCGGCAGCGCGCCGTCAGATGTTCACGGTGCGGCAACCCCGACCAATATCATCGAAGTGACGAACAGCGACATCATGATCAAGAACAAATCGAATTGCGCCCTTGTCAGTTCGATGTCGCTGAAGACCTTCTTTGGTGGTTTTGCAATCCCGGCCGCAGAGACCCTGTTCGACCCTCGTGTCGTATATGATCGTCTGGCAGGCCGCTGCATCGTCACCGTTGAGTCGCGAAACAGCGGCAATACAGATCAGTTTCTCTACGTCGCCTCTTCGCGGACCAGTTCCTGCACTACCTGGCGGCGCATCCGCTTCGTCCTCAGTCGGGCGAGTACCGGCAGTCTCTTCTGTAAGGCCTCCGCCGCCAACTTCTACGATTTTCCCAATCTCGGCTATAACAATACGAGGGCTGTCGTCACCTCGAACAACTTCACCAGTCGAACCGGCTCCTTCCTCCAGGCTACGCTGCTCTCGATCGACAAAGTAGCGCTGCATGGGACGGCGCCGGTCTTCGCCAGGTGTTTCCGCGGCGGAAGCTTGCCCTTCTCCATGGCGCCGGCGATTCAAGGCGATTTCGGCTCGTCCATGTTCATCCTTTCTACCGGTGCCGGGAGCGGGTTCACCATCCGCCGGCTGAGGCTCACGTCTTCCGGGTCGGGCTCGGGCATAGCTGATACGTTGACCTCGCTTTCCAGCATTCTTATTCCATTCTGGACCGCACCGCCCGATGCGCCCCAGCCCAACCTCCAAAAACTCGACACGCTGGATGGCCGCTTCCAATCGGCCTCGAAGCAGATCTTCGGCTCGCTCTGGAACGTTCACACGGTCAATTCCAGTGGTCGCGCGGTCGTGCGTCTTTACAAGGTCTCGACCTCGGGAAGCTTGCTGTTCCGGCGCACGTTGGCAACAGCTCAAACCGGCTGCACCGGCACCGACCACGTGTTCAATCCCTCGATCGATACCAACTCGACGGCGCCGGGCGCGCTTGCATTCGTCACGGCTTCGCGGACCTGCCCGTCCGGAGGTGCGATCGGCAGGGCAGCCCACCTGGTCTTCAGAGGCCCAAACTCATCAAGCACGGGCTGGGTGTTCAATACGATTGGGACCTCACCCGACCAGTTCAGGATTCTCGGCGGGAGCGCAGGCACCAGACCCTGCAACACGACCGGGACCGGCTTCCGAGGGTCATGCCGCTGGGGCGACTACTCCTCGACCCAGATCGATCCATCGGCTCCGACGGACGCGTGGAGTTTCAATCAGCTGGTCAGGACCGGTTCGTTCGGCGGCTCGCAGTCCCAGTTCAACTGGAACACGCGTGCCGGGCGCGACACGCCGGTAATAATAACGGGCGTAGCCCAAGCTGGTCGTTGAGCGGGGCTGCATAAGTTTCTTTAGGGGCGCCGCACCGGCGCCCCTTTTTTGTGACTGAAATGCCGATTGAAAGACAGATGTTCAGTGTTCACCGAAAGGCCAGCTAGGATTGGTCCGATGACACGACCTTGCTATCTGGAAGCGGCGGACCGGCAAAGCGCGCGGCTGGTATTTTTCGTCTTGTCCAGTTTGGCGCTGCTGACAATCTTTGCGGCCGATAGTGTTTTTGCGCAGGCGGGAGGCGCGCCTGTGGTCATTGAAACCGGAAAGGCGCAAAGCGGGCGGCAAACGACAGGTCAGGAAGGGTCGAACAGGCGCGCGCAGGACCGGCAAGGTCCCGGCCGGCGAGTTGAAGAGGCTCCGTATCCTGGAACGCTTGGAGGCGCAGGCGAGCTTCAACGCCTCAAACGCTCGCCTGGCACCAAGTAGCGTTCGCAAGCGCCTTGCCTTCGCGGTAGTCAAAACCTTCACGATTGAAGATGGCGAGGCTAGCGACATGCCGCTACGGCGCTTCGCGATTTGGTCGATGCTGAAACGGTGGTAGCGGGGACTGGAATTAGGCTAGCCCGCCACCTGCCGACATACTCATTCCGCGTCCCTGAATGTCCAGAGCGTGTGAGCCAACGGTGACGCATTAACGCAACATGGGATGCGCAATTTTCAGCGCGGTTTGTAATTCGCAGTTTGGCAGAGCATATCTAATAGGTGGGTGAGTGCCAGCACCTTAAAAACGCGATCTTACCGGGTGGGCATCCGGACAAGCCCCGCGCCGATCACCCGCGTTAAACTGGTTTTCCGGCAAATCACCGCCGATCTGGTGAAAATAAAAATCCCCGATGAAACGGGGGCGCGCGGGATTGCCGATTCAATGTCTATTGGGGATCTTAAATCTGAATGCCTCTCATTCTTTGCAACATGCCTCCGTCGCTGGCGCTAGGGTGAACAATGCCGTTTGAACCGGGCAAAAGCGGCAACCCTGCCGGACGGCCTGCGGGCTCTCGAAATGCCGCAACGCTGGCGATGGATGCTCTAATTGATGGCGAGGCCGACGCGATCACCCGCAAGTGCATTGAGCTAGCGAAAGGTGGCGACGGTCCCGCCTTGCGGCTTTGCATGGAACGGCTCGGGCCGCCACGCAAAGAGCGATCCGTCAGCTTCGCAATGCCGGGAATCGAAAAGCCCGCCGATTGCATCACCGCAATGGCTGCGATCTTTAAGGGCGTGGCTGATGGCGAACTCACGCCAGGCGAAGCGGAGTCGCTGAGCAAGATACTGGACGGCTACAAGCGGACGGTTGACCTGGTTGACCTTGCCGCAAGGATCGAAACGCTGGAGCAGCAAACAGGGAAACGGCAATGAACCTAGAGGCCAGAGTGAGCAAGCTAGAGGCGGCAACCGAAACGCGGGCGCCCATCACCATTTGGGCCGATGACAAGACGCCTGAGCAGATAGAGGCTGAGATTAAAGAGCGTGGCGGCAGCACTGGCCGGCGCGTGTTGCTGATAGGCTGGAAAGCCCCGTCACCCCAACATGAAGCAGCTGCACCTTCAAACGCTGTCTGGATCGCGACCGGCGTTCCTCGCGCGACTCCTCACGATTGCTAAAACAGGAAAAGAACAATGAGCGGATATAACTCGACACTCGGCGTTCGTGTGCGGAAACTGGAGCTGGCCAGCGGCGGCGGCAATCAGAAAATATATTCTGGCAGGATCATCGCCCGCGACGAGGCGGACAAAGAACGGCAGATTGCGGAGCTGTTGGCGGCTGAAACAATTACGCCGGATATGATGGTTGTTTGTCGGATGATTGTTCCGTCTGGCGCAGCCACTGGGAACTGAGGCAGACGCGGAGCATGGTCGAACGGATCCAGCAAGAATGGCTGAACTGAAAGGTCAGAAGGCCGCAGCGTTTAATCAGCGACAATCGAAGACTGATTTGTAGCCTTTGGCTCCGTCGTTGCTAGACTGGGCGTTCGGTGCCCCCGCGCCGCAGGGGGCCGCAACCCAGGGGGCTGCCATGTCTTCCATCCGCCTAACTCTTGGCTTTCATCGCGTCATACTGTCGGCCGGTTTCGCTATCGCAATTCTGAGCCTAAGCATGCCGCCAGCGGCAGCCTTCGTTTGTGGTGGGAGTTCAAATGGGGGCGAGCCCCAGTCTGGAGGTGGCGCCAGCGCAACGGGAAGGGTAGGTGTTGCTTGTGGAACCGCAAGTCACGCCGATGGGAATGAAACCACGGCGTTCGGGGCTTTTGCCTCTGCCTTAGGCATTAATGCTACGGCTCTAGGAACCCGATCTGGGCCGCGTGGAGCAGTCAGCGGTGCCACCAATATCGGCAACCTTTCCGGATTTGAAGGGGCCGGCATTTACTCAACCGCGCTCGGTGCTGGTATATTTAGTCCCCAGGCGCCGCACGCGCTGGGCGACTACAGCATCGCCATTGGCGGCGGCGATGGGAGTAACCCCTTCGGAAAGGCGCTTAATGGCGCGCACTCGAACCGTTTCTTGAGCATTGCGCTCGGCAATGCATCTGTGGCCGATTCCGATTTCGGGATGGCGTTCGGCTTCAACGCCAAGGCGGGGAGCGGGCTAGGCCCAATCGGCCCCATCGCCATCGGCCCGGACGCCAAGGCCACCCTGACCAATGCCACCGCCTTGGGTCGCTTCAGCTCCGCCACTGCCGCGAACACGACGGCACTTGGAAGTGGCAGCAGCGCAAGCCAAAACTCTTCCGTCGCGCTTGGCAGCAATTCGGTGGCCAACGTCGCTAACACTGTTTCGGTCGGCAATACGAACCTGAGACGGCGCATCATGAATGTCGCCCCCGCCGTTGCAAACAGCGACGCTCCTACTCTCGGCCAGGTAAAGAACATAGCGACGGCGGCGGCTGAGACTGCCAACGCCGATCTTCAGCGAGACGTGGCAGAGTTGCGGGCACTGGTGAAACAGCAGCAGCAAGAGCTTGCCGCGCTCAAAGGCCAGAAGGCCGCTGCGCTTAACCAGTGAGGCCGTCGGAAGACCGGATTGTAGCCTTGGCTTTTCCGTGGCTAGATTGGCGTTCGGTGCCCCCGCGCCGCAGGGGCCGCAACGCAGGGGGCTGCAATGACGTACCTTCGTTTGACTGTTGCCTGGCGTCCCATCGCGTCGGGGCCACTGCACGCGGTAATTACACAACGGCCATCGGTAATTTTGCTGGCAATTATGACATGGTGGTAGGGGCAATCTATCTCGGTACACTAGCAAGGAAAAGCCCGCCGCGACGTGCGGCGGGCTGGAGGCGGTTGCGGTTGCGGTTTTGATTTAGCTCGCTATCTGCGGATGAAAGGCGCACAGTTCGCCATCACCGGCCAAAACTAACAACAACGGGCATCGGTGACTGAGAGACGCAACCGCGCTCCTGCCTGTACGCAGGGAGGCCATCATGCGTAGCAATCTAAAGCGTGTGTACGAGTTCCCAACGTCACTCGATCAACGGATTGAGATCGTAGAGAGGGAAATCGATAGGCAAACAGCCCTGATTGCCAACCTTACGAGGTATGGCCATGGGACCACAGTCGCCAACACGCGAATGGTCTATTTGCTAACAACGATCAACGATCTTCTGCAGACGAAAATCGAAGCAAGTTAGGCCCGCTTCATTTTGTCAAGCCCGCCGCGACGTGCGGCGGGGCCCCCCGTTCTTTGCGGTTCGAATCATCCGCGACCGGTGCCCTTTCCACGAGTTGCCCGCGCGGTGTCTAGCTGCGCAGAGACCTTTTCCTCTTCTTGTTCTGCGTTCGCAGCCCGGCGAACGTATCGCTCCGCAGCTTGCCGGGCCAAAGCTGCATCGCTTGGGCTGCTCATTAGTCCTGCTATTGCGAGGCAAAGCTCCGCCTGCCGCCGCAGATACGCTGCGTCCACCATTTCGGCACTTTCTTTCGTAGATGGGCCTGCGAGAGCACTTTTGCGCTCAGTACCGAATACGCGGCTTCTTTAGGTCCAAAAGACCAACGGTCTACAATCAACCACCGAGACAGTGTTTGGTTCCGAACATAGGGAAGGGGGGCACGGCTACACCTTTTTCTTGATTTACCTGTCGACTGGTCGAAGATTTTATAAGCGCTGTTGCGAAGTTATTTCGGTAGCGGATCGCGCAAATTATCGTCGGGCTGTTTTATTTCGCCGCGCCGGAGCTGTTTGACCGCCTGCAGCAGCGAACGCGCGGCATTGCGCGTCTGTTCCTGCACAGCCGTATCCCTGTCCAGCGCGTCGTGGCTTGTCGCATAGGGCTCCATGTATCCGATATAGGTACCAAGTTGCGATAAATGCCCTGCCTCGATCAGGCCCATATCGGTGAGCCAACTGGCCAGACCGGTTCTCACCGTGCGCGCGCCGGTGGCATCGCCATGCACCACCACTGAAAATACCCTGCCAGCCAGATGACGTGGATAATGCCAGCCATCGAGCTCCAGTTTTTTCGCCAATTCCGGTTTCTTACCTTGCGTCGATGTCGGGTCCGGATTGCCGCCGTCGGCGCAGACCAGACGGTCGATCATCAGCTTCAATACGCTTGATGGTTGATACCAGTTGACCGGAGAGACAATCATGATGCCATGCGCCGCCGCCCACATCGGATAGATGTCGTTCATCCAATCTTGCACCTGCCCTAGCGCATGGTTGGGATAGCAGGAGCAGGGCCAATGACAGAGCGGCATTGCCGTGGAGACGCAGGTCTTGCATGGAAAGATGCGACGGCCGTATTCGGAAATCAGCCGACTTAAATCCAATAGCTCGATTTCCAAGCCTTTCTCCCGCTCGAAAACCTCGTGCGCAAGGGCCGCGAGGCGCCAAGTCTTAGAGGTTTCGCCCGGACAACTATGCTCGCTGCGAGCGGCACCATTGATCAGCAGAATGCGCGAAGGTGAAGCGGGATCTTTCTGCCTGCGCTCTGCTTCCTTTACCCTGCCGCTGGCCTCGATCCATTCGACCGACAACTGATAGTTAGGATCGACATAGCCGGGACCTGCGGGTTGGGTGTGCGGAGCCTTCCGGTAGTTGCTGTAGCCCTGCCAGGCGGCTTCGACAATCCTATCGACATCTCTTCGGATGCCGTCGAAGGCGGGGTCGGAAAACTGTTGCTGCATACGCTGTGAAAACTGCTCGCGCGTCAGCTCAACGCCGGGCATTTCCTTGCGAATGTCGAGTTTCGGCATGGCAAGCGCTGGCCTGAAAGGAATGTCCTAAGACCATAAGTCGGGAAGAAACCAAACAGTTGCTACCCTTCCTTCGCCGCTGGGGGATTTCGGTGCTGCGGCTGAGCGCCCGAGCAGATCGCGGCCGTGGTCACTCGCAACGTTGCCGCTGGAGCCACGATGGTTGGGCAACACGGCCCGTCGGATTTCGAACCATTTATCGACGCGTATGGAGCGATCTACGCCGCGGCTAAGCTGCGCGAGCTTTCTTAGATCTCCGCATCGTGCGGCGCGAGCGTTGTTTCTTGCGAGCGATTCGGGTTCTGCTCGAGCTTCCCACCAATGTGTTGCGCAAAGTGCCTGCGGCCGCTCCTGCGACTGCTACTGCCGCCAACGCTGCCATTAAGTACTTTCGTTTGCCGGCGGCCGTAGCGGCCTTGCTTATACTGCGGCCAGCACCTTCGAGTGTGGTCGAGATCTTCTCGAGCAATTTGGTGGCTTGACGTTCAGCGATCGAGGAACTGCGCCGTACAGCCGATCTAGCCATATCTCTCTCCCAGCGTCAGGATGAACCGAAATGCCTCGGCCCCGAGTGTTCTAATAGGAACGCAAGGTGCCGCTTAGCGTTCCGCGCATCGGAACCGCGGCTGTGCAGACAAGGGGGGCGTGGGAGGTCCGAACTATACGTCGTCCTTCCACCTCGTCGGGGAAATCTTCGACAAGGTCTATAATCTTGGCGGTGTTCTGAGCGAGCCGTTGCGCGGGGTTCAAACCGTAACTGTGCCGGCTGGCGGCGTCGCCATCACCGAATTCAAGCTCGATGTGCCCGGAAGTTTCACTCTGGTGGATCACGCATTGTCGCGCATGAGCGTGGGCTGGTGGGTATGCTCCATGTGGAGGAACCACCGAATCCCGAAATCTTCGACGGCAAGGTCGAACCGGGCTCCGGGCACTAGCGCATATCAGGACCGGTTCGCTTGAGCCGAGCGGCGCCGTAGCGGGCATTCCGGACCGCCGCTTTGGGTCAGAAGCGGACATCCGGGCTAGCTTTCGGCACGTCTGCTTAGCGCCAAAAGCGGACATAGGTACGGACGGCATCTGGCTCTGGGGACTGGGTCCAGTGCTGGAAATACGCTTTTGTTGTCAGTGGACTTCGTTAGCCGGGTTTGACAGTCTAACCCGCTGATTTGTGACGCCTAGGCGGGCCCGGCCCGGGGAGCCAACAAAACCAGCAACTTCTGAAACATCAGTCATCAGCTTAGACGGTCCGGGATACGCTAGGGGTGCGGGCTGGAAAAGCGCGTCGGCGGGCTTCAAGCGTGCCCGGCCTTACGTTATTATTGAAGGCGGATTGGATAAAAGACCATGTTTGCCCCAAGCTATTTCAGTCAGCGGGCGGCTGAACTCGAGGCGATGGCGAAGGGGATTACCGACCTCGCCACCCGAGAAATGTGCCTCGAACTGGCGCGCCGTTTCCGTGACATCGCGAACGTGAAAAGCATCACGCAGCAATCCGACGCCGAAATCGTGAGCTTGGCCGAGCGCATGGTGGGGAAGGCCCCAGACGCTGATAAGCACTAGGCCGCCTCAGTTGGCGGCGGCGACGATAGGTAATACCGGAGAGGGCGCGTCAAGAAGCCCTGGGGGCGCTACTTCGGTTCCGGTCCGAACTGTTTTTCTTCGTCGCGCCGAACCGACGCGGCTATTGCCAGCCACAAACTATGTTCGGTTTCATAACGCGCGCGGCAGTCTGGGTGAGTGGCGTCTTTCGCCAATTTCCCGCATTGATCCGCTTTGTGCAAATACCAACTCGCCATAGACATCGACTGATTCATACGCCACCGGAGCGCACGCTGTCTGTGCAATATTGACCAGGTAAGCCGCCCTCCAGTTGGCGGTAAAAAGCCCGCCGCGACGTGCGACGGGCCTCTGGCGATGGCGATTGTGGCGATTCGCCATCTGCGAACGAAAGGCGCACGCTTCGCTATCACCGGCAGATGCCTATCAGCCCAGGCGTCGGTGACTGAGAGACCGGCTGCGCTCCCGCCTGGCGGCAGGGAGGCCATCGTGCGTAGCAATTTAGAGGGTCTGTACGATTTTCCGACAGCGTCACGGCCGTAATACAGAGGGTGCTATGTTGTTTCAGAAGTTAGTCCGTCCGAAGCCGTGGCCCAATCAGCAAACTCAGTTGCAAGAGCAAATAAAACGGCAAGAAGCGCTAATTGCTGCCGAGCCCGCCAGCGGTCAAGAAATGAGCGGCGCTACGATCGCCGGGACTGAGCAGAGGGTCATTCAACCCAAGTCGTAGTCGGACGGCCCGCCGTGGCTGTTTGGTGGTAAGTGGCGGGTCGGCGTTGTTGGCGTCGGCCCGCTGCGCACGAAAACATCGACGATTTGGCCATCATCATCAAACGACAAACGGCGAGGACCGATATGGAATGCCCTGTTTGCGGATTCCCCGATGCGGAAAACATCACTGTTAAAACCGGCCAGTTCGAGACGTTCCGGTGTGGCAGGTGCGGCGAATATGACGTGTCCGACTGGGCGACCTTACAAAACACGGTCGCCGCCAACGCCTCGTGGCGCTGGTGAATGCCAAGGCGGAAGCGAAGCCAGGCAATCGCCCTATGATCCAGAGTTACAATCTGCCGTCATAACGACCGGCTGCGCAGGCAGCCGAGGCCACCACATGGCAAACGAGAAACCGCTTGTTGTCCACATTGATGACCCGTCGGACGTGGCCCGCTGGTGCAAGCGCGCGGTCGATATACCTCGAGGAAGGCGTTCGGAACAAAATTGCCGACGGCCTGCGCCTCGCAGGACTGCCAGAATAGCCATGTCGGCTCCTGGCCCGAAGGTGATGTGCGGACCCCTCCGACGGATGTCGGATGGTGGGGGTAAACCGGACGCGACGCGAGGATGTGGGTCACGTCGCAGTTTGAGCCATAGCAAACTTGCGTCCGACCTTTACTTTGCTCGCCGGTACACCATTACATTGCTCCCCTCGCGAGCCACATCTGTAGTAGCGAGTGTCAATTCATCACCAGCAAAGCTGATAGCTCTTTTCGCCTCGGTGCCATCATTATTTGGAGTAATTGATCCCTCTATGTGCTGAATAAGAACCTGATTGGTCTCATTAACTGACCAAGTTCCAAATTGTGCTCTCGTGCCCAACACTGCAGCCTTATATTCGTCTGGCGTCCACTTCTCACGATTACGAGATTTGAATTCCGTACGGTCTCGCTTCGTGGATACTGAAACGTACCTTCCCCCAGCGTCGAAAATTAAAAGTCCCTTCGGATTGGTACCAAACAAGTCTCGCTCGGTGCCGCTGGGAGTCCTATTGACTATGGACACGAGCGTCCATGTCCCCACCAGTTGCTCTTTAAGAGACTGCTGCTGGCTAATGGCGATGTCTGGCAATAAAGCGAAGCCCAACATCGTTATCGCAGAAAGACCGCGGGCGAAATGTCGGTTCATTGTGTTCTCCTGATACCCGCGCAAGCGCGCTGTATCTGCACAAACTGTTGCCCCGGGGTGCGGGAAATCTATCCAATAGGGTGCTGCTGCCGGAAGGATCAATCGCGTACATATTTAAGCTCGATGCGCGGTGAACGCTACCAATGCAGCTATTGGCCCAAAGCAGACATGCCGAAAGCTAGCCCGGATGTCCGCTTCTGAGGGTAGCGGACATCGCCAAGTCTGTGAGCGTTCTGATTTATGAATACACGCCCTAGCCGGCATCTCGTGGCGTTGGTCGCCCGTCTCGCCCTGGGGCACCGCCACCACCTACGGGCTTGGGAGCAGGCCATGGTTTGCCGAAGCTCGCTATTGCCAGTTCCTCGCAGAGGCTTGCGTACGGCGCGCCAAAATCGGTCCCCTCGAAAACCTGTAAGAACATGACCTCTGCCAGATACTGCGCCCTATTAGCCGCATTCCAAAGCACGCCCCGATTCCCGCTATGCACAAGTTGCGATCTGAGCGTGTAGAGCTTCTTGATCTCAGTCCAAAGCAGTACACGTTGATCGATCTCGTTGGTCAATAACACCGCGGCGTGACGAGCAATGGTTTGCACCACGGGCGCGGTATTATCATCGCTCGACAAGATCGATTCGATAGCCGTGAAGAAATATAGCAGACGCTCGGCGCGGTCCTCTGCCTGGCGACCTCTTGTCAGCCAGCCGAGGCCCTGGCTCACCCGCGCCGCAACACTCTTGCTGGGCGGATCAAAAATCAACTTAGCCTTCGACTGAAACTCACGCGTGGCCGAGATCGCCTGCAGCGATAACTCGCAGCACTCAAGCTGCGCGAGAATTTGGCATGCGGCCTCCCAGCCTCAGTCTCCGAAACTAGTCTTTCTGCTGGAATAGGCAAGTTGTGCTGGCACCAATCGGGATGGCCCAGTCACGCTTCAGAATGACAGGGTAACTACCTTGGCTCGGCCTGCCGCAGCTTCGGTCCCGTTTGAGCAGAATACGCGCACAGGAATCTGCACTCCGTTTGCGCGGTAGGTGCCTTTCGGCGTGATGGAAAGCCGTATTCTCTTCGCTGCCGCCGGTGCAACGTCGAACACTTCATTGCTGGCACCTGTTGGTATCCCGCCGGCGGTGACCCGGAAGCTCCATTTGGCAGCGAGCGGTGCGTCCGGCGCAATAGAACAGCCGACGGCTGGAGTGCTGCCAGTATTGCGAACCACAACGTCGAAGTTTGCCGGTGAAGTGGGACTAGCTATGGCGGAGCGGGGTGTGATCGCGGTGGTCAAGATGGTTGCTTGCGGCAACCCTCCAACCATGAATGCGTGCTCGTAGATTCGGCTTTCGAGCTGAACCTGCACCTTCCAGCGGCCCTGCGCTCCCGTGGAGGGAATAACTATCTGGCCGTACCAGTAGGCAAGTGGATAAACCTGCGAGAGAGGCCCTGAGGTCCAGGTTGCAAAGATCTGGCCGTCGGGCCGTAGGACTGTCAACTTGACCGGCGTCTGGGGACTCTGATCGCGAATGTAAGCGGCCACCCACACGCGGCTTCCCGCCGCAAAATTGTCACCGTATCCCGGGTCCGGATTTGAGCACCAGCTCGCGCCGTCTGGATTAGGAGCAACCCTGTGAGTCGCGACCCGCAGGACTTCGGTGTCTACGTATTCTGGCTGATGTTTCCACAGAGTGCCTCTAGCGCCGCACAGACCTGTGTAAGGATCCAAAGTAGATCCGTCAAAGCTCGACGCGGTACGTACTTCAAAGTGTAGGTGTGGGCCGGTCGAAGAACCCGAACTCCCCACCAGGCCCAGGAACTCGCCGGCGTCAACACTGCTACCGATGGACCTCCTCGTGACCGAGCCTTTTTTCATGTGCCAGTAGTATGCGAAATTCCCGTCATTCTGTCTTATGACCACGTAATTCGCAGGGACATTACTGGCGCTGCATTGCCGGTCGAACTCTCCGTCAGCCTTGTCGATGATCGTCCCCGGTGCGGCCGCGATGATTTCCGCTTCCTTGCCATCCATCATGCGCCACCCGAACGGTTTCACAGCGATGTCGATGCCCCTGTGACCATTGTAGCTGCGATTGCCGCAGGCGAAGTCCTTGATCTTCGTTGTGGCATCCAAATCCACGTAGTTCGTATTCGTATGGCCGGAGAACGCCTTCGAGGTAGCGCGCAGACGCAGCGGGAACTGGAGAGTTGGCGCACGTCCCGCCGCTTCAGCCGGAAGGCCGAGAACTCCTGGCGCGGGCGACACTGTTACGATGCACCGCATCGATTTGCGCTTCGTTCCGATCGGTCGGCCCTGCTTCTATGGGACCGCCGCCCACCTCGGCGAGCTGGGCAAAGGCGGGGGCTGCCGCCAGCAGAAACAACAACGTGGTAATGGTGCGCATTCTACCCCCCAGAAGCCCCTACGGAACGCGGTAGCATTTCGAAATAAATATTCGCCGTCAACAACAAGGTCCCCGCAATGCCTGCGCCCAGGAAAACGACACAGGCGCATTCGGTATTTTCGAACGGACTCGGGCGGAAAGAATCGCAAAACGGAACAGCAAGGCGACCACCAAGCGCGTGTTACTTATTGGGTGGAAGCAGACGCCAGAGGTTCTGGCGGTTCTGCCTAAAGGCTCAGTTTCGATTGCGACCGGCGTTCCCTGGCGTGATGCCGACGCATGTCGCGATGGTGCGCAAGCCGCTTTATTATGGCGCGATTGATATTCATGGAGCGGCGCCAAGCGATCCCGCCGACCCGGCCGGATCTCACTTCAAGCCAGCCTTCCGCATCCCATCAAGAAAATGCGGCATAGCCCGTTCCGTATAGGGAACGTGCTGCTTGATCCAGGCGATTGAGAGATTGGGCTGCAACTCTCGCAGCTTGGCCATTACGGCTTCGGCTTCCTTGGTCCTTCCAGCTTGCGCCAGGCTTGCGCAGAGGACGCGACGGGCCGCGGTGAAACCGGGCCGTTCTGAAATCGCTTTGTTGCACCATTCGATCGCTTCCTCATATCGGTGCGCATAGTAGTGAGCAACGGCGGTACCTTTATTAAAAAACGCCTTGAGCGGGTCGTGCGGGCTCATGCGAAGGGCTTGTTGAAAATGGCGGATTGCTTCTTCGGATTGCCCGTCCCACACTAGTGCCCAGCCCAAATAAGCGTGTGCGATCGCAAAGTTGGGATTGAGCTCCAGCGCTCGCATACACTCGCGTACGCTTTCGTCGGTTTTCCGGTCAGTAAACGCTACAGCAGCCAAAGCGACGTGCGCCCAGGGATCCGCATCGTCGAGTTCGAGAGCCCGATTGGCCAACTTGACGGCATAATCCAAATCTTCCCCTTCAAGAATCCAGCCCACTTGACCCGAAACCACGAGGGCGAAGGCGAGCAGGCTGTGTGCCGGGCCGTAGTCTGGATATTGTTGAACGGCTTGACGAAGGATCTCGATTGCTTTCTCGCTTTCTAGCGTCGTCATCCGCCCGTAATGAATGAGAGCGCGCATCACTAGATCCCACGCGCTCAAGTCCTCAGAACGATTTTGTGATCTGATGCCCTCGGCAGCGACCAGTTTTGGTAGGATCGCCGCCGCCACGCTTTGGGTGATTTCATCCTGTAGCTTGAATATATCTGTGAGCTCGTAATCGTACTTTTCGGCCCAATGCTGGACCCCATTTTTCGTGTCGACCAGTTCGACGTTAATCCGAACGCGATTGCCTGCCTTTTGCACGTTTCCGGCAAGCACATAGTTGACGTCGAGTTCCTTTCCAATGCGCCTGATGTCGACCGCCTGACTTTTGTAAACGAATGTGGAATTGCGAGAGATAACAAGAAACCAATGCAGCCTCGATAGCGCAGTAATGATGTTGGATGCGATTCCGTCGCTGAAATATTCTTGTTCTGGATCTCCCGACATGTTGGCAAAGGGCAAAACAGCAATCGAAGGCTTATCAGCGATCGGCAGCGTGACATCGCGGTCCATCGATGGAGCCAGCACCTTCCGGGTGCCTGCGTCAGTCTGATTTTGGCTTTCGCGTACTTCGCCAACAAAAAGAATTCCCTTGCGGGCGACAGTGCGGATCAGCCGTTGATCCTCCCCGCTGTCGCCGATTGCTTGGCGTGCGGTGGTAATTCGACTGGTAAGGGTGGAATCGGAAACAACGCGACCATGCCACACATGCTGGATCAGGTCGTCCTTGCTCACAACGCGCTCGCGGTTGCGAACGAGATAAAGCAGAAGGTCAAAAACCTGTGGATCGATGTGGACGTGATCGGTGCCTCGGCGCAATTCCTGCCGGTCAACATCAATTGCATAATTTTCGAATTGATAGATCAAACGTCTCTCCGCGCTGCAGGGCCAGTATAGCGGAGACCGGCCGGAACCACCTATGAAGTTAAGGTGTGCGACAAGTTCCGCGCAAGCGAGCCGGGGGCGCGGGTGCGTTTGATGCCGACCAAGTTATGAAACAATACTCACAATGACGAAGCTCCTCTCCGGTCAGATTCGCCGTCTGCACTGCTGCTGGGGGCGCTGATTGGTGACGCCCTCCTGACATCCGGAACGTCTAGTTAACCCGGGTGCCGTAGGCTCTTGATTATCTGAGTCGTGAACTCCGCTCAGGGCATGCATCTGGGCCGTCTGGTATTTGTACTGAGTTGCCAGGCGGTCCCTTTTCTTTTCAACCTATGCAGGTTCCGCTCTACTTCGCCTGCACCACAAAGCGAACGGCGTTCTCGCGGTTATTCCTGCCCCACCAATAGCCCTGATCTCTATCAAAATCATGATGCTGAAATTGGGCAGCTAAGCGCCTAGCTTCAGATTCGGCATCGGCCTTGGTTGTGAATATCCCTACGGTTATGCCCTGCTCGGGGAATTGATCGAATCTGAGAACTTGCCACATCCTGGGTAACCACCATCGCTTGAGAGCGGCCTTCGGCATTTGTCCGCACAACAAGGAAAGCCATTGGCGTCGGTCCGGGCTATTGGACTGAGGTCCAGGGTTGGAGAAAGGGATTGATTGGCCAATCGGCAACTACTGCGGCCAAGAGGCTGACGTAGCGATCATCAGCAATCGCGCACAGCTACACTCTGGGCTGATGTGGCAACGCTAGCCAGCCGCTCGACCGATCACCGCTGCGACTTGAACATGCGCCCACTTGCCACCCCTAGCAGTCGGCACCCGCCTTTCATTTAGCTTGGCTGCAATCGCTGCGTTGCTCACAGCGCCACTGGCTTGAATATCGCGGATCACCGGAAGCACGTTGGCGGCAAATTGTTTGGCGGCTGCTTTCGTTGCGGCGGTGCCATGCTTTGCGGCCCTGGCGAGTGTCGGGTTGCCAAGGCGAACACCGCGCCGCTTGGCGGCAGCAAGCGCGTCTTTGGTGCGCTGAGAAATCATCTCGCGTTCATGCTGCGCGACGGCGGCAAGAATATGCACCGTCAGCTTATTGGCGTGAGGATTATCCACCGCGACAAACTCAACGCCCGATTCCATTAGCGTTGCGATGAAAGCGAGGTTGCGGGAAAGGCGATCCAGCTTAGCAATGACTAGCTTTGCCTTGTGACGCCGGCAGGCTTCAAAGGCTCACGCCAGCTCGGGCCGCTCGTTGCGCTTGCCGCTTTCAATTTCAGTGAAGGCCGCGACCAGCTCAGTGCCGCCATTGATGAAACTGGCGACGGCGGCTTGTTGTGCGTCAAGCCCCAACCCGCTGCGCCCCTGACGTTCGGTGCTGACGCGGTAGTAGGCGACGAAGCGTTGCGGTACTTTCTTGGGTGACATCAAGCGCGCCCTACTTTTGGAATGCGTCTTAAGATTTCACTACGCAACCATAGCCGGCGAGCCGTAGCCTCTACCTGGTCGCCCTTCCAACGGTCGCTAAGCCGCCTTAGCACACCGTCCAAAACCGCTTCCGCTTGAGCCTCCGAGTAATTCTTGATTATCCAGGCCGCGTCGTCCGCCTGGTCGTCCATGCGGGTCAGAATGTCGATCAGACCGTCAAGGTTGGTGGTCTTGTCCATTGCCAAATGTCTCAATCGCTCAAGTGTTTATTGTGTTCCCCTTCCGTTCCCATCGGGATTTGCATAGGTCTATTATTTCGGCCCGAGCGGGTGCCGGGCAGGCTCATAAGCCGGCAGTCTATCAATGCGACGCCTGGGAATCTTCGTCGCTGGGTGCTGGCCAGCCGGACTGATCCTCTTGGGGGGTTTCACCCTTGCGGTGGGTTCGTAGCATGCGCAGCCATTGTTGCGCGATCCGCAGCCAAGAAGCCTTGTCGCTTTCGTTCAGCGAATTGTCAGCCATGCGTTGAGCTTCGCGAACAAGTGCCTCATATTGTCTGACGTCGGAGTTTGTCATCGCGATCGTTCCCGCTTTTGTGCGAATAATTCAAACCCCCCTTTCAGGTTCCCGCCGCGCGGCCCGGTTACCAGCCCTTAAACAAGCGAAGCACCCACAGCCCTTGGCTGGGAACATCTCTGACCGAACAGTGTTTTGATTTGGTTGGGATTTGCATAGGGGGTGCCCGTGGCGGTTGTGCTGATCGTCGAAGACGACGAACAAGTGCGAATGCTGGCGGAATCAATTCTCCAGAACGCCGGGCATGAGACGCGCTCCGCCGCGACCATGACGGAAGCGCACGCCATCATTGAATCAGACGACGAGAAAATCGACGCGCTGTTCGTGGATGTGACATTGCCCGATCATCACGAAGCTGGACTAGAATTGGCGGAAGCCGCCGCGAAAACCCGTCCTGGGCTCCCTGTCGTCTACACAGCTCGACCTTGGAGGAACGCATGCGGCGCAATCTGGTTTTCGCCGCGATCCTTACATTGAGCTCATTGTCTTCCGCCACTGCGACGGGAATAGCGATCGATATCCGCCACCGAGACCCGCGCTACGATTGCGGGCAGCAGTTTAATCGCGACTGCTTGTGAGTGAGCTGCTAAAGTCAACAACGACCACGCGTCGACCGTCAGGCGTAACTTTGCATCTACCAGCCTCATACGCCTCCCCTGCCAAACCTTCGAGCATCTCTCGATATTCAACAAAAATGTCTGTAGTTTGGCTTCCGGGCGGAAAGTCGTCTCGAATTGCTCGCATTCTTAAATCGTGCGTGCGGATTTCACCCCACCAAAGAGCGCCTTCTGCGTCGACCATCGGAAAACTGATCATGCTTGGATTATTCAAATTCACGTCATGACCAGGGGTTCTGCGCAACGGCATGAAGAACTCGGCGACACCTAAATTGTTTGCGGTCATGCGGACCTTCACCCATTAACGTGGCCGCACAGTTCCGGTTTCACTGTGAGCGCGACTTACCCAGAAAACGATTCCGTGACGGGCAAAGTGAGTAAACGGTGGAGCGTGCGCATTATGCGCTTAGTGAACGTTCGCACATCAGAAACTATCTCGCCGAGTCATGTCATCGGTGGAACGGTTATTAGCCCTGCAGGTTGTGAATGTATGAAACCTGTAAGGGAGATATCTATGCGGATTGCAGCCGTTGCGGTGGCGCTCGCCATCGCCTCTACGCCGTCGTTGGCTCAGGATCGCACCCCTGCTGTCAGTACCCCCAACACGACGAATCCAACCGCGCCCGTCGAGGGAGCGAACAGTTTTACTGAGGGACAAGCTAAGTCCCGCATCGAGTCCAATGGGTTCACCAACGTGTCAGGTCTCACCAAAGACGACAAAGGCTTTTGGCATGGCAAGGCGAGCAAAGGCGGAAAGCAAGTGGACGTCACACTTGATTTCCAAGGAAACGTTATCAGCAAATAATCAATGTTCAACTCTGAGCGGAGGACCCGGTGGCAGAAACAATAACGAGGCTATACGATAACTACAGTGATGCGGCGAACGCGGTTCGCGAACTGGAGCGCGCAGGCGTTCCTCATGGCGACATTAGCATCGTGGCAAGTAACGCGGATAACCGTTACAGCAAGCAAGGCGATCGCATTGTCGATCGCGACATGGATGGGCGTGATGATCGTGCAGAGGGCGCGGCCACTGGAGCGGGCGTGGGTGCTGCAATCGGCGGGGTTGCAGGTGCCCTGGCCGGGTTAGGATTGCTCGCCATTCCTGGCGTGGGTCCCGTGGTGGCCGCAGGGTGGCTTGTTTCCACTGTTGCCGGGGCTGCGGCCGGGGGAGCCACAGGCGGCGTCATCGGCGCTCTCACGCAGGCCGGTGTGTCAGAGGACGATGCGCACGTTTACGCCGAGGGTGTTCGACGTGGAGGGACTTTGGTAACAGCTCGCGTGAACGATTCCGAACGCCAAAGCCTTCAGGCCGTGTTGGATCGGTCAGCTGTTAACATTGCCACTCGCCGCGCGGCCTATCAGAAAGCCGGATGGACGTCGTTTGATGAGAACGCTCCGGTCTATACCGCGGACCAAGTCAAACGAGAACGCGAAATGTACCGACGCTAAAACCTGACAAGTAGAGAAGGCCGCCTGAGGGCGGCCTTCTCTGATTTTTTGGTCCGGCAAGCGGCGGTGTCATCGAGCCTGTAATCGACTTGTTCCCTGCAATGTTTGTCGAGGTCGCCCGATTGATAAGCAACGCTTCGCGTCTACACTTTGCACAAAGACGTATGCAACGCTGCCAGCTTACTTAGAAGCCGGTTTTCGTCTCTGCGAAGAACCTTCTCACCGTCGTGATTGTTTGCGCGTCCCCGCCGCGCGATATTCTGCCAATCGCTGTTTCCTCATTACGGCGGTCTTTGACCCTGCGCTCGCCGGAACCGCAGGGAAATTAGAACAAAGGCAGTTAGGATGCGTTGTCCTAACGGAACAAAGCCGATCGCCATCAGGTGCTGTACTCCCGCTAACAACAGGAAGGGTTTCGTTATGGCCGATGATCGCAAGAAACGCGGGGGTGCAGATCGTACCCGGGTCAACCTGCAGGAACCGATGAAGTCGATTATTGGTGCAAGCAATTTCGATGCACCGCAGGCGAGCTAAAAGAAGCGGTGGAGGCTGTCGGCGTCCTCGCCAAGAATGTTCGGATATACATTGCCTCACATAAGCCAACCGCTACAGACTAGTAATTTCGCCCGCGCCTGGTTGGCGATCGCGCTCAATCAGCGGGGGTGATGACGGCCATGTCCCATCGGCCTTTCGGATCCGTAAAACTCGCATGCGGCCGAACCTGATAACCGTTTTCGGCCGCGCTCTCGATCGCAGCATGCACGATGGCGTGGAATCGCTGCCGGCTTTCTTCGGTGTCATTTGCAGGCCTTATCTCGAACGCATTATTGCCAATGCGTTCGACTCGATGAAAATCCGACCCTTTCATCAATTGATCGATAGTCATAGTTAACACACCAGCCGCGAGCGTCGTTCGTATCGGCACTCTTTACGGCGCGCTAGTGCAAAAAGATAAGATACCCAATCCAGCCCACAATCACGATCACAACGAAAATAGAAAAGGCAACCGACAAGAAATCTACGGGTTGCTGCTTTCGGCTCGAGGGGAATGCCATTGAAGCCTCCGGCGGCTGCGGTGCGATGCCACGACGAATTACCTCCCGATAAATCCGACCGACGCCCGAGCAAATCAGCGCAGAGATTGCCGCGCGTACAGGGACGGCGACCACCAAGCAGCGCGTGTTACTGATTGGGTGGAAGCAGACGCCAGAGGTTCTGGCGGTACTGCCTAAAGGCTCAGTTTCGATTGCGACTGGCGTTCCCCGCGCCGCCCCGACCGCTTGCTAAAACAGGGGAAAAACAATGCAGGGTTCATCTCTCGACCCGCCTGCCTTTGTGGCTCTTCCCACCAAAACCTTGTCCGATTTTCGCAAGACGCCGCCGCGACCTCTGATTTATTCGTCTTACATGACCCGCCGGGAAAAAGAACAGCCAGAATTGGAAAAGGCAGCCGACCGCTGGATCTACGCTACGCTCGGACTCTCGGTAGCATGGCTCGTGTGGCTTGCTGTCATTCTGTGGAAGTGGCCCTAGTTTGACGACTGCTATGCCATCACTCGTAATATAGGGGCGTTATTGTTCTGCGCGATGTCGCTACAAAGCACGAAGCCGAAGGACTCCCTCGGCTTCTCCCCAGGACACCGCATAAATCTTATACAGCCCGATGACGCTCCGAAGAGTAGCTCGAAGGCAGCGTCCTGAGACGCGGCCCGCGCGATCTGACTTTCAAACCAAAGGCCCCGCCGCACGTCGCGGCGCAAGAAATCCCCATAACTCAATAGGTTGCGTTTTTCTCGCATGGCGTTGACAAATGCCAACGCCTCCCCCCGGTGGATACGGCACGCTCTCCATTGCGACACGGGCTTCTATTGTTCATGGCAAAAGAGGAGGTCACGATGCGTCGTCTCATCCAGGCGACTGCCTGCGCAATCGGCATCAGCATTCTCGGCGTGAGCGCGAGTTCCGCGCAGCCGGCTTCGTCCCCAAACCCACCACTGCTGGCGCAGAGCGATGACGAATGGGAGCTGGATGTGACCGTGCTCGTAATTGCACCGGATGGTGCTTGGGGGACGGCGACCGAGCCGACACCTGGGCGGGCCTTGGCCAAGGCAATTGCCAACTGCAAGAGCAAACATCGCCATGAACTCGGCTGCGGCTACCGATCCACGTTCATTCGTGAAGGCTGGAGTCTCGTCCTGCGGTGCGGTGACGAAAACATCATCGTCGCCGCGAAGACGTTGCATGCCGCGGAGCAGGCCGCCGTCAATTCCGAACTCACCCTGAGGCGGGATTATAGACCGGAAATGCCGCCCTGCACCCGTGTCGTGTCCGTCAACCCGGATGGAAGAGTCATTTCCCCCGATGTTGCAGGCCTGCCCCGGTTCGTGAAGGATCGAACACCGTAAAGGCGGCTGCAGATGCCCAAGGCGGGAGCCAGGCAACGCTAGACAGCCGCTCGACCGATCACCGCCCCGACTTGAACATGCGCCCACTTGCCACCCCGCGCCGTGGGAGCCGCATCGGGATGCGCGCAATGCGGAGGGTGTATTCCCATCGTGAACCGTCCAGAGCAAGCTAGATCCAGGTCGGCTCCTTGATTTTGGCATTCACGTGCGTATGGGGCTCATTATTCACAAACGAACGCAGTGAGACTATCGGACCCAACGTCGTGCTGCAGCGGCACATAATCCGCGGGTCGTCTTTTTCGCTCCTCGGAACATCGAAAAGAGTGGCACCGCATGCAGCACATTCCACCATGCCGAGCGAGCCTCGGATTTCTTTCATAATGTCTTCCTCTCGTCGGATTCAGTGCCACTGAGTTGTAGAGGCGCGAGGTAGCCGGTTCACAAGGCCCGAGACCTGTGGTTGCTCAACGACGCTCAACGCGCGGGCAACTAGCGGCTGCGCCATGTTGTTCCGCGCTATGGTTGTCGAAGCCGGCACAGGCGAAACGACTGGTTAACTACGGTCCCCTAGGCTCTTGATTACCTGAGTCGTGAGTCTCCTCAGGATATGCATGTGGGCCGTCTGGTATTTGTATGAGTTGCCCAGGCGGTCCTTTTCATTTTCACCCTATGCGAGCGCAAATAGCGAACGGCCCTGGAGCAGCGGGCGGTTGTGCGGTAGCCCGAGTGCTGCCAGGGTCCGCCGGGACACTGTGAGGGGGGACTACGCAACTACCCTTGCAGGTCCATCTGCAAAATAGCCGGGCTTATGTGAACGGGGGATGACCGGCGGGCCGGTTCTGATGGTTACAGCCGTGCGCTAATTGGGGTCGATCAGCTGTGTAGTCATGGAGATTTCCGCTTACCGACGCTGAGACTATGCGTCGCGGTTTCCCCCGGAATCAATTACGCAGCTTCGGCTTTATCGTTCGCGAGGATGGCGATGCCGATGTGTTCGTGCACGTCACCGCGCTGACAGGCAGTGGGACAGTGTTGGCTGAGGGCCAGCGCGTTAGCTTCAACATCGGGGCCAACCCGCGCGACGGCCGGCCCAAGGCCGAGAATGTGCGGGTGCTCTAACATTAGCCTTTATTTTTCCAGCAAACGGAGCAATGCTAGATGGCCCTGGGGAAGATGAGCTTCATCCCTAGAAAACCTCGCAGGCCCCCATCTTCTCCAAGATGGGGGCCTTTTTATTTTAGTTTGCGAACCATAAAAAAAGCCCCGACACCGAGCCGGGGCCAAACTGGACGCACAGGGGGGAAGGGGGCGGCGTCCAATATTGCTAAATCGAAGATAGCAGCACGCCAGCCGCGCGCAACATGGTTAGCGCTCTGACCTTAATTTTGCATCTTTGTTAACAATGAAAGGAGCCGCCAACTGAGGCGGTCTTTGCAAGAGCCCGATGCGGTTTCCAGGTTGTATCAGGTTAGCGCGACCGGCGACGGCACGACCGACCTGAACGATCTCACCACAATCACTCAGACCGCCTCCGACTAACGCCGCCCATACAGCGGCCTCAACTGCGGTCACGGTTTATGCAGCACGATGGTGCTGCGATTACTGATGAACACGCTGGTGCCGTTGCTGCTTCGAAACTGCATCTGCAGCGTGTGGTTTCCGGGACCGACGCTGGGAAAAATGAAGTCGTAAGAGCGCGCCACCTCCGAGCCCTCGTTGATGCCAAAGCGGACCGTGGGGGGAAGGGCAACGGTGACGCCGTCCAGAACGGCTCGAAGCTCCAGCCACGGACCGGGACCTGCACCTGCTTCCGCCGAGAAGCGGACGATGACGCAACTTGGGCCCGTGCCACCTTGGATAAAATTGACCCTGGTTTGCGCAAGGTTCGCGTAGGTCGTCGAACTGCTGAAAGTGGTGGGGCCAAGACTCCCCGACAAGCGCTCTCAGCTTCGTCGGTGCCGGGTTGCAGTTCACGTTCGTCCCCGCAGCCGGCGCGGGCGTGGGCGCCAAGCAGGCCAAGGAAAATAAAACGCCGCACAGCAGCGGGCCGATCAAACGATTAGTCATAATGCTCCTCCTCCGACAGCCCCGTTCGCGCGAGCTGCATATGCGATACTGCCGTCAGGCCGAGCGTCTAGTTGTGCTCGTACGCGATCGATTAATTGCGAACGGTCCGCGCTCGATAGTGCGGCAATTATTTTGGTGACGGGATGTAGGCTCGGCGTCTGTGCCTGCCAGAAATCGTCAAAGTTGGGGAAGTCTACTGAGACCTCAATCGTTCTGGTGGTGATCTCCTCCGATCCCGCACCAGCAAATAGTGCTTTGAGAGCTAAGAGAGTGGTGTCGTCAGCACCCGGTGGTTCCCGGACCTCAGCGCCGATCTCGCGCATGCCGAGGCGCAAAGGCCAATTGGGGCCGAGATCGCCCGCAAAATCCCACACGTATTCTGCGACAACACCTCCGGGTCTTGCGACTCGGTGCATCTCCGCTAGAACTCGCGGTCTATCCTCGATGAAGTTGATAACTATGGCCGAAGCGACAACGTCAAAGGTAGCGTCGGGAAACGGGAGTGCCTGCGCGTCGGCCACGCGAAACTCCGCCCGCTGTGCTAGCGGTTGGCGCAGCACGTAGTCTATCTGCCCCTTTGCCGGATCGACGGCACTTACCGCCGCAGGCGAGCAGGTATCAAGTATCAGTTCGGTAAACGCGCCGGTGCCACAACCAACATCCAGCCAACGTAGACCAGCTGGCAGCGACATCCAATTTAGGAAGACGGTACCCGCGGCGCGACTCCAGCGCCCCATGAAGCGTTCGTAAGTGGCCCCGTCGTCAAAATGTGTCGCTGCATTTGGCACCGGGATGATCCCCGTTTAGCGGATGTCTGAGTAGCCCATCAAGGATTGCGGATTAGATCCGTGGCCATGATCCCAATAGTACCGGACAGCATAGCATAGGGGCACTACAAAGCCCGCGTTCACCTTGCGGCGTGTTGGCACTCGCACTCAATCCGCCTGGGTGATGACAGCCATGTCCCATCGGCCTTTCGGGTCCGTAGAACTCGCATGCGGCCGAACCTGGTAACCGTTTTCGGGGGCGCTCTCGATCGCCGCATGCACGATGGCGTGGAATCGTTGCCGGCATTCCTCAGTATCATTGGCAGCGCGTATCTCGAACGCATTTTTACTTATAGGTTCCACTCGGTGGAAATCCGATCCCTTCCTCAATTGATCGATCGTCACAGTTCACACCTTAGGAGGCTCGGGTTTCGGCGCCGGCAACCCGCCGAAGTCACTGAAGCGTTTGCAGCGCTCCGTTGAGTGTGCACGTCGCCCCGCCAATCGTACCTCCTGTCACCTGCAACAGAATGAAGCCATGTCGGTTGGCTGAGATAATTACATCCATTTCTTGATTCAGAATGTGAACCCCTGCAACGCTATGGATTGTCGAACCGATGAACTGGGTGAGCAGCAGTGCCTGATTGTTGTTGCGAACCTGGAAGCTGCCATTGAGAAACAATGCGCTGGGAACGCTTGTGACCGCGCAAGACACCCAACGAACGTTGAGCCGACGATCAGTCACGACAGCAGGTAAATGCAGGGAACAGATCGTTGAAGCACAGGTTAGGGTGAATGTCGCTTGATAATGGTTTTCGCTGACGACCGTCGCTTGGGGCTCAATCATCTCTGACTTGCCGCCCGAAACAGAGGGTATAGCCGGACCTCGGCCCTCTCCAAAAGCGCCAGTGATAGAACCACTCACGAACATAGCCACAAGACTGACAATCGAGGCTACGGTTGCCGACCGGATGCAGGCAAGAGCTGGCGCTGAGATCAATGGTCGATTGAGGACTATCATCGCCTCCTCCTAAGGACCCGTACGGTAAGTGGGCAGGCGTAGGCTTATTTTTGCTCGGCGGCACTCAGGGCGTTATATTGCCACTGAGAAAGCTACAGTTCGAAATCGGCGTGGTGAACCGAGCGATCACATTATTGATGCAGTTTATTCCGGGACCGCCAAAAACATTTATTCCGGTGCTGCCAGCAGTTTCGCCGTTCAGCAGCCGGTTGCCCATGACCGTGACATTGGTGCTGCCGGAAACGAACACTGCGTTGGAACTAGTTCCCATGGTGTTGAGCACCGAATTGTTCAGGATCTCTACGAGATCTGAAACGTAAGCATAGATCCCGTATCCGCCGGCGCCTCCGCCAATACTGTTGACGACATTGTCCTGAATTGTAATGTTCTTTGCCCCGGAAAGCAGAATACCGATCGTGCTGTTGGATACCACCGTATTCTGGATATTGTTATTGCGCACCACGACGCCCTTGGCATCTTCAATATAAATTCCGTTATATCTGTTTGAGTCGAGATGCATGTTTTCGATGACATGACCGCTCGCCGCCGTGCCAACAAACTGAATCCCGACGGAGAAACCGCGAACAATACCATTCCGGATGGTGATATCCTTTCGATTGGTGCTGGCAATCCCGATCGCCTGCGTGCTCGTCCCGGCAGGAAAGTTATTGATCCAAAATCCATTGAGATCGAGTATTACCGGGCTGCTGCGGATATCGATCGCTATTCCCGTCGCGGCGGTGAAAATCAGGTTGTTTTTGAGGCAATAGGTGCCCGACGTATTGATCACGGCGGGGAGAGAGCCGATCACGGTGCAAGCCGTCACCTCGGCTCTGGCGGAAGACAATGAGCTCAATGTAAGGATCGCGGCGAAAACCAGATGGCGCCGCATGCGTTCCCCCAAGCATCGAGAGGGCAAACCGAATCAATTTACCTCCTCAACCTAGTCGGCTCCGAGAGCACCGGCAATTACGGCGATTTCAAATGCCGGTGATTTTAGTTTTCCGATTAATCGCAGTTATGCCCATCAGTGGGCTTTGCCCCAGATGCTAAATGAAGCTCTTTGAATGACTGTCTCAAACTACTTATGTGAGGTTATATGAGAAAGCTAGGCAAAATGCTGGTCCTCCTCGCGCTTGCGGGATGTTCATCATCTGGTGGCTTGTTTTATCGCGAGGAACCCAAGCCCCAGCCTGTTTCAAACCAGGTCATTCCCCATGTTGCTCCCCAGCAGGCCGCTCCGAACACGAGCAATTTGTCCCCCGCGGCAAGAGCGGCCGCACCTACCGATGTGAACGCTAGCAAAGGCGAGCTAATGGATTGCGTTACGGAATCGTGCAAAATTAATTGCTCTTCGAAGGTAGCAGTACGATACAGACCAAAATGGTGCTCAGGCTTTAAGGAGCCAATCTGACCCAAATGGGTGGCAGCCAAGCGGGTGTGGAAGCGGCTAACGTGAATCGGGCGGGCCACCGGGGAACCTCGGTGGGAGTCCTCGCAGCGGCCCTAACCCGTGGGACACGGCCGGAGTAACAGAGGGGCTGAATGCAGATTACAATTCCAACGGATTCCGACAGGACGAATTGGCGTCGACCTTGACTCCTGCGGCCAACTTCCCTGCGTTCAACCCGACACAGTTCGCTTTGAATCGAAACCTTATCGTCGGCTTCGACACGCCAGAGAGCACGAATGCGCAATGCGGTGCCGACGTCGGTGGACCATTGCCGGGCGTAGTAATCTTCTCCGCCGTCAATGTGGCCGAAATCGCGCCGCATGTGGCGATCGCGAATTCCTCCGTGGAGTAATGAACGTGACTTCAACACCAACGCCGCCGGGGCTCACCTGGCATGTCGCGGAATTCATTTCACAGACTCGGACCAGGGATATTCCTGCCGATGTAATCGAACTCGGACGCAAATCAATTCTCGACGGCTTCGGCCTTGCTATTGCAGGCTCGGTTGCTGAAAGCGGTCATATCGTTGTCGCCTATCTTCGCGACCTTTGCGCTGGCTGCAAAAGTGAGTGCACCATTCTAGGGACCGAGCTCCGCGTGCCCGCTCGTTTCGCGGCCTTCGCCAATGGAATCGCCATTCACGCGGATGACTATGATGATACCCAGTTGGCGATTGCGAAGGACCGCGTCTATGGGCTGCTCATGCACCCAACGGCTCCCGTACTGCCAGCGGCGCTCGCCGCTGCTGAGCGGGCTGGGGCATCCGGTTCCGATTTCACCGGTGCGTATCACGTCGGCATCGAGGTCTGTTGCAAGATTGCTGAGGCCGCGAGCCCTCGTCACTACCAGGACGGGTTTCACACAACCGGAACATGCGGGGTTTTCGGCGCCGTTGCGGCCGCAAGCCATATCGCAGGGCTGGACCCGGACGCCACCGCTGCCGCGATCGGCCTGGCGGGTAGCCAGTCAGCTGGCTTCCGAGAAAATTTCGGGACGATGACCAAGCCGTTCCACCCAGGCCGTTCCGCCGAGAGTGGCATCGTTGCGGTCGACCTCGTCAGTCGCGGTTTTTCTGCCACCCGCAACGTGCTCGAGGCCTCCCGCGGCTTCTACCGCGCCGCAGCCGGCGGCTATGACAACGATGCGATTTTTGGCAAGATCGGCAACCCGTGGACCTTTGCCAATCCCGGCATTTCGATCAAGCCGCATCCATCCGGATCGCTGACGCATCCGGCCATGGCGGTGATGCTCGAGCTTATTACTAATAACGATATCCAACCGAATCAGGTTACCAAAATTCGCGTCGGTACTAACCGGCATATGCCGACTACCTTGTTGCATCACGAGCCGAAGACAGAGCTGCAAGCAAAGTTCAGCATGCAATTCTCAATGGCGATCCTGTCGTTGCGTCGTCGTGCCGGCTTGGCGGAATACACCGACGAGACCGTCACATCGAAACCGGTTCAGGAGCAGATGGCCAAGGTCGAGTTCTACGTTAACGAGGAGGCCGATGCCGCCGGCTTCGATAAGATGACCAGTATTGTTGAGATTGTACTCAACGACGGCCGCGTCCTTTGCGGAAAGGCCGATTTCGGCAAAGGCAGCCCTGCCAATCCGATGAGCTGGGCGGAAGTGGTTCACAAGTTCGAGGAATGTGCCGGACATGGTGGCTTATCGCCTGCCCACGCGCGTGAAGTTGTCGCTATTATCGAAGACCTCGAGGGGCTCAAGGACATCCGCCAGTTGACTAAGGCGCTGGTCGTACCCCAAGGGCCAAGGAAATACTGATACCTTGTCACCAAATTAAACGGCAAATTCTTCGTTAGAGACCGGAGATGGCCTCGATGATCTCGCGGCTCGCCCGGTCTGTCCACTTAGCATAGGCTGGTGGGGCGACCGCTGAATTGTTTTTGGGAGGACACCCTGCAATGCGTCCTATGTCGTAAGCCTGTTGATTCAGATGATCTGTCTGGTTGGTGCTGCGCATGCACAAGCTTGGCGCAACTGCATAACTAACTCTATTGGGCCCGGAGGGTGCGATTCCATTGCTCCCGGAGGAGGACTGTCGATTGCGCCCGGTGGTGGCCAATCCATCGGACCGGGAGGTGGTCTTTCTGGCCGCGCCACCGCGGTTTGATGAATGATTGAATCGAAAACTATGTAGCTTTTTCAAATATCGATTAAAGCGCTTCTCACGTTTGCCGGCTTCAATGTCGTGACCTTCCACCTTATTCGAGACCGCGAACATGCGCGAACGCCGAAAGAACTTTCGTGTCGAATGGAACTCGCCAGCCGAAATCTATGATAGCCACGGCCGTTTCACCGGGCGATGTATCGTGAGTAACTTTTCAAATGATGGTGCCAAGATTATTGGCCTGGAACCTAGCACAGTTCCGGACGAGTTCATTCTCCGCATCTCACCTCGCGGCCGCGCTAAGAGATGCCGCGTCGTTCGACGTTCAAAGGACGGTTTGGGGGTGGAATTTACTGCCGACGCTACCAGCGAGCTAGTTATGGGTCGGCGGCGATCGTTCCGCAAACGAGGCGAGGGACTTCTGCAGCCAGTTTGAGCGCCTACAAGGGCCGCGAAAACAAGGCTGCACTTTCAAACGGAACAGGGCCGCGCCATGCCCGAGTCAAATGACAAGCCAAATCTACCGCCGGAACAGGTGCGTCAGCTTTCCAACTACACACGAGTGACCTCTTGGGCGATAGGACGCATTAAAGGCACTGAGCTCACGGCGCTTCAGTTCAACGACGGTGTGCCCCTTGCATTAAGTTGGGATGACGCCCTGAATGTAGGCCGTGCACTCCAAGCTGAAGCCGAACTAATCGCAAATTCAAAGCCGAAGTAGCCTCAGCTGAAGTAATCGCCAAGCTGAGTGCAGACACTGGATTGAGGAGCGGCGGGCCACTCACCGCGAGAACGATTCCCCGCGCCACGGTCGGCAGGCACGGCGTGATGAAAGCGGAAGGGCGCGGGAGGATCGGCCCGGCCTTGTCAGGAAACGCATTGAACGCAACGCGGCACACAGCGCCCCCCGGCACGCCTATAGCGCCATTTCCTCGCGAACGCGACTCTGATTGGGTCAGCCCAGGTCTCCTAAAGCAGAAGCGTGATCCAGGCTATTTAGACACCACACGACGAGCGGCGAACTGGTCCTCGGCTTAGCCGATGTCTAAGCACCTGTGTGTGTGCCTGAAAAATGCGTCCATACGATTTTAAAGACCCGCTTGGCGGTATTGCGCGTGGTCTTGTGCTTCTTACGCGCTCGCTGGTCGCCCTCGCCCTTCTCCGCGGTTTTCTTCGCCTTCTTCCCGCGATCTGCTGCCAGTGACCTGCCTACATCGTCTTGGGATTTGGTGAACTTGCCCTTGTTGCGTCGGACATAACGCTTGTCGCCTTTGTTCGGCTCGATGAGCTCTCGCGGCATGGGCCCCCTCCGGCATCCATCCTCACTTAGATGAATATTTGTTAATCCACAATAGGGCGCGGTATACCCTGCCGGGCATTTGGTCAGTGTGAGTTGCGTGATGTTGTGGCGTTCCCCTGCCAGGCCGGGAAGGTCCTCCCGTGCACCGGCTTCCTTCATATCCCCATGCCACGGCGCCATCGATGGCGGCGCGGGCTACACTTATTTCGATCCGACCAAAGGCCAGGAATTCTCCGCGGTGGCCGGGCTGACCTACAACTTCCGAAATCCTGACACCGACTATCGCAATGGCGTCGACCTGCACGTTGATTGGGCGGCGGCGCAATTCTTATCGAAGCAACTGTTTGTCGGCGCTGTCGGCTACGGCTATCAGCAGCTCACCCCCGATAGCGGCCAGCTCGCGATCCTTGGCGATTTCAAATCGCGTGTGTTCGGGATCGGGCCGCAGGTCGGCTACCTGTTCCCGGCTTCGGGGATGCAGGGCTATCTCAACCTCAAGGGGTATTACGAGTTCGCAGCGGAAAACCGCCCGGAGGGCTGGAATGCCTGGGTAACTTTGGCCTTTACGCCTGCTGCTGCTACTCCGCCGCCTTCTGGAAATCGCAGATAGGTCGCGCCAACACTGCGTCGATCTTCTATGGGTCAAGCAGCTGCGCCGCTTGTGCAATTGCAAACCGCCGGGCCGCGCCTCGCGGACATCTTGTTTCGATGATCGCGTGGCAAAGGTCCCCGGGTCCTCGGTAGGCTTGCTCCTCTCCGGTTAGGTTCGCTGTCTGCACTGCTGCTGGGGGCACTGGTTGGTAACGCCGGCCTGACAGCCGAAACGTCTAGTTAACCCGGGTTCCGTAGGCTCTGGATTATCTGAGTCGTGAACTCCGCTCAGGGCATGCATCTGGGCCGTCTGGTATTTGTACAGAGTTGCCAGGCGGTCCCTTTTCTTTTCACCCCGGCTAAAACAGCCGAAACTCCGATGCCGAGTTGCCTATTGATGCCCGCCCGTCGGTCTTCTTCGTTTCAGTGAAGACAACCAAGGCCGCCGCTAGCCCTGCCGCCACAAGGACAGCCAGGGCGATCTGCATTGCGTTACTCATCTCACACCCCCTGAGTTCGACGTTTCGGCTTACAGCGCTGCCAGGGTCCGCCGGGACACTGTGAGGGGCTACGCAACTACCCTTGCAGGCCCGTCTATAAAGTAGCGGTGCTTACCTGAACCGGAGATGACTGGCGCGGGCTTTCTGCACTTCCTGCACTTGCCCCATGCGGGGGCCTGAAAGCAACTAACTAGCCCGCTCGATCACCGCCGCGACCTGAACATGCGCCCACTTGCCACCCCGAGCAGTTGGCACCCGCCTTTCGTTTAGCTTGGCTGCAATCGCCGTGTTGCAGGCTCTGAGGCGGGCGCTGGACATCGCCATGCTCAACCCGGACATGCGGGAGAGCCTCAAGGACAAGCCCTGGCAGGGAGGCCGCAGTCATCGCCGCCCGCCGCTGCCAGCACGAGGCCCTCCGCCTGATGCCGTGGGAGCTGCCTCCGTCGTCAAACTCAGACCGACCCGTGGACCGAGGCGCGCGGATACTGCTGAAGAGGATGCTGGCGGCGGGGTTGTCTCGCTACGAGCCTGATCCCATGGCTGCGCTGGAGAGGAAGAAGAGTGATGCTGCTGCCGCCAACTAAGGTCGAGGCACTGATGGATCGCTACGCCACTCTCGAGCAGCTGCTGCCTGACGCCGAGCCCGACGAGGTCGAGATGATCCTTCGTGAGATGCAGGCACTGAGGGAAAAGATCGACCGGCTGCTGCTGCGCGCCTGAGACCCTCCCACTGTTCGGGCGCCGCGCGGGTGTGGGACCCGGTTTTCATTCCTCGACCGGGTCCCGCGCTTGCACGACCACGAGGGCATCATCGACGGAGTATAAAAACGGGCGACCAGAAGGCCGCCCGCCAAGTCAAAACAAACTTAGGTTGCTCGGCTTAGTTTGGCGATATCTTTGCTACGAGATAGGAAAGAAGCCCAAAGGCTCGACCCTCGGGGCTCCCTTCTACGCTTTGAGGAGCAGTGACTCAGTCCAATCGCTGCACCATCACCGTGTAGTCGTCCAGGCGGGCGGTGTTGCCGGCTCCTTGTGAATCCCAGATGACCCGAAGCGCTGCGCTCACGTTAGCTTGCACACGTGTGCACCATGTCATGCTGGCTGTGGTTTCATTGGTCCCTCGAAGAAAGGTGTTGGGGCCGTCTGGAAAGATGTCGGTCCAGCCGCCTCCGTCGATGCGGATCTGAGCTTTCACGGTAAAAAGGCCCCCCGCGGTAGTATTGTCTGCTTCGCCCGAAAGCGTGATGAGGTACGTGTCAGGATTACCGCCGCTTGCGCCAGCGTTAACTTGACCATTAACGAGTGCCCGCGCGGGGTCGCTGTCGAGGAGGGTATCCGGACTGTTCTGAGTTCTGATGATTACCGCTTCCACCGCGCCGCCAACACAGTTCACCAGTAGCTTAGGCGTAGGCGGGTCTTCTTGAGCTAGGGCGATTGACTGAGGGGCCAAGGTTACGACAGCGGCCAAGGCCGTCGCTTGCAGTAAATTGCGAAAAGTAGTCATGGTTCTCTCCCAGCAATGATCATTGCATTTTGCCGCCGCTTCTCCGGCGGCGACTTACATCATATACTTTGGCCGAGTGAGTACCTATCGTAAACGTAGGGGTGCTCTCTGAAAGGTACGGTGTCGTGCCGATTAGTGCTGCTATCAGCGATGCTGATTGCTCTTATTACCGTCCAATGCAAATTCCGCGCCCACGCAGAGGGCGACGTGGATTGCGGTACTTGGGTGAGCGCGAGATCAGGAAAGACGGCTAGCAATCTTGAGCACTACTTGCAGGGCTTGCTCAACGGAATGGCAATTGGATCCGGCATTGAGTTTTGGACTGCGGGCGGAGTTGCCATAACCGCCGAGCAGGCATTCCTGTGGACGGACAACTACTGCCGCAGCACGCCACTTTCTACCATCACCATAGGGGCCACAGTTCTCTTCAAAGAGCGCACGGGCCATGATTTCGGTTATCGCCTCTCCCGCTGAATTTTTGGGGCCGGGTGCTGCGTCTGCTATTTAAGTCGCGTCGGAATATTTTAAATCGTGAATGATATGTGGGCCCCGCCTAGCGGGGCTTTCTATTTTTTTTCAGAATAGGTCCCAATCCGGGGGGCTTTCATGACACTAGGCACTGGCCTCTTTCTATCTTCGCTCGTACTCGCGCTGGTCATCTTGTACGCCATAACTAAGGATCGGTGGTCATGGAGTTGGATATTTAAGCGCATCAGCTTTGTGGTACTTGGCCTCATTGCGCTCGGGTTAGGCGCGTGGGGTGTCACGTATTACCTCGAGCAGCAGCCTGTTAGCATCTCGCGGCAAACTGAATATGCCGGTATTCGGCTCGGCATGAAGCAAGACGAGGTGCGGTACATTAAAGGCCGGCACCGCCGCAACGAAAGCAGCCGCCAAACAATTTGCCGCCAACGTGCTCCCGGTGATCCGCGACATTCAGGCCGGCGGGGCAAAGAGCAACGCAGCGATTGCAGCCAAACTAAACGAAAGGAAGGTGCCCACGGCGCGGGGTGGCAAGTGGGCGCATGTCCAAGTCGGGGCGGTGATCGGTCGGGCCAGCTAGAGCGGAGCCGGCAAATGATGTTCAAATCACGTTGACTTACGATTTGTTGCCGCCATTGCATCCGCAGGCGGTGGCCCGTTATCTCAAAAACGTTTCGGACCTAAGCGCGATGCTGCGGGCGTGGGGAACCGACAACCGAGGCCGCGCAGCGCATCCGGGAACTGCTAGCCAGCGTCACTGATCACACCAGCCGCCAAAGGGGCGCCGCCCGCCGTAGACGTTCAGGGCAAGACTAGAGCAGCTTATCGGCATGGAAGGGATGGCGGCCCGGCAAGTGGCGGGATCAGTGGTAGCGGGGACTGGAGTTGAACCAGCGACCTACGGATTATGATTCCGCCGCTCTAACCAACTGAGCTACCCCGCCGCCGTGCTGGAGATATGGAAGCTGAGGCAAAAGCTGTCAAGGCAAAGCGCTCTGTCACCGAAAAGCGCCGCCGAGATTGGAGAAATCACCCCACCGAAGCCCTGGCGGAACCGTTGCCGTCGCGCACCCGCTCCCGCACAGGCTTGGGCTTTTCGTCCGTCGAGACCACGAAGATACGCTGCAGCACGTGCCGCTCCACCGGTTTTTGGATCACCGGAATATGCGAGAAACGGTCATCGATGCTTTCTGCGCCGTAGCCGGTAACGAAGATAAATGGCACCCCGCGCTCGGTCAGCAAGTCCGCCAATGGATAGACCATCTCGCCATCGAGATTGACGTCAAGGATCGCTGCGTCAATTTTGTCGGCTTCAATTGCTGCCAGGGCATCGGAGCAGCGGCTGAACGGCCCGACCACGGAGCAGCCCAAGGTGGTGAGTGACTCCGTGACCACCATGGCGACCAGCGCTTCGTCCTCGACGATCATCACGCGGTTTCCGGAGATCGAAATACGCGGGTCGGGAGCGAGCGCGTCCTTGTCAGCAGCACGGCGCCGGGCGTAGCGCTCTGCCGCTTCCTTGGTGTCGCCCTGCGGCATGGAGAATATGCATTTCAATCCCTGCGGCAGCCAATCGAATGTTACTTGTCCGCCCAGCTGACGTTCGATGCTGGCAAGGACAATGCGCGTGCCAAAGCCGAGCGTGGCCGGCTTGGAGGTCTCCGGGCCGCCGGTTTCCGTCCAGTTAAATTCGATGCTGCGCCCGTCCGAGGTCCAGGCCAGCTTGACCTTGCCGGACTGCGAAGACAGCGCTCCGTATTTCGCAGCATTGGTGACAAGCTCGTGCAGCACCAGCGCGAGCGTCTGCGCCGCCGCCGGCAGCAGCACAATTCCCGGGCCCGAAGCCTGCACCTGATCCTGATCGCTGGTGCGATAAGGCGCGAGCTCCTCGGCGACGAGGCCGGCAAGATCGGCGCCTTCCCAGCGCGACTGAGACAGGACCGTATGCACGCGTGACAGCGCTTTGATCCGCCCTTCCACCGCCGTGACATAAGCCTCGATACTGTTGGCCTTGGTCATGCGCACGATCGCCTGCACCAGCGCCAAGGCGTTTTTGGCGCGGTGGTCCACCTCGCGCGCCAGCAATGCCTGGCGCTCTTCGGCCATCTTGCGGTCGGTGATATCGGCGGTCACGCCGCTGACCCGCACGACCCGGTTCTGCGCGTCGACGCTGGCCGCGGCAGTGCCTGCGCACCAGCGGATCTCGCCATTCGGGCGGCGGACGCGAAATTCGGTTTCGTAGGCGCCGCCTTCCCTGAACATGCGCTCCATCGCGGTGCTGAAGCGTTCCCAATCTTCCGGGTGAAGCAGCGTGCGGACATGCTCCGGCGTTACCGCGAAAGACCCGGGCTCGACGCCAAAGATCCGATATTGTCCTTCGTCCCACATCCAGTCCCTATTGACGAGGTCCCAGTCCCAGGAGCCCATGTTGCTTGCAGCGAGCGCCAGGCTTCGCCGCTGCTCGCTCTCGCGCAGCTGGGCGGCAGATGCTTCGACGTCGGCGGTGCGCGCGGCTACCCGTTGCTCCAGTTCCGCATTAAGCCGCTCGAGCTGCCGCGTCTTGCGGTAAAGCTCGGCGAAAACCCTGACCTTGGCGCGCAGCACCTCGGGAATGACCGGAACGGGGACGTAATCCACCGCGCCCATTTCATAGCCGCGCAGGCGATCGACATCGGTGAGGTGAATGGCCGAGATGAAGATCATCGCCGTGCTCTGGAAACGGGGATGTTCGCGGATCATGGCCGCGAGCTGGAACCCGTCCAGGTCGGGCATGCAGACGTCCACCAGCACAACGGCGATGTCCGTCTTCAACAATTGTTCCAGCGCCTCGCGTCCCGAAGAGGCCTTGATGAGATTCTCATTCAGGTCCTTCAGGATAACTTCATAGCTCAGCAGCTTCGCCGGCTGGTCGTCGACCAGGAGAATGTTGACCTTCTCGTTTCCGGTCATATCCGATTTCTCCGCCATTAGCGGTGCAGCCACATGCGCAGCGCGGACAGAAGCTGCTCGGTGTTCACTGGCTTGGCAAGATAGTCGGAGGCTCCGGCCTCCAGGCATTTCTCGCGGTCACCTTTCATCGCCTTGGCGGTGAGCGCGATGATCGGCAGCCGGCGGAACTGAGGCTGCTCGCGAATGACTTCCATCGTCTGATACCCATCCATCTGCGGCATCATGATGTCCATCAGAACGATTGCGAGATCAGGCCGCGACTCCACAAGCGCAATGGCTTCGCTGCCGGTGGTCGCTGTCAGTACGTGCATACCACGGCGTTCCAGTACGCTGGAGAGGGCGAAGATGTTGCGGGCGTCGTCGTCCACCAGCAGCACCGTGCGCCCGACCAGATCCTCGTCGGAACTGTTGAGGCGTTCCAGCATGCGCTGTTTTTCCGGCGGCAGTTCGGTTGTCACGCGATGCAGGAACAAGGCGGTCTCGTCCAGCAGACGCTCGGGCGATTCCACGCCTTTGACCACGATGCTGCGCGCCATGGTGTGCAGCTGGGCATCTTCCTCGGCCGAGAGCTCGCGGCCGGTGAAGACCACCACGGGCACGTCGGACAACGACGAGTCCTCGCGGATGCGCTCCAGCACCTCGAAGCCGGTCATATCCGGCAGCCGCAGATCGAGCACGACGCAGTCACATGGGTTTTCGCGCAGCGTGTCGAGCGCGGCCGCGCCGGTCGAGGTGGTGACGATCTCAATATCGTCGTGACCGAGCAGTTCGGTGATGCTCATCTGCTCGGCCGGATTGTCTTCGACGACCAACAGGCGCTTGCGACGCGGCTTGGTGTATTCCTTGATACGCGACAAGGCCGCTTCGACGCCTTCGGCGGTGGTCGGCTTGGTCACGAAGGAGAAGGCGCCGGACGCCAAAGCGTGCTGGCGGTCCTCGTCGAGGGTGATGATCTGCACCGGAATGTGCCTGGTCAGCGCATTCTGCTTGAGCTGGCTGAGCACCGTCCATCCCAACATGTCGGGCAGGAAGACGTCGAGCGAGACCGCCGTCGGCTGGAACTGCTTGGCGAGGTCGAGCGCATCCGCTCCGCGTGCCGCCAGCAGCACCTTGAAGCCCTTGTCGCGGGCTAGGTCGGCCAGGACGCGGGCATAATGCGGGTCGTCTTCCACGACCAGCAGAATGGTATCGCCGGGTGTGATGTCGTGCCGGTCGTCCGGCAGGACTTCGGTCGGCGTTTCCGGAATGGCGGTGACCGGGAAGGTCGGCACGGTCTGCGGAGAACGGCTGGCAGCCGCGGCGGCAGTGGAGATGCCGGCGGGGCCGACGTATTTGAGCGGCAGGTAGAGAACGAAAGTGCTGCCCGAGCCAGGCGTGCTGCGCAGATGGATCTCGCCGCCGAGCAAGCTGGACAGCTCACGGCTGATGGCGAGGCCGAGACCGGTGCCGCCGTATTTACGGCTGGTCGAGGCATCGGCCTGTTGGAACGCCTCGAAGATGATTTTCTGCTTCTCGAGCGGAATGCCGATACCGGTATCCGACACCTCGAAGGCCACGACGGCCGGTGACTGATTGAGCACCGGATGATCCGAGCTCCAGCCGCCCACCGCCGCTGAAACCGTGAGCCGCACGCCGCCGTGTTCGGTGAACTTGAAGGCGTTCGACAACAGGTTCTTCAGCACTTGCTGGAGACGTTTTGAGTCGGTGACCATGCTGCGGCCGAGATGCGGATCGACCTGCACGTCGAACGACAGCTGGCGGTTTTCCGCTTCATGCCGGAACGGGCGGCCGACGGTGTCGAGCAGGTTGGAGAGGAAGATTTCCTCGGCATCGACGGTAACGGTGCCCGATTCGATCTTCGACAGGTCGAGAATGTCGCTGATCAGGTTGAGCAGGTCGGTGCCGGCGCCGTGAATCGTGCGGGCGAACTCCACCTGCTTGGGCGTGAGGTTGCCGTCCGGGTTTTCGGTGAGCTGCTGGCCCAGGATCAGGATCGAGTTCAAGGGCGTGCGCAGCTCGTGCGACATGTTGGCCAGGAACTCGGACTTATATTTCGAGGTGAGCGAGAGCTCCGTCGCCTTTTCTTCCAGCGCGCGGCGGGCCTGCTCGATTTCCTGGTTCTTGCGCTCCACTTCGACGTTACGTTCGGCGAGCTGTTGCGCCTTCTGCTCGAGCTGCTCGTTGGTCTGCTGCAGCTCTTTCTGCTGGATCTGCAACTCGACGGCGAGCTGCTGCGACTGTTTGAGGAAGCCTTCGGTCTGCATGGTGGCTTCGATGGAGTTCAGCACGATGCCGATCGAGTCGGTGAGTTGCTCCAGGAAGGTCATCTGCGAAGTGGTGAAGGCCGTGATCGAGGCGAGCTCGATCACCGCCTTGACCTGGTTCTCGAACAGCACCGGCAGCACGACGATATTTTGCGGCACGACCTTGAACAAAGCCGAGCCGATCGGCACCGCGTGCGGCGGCATGTCGGTGATCAGCCGCTGCCGCTTGTCGGCGGCGCACTGGCCGATCAGGCCTTCGCCAATCCTGATCGCCTGCGCATGCGAGGTCACGCCATCGTCGGCATAGGCCGAGAGCAGCCGGAGTACCGGCGTGTCTTCGTTGGCGAGTTGGTAGATGACGCCGAGCTGTGCGTTGACCAGCGGGGTCAACTCGGTGAGCAGCAGCCGGCCCACGGTGGTGAGGTCGCGCTGGCCCTGCAACATGTTGGTGAACTTGGCGAGGTTGGTCTTCAGCCAGTCCTGCTCGGTATTCAGATCGGTGGTGAGGCGCAGGTTGCCGATCATCGTATTGATGTTGTCTTTCAGCTCGGCCACCTCGCCGCGCGCTTCCACTTGAATCGATCGGGTCAAGTCGCCCTTGGTCACGGCGGTCGCCACTTCGGCGATGGCGCGAACCTGCGTGGTGAGGTTGGCAGCCAGCAGGTTCACGTTGCCGGTCAAATCTTTCCAGGTTCCGGCTGCGCCCGGCACGTTGGCCTGGCCGCCGAGGCGGCCTTCCACGCCCACTTCGCGGGCGACGGTGGTCACCTGATCGGCGAAAGTCGCCAAGGTATTGGTCATGTTGTTGATGGTTTCGGCCAAGGCCGCGACCTCACCGCGTGATTTCACGGTCAGGTTCTGCTTCAGGTCGCCGTTGGCCACCGCGGTCACCACCTTCACGATGCCGCGCACCTGTTCGGTAAGGTTGGCCGCCATCACGTTCACGGTGTCGGTCAGATCCTTCCAGGTGCCGGCGACGCCCGGCACCTGCGCCTGGCCGCCGAGGCGGCCTTCGGTGCCCACCTCGCGTGCGACGCGGGTCACTTCCGAGGCGAAGGCGTTGAGCTGGTCCACCATGGTGTTGATGGTGTTTTTCAGCTCGAGAATTTCGCCCTTCACGTCCACGGTGATCTTGCGGGACAAGTCGCCGCGCGCCACCGCGGTGGTCACCTCGGCGATGTTACGCACCTGGGTGGTGAGGTTGGCGGCGAGCAGGTTGACGTTGTCGGTCAAGTCTTTCCAGGTGCCGCCCACGCCCGGCACCACGGCCTGGCCGCCAAGCCTGCCTTCGGTGCCGACCTCGCGCGCCACGCGCGTCACTTCGGCGGCGAAGGAGCGAAGCTGCTCCACCATGGTGTTGAGTGTTTCCTTCAGCAGCAGGATCTCGCCGCGCACGTCCACGGTGATCTTCTTCGACAAGTCGCCGCCGGCGATGGCGGTGGCCACCTCGGCGATATTGCGGACTTGCGCGGTCAGGTTACCCGCCATGAAGTTCACGTTGTCGGTGAGGTCCTTCCAGGTGCCGGCGACTTCCGGCACCTGCGCCTGGCCGCCCAGCTTGCCTTCGGTGCCCACTTCGCGCGCCACACGGGTAACTTCCGAGGCGAAGGCATTGAGCTGGTCCACCATGGTGTTGATGGTGTTTTTCAGCTCGAGAATTTCGCCCTTCACGTCCACGGTGATCTTGCGCGACAAGTCACCGCGCGCCACCGCGGTGGTCACCTCGGCGATGTTACGCACTTGTGCCGTCAAGTTGCCGGCCATCGAGTTCACCGAGTTGGTGAGGTCCTTCCAGGTGCCGGCGACGCCCGGCACGTTGGCCTGACCGCCGAGGCGGCCTTCGGTGCCCACCTCGCGCGCCACGCGGGTCACTTCGCCCGCGAAGCGGTTGAGCTGGTCCACCATGGTGTTGAGGGTTTCCTTCAGCTGAAGGATCTCGCCGCGCACGTCCACGGTAATCTTGCGTGACAAGTCGCCGCCGGCGATGGCGGTTGCCACCTCGGCGATGTTGCGCACTTGTGCCGTCAAGTTGCCGGCCATCGAGTTCACCGAGTTGGTCAAGTCCTTCCAGGTGCCGGCCACGCCGGGCACTTCGGCCTGACCGCCGAGCTTGCCGTCGGTACCCACCTCACGCGCCACGCGCGTCACTTCGGCGGCGAAGGCGTTGAGCTGGTCCACCATGATGTTCATGGTTTCCTTCAGCTGAAGGATTTCGCCCGACACGTTGACGGTGATCTTCTTCGACAAGTCGCCCTGCGCCACCGCGGTGGCCACTTCGGCGATGTTGCGGACCTGGCCGGTGAGGTTGGAGGCCATCGAGTTCACCGAGTCGGTCAAGTCCTTCCAGGTGCCGGCCACGCCGCGCACCATCGCCTGACCGCCGAGCTTGCCTTCGGTGCCCACCTCGCGCGCCACGCGCGTCACTTCCGAGGCGAAGGCGTTGAGCTGGTCGACGGTGGTGTTGATGGTTTCTTTCAGCTGAAGAATTTCACCCTTCACGTCCACGGTGATCTTCTTCGACAAGTCGCCGTTGGCCATGGCGGTCGACACTTCGGCGATGTTACGCACTTGCGCCGTGAGGTTCGACGCCATCGAGTTCACCGAGTTCGGTGAGGTCCTTCCAGGTGCCGGCGACGCCGAGCACGTTGGCCTGGCCGCCGAGGCGGCCGTCGGTACCCACCTCGCGCGCCACGCGCGTCACTTCTCCGGCGAAGGCGTTGAGCTGGTCCACCATGGTGTTGACGGTTTCCTTCAGCTGAAGGATTTCGCCCGACACGTTGACGGTGATCTTCTTCGACAAGTCGCCGCCGGCGATGGCGGTCGCCACCTCGGCGATGTTGCGGACCTGCGCCGTGAGGTTGGAGGCCATGAAGTTCACGTTGTCGGTGAGGTCCTTCCAGGTGCCGGCGACGCCCGGCACCTGCGCCTGGCCGCCGAGCTTGCCTTCGGTACCCACCTCGCGCGCCACGCGCGTCACTTCCGAGGCGAAGGCGTTGAGCTGGTCCACCATGGTGTTGATGGTGTCTTTGAGTTCGAGAATTTCACCGCGCACGTCCACGGTGATCTTGCGGGACAAGTCGCCGCGCGCCACGGCGGTGGTGACCTGCGCGATGTTGCGCACTTGCGCGGTGAGGTTGCCGCACATGGCGTTCACCGAGTCGGTCAAATCCTTCCAGGTTCCGGCGACGCCCGGCACGATGGCCTGGCCGCCTAGCTTGCCGTCGGTGCCCACTTCACGCGCCACGCGCGTCACTTCCGAAGCGAAGGAGCGCAGCTGGTCCACCATCGTGTTGATGGCTTCCTTCAACTGAAGAATTTCGCCGCGCACGTCCACGGTGATCTTTTTCGACAAGTCGCCGTTCGCCACGGCGATGGTCACGTCGGCAATGTTGCGCACCTGCGCGGTGAGGTTCGAGGCCATCGAGTTCACGGACTCGGTGAGGTCTTTCCACACGCCGGTCACTTCGTGCACCTGCGCCTGGCCGCCGAGCTTGCCCTCGGTGCCCACCTCGCGCGCCACGCGCGTCACTTCCGAGGTGAACACGCCGAGCTGCTTGATCATGGTGTTCACGATGGTGGCGGACTGCAGGAACTCGCCCTTCAGCGGGCGGCCTTCAACGTGCATGCGCACGGTTTCCAGCAAGTCGCCTTGCGCCACGGCGGCCACCGCGCGGGTCACTTCGCGGGTCGGCCAGAGCAAATCGTCAATCAGGGTGTTGACGGAGTTTTCCATTTCCGCCCAGGCGCCGCCGGAGGCGCCGAGCTTCACGCGCTGCTTGGTCTTACCTTCCTTGCCAACCACCTGGCCGACGCGGTCGAGCTGCTGCGCCATGCGTTCATTGGTGGCGGCGATCTCGTTGAAAGTGTCGGCAATCTTTCCCTCGATCCCGAGGTGGTCACCCGCTAGGCGAACGGAAAAATCGCCGGCGCGCATCGCCTGCAGCGCATGCAGGAGTTTATGCAGCTCAAAGGCGGTCTGGCCGTTCTTCCCAACCTCCGGTACGCCCGCACCGTTTGTGACTCCTGCGTCACTGCTGGGCTGTATCGACATTGACGTCCTCCTGGGCCGTTCGGCGGTTTTTTATGACGCCCGACTACGGCAATAATGTTTGAACCCGGGATGCCTTTGCGCGAGAGGCATTCCGAGCATCGCTGCCGTGAGCGATAGGGTGGTCAGGGGTTTCCCCACATGTGCGGCGCTCTCGCCGCGACTGCTGTTGAGCACTTCCGATACTCTCAACGAAGCAGCTTAACCTATTGGCAGGCCCACCGGTTCTGGCGCGTCCTCAAAAAAAAGTGATGGTAATAAGGTCCGTAAACGGCAGTTTTCCCCACCATTAACCCCTGGGGGCAGGCCGGACGTCGCTAGCGGCATAGGCGGCATCCAAAAAAGACGCCCGCAGCCAGCCGGCTCCGGGCGTCTTTCGCTTGAGATTCCGGGCTCTGACGCCCCGACCGGGCCGAGGCCCTTACTTAATCAATTCGCCGATCTTGGCGACGATCGGCTTGGGTGTGGCATAAATCTTCTTAACCAAAGCCTCCAGATTTTCGCCGGTTGCCGGAGCCAGATCCAGCTTGCGCTGCTTCACTTCGGCAATGAACTCCGGGTCCTTCATGGTCGCGTTGAAGGCATCGCGCATCATTTTCAGCACCTCGGGCGGCAGGTCGGGCGGAGCCACGAAGGGGCGGCCGATGCCCTGACCGGCGTAGAGAAATTCGATCGCCTTTTTGGTGTCTTCGTCCTTGGCAAATTGCAGGACAAAGGGGACCTCCTTGATCTCGGGATTCGGCTGGGCGCCGCCCTGGAACAGGAGGGTGACCGTCTTTTTTTCCACCCAGTCCGGCCGCTTGCCGTGAACGCTGTCGAGACTTTCGCAAATGCCGTCGACTTCGCCGCGTTCCATGGCGAGGAATACGTCGGAGGAGGAGGGATAGCCGCCGATCAGCTTGAATTTCATCCCGAGCAGCGCATTGAGTGCCTTGGGATAGGAATGGGTGCCGGTGCCCGGGCCGGTATCGCCCAAAATGATTTCCGTAGTGAACAGGTCTTCCGCCTTTTTCACCTTGGCATTCTTGTAGGCGATGCAGACGTTGGTTTCGGTCGTGGGCGTGCCGAGCCATGAAATTTTTAGTGGATCGAAGCGCGCGCCTTCCTGGCCGGTCAGTGGGCCAAGCGGTGCGTCGCGCGCGATGATGCCCATCACCGTGCCGTCTTTCGGCGCTGCGGTGTAGATGTGGGCGGCGGCGGTGAAGCTGCCGGCGCCGGGCATGTTTTGCGAAACAACGTTGGGATTGCCGGGCAGGTGCTTGCCGATATGCCGCGCGACGGTGCGCGCCCACAGGTCATAGCCGCCGCCGGGGCCGAAGCCGATGATCATCTGTACGGTCTTGCCGGCATAGTAATTCGGCGCGGGCGCCTGGGCGGATGCGGTCAGCGTTCCTCCCATCAGCAGCGCCGCGGCAAATCCAAATAAATGTGACGCCGATCTTTTTTTCATGAGCTGTTTCCTCCACCCGTTTCACAACGGCCACGCGCCTAAGGACGCGCGGCAACGCCGAAATCAGCGTTTTCATAGCAAATCACCGGCCAATTGCACATTGCTTGGACGGGCCGCAGGCAGGTCCAGGCTGCGCTAATTGTCTCAGGGGTTAACGCATGCCACGCAGCGTCGCGCTCGGGCTCTCGCCGAAATACTCTTTGTAGTCGCGCGCGAACTGGCTCTTGTTTTCGTAACCCACGGCCGCGGCGACTTCAGCCACGCGTGTGCCGCGAAGCTGCGCCTCCAGCAGGCTGCGCCGCGCGCTCAGCAGGCGCACGCCCTTGAGATATTTTTTGGGGCTCGCGCCCCGATGCTGTTTGAATCCGTAATAGAGCGTGCGCGCGCTCACCCCGGTTGCCGCGGTGAGGTCGCCGATGTCGATCGGCTTCATGTAATTTTCCGATACGAATTGTTCGGCGCGCCGAATGTAATAGGGCGCTACCTGGGTGGAGCGGTCGGCGATGGACCGGTCGCCGTGTGTGCCCAGGCTGCGCAGCAATAACAGCGAAAGCAGGCGCTCGGCATGCATGGCCGCCGAGGGCTCCGACAAGGTCGAATGATCGCTGCTCAAGTCATGAATGACGGTCTCGATGAAGCGTGCCAGGGCCAATGATTGATCGAGATGGATAAGCGTGAGCGGCTGGTCGCCCAGTTCCTTGGCCGATTTAAAGGCGGCGAGGTTCACCACTTCGCGGCCGATCCGCAGATTCAGCAGGTCGCATTGGCCTTCCCAGCGCCTTCGCAGCACGCCAGCCGCGCTGACGACAAGCGCATCGCCCGGTTTTACCTTGATCCAGTTTTCGCCCTGGCTCGCCTCGAACTCCCCGCGCAACGGAATATGCAGGACCACGTGATGGTCAGGGGTGCGGAAGGTGGCGGTCTCGCATTTGGCTTCGCAATTCCAGCTCAGGAAGCGCAGGTCGATGCGGCCGACGCGCGCATGGGCTTCACCGTAGCCAATGAAGCGGCCAGAGTTGGTGACGGCAAACGAGCTGCGTCCGGCGGAAAAGTCCAGAATACGCTGGCGCGTGGACAGAATGTCCGCGGCGGCAAAATGCTCGCAGTGGTTCATCAAGTCGGAGCAGCTTTTGATCCACTCCGAAACGGCGAGCGAACTGGGACTAAGGGTCTCGGCCATGGCGCCGACACTATAGACAAGAGCGCGCAAATTTGCACCCGGGCGCAAGCTTTTGCGCGCCCTGTATACTCATTGCACCCAGCGTGTGGACAAGGCATGGCCCGCTGGCGTCAATAACCGCTACCGCTTAACGCCAAGCCGGGAGCCATTTTCCGCATGTTGACGACGGACCAACGCAAGACCCTGATCCATGTCAGCGGCATGGACATCGAACTGGAACGACGGGGCCGCGGGCAGCCGCTGCTGCTGCTTTATGGGGAAGAGGGCCTGGAGCCGGAAGCCCCCTTCATCGACGAACTGGCCAAGAATTTTGAGGTTTTCATTCCGTCCCCCCCGGGCTTTGGCAATTCCGAGCGGCCGGATTGGATCAGCAATATCGACGACATCTCCTACGTCTATCTCGACCTCATTGAGAAACTCGCGCTGAAGAATCTGCCGGTGATCGGCTTCTCGCTTGGCGGCTGGCTGGCGGCAGAGATCGCGACCAAGGACGACTCTTTCATTTCCAGGCTGGTGCTGGTCGGTGCCTATGGCGTCAAACCCGGCGGGCCGTTTGACCGTGACATCGCGGATTTCTGGTGTCTGCATCCCTCCGAGGTGCTGAAGCTGAAGTGGCACGATCCGGAAAAAGGCAAGCGCGACTTTCCTTCCATGCCGGAGGAGAAGCTCACCATCGTCGCACGCAATGTGGAATCCCTGGCGCGCTTTTGCTGGGAGCCCTTCATGCATAATCCCAAGCTGAAGCGGAGGCTGCATCGCATCAAGGTGCCGACCCGGCTGATCTGGGGCGAGCATGACGGCATCGTGACGCCGGCCTATGGCAAAGCTTACGCGGATGCCATTCCCGGTGCGATCTTGCAGGTGATCCCCGGCGCGGGACATTTCCCGCAGCTCGAACAACCCGAAACATTCATGGCAGCGCTGCGCGAGTTCCTGCGCTAGCCGCAGGCCCTGGAAGAAATAGGAAGGACGACGACCCATGCAGGCCTGGCACTTCACCGAGATGCCCTATCCGCATGTCCCGCAAGGGGACGCGCTGGAATCGATGCGGGTAACGATCCCGAGCAAGCTCTACGATCCGCAGATCGGTTCGGATCTCTACAACCGCTATCTCGACGAGCATGTGATCGCCGACGAGCTCGGCTTGAACATCATGCTCAACGAGCATCATCAGACCGCGACTTGTCTCGATGCGGCCGCGCCGCTGATGGCTGCCATCCTGGCGCGGCAGACCAAGAAGGCCCGCATCTGCATTCTCGGCAATCCGATCGCCAATCGAGGTGATCCCATCCGCATCGCCGAGGAAATGACGATTATCGACAACATTTCACGAGGACGCCTGGACGTCGGCATCGTTCGTGGGGTGCCCTATGAAATATTCGCCGCCAACACCAACCCGACGCAGACGCTGGAGCGCCTCTGGGAAGGCGTCGATCTGATCGTGAAAGCCTGGACCAGCCACGATGGGCCGTTCAATTTCGAAGGCTGCTTCACCCATCGCCGCGTGGTGAACGTATGGCCGCGCCCTTACCAGCAGCCGCATCCCATGATCTGGATCACCGGTTCCAGCGACTATGACAACATCAAGAAGGTCGCGAGCCGGGGCTATGTCTTCGCGACCTTCCTGCAGCCGCATGACAAGGTGAAGCTGATGTTCGATGCCTATCGTTCGACCATGGCCGATCACGGGCTGCCGGGTGGGGCGGGGATGGCTTTCATGCCGCTTGTTTATACCGCCGACTCCGAGGAGGAGGCGGAAAAGGGCGCGAAAGAACTCACCTGGTATATGCAGACAAAAACGCCCCCGCAATTCCGCAATCCGCCCGGCTACGTCGGCGTCGAAACGAACGTGAAGGCGCTGCAGGGCGCCTACACCGGCCGCACCGATGCGGTGCGTGCCAAAGGCATGGACTATCTGCGGGAGCAGGGCGTGCTGATGTACGGAACACCGGATTCCGTCGCAAAGCAGGTGAAGCGTTACTACGACCTGGTCGGCGGCTTCGATCATCTGTTGATGATGCAGCAGGCCGGCTTCCTCGATCACAAGCGGACGGTTTCCAGCATGACGCTGTTCGCCAAGGAGGTGTATCCGCAGGTCAAGGATTTGCCGCGCACGGTGATGCAAAAGGCGAAAGCGATGGCCTGAATGGGGCAAGGCAAGTTCATTTCCGTCGACGGCATCCGGACGCATTATTTCGAAGCCGGTGAAAGCCATCGCGGGCGCAAGCCAAGCGTATTGTTGCTGCATTCGGCGGAATACGGCGGAGCTGCGGAGTTCTCCTGGGAATTTAACCTGCAAGCGCTTGGCCGGCACTACCACGTGCTGGCGCCGGATCACCTCGGCTTCGGGCTGACCGACAAGATCTTCGATTTCAATGGCCAATTCGATCGCCGTATCACGCACGTCAAACGCTTCATCGAGGTGATGGGCGTCGGCCCAGTGCATGTGATGGGCTCGTCGATGTCGGGTGGACTGAGCCTGACGGTGGCGGCGCGTAAACAGCCGGATTGGCCAATCGTGAGCATTGTCTGTTGTTCCGGCGGAGGCGACGCGCCTGACAACGACCAGCGCAAGATCATCAACAGCTATGACGGTTCGCGCGAGCACATGCGGCGCATCATCCAGGTGATGTTCGTCAATCCGAAATGGTCGAGCGATGAAGCGTATGTGGATCGCCGCTGGGAGATGTCGCACCTACCGGGCGCCTGGGAGGCCACCTCAGCCGCACGCTTCAAGGCGCCGTTCCGCACCGCAGGCGGCAAGCGCGAGCGCGACAATATCGATTACGCCGCCATCCGGGTGCCGACGCTGGTGATGGCAGGCAGGCTCGATTGCCTGCGCGAGCCCGGCTACACCGAAACTTTCGTGCCGAAAATTCCGCGCGCATCGCTGCATGTGTTCGAGAAGGCGGGGCACATGGGCAATATCGAATGTGCCGATGAGTTCAACGAGCGCGTGCTCGCTTTTCTGGCTGAGCAAAAGGTGCCGGCATGAGCGGCCAGGACATTCAGCAGGTTTTCCGGCTCGCGATGCGGCGCGTCGCCAGTACGGTGACGATTGTCTCCGCGCGGGATGGCGGAGAGCGGCACGGCACCACGGCGACTTCCGTCACCTCCATCAGCATGGAGCCGCCGTCGCTGCTGGTCTGCTTCAATCAGAACAGCCGCCTGCATTACTTCCTGCACCGGCAGGACCGTTTCTGCATTAACGTGCTGCACACGTCGAATCTCGACGTTGCCAAGGTCTTCAGCAGTAACGCGACGGGGGAGCAGCGCTTTGCCACCGGCGATTGGCGCGCGGATGCCGACGACGTGCCGTATCTTGCCACCGCCCAGGCTAATTTCTTCTGCGGCAAGGAGCAGGAAATCAGCTACGGCTCGCATACCATCTTTATCGGCCGGGTGTTGCAGGCCTTGACGCGCGAGGACATCTCTCCGCTGGTCTACCGCGACGGCCGTTATGGCTCGGTCGCGCCGGATACCGAATCGGTCAAATAAAGAAGATTAGGCGCGTTTCTTCGCGCTGGCGCGCGCGCGGCCTCCGCGGGCGCGCTGCACACCGCGGCGTGTGCCGCGCGCGCGGCGCGGATGCGCCCGGCCGCCTTGCTTCAGACTTTCGCGCAGCGCCTCAAGCACGCTGCTCGGCTTGGCCGGCACCTCGGGCGGCTCGAACTCCTTGATCTTGCGACCTGCCTTCTTGGCCTTGATCAGGGTTTTCAGCGCGGCCTGATAATGATCCTGAAATTCCGAAGGCCGGAATTTGCCCATCTTTTTCTCGATCAGCATCTCGGCCACGTCCAGCAATTCGCCCCCTACCTTGGACTTCGTGCCGCGAAAAACATCCTTGGTATCGCGCACTTCCTCCGGCGAACGCAGTGTGGTGGCGAGCATGCCGCTTTCACGCGGCTCCAGCAGCACCACATGGTCGCGTTCGTGCATGATCACCGTCGCCAGCGCGCCGATTTCCTTCTTGCGCATCGCGTCGCGTAAGACGGCGAAGGCTTCCTGCGACGCGTCATCGTTGGGTGCGAGAAAATAAGGCCGGTCGAAGTAAAGCGGATCGATTTCCTCACGCGGGACGAATTTGGTGATCTCCATCACCCGCGTACTCTCAAGCGCGATCTTTTCCAGGTCCTCGTCCTCCACCTCGACGGTAGAGCCCTTGCTGATCTGGTAGCCCTTTACTTGCTGCTCGCGCGGGACTTCCTTTCCGGTTTCCTCGTCGACCATGCGCATGCGCAGGCGGTTGCCGGTTTTGCGGTTGAGCTTGTGGAAGTGTACTTTATTTGCGGCGGTCACCGCGGGATAGAGCGCAACCGAGCAATTCACCAGCGACAGACGGAGATAGCCCTTCCAAATTGAGCGCGCGGCCATGATCTCAGCGCCCGAAATAGAACAGCCAAAGCAGGGCGAAGATAATGATGATGGCGCTGAGCCCGACGATCAGCACGGTGCGCACGTTTTGTCCGGCGATGCCTTGCCGCGCCTCGTTGGTCGATTTCACCGGCCGCGGCGCTGTGGAGTCGGGGTTGGGGTTACGGACATCCATAGACTGGCTCCGCTTTGCAAATTGGACGTGTCAGTCGCAATAAAATCAAACGCCGGGGCGACGCGATAGTTCCTGTTTTCAGCGATAGTGCGGAACCTTGCGCCTGCGGCGCCGGTTGAATCTATATGAATGCATGGCACGCCACGCGGAAGGTCTGGCTGGAAATTGCCGCATTCTTGGCTGCGGCTGTTCTGGCATCCGTCATCGTTGCGCCGGCGCTGGGGCAGGGTGCGTCGCCCCCCGCGCCGGGCTCGCCGGCATGCTCGCCCTCTTTGCCGCCGCCGGGATCACCCGGTACGGTCACGACCGATAAGGGCGAACCGCTTAATCCGGCAGCGCCGCCGGATAATCTCAGCAATCGCCTCGCGCAATCGGACGGCGTGATCTGCCCCCCACCCGCCGTCGACCCGGGGATGAGATTGCCGACGCCGGAGACTGGAAGAACGCCGGTCATCCCGCCGCCCGGCAGCCCGGGCGGCGACCCCAGCATCCGGCCGAAATAGCTTTGCTATGAGCCTTTGCCAGCGCTGAAGAAGGCCTTCATATCAGTGCTGAAACTTTTGCGCGGCTCGTCAGCGACATAGAACATGTGACCGCCGGAATAGAGTTTAAGCTGCGCGCGCTCCGGTTGCGTGAATGGCGGCAGATGATCGATGACATAGCGGCTCGCCATATAAGGCGTCACCAGGTCCGCATAGCCGTGCGCAATGATGAGCCGGAATGAGGGGTTGAAAGCCAGGAGGATACGCAGATCATCGCTGGCGCTCGGCTCGCTGCGGCCGCCCTCCCGCCAGTTCCAGTTGCCGTTGGTTTCCCCCGATAGCAGCACGTAGCTTATGTCGGTATGGAAGCCCAACTGCTCGCGCGCATAGCCGACGAATGCGCCTGAATAGGCGCGGGTGAATCCGTCAAGCACCGGATCGGGCCCGCGATCACCGCGGCTATCTGGGAAAGGATCGTCCATAGCGAAGGAGCCGTCGTACCGGCTGACCGTCATGCCATTGGCGGAGCGGAGACTCTTGACGTAATAATCACGCAGGAAGCCACGCGATCTCGCCACATCCTCTTCGGGAATGCCCGTCATCTTCGCCACCTTCGCGTAGAAGATGCGTGCCGCTTCGCCCTGCGGTGGCGGTCCGGCAAGGGTGGTGAGATATTCGGTCATCGCGAAGCGCTCGGCCTGCGCCAAGGCTTCCTTGCTCATCGCGTTGCTGCGCTCGAGCTCCGCAGCGGCAAGTGACGGCAGATAGAGTGCGGCGCCAAGCGCAAAGCGGTCGCCGCCAAACTGGAAAGCGCCTTCCAGCATAGGCGACACCATGACGATACCGGAGATTGCGATGCCTTGGTCCTGTTGCAGGGCGCGCGCAACCTTGGCGGCGCGAAAGCCGCCATAGCTCTCGCCCAAAAGATATTTTGGCGAGGCGCTGCGTCCATTCCTGGCGGTGTAGAGTGCGATGACCTTGGCAAAGAAATCCGCGTCGCGCCGCACCCCGCGGAAAGCATCATTGCCGTCCGGCTTGGCCGCACGCGACCACCCGCTGCCGACCGGGTCGATCATCACCAGGTCGGTGAACTCGAGCCAGGTCTGCGGATTGGAGCGCAGCTGCGCCGTGGCTGCGTCATTGCGGTCGCCGAACTGCAAAATTTTCGGGCCGACCAAGCCAAGATGCAGATAGGCGGAAGCGGCTCCCGGCCCGCCATTGAAACCGAAGGTGAGGGGCCTGGGCGCATCATTATGGCCACCTTTGGCCACGTAAGCGGTGTAGAAAACCGCGGCGGTCTGTTCGCCGGACTGGTCATAAAGCGCGAGCGTTCCCGCCGTGGCGGTGTAAGCCAGGGTTTTGCCGCTTGCCAGATCGATGCTGTGATCGGTAACGGAATCGGCAGGCAAGAGCCGAAGCACGCCAGAGGGCGTTTCGCGGCGCTGTTCGGTTTGCTGCTGTTTCTGTTCCTCCCGTTGCGGCTCCTGCCGTTGCTGCTGTTGTTGCTCCTGCCGTTGCGGCGGGTTGCTGCCGGTTCGTCCTTGCCGCTGCTGTGCCGACACAGTGGCGGGCAGTGCCAGCGCCAGCGCCACGATCAACAACTGACGGGTGAAGCACTTCATTCGCGTCATGGCTCGCTCACTCCAGATCGACATGGCCTTCTACGTCAAATGTCAGGTTCAGGCCCTCAACGCGAATCGTCGCCTTGGCTAATAGCGATTCGTTTCCCTTCAAGCGCCCGTCGGCGACCCCATCGCGCACCGCCATCTCGATCTCGCGCTGGGAGGTAATTCCGACCTTCTTGAGAAATTTACGCAGCGTGGCGTTGAGCGTTTCCTCATTCATCATCTTCATCCTTCTCTTCGGCCAGCCAAAGGCCCTTGCCCCCGCTTCTGCGCAGAGCCTATGCTATTTTAGCCGGGGTGGCTCCCACCCATTGCAGGCCAGACTGGACGATTTTGATTGAGGTTTGAGCCGGCCGCGTTAAAGCAGACAAAGCCTTATATCTGACACCTATCGATATTTACTTTGGCCTTTCTTGCTGCGCCATCACGCGGAACTAACGGCGGCATCCGAGGGTTAAGTCGTTGCGCACGCATTTTATTTCCCTGTCAGCGAGGCGAGTATGCCGCCTGTTACGCCCGTACGGGTCTTCGATCGCAGCTCCCCAATGAGTCCAATCGCGGCGAAATCGACGGTGCCTTCAGTGGATTTGCGCGACCGATGGTCGCGCGATTACCGCACCGTTCGAGCGGAAACCGAAAGACGCGCGGCGCCGCTTTCACCGGAGGATCAGGTGGTGCAGTCGATGCCGGACGCGAGTCCGACGAAATGGCATCGCGCGCATACCACCTGGTTCTTCGAGCAATTCCTGCTGCTGGAAAACGATCCGCATTACCAGCGTTTCGATGAGCGATTTGGCTATTTGTTCAATTCCTATTACGTCGCGGTTGGGCCGCGGCATGCGCGTCCTGAGCGCGGGCTGGTAACGCGGCCGGGCGCCCACGAGGTTGCTGGCTACCGCGCGCATGTGGATGCCGCCGTGGAGCAACTGCTCACGGCCGGCAACGAGGAGGCGCTGCAAAAAATCATTCCGATTGTGGAAATGGGCCTGCACCACGAGCAGCAGCATCAGGAGTTGATCCTCACCGACATCCTGCATGCCTTCGCGCAAAATCCGACGCATCCGGTCTATGACGGGAAATGGCAGATGCCGGGCCGCCAGCCCAACTCCGCAGGCTTCGCTGACGTGGCGAGCGGCATCCACACCATCGGCCATGATGACGAAGGATTCTCCTTCGACAATGAAGGCCCGCAACACCGGGTCTTTCTGCAGCCGGCGCGCGTCGCGCGCAATCTCGTGACCAACGCCGAATGGTTCGATTTCATGGCGGCGGACGGCTACGCGACTCCTGCACTGTGGCTGTCGGATGGATGGGATATGTTGAAAGCCGCGGGCTGGGAGGCGCCGGGCTATTGGCAGAAAGTCGACGGCGAGTGGTTCACGATGACGCTCGGTGGTTTGCGTCCGGTCGACCCGGCAGCGCCGGTCTGTCACGTCAGTTACTATGAAGCGGACGCTTTCGCCCGCTGGCGGGGCTGCCGTCTACCCAGCGAGGCGGAATGGGAAGTGACCGCGCGGGCGGGCGCGCTGGCCGATGCTTTCGGCTTGGTGTGGCAGTGGACGCAAAGCTCTTACGCTCCTTATCCCGGCTACCGGCCGGTGGCAGGCGCGCTCGGTGAATACAACGGCAAGTTCATGGTCAATCAAATGGTCTTGCGTGGCAGCTCGCTGGCGACGCCGGAAGGCCACGCACGCTTGAGTTATCGCAACTTCTTCCCTCCGTCGGCGCGTTGGCAATTTAACGGCTTGCGCCTGGCGGATGACGGCAATTGATGCCGTACCCGAAATCATAAACAAGATTGGTGCTCCATGGTCGCGTTAAAAAAGACGGTGCAGAAATTTGAACTGCCAGATCCCGCCTCGCCATTCGCAGCGGACGTGCTGAAGGGTTTAAAGTCGACGCCGAAGCGGATTCCACCGAAATACTTTTACGATAGAGCTGGCTGCGCGCTGTTCGAGCGGATCACAGACCTGCCGGAATATTACCTGACGCGCAGCGAGCTGCGCATCCTGGAGGTCAACGCGGCGGCTATCGCCAATTATATTCCGTCGGGCTCGGCGCTGGTGGAATTTGGCAGCGGCTCAAGCCGCAAGACACGCATTCTGCTCGCCGCAGCACCGCAGCTTGCGGCATATGTGCCGGTGGATATCTGCGGCGACATGCTGGAGGACGAAGCGGCCGAGCTGCGCAAGGAATTTCCCAAGCTCGATATCTCGCCCGTGCCGGCGGATTTTGCCCAACCGTTCGATCTGCCGGCCTCGGTGCCCGCCGCGCGCGTCGGATTTTTCCCCGGCTCCACCATCGGCAATTTCGAGCCGCACGAGGCCGCCGCTTTCCTGCGTCACGCCGGACAAATTCTTGGCCGCGGCGCAACTCTGATTGTCGGCACGGATTTGCAGAAAGACAGCAGGATCATTAACGCCGCTTACAACGATGCTGCCGGAATAACCCGGGACTTCAATCTCAACATCCTCGTGCGTATCAACCGCGAGCTCGATGGAAAATTCGACCTCGGCAGCTTCGAGCATCACGCCTTTTATAATCGCGAGCGCCATCGCATCGAAATGCACCTGGCGAGCAGCAAGCGGCAAAAGGTGCGGGTGGCGGGCGAGACCATCGAGTTCCGCGCCGGCGAGACCATCCATACGGAAAGCAGCTACAAGTATTCGGTCGATTCATTTAGCGCGCTGGCGCGCGGAACTGGATGGACGCAGGTCGCGTTCTGGAGCGACCCGGACCGCTATTTCTGCGTCCATGCCCTGGCCCTGCGGTAAGGGCGGACTCGGCAGCACCTAAGCCTTTAGACGAGTATTCAGGGCCTTGGATGCCCTGAAGGGTTCGATATAGTCGCGACCGCAAAATGACGGCCTTAGCCGTCAATCGGAAAATCCAGAGCGGGGGCAGTATGAAAATCGTTGGCTTCAAGGGACAGGACGGGCGACGCCTGGGCGTTGTCGAGGGCGACCAGCTCATCGACTTGCAGGCAGCAGATCCGAACGCGCCGAAGGACCTCGGTGTGTGGCTGCGTCAGAGCAAGGGCGACTTATCCGCTATCGCCGATCTTGCCAAACGGGCCCCGGCTTCGGCGCGCGTGCCGCTCCAGACAATCACCTATTCACTGCCGGTGGCTTCTCCGGGGAAGATCGTCTGCCTGGGACTTAACTATCTCGAGCACATCAAGGAAGGCTTCCAGAAAGACAACATTCCGAAATTTCCCACGATTTTCATGCGCTGCACGACCTCGCTGGTCGCGCATGATCAGCCGATGCTGCGCCCATCCATGACCAACAGCCTGGATTACGAAGCCGAGCTGGTGGTGATCATCGGCAAGCGCGCCAAGCATCTGACGATGGCCAACGCACTCTCATGCATCGCCGGCTATTCCTGCTTCAACGACGGCTCGGTGCGCGAATTTCAACGCCGCACCAGCCAGTGGGACATGGGCAAGAATTTCGACGCCACCGGAGGTTTCGGGCCGTGGATGATCTCGGCCGATGAAGTCCCGCCCGCGGGCAAGGGCCTGAAGATCGAGAGCCGGCTCAATGGCAAGGTCATGCAATCCGACAACACCGACAATATGATGTTTCCGGTGGCGGAGACGCTTGTCGATATAAGCCAGGCCATGACGCTGGAACCCGGCGACGTCATCGTCACTGGGACGCCTTCGGGCGTGGGCTTCGCGCGCAAGCCTCCGGTCTGGATGAACGAAGGCGACGTTTGCGAGATCGAAATTGAAGGCGTGGGCCTGCTCCGTAATCCCATCAAGGAAGCAAAGCCGGCCGCGCAGTAGTGGAAATCGGGGACGGAATGGCCGACACGCTGAACGTCCTGAGCATCTGCGGGAGCCTGCGGAAGGGCTCGTTCAATGCCATCGTGGAGCGGGCGCTGCCCGCACTGGCGCCGGAGCAAATGAGCATCACTCCGGCGCCGCCTCACCGCCAGTTTCCCATCTACAATTTCGACATCCAGCATGAGCAGGGCATTCCCGCCGACGTCGCCACTTTGGGCAAGGCGATCCTCGCCGCCGACGGCGTGGTGATCGTCAGCGCGGAATATAATTTTTCGATTCCCGGCGGCTTGAAGAATGCGATCGATTGGCTGTCGCGGATGAAGGAACCGTCGCCCTTCGCAGGCAAGCCTTTTGCGATTCAATCCGCGACCAGCGGGTCGGTCGGCGGCGCGCGGATGCAATATCACCTGCGCCAGGTGCTGAATGGGCTTAACGCCTTCGTCCTCAACAGCCCGGAGATCTTCATCGGCAATGCCAAATCGAAGGTGGATGAAGCAAAGCGCGAGCTGACGGACGAGACCACCCGCGATTTCATCCGCAAGCAGCTTGCCGCCTTTGCCGTCTTCATCGAGCGGGTTCGCCCGAAGGGCTGACTGCTCTATAATGCGGCCGGAGGGTCCGAGGGACCTAGGGAGCACAGCATGCCGATCTCCACCGCGAAAAATAACGCAGGCGCGAGCGGCCCGCCGCGCTCTCCGGAAGAAATTCGCGCGTTGCGCGGCGCCTATTATGAACGCATCGGCCGCAAGCATATGGCGCCGCTGTGGGAGGTCATGCGCGACCTGGTTCCGAACGAGCCGGCGACGCCATTTCTTCCGGCGCTTTGGCGCTTTGATGATTACAAGCCGATGGTGTTTGAGGGCGGCCAGCTGATCACCGCCAAGGAAGCCGAGCGCCGGGTGCTGGTGCTGGAAAATCCGGGCATGCGCGGAAAATCCGCGATCACCCAATCGCTCTATGCCGGCATTCAGCTCGTGCTGCCGGGTGAAATCGCACCGCCGCATCGACACACCGCAAGCGCTATCCGCTTTATCCTGGAAGGCGAGGGCGCCTACACGCAAGTCGACGGCGAGAAAACGGAGATGCGTCCTGGCGATTTCGTCATCACGCCGGGCTGGACCGCGCACGACCACGGCAACGACACCAAGCAGCCGATGATCTGGCTCGACGTGCTCGATCTGCCGATGGTGAATTTTTATGCCGCCGCCTTCTTCGAGGATTTGGGCGAAGAGCCGCAGAATACGCGGCGCGAGCATGGCGATTCGATCGAGCGCTTCGGATCGGGGGTTTTTCCCGATGGCAGCGACACCTCGCTCAGACGCAGCCCGATCGTCAATTATCCCTATGCGCGCATGAAGCCGATTTTGCAGCGCCTGCAGCGCTCGGGCGATGTCGATCCACGGCATGGCGCGCGCATTCGCTATGCCAATCCGTTCAACGGCGGTTGGGTGACGCCGACCATGGGCGCGCATTTGGCGCTTTTGCCGCAAGGATTCAAAGGCGAATCTTACAAGGCGACCGACGGCACCATCTTCGCCTGCGCCGAAGGGCAGGGGCGCACCCGCGTTGGCGATATGGTGCTGGAATGGACTCGTAACGATGTCTTTGTTGTTCCGTCATGGCGAAGCTACAGCCATGAGGCTGACGGCGAAGCGATCTTGTTCTCCATCTCAGATCGGCCGGCGCAGGAAGCGCTCGGCATGTTTCGGGAAGAAAGTGCACATTAAAATGGTCGTTGAGAGAAAACGAAGACCCGGCGATCCGCGCGCAGCCGCCGAAGCGGCTTTCAAGGAGGCAACCACAAAACCGCTTGAAGCGCCGGCGCCGAAGCCTGCGGTGCCAAATGCCAAGGAATTGGTTTCGTTGCGGATCGACCGTGACGTCCTGGATTATTTTCAGGAAGATGGGCCGGGCTGGCAGGACCGGATCAACGATGCCTTGAGAAAAGCGGCGGGCAAATAGCCACGCCGTTGCCCAGGTCCGAATCGGGGCGAGCGATCTCAGCATTATTCCTGTGCTCCTGGATCGGGAATATCGGCTTTGGGCTTTGCTCCGGCGACCGCGCGTTGCTAACTTACGCGTCATGTGGGGACGATCGGGGAAAGCAGGCGCACCATCGGCGCCGGAAGCGGATTCGTCTCTCCGGCTCAAAGCCGCGGTGCGCCAGGCGCGCATCGAGGTGGCCGAACGCACCAGCGTGGTCGTCGATCTGCGCGATGCGGAAGTCGCGCGGCTGGAAATCCTGAACGAGGCACTGGATCCGATCTTCACGGAGATTCCGTCGGAAATCGATCTGTTTGATCGCGGCATCAGCCGAGGCGACACGCCGCGGCTTTGGCTGGACGCAGTCGCGCATGTGGTGATGGGACGCGACAAGCGTATCTACCGTCTGGTGCAGGACACGAGCTATGGCCGCCGCGTGCTGGAAGAATCCGGCGACGTCGGGCCGATCGTTGAGGCCGTCACGAAATATGTCGCCCGCCGTCTGGTGGAGCGGGAGCGCTCGCTCGCGGCGCTGTCCCCGCAGCTCGGCAAGGAAACCTGGCGCGACATCGCGACCGAACGCCGCCACTGGCGCTGGAATGCCGTCAAAGCGTTCTTCATCGGCCTCCTCGGCGGCATCGCGGCGCTCTTTGCGCTGGCCTGGATGCTGGCTTCGTCTCCTTAGGCGACCCTTTCCCGCCCCCGTTCGACAAAGCCTTCCCCGTCGGGACGCAGCGAACGCAGGATCGCGGTGCACTGCCATGCGCCGGGAGCGCCATCGATCTCATAAATGTTGTAGCCAGCTGTCTCATTGCTGTGGGGCGGAGCCGAGGCCGACGGCACCCCGAAGGCGGGAATGCGCCGCTGCGGCCCATCCAGCCAGATCAAGGAATGCTCATGGTTATGACCGTGCAGCACCATGTCGGCGCCGTGCTCAGCCAGGACAGCGCGGAAATCGCGGGCGTCCACCAAGCGGCGGAAACGCTGGCCCGGGCTGCTCTTAGGTGGGTGATGAATCAGCACCACGCGGAACAGGCCGTCGTCCTTGAGTCCGTGCAGTGTGCGGGCGAAACGCTCGATCTGCTCGCCTCCAAGCTCCCCCGTCGCCATGAGGGGAAGCGTCGGTACCGCGGTTGACAATCCAATGAGTGCGATGGGGCCACGCCGGCGAACGAAGGGATAGGTGATTTCCTGACCAACCAGCACCTGCACGGCATCGTTGGTCATGAACTCGCCCCAGTGCTTTCCGGAATGCGAGGCGGTCGCGCCGACATAGGCGTCGTGATTGCCCGGCACCACGGTGACATCATGCGGCGTGCCGAGCGCCTCCAGCCAGGCGCGCGCTGGCTCAAATTCTTTTTCCAGCGAAAGGTTGATCAGGTCGCCGGTGATCGCGAGATGGTCGGGTTTGAACGCGCGCATATCGGCGATCAGCTCCGCAAGCACATCCGCCTGGTGGAGCGCGCGGCGCTTGCGGTGCCAGTTGAACAAGCCCAGCGCGCGCTTGCCGACGAGCTCGTGCAGCCGCGGCCTCGGCAAGGATCCCAGATGCGGATCGGAAAGATGCGCGAGCCTGAACATTATTGTCGTGGCTCGGAAATTCAATTCATTTTTTGCCGCGAGTCATTCAAGCGAATTTCCGAGCCAAGCGACACTAGAACTTTAAGGTCGCTAGTGTCCTTACAGAATCCGAAGTTCGCTTCGGAGGTTGCTGCAAAATCGAGCGAACTTCGGATGCGGGACACTATTCAGGCGCTGCCTATCAGGATTCCGGCAAGAAAGACCAGCGTGCCCCCCACCACGATCTGAAATGTGGCTGACAGGAAGGGTGTGTCCATGTAGCGGAAACGAATATAGGCGATGGCGACCAGCTCCAGTGCGACGACGATCACGGCGAGAATGGTTGCCATCCAGAAATCCGGGATGAGATAGGGCAAAGTGTGACCGACGCCGCCAATGGTGGTCATGATTCCCGTTATCGTACCACGGACCCAAGGCGTACCGCGCCCTGTGAGCGAGCCGTCGTCGGAAGCGGCCTCGGCGAAGCCCATGGATATGCCGGCGCCGACCGAGGCAGCCATGCCGACCAGAAACGTCTCCCAGGTACTATGGGTGGCAAAAGCGGCGGCAAATAGCGGCGCCAGCGTCGATACCGAGCCATCCATCAGCCCGACGAGACCCGGCTGCACATATTGCAGCAGGAACATCCGGCGCGCCGTTTCGTCTTCGTGCTCGCGTTCTTTCTTGGTGAGGATCTCCTGCCCAAGCTTGTGCGCCATGTCTTCGTGTTCGTTCTCGATTTCGGCAAGCTCGTCGAGCAGCTTGCGGACCGCGGCGTCCCGTGTGGTTTCCGCCGCCTTGCGATAAAAACGGCCGGCCTCGTATTCCATCGCCTCGGCGTATTTGCGAACCTCATCGAGGTTGAGCGCCCCCATCAGCCATATCGCAGGCTTCTGGATGAAGCCTTTGACGTCCTGGCGGCGGATAAGCGGGAGGTAGTCGCCGAATTTTTGCCGATAGAGATCGAACAGCATGGTCCGGTGGCGCACTTCCTCGTCTGCCATTTCCTCGAATACCTTGGCCGAGGCGGGAAATTGCCCGCGCAAACCTTCGGCAAATCCGCGATAGATGCGGCTGTCTTCTTCTTCATTGGTGATGGCGAGGGCGAGAATTTCCTGCTCGGAAAGATCGGAAAATCGCTTCACGGGGGCCTCTCGGGGGCTGGAACGGCTAGTTAGCTATATTGGAACTATTCTAAACTATATAGGCCGACCGATGGAAAAGACCAATTGGCAACGCGATATTTCCAGCCGGCTGTGGGAATCTTTCGGCAGGTCCATGCTGCATTCTTATTGGCGCGTCACGCGGGGAATGACACTTGGCGTGCGCGGTTTGGTCGTGGACGGGGCGGGGCGCATTCTCCTTGTGCAGCACAGCTATGTGCGGGGCTGGCATCTGCCGGGCGGCGGGGTTGAGCCGGGCGAGACCATGCAGCAAGCACTGGCGCGGGAACTGGCGGAGGAGGGCAACATTCGCCTTGGCAGCGCGGCCCGATTGCATGGCATCTTCTTCAATCGTCGCGTCTCCAAGCGTGACCATGTTGCCGTCTATGTGGTGCAGGATTTCGAACAAGCAGGACCGTACAAGGCGAACCGCGAGATTACTCGTCGCGTCTTTCTTTGCGCTGGATGCGCTGCCGAACGATACCACTGCCGGCACGCGTGCCCGCATCGCCGAGGTGATGGGCGGCGCGCCGGTGAGCGAGCATTGGTGACGCTAATCGCGACGGCGCATGATCCCGAAAAGTGGAAACCGGTTTTCGGATAAGATCATGCGCCACTTTAAAGTTAGCGCGCGATCGGACGCAAAACCGGTGCCCACTTTTGCTGATCGCGCGCGGGGATAGGGAATGAACGATCTTTCGTTGACGATTCTGATGGAAAGCGCTGACGACGTGCAGGCGATCGATCGCCTGCACGAGCGCACCTTCGGCCCGGGGCGTTATGCGCGTACCGCCTACCGCATCCGCGAGGGCATCGCGCACAGCCTTGATCTGTCATTCACCGCGCGCATCGGAACGCTGATGGTTGGCTCCGTGCGGCTTTCGCCCATCCGCATCGGCGAGACGTCCGCGCTGTTGCTGGGCCCGCTCACGGTGGAGCCGCCATTCCGTGATCGCGGCATTGGCATTGGCCTGATCGAACGGGCGCTGCAGGAAGCGAAAGCAAAGGGACATAAACTGGTGGTGCTTGTCGGCGACGAATCCTACTACCAGCGCTGCGGCTTCAAGCGCATTCCCAAGGGCACGGTCAGCATGCCCGGCCCGGTTGATCCGCAGCGTTTGCTGGTGGCTGAATTGGCCGCGGGCGCCTTTGCCGGCGTCAGCGGACCGATCCGGCCGGGGCCGTAGCTTATCCTCCCCCTAAAAGGGGAGGGATAGGCACCGGCTCTGACCCCGCAAGTGGGATAAGAGCCTCTGCCGGAAACTAGCGGCCTTCCCTTGCCCAGGTGAGCGCGAGGCTGCCGAGCAGCAGCAGCAGGCCAATGAAGCCGGCGAAGACCGGCAGAACGCCGATGCCGCGCACCACGCTGGCGTCGCGGATCTTCAGCCCGATCCAGTCGTCGCCATGGAAAGTGCCGGTCGAACGCACGCCGAGAATCCGCGGCAGCGTCACGCCGGAAGTCTCGGTTAGCCGACGCGCGTCGCCGCCGGTGGCGTTGGCCAGCGGGGCCAGCACCTCGGTTGTCGACGTGACCTCGGTAAATTCGCGTGGATTGGCCGGCCCGATATTCACCAGGGTGGTCAGCTTGCCGTCGGTGGCGCGCCACAGGCCAAGCTCGCCCGCCGGCATGGAGCCGCGCCACAAGCCGGGCTGCGCCGATTGCAACGTCAATGTCGTTGTGCCGCCGGACGGCGCGGTGACGGTTACGTCACCGACCGTGTCGGCCATCGATTGGCGCTCGATCGACAGCTCGCGCCCGTGGGAGGTGAGCCGCAGCGCTTCCTCTTCCAGATCAGGTTGCTTCATCAGCCAATGCGAAAGCCGCCGCAACAGGTCGAGATGCGGTCCGCCGCCCTCATAGCCGCGCGCCCATAGCCAGATGTGATCCGACAACAGCAGAGCGATGCGGCCTTCGCCTTCGCGCGCCAGCACCAGCAGCGGCTTGTCATCGGCAGCCTGCATCACCGTTGCGCCCTGGGCTTTTCTGGTGTCCACCACACGGAACCAGCGGCTCCAGCGCGGCGGATCGGAGGCCGCGCCTTCCAGATCGCGCGTCACCGGATGGCGCTTGCCCACGGTGCTGAGTTGGGCGCGGAACGGCGTTTCCGTCACCTGCCCACTGGGCTCCGCCGGGAGAATGACTTCGAGCGGCGTGCGCCACAGGCTGGTGGAGCTGGCATAATCCGGGCCTGCCGCGACCAGCACTGCCCCGCCTTTGCGCACATAGCGCGCGATATTGTCGAAATAGATGATCGGCAGCACGCCCTGACGCGCATAACGGTCGAAGATGATGAGCTGGAACTCGTCGATTTTCTGCTGGAACAGCTCGCGGGTGGGGAAAGCGATCAGCGAAAGCTCATTGATCGGCGTGCCGTCCTGCTTTTCCGGCGGACGTAAGATGGTGAAGTGAACGAGATCGACGCTGGCGTCGGATTTCAGCAGATTGCGCCAGGTGCGCTCGCCCGCATGCGGCTCGCCGGAAACCAGCAGCACACGCAGCTTGTCGCGCACTCCGTCGATGGAAACGACGGCGCGATTGTTCACCGCCGTCAGCTCGCCTGGCAGCGGGGAGGCTTCGATCTCGACAATGTTGGGTCCGGCATGCGGGATGTGAATGTCCAGCTGCACCGGCTGGCCCACCCCCACGCTCCGGGTTTCAATCGTCTCGCCGTCGCGGCGCACGGTCACTTGCGCGGTGCCGCCCGAGGAGCCCTGGTCCTCGACACGGAAAGTAACGGCTTGCGCCTGGTTAACGATGCCGAAGCGCGGCGCGTTGAGAAGCGCCACGCGGCGGTCGCGCTCACCCTTCGTGCCGGTGATCAGTGCATGCAGCGGCGCGGCGAAGCCGAGCGCGGCGGCTTCCGCCGGCACGTCATGCACGCGGCCATCGGTTAGGAGGATTGCGCCGGCGACCCGGTCGGGCGGCACGTCCGCGAGCGCGGAGCCGAGTGCGGAGAACAGACGCGTGCCGTCGGTTTCGCCATCCGATTGGCCGGCCTCCACGGTACGGACTTCCAGTCCGGAGATACGGCCAAGCCGTTCGATCAGCGCTGCGCGCGCGGTTTCGGTCTGCTGCAGGCGGTCGCCGAAATTCTGGCTCGGACTCTTGTCGACGACGACCACGGCTACCGAGGTGAGCGGCTCGCGATCCTCGCGGGTGAAGGAGGGGTTTGCCAGCGCGAGCACCATCAGCAGCAGCGCGATCGTGCGCACGACGGCGCCGCGGCTGCGGGCAAAAAACAGCAGCCCGGCCACGATCAGCGCAACAGCCAAGCCGGCCCATACGACATAGGCGGGTACCAGCGGCGCGAAGGCGATGCCGAAATTCATGCGGCTCCTATTGTCCCAGCCGCTCGAGCAATGCGGGCACGTGAACCTGGTCGGCCTTGTAGTTTCCCGTGAGCGTGTACATCACGATGTTCACGCCGGCGCGGAAGGCGAACTCGCGCTGGCGCGGCTCGCCCGGCGTGAGCGGCAGCATGGCCTGACCGTCCGGCCGCATTGCCCAGGCACCGGCGAAATCGTTCGAGGTGATGATGATGGACGAAACTCCGTCACCGGCGCGGGCAGGCCGGTCGCCAAGGTCCTCGTCAGCTGCAGGCAGGGCTTCCACCCAAAGGCGGCCGGCGTTGAAGCGGCCGGGGAAATCGCGCAGCAGGAAAAAGGTTTTGGTCAGCACGTGATCGCCGGAGACTGGCTCGAGCTCCGGAATATCGAGCGAGGACAAAATCTCGCGCAGCGCCATCATCCCGGGACCGCGCGAGTCACCGCCCGGTCCCGACGGCGCTTCGATGGCGTCGCGGGTGTCGAACAGCACGGTACCGCCCTGTTTCATGTAGGCGTCGAGCCGCGCCAGCGCCTGGGCGGAAGGTTTGGGCGCAGCGGCGATAACCGGCCAGTAGATCAGCGGGAAGAAGGCGAGATCGTCGCGGGCAATTTCCAATCCCATCGGCTCCCCGGCTTCCAGGGACGTGCGCTGGGCAAGAAACAGCGTCAGGCCTTCTAGGCCGATACGGCTGATGCGGTCCACCTCGGCATCGCCGGTAATGACATAAGCAAGATGCGTCTGTAGCGAGGCTTTCTTCGCAAAGTCATCACTTTGCGCGAAAACTGCTGGGCGGCGCTGCGACCGCGGCGGCCAGCATGCCAATGGCAATCATTGCAGGGACAGTGCGCCGCCGGAAGGTCAGGCGGGCGATACCGCCCGAAAGCCAGAACACCACCAGAGCGTCGAGCAGCAATAGACCGAGCGCGGCGAGCAGGATCGGCCCGCGCAAATCCTGCGGTTCGCCGAAGCGGTATTGATCGCGGCGGGCATTGAGCAAAGAGAAATCCAGACGTGCCATCCGGTCGGAGGGCCGCAGCGTATTGACCGCGATCAGTCCTTCCGGCGGACCATAGAATCCGGGCGGATGCTCGGCGTCGGCGCGGCCGGAGAAGTCCACCGGAATCGGCCGCGCCGTCGGCGGCGGCGGCACGAAAGCGCCGAAGCCGTCGAGTACCCGGCTCGGCGGCACCACTTCGCGCGTTGCCTGCCGGTCGCCGACTTCGCTTTCGGCAGCGGCGGTGTTGCCTGCGAGGGCGACGATACGCTTGAGCATGTCGACGAAGGCGCCGGAGATCGGCAGGTCCGACCAGCGCGTGTCGGCGGTGACATGGAACAGCACAACCACGCCCTTGCCGCGGCGCGCGGCGGTGACGAGCGGCGTGCCGTCCGCGAGCGTCGCCCAGGTGTGATCGGACAACTCGGCGTCCGGCTCGGCCAGAACTTGCCTGGTCACGGTGACGTCGGTCGGGACCGCCATCCCGCTGAACGGGCCTTCGCGGGAAAAGCCTGATAGCTGCTGCGGCTGATCCCAGCTCAAACTGCCGCCAAGGGTACGGCCGCCACGCCGCAGCCGCACCGGCACGAGATCGTCCTCGGAGGCGGCCAGGCGCGGGCCGGCAAAGCGCACGAGCACGCCGCCGTTTTCGACCCATTTGATCAACTTCTCGCGCGCTTCACCGGTAACATTGCCGACATCCGCAAGGATCATCATCGGCAAATTCTGGCCGAGGAATTGCGACACCGCTTCTGCGGGCGCCGCGCTTTCCGCCAGCCTTACGTCGGCGAATGGGTTGAGCGCGCGCGAGAGGTAATAGGTCGAGGCCAGCAGCGGCTGAGCGGTATCGCTGGTCGAGCCGGAGATCACGCCGATGGCGCGCCGCCGCCAGCGTTTGTCGAGCAGTTGCACCGCTCCAGAGGAACGCTGCGCCGCGATCTCGATCCGGGCGATGTCGTTGCGGATCTCGACCGGCAGTTGGAACTCCGCTTCGGTTTCCAGTTCGGTCGCGCTGAAAGCATAGCGGGCCTCGCCGAGCGGCAAGCCTTTGAAATCGAGCGCACGCAACGCGCCGATTTCCTCGCTGCCGTTTTCAGCACGCAAGACTTTCACCGTCAGCGCGCCGGCAGCATTTTCCGCGGCGGCGAGCGCATGCGCCGGCGGCAATCCGCCTTCGATCACGCTCAATCTGCGCGGACCGAGCGTGCGGCTGAGTCCCTCGATAAATTCCTTGCCCTGGCCAAGATCGATGCCATCCGACAGCCAGACAAATTCGGTATCCGGCGAGCCGCTGACCAGCCGCTCGATCATCGGCAACGCTTCCGCGCGCGTGAGCGCATGTGGCTTTGGCTTGAGCTGGCGCAGCCGCACACGCGCGGCGCCTGCGGTGCCGATGGAAACGTCGCGCGCGCTTTCCGACAGCGGCACCAACGCCACGCCACGGTTATCGTTTTCCGCTTGCACAACGAGATCATCGGCGGCGCGCAGCCGTGCATCCCAGGTTGAGGCGGCGGTCCACCCGTCGTCGATCAGCACGGCCAGCGGCGCGGCGCCGCCCGATGTGGCGATGGAAGGATTCCACTGCGGTCCGGCGGCGGCGAGGATCACCAGCGCCGCCAACAGCAGCCGCAGCAAAGTCAGCCACCACGGCGTGCGCGAAGGCGTTTCCTCCTTGGGCGCAATATCGAAAAGCATACGGGTCGGAGGAAAATCGACGCGGCGCGGGCGCGGCGGGATGAGCCGCAGCAGCCACCACAGCACCGGCAGGCTGAGCAGACCGAGCAGCACCAGCGGCTGCGCGAAGACAAGCGGAAGCCCGGCAATCATGCGGACCTCGCCGTTTCTTTTTTCACCTCTCCCCAGCGGGGAGAGGTCGGATTGCGAAGCAATCCGGGTGAGGGGGTTCCGGCAATTGAGAGGGTACGAACCCCCTCACCCCAACCCTCTCCCCCATGGGGAGAGGGAGCGTGCCGAATTTGTTGCGCTCTCCTCATGCCGATCTTCCCATCTGGCGCGCGTGCCAGCGGTCAATGCCGGTATCGCCCGGGCGCACGCCCATGCGCGCATGCAGCGCCAGCAGCAATTCGCTCGCCGGCCGATCGGTGCGGTGGATGGCGAAGCTCCAGCCCAGCCGGTCGGTTTCCGCGCGGATCTCCGCGCGGTGACGCTCGATACGCTTTGCGTAATCGGCGCGCCAAGTTTCCGCGCGCCCAGCGGTGATGCTGCCCGCCCCCTCCGATTCAACGAATTGTACGCGTCCGGAATAAGGGAAGGTTTCCTCCGCCGGATCGACCGTCTGCACCACATGTCCCTGTGCGCCGCTGGCCGAAAGCTGCGCAATGGTCGTGCGCACGTCGCCGATCGGGCTCCAGAGATCGGAGAGCATCACCACTTCCGCCAAAGGGGAGGGGGCGAAGGAGGGCGGCAGGCTCATGCGCTCTCCCGTATCGTGGATGATCGCCTGCGCCATCTTGTCGACAACGTTGCGGCTTGCGCTCGGCCGCATCAGGCCCGGCATGCCTACGCGTTCGCCGCCTTCCACCAAAATCTCCCCTAGCGCGAAGGCAACGACCACCACGCGTTCGAGCTTGGTATCGCTGGCGAGGTGGGAGATGAAGTTCATGGAAGGCGAGCGGTCGGGCCAGATCCAAACCGTGTGCGCGGCCTCCCATTCCCGCTCGCGAACATAAAGATGGTCGTCGCGACCAGAGCGGCGCCAGTCGACGCGATGCGCCGGCTCGCCGGAAATGAAGCGGCGATACTGCCAGAAATTCTCGCCCGAGCCCGCGCGCCGGCGCCCGTGCAAGCCGTGGATCACGGTCGCGGCGATGCGGCGCGCCTCCAGGATGAGCCGCGGCATCGCGGCCGCAAGCGAGCGGCCTTGCCCGGTTGCGCGGTTGACCGCCGTAATTTCTTCTTCGCTGAGCCGCGGGTCGATCGCCATGTGGCTTACCCGAGCCGCGATTTCAGTCGCGCGATCACGGCCTGGATGGTTTCCCCCTCTGCCCGCGCGGCGAAGGTGAGCGCCATGCGATGCTTCAACACGGGTTCTGCCAGCTCGGCTACATCATCGATGGAGGGCGCGTAACGGCCTTGCAGCAGCGCGCGGGCGCGCACCGCAAGCATCAGCGCCTGGCTGGCGCGGGGGCCTGGTCCCCAGGCGATCAATTTGCCGATATCGCCTGCGTCGGGACCCGGACGCGCGGAACGCACCAGCGTGAGGATGGCGTCAACGACCGATTCTCCCACCGGCAGGCGGCGGACGAGACGCTGCGCAGCGAGGAGATCGTCGGCGGTCATCGCTGCGGTTGGCCGCACTTCTTCGGCGCCGGTGGTTTCGAACAGAATGCGCCGCTCTGCGAGGCGATCGGGATAGTCGACGTCGATCTCCATCAGGAACCGGTCGAGCTGCGCTTCTGGCAACGGATAGGTGCCTTCCTGCTCCAGGGGGTTCTGGGTTGCGAGCACGTGGAAGGGGCGGGGCAGGTCGTGCCGCGCGCCGGCGACCGTTACATGTTGCTCCTGCATGGCCTGCAGCAGCGCCGACTGGGTGCGTGGGCTGGCGCGGTTGATCTCATCGGCCATCAGCAATTGCGCGAAGACGGGACCGGTGATGAAGCGAAAGCTGCGAGTTCCGCCCGCGCCTTCCTCCAGCACTTCCGCGCCGAGGATGTCTGAGGGCATCAGGTCCGGCGTGAACTGGATGCGGCGGGCGTCGAGGCCAAGCGCGGTGCCCATGGTGTCGACCAGCTTCGTTTTGGCCAACCCCGGCACGCCGACCAGCAGCGCATGGCCGCCGGAGAGGACCGTCACCAGCGCACTGTCAATCACGTGTTCTTGTCCGAAAATCACGGTGCCGATGGCGTTGCGGGCCGCGCGGATGTGGGCGGCGCTCGATTCCGCTGCCCGGATAATCATATCCTCGAGTTTTTCGGCGCCTTCTTCATTTGCCAGTCCCATAACATCCGCTCCTCGGTGGAGATGAAATTCGATCGATTTTGCCCCCGACTCTGAAGCTTACGCCATCTTCCGCCCTGCTTGCCATGGATTGACATCCCAATATGGACCGGCAGGGCTGCAAATACGTAGGATAAACCATGGCGAAGCAAGGGCAGCCGACAACCGGGATCGACGCGATAGCCAGTTCGGCAAAGCGCGAAGGTGGCAAGGGCCCGCCGCCAGTGCACTTGTGGAACCCGCCTTTCTGCGGGGATATCGACATGCGAATCGCCACCGACGGCACCTGGTTTTACATGAAGACACCCATAGGACGGCCCGCTCTGGTGAAGCTCTTCGCTTCCGTGCTGAAAAGGGAGGCAAATAAGTATTTCCTGGTCACGCCGGTGGAAAAGGTCGGCATCGTTGTGGAAGACGCGCCCTTTTTGGCGGTCGAGATGCAAACACGAGACCAAACCGGCGATCGCGTGCTGCGGTTCCGTACAAATGTCGATGACTGGGTCGAGTGCGGGTCGGGGCATGCATTGCGTTTCGATCCGGAGCCGGGCACCGGCGGGCTGAAGCCTTATCTGCATGTGCGACACGATTTATGGGCCAGGCTGACGCGGCCCTTGTTTTACGATCTGGTCGCCCTGGGTGAAGAACGCGATGTCGAAGGCCGCCGCATGTTCGGCGTCGCCTCGAACAACCTTTTCTTCCCGATGGCGCCCGCCGAAACGCTGCGGGAATTTGCCTGATGCAGTCAGTGACATTCTTCGAGCGTGCGCGTGCGCGGCTCGCCCGTAACGCGCCGGCGGCGCTGCGCGATCCCAATGCCGTGCCGGACAAGGGCGACCATGAGCTGAATCTGGAAATGAAGGCGCTGTGGGCGGTGCGGCCGATCCGCCCGGCTGCGGTGCTGGTGCCGGTTGTGGACCGCGCCGAGCCCACCGTGCTGCTGACGCAGCGGGCAGCGCATCTGCCGCAGCACCCCGGGCAGATTTCATTCCCCGGCGGCAAGATCGAGCCGACCGATGAGACGCCGCTCGCGGCCGCCTTGCGCGAGGCGGAAGAAGAGGTCGGACTCGATATGCGCTTTGTCGAGCCGATCGGCTATCTCGATCTCTATATGACGACGCAGGGCTATCGGATCGTGCCGTCGGTCGCGCGCATTGCGCCGGATTATCGGCTCACGCTGAATCCGTCCGAGGTCGACGAGGCCTTCGAGGTGCCGCTGCAATTCCTGATGGAGCCGGCCAATCATCAGAAGCACAGCCGCGACTGGGAGGGGATCAAGCGCTACTACTTCGCCATCCCATTCGAGCAGCGGCAGATCTGGGGCGTGACCGCGGGGATTCTGCGCAATCTCTATGAAAAAGTTTACGCAGAATAACTATTCCACCTTCCCGATTTTTTTCACCGCCTGGATCAGCCGTGCGCTGTCGGTTTCGACGAATTTGGCGAACTCCGCCGCATCCTGATAGGCCGGCGGGCTACCGGCGGTTTCGAAGGTCTTTGTCACCATGGGATCCGCCATCGCCTGCTTCATGGCCTCGCGCAGGCGCTGCATGATCGGCTCCGGAACGCCCTTCGGCGTGAACAGACCCGCCCAAATGTAAAATTCGACGTCCTTGTAGCCGAGCTCCTTGAAGGTCGGCAGATCGGGGAAGCTCTTCACACGCTCCGCGCCCCAGTTGGCGAGCACGCGCATCTTGCCGTCGTCGACCTGCGGCTTCAGCACGCCCGGAGCGGAAGCCAGCGCCTGGATGGTGCCGGAGAGCAGCGCGGTCACCGCCGGACCGGCGCCGCGGAACGGCACATGCAGCAGCTTGATGCCGGCGGCGTTGGCAAACATCTCCATCGATACATGCAACGTGCCGTAGGGGCCCGAGGAGCCGTAGGGAATTTCAGCCGGACGCTTCTTCGCGTCATCGACAAAATCCTGCAACGTCTTCCACGGCGCGGAAGCCGGCACCGCGAGCAATGTCGGGTCGGCAAGGATGCGCGCGACCGGAGTGAATTGCGACACCTCGTAACCCGGCGGCCGTCCGAACAGCCGGTCGGCCTCCGGCAGTACGGCCAGCGAAGACAAAGTAATGAGCAGCGTATAGCCGTCGGGCGCAGCGCGTGCCGCCGCCTGATTGCCGAGCGAGCCGCCAGCCCCGGCGGCGCGGTTGTCGATCACCACCGGCTTGCCCAGAATCTTTTCCAGCGCAGCGGCGATCGGCCGTGCGGCCAGATCCGCCTGCCCGCCCGGCGGGAAGGGGACGATGGCGGTAATGGGCCGATTGGGCCAGGCTTCCTGCGCGCCGGCGCTCAAAGTCTGCAAGCAGGCTTGCGACGCGAGCGACAAGGTGACGCCGCCTTTCAGAAGATCTCGCCGATTGAAAGTCATTTGCCACTCTCCCGGACGACAATAGGGGGGACAAAGCTAGCATTCCGACGCCGGCCCGGCTTCCTCGCATTTAGGCTTAGAGGCCCGGAGGGGATCGGCTAATGTCGTGATAACCACCAAGGAATTGGAATGATCCGGCCGTTCCTCATAGAGCTTCTGTTATTCCTCACGCCATTTGCCGCCTATGCTTTGCTACTGTGGGCGAAAAGCCGTGGCGTGTTCGATCCGGAATCCTGGCCGCTGCGAACCGTCGTCGTGCTCACCGTCACGGCGCTTCTGCTTATGGGCGCGAGCGCGATCATAGCCTCGCAGTTTTCCGGCGCGCCTCCCGGCTCGACTTATGTGCCCGCGCATGTGGAAAACGGCCGCCTGGTACCAGGGGTGAACAAGTGAACGAGGCGGGCCTAACCAAGCGTCGCCTGCAGGACGCTGCGTGGCTGACGCAGGGGCCGCTGCCGCGCTTGCTCGATGTGCTCTCAGGCGATGGTGAAGAAGCGCGCGTGGCCGGCGGCGCAATACGGAACGCGGTAATGAAACTGCCGCCGGGCGATATCGATATCGCCACCACGGCGACGCCGGAAGAGGTGATCCGCCGGGTCACACAGGCGGGTTTAAAGGCGGTGCCAACCGGCATAGAGCACGGCACTGTAACCGTCGTTGCCGCCGGCATCCCATTTGAGGTCACCACGCTGCGCGTTGATGTGGAGACTTTCGGCCGTAAGGCGAATGTCCGTTTCGGGCGCGACTGGAAGGCGGATGCCGAGCGCCGCGATTTCACGATGAACGCTCTCACCGCCACAGCCGACGGCACGATCCACGATTATGTCGGCGGCCTTGCCGACCTCGAAGCACGGCGTGTGCGTTTCATCGGCGATCCCGCTATGCGCATTGCCGAGGACTATCTGCGCATCCTGCGCTTCTTCCGCTTCCACGCTGCCTATGGCGAAGGTGAGCCGGACGCCGCCGGAGTGGCGGCCTGCATCGCCGGCCGCGGCGGCCTCGAGCAGTTGTCGCGCGAGCGCGCGCGCATGGAGTTGCTGAAACTCCTGGTCGCGAAAGGCGTGGTTCCGGCGCTCTCCGTCATGGCCGAGTCAGGGCTGCTGGTGCAGATGCTTGGCGGCGTGCCGCTGATCGCCGAAACGGCACGCATGGCGGAGCTGGAGGCGGCGCTTGGTCTCGATGCCGATCCGGTCCGCCGGCTTGCCGCGCTGAATGTATTTGTTGTCGAAGATGCCGAGCGGCTTTGGCAGCGGCTGCGGCTCTCCAATGCCGAACATGAGCGCCTGGCGTCGATGGGCGAGGTCTGGTGGCGGCGGATCGTGCCGGCCGGCGACGCACTCGCGCGGCCCTGGCTCTATCGCCTCGGGCCGGAACGTTACCTCGACAGGGTTCTGCTGGCCTGGGCGCGCGCGGCGGCAAAGCCGGACGACGCAGCCTGGCGTGCGCTCGCGACCCTGCCGCAGCGATGGACGGTGCCCGTCTTCCCGCTGAAGGCCGCCGATTTCATGCAGCGGGGGATAGAGAAGGGCCCGGCGCTTGGCGCGGCGCTCCGTGCCGCGGAGGAGGCCTGGATCGCGGCGGATTTTCCCGCCGACAGTGAAACCATCGGCCAAATCGCGACGAATGCTGTGGAGGGCGCTGCTAAGACGTGACGCCGCCGCCAAGGCGCTCTAGCGTTATTGTTGGCAGGGGAGGCATTCATGTTCGCCCGGTTTTGGGGAAAGCTCGTAGCCTTCTTTTTTGGCGGCATCCTCGGCACTGTTTTCGGTATCGCGCTTGGCTTCTTTTTCTTTCCTTACGTGTTTCCGCCGCCGCCCGCCGCCGAGCAGCTCACCCAGGCGGACCTGACACCGCCTACCGTCGAACAGCCGACCGCGCCACCCACCGCCGTAGAGCCATCAGCTCCGCCCCCGCCCCCGGCCGCTGCCGCGCAAACCGCCGAGCCGCCCGCGGTCACGCCGCAGACAGCACCAATAGCAACGCCGCCGGCGGCCAGCGCGCCGCCGACACAAGCCGCTCCAGCGCCGGCCGTGGCCGTGCCGCTTGCCACCGGCACCTTCATCCATGCCAACAAGTCCGACCCGGTGCATTGGGGCAAAGGCAAGGTCAGCATCTATCAGCGCGTCGTATTCCTGGAGTCCGATTTCGAGGTGGGTCCGGGGCCGGCCTATCACGTATATCTTGTGCCGAAGCCTTCGATTCGTTCTTCCTCAGACCTGAACAAGGTGATGTATGTCGATCTCGGCCGGCTGCGCTCCTTCAAGGGAAGCCAGCGCTATCAGATTCCGGATGGCGTCAAATTGAAGGATTATCCCAGCGTGATTATCTGGTGCGAACGTTTCGGCGTGCTGATCTCGCCGGCCGATCTCAAGCTGGTGCAGGCATCCAACTAGTGCCGCCGATTTGAAGTTCCTACAGCACCTGCGGCAAGCTGAAGCGGCACTAGAACTACAAAGTTGCTAGTGCCCTTTGCTTCCGAAGTTCGTGTTAGAGGGGGCCGCGACGTATCACGAACTTCGGAAGCGGGGCACTAGATGGATCTCCTGCAAGGCTTCGCCGACATCTCTCTTTGGCAGCTTATCCTGGTCGCGGCGGTGGCGCTGTTTGCCTCGATCGTGGGCGGCGTCACCGGCTATGGCTCGAGCGCGCTGATGCCGCTCGTTTTGGTGCCGCTGGTCGGTCCGGAGCCGGTCGTGCCGATCGTCAGTATTTCCGGACTGTTCAATAACGTCACGCGCGCTTTCGCTTTCCGCGACTACATCGACTTCAGGCGCGGGCTGATCATCATGCTCACCGCTGTGCCAAGCTGCATGGCGGGCGCTTATGTTTATACCAAGCTCACCAGCGCCGGCATTCTCATCGCGATCGGTATGATGCTGTGTGTCAGCGTGCCACTTCGGCGCTGGCTCATTCACATGAAAGTCCAGATGAACAATAGCGGACTGGCAGCGGGCGCGGTCGCCTATGGCTTCCTCGCGGGCAGCACCACCGGCTCCGGCGTTGTCCTGCTGTCGCTGTTGATGGCCTCGGGGCTGGCCGGCGCGTTCGTGGTCGCGACCGATGCGTTCGTCTCAATCGCCATCGCCGTCAGCAAGATTCTCGTTTTCGGCGTGTCAGGCGTGATGACGCTCCAGGTCATCGCCCTCGGCCTGCTCATCGGTCTGGTCGCTTTGCCCGGAGCGTTCCTCGCCAAGGCCTTTGTCGAGCGGCTGCCGGTGCATGTGCACACCGGCATCCTTGATGGCATCGTCGTGCTTGGCGGGGCGATGATGGTATTTGGCGCCTTCCGGCAATGAAGGCCTAGCCATCAGACCTCGCGCGGGGTGCTGAACAGGAACGGCGAGACACCGCGCATCGTCTCGTCCAGGATGAACGTGCGGGTGATCGGTGGTTCGGCGCGTTGGCCGCAATTTTCCCGTTCACATAAGCGGCAATTGACGCCGATCGGCATCGCCTCGGCTGCGAGGTTAAGCCCGGCGGAGTAGATAAGACGGGAAGCATGTTTCAATTCGCAGCCAAGCCCGATGGCATAGCGCGGCTGCGGATGCGGATGCGGCACCGCCGGACGATGCACGGTCTGCGCAATGCTGAAATAGCGAGTTCCATCGGGCAGCTCGATGATTTGGGTGATGATGCGTCCGGGCGTGTCGAAGGTGGCGTGCACATTCCACAGCGGACAGGTGCCGCCGAATTTCGAGAATGGAAAAGTGCCGGAGGAAAATCGCTTGGAAACGTTGCCGGCATGATCGACGCGCAGCATGAAGAATGGGATGCCGCGCGCGGTCGGACGCTGCAGCGTGGTAAGCCGGTGGCATAGCTGCTCGAAGCTCGCACCGAAGCGTTGACTCAGCACGCCGATGTCATAGCCGAGATTCTCCGCCGCCGCATGGAAGCGGGCATACGGCATGATGACCGCTGCAGCGAAATAATTCGCCAGTGTGATGCGATAGAGCCGCCGCGCCGGATCGTCCAGATCAGGGTGGCGTCCGACGATGCTGTCGATCGTCGCCGACGCTTCGGTCAGTGCGATCTGGAACGCGATCTGGAAGATCCGCCCCGGCATATCGAGCAGTTCCGATAGCTGCAATTGGCGCCGGTGCCGGTCGTAGCGGCGCAGCACGTCGCGCATCACGTCGACCGGCAGCACGCGTACGATCGTAGTGTGGCGCTCGCGCAGCCGCTCGGACAATGCGCGAAAGAGATCGATGTCGGCGACGCCGATTTCGTCGCGCAGCTGCTCGGCTGCCGTCTCCAGGTCGGGAAAATAATTGCGATTGGCCTCGATCAGGTCGCGCACGCGTTCGATCGGGTTGCCGTCGCGTCGGGCCGGTTCATCGCGGTCGTCGAGATGGGCCGCAGCCATCGATTCCCCCCGCCGCGCCTCGACATAGGCGGCATAAAGACGCTGCAATGCATGCGTCACGCCGGGGCAAAGCTCGGCGAGATCCTTCAATTCATGCTTGGGGATATTGAGCGACCGGAACAACGGATCGCTGAGCACCTCATTGAGCTCGGCAAAGAAGCGGTCCTCGTCGACGGTCGCTAACTCGCGCAGATCGATTTCGTAGGTTTCGGCGAGCCGCAACAGGATTTGCGCGCTGACCGGACGCTGATTGCGTTCGATCAAATTGACGTAGCTCGGAGAGATTCCAAGTCCGGTGGCCATCTGCGTCTGCGATAGGCCGAGCTGTCGCCGGATGCGGCGAAAGCGGGGTCCGACAAAGAGCTTTCTGCCATCAGTTTGTGACATATTTTACAATATGACCGGAATCAGATGTAAGCGTATTACAACATATCACGGTTTATTTTCAAAGTATTTGCTATATTTTATTCCTCTGCGTTACCTGGATCCGGGCAACCGAAGCATGTTGTCACGGAAGTCGCAGGAGACGCAGATGCTTAAGAGCTTTGAAGACTTAGTCCCCAAGGCGCCTACCGGGCGCTTCGATGGAATCCGGAGACCGTACCGGCCGGCCGATGTGCACCGTCTCCGAGGCTCGGTGCCTGTGGATTATACCCTGGCGGAAAAGGGGGCGAACCGTCTCTGGCACCTGCTCCACAGCAACGACTATATCTCCGCGCTCGGCGCTGTGACCGGCAACCAGGCCATGCAGATGGTGCGTGCGGGCCTAGAGGCGATCTACCTTTCCGGTTGGCAGGTTGCGGCCGACAGCAATACGGCCGGCGCGATGTACCCGGACCAGAGCCTCTATCCCTGCAATTCGGGTCCCGAACTGTGCAGGCGGATCAACCGCACTTTTGCACGCGCCGACCAGATCGAACATTCCGAAGGCGCCGTCACGCGCGACTGGTTTGCGCCGATCATCGCCGACGCCGAGGCTGGCTTCGGAGGCCCGCTCAATGCCTTCGAGATCATGCGGAATTTCATCGAGGCCGGCGTCGCCGCCGTGCATTTCGAGGATCAACTGGCTTCCGAGAAGAAGTGCGGTCATCTCGGCGGCAAGGTGCTGATCCCGACGGCGGCGCACGAGCGCAACCTGATTGCCGCGCGTCTTGCGGCCGATGTCTGCGGCGTGCCGACCCTGGTGATCGCGCGCACCGATGCCGAGAGCGCGCAACTCATTACCTCCGATATCGACGAGCGCGACGTTGAGTTCATCACCGGCGAACGCACTTCTGAAGGATTTTTCCGGCTGAAGAAGGGCAGCGGCCTCGAGCATTGCATCAAGCGCGGACTTTCCTATGCGCGCCATGCTGATCTGCTTTGGTGGGAGACGTCGCGGCCCGATCTCGACCAGGCCCGCGAGTTCGCCGAGGCAATTCACAAACAATATCCCGGCAAGCTGCTCGCCTATAATTGCTCGCCGTCATTCAACTGGCGGGGCAACCTCGACGCCGGCACGATTGCGAACTTCCAGCGCGAGCTCGGCGCCATGGGCTATAAATTCCAGTTCGTGACACTCGCCGGCTTCCACAACCTGAATTACGGCATGTTCGAGTTGGCGCGGAATTTCCGCGCGCGCGGTATGTCCGCTTATTCGGAGCTGCAGGACGCCGAATTTGCCGCCGAAGCGCACGGCTATACCGCCACCCGGCACCAACGCGAGGTCGGCACCGGCTATTTCGATCTCGTCAACGTCACGATTTCCAGCGGCGGCACGTCAACCACTGCAATGTCGGAGTCGACCGAGCATGCGCAGTTCACGGCGGCGCTGGCCAGTGCTGCCGAATAAAACGGAGGATGTCATGCAAATGTACCGGTTTTGGGTCGTTGGCGGCGAATTTCGTTCCATGCATTTCGATCAAGTCGTGGCCGGAACGGAGCAGTTGCTCGGTCCGTTCTTCGATCAGGGCGAGGCCGAACAGGAATGGCGCAAGATATCGGAGCAGCACCGGCATCGCTGCGTCGTCCGCTTCTCCATCGTGCGGGAGGGGCAAGCGGCGTAACGCTGCCGGCGTTACGGCCATTTCACCAGCGGCGGCATGGAGGAGAGGATCAACTCCACGTTGCCGCCGGTGCGCAGGCCGAAAATCGTGCCGCGGTCGTAGAGCAAATTGAACTCCACATAACGACCCCGGCGGATGAGCTGCTCGTCACGTTCAGCATCGGTCCAGGTCTTGGCAAAGTTCTTCCGCACCAGGTCCGGATAGATGTTCCGCAAGGCGCGGCCGACCGCTTGGGTAAATGCGAAGTCTTCCTCCCAATCGCCGCTGTCGAGCCAGTCGTAGAAGATGCCGCCGATGCCGCGCGGTTCGTTGCGGTGCTTCAGGTGGAAATACTCGTCGCACCAATTCTTGAATTTTTCATAAGGCGCGACCTTGGCATGGGCCTCGCATGCGGCGCGCATTGCGGCATGAAAAGCCACCGTATCGGGATCGCTCTGCGTGCGGCGGCGGTCGAGCACCGGCGTCAGATCGGCGCCGCCGCCGAACCAGGATTTGCTGGTGACGACGAAGCGGGTGTTCATATGCACCGCCGGCACATGCGGATTGTGCGGATGCGCGATCAGCGAAACGCCGGAGGCCCAGAAAGCCGGGTTATTTTCGGCACCGGGAATCTCCTTGCGAAATTCCGGCGCAAATTCTCCGTGCACGGTGGAAACATGCACACCGACTTTTTCGAACACCCGGCCGCGCATCAACGACATCACCCCGCCGCCTCCGTCGGCTCCGCTATGGTCGGTGCGGTTCCATGGCGTTCGGACAAAACGGCCGGTCTGCCGGCCGGCCATCTGCGCCTCCGCTGGCAGATCGTCCTCGACCAATTCGAAAGCCGCGCAGATGTCGTCGCGCAAAGTCTCAAACCAGGCACACGCCTGGTCCTGGCGGCGCGCGAGCGCCGCGGCATCGGCAAGCGGGGAGGCAGTCACCTGATCCTTAGCCGTCATGAAGTCCGCCCGGTCTGCCGCAGGGCCTCGCCGGCTGCCATGGCCACTGCCATCGCCACATTGAGCGAGCGCAGGCCCACTTGCAACGGAATCACCAGCCGCGCGTCGGCCGCCGCATGCACCTCTTCCGGCACGCCGGCAGACTCGCGTCCAAACATCAGGATGTCGCGCGCTGTGAAGCGGTGTTCGAGATAAGGGCGTCGCCGCCTCGGTGGTGAAGAGCACCAGCCGCAGCTCTTCCTGCCGCCGCCATTGCTCGAAATCAGGCCAGCTTTCGTGCCGAATGATGCTGACCTGATCAAGGTAATCCATTCCCGCGCGGCGGAAGGCGCGGTCGGAGACCGGGAACCCGGCGGGTTCCACGATATGCGCCTCGATGCCGAGGCAGGCGCAGAGCCGCAGAATCGTTCCGGTATTTTGCGGGATGTCAGGCTGAAACAGGGCGATCCGCATGGGCGTCAGATGTCAAGGTGAGGCTCGGAACCGCCATGCTGCAAGGATTTGCGGAACCGCGCCGTGCTTAAGCCATAGCGGGCTTGCGCTGTGGCACCAAGGGTGCCAATAAAACGCCGCCGGAAAGGCGCGTCCTGCTCAATTTCAGGACCGGGCCGGCCGGCCCGCTTGCCACCGTCTGGAATCGAATTACTTCTCCGGATGGTCCCCAGCGCGAGCGGTCTCATCGCCAGGACGAGGAGAAGCCTGACCGTGACAACTACGTCTTCGGCCGAGCCGACACGCCGCGACTTTCTTTTCATCGCCACGGGAGCGGTCGGCGCGATCGGCGCCGGGGCTGCGCTTGTGCCGCTGATCGCGCAAATAAATCCGGATGCTTCGACCATTGCTGCCGGTGCGCCGATCGAGGTCGATCTGGCGCCCATCGCCGAAGGCCAGGTGATCAAGGTGTTCTGGCGCGGGAAGCCGATTTTCATCAACCATCGCACGAAGAAAGAGATCGAGGAGGCGCGCAACGTCAATCTCGCGAGCCTGCCGGATCCCGAGACCGACCAGAAGCGCGTCAAGGAAGGTCACGACCAGTGGCAGGTGTTGATCGGCATCTGCACGCATCTGGGCTGCATCCCGCTCGCGCATCAGGGGCAATATCAAGGTTACTTCTGCCCCTGCCATGGGTCGGTTTACGACACCTCCGGCCGCATCCGGAGCGGGCCGGCGCCTTTGAATCTGGCGTTGCCTCCCTACGAATTTGTCTCCGACAACAAGATCAAGATCGGCTGATCCGCAATGCTTCATGAAGGTTCGACTATGAGCGGACACGCAACCTACCAGCCGCAAAATGGATTCATGCGGTGGTTAGACCGGCGCCTGCCGATCGCCAGCCTGGTCTATTCATCCTTTGTGGCTTACCCGACGCCGCGCAATCTAAATTATTGGTGGACCTTCGGCGGCATCCTCTCGATCATGCTGGCGATCCAGATGGTCACCGGCATCGTGCTGGCGATGCATTACACACCGCATGTCGACTTCGCCTTCAAATCGGTCGAAGGCATCATGCGCGACGTGAATTACGGCTGGCTGTTGCGCTATGTGCACGCCAACGGCGCATCGATGTTCTTCGCCGCCGCCTATATCCATATGTTCCGGGGCATGTATTACGGCTCCTACAAGGACCCGCGCGAGGTGCTGTGGATCCTCGGCGTCATTCTGCTGCTGTTGATGATCGCCACCGGCTTCATGGGCTATGTGCTGCCCTGGGGCCAGATGAGCTTCTGGGCGGCGACTGTCATCACCAACCTGTTCTCCGCCATCCCGCTGGTCGGCAAATCGGTCGTCACCTGGCTATGGGGCGGCTACGCGGTCGGCAATCCGACGCTGCAGCGTTTCTATTCGCTGCATTACCTCTTGCCCTTCGTGATCGCCGGTGTGGTGGTGCTGCATGTCTGGGCGCTGCATGTGGTCGGGCAGAACAACCCCACGGGCATCGAGCCGAAGACCGACAAGGACACGGTGCCGTTCACGCCCTACGCGACGATCAAGGACAGCTTTTTCATGGCTGTGTTCTTCATCGTCTTCGCCTGGTTCGTCTTTTACATGCCGAACTTCATGGGCCACGCGGACAATTACATCCCGGCCAATCCGTCGGTGACCCCCGCGCATATCGTGCCGGAATGGTATTACCTGCCGTTCTACGCGATCCTGCGCGCCATCCCTGACAAGTTGATGGGCGTGGTCGCGCTCGTCGCCTCGATCGTGATCCTGGCTTTCCTGCCCTGGCTCGACACCTCGCGTGTCCGCTCGGCCCGTTACCGCCCGCTATACCGCCAGTTCTTCTGGGTCTTCGTGGTGGTCTGCATCGGCCTCGGATGGCTTGGCGGCAAGCCAGCGGAAGGCGGCTATGTCATCGCCGCCCGTATCCTCACCTTCTATTACTTCGCGCACTTCCTTCTCATCCTGCCGCTGCTCGGCATCTTCGAGAAAACGAAGCCGCTGCCAAATTCTATTACCGAGTCGGTATTGCGCGAGGGCGTACCCATTGGCGCCTCGGCGCCGCCGCCGGTCGTATCGAGGTGAGAGCGGTCATGACATTCAAGCGCAGTATTCCCGCTCTCGTTCTCACTGCCGGGCTGCTTGCCGTCGCAGGAAAACCTGCCGCCGCTCAGGATCATGGTGATCATGCGACGCCAGAGCCGCCTGCGCTGAAGTGGTCTTTCGCCGGCCCGTTCGGAAAATTCGACCGCGCCCAGTTGCAGCGCGGCTTTAAGGTCTATCGCGAGGTCTGTGCCAACTGCCACAGCCTGTCGTACGTCGCGTTCCGCAACCTGTCCGAACCTGGCGGCCCGGAATTTAGCGCCGCGCAGGCGCAGACCGTCGCCGGTGAGTATAAGATCAAGGACGGCCCGAACGATCAGGGCGAAATGTTTGAGCGGCCCGGCCGGCTGGCGGATTACTTCCCGGCGCCTTTTCCGAATGAGCAGACGGCGCGTACCGCCAACAACGGCGCCTATCCGCCCGACCTTTCGGTGATCGCCAAGGCGCGCACCTATGAGCGCGGCTTCCCGCGCTTCCTGATGGATGTCGTCACGCAATATCAGGAGCAGGGGGTCGACTATCTCGCCGCGTTGCTGAAGGGCTATGAGAAGGCGCCGGAAGGCATGCAGATGGCGCCCGGCATGATGTACAACAAGTATTTCCCGGGTCATGGCATTGCCATGCCGCCGCCGATCTCGGACGAGCAGGTCGCTTATGACGACGGGACGCCGGGCACGATCGATCAATATTCCCGCGACGTTTCCGCCTTCCTGGCCTGGACGGCGGAGCCGCATCTGGAGGCGCGCAAGCGTATCGGCTTCCAGGTGGTGATTTTCCTGATCGTGCTGTCGGGTCTGCTCTACTTTACAAAGAAGAAGGTCTGGCACGACGTGCATATGCATCCGGAAGAACTGAGCAAGAAATCATAACAACGTGCGGGGCGCGGCAAAGACCGCGCCCTTCGTTTATGCGAGGCAGCACCTAGAGCTTCCAGCGTTCCATCAGGTCCTGGGGTGCGCCGCCGATGATCGCCCAGAACAGGGCGCTCAGCACAAACGCGATGATCGACAGGATGATCGCCGCCGGGATCGCGGCGAGCGTTACCTTGACGAAAAAGAACACCAGGCGAAAAAACGGGATGCGTAAATCGACGAGGACCAAGCGCTGGGCGGGGCCATTCATGGGGTCTTTCTCCGATTGCGATTCATCCCACCGTTCGCCAGAGTGAGCCAGTCCGCAAGGTACCGGTCCTGGATCACGTCATGGCCTCGCCCGAGCTCGAGCACGATCTGAAGGCCGCGATCCGCAGCATCCCGGACTATCCCAAGCCCGGCATCGTGTTTCGCGACATCACCACCCTGCTCGGCGACGCCCGCGCCTTTCGCCGTGCGGTGGACGAGTTGGTGCAGCCCTGGGCGGGATCCAAGATAGACAAGGTTGCGGGCATCGAGGCGCGTGGCTTCATTCTTGGCGGCGCGGTAGCCCACCAACTATCCGCCGGATTCATTCCGATCCGCAAGAAAGGCAAGCTGCCGCACAAGCGCGTGAGTATCGCCTATTCGCTGGAATACGGCCTGGACGAGATGGAAATGCACGAGGACGCGGTGGCGAAAGGTGACCGGGTCATCCTGGTTGATGATCTGATCGCCACCGGCGGCACCGCGGAAGGCGCGGTGAAGCTGCTGCGCCAGATGGGCGGGCAAGTCGTCGCCGCCTGTTTCGTGATCGATCTGCCTGATCTCGGCGGCGCGGAAAAAATCCGCCAGCTCGGCGTGCCGGTGCGCACGCTGATTTCATTTGAAGGGCATTAAGCTCTTTTCGCAGTCATCTGAATTGTCATGGCCGGGCTTGTCCCGGCTCGTCCCCGCTCAAGCGGGGACCCAGGGAAGACGCGCTGATCCTGGATTCCCGCTTGCGCGGGAATGAGCGGCAAGGGAGTAGCACGCGCGGCAACCGAAACGCATCACGCGCACTCAGCCGAGGTGCCGGCGCCGCATGCCCCAGGGCGGGCGCCGTCCCCAAGGACCATATTCCGGCGCCGGGCGGCCAAGTTCGACCGGCGGATGCTCCGGCAGGAAGGCCGCCTCGCGTCTCGCCTTCGCCACTCCAGGGACCCTCTGCCGGCTGCTCGGCGCTTTCTTCTACCGCGATCTCCTGTTCGTCCGGCGGGGGCAAGGCCAGCGGTCCGGGATCATGCCCGCCGGCCATTTTCACCAGCGCGTCTACCCGCTTGTCGATCGAGGGATGCGTGGCGAAGATGTCGGTGAAATCCGTGCGCGGATTGTCGATGCACATCTCCATCACGGCGGAATTGGCGCGGGGCAATTCTCCGCGGCCTTCGATCTTGCGCAGCGCCATGATCATCGCATCGGGATTCTTGGTCAGTTCCACCGCACCTGCGTCCGCCAGAAATTCCCTGCTGCGCGACAGCGCGAAGCGGATGACGACGGACAACAGCCAGGAGACCACGATCAGCCCGATGGCGATGAGAATGGCGATGCCGGCGCCGCCCTTCTTTCCGCCGCCACCATTGCCGCTGCTGCCCGATCCGCCGCCGCCGAAGCGCGCGCTCTGGAACATCAAGCGGAAGATCATCTCGCCGAAGAAGGAGATCACGCCCGCGATCACCACCGCGATCACCAGCATGCGGACGTCGCCGTTGCGGATATGCGTCAGCTCGTGGCCGAGCACCGCCTCCATTTCCGCGTCGGTGAGCGCCTGCTGCAGTCCGGTGGTTACCGTGATGGAATATTGCTTCTCGTTCAGCCCGGTGGCGAAGGCGTTGAGCGCAACGTCATCGATGATCTTCAGTTTCGGCATCGGGATGCCGCGCGAGATGCAGAGATTTTCCAATAGGTTGTAAAGCCGTGGTTCTTCCGCCCGGCTGACTTCGCGCCCGCCGGTAATGGCGTCGATCATCGACTGATGGAATTTGTAGGCGATCAGCATCCAGATGATCGTGCCGAGCGTCGCCCAGGGCAGCGCGAGCAGGAAATCGAACCAAGCCGCACGCAACAGATAGTCGAGCGGCGCATCCGGCCTGGTCAGCGCCTCGGCGCCAAGCGCGCCGGCATAGACCAGCACATAGACCAGGAAGAAAGCCCGATCAGCAGCGCGACCGAGCGCCGCCGGTTGGACTGGATATGCGTATAGAGCCCGAAGGCGGCCATGGTTGCCCGCCGGGGCCTCAGAACTTCACGCCGGGCGCCTGTTCCAGCTGCGGTCGCGCTTCGGCGACGTCGAAAAATTCGCGCGGGCGGAAACCGAACGGCCCTGCCAGCAGCGCGGCCGGGAACTGCTCGATGCCGGTATTGTATTCCTGCACGGCGTTGTTGAAGAAGCGCCGCGCCGCCGCGAGCTTGTTCTCAATGTCGGAAAGCTCGGCCTGCAATTGCTGGAAATTCTGGTTGGCCTTCAGGTCCGGATAGGCTTCCGAAAGGGCGAAGAGCTGGCGCAGAGCCCCGCTGAGCATATTCTCCGCCGCCGCCTGTTGTGCCGGGCCATGGGCTGCCATCGCGACGTTGCGCGCTTTGACCACCTCTTCCAGCGTGCCCCGCTCGTGCGTGGCATAGCCCTTCACCGTTTCCACCAGATTGGGGATCAGGTCGTGGCGCTGCTTGAGCTGGACGTCGATGTCGGCGAAGGCTTGGCTCACCCGCTGGCGCAAGGCGACAAGGCCGTTGTAGATCACGATGACCCATACCAGGAGGGCGACGGCGATCCCGAGGACAACCCAGGTGGTCGTGGACATGATGCAGCTCCCCCAAATGTTTGACCGGCGCGAGCCTAGCGCATGATCCCGAAAAGTGGGAACCGGTTTTCCGCACAAGAAAAAACCCCAGGCGGGGGGGTGCCTGGGGTTTTACGCACCGGATGACATTCGGGGGGTGGGGGGTGTCACCCGGCGTATACCCGCTAACGCGGAGTTAGACGGTTGGTTCCGGCTAATTCGGCGGCGGCATTTACCGGGTTACCTGTAGGACGAGTTCCAGCCCGCCTATTTTTTCGGCAGCTACACCGCTTCCTTGAACTTCGCCGCGGTCTCCAGATCCACCGAAACCAGCTGGGACACGCCGCGTTCGGCCATGGTGACGCCGAACAGCCGGTTCATGCGGGCCATGGTGATCGGGTTATGGGTGATGATGACAAAGCGCGTGTCGGTGGAGCGCGTCATCTCGTCCAGCAGGTCGCAGAAGCGTTCCACGTTGTGATCGTCGAGCGGGGCGTCCACCTCGTCCAGCACACAGATCGGCGCCGGATTGGTGAGGAACACGGCGAAGATCAGCGCCAGCGCCGTCAGTGCCTGCTCGCCGCCGGAGAGCAGCGACAGCGTCTGCGGCTTTTTCCCGGGCGGCTTGGCCATGATCTCAAGGCCGGCCTCCAGCGGGTCCTCGCTTTCGATCAGCTGAAGTTCGGCGGTGCCGCCGCCGAACAGGCCGGTGAACAGCCGCTGGAAATGGCCATTCACCACCTCGAATGAGCTGAGCAGCCGTTCGCGCGCCTCGCGGTTGAGGCTCTGGATTCCGAGCCGCAGCTTGCGGATGGCTTCGACCAGATCGTCACGCTCGGTGGTGAGATTGGTGTGCTGGGTTTCGACCTCGCGCAATTCTTCCTCGGCGCGCAGGTTGACGGCGCCGAGACGCTCGCGCTCGCGCCGCAGCTTGTCCAGTTCGGCCTCCACTTCAGTGAGGTCGCGGGCCGCTTCGCCGGGCTTGATCCCAGCCAGTTCCGCCACCGCGGCAGGCTCGACTTCCAGCATCTCGCGAATTTCATGCCCCACGTCGGCGAGCCGTCGCTTGGCGCCTTCGAAGCGTTCTTCGGCGCGGGCAGCTTCCTCGCGCGCGGCGCCCATGGCCTCGAGCGCCAGGCGGGCGGCGCGGTCGGCCTCCTTCAGCGCATTCTCCGCCTCGGCCAGCTGGTCGGCGGCGGCACGGCGCTCGGTTTCGGCCGATTCGATTTGCCCGATCAGGCCACGCCGCTGCTCGGCGAAAAGTTCGGGCGCATTTTCAAGCGAGGCGCGCTCGGTCTTGGTCTCCTCGCTGCGCTTCTCCAGCGTGGCGATCTGCGCCCGCGCGCCGTCATTGCGCTGCGACCAGGCCTGCCGCTCGGAGGAGATCGCCTGCAGGCGGCGGTCGGAAAGCTCCGCTTCGCGCGCGATCGCCTGCGCCTCCGCGCGGATTTCGGCCACCTTGCCGCGCTGCTCCTCGATGTCCGCGCGCACGGCAGCAAGCTGCTGCTCCAAATCATCCGCCGGCTGCAAGTCCGCCAGCGCACGCTTCGCCATTTCCTGCGCCGCCGCTGCTTCATCGCGGTTGGCGGAAAGCCGGGTCTTGGCTTCGTCCAGCGCCGACAGACGGGCGGCATCCCGGTTGGCTTCGCGCTCGGCCGCGTTGTGCCGGTCACGCGCTGCGTCGGCCTCGCGCTGGCGCTCGCGCACCCGCGCACGCGCTTCGGTCTCGGCTGCGGCAGCCCGGACTGCCTCGGCATGCGCGGCATCGGCGGCACTGCGCTCTTGCCTCGGCATCGGCGCGGGCGGTCTTCATTTCGTTTTCGATATCGGCAAAACGGCTGCGCTCGGCGAGCCGCCGTGCAGCGCCGGTCGGCGCGTGGGCCGAAGCGGCAAAGCCGTCCCAGCGCCAGAGATCCCCTTCGCGCGAAACCAGCCGCTGGCCCGGCTTCAGCGCCGCCGCATGTTTTGCGCCCTCGGCGCGCGAGACGATGCCGATCTGGGCAAGCCGACGCGCGAGCTCCGCCGGCGCCTTCACCCGCTGCGACAACGGCTCAATGCCTTTCGGCAAGGCCGGGTCGGATGGGTCTGCTGCGGCGCCCATCCAGCGCATCGGCGCCGAAGGATCGGCCGGTGCATCGAGATCGTCGCCGAGCGCAGCGCCCAGCGCCATCTCGAACCCCTTCTCCACGGTGACGCTGTCCATCACCGGCGGCCATAAATTCTTCGTCTCGACCGCGAGCACCTTGGAGAGCGTCTTGGCTTCGGTTTCCAGGCGCTGCACGCGCCGCTCGGCATCGGCCAGCGGCCCACGCGCCGCCTCGACATGCTCGCGCGCGGAAACATTAGCCGCTTCGGCTGCGAAGGCTTCGGCTTCGGCTTCGTCCACCGCCGCTTGCGCGGCTTCCGCTGCGGACGCCAGCGCAGCGAGATCGGGCCGGTCGGCCGCGGCAAGCTTGCCGTATTCGGCCTCCACTTCCGCGATCTCGCGGCCGAGGCGGGCGGCCCGCTCCGATTGATCGCGCGATGCGTTCTGTAATTGGTTGCGCTTGGCGGCGAGATCGGCGAGAGCGCCGGTCAACTCGCCAAAACGCTGCTCTGCGGTGCTGAGCACGGCATCGGCAGCCGTCATGCGTCCCTCGACACCGCTGCGGCGCGTTGCAGCCTCCTGCGCTTCCGCCTTCAGCGTGGTTTCCTCTGCCGCCAAGCGTTCAAGCGCCGCTTCCGCGTCGCTGGCCCGCTGGCGCTCGCGTTCCACGTCTTCCGCAAGCTGAACGAGGCGCAGGTCGAGCTCCGCCATGCGGTACTTGGCGCGCTGTTCTTCCCGCTCCAGCGTTTCGCGCGCGACCACCAGCCTGTGCAGCGCAGCGGCGGCCTTAGCCTCCGTATCGCGCAAGCTCGGCAGCGAAGCCTGCGCCACCGCCTGCAGCTTGGAAGCCTGCGCCTGCTGACCCGTGCGCTCGGCGACGATGCGCACGCTGACGTCCTTGGCATGCTCGGCATCGGCAACTTCGGTCTGCGCCGCGATCCAGCGCAGGTGGAACAGCGTCGCCTCGGCCTTGCGGACCTGTGCGGCGACCGCACGGTAGCGCACGGCCTGGCGCGCCTGGCGTTTGAGCCCGTCCATCTGCGACGCCAGCTGGGCAATAACGTCTTCCAGCCGGGCGAGATTCTGCTCCGCTGCCTTCAGGCGCAGTTCGGCTTCGTGCCGACGTTGATGCAGGCCGGAAATGCCGGCGGCCTCCTCCAGCACGCGGCGGCGCTGTTCCGGCTTGGCCTGGATGATCTCGCCGATGCGGCCCTGATGCACCAGCGCGGGCGAGCGGGAGCCGGTCGAAGCGTCGGCGAACAGAAGCTGCACGTCGCGCGCACGCACTTCGCGGCCGTTGATGCGATAGGCCGAACCGGAGTCGCGCTCGATGCGGCGCGCGACTTCCAGGGTGTCGTCATCATTGAAGGCGGCCGGCGCGGCGCGCTCGGAATTGTCGATGCCGATCGACACTTCGGCGGTGTTGCGCGCGGGGCGGGTGTTGGAACCGGAAAAGATCACTTCGTCCATGCCCGAGGCGCGCATGGACTTGAACGAGGTTTCGCCCATCACCCAGCGCAGCGCTTCGACCAGGTTGGATTTGCCGCAGCCGTTCGGACCGACCACGCCGGTCAGGCCGGGCTCTATCAGGAAGTCAGTCGGTTCGACGAAGGATTTGAAACCGATAAGCCGAAGTCGCGTGAGTTTCATGGGGTAACGTTTCCTGAGCCCAACCACAGACAGGGCAGTCGAATGTTCAGCGCCTGGTGGAATCAACCAAGGCTCGGCCGGAGGCCGGTCGAGGCCGCCGCTGCACCGACAATGAATCGCCGGGCGAGTCTGAGCAACTGCCGGTGACGGGTTTTGCAGACCTTATCGCGTGGAACTCGTCGGTTTTCCGCCGCAACGCGCCGCCAATCCCGCCTGGTCCAGGCCAAAAAACCCTTATCCTGCCTTAAGATAGGGCTGGATGAGCTTTTCGAGTTCTTCGATCGAAATATCCCCGGCGCGCTTCTCGCCGTTGATGAAAAAGGTCGGCGTTGAGTTCACGCCGAACTTCGTGCCGGCTTCACGCTGGGCTTTCACGCCGTCGATGACCTTCTGATTCGCGGCGCAGGTCTTGAAGCTTTCGTCGGTAAAGCCCGCCTGCTTGGCAATGCCCAGCAGCGGCTGCACCGGATTGTTCACCGCCCATTGGTCCTGTTTCTCGAACAGCGTCTCGACCAGCGGGAAATATTTCTCCTTGGAAGCGCAGCGGGCGATCACGATGGCGAGCAAATCAACGTCATTGAGGGCGAACTCGCGGAAAATATAACGGACCTTGCCCGTATCGATGTAGCGCTTCTTCAGCTCGGGATAAGTCTTGACGGCGAAGTTGCGGCAATGCGAGCAGGTCAGCGAGGCATATTCCACGATCGTGACGGGCGCCGTATCCGAACCCTGGATCATATCCCCCAGCGGACCGGGAGCCATCAGGTTGGACGGCTGGGCCATCGCTTTGGTCACAAACGCATCCAGCGCGCTGGCGAGATAGCCGAGGCTTCCGACCGCGACGATGGAGGCAGTACCGACAAGCAGATTGCGACGGGAGATTTTCACCTGATTACTCCTCGAGGGACCGGGTTCGGGCCGCGCGACCGCTATATGGAAACGGCAATTGTGGCAAGAAGGCGCGGTGCGCGGCATGGGCGAAAGCCCCGCTACCGCGTGGGTTTGACCGCAGCCCCGAGCCGCGCAAGCGCCTGGCGGAGCTCGTCGTCGGCGATCTCGGGCAGGGTGGCGGCGATGCGGGCTGCGGCTTCCGGATCTATCACTTTCGCGAGCCTTCTTTCCGCGCCGCGACAGCGGGGCTTGCCGCAGCGCCAGCCGATCGACCGCCTGCCAGCCGAAAAAGCGGTTCACCCGCTCCAGGATCACGGTAGCCAGATGCTGGATCTCGATGGCTGTCGGCCCGTCCACCCGCAGCACCAGCGTGCCAGGTTCGGGCGCCTCGTTTCCCACCGCGCGCGGCCATTGCACCTTCAGCGGTTCGGCATGCGCGGCGATCTCCGGGCCGACGATATCGGTCCAGCGCGTGACCAGTTCTGCCGAAGCAAAGCCCTGCTGCTTGAAGGCATCGGACAAGCAGACGCCGAGAAATTCGGCGAGCGGGCGGGCTCCGCGGTTGGAAGGCTTGTTCATGACGGGCGGCTCTGGCAACGATCAGGCATGACGCTAGCAGGTCAGGCGGCGCGAAAGAAGAAAGCTTCTCCCACCGTCGGGACATCGCCCGCCGAGAGCGTGCTCGCCTGGTACGACCGCCACCGCCGTATCCTGCCTTGGCGCGCCGCGCCGCGCGAGACGCCTGATCCGTATCGCGTCTGGCTTTCCGAGATCATGTTGCAGCAGACGACGGTGAAAACCGTCGCGCCCTATTTTCTGCGCTTCGTCCAGCGCTGGCCGAACGTCGGCAGCCTGGCCGCCGCGCCGTTGCAGGATGTGCTGAAGGCCTGGGCGGGGCTCGGCTATTACGCGAGAGCGCGCAATCTGCATGCCTGCGCGCAGGCTGTGGTGAAAGAACACGCCGGGCAGTTCCCGTCCGAGGAAAGGGCATTGCTCACTTTGCCGGGTGTCGGCGCCTATACGGCCGCGGCGATCGCGGCGATTGCTTTCGATCGTCCGGCCATGCCGGTGGATGGCAATATCGAGCGCATCGTCGCGCGGCTGTTCGCGGTGGAAGAGCCGATACCTGCGGCGAAGCCGGCGATCCGAGCGTTTGCCGAACGCTGACGCCGGCGGACCGCGCCGGCGACTTTGCCCAGGCCATGATGGATCTGGGCGCGACTATCTGCACGCCGCAGCGACCGGCCTGCGCTTTCTGCCCGTTAAGCGAAGGATGTGAGGCACGGCGGCGCGGGGATCCTGAAAGCTTTCCCGTGAAAGCGCCGAAACCCAAGGGGACGCTGCGCCGAGGCGCGGCTTTCGTCGCCTTGCGTGCGGACGGCATGGTGCTTGTGCGTTCGCGGCCATCGAAAGGCTTGCTCGGAGGCATGACCGAAGTGCCGACCACCGAATGGTCAGCCGCTTTCGACATGCGGTCGGCACTTGCCGCCGCACCCTTTGCCCGGGCGAAATGGAAGAAGCTGCCGGGCACGGTTACGCATGTCTTCACCCATTTTCCTTTGGAGCTCGTGGTCTATGCCGCGCAGGTGCGGACGAATACGCGCGCGCCGCGCGGTGCGCGCTGGGTGCCGCTTGCCGAGCTTGCAGGCGAGGCGTTACCCAGCGTCATGCGCAAAGTGATGGCGCATGCGTTTGAAAGACGACGCCTGTGATGGCAGCCAAGCACCGGAAGGCTAACGCGAGACACAGCTAGGTCGTCTGCATCTCGGCGCGAATTTCGGCGCGCAGCTCGTCGATGAGCCGGAGACCCTTCTGGGTTTCCACATGCCAGAAGGTCCAGCCATTGCAGGCGTCGAGGCCTTGCGCCAGCGCGCCGATACGATGGATCGAACCGACGGTCCCGCCGATGCAGATTGCGCCGTCCGCGCGCACCAGCGCCTTGTGACGGCGCTTGCCGTCGACGAGATGGTGGCCGGGCTTCACCAAACCGCGCTCGACCAGTGTTGCGAAGGCGACGCGGGGTGCGTCGCGCGCGGTCATGAACGGCGCAAGCGTTGCTTCCGGCAGCGGCTCGATCGCCAAGATGCGTTTCTCCGCCGCCTGGGCGTAATTGGCGTCGCGCTCCACGCCCACGAAGCGGCGGCCGAGCCGGCGCGCCACTGCGCCGGTCGTGCCGGTGCCGGAGAAAGGATCGAGCACGAGATCGTCGGGCCGGGAGGATGAAAGGATGACGCGGGCCAGCAGGCTCTCCGGTTTCTGAGTTGGATGCAGCTTTTTGCCGTCGCGTCCTTTCAGCCGTTCCTCGCCGGTGCAGAGCGGCAGCGTCCAGTCCGAACGCACCTGCACACCTTCATTGCCGGCTTTCAGCGCGTCGTAATTGAAGGTGTAACCCTTGGCGTTCGGCTCGCGCGCTGCCCAGATCAAAGTTTCGTGAGCGTTGGTGAAGCGCCGGCCGCGGAAATTCGGCATCGGATTGGTCTTGCGCCAGACCACGTCGTTGAGGATCCAGAAGCCGAGATCCTGCAGGATGGCGCCGACCCGGAAAATGTTGTGATAGGAGCCGATGACCCACAGCGTAGCGGCGGGCTTCATCACCCGGCGGCAGGCCAGAAGCCAGGCGCGGGTAAAGTCGTCATAATCCGAGAAGCTGGCGAACTTATCCCAGTCGTCGTCGACGGCGTCGACGCGTGAAGTCGTCGGGTCGCTTGAGATCCCCCTGCAGCTGCAGATTGTAAGGCGGATCGGCAAATACCAGATCAACCGAGCCTGCCGTCAGCTTCGCCATCTCGGCAACGCAGTCGCCTACAAAGACGCGGGCGGCCGGCGCAAACTCATCGTGACTGCGGGGCGCCCTCTGGGACGCCCCGCGACGCGACACTACCATGACTCAGTACTCTGACTCAGGCGACGCGGCCGGCGACGCGGGACCTACAAACCGACGATCAGCATCATGGCGGGCTAAGGTAAAAATCGGCTTAATTGCCAAACTTGATCATTCGGCAATAAATGCCGGGAAACTTTACCGATCAGAAGGGGTTGATTCACGCGGCGGTAGCCCCCGGAAGGGCGCGGGACAGGGAAACAGAAAATGCGTTGGGATGACTTTCGCCGCAGCGACAATGTCGAGGACGCGCGTGACGGCGGCGGCGGGGGCGGCGGCGGGTTCGGCATGCCCATCGGCGGGGGCGGAATCGGCATCGGGACCATTATCGTGCTCGGCCTGGTCGGCTGGGCGCTCGGCATCGACCCGCGGATATTGATCGGCGGCGCAGAAATCCTCAGCGGCGGTGATTCCCAATACGAGCGGCCGGCGGGGCCGGCTCCCACCCGCGGCGCGCCAAGCGACGAGGCCGGCGAATTTGTCGCCGCCGTTCTGGGCAGCACGGAAGACGTTTGGCAGGAAATCTTCCGCGCGGGCGGCCAGACCTACCGACCCGCCAGGCTACGGATATTCGCAGGTGCGACGGATGGCGGCCATTGCGGCATCGCGCAGTCGGCGATGGGGCCATTCTATTGCCCGCCGGACAGGCGCATTTATCTGGACACCTCGTTCTTTCGCCAGATCGAGCAACGCTTCCGCGGCTGCACCGGCAAGGCTTGCAAATTTTCCCAGGCCTATGTGATCGCGCACGAAGTCGGCCATCACGTTCAGAACGAGCTCGGCATCTTGGAAAAGGCCCAAGGCGTGCAGCAGTCGGCGGGCGGGCGGGCGCGCGCCAACCGCATCCAGGTGCGCGTCGAATTGCAGGCAGACTGCTTCGCCGGCGTCTGGGCCAACCGTGCCGAAAAGAAAGATACAGCTTCCTCGAGCCCGGCGATGTCGACGCGGCGCTGCAAACCGCCTCCGCCATCGGCGACGACACCATGCAGCGGCAAGCGCAAGGACGCGTGGTGCCGGACTCCTTTACCCATGGCTCGGCCGAGCAACGCAAGCGCTGGTTCATGAACGGCTTTACCCAGGGAAACATTTCCGCCTGCAATACTTTCGCGGTGGATAGGCCGTAGCGGTGCTTATCCCTCCCCTCAAAGGGGCAGGGCAGCGACCGCAGCGAGCGGGTGGGGCTCTTTCTTTCCGCCTTGAATTGTAAGATGACCTCACCGCGGGTCGCCTTCGGCGATCCGACCCTCCCTTTCAGGGGATGGATGAGAGTGAGAGCCCATGTCCCGTATCGACGAATCCCGTCCCTTCATCCCGCTGAAGATCGCCGTGCTGGCGACGTCCGACACCCGCTCGCTGGCGGAGGACAATTCGGGATCGATGCTGGTCGAGCGGATCGAGCAGGCCGGTCACGTCGTGGCCGACCGCCAGATCGTGCGCGACGACGTTGAGCAGATCCGCAATGTCCTCCGAAGCTGGATCGCCGACCCCGGCGTGGACGTGGTCATCACCACGGGCGGCACCGGCTTCACCGGCCGCGACGTGACGCCGGAGGCGGTGGAGCCGCTGTTCGAGAAGCAGATGGAAGGCTTCTCCACGCTGTTTCACATGGTGAGCTTCGGCAAGATCGGCTCCTCCACGGTTCAATCGCGCGCTACTGCCGGCGTGGCGGGTGCGACTTACATTTTCTGTATTCCCGGTTCGCCAGGTGCCTGCCGCGATGCCTGGGACGAGATCCTGAAATATCAGCTCGATTACCGGCACCGGCCGTGCAATTTCGTGGAGATCATGCCGCGGCTGGATGAGCACCTGAAGCGCGGCAAGGCGAAAGCTCCGGCGAAGTAGTGAATTATTGTCATCCCGGACGGCAAGCTTGCGAGCCGAAGTGGCCGGGATGAGAGAATCACTCACTTGGGTCCCGGCCTCTCGCTGCGCGCGGCCGGGATGACAGTGCGCATAAATTCAAATCCCAGGTTTCGCCGACGACGTCCACGCCCCAGCTATTGTGCGGCTTACTCGCCGTCAGCGTGAAGCCCCTGCGCTCATAAAGGGCGCGCGCCGCGGTCAGGACTTGATGCGTCCACAGCGTGATACGGCGATAGCCCGCTTGCCGCGCAAACCCGATGCAGGCATCCAGCAGCGCGCTACCGATGCCGAGCCCTTGCGCTGACGGATCGACCAGCAGCAGCCGGATGCGCGCGACGTCGTCCGTTTCCTTCACCAGAAAGATGGAGCCAACGGTTTCTTCATTGCGTTCGGCAATCCAGCAGCGTTCGCGCGCAGGATCATGGTTGTTGGCAAAGTCCGCGACGATCTGCGCGCACATTCCTTCGAAAGGTTCGCGCCAGCCATAATTTTCTGCATAGAAAGTGGCGTGGCGCGCCACGATCCAACCAAAGTCACCGCGGCGGGGAGTACGCAACATGTAATTCTTGTCGCGCTGGCGCCTTAGCGCGTCTTCGATACTGCGCATGGCGGCAAGCACGTGCTGCTGCATTTGCGGCGCCAGCGCCGCGAGCATCGCGCCGACTTGTTCATTGCTCCGCACCTCCAGCGGCGCAAACGCATTTCGCCCTTTGGCGGTAAGCGAGAGATGACTTCGCCGCCCATCGGAGCGAGAAGTCTCCTTGCGGATCAGCCCCTGCTGCTGAAAGCGGCGCAGAATGCGGCTGAGATAGCCGGCATCGATACCGAGTTGCTCGACCAAGTCGCTGGCGCTGGCCTTGTCGTGCCGCGTGAGTTCATACAGCACGCGCGCCTCGGTGAGAGAAAACGGGTGCCAGTTGTCCCGCAACACGCCAATGCGCTGGGTATAGAACCGGTTGAATTGCCGGACTGCCGCGATGCGTTCGCCTAATTCAGCATTTGTCATGCGAAACACCCCTGATTGGATCGGCCTAGCCTTTGGCGATTAGTTGACGGAGTCAACTACTTTCCGAATTCGGCCCCCGCGCCGCTGCTTGGAACCCGGAGGCGTCGGCGTGGTTGACTAGATGCGGTAGGACTCACCGCAGGTTGCTTCCAGATGTGGCGTAGCCGCCGTTCCCTTTAAATGTTCTTGTTATGTTCGCATCGGTCCCCTAGGATTAGTCCATGGCTCGCTCTTCTTCAGCCCTTAAACGCCCGCCGGTTTCGGAGCTGCCCTCCTTGCCGGCGGGCGACCTCGCCGACCTCGGCCTGCTCGGCACGTGGGTAGACCGCGAACGCCGGCGCGGCCGCGGCACGCTGTCGAATGCGTCGGGCCGTTACGAGCCGCTGGCGCGCATTGCTTTCGACGACGGATGGCGCAGCATCGAGGAATTACCGCCGTTCAAGACCACGGTAACGGTCAACTCCACGCGCAAGATCATCACGCGAAACGAGTCTCCCGACATTTCCTTCGACCGCTCGATCAATCCGTATCGCGGCTGTGAGCATGGCTGCGTCTACTGCTTCGCCCGGCCGACGCATGCCTATCTCGGCATGTCCCCCGGCCTCGATTTCGAATCCCATCTTTTCGTGAAGCCCGACGCGGCCGCGCTACTGGAAAAGGAATTGTCGGCGAAGAACTACGAACCGCGCACCATCGCCATCGGCACCAATACCGATCCCTATCAGCCGATCGAGCGTCGTTATCAGGTGATGCGGCAGATTCTTGAAGTGCTCGACCGCGCGGGTCATCCGGTCGGCATCGTGACCAAATCGGCGCTGGTGCTGCGCGACATCGACATTCTTTCGCGCATGGCGGAGCGTAATTTGGCGAAGGTTGCGCTGTCGGTGACCACGCTCGACCCGCAGCTCGCCCGCACCATGGAGCCGCGCGCCGCCACTCCCGGCCGGCGGCTGGAGACGCTGCGCCGGCTTTCCGCGGCCGGCATTCCAACCACGGTGATGGTGGCGCCGATTATCCCTGCGCTGACCGATTTCGAGATGGAGCGCATACTCGAAGCAGCAGCGACCGCCGGTGTGCAAAGCGCGGGCTATGTGCTGCTTCGCCTGCCGCTGGAAGTGCGCGATCTGTTCCGCGAATGGCTGCAGGCGAATTATCCCGATCGTGTCGAGCACGTTTTCAAGCTGATCCGCGACATGCGGGGCGGCAAGGATTATGACTCGACCTGGGGCAAGCGGCAGACCGGCTCGGGCCCTTATGCCTGGATGCTTGGTCGCCGTTTTGAACTCGCTTGCGAAAAATTGGGCCTCAACAAAACCAAGCGCCCGCTCACCACCGAACATTTCGAGCCGCCGATCAAGCGCGCCAAACAACTGAATTTGTTCTGACGGCCGTTGTTGTCATCCCGGCCGAGCGCAGCGAGAGCCGGGACCCAGTTCGGGCAAGGTTATGCGTCAGTATTACCTCTACATTCTTGCAAGCCGTAAGAATGGGACGCTTTATGTCGGCGTTACAAATAACTTGATCCGCCGGGTGTTTGAGCACCGCAACAATTTGCTCGGAGGCTTCACGGCCAAATACGGCGTACATGATCTAGTTTATACGGAAACGCATGATGCCATTGAGCAGGCCATAGTCCGTGAGAAACGGGTGAAACGCGGCGAGAGCCTGGAAAATTCGAGTTGATCGAAAGAGACAACAAGAACTGGGATGACTTGTGGCCCCTGTTTGCAAGCGCAGACAGTGGGTCCCGGATCGGCCCTGAGGGCCGTCCGGGATGACAACCGCAGACAATCCCGTTCTCACCGCGGTGACCATCGGCGTGCGCGATGTGCCGGCGAGTGCTGCGTTTTACGAGCGGCTCGGATTTAAGCGGAAGCTTCGCGCTACCGGCGACGAAATCGCCTTCTTTGACGCCGGCGGCTTGGTCCTTGCGGTGTGGGATTGGTCAAAACTCGGCGCCGATGCGGCCATGCCGGCGCAATCCATGTCGAAGAATTTTCGCGGCTCGACGCTCGCCTGGAATCGCCGCACGCGGGAAGAGGTGGATGAAAGCTTCGCGCACGCAATCAAGGCGGGCGGAACGCCGCTGCGTGCTCCCGAGCCGACCGAATACGGCGGCTATCGCGGCTATTTCGCCGATCCCGACGGCCATGTTTGGGAGATCGTGACCGCTCCCGGTTTCGGCTTCACCGACGACGGCAGGCTCATTCTTCCGGACTAAGGACTTCGGTTTGATTCCCGCGGGTTTTTGCCTTCCACCTGCCGTTCCACCGACACGCTTAAGCGCTGATAGACGCCGAGCCCCAGGACAAGCAGGATCGCGGAGATCATCAGGAAGGTCGGATAGAGCAATTTGGTGACTTCTTCCTGCGTCACTCGGAAGATCGTCACTAATGCTTCGAGGAATACCGCGATCGCGATGGTGGAGATAAAGCGCGTCAGGCTGCGCCGCGCTTCCGAGGCGACGCGTAATTCGCGCCCCCGCACCACTTCTTCCTCGACCAGATATTTCGCGACGTCGAAGACCGCGATGGATACGACCACGTAACCGATGCCGCTCAGCGCCGTGGGGCCGACGTGCTTCAGCGACCAGGCCGCGACCACGAAATCGCTCACTGCGCTGCCGGCCAACACGAGCGCGAAGAGGGCGAGCACCGCCGCCGCAATCCCGAATGTGGCTCGTGAAATGAAATCGACAGTGCCGTCGAGACCCTTGGTTTTCATAAAGCCCCCATCCCCGCATAGTGCGCTACTTTTCCCCGCTATTAGAGAGATGACCCGGCAGTTAGGCAACCATGGTTGTCAGCCCAGGCGGCATGCGCGACATTGCGGCCATGAGTCGATCCGCCTTGATCCGCGTTCCGCGCCTGCCGCTGCCCGAAGCGGAGGTCCGTCCGACCTTCAACCGGGAGCGGCGCGCCATGAAACGCGGGTTTTTTCCCGTCGCCGGCTGCGATGAGGCGGGCAGGGGACCCCTGGCCGGCCCGGTGGTCGCGGCCGCCGTGATCCTCAATCCCAAGCGCATTCCGCGTGGGCTCAACGATTCGAAGAAACTCACGCCGGAAGCGCGCGAGGCGCTTTACCTGAAAATCTGCGCCAGTGCGGAGGTGGCCGTCGCCTTCGGTTCCACCGAGCGCATCGATCGCGACAACATTCTACGGGCCTCGCTCTGGGCGCTGGCGCGGGCGGTACAGGCCTTGCCGCTGCGGCCGAAGCTGGTTTTCGTCGATGGAAATCAGAAGATCGACTGCGGCTGTGATTGCGAGACCGTGGTCAGCGGGGACGCCCTGGTGCTCTCCATCGCTGCTGCCTCCATCGTCGCCAAGGTCACCCGCGACCGCCTGATGACGCGGCTGGGCGCCGCTCATCCGGGCTATGGCTTCGAGCGCCACATGGGCTATAGCGTGCCGGAGCATTTCGCAGCCCTCACCAAACTTGGGCCCACCGTCCATCACCGCAGATCGTTTGCCCCGGTAGCGGCAGCCTATGGCGATCCGGTAATCCTCGAAGAGCCGGCTACATCGTCTTTAGCTCTGTAGCTTCCGCGTCCTCTTCCGGATAATTTGCGACCCTCTTCACCCTCCGGGCAACGATGCTCTACGTCTCCTTGATCCATGAATCCCTGCGGGCGCGCCCGCGGCTGATGTTTTGGACCGCCGCGCTGTCACAGGCCGCGCTGTGGGCCGCATTGCCGACAGGGTTCTATTCCTCGCCGCCGGGTGAATTGCCGATCGTGCTGGCGGTTGGGCATGAATTTCAGCTTGGCAGCGATCGCGGGCCGCCGCTTGCCTTTTGGCTGGCGGAGATAGCCTATCGCCTGGGCGGCATGGCTGGTGTCTATCTGTTGTCGCAGGCCTGCGTGGTCGCGACCCTGATGGGCATCTTCGCGCTCGGCCGATCCACGGTCGGCACCGCGCAAGCGGTGCTGGCGGTGCTGCTGATGATCGGCATTATCGCAATGTCGGTGCCGACGCCGGAATTTGGTCCCGCCATCCTCGCCATGCCGATCTGGACGATGGTGCTGCTGCATTTCTGGCGCGCCGTCGGCGAGGGCCGAAGCGAATACTGGATCGCGCTGGCGGTCGGCATGGGGCTGCTCCTGCTCACCACCTCGCTGGCCTGGATCTATTTCATCCTGCTCGCGGTGTTCGCCGCCGCATCCGTGCAGGGGCGCGCCGCCTTCCGCAGTGTCGCCCCCTGGCTCTGCACCTTTGTCGCCATTCTGATCGCCGCCCCTTATCTGGCATGGCTGGCGCATGCGGATGATGTCTGGAAGCCGGGACTGGCGCGGCTCTCCGCTATCGAGCTGCTGGCCGCCGCCGGGGGATGGCTGCGCATCCTCTGGAACCTCGCGGTAGCGCATGTGGGGGTCGTGCTCTTCGCTGTTCTTGCGAGCCCGTGGCGGGTGCCGCGCGGGACGCGAATGCCCACCGTGGATCGCCCAGCCATGCAGCCATTGGCCAAGTCGATGATCTATTTTTTCGCCTTCGCGCCATTGCTCGCCGCGACTGCGGCCGCCGCGCTGCTGGGTCAGCCCTGGTCGCTCGCCGTGGCGGGCCCGGTGGTCGTATATTCCGGCCTTGCCGTGGTGGTGATGGCTGGAAACCAGATCCCGCTTTACCGGCAACGCCTGCTGAGTATGGCCTGGGTCAGCCTGCTGATTGGTCCTCCATTGGCGATGGCCGCTGCACTGTTGCTGCTGCCCTGGACGCTCGCGGTGGATTTTAAGGTTCTTTACCCCGCCCGCGAGATGGGTCGGTTTTTTGCGGACACTTTCGAGCGCCGTACCGGCCGGCCGCTGACCATCGTCGCCGGGGATCCCGAAATCGCGGCGCTCGTCGCGCTCGATCGGCGCACGCGGCCGAGCTTACTGATGGATACGCCGGTGCGCTCGCGTTGGGTCAGCGTGGCGGATGCGCGGACAAACGGCGCGGTGGTCGTTTGGCTGGCGACCGACACGCCCGGCACGCCGCCGGCCCATATCAAAGCAAGCTTTCCCGATCTCGTTGTGGAAGTGCCGCGCGCCTTTGAGCGCTCGATCCAAGGGCGATTGCCGCTTCTGCGCGTCGGCTGGGCCGTGATCCGTCCGCAGGCCCCCGCGCCGCTGGCTCAGTGATAGCTCTCGCCTTCCGCCACCTTGCCGCGGAACAGCCAATAGATCATCACGGTATAACCGAGCACGAGCGGAAGCAGGATGAGCGTGCCGACCAGCATGAACATTTGGCTTACCGGCGTTGCGGCGGCGTCCCAAATCGTGATGGTAGGCGGCACGAGATAGGGAAACCAGGAAATCGCCAGCCCGATATAGCCGAGCAGGAAGAGCCCGATCGCCGACAGGAAAGGCAGCGCGTCCAGCTCTCGTCGCAAGCCGATCCATCCTGCATAGGCGACAAGCGCGGTCACGAGCGGTACCGGCCACAGGTAAAAGATATTGGGGGTGGAGAACCAGCGCTGCGCGATGCTTGGAAGGGAAAATGGCGTCCATAAACTGACCACGGCCATAAAGAACATCACGCCGGCCAACAGTGCATAGGCCTGCCGTCGGGCGAGACGCGCCATCTCTCCATCGGTCTTCATGATGAGCCATGTCGCGCCGAGCAGCGCGTAACCTGCCGCAACGCCAATCCCGCATACCAAAGAGAACGGCGTTGCCCAGTCGAAAGCGCCGCCGGCGAAAGCGCCGTTCTCGACTTTCACTCCCTGGATCAAGCCGCCGAGGATGACGCCTTGGCACAAGGCCGCTAACGTAGAGCCGCCCGCGAAAGCGACGTTCCATTTCATTTTGCTGCCGGCAATGCCGCGAAATTCAAAGGCGACGCCGCGAAATACCAGCGCCAGCAGCATCAGGATGACCGGTATGTAAAAGGCCGGCATGATGATCGAGTAGGCGAGGGGAAAGGCGACGAGCAATCCGCCTCCGCCCATCACCAGCCAGGTTTGGTTGCCGTCCCAGAACGGTTTGACGCTAGCCATCATCCGGTCGCGTTCGCGGTCCCCGGCGGCGAAGGGGAACAGGATGCCGACGCCAAGATCAAAGCCGTCGAGGATGACATACATCGCGACGGCGGTTCCGATCACCGCGGCCCAGATAATCGGCAGATACCATTCCATCTCAGCCCACCTTCTGGAAGGCATCGCCGCCGCGGGCGGCTGCGATCGGACTTCGCCCTGGCGGTGGTGGTTCGGTGGTCGCGGGATGAGGACCTGCCGCGATCAGTCGGTTGATGTAATAAATCCCCATCGCAAAAACGATTCCATAGACGAGAACGAACAGCGCGAGCGTTGCGGCGATGCTGGAACCCGGCACCGGCGAGATGGCGTCAGCCGTCCGCAATATCCCATGCACGATCCACGGTTGTCGGCCGCTCTCGGTGACAACCCAACCGGCAATGACGGCGACAAAGCCGACCCACCAGGTTTGCGCGACGATGCGCAAAAACCAGCGGGTGTCGAACAGCTGCCTCCGCCACATCAGCCAGACGCCATAAAGCGCGGCGGCGATCATAAAAAATCCGACCGCCAGCATAATGCGAAATCCGAAGAACACATTGAGCACCGGCGGACGATTTTCCGGCGGGACGCTCTTCAGGCCGGGAAACAGGCCGTTCGGATCATGAGTAAGTACCAGCGACGATCCGCGCGGAATGGAAATTGCGAAGTGATTGGTCTCGGCTTTGGCGTCGGGCCAGGCAAAGATATGGAAGTCGCCGGGCTTTGATCCATCCCAGTGGCCTTCCATCGCAGCTATTTTGATTGGTTGATGCTTCAAAGTGTTCAGCCCGTGCAAATCCCCGATCAGGAGTTGCAGCGGCGCAAGGATCGCGGCGAGTCCGAGGCCCATGCGCAGCATGATGCGAGCCTCTTCCGTGTGGCGAGCCGCGAGCAGATAGCGTGCGCCCACGGCGATCACCACGAAAGCGGTGGTCAGATAGGCAGCGTTGAGCATATGTGCGAAGCGATAGGGAAAGCTCGGATTGAAGATGATCTCGAACCAGCTCACCGGATAGGCGATCCCGGCGCGCATCTCGTGACCCACAGGAGTGTGCATCCAGCTGTTGGCCGACAGAATCCAGAATGCGGAGGTGGCGGTGCCCACCGCCACTGCGACCGCAGAAAACACATGCAGCCAGCGCGGTACGCGGTCGCCGCCGAACAGCAGGATGCCGAGGAAGGTGGCCTCGAGGAAAAAGGCGGTCAGCACTTCATAGCCGGCAAGCGGGCCGATTACATTGCCGGTGACGACCGAAAAGCGGCTCCAGTTGGTGCCGAGCTGATAAGACAGCACGATGCCGGATACCACGCCCATGGCGAAGGACACGGCGAAGATCCGTGTCCAGAAGCGTGCGATTTCCTTGTAAACGTCCCGGCCCGTCCAGCTCCACAGTATTTCCAGAGTGGCGATATAGGCCGAGAGGCCGATAGTGAAACTCGGGAAAATAATATGGAAGGAAATCGTGAAGGCGAATTGCCAGCGCGCGAGCAGGACGGGGTCGAAATCCATGATCGGCCACCTGGATGCAATGCCCTATAGGGACGTCTTCTATACCGAAAGCAGACTCAATTGTAGCGGTGAGGTCCAGTAAGGACTGCCACCCACTGCTGGCCGGGAGCAACTAGATACCGAGGGCCCTTTTGATCGCCAGAAAATCCCGCCACGCGAGACGCTTCTGCAGCGGGCTGCGCAGCAGAAAGGCAGGGTGGAATGTCGCCATGGCGCGGATCTCGCGCTTGCCGGTGTGATAGCTGAACCAGCGCCCGCGCATCTTGGTGATCCCCTCGCGGATGCCAAGCAGCGTCTGCGCGGACGGGCCGCCGAGACAAACAAGAATGTCGGGGTTTACCAGCTCGATCTGCCGTTGAATGAAGGGTAGGCAGGTTTGCGACTCCTGCGGCGTCGGCGTGCGGTTGCCGGGCGGGCGCCATGGGATGATGTTGGCGATATAGACGCGGCTGCGGTCGAGGCCGATCGCGCTCAGCATCCGGTCCAGCAGCTTTCCCGAGCGTCCGACGAAGGGCAGACCTTCGATGTCTTCGTCGCGGCCGGGCGCTTCGCCCACAAACATGATCTTCGCCTGTGGGTTCCCGTCAGCAAAGACAAGCTGCGTGGCCGTGCCTTTCAGCGCGCAGCCCTCGAAGGCCGCGAGCGCGACGCGCAGATCTTCCAGAGCGGCAATTCCTTTGACCGCCTCCAGCGCGGCCAGGGCTGCGGCGTCCGGAGGAAGTGGTGCCGAGGCAAATGAAGGCGGGCTCTCTCCCCCACGGGCCTCAGGCTTGCCCGAGTCCCGCATCCTAGTGCCCAAGTCGGGCAATGAAGCTCGCCCACCCGGCGAGCTTGGCTCGCCGACCTCCTCCGACGCACGTCGGGCCTGCCCGACTTGCGCAGTATGATGATGCGGATCTCGGGCAGGCCCGAGATCCGTGGGGGAGGTAGAAAAAGAAGTGTCATCGGCGAAACGGTCCACCGGCTCTTCTCCGACAGGCGCGTCGACACCCGCCTCGAGATAGAAGGCGAGAAGCTCGCGCGCCGCTTTTTCGGTATCGGGAGTCATGGCGCAGGTGAACACGGAATCTGGTCGTAGTTGCGATTACGATAGGCCTCAAAATTGGCGGAGCCGATGCGCCCGCGATCGCAGATAAAGGTCACGCCTTCCCCGCTGGGCTTGCGAAACCAGATTTTATCCGGGAACACGCGGATAGCTTGCATTTCGTAGCCTTCTGCCAGCAAGGAAGCCAGCGTTCGTGCCGGGGGCGGCGATGGCGCCGCCGCGCCGGCCTGGGCGTGGGCTTCGTTGACGCAGGCAAGCATCAAGGCAATCCAGAGAAGTTTTTTAGTCGGCATCGGTGTAAGGGAACGAGGTTTAGGACGCTGCATTGTAGCACGCCCGTTCGCTTACTGGCCCGCCACTTGTGGCAGACTGCGAAAGAGAATCAGAGCCGCCCATGGATGCGCAAACGCCGAGTGCCGAAGCATTAGCCGCGGAATTGCCCGCGCGTGAGGCAATGGAATTTGACGTCGTGATCGTCGGCGCCGGTCCGGCCGGGCTCGCCGCCGCGATCCGGCTGAAGCAGATAAATCCGGAAATCTCAGTGGTCGTGGTGGAAAAGGGCTCGGAAGTCGGGGCGCATATTCTGTCCGGCGCAGTGATCGATCCGATTGGGCTTGATCGCCTGCTGCCTGACTGGCGCAACGAAGATAGTCCGATCAAGACCAAGGTTTCCACCGACCGGTTCTATTGGCTGGGGTCATCCGGCGGGTTGCGGCTGCCGAATTTTCTGATGCCGCCGCTGATGGGCAATCACGGCAATTACATCGTCTCGCTCGGCGAGGTTTGCCGCTGGCTGGCGTCGAAAGCGGAAGCTGCGGGCGTCGAAATCTATCCCGGCTTCGCAGCGGCGGAAGTGTTGTATGACGGCAGGGGCGCGGTTGCCGGCATCGCCACCGGCGACATGGGCATCGGCAAGGACGGCAAGCCGAAAGAAAGTTTCACCCGCGGCATGGAACTGCGTGCGAAATACACGCTCCTTGCCGAAGGCGCGCGCGGCAATCTCACCAAGGCTTTGCTGAAGAGCTATGCCCTCGGGGCCGAATGCGAGCCGCAGAAATTCGGCATCGGATTGAAGGAGTTGTGGCAAGTCGCGCCGGAAAAGCATCAGCCCGGCCTAGTGCAGCATTCCTTCGGCTGGCCACTTGATAGCGGCACCGGCGGAGGCTCGTTCCTTTATCACTACGGCGACAATCTCGTTTCGGTCGGCTTCGTGGTGCATCTCAATTATGAAAATCCTTATCTCGCGCCGTTTGATGAATTTCAGCGCTTCAAGACGCATCCGCTCATTCGCGAGACCTTCGAAGGCGGCAAACGGCTTTGCTACGGCGCGCGCGCATTAACCGAGGGCGGCTATCAGTCCGTGCCAAAACTGACGTTTCCGGGCGGTGCGTTGGTCGGCTGCGCAGCCGGCTTCATGAACGTTCCGCGCATCAAGGGCAGCCACAATGCCATGCTGTCCGGCATTCTTGCCGCGGAGCATGTTGCGCAAGCGCTCTCGGCCGGACGCAGCAATGACGAAATCGCCGCCTACGAGCAAGCCTGGCGAAAGTCGGATATCGGGCGCGATCTCTGGAAGGTGCGCAACGCCAAACCACTGTGGTCGAAATTCGGCACTTTCGCCGGCGTCGTGCTGGGCGGGCTCGACATGTGGGCCAATACGCTCGGTTTATCGGTATTCGGTACACTCGGTCACGGCAAGCCGGATTATGCCTCGCTGAAGCCGGCCTCCGGGTCGCAACCGATCGTCTATCCGAAACCGGACGGTGTGTTGACCTTCGACCGGCTGTCATCGGTATTCCTGTCCAATACCAATCACGAGGAAGGGCAGCCGGCGCACCTCATCGTGCACGACATGGCCCTGCAGAAATCATCAGAGCATGATGTCTATGGCGGGCCTTCGGCGCGCTATTGCCCAGCCGGTGTGTATGAATGGGTGGAAGAGGGCGGCACGCCGCGCTTTGTCATCAATGCGCAGAATTGCGTCCACTGCAAAACCTGCGACATCAAAGACCCAAACCAGAACATCACCTGGGTGCCGCCCGAAGGGGGCGGGGGGCCGAATTATCCGAACATGTGAGGATAAAAGCTCCACCCGGCCACGATGCTGCCATACAGCCGCTTTCATGCTGCTGCATACGACCAGTGGCGCGTCTTCTTGCAGCCAAGACACAAAAGGGTCATTCTCGGTATTCGGCCGCCGCCTATCTCTTTTTCGCCAAATTCGCCATTCTCCGATGGAGATTATTGCTCCGTGACAGCCTCCACGATGTTCCGCCGCCTCGTCAGTGCCACGCTCATCGCCTCTGGCCTGCTGCTGACACAAGCGGCCTCTGCGCAGATTCCGACGCAGCAAGAGCTTCTCCGCCTCGCGCCGCTTGGCGCCTATCTTGCGGCGCGTCACGCCGGCGCCGATCGCGACGCCGCGGCGCAAGCCGCCTATTACCGCGCTGCCTTGCGCGCGGATCCCAACAACAAGGAACTTCTCGAGCGCGCTTTCCTCGCGCTGCTGGCAAGCGGCGAAGTCGAGGAGTCTGGTAAGCTCGCCGATAGGATCGTCCAAACCGAAAAGGCCCACCGCATCGCGCGGCTCGTGCTCGGCATCCGTGCGATCAAGCAGAAGCAATATCAGACCGCGCGGCAGCAGCTGGAACTGTCGGTGGGAAATCCGGTTACGGATCTGGCGGCGGCTCTGCTCTTGGGCTGGGCTGCTTACGGCGCCGAGGAGGCCCGTAGCGCGGTCGAGGCTATCGACAAGCTACCGGGGCCGGATTGGTACGGTCCGTTCAAGGACATGCATGCTGGCCTGATTCTCGAACTTTCCGGCAACAAGAAGGAAGCCGGCAAGCGGTTCGAGCATGCGTACAAGCTCGATCCGAACGACACGCGGCTGGTGGAGGCTTATGCCGGCTGGTCCGGACGAAATGGCGCCAAAGATGAGGCCCTCAAGACCATAGAGGCCTATCAGAAGGTATCGCCGCGCCAGCCGCTCATTCTCACAGCCAAGGAGAGGATCAAGCGGGGTGCCCGGCCTTCGCCGATCGTCAATTCGCCGCAGGAAGGCGCGGCGGAAGCCCTCTACGGCATGGGCGCCTGGATCAGCCGCCGCGGCGGCGAAGACCTCGGCCTCGTCTACCTCCAGCTCGCGCTTTATCTGCATCCCACGCATCCGCTGGCGCTGATCGCACTGGCGGATCTCTATTCGGCGGTGAAGAAGCCGGAGCTCGCGATCAAACTTTATGAACGCGTGCCCGCAAACTCACCCATGCGGCGCAATGCCAATATCCAGCTCGCTATTGATCTCGACGGTCTCGAGCGCACCGACGAGGCGCGCAAACTGCTGGACAAATTGATCGCGGAAAGGCCGAAGGACGTCGAAGCAATCCTTGCCCTCGGACATATTCTGCGCGGCCGCAAGAAATATGCGGAATGTGCCGATGTCTATTCCAAGGCCATCGCGACGATTACCAATGCGCAGAAGTCGGACTGGCTGGTATATTATTTCCGCGGTATCTGCTTCGAGCGCGCGCGGCAATGGGACACGGCGGAGGCCGACCTGAAGAAAGCGCTCGAGCTTTTTCCGGAACAGCCGCAGGTGCTCAACTATCTCGGCTATTCATGGATCGACCAGGGCGTGAACCTGGATGAAGGCATGCGCATGATCCGCCGCGCGGTCGAGCAACGGCCGGAGGACGGTTACATCATCAATTCGCTCGGCTGGGCTTATTACCGGCTGGGCCAGTATGACGAGGCGGTGAAGCATCTTGAACGCGCCGTCGAGCTCAGGCCGGAAGACCCGACGATCAACGATCACCTCGGCGACGTCTATTGGCGCGTGGGCCGTCTGCATGAGGCCAAGTTCCAATGGTCGCATGCCCAGGATTTGAAGCCCGAGCCGGAGGAGCTTCTCAAGATTGAGGAAAAGCTGAAAGTTGGGCTTACGGACAATCCTTCTTCGGCGGCTGAGGCGGAAAAAATAAAAAAGTCCCGTAGCGGCGGCTGAACCGCCGCATGGATTCTTTCACCGCGCGCGCTCCCGCCAAAATCAATCTCACATTGCGCGTCGCTGGCCGTCGCAGCGACGGCTTGCATGAGATCGAAAGCCTTGTTGTCTTCTCCGATATCTCCGACGAATTAGGTCTCGATCCATTGCGGCCCCGCGGGCTCGAAATGCTGGGTCCGCTGCGGGCGGAGTGCGGCCCAGCAGCAGACAATCTCGTTCTGAAAGCCGCCGGCGCGCTGGCTGCGCGCGTGTTCGATTTGAAAATAGGCCACTTTGCTTTGATCAAGCGGATACCGGTGGCGGCTGGGCTAGGTGGCGGCTCGGCGGATGCCGCGGCCGCCTTGCGGCTGCTCGCGCAGGCAAACGGCCTTCGGCCCGATGATCCGCGCTTGCACGAAGCGGCCCGCGTGACCGGCGCCGACGTGCCGGTCTGCCTCGATCCGCAGCCACGCATCATGCGCGGCGCCGGAGAAGTGCTGTCGGCCGTTGTCAAACTGCCGCCGCTTCCGTCCGTGCTGGTGAATCCGGTTGTGGCACTGCCGACCAGGCAAGTTTTCGATGCCTTCGATAAATTAAGTACCGGGCCGCTGGCGCAGGAAGCACCGCTTTCCTTCACAACGCGCGATGAGCTTTTGGCCTTGTTGCAGGCGCAGCCCAACGATCTGGAGGCCGCTGCGATTTCATTACAACCGGTGATTACTGAGGTGCTTTCCGCGCTGCGCGATCTGCCGTCATGCCAGATCGCCCGCGTGTCCGGTTCCGGCGCAACCTGTTTTGGGCTTTTCGATACGCAGGAAGCGGCGGCCTCCGCCGCGCGACAGCTCCGCACCAAGCGGTGGGATTGGTGGATAGAGGAGACGACGCTCGGTGAAACCTTACCCGAAAAGCCTATCCTCGGACTTGATCCGGGATAGCACCGTTTCGGATCAGCTGATGCTCGGCGTGGCTTAGTGCGCCCGGGCGATGCAGAATTGTACCGCCTCTTCCAGCGCCTCCTTCATTTGCGAAGCGGGGAACAGCGCCAGCGCGTCCTTGGCCATGGCGCCGTAGTGATGCGCACGCTTGATCGCGTCGTCCAGCGCCCGATGCTTGACCATGAGGCCGATGGCGTTTTCGAGATCGGCGTCGCTGAACTCGTTATCTTCCAGCGTTCGCTTCCAGAAGGCGCGCTCCTCATCGTTGCCGCGGCGGAATGACAGCACCACCGGCAGAGTGATCTTTCCTTCGCGGAAATCGTCGCCGACGTTCTTGCCTAGTTTCGCGGCTTTGCCACCATAGTCGAGCACATCGTCGACCAGCTGGAATGCGATCCCGAGATTCATGCCGAAGGAACGGCATGCGGCCTGTTCGGGTTTCGGTCTTTGCGCCAGCGCGGGGCCGACTTCGCAGGCGGCGGCAAACAGCTCAGCGGTCTTGGCGCGGATCACCGAGAGATATTCGTCTTCCGTTGTGGCGGTATTCTTGGCCACCGCGAGCTGCATCACCTCACCCTCGGCAATGACGGCGGCGGCAGAGGAAAGGATTTCCAGAGCACGCAGCGAGCCCACTTCCACCATCATCTTGAAGGCCTGGCCGAGCAGGAAATCGCCGACCAGCACACTCGCCTCGTTGCCCCAGAGCATCCGCGCCGCGGCCTTGCCGCGCCGCAGTTCGCTCTCGTCCACCACGTCGTCATGCAGCAGGGTGGCGGTGTGCATGAACTCGACCGAGGCGGCGAGCTTGATATGCCCGTTACCGGAATAGCCGGTGATGTCCGCCATTGCCAAGGTCAGCATGGGGCGGAGCCGCTTGCCGCCGGAGGCGATGAGGTGGTTGGCGACCTCGGGGATCATGGTCACCTCCGAACCCGTGCGGGACAGAATGGTGGTATTCACCCGGTCCAGGTCGGCGGCTACGAGCTCGGCCAAACGGTCAACGGAGCCGGAGGGAGGACTCTCAAACGGGACGACGACGGCCAAGGGGCTTCTCCTGACAAGGACGGGAGAGCATAGAAACGCTATGGTGAGCGGGCAAGTGCGTCGTTATTCTGGTAGTGGCGGCAGGAAGGAACGATGACGTTTGTGGAAGCGATGCGGGGGGGAAACATCGAGGATGATGCCGTCGAGCGGCATCGTATCGCGGTTCTGGTGCCTTGCTATAACGAGGAAAAGTCGATCGCCCAGGTGATCGCCGATTTTCGCGCCGCTTTGCCCCAATCCCCGATCTATGTTTACGACAATAACTCAACCGACAACACCGTCGAAGTCGCCGCACGAGCGGGCGCGGTGGTGCGCCGGGAATCGCACCAGGGCAAGGGCCACGTTGTGCGCCGGATGTTCACTGACGTGGAGGCCGATATCTACGTGTTGGTGGATGGCGACGCGACCTATGATGCCGCGAGCGTGCGCGGCTTGATCGCCCGGCTGCTTGAGGACCGGCTCGATATGGTGGTGGGGGTCCGGGTGGATCGCGCGCACACCGCCTATCGCCCAGGCCACCGCACCGGCAATCGGCTGATGACCAGGTTCGTCGCCCTGGTTTTCGGCCGCGCATTCTCGGATATCCTGTCGGGCTTTCGGGTCTTCTCCCGTCGGTATGTGAAATCATTTCCGGTACTGTCCGGCGGCTTTGAGATCGAGACCGAGCTTACGGTCCATGCGCTTGAACTCGATCTGCCGGTGGCGGAAATGGAGACGGCCTATTACTCGCGCGTCGCCGGCTCCGCTTCCAAGCTCAACACCTGGCGAGATGGCTTCCGGATCCTGTGGACCATCGTGCGGCTCTATCGGTCGGAGCGTCCGTTCCAGTTCTTTTCCGCCATCGCGGCGATACTGGCGGTGGTCGCGATCATCCTCGCGATCCCGGTCGTCGCCACCTTCATGCTCGAAGGGGTTGTCCCTCGTCTGCCCACCGCAGTTCTGGCGACCGGGCTAATGCTTGCCGCTGCGCTTTCCTTTATGTCCGGGCTCATTCTCGACACCGTGACGCGCGGACGGCGGGAATTGAAACTGCTTGCCTATCTGGCGCATCGCGCTCCCGGTGACGAGCGCCGCAAAGGTTGATCGGAAAATTGATGCGCGAACTCGTCCGCACCAACGACATGGTTCTGGTCTCCGCCATCGGCGCGTTGCTGGACGGCGCAAAGATCCCGCACATGGTGCTGGATCAGAACATGAGCGTGCTGGAAGGTTCACTCGGCATCCTGCCGCGCCGCGTGCTGGTTCCGGAAGACAGCGTTCCGGCCGCCCGACGGCTGCTGCAGGACGCGGGCCTCGGCCACGAATTGCGCCCAGATGCCGGGTAAAGCTCTAAGCGAGCTTACTGTCAGTGACGACGCGGTGCTCGACGGCCGCCTGCGTCTGCGTCAGCCAAGCCGCGGGCATCGGGTCGGACATGACGCCATTTTGCTGGCGGCGGCAACGGCGGGGAAGAAAGGTGAGCACGCCGTCGATCTCGGCGCGGGCATCGGCGCCGCCGGCCTCGCGCTGGCAAGCAGGGTCGAGGGTCTGCGCGTCACTTTGGTCGATATCGATCCGGCGCTCACGGCATTGGCAGCGGACAATGCCGCGCGCAACGGGCTGGCTTCCCGCGTGAACGCGATCTCGCTGGATGTGGAAGCGCCGGCGCGGGCCTTTGCGGCGGCGGGTCTGAATCCGGGCTCGGCTGACCGTGTGCTGATGAATCCGCCATTCCATGACGTCACGCGCCAGAAACCGTCGCCGCACCCAGGCCGCCGCCTGGCGCATGCAGGCTCACCCGACTTGTTGAAGATCTGGATTGCCGCCGCGGCGCGGCTTCTTTCCGCGCGCGGCGTGCTCACTCTGATCTGGCGTGCTGATGGGCTGGTCGACGTGATTGCGTTATTGGAGCGCGGCTTCGGCGGCGTGGGGGTAATGCCGGTGCATCCAAAGCCCGACGCTCCCGCCATCCGCGTTTTAGTGCGAGCCGCGAAGCAAAGCCGCGCCCCGCTGACGATCTATCCTGGACTGATACTCAACGATGCAGACGGCCGTCCCGCTGCGGTTGCGGATGCGGTTTTGCGCGGCAGATTGATACTGCCGCTTGCCGAGTTATGAGGCGAGCCCGCCGGCTGCCATGCGATGGCTATCTGGGCTTGGCCCGCAACTCGGCCTTAAAACAGACGCGAGAAGGGCCGTTTTCCTATGTATTCACGCAGGTTTTTATGGAAGGCGCTGGCGATGATGGCGCTGTAAAGAGCGAACAGCAGGTAGAGTTTCGGGTCCATTTTCTTGGCCTGGCTGGCGGTATTTTTCGCGGGCGTCCGCTGATCCTGCAAGAAGCATTCCAACGGTTAATAATGCGTAACTTGGCCTGATCAGGCCGGTGATCTAAGGAAAAGCGATGAGCCAGCCAACGCTTCCAGGGCCGTCAGTTGGGAATCGCGTGTTCGAGGCGATCAAGCCGATTCTGCCGCGCCGGCTGCGCGGCGATATCCCGATTGTGCCGGTGGTGCGTCTCACCGGCATCATCGGTTTCTCCACCCCGCTGAAGCCCGGCCTGACATTGGCCGGCATCGCCCGCGCGCTTGAGCGCGCATTTTCCATGCGTCACGCGCGAGCCGTGGCGCTGGTCATTAACTCGCCCGGCGGCTCTCCGGCGCAATCGCACCTGATCTTCCGCCGCATCCGCCAGCTCGCCGAAGAAAAGGGACTGCGCGTGATCGCCTTTGTCGAGGATGTAGGCGCCTCCGGCGGCTATATGATCGCCTGTGCCGCCGACGAGATCATCTGCGATATGTCGTCGATCGTGGGCTCCATCGGAGTAGTGGGCGGATCCTTCGGTTTCGATAAACTGATGGAGAAGGTCGGGGTCGAGCGGCGTCTCTATACCTCCGGCGACCGTAAAGCGATGCTCGATCCGTTTCTTCCGGAAAAGCCGGAAGACGTGAAACGGCTGAAGCAAATCCAGAACGAGATCCACCGTGCTTTTATCTCGCTGGTGAAGGACCGCCGCGGGGCGAAACTGGCCGGTCCAGAAAAAACCTTGTTCTCGGGAGAATATTGGACCGGCTCGACTGCGGTCGAACTCGGCATCGCCGACGCCATCGGCGACCTTCGGTCGTTTCTGCGGGAGCGCTACGGCGAGGAAGTGTTGCTGCCGCTGGTAGCGACTGAACGGAGTTTCTTCGGGCGCCGCCTGCGCGGCATCGCCTCCGAACTCGATCTTCTCGCCTACCCTCCCGGCTGGGCGGAGGACATAGTTTCCGCGCTGGAAGCGCGTGCGTTGTGGTCGCGTTATGGATTATAATGCGGGAGATTCGGGGAGGAGCTCACATGGATCAACTCGTGATTCCACCGCTGGTCAAATGGACTTTGGCTGCACTCGGCGCCGCCGCCGTCGTGCACTGGGTAGTGAAGGAAGTGCGTCGCGTGAATGCCGAGCTTGATGAAGCCAAGGCGCGCGTGCGCGTGACAGATCGTCAGGTTTATCCGACGCTAAGACGCGACCCGCAAACCGGCGAATACCGGGTCCGCTAATCCCGATTACAAGACTGACGACCGATCCGTCCGGTAGCCGAACTCAAGCAGAAAGCTTGCGTTTCGGTCGCTTAGTGGGCCAGCGGTCGGCTTGACCCCCCTACAGGCCGTCGATAGACCGGCGCCATGAGCGCCGCCGACCAATCAGCCGCCCAGCAAACTGACATGGATCCCCGCCGCTCATTCCAGGGGCTGATCCTTACGCTGCAACGGTTTTGGGCGGAGCAGGGCTGCGTCATTCTGCAGCCCTATGACATGGAAGTAGGCGCCGGCACCTTCCACCCCGCTACTACTTTGCGGGCACTCGGCCCGAAGGCGTGGAATGCGGCCTATGTGCAGCCCTCGCGCCGGCCGAAAGACGGCCGCTATGGCGAAAATCCGAACCGGCTGCAGCATTACTACCAGTTCCAGGTGATCCTGAAGCCGTCACCGCCTGATCTGCAGGATCTCTATCTGAAATCGCTCTCTGCCATCGGCATCGATGCCACCTTGCATGACATCCGTTTCGTGGAGGACGACTGGGAAAGCCCTACGCTCGGCGCCTGGGGTCTTGGCTGGGAATGCTGGTGCGACGGCATGGAAGTCTCCCAGTTCACCTACTTTCAGCAGGTGGCGGGCTTCGAATGCGCGCCCGTCTCGGGCGAACTGACCTATGGACTGGAGCGGCTCGCCATGTATGTGCAGGGCGTCGACCGCGTCTTTGATCTGAATTTCAACGGCCGCGACGGCGAGCAGAAGGTCACCTATGGCGACGTCTTCCTGCAGGCCGAGCAGGAATATTCCCGGCACAATTTCGAGCACTCCGACGTCGAGATGTTGTTTTCGCAATTCAAGATGGCGGAGGCGGCTTGCCGCAAATACCTCGAAGCCGGATGGGAAGGCGGGAACAAAGAGCGCCACCTGATGGCGCTGCCGGCCTATGATCAATGCATCAAGGCCAGCCACGTGTTCAATCTGCTCGATGCGCGCGGCGTGATCTCGGTTACCGAGCGGCAAAGTTACATCCTGCGGGTGCGGGAGTTGGCGAAAGCTTGCGGCGAGGCATGGCTCGCGACCGAAGGCGGCGGAGCGCAGTGACGAATATGAACGCAACAAAAACGAGACGCCTGCCGCTTTTCGCCCCTCCCCCCGCAGGTGGGGAGGGGTCGGGGGTGAGGGGATGATCGAGGTTAGAAAACCGCGTGATGCACGCGTGCCTCGGGCCCGTCGCCTTCGTCGCAATGTGACCGATGCCGAGCAGAAGCTTTGGCGCCATTTGAAACGTGTCTCGCTTCCGCAGTCTCACTTGCGTCGGCAAGCAACCGTCGGTCCTTATTTCGCGGATTTTGCCTGCCATGAGGCGCGGCTCGTTATTGAAGTTGACGGTGGACAGCATAATGACGAAGCGCACTCGGCTGCCGATGCTGCGCGAACGGTTTATCTTAGCTCGCAGGGCTATCGAGTACTGCGCTTCTGGAATAACGACGTGCTGGAAAATATCGATGGCGTTTTGTCAGCCATTTATGAAGCTCTGAAAGCCACGGCGCCCCCCACCCCTGACCCCTCCCCGCCGCAAGCGGGGGGAGGGGAACACAAGCTGCAGGCGTCGGAGTAATCATGCCCGATCTTCTGCTCGAATTTTTCTCGGAAGAAATTCCCGCACGCATGCAGGCGCGCGCCGCGGAGGATTTGCGCAAGCTCGTCACCGACAAGCTGGTGGCAGCCGGTTTGGTCTATGAAGGCGCCAAGGCTTTCGTGACTCCGCGGCGGCTGGCGTTGGCGGTGCAGGGGATTCCTGCCCGGCAGCCGGACGTGAAAGAAGAGAAGAAGGGGCCGCGCGTCGGCGCGCCGGAAGGCGCTATTGCCGGCTTTCTCAAGAGCGCTGGATTGAAATCGATCAAAGAGGCGAAGGTTCAGCAAGACAAGAAGGGCGACTTTTATCTCGCGGTGGTCGAAAAGCCCGGACGCGTCGCCATTGAGGTGATCGGCGAGATCGTGCCGGAAGTAGTGCGCGGCTTTCCCTGGCCGAAGGCAATGCGCTGGGGCAGCGGCCGGCTTACATGGGTGCGCCCGTTGCATTCAATCGTCGCGACCTTCGGCCCGGAGACGGAAGATCCCGAGATCGTGAAATTCACGATCGACGGTATCCATGCCGGAAACACCACGCAAGGCCATCGGTTTTTAGCGCCGCGACCATTCAAGGTCCGCCGCCTCGACGACTATGTTCAGAATCTCGAGAAGGCCAAGGTCGTGCTGGATCCGGTGCGCCGTGCCGAGATCATCCTTACGGATGCCAAAAACCTCGCCTTCGCCCAGGGGCTGGAGCTGGTCGAGGACGCAGGTCTCCTGGGCGAGGTCGCGGGTCTGGTGGAATGGCCGGTGGTGCTGATGGGCACATTCGACCAGGCCTTTCTGCAAATCCCACCGGAAGTGATCCGCAGCACCATCCGCGCCAATCAGAAATGTTTCGTGCTGCGCGCCGCAAAAACGGAAAAACTCGCGGCAAAATTCATTCTCGTTTCCAATATGGAAGCCAACGACGGCGGCAAGGCCATCATCGCTGGCAACGAGCGCGTGATCCGCGCGCGTCTGTCTGATGCCAAATTCTTTTATGAGACTGACCTGAACACCAAGCTGGAAGACCGGCTGCCGAAATTGTCCGGCATTGTCTTCCATGAAAAACTCGGAAGCCAAGTTGAACGCATCGAGCGCATCGAGCGGCTGGCGCGCGAGTTGGCACCCGCGGTCGGCGCCGATCCGGCATTGGCCGAGCGCGCGGCAAAACTCGCCAAGACCGATCTGGTCAGCGAGATGGTCGGCGAGTTCCCCGAATTACAAGGCGTGATGGGCCGTTATTACGGGCAGGCGCAAGGCGAGGATGAAAGCGTCGCGCACGCCATCGAGGATCATTACAAGCCGCAGGGGCCCTCTGATCGCGTGCCGTCAGAACCGGTGTCGGTGGCGGTCGCCTTGGCGGACAAATTCGACACGCTCGCGGGCTTCTGGGCGATCGAGGAAAAGCCCACCGGCTCGAAGGATCCTTATGCCTTGCGCCGCGCGGCTCTGGGCATCATCCGCATCGTGCTGGAGAACAAGCTGCGGCTTCGCATTATGCCTGTCGCGGAATCGGCGAGCCGACCGATCCTCGCGCGGCGCCATCACATTTCGCTTGGCAAGGACGTGTCGGAGGAGGAAAGCATCGCCTCCCGGCTGATTGCTGATGTTCTGCATCGCTGGACCGACAGCATCGCACGCACCGCGAAGGGCGATGATACTCACGCGAAAGTTCCCGACATCGATGTTGTTGGGCATGAATTAGCCTCCGACATGCTCGGCTTCTTCGCGGACAGGCTGAAGGTCCATCTGCGCGAGGGTGGTGCACGCCACGATCTGGTGGATGCGGTTTTCAGCCTCGAACGCCAAGACGATTTGTTGATCATTGTACGCCGCGTGGAGGCGCTCGCCGACTTCTTGGAAACCGAAAACGGCAAGAATTTGCTCGCCGGCTACAGGCGCGCGACCAACATCATCCGAATTGAGGAAAAGAAGGACAACAAGAGCTATACCGGCGCGCCCGAGGCCAAAGCGTATAAGCAAGGCGAGGAGCGCGCGCTGGCGGAGGCTATCGTATCGGCGAAAGCGGGAGCCGCAGCCGCATTGGAGGCGGAAGATTTCACCGCCGCCATGACCGCCATCGCCAAGCTTCGGCCTTTTGTCGACGCTTTTTTCGACAAGGTTACGGTGAATGTGGAAGACGACGCCAAGCTGCGCGAGAATCGTCTCAAGTTGCTGAATGAAATCCGCGAGGCGACAGCAGCGGTGGCGGACTTTTCGAAGATCGGAGGACAGCAAGCCTCATCTTGACCCGCACTACCCTGGCGGGAACACTCTGCGTCTTTGACGGTTTTTCCCTGATCCCATGGAGACCTCGATGAACATCGCGATGACTAATATTCCGGCCATTCTTGCCCTGCTTGTTGGCATTCTGATCCTTATCATGCCGCGCTTTCTTAATTATCTGGTTGCTATCTATCTCATCGTTGTTGGACTGTTTGGTCTCGGAGTCCTCCGCTGATTTCTGCGAGAGTTTATCGGCTGGCAGCGCCGGCAGGGGCCGGCGCAACGCATTGGAATGAGTAATGACGAAATGGGTCTATACATTCGGTGACGGCAAAGCCGAAGGCCGCGGAAATATGCGCGAGCTCCTCGGCGGCAAAGGCGCGGGTCTGGCCGAGATGGCGGGCTTGGGTCTGCCGGTACCGCCTGGCTTCACCATCAGTACCGAAGTCTGCAGTTATTTCTATGCCAAGGGCAGCAAATATCCGCCCGATCTCGAAGCGCAGGTAAATGCTGCGCTTGATCATATCGCGCGTCTTGTCGGCAAGAAGTTCGGCGACCGCGAGAATCCGCTCCTGGTGTCGGTGCGCTCCGGCGCGCGCGCGTCCATGCCAGGAATGATGGATACCGTCCTTAATCTCGGACTTAATGACGAAACGGTCGAGGCGGTGGCGAAGAAGGCCGGGGACCGCCGCTTTGCCTATGACAGCTACCGCCGCTTCATCACCATGTATTCCAACGTGGTGCTCGGGATGGACCACCATCACTTTGAGGAAATCCTCGAGGCTCATAAAGATCGCAACGGCTATTCGCTTGATACCGAAGTCACGGCGGATGATTGGGTGAAGCTGGTTAAGCGCTACAAGGAGCGCGTGGAGGAAGAGCAGGGCGAGCCGTTCCCGCAGGATCCGCAACAGCAGCTCTGGGGCGCCATCGGCGCGGTGTTTGGCTCCTGGATGAATACGCGCGCAAAAACCTATCGCCGGCTGCACAACATACCGGAGGACTGGGGCACCGCGGTCAATGTGCAGGCCATGGTCTTCGGCAATATGGGCGAAACCTCCGCCACCGGGGTGGCCTTCACGCGCAATCCCTCCACCGGGGAGAGAAGCCTTTACGGCGAATTTCTTATCAACGCGCAAGGTGAAGACGTCGTCGCCGGTATCCGCACGCCGCAGGAAATTACCGAGGCCGCGCGCAAGGAAGCCGGTTCCAACAAGCCGTCGCTGGAAAACACGATGCCGCAAGCCTTCGCTGAGCTCACGCGCATCTATCAGGCGCTGGAGAAGCACTACCGCGACATGCAAGACCTGGAATTTACCATTGAACAGGGCAAGCTCTGGATGCTGCAGACGCGCGCGGGCAAGCGCACCGCCAAGGCGGCGCTGCGTATCGCGGTCGAGCTGGCGAGCGAAGGGCTGATCACGAAGGAAGAAGCAATTAGCCGTGTCGAGCCCGCCTCGCTCGACCAATTGCTGCACCCGACGATCGATCCAAAGGCCGAGCGCAAGGTCATCGCCACCGGATTGCCCGCTTCGCCGGGCGCGGCATCCGGCGAGATCGTGTTCACATCGGATGACGCGGCGAAGCTGAAGGCCGATGGCCATAAAGTCATTCTGGTGCGGGTTGAAACCAGCCCGGAAGATATTCACGGCATGCATGCCTCGGAAGGCATTCTGACTACGCGCGGCGGCATGACATCGCACGCCGCCGTGGTCGCGCGCGGCATGGGCAAAGCCTGCGTTTCCGGGGCCGGCACTATCCGTGTGGACCCCGCCGCCCGCACCATGTCGGCTGGCGGCGTGACTCTGAAGGAAGGCGACGTCATTACCATCGACGGCTCAACCGGACAGGTGCTGGCGGGACGCATCCCGATGGTGGAGCCTGAGCTTTCGGGCGAATTTGGCACGCTGATCGCCTGGGCCGATGCCGTGCGCAAGCTCGGCGTGCGTGCGAATGCCGACACGCCAAACGACGCCCGCGTGGCGTTGAAATTCGGCGCCGAGGGCATCGGGCTCTGCCGCACCGAACACATGTTCTTCGATGAGAACCGCATCCAGGCCGTGCGCGAGATGATCCTCGCAGACGACGAGAAGGCGCGCCGCACCGCAATAGCAAAACTGTTGCCGATGCAGCGGGCGGATTTTGTCGAACTGTTCGAGATCATGGGCGGATTGCCGGTGACCATCCGTCTGCTCGATCCCCCGCTGCATGAATTTCTGCCGCATGGCGAGCAGGAAATCGCCGAGGTCGCAGCCGCAATGGGCGCGGACAAGAAAAAGCTGGCGGCGCGCGCGCAGGAACTGCACGAATTTAATCCGATGCTCGGCTTCCGCGGCTGCCGCATCGCCATCGCCTATCCCGAGATCGCGGAGATGCAGGCGCGCGCCATTTTCGAGGCGGCGGTGGAAGCAGCTGGCCGGACCGGAAAGCCGGTGGTTCCGGAAGTGATGGTGCCGTTGATCGCCACCAAAGCCGAGTTTGACGTGATCAAGTCACACATCGACGCCATGGCGGAGGCGGTGACCAAGGAAACCGGCAAGAAACTGACGTATCAGGTCGGCACCATGATCGAATTGCCGCGCGCCGCCCTGCTTGCCGGCGAAATCGCGCAGACAGCGGAGTTCTTCTCCTTCGGCACGAACGATCTCACGCAGACTACCTACGGCATCAGCCGCGATGACGCCGCGAGTTTCCTCGGCATCTATACCGCGCGCGGGATCCTGCCCATTGATCCGTTCGTCTCCATCGATCAGCAGGGCGTTGGCGAATTGGTGCGGATCGGCGTCGAGCGCGGCCGCAACACGCGCGCGGATATCAAGGTGGGCATCTGCGGCGAGCACGGCGGCGATCCCGCTTCGGTCGTTTTCTGCCATCAGATCGGGCTCGACTACGTGTCATGCTCGCCCTTCCGCGTACCGATCGCGCGGCTTGCCGCCGCCCAGGCCGCGCTCGGCAAGACCGCCGCCGGACAGGCGTAGTTTTTTTTCTCTCCGTTTTTCGGAGCTTTGCACGTGGAACGCGGCTGAGCACGGTTAACGAATGCTTAGCCGGGCGTGCGATTAACAAAATCGCAACGTTAATTCAGCAATAAAGAAATCCGTCGCATTGGCGCCACTGCGCGTCAGTCGGCAACGGTATTCGTTGCGTCGTGGCCTAGCGTGGCGTGAGCGTCAGAATGACAGGGAATGCTAGGCCGAAGGGTATGTTTTTGGCGCCCTGCGGCCTTTGCGTTTTTGTCTTCGCGCTCGCGCCGAACCAGATTGGCCACCAGGATGTCGCGGCCCTCATTGCCCGGCAGCCTGACATCGCCGCGCATTGGCGCCAGCACATCCGGGCCTCCGCCTTCGGCACCATTCATGCCGCAACCTTCAGTTTCTCTCGGCCGGTCGGCACCGCCGTACCGCAGCCTTTGAGTTATCGGCTTGCCAGCCTCGATCCGCGTATGATCACGCTAGGGTCTTGGGACCTGCAGCCGGACATCGACGATTCTTCGCTGCCATTCCCGACGATCGACCGGAGAGCCAAGGGAGACCGGCAACCGGTGCTCTTTCCTCCTCCGCCGGCTCAGGACGCCATCAACGCGCCGGATGAACCGTCCGCCGCGGCCTCGCTGCCAGCCCAGCCGGTTGACGTGCCGGGGGAAGCCGAACCGGTAGAGAGCGTTGCCGCGGACACCGCAGCTCCCGGGAATGAAGCGCCGTCGGCCGCCACGCCGGAAGATAAACCGGGCGCTGCGGTGGAAGCCGAAGCGATCCCGGAGGCGTCGGAAGCTGCCGAGAATCCCGGTGTAGATATTCCCGATCCGGTCGACGTCGTGGTTGCCGAAGCTGAGGATTTTACTTCAACCGAGACTGTCGAGCCGATGGTGGAAATGGCGCGGCTCTATTTCGGCAACGAACCACTCGGCGATGCGCCGGGCGCCATCGAGAAATGGATGCCAGGCGAGGAACCGTCGATTATCGAGCCTGCAGCGCCCGCCGATCCCGACATCAAGCAATCCGCGCTCGATCCCAAGGAGGTGCCGGCGGATACTCAAGGCGGCGAGAGCATCGCGCCAAAGGGCGAGGTCACAGGCGAAGGAAAACGCCCGTTCACGCCGGCTGAGCGGCTGAACCTCGAGGGCAAGGCGCGCATCAAGGCGGAGAAATGTCTGGCCGATGCGGTCTATTTCGAAGCGCGTGGCGAGGCGACACGCGGCCAGATCGCGGTGGCGCAGGTCGTGATGAACAGGGTGTTCTCCGGCTTTTATCCGCGCAGCGTCTGCGGCGCGGTATATCAGAATGCGCACCGGCGTCTGGCTTGCCAATTTACTTTCGCCTGTGATGGCATTCCCAACACCATAACCGAGCCGCAGGCCTGGTCGCGCGCCACGCACATCGCGCGCGACGTGCTCGATGGCAAATATTGGCTGCCGGAAGTCAATCGCGCGACGCACTACCACGCCTACTGGGTGCGGCCGAAATGGGTGCGAGAAATGAAGCGGCTGTATAAATTCGGCGTGCACACTTTCTACCGCCCGCGCAAATGGGGCGACGGCGAGGAGGCGCCCGCCTGGGGCACCACCGCGGCGACCAACGAGGCCATCGCGAAGCTGTAGCGCTCGTCATCTTTGCGCAGCGCTCTTCCTTGTCGCAACTTAAGGGAACAGCTAGCTGCGTCGGGAACCAGGGAGCCGAATTACTCGTTGGCTCGGTATGCCGTGGTACATGTGCGGGTCAAGCTTGAGCCGCTTGCGGAATCGCACTCAACGAACAGGTGAAACGATGAACCAACTCGGACGCCAATCTTTGGGAGAAGCGGACGCGCAAGGTCTCGTACAGGAGTTATGGGGCGTTCGCTATCAGGTGAAAGATGTCAGCCGATCCATCGATTTCTATACGAAGAAGCTCGGGTTCAAGCTCGACCACAAGCATTTGCCTGAATTTGCGCAGGTCTCCATCGCCCAGCTCAAATTGATCCTCAGCGGTCCAGGAGCGTCCGGATCCCGACCGATGCCGAATGGTCATGCGCAAGAGTTCGGGCGGATGGAATCGGGTGATCCTCAAGGTAGCAAACCTGCCTGACAGGATCGCGGTGTTGGAAAAGACGGGCCTGCATTTTCGCAATCGCATGGAAACCGGACCGGGAGGCAAACAGATTCTCTTGGAGGATCCCGATGGCAACCCGATCGAGTTGTTTGAGCCGGCGGCGCGGTAGCGTTTCGTACACTGCTTCAAAAGTCTGAGATGGCTCGTAGACCAGATCACAGCTTCACGCCGGCAAAGTGCTTGAGATCAGGTTCCCGACCTTCACAGCGCGGATCACTATTCACTCCGACGCCAGCTAGCCGTGGAAAGGCGGCAGACAGTCAGATCTCGATGTCGAGCCCGATGTCGAGATTGATCACGGAATGCGTCAGCGCGCCGGAAGAAACATAATCCACGCCGGTCTCCGCGATGGCGGCGACGGTATCGAGCGTGATGCCGCCTGAGGCTTCGGTAACGAGCTTGCCCTTCACCATCGCAACGGCTTCGACGCAGCCGCGGCACGTCGAAATTGTCGAGCAGCACAACGTCGGCGAGCTCGGTGTCGAGCACCTCGCGCAGCTGTTCGAGTGAATCCACCTCGATTTCAATCTTCACCAGATGGCCGACGGTGGCGCGGGCGCGCTCCAGTACCGGCCGGATGCCGCCGGCCACCGCCACATGGTTGTCCTTGATCAGCACAGCGTCATCGAGCCCGAAGCGATGATTGAAACCGCCGCCGCAACGGATGGCGTATTTCTGCAGGGCGCGCAGGCCGGGAAGCGTCTTGCGCGTGCAGGTGACGCGCGTCTTGGTATGCGAGACGCGGCGCACATATTCCGCCGTGGCGGTGGCAACGCCGGAAAGATGCCCGATGAAATTCAACGCCACGCGTTCCGACGCAAGCATGGCGCGCGCGGGGCCGGTCACCGTCATCAGGGTAGTGTTCGCCGCCACCGCGTCGCCGTCGCGGGCATGCGCCTTGATCTCCATCTCCGGGGCGAGCTTGCGGAAGGCGGCTTCCACCAGCGGCAAGCCGGCAATGCGGCCGGCCTTGCGGGCGGCGACAATCGCGTGGCCTAGCGTGGTTTCCGGCACCGTTGCAATCGACGTCACGTCGCCGGCGCGGCCCAGGTCCTCCGCCAACGCGCGCGTCACCGCCTCGTCGATCTCAAGAGGCGAGATGAAAGCATCGGGGCAGAGCAGCGAGCTTGTCATGGTGATCCTTACAGCGCGGGCACGGGGCGGGCAGCAGCGCGCGCAGCAATCGCGCGTGCATCCTCCAGCGCCAGGAAAGTCCGGTTTGCCTGCGCCGGATCCGGCTGAGGGTAGTCGGAGCGATAATGGCCGCCCCGGCTCTCCCGCCGCTTCCAGGCGGCAGCAGCGATCAGCAATGCCGTGGTCGCCATGTTGCGGAGCGCTCGAGACGTTGCCGTGCGCTCGATACGGGCAATATCCGCCAGCGCTCGCGCGAGCCCTTCGGCGTCACGGATGACGCCAACATGCCGCGCCATGATTTGACGCAACTCATCGTCATGCACGGCCTGCCTCACAGCAGAGACGAAATCTTTTTTTCCTGGCGTGATGGGAGCCTTAAGGGCCATGCTGCGGATATCCTGCGCAACCCGTGCGCCGAACACCACGGCTTCCAGCAACGAGTTCGACGCCAGCCGGTTGGCGCCGTGAACACCCGTGCAAGCGACTTCACCAGCCGCCCACAAATTGGGTATCGAGGTCCGGCCGCGCTCATCCACCGCCACGCCGCCCATGTGGTAATGCGCCGCCGGAGCGATCGGGATGAGATCGCGTGCCGGGTTGATGCCGGCCGCCGTGCAGCTTGCATAGACGGTGGGAAAGCGCGCCATGAAAAACTCGCCGATGGCTTCGCGCGCATCGAGGAAGGCACCGCGGCCTGCCGCGATTTCGGCGAAGACCCCGCGGGCGACAATATCGCGCGGCGCGAGGTCGCCGTCGGGATGCAGCTTGCGCATAAAGCGCTCGCCCTTGCGGTTGACGAGCAGGGCACCGTCTCCGCGCAGGGCTTCCGTGGCAAGCGGTGCCGGGTCTTGGCCGATGTCGATGGCGGTCGGATGGAATTGCACAAATTCGGTATCGGCCAGCAGCGCCCCCGCGCGTGCCGCAATGGCGAGACCGATGCCGCGCGCTTCCGATGGATTGGTGGTCACCGCGTAGAGGTGGCCGATGCCACCGGTAGCGAGTACGACGGCGCTGGCGGGCAGGGTGACAAGACGACCGGCAGCGTCACGCGCCTTCGCGCCCATGATCGCGCCCTGTGCAACGATCAGTTCTTCCGCCGACAGTCCTTCCATCACATGGATCGATGGAGTCCTGCGCGCGGCATCGGCCAGCGCTGCCATGATGGCGCCGCCGGCCATGTCGCCCTGCACCCGGACAATACGGCGGGCCGAATGCGCCGCCTCGCGCGAGACCGCGAGGCGTCCCTGCAAATCCTTGTCGAAGGGAACGCCATAGGACAGAAGATCATGCACGCGCTCGCCGGCTTCCTCCGCCATGCCCCGCGCCACATCTTCGTCAACCAGGCCCGCCCCGGCAGCGATGGTGTCACGCGCATGGGCTTCCGCCGTGTCGCCTTCCGCCACCGCAGCAGCGATGCCGCCCTGGGCCCAGGCAGTGGAGGCGCCTTCGCCAATCGGCGCGGAGGCCAGCACGGTCACCGGCCGCGGCGCCAGCTTCAGCGCGCAGAACAGGCCGGCGAGCCCGCCGCCGATGATGAGGATATTTGGTTGTTGGGACATACCGCCCTTTCGCCTGTCCGGAGGAGGACAGGCAGAGCTCAGCTCTTCAAGTTCACCATGCGCTCGACGGCACGGCGGGCCTTGGCGGCGATGGCCGGATCCACCCAGACCTCTTCCTGCATATAGACCAGGCTGTCGAGGATCTTCGGCAGGGTGATGCGCTTCATATGCGGGCAGAGATTGCACGGCCGCACGAACTGCACGTTCGGCAGCTCTGCCGAGACGTTGTCCGCCATTGAGCATTCGGTGACGAGCACAACGCGCTTCGGCTGGCGTTTGCGCACAAAGTCGATCATGCCGGAAGTCGAACCGGTGTAATCCGCCTCGGCGATCACGTCGGGTGGGCATTCCGGATGCGCGATGATCTGCACCGAGGGATCGTCCTCGCGCACGCGGCGCAACTCCTCGCCGGTAAAACGCTCATGCACCTCGCAGGAGCCTTTCCAGGCGATGATTTTCACCTTGCTCTGGGAGGCGACATAGGACGCGAGATACTGGTCCGGCAGGAAGATCACCTTGTCGGTGCCGAGACTCTCGACCACCTGCACAGCGTTCGCAGAGGTGCAGCAGATGTCGCTCTCGGCCTTCACCTCGGCCGACGTGTTCACGTAAGTCACCACCGGCACGCCGGGGAAGCGCTCGCGCAACAGCCGCACGTCCTCCGCCGTGATGGACTCCGCCAGCGAGCAGCCGGCATTCACGTCGGGAATCAGCACGACCTTGTCGGGATTCAGGATCTTGGCGGTCTCCGCCATGAAGTGGACGCCGCATTGCACGATCACGTCGGCGTCGGCCTTGGCCGCCTCACGCGCAAGCTGCAGCAAGTCACCGACGACGTCGGAGACGCAGTTATAGATTTCCGGCGTCTGATAATTATGCGCCAGAATAACCGCGTTGCGCTCTTTCTTGAGCTTGTTGATCGCACGCACATAGGGCGCGAAGAACGGCCACTCCACCGAGGGAATGACGTTTTTCACGCGCTCGTAGAGATGCGCGGTCTCGCGCTCCACTTCCGCGTTCCATTCCAGCGCGGGCATGGGCAAGATCGGGAAACGCGTTCCCCGTCGCGCCTGCGGCGCGGGCCGGGCAGGTCTGGCCTGCGGGCCAAGAGTTTCGATAATCGGCATGCTTGCCTCCCTTATATGCTCTATTTGAGCATAACTTGGGACAAAAAATACCCGGGCTGCACCGGCTTCTTCTCACTTCGAGCAAATGCTATATAGCACTTCCTGCCCGGCACCGCTAGCCCTTAGCTGACGATCAGGCATGCCCTCGCGGTGGGCGTCCGTGGCGCTGACCGATCTCCACGCGAGAACAAATCCATTCGGAAAAGAAATTTGTCGGCGTTTCGCTGAAAGAGTAGGGATGCACGCTAGTCGTTGCCCGCGACTGGCGCTCCCCGGAATTTTTCATGTCCGTTCTCACCACTTCGAAATTGATGACCTGGCGCACGCCAGCCGTGATCCTGGTCTGCGGCGCGGCCGTGTCGGCGCTCGGCTTCGGGCCGCGCTCGACGCTCGGTCTGTTCCTCACGCCAGTGTCGGTGGCGCAAGGCTGGGGCCGCGATGTCTTTTCCCTCGGCCTGGCATTGCAGATGTTGCTGTGGGGCGCGGGGCAGCCGATCGCCGGCGCCATTGCCGATCGCTACGGCGCCGCGCGCGTGCTCGCCGCCGGTGCACTGCTCCATTCCGCCGGCCTCTTGCTGATGGCCTTCGGTGGCAATTCGCCACTCCTGTTCTATGTCAGCGCCGGTGTTCTCGTCGGCTTTGGCCTGTCCGGGGCCGGCTTCCAAGTCGTGCTCGGCGCTTTCGCCAAGCTAATGCCGGCGGAATGGCGTTCACTCGCCTTCGGCGTCGGCACTGCTGCGGGCTCCTTCGGCCAGTTCCTGTTTGCGCCGCTCGCCATTGTCCTCTTGCGCGAGTTCGACTGGCAGATGGCGCTGCTCGGCTTCGCGCTGCTCGTAGCGCTGATTATGCCGCTGTCGGTGCCGCTGGCGACGCCAAGCATGGAGTCATCCTCGGCGGCAGGACTGGAAACGCAATCGCTGCGGCAGTCGCTGATGGAGGCTTTTGGCCAGCGCAGTTATGTGCTGCTGGTGATCGGCTTTTTCACCTGCGGCTTCCAGCTGTTCTTCATCACGGTGCACCTGCCGGGCTATCTGACTGACCGTGGCCTGACGGTTGAAGACGGCGGCTGGACCCTGGCGGCGATCGGGCTTTTCAACATCATCGGTTCGTTGCTGGCCGGCTGGCTGTCCGACAAAATGCCGAAGCGGTATTTGCTTTCCTTCATTTATGCCACGCGCTCGCTGGCGATCGTCGCCTTCATCACATTGCCGGCAAGTCCGGCCTCGGCGATCGCCTTCGGCGCCATCATGGGGCTGCTCTGGCTGTCGACCGTGCCGCCGACTAACGGCATCATTGCCGTAATGTTCGGCACGCGCTGGCTCACCATGTTGGCGGGCATCGCCTTCTTCAGCCACCAGGTCGGCGGCTTCCTCGGGGTCTGGCTCGGCGGCGTGTTGTTCGAGCGCACCGGCTCCTATGACGTGGTCTGGTGGGGCGCGGCCGCGCTTGGCGTGATCTCGGCGCTGGTCAATCTTCCGATCGTGGAAAAACCGGTGGCGCGCATGGCCACTGCGGCAGCCTAATTTTCTTGTCATGCCCGGCAACGTAGTCAAACCCGCGCAGACTACGTAAACTTGCCTGCAATACCGGGCATCTCACTTAGGTAGGCACGCCGTTGCGTCCCTGATCGAGATGGCCGAGACATAAGGGCGTTTACGCCCGTCTTCGCGGGCAATGCCCGGCCATGACGACGAGAGGTCAATCCGTGCCCCGCTTTCAAGCCATCGTGATTGAAAAGGGCGACAGCGGCCAAAAGGTCGCGCTCACGGATTTCGACGATGGGGATCTGATGGACGGCGACGTCACCATTCGGATCGAATGGTCGACGGTGAACTACAAGGACGGTCTCGCTATCAGCGGCAAGGCGCCGGTGGTGCGCCGCTTTCCCATGATCCCGGGAGTCGATTTCGCCGGCACGGTGGAAATCTCTTCGCATCCCGCCTGGAAATCCGGCGACAAGGTCATCTGTAATGGTTGGGGTTTGGGCGAAACGCATCTCGGCGCCTATGCCGAAAAGGCTCGTGTCAACGGCGATTGGCTGGTGCCGCTGCCGCCGGGCATGAGCGCGCGTGACGCCATGGCGATTGGCACTGCCGGCTATACCGCCATGCTTTGCGTCATGGCGTTGGAGCGTCATGGCCTCGCTTTGCAATCCGGGCCGGTGATCGTCACCGGTGCGGCCGGGGGTGTCGGCTCGGTTGCGGTCGCATTGCTGGCCAAGCTCGGCCGACATGTGGTCGCCTCCACCGGCCGCCTGCAGGAAACCGACTACCTGAAAGCGCTGGGCGCCGCCGAAGTCATCGATCGTGCGGAAATGAGCGGTCCCGCAAAGCCTCTGGCAAAAGAACGCTGGGCCGCCGGCATTGATACCGTCGGCTCGACGACGCTTGCCAACCTATTGTCGACGACCCGCTATGGCGGGGCGATTGCAGCTTGTGGACTTGCCGGCGGCATGGATCTGCCCGCGAGCGTTGCGCCTTTCATCCTGCGCGGTGTGTCGCTTCTCGGCATCAATTCGGTGATGTGCCCGCTCGCGTTGCGCCGCACGGCCTGGGAACGGCTGGCCTCGGATCTCGATCGTGGCAAGCTTGCCACCATGACCAGCGAGATTGGGCTTGCGGACGTTATTACCACCGCGCCGCGCATTCTCGAGGGTAAGGTGCGCGGACGTATGGTGGTGAAAGTCAGATAACCGCCTGAAAATTGGGGAAAATCCCGCCTTCATCTGCCGAAAGCGTCATGGTAAGATTTTCATTAACAAAAGTCCGTTAGGATTTCCGCAGCGTCGAGTGGGGGTTGATCCGGATGTTTAAGCGTATGGCCGTCATCGTGCTGGGGCTCATGGCGAGCGCCCCGGCTTTTGCCGAAGAGCTGAAACCCGAAGAAGCGCGCCGGTTCATCGCCGGCAAGCTATTCGCCTTCAACTGTTTTGAGGGCACGCGCGGCGCTGGTCGCATCTACGCGGACGGTTCGGTCGCCGGCTCGGTCCAGTTCGGCGGCAGCGGTCCCGTTCGCAACGTCCGGCTTCCGGCCGGCACGCTGCAAGTCAAGCCGGAGGCGGTCTGCGCTTCCATGCAGGGCCTGCCGTTCCAACCCTGCTTCAATCTGCAGAAGATCGATCAGGCGAGTTTCCGCGGTTCGATTTCCGGGCTTGGATTTGCCTATTGCGAGTTCAATCGCAAGTCCGGGCGGGTCGATCTCGCGACCGCGACACGTTCGCGCGCCGCCAAAGTGCGCGCCGTGTCGGCAACGGAATCCATCGACAACGAATGATTTTCTGGTGCGAGGTTAGCCGCGCCCGCCAAGTCGCAAGCCTGGCGAGGGCCGTTCCTGCATCACTTCACGCCGGAAACGAAAGCGGGCAGCAGGGCGTCCGCCGGTGGAGGTCGACATTTCGCCGGTAGGCTCGACCAGCGCGCCTGTCTCCACCAAACGGCGGAAGTTTTGTTTATGCAGATGCCGCCCCGAAATCGCTTCCACCGTCACTTGCAACTCGGTCAGCGTAAATTCAGCCGGCATCAGCTCAAAGATCACCGGGCGGTATTTCAGCTTGGCGCGTAGCCGCGCGATGGCGGTAGCCAGAATGCGCCGATGGTCGAAGCGCATGGCCTCTCCTAACGCGGGCAGCGTTTCGCGGGCGAGCGCTGCCTCGCGTCCGTCGCGCTTTGCCTCCTCTACCAGACCTGCCTCATAGAGCAGTTCGTAGCGATCGAGCACTTTCTCCTCATCCCACGGGCTTGCACCTATGCCGAAGCAGAGCCGCAGCCGCTCCTGCCGGCCAAGCGCGCGGCCAGCCTCCGGCTCCTGTTTGCCTGCGGCCCAATCCTTCAGGAGCGGCAAGATGGTGGAGTCGAGGATTTCCGGCTGGCCTTCACGCCAGTCCTCCCACGGGAAGAACCGATACCAGGGCTCGAAGCCGGCGGCAGAGGCGCGCAGGCTTGCGTTGTCTGGCATCCGGCTGAGCGCCAGATAGCCGACCGAGACCACATGCGGACTGGCGTCCTGCGCAAGATGGCGGCCGCGATCGCCGAATGTATAAAGCTGCTCCACATAGCCCAGGCGCAGCCCGGTCTGCTCCTCGACCCAAGCATGCAGTCCGATCTCGAAGGTGCGGTGCGTGCGCGGGTCGAAAGGACCGAAGGGAAGTCCGGCGCGCGGCTCTCCTTTGCCACGGTCAGACGCGACGAGAATTGTCGGCTCGTCGTCCTCGGCCGCTACAATTGCGGCGGTGAGGCCAATCTCGATCGGTGGGAGTGTCAATTTGGCCATCGCGCAGCGCCTGGTGGGCGAGCAAAAAGATCTATTTCAAATCGAGCGAAAACGGATCGGCCTCATAGGCCATATCGCCCGGCCCGATGGCTTCAATGGCGGCGATCATACGCCCCTGGCGTTCCAGAATCCGGTCCGCAAGCGACACGATCAGGCTGTTAGGCATGGCGGTGCGCGAGGCGCGGCGCATCTCCTGCGCGATGGCCATCTCATCGCGGCCGGGATTAAGCGCGCAAGCCGCGGCATAGGCGCTCGCCGTCGAACGGCTGATGCCGGCGTAGCAATGAATTACCATCGGCGCCGAGCGATCCCAACTTGTGACGAAGTGCATCAGACGCGCGACGTGGTCCTCGCACGGATGACTATAGCCGTCGACCGGGCAGTTGATGTCGTCGACATCGATGTGCAAATGATTTTTCGCATCTACCGTGGGTGGGCGCTCGACCAGCGAGATGTCCTTGAGCAAGGTGATGATGTGACGGGCGCCGGTCTCCTCGACCGTCTGGTGGAGGCGGGCCAGTGAGCAAACATAAATCATCTCAATCTTCTAACGCTGCGTTTTGTCATATCTGTGGCGCGCGGTCATTCGCGTATGAGCTTGTTCAGCCGTTCACGATAACGCTCCTCGGCGATGTCGGCGGGCCAAGGGTTGAGATAATCCCGTTCCAGGGCCAGCGAAAAGCTTGGCGGTCTGCCGAAGAAGCGGCGTGCTTCGGCAGCATCGAAGCCGGCAAGTCGCGTGGCTTCGAAATAGGCGGCCCCGCGGTCGGCCATCTTGATTAACACCTCGATCTCCTGCGGTAAGACGGGCGGAAGGCCGAAGCGCAGATGGATCGCGGCCAACAGGCGCTTCTCTACAGCCTTGTAGGAATCTCCGATCACCGCCTTGAATGGCGAGATCATGTCGCCGATTACATATTCCGGCGCGTCGTGCAGGATGATTGCGAGACGCCGCTGACGGTCCAGGCGTGGCGTGCGGGCGCGGGCAACCGCCTCCACCAGCAAAGTATGCTGTGCGACCGAAAAAATATGGGGGCCCTTGGTCTGGCCGTTCCAGCGTGCCACGCGCGCCAGCCCATGGGCGATGTCCTCGATCTCCACGTCGAGTGGCGAAGGGTCAAGCAGGTCGAGTCGCCGTCCCGATAACATGCGCTGCCATGCGCGGGGCGAAGCGCTTTCTGCTGCTGTCTTGCGGGAAAGCGGCTCCAAACCCGTTTTTTTCTTTTGCGGCACGGCGGCTTATTTCGTGAGCTTGGCGCAGGCGTCGTGGCGATGGCATTTGACGAGGTGGTCGTTGACCATGCCGACGGCCTGCATGAAGGCATAGACGATGGTTGGCCCGCAGAATTTTAGTCCCCGCCGCGCCAATTCCTTTGACATCCTGCGCGACACTTCGGTTTCTGCCGGCACTTGCTTGACGGTGCGGAAGCGATTGATCTTCGGAGCACCTCCCGCCAAATCCCAAAGCAGTGCGGAAAATCCGGGGCCGTTCTCCATTATTTCCAGCCAAGCCCGCGCCGAAAGCACGGCGCCGTCGATCTTGGCGCGATTGCGCACGATACCGGCGTCCTGCATCAGCTTCTCGATTTTTGCGGGCCGGTAGCGCGCAATTTTTTCCGGAGCGAAGCCATCGAAGGCGCGGCGAAAATTCTCGCGTTTGCGCAGAATAGTGATCCAGGACAGCCCGGCCTGGAATCCATCGAGCATGAGCTTCTCATAGAGCGCGCGATCGTCGTATTCCGGCACGCCCCATTCCTGATCGTGATAGGCGATGTAAAGGGCATCCTCGCGCGGCCAGGGGCAGCGTTGAAGTCCGTCAGCATGGGGAAGGGTGCTCATTGCGCCGCTTTCGTTTCGCCCGGAACAGCAAAACGCGCCCACGCCGGCTTGGCAATACGCAGCGGCACGCCGCCGGCGGTGAGCGGCGTGTGCGCCGTCAGCGCGTCCTCCACCCGATCGAGCCGCAGCATCGCCAGTCCGTGCCCGCCAGCGGTCGAGCCGAGCGTACCTACGGTCTTGTCGCCCGCCACAACCGGCGTTCCCGCGTCTGGTGCAAAGCCGTCATAGGCCACCGGCACGATGCGGGTGCGCGCCATGCGGCGATGCTCGACGCGCGAAACCACCTCCTGGCCTATGTAGCAACCCTTGCCAAAATCCACGCCCCCGAATTGGTCCATGTCCGCTTCGTGCGGAAAAGCGTCGCCATAGATGAAATCTAATCCGCCACGCGGCACGCCGAGCGCGATTCGGTGCGCATCGTAAACCGCAGCCTCGACCCGTGTCGCGCCAAGCTCTGCTGTCGCTTCAGCGAGCAAGTCGGGCGGGAGAATGCTGCGCAGGCCCAGCGCGGGCAGTCGCGGGTCGGGATAAAGCAAGCCGCATTCGGTTGTGCCGGTTCCTTCCCACGCCGCCATGACGGCGAGCTTGTCGGAAAGGTCCTCGATGCCGAGCCTGGCACGCAGGCGATAAAAGGTCAGCTTCTCGACCAAAGCCGGTGCGAGCGCACGCGGACAATCGAGGAAGAAACCCCCGCCATCGGCCGTCTCGGCCTCTGTGATGATGAAATCGGCGATGATCTTGCCTTGCGGCGTCAACAGCGCGGCGAAACGGGCTTGTCCGGGCTCGAGCGTGTCTACGTCGGCGGTGACAAGCCCGTGCAAAAAGCGACGAGCTTCCTCGCCCGCCACCTTCACTACGCCACGATCTGGAAGCAGCGCTGTTTTCATCGCACTTCAGATGCCAGGTTGCGTCGTGCGTGATTTGCACGGCTTCTACTTGGACCCACGCGCTTGTCCCCGCAAGCCCGAACGACGGCTCGCCCCCTTGTGCCACGGGCGTGCCATGTATTACGCCAAGGGATGGCTGCAACTTACGACCTGATCCTCAAGGGCGCGACCGTCGTCAATCAGGATGGTGAAGGCGTCCGCGATCTCGGCATCCGCGCCGGAAAGATCGTGACTATCGGCGAGGTGTCTGGCGCGGCTGCGGAAACCCTCGACTGTCGCGGCCTGCATATCCTTCCAGGCGTCATCGACACCCAGGTGCATTTTCGCGAGCCTGGGGCTACCCACAAGGAAGACCTGGAATCGGGATCGCGCAGCGCCGTGATGGGCGGGGTCACTGGCGTATTCGAGATGCCGAATACCGATCCTCCCACCACCAGCGCGGAAACCCTGGCCGACAAAGTCAAACGCGCGCGCGGTCGCATGCATTGCGATTTCGCCTTTTACGTCGGCGGCACGCGCGAAAACATCAAGGACTTGCCTGAGCTGGAAAAACTGCCCGGCTGCGCGGGAGTCAAAGTCTTCATGGGCTCGTCGACCGGCACCCTGCTGGTCGACGATGACGGCGGCGTGCGCGATATCCTTCAAGCCATCCGCCGCCGCGCTGCGTTCCACTCCGAAGACGAATATCGCCTGCGTGAGCGCCAGGGTTTGCGGATTGAAGGCGATGCCCGCTCACATCCGGTATGGCGCGACGAAGTGGCGGCGCTGACTTGCACACAGCGGTTGGTGCGGCTGGCGCATGAGACCGGCAAGCGCATTCATGTGCTGCATGTTTCCACCGCGCAGGAGATGGAATTTCTTGCCGGCCACAAGGACATCGCATCGGTCGAGACAACCCCGCATCATCTCACCCTGGAGGCGCCTGATTGCTATCAACGCCTCGGCACCTATGCGCAGATGAATCCGCCGGTGCGTGATGCCGCCCATCGGGAAGGTGTGTGGCGGGGTCTGATGCAAGGCGTGGTGGACGTGCTCGGGTCCGACCACGCCCCGCATACGCGCGAGGAAAAGAACAAGGCTTATCCTGCCAGTCCATCCGGCATGACCGGCGTGCAGACCCTCGTCCCGATCATGCTGGATCATGTCAATGCCGGTCGGCTTTCGCTCCAGCGTCTTGTCGATCTCACCAGCGCCGGGCCGGCGCGTGTCTTCGGCATCGCAGCCAAGGGGCGCATCGCCGCCGGATATGACGCTGACCTGACCGTTGTTGATCTGCGGCGGCGTCAAACAATAACCGACGCCTGGATCGTCTCCCGTCCGGGCTGGACTCCCTATAACAACGTCAGCGTGACGGGTTGGCCGGTCGGTACCTTCGTGCGCGGCCGAAGAGTGATGTGGGAGGGCGATTTGACCGGCCCGTCGCAGGGGGAAGCCATCGCTTTCCACGAAAGCATCGGCGCGCTAACGCATTAATTGCGCTGCCGCGGCTATCGGTTTTGGAAGAGGGAGTGTGCGCCGTTACTGGCGCGCCTGGTCGAGTGAAAATTCGCCATTGCGGATGCGACCGGCAAGGCTTGCCGCGTATTCGGCAGCGGCTTCCTCGCCATAGGTAGAAACGAGCTCGGCGAAGGCGGCAAAAAGGCAGCTCTGTGCCAGACAGTCGCCGTCAACACCGTCGAGACGAGCTTCGGCCCAAGCTTCCTGCAAATAACCGAGCGCAACCTTCTTCTGCTCGTGATCCGGGGCCGCATCCCGAGCAGCATGTCCGCGCCATAAAGTGCTCATGGAAATAGCCGCCCGCCCCATCGTTCGTTTGCGAGTCGCAGGTTAGCATGCAGCTTCGATCTGCAAAGGTCACAATTTTAGGAAAGGTTAATGCCGGAAGTTAATTGGCGTAGCGGGCCGTGATTTCCCGGGAGATTTTTGAGCCTTCCTCCAGATAACGGCGGATGGCGAAATCAGCCGCCGGCGTGCAGGTACGGTAGGTCTGCTGGAAGCTGCGGTAGCCCCGGTTGAAGCTGGCGACGATGCGTGTCCGGCGCTCTCCTGGCGATGTTTCTGCCTCAATCAGCGCCTGCATTTCGTTGCGCCATTTCTGCCCTTCTTTGGCGCCGCAAAGGCCGCGCAAATAGTGCAGAGCGCCGAGGATTTCCGACAGTCGCGCCAGATCGCCGTCGAACGGCGCTGCGCCGCCTTCCACAGCGCGAACCGGCGCACTGGGCAAGGCCAGGAAAACCGTCAACAGGATTAACAACGCTTTGAGCATGTCCGCCGCTGATATGCGCCGGGGCGGTCCCCGCCGCAAGCCGCTTTCGTTATCGCGGTTGAGGCGGCGCACAATTATGGCACCGCATGGATAAAGCTTAGGACCCCCGTTCGAGCAGCTCGAAGGCCGAGGCAACGATCTCCGCTAATCCTTCGGTTGTGGATAACTCCGGCAAGCCGGCCGGCCGAATCCAGCGTGCCTCCAGGAGCTCTTCATTCAGCCGCGGCTCGCCCGCGACCCAGCGGGCGGCAAAGGTCAGGATGACGAAATGGCGCTGCACCCGGCCGGCGTCGTCCTGGGTGATCACCTCGCGATAGCCGGCCAGCGCACCCGCTTCGATGGTGAGGCCGGTTTCTTCCAGCACTTCGCGACGCACCGCTTCGGCAAGGCTCTCGCCCGCTTCGACGCAGCCGCCGGGCAGCGTGAAGAGGCCTTGCATCGGCGGGCGGGCGCGGCGCACCGCCAGAAATTCGCCGTCGCGCACAATAACGGCGCTTACTGCGAGGTAGGGGCGCTCCGGATAATGTCTGGGATCGGTCACGGCGCGCGATCAGCAAGAGTGGCTACCGGATTTGCGGCGCAATCAAGCTTGCGCAGATTGCGTATACCTATCTGCGTATCGCGCGCGTTATTTAAGTAGCGCATAATCTTATCGGCGAACCGGTTTCCACTTCGCCGGATCATGCGCTAGCGCGCCAGCAGCGCATCGACCGCGAGCTGTGGAGCGGCATCCCGTCGGGCCGCCTGTTGCTCGGCTTCGGTCCCGTTGATGACATCGCCCGCGCGCGCGACCAACGGTTTGACCCAGCGCACCGCGAGATCGGCAATCGCAATGACGCTGCTGCTACAGCCATCCTGGCGCATGACTTCGCGCGTGGCCATCAGGATCTCGTTCATCGAGGTCGCGAGCGTATCGAGCCGCTGGCGCAAGGCGGGATCGGCCTTGCTATAGGCGGCGATGGCGACATCCCGATGTTTGAACTTCGAGGTCGCAAAATGCTCATCGTATTTCTTCGGCTGCCAAGAGAAGAAATCCTCCCGGCACTCGGGCACCTCAGCCATCAGCTCGAGCAGCATGATCGCTTCGTTGAAGTGATTGAGATAGTCGGTGGCAAAGCCGGTGCGCGGATTGACGTTCGCCGCGACCAGGCATGCCTCGTCATGCGGCGGGGCCTGGGGCGTCGTCGAATTGCGATTCGCTGCGGCGGTCATGAAGCTTTGCGACAAATCGATACGGTAATGAAATACTCTTGGACACGTATCATTAATGCATTGTTAATTCGAGAGTACATTCCCGGAGTTTCAATAGCGTTAAGGTGGTCGCCCCGGTGGTCGGTGAGTTTGTAGCGCGTGATTAAAGCCGCACTAAACCCGGATAGTTCAAGGCTCGGTGGGCTCATTCTCGCTGCTGGGCGTCGCCCTCCTCAATGCATTTCGAATGTCATCTTCACGGCCGCCCAGTTACGCTTGTCCAGATCGGCCGGTGAGATCCAAAATTGATAGACGCCGTTGTCGCCGAAGTTCCAGTGCATCATGTCGTCGTGGGTCAGTTGCAGCAGCATGATGTAGCCGTCTTCGCGCATCGCAGGAGAATCGCCCTGGATTTCGACGCCTCTGCCGAACATCTGATGCCAACCGCCCGCTGGCAGCAGGTAGTCGCGGTTGATTAACGTGCGGACCGTTTCAGGCAGCGCCGCGTAGCCTCGCGCGTCGGCCGACGCCATGGTGACGAGGGCGTGCGTTTCTAAATCCTGGCGCCGGTGCGGTAGGTAAGAAGCGGCGAAGTCCCGGAACTCCTCCCGGGCCTGATTCATCCGTGCGTCGAGTTGTTCGACGTCGGCTGGCTGCATCAGGCTCCACGGATCGCGGTCACGGGTCCAGTTACTGGTCTCCTCGACGAACTGTTTGAACGCGGCCTCGAGCTGACTCAGATTCGCCAGCTCGGCCTCGATCTTGGCGATCTCCGCCTCGAACTTCGTCACGTCAGCGCTTTTGGGAGTGGTCATCCGGCGAAAGATCGCCAGCGCGTCCTTTGGCTGCAAGTCGGCGATCCTCTTGCGATAGGCGGCAATGTTGTCCATGCGCCATTTGGTGGCGCCCGGCACGCCAAGGCGTATCGCTTCCCGCAGGCGTTTGACGAGGTGGACTGCCATGAACCACCACTGAGGCCGCGGTGCGCGCTTTTCGTTGATCAGGTTGCGAACGGGGGCGGGGAAAGCCGCAAATGCGGGCGTATCGGCTGCGGGGAGGGCCTTGAACATCTCCTTCTTGAGATAATCGATCGGAAACTTCCCCTGATTGGAGTGGAACGTCGCAAATTCAGGATTGCGCACCCAAAGCGAAGCCAGCTGCGCCATCTCGTCGGGATTCATTAAGGCCCAAGGGTCGCGCCCCTTGCTGAAGCCTGTGACCTCGGCAGCGAACTCGGCGAAGGCAGGCTGCAGATGGTGAAGCTTGGCAATTTTGCCTTCAACGATGCCAACATAGGCTTGGGCCTTCTTCAATTCGGCTGGCCCCTTGGACTGCGCTTCCTCCACTTGCTTCCGCGCATATTCGAGCGATCCTTGCTCACGCTTGATCAGGTTCGGCGCATTGAGCAACGCTTTTTCGAGATAGTTCGCATAGTAGATCGCGGTCTGCCACCAATCGGGGATCGGCGGGCCCGTGAACGCCTGATCCGCGGTCAAAACATATTCGCGGCGCGGGAAAAGCTTTCCGATGGCTGCGGCTTCGGCCGCGCTGAATGCCTCCGCGGCATCCTCGTCTTCATCGCTTGCGGGCGGCGTGACATCTAACACCGCGAAATCTACCGGCCAGTAGGGAAACAGCGGCCGCCCCGCAAGGTCGGTGCGCCACTCGGCTGAGCCACCGATTTCGCTCAGATCCGGCGTACCATCGGGCGGCATGACCGGCGTCGTAATCTCGCTTTCGGGGACGAAGACAACCCGGGGTTCGCCCCCGATAAAAAATGCAAGCGAGCCATTTTCCGGCAGGAGCGTCTTGCCCGTTTTTGCGGCTACCTCGGCAAGGTCGATCTGAGCCATGAACGCCAGCGGCACCGCCTTCTTGTCGCGCGGCCAAGGCGTGGCACCAATTCGGGGCGCGCCGCCGAGCCAGCTTCGCGCGCCCGTCCAGTCGCCATCGACCTGGCGCGGGCGACGAGAAACCAGAACTGTGGGTAACGATGTGCCCAAGACGCAACTCCATCAATGCTTGTTGAACCGCGCTCGACGTCTTGTTGTCCTTGCCTTGTACGCAGGCCTTTGGCAAGCGCGCGGCCCCTAATGTATTGCTAACGCCTTGGGGGACGCCGATATAGCCAGACATGTGTGGACGCTACACGCTTGTTTCCAATCCCGAGGCGATTCGCGCCTTGTTCCGTTATGCGGGGCAGCCGAATTTTCCGCCGCGCTACAATATCGCGCCGACCCAGCCGATCGCCGTCGTGCGGCTGTCCGAAGGGCGCCGAGAATTTGCGCTGCTGCGCTGGGGCTTGATCCCGGGCTGGGTAAAGGATCCGCGCGCGTTCTCCCTGCTGATCAACGCACGCGGGGAATCCGTGCTGCAAAAGCCGGCTTTCCAATCAGCAATGCGGTATCGCCGCTGTCTGATTCCGTTCGACGGCTTCTACGAATGGAAACAGCAGGGAAAGCGCAAGCAGCCGCATTATATCCGTGCGCGCAGCGGCGGGCCGATGGCCTTCGCCGGCCTCTGGGAAAGCTGGATGGGGCCGAACGGCGAGGAAATGGAAACCGCCGCCATCGTCACTACTGCGGCTAACCTTCAGCTCGCGCCGCTGCACAATCGTATGCCGGTCATTCTGCCGCCGGAGGCCTTCGATCTTTGGCTCGATCATCGCGCTGTGGATGCGGAGACGGCGGCCGCGCTGATCGCCCCGGCGCGCGAGGACCTGCTTGAGGTGCATCCGGTGAGCGATGCGGTGAACCGCGCCGCCGATGACACTCCGCAGATGATCGAGCCGGTGGAGGAAATTACCGAGGCGGAAATTGCGCCGCAGCCGGCGCGAAAAGCAGCAAAGAGAAAAAAAGACGACGGCCAGGCATCACTGTTTTAGTTCACAAGACTTTCCCCGGATTCAGAATGCCTTTGGGATCGAGCATGTGCTTGAGCGTGCGCATCATCTCAAGCGCGACCGGGTCCTTCACTTGCGGCAATAATTCACGCTTCAGCCGTCCGATGCCGTGTTCGGCGGAGATCGATCCGCCGAATTTCGCCGCGACGGCATGCACCACCGCGTTCATTTCGGCCCAACGATCGAGGTAGGCGTCCTTGTCCGCGCCTTCCGGCTGCGTGACGTTGAAATGCACATTGCCGTCGCCAAGATGCCCGAAGGGGATCGGGCGCGCCCCGGGGACGAGCTTGGTCGCCGCGGCGCTCGCCTCGGCGATGAAATCCGGAACGGCCGCGACCGGCACCGAGATGTCGTGCTTGATCGAGCCGCCGGGATATTTTTGTACCTCGACGATATCTTCGCGCAGCCGCCAGAATGAATGGGCCTGTTCCAGGTTGGCGGCGACCACGGCATCACTGACGAGGCCGCGCTCGGCCGCCTTGCTCAGCAATTCCTGCATCGCTTCGAGCAAGCCTTCGCTCGCCTGCGAGCATAGTTCGATCAGCACATACCATGGGTGCGGAGTGGCGAAGGGGTCGCGCCGGTCGGGCATATATTGCCGCATGAAATCGAAACCGATGCGCGGCATGAACTCAAATCCGGTGATGCTATCGCCCGCCAGTTCGTTGGCGAGGTTGAACAGTCCAAGCGCGGCGGCGGGCGAGGGCACGCCGACAAGCGCCGTCTCCACCGCGCGCGGGCGCGGAAATAACTTCAGCACCGCGGCGGTGATGATGCCGAGCGTGCCTTCCGCACCGATGAAGAGATTCTTCAGGTCGTAGCCGGTGTTGTCTTTCTTCAGCTTGTTGAGGCCGTTCCAGACCCGGCCATCGGCCAGCACCACTTCCAGTCCGAGCGCCAGATCGCGGGTCACGCCGTATGCCAGCGCTCCGGTGCCACCCGCGTTGGTGGAGAGATTGCCGCCGATGGTGCAGCTTCCCTCCGCGCCGAGCGAGAGCGGAAACAGTCTGTTGGCCTGTTCGGCGGCAGCTTGCGCATTGGCGAGGATCACGCCCGCTTCGCAGGTCATGGTGTTGGAACTCGGGTCGATCTCGCGGATTTGGTTGAGCCGGGTGAGCGACAACAAAATCTCCGCGCCGTTCTCCGACGGCGTCTGTCCGCCGACAAGGCCGGTATTGCCGCCTTGCGGCACGATCGGCGTGCCGGTGTCATTCGCGAGCTTGAGGATTTGCGACACTTCCGCGGTGGAGCCGGGGCGCAGCACCACCGGCGTGCGGCCGTGATAGAGGCCGCGGTTTTCCACCAGATAGCCTTCCTGCTCGGCCGGGTCGGTGACGGCATATTTATCGCCGACGATGGCGATGAAGCGGGACAGAAAATCTGCAGAGGGCGGCTTGCGGTCGGACATGGCGTCAGCGCCCGCGCGGGGCCGCGGCGCGCCGCAGGCGGTCATTGATGGCCTCGCCCAGGCCCTTCTCGGGCACCGGCATTACCGCGATCGCCTTGGCGCCGGAAGCATCCAGCGCGCGCAGATGCGAGAAAAGGTTGGCCGCCGCCTCGACCAGATCCCCTCGCACAGACAGGTTCAGCATGGCGGCGGAATGTTCCACGGCCGGGCCGAAAGCCAGCAGCGCTTCATCGGCGCCAACGGAGGTGGCCTCGAGCCGCAGCCGCGCCTTTGGCGCGTAATGCGAAGCCAGCATGCCCGGTGCGAGCGGCGCTTCGTTCTCCTCCACCGCTTCCATCAGCGGCGCTTCCGCCAGCGGATGTCCCAGCAGCTTGGTGACGGCCTCGCGCGCCAGCCCGCCGGGGCGGAGCAGCGTCGGCCTGTCCAGGCAGGCGATAATGGTGGATTCCAGCCCGACGTTCGTCGGTCCGCCATCGACCAGCAAATCGATCTGTCCGCGCAAATCAGCCAGCACATGCGCGGCGGTGGTAGGGGACACGTGGCCGGAGCGGTTCGCCGAGGGCGCTACGATCGGTTTGCCGAATGCGCCTATCAATTCGCGCGCCACCGGATGGTCGGGCACGCGTACGGCAATGCTGTCGAGGCCGGCGGTGGCAAGATCCGACACGGCGCAATCGGGCCTCTTCGGCAGCACCAGCGTCAGCGGGCCCGGCCAGAAAGCCTGCGCAAGTTGCGTGGCGGTCGCATCAAAGCGCGCCAGCCGCCGCGCCTCTGCAAGCCCGGCGACATGCGCGATCAGCGGATTGAATGAAGGCCGGCCCTTGGCGGCGTAGAGCCGCGCCACGGCGTTGCCGTTGGTGGCGTCGGCGCCAACCCCATAGACGGTCTCGGTCGGGAAAGCGACGAGGCCGCCCGCGGCGAGGCATTGCGCCGCGGCTTTCGCCGCCTCGCTTCCCGCCTTCATTACGCGCGTGGACGGTTCAGCCGACATGCGCCGTCGAAGTCTTTGCACGATGCATACAGGCCCCGTTTCCTGGCTAGTGTGGTGGTTCAGAAGTTCGCTCTATTCTTGCTACGAGTCTCGGAAGCGAACTTCTGAACAAAACCACACTAGAAACATAAACTTGCTAGTGTCCCTTTAATTCCGAAGTTCGCATAAACGGTGCCGCGAGTTCGTGCGAACTTCGGAATTGGGACACTAGCGCGCGGACGCGCGCGTTGGGTGCGACACGCGCCAGACCGTGCCATTGCCATCTTCCGAGAACAGCAAGGCACCGTCCCTCGCCACGGTCACGCCCACCGGGCGGCCCCAGACGCTGGCGTCGTCTACCACAAAGCCGGTGACGAAATCCTCATACTCGCCGGTAGGCACGCCGTCTTTCACCATGACGCGGATGATCTTGTAGCCGAGCCGCTTCTGCCGGTTCCAGGAGCCGTGCAGGGCGGCAAAAATCTGGCCCTTGTACTCTGCCGGGAACTGGTCGCCTTCATAGACCACCATCTGCAGCGATGCCGCATGCGGCTGCAGCAGAACGTCCGGAACCGTCACCTTGTCCTTGAGGTCGGGGCGGACACCCTTGTGCCGCGGATCCTCATTCGCGCCGATGTAATACCAGGGCCAGCCGTAGAAGGCGCCTTCCTTCACGCGGGAGATGTAGTCGGGCGGCAGGTCGTCGCCAAGCAGGTCGCGCTCATTGGTTGAGCACCAGAGGTCGCCGGTGGCGGGGTGGATGTCCATGCCGACGCAATTGCGGATGCCGGTGGCATAGATGCGCCGGTTCTTGCCCTCGGGATCGAAGACGAGGACGGCCGCGCGTTCTTCCTCAGCGCCCCAGGCGGCGCCGAGCGGTTTTTCCGCGATCCATTTCTTCAGCGCCTCGCCTTCCAACGGCGGAACGTCCTGCGCGACATTGGTTGCGGAGCCGACGGAAACGAACATCTTCGATCCGTCCTTGGAGAAGACGATATCGCGCGTCCAGTGTCCGCGCTCCGCCGACGGCAGCTTCGACACGACCACCTGTGGCTCGCCGCGGGATTTCAGGTCGCCGACGCTAAAGGGGAAGCGCACAACAGAATCGGTGTTCGCCACATAGAGCCATTCCGGCTCCGGACTATTGGGAGGATAAAAGCTGATGCCGAAAGGCCGCTTCAGGCCCGAGGCGAAGATCTCCATCTGCTCGGCCTTGCTGCCGTCCTCGCTCGGCCGCAGCACGCGGATGCGGCCGGCGTTGCTTTCCGCCACGAAGACGTCGCCATTCGGAGCGGTCCGGATCAGACGCGGGCCTTCCAGACCCTTGGCAAACAATTTGACCTCGAAACCAGGGATGCGTTTTGAGCTCGCGGTCGCCCGGATTGACCATCAGCTGCATGCGGTTGCGGACGGATTCTGTGGCGAAGGGCGGCGGCAAGTCTTCCGGCCTGATGAGACGGCGCACCCCGGGCGCTTCCGATCGCCAATCGTCGAAGGCCGCCTTGCCGGTCAGCAGATTGCCCGACTGCGCATGGATGAGGGTGGGAAGCGAGATGGCTGCGGCCAGAGCCGCCGCCACATACAGCCGCAATGGGGTCATGACCTTCACTCCAAGGCTTCGGCAGCCCTCCAGCCCAGCCTTTCGCGTATTCTAGGCGTGAGGACCGAAACTGTCCAAAGCCTCACAGCAACTGGAAATTCCGAGGCTACGACGCCTGAGCGCGTGCTTGCGGCCTTGCAAGGTGGCGGCTATAAGTCCGGCCTTCAGTCGGAGTGTAGCGCAGTCTGGTAGCGCACCACGTTCGGGACGTGGGGGTCGCAGGTTCAAATCCTGCCACTCCGACCATTTAGTTTCCGCCGACGGGTCGTTCCCTGTTACAGCGCACCGAGCGGGTATCCTCCAATTACCCGCGACAGATGGCCCTTAATGAAGGCGGCCACCGGCGCGTTTGTCAGTGAGTATCAGAGGTGACCACAGTGTCGTCCGTCGTACCGGTTTTTAGGGATAGCGGATTCGACGCCGAAGCGACCCAGAATCTGGGCAAGGCCTACGACGTTGCCTGCAGGTCCCTTCACTCCAAAGGCCGGGCGCCAGTCTTCCAAGAACTCCTGGCCAAGAAGATAATCGAATCCGCGCAGCGCGGTGAGCGCGATCCCGACCGGCTTGCGGCGATTGCTCTGGGAATCCTGGGTCCGTTCCACCGCGACGTAACTCGCCACTTCGGGCTCGTTCCCAATTTCTTCATGTCGGCTCCGGATGCGCCGGAGATTGTCGAAAAGCTTTGGGACTTTGCCAAATCGGCGTATCTCGAAAACCCCATCCCCGCGCTCTTCAAGGAGCGCCTGTTTGTCTACCTGTCGCGGTTCTGCCAAGTCCGCTACTGCATTGTTCGCCACTGCGGATTTCTTGTCGGTTACGGGCATTCATCGGGCGATGCAGAGGTCGCGCCGCAAACCATCGAGCAGGCGATCCGGCTTCTCAAGGCGCCATCACCATGGCAGCGCGAGCTCGATACGGTCTATCAAGGTTTGACGGCAATCAGGACGCCGATCGATTGGCCCGCCCTTGAAAGCGAGGTTGAGGACTGGATGTTTTCAGCTTCGGCCGTGATCTTTGTCGAACCGGCGAAGTCCGAGCGCGCCCTGCAGGTAATGCGGAAAGCGCTGGGCGGTAAACGCCTTGAGTATCTGCTTGCGCTTCTCGCATTTATCAGAGCTGCACATTATTGGACCATCATTCATCCCGGTCTTGAAATCGAAGACGACGTCAGGGAGTTGATGGCCTCGCACAAGGAGCTCGCTTATTTGCTCCTGCAAGACCCTAATCTTGATAATGCGAGATGACTGCTTATGGCGGACTTCCTTCTCGTCTCCTTGAGACAGGACCGCCACCCCGACTTCGCCTTCCCCAATGGACGACATCCGCTTCGACAAGAGCTTCGATCTCGCGCTAGGCGGCTCGTGACAATCCGAATGTCACCGGCCTGTCATTTGCGAAGCCTACATAAAGGCTGCAATGCGCGATTCGCCGTTTAACGTTCTCTTTCTTTGCAACGGTAACTCTGCCCGATCAATCATGGCGGAAGCCATCTTGAACAAGGTTGGGGCCGGCACGTTCGTCGCGTACAGCGCTGGAAGCCACCCCAAAGGTGCACCCCATCCAGAGGCCCTGCGCCTGCTACGTTGGTTGGGCTATGACATAAGGTCTTTGCGCCCGAAGAGCTGGCACGAGTTCGCCGGGCCGGGAGCGCCATCTTTCGATTTTATCTTCACGGTGTGTGACAACGCCGCGGGAGATGCGTGTCCGGTATGGGCGGGCGATCCAATCACAGCGCACTGGAGCATTCCAGACCCTGCAGAGGCAACTGGGAGCGAGATGCAAATCGCCAAAGCTTTTGCCAGCGCCTATCTCAGGCTCGATCGGCTCATCACGCAGTTTGCGTCGATGCCGATCGAGTCACTCGATCTGGCAAGCCTGCAGGAACAGCTGTTAAGGATTGAACGGAGCGGCGTAGAGGCTTTGGCGCGTTATTGATGTCCACAGCCTGGTGGATGATGTGACGCGTGGGCGCTAAAGTATCATCCAGGTGTCATAAATCCTCCTTAGCTTGGCCGCAGCGATCAACGGAGGGCTGTCATGTCAACGTCATACCGGGCGATTGTTGCGGCGTTCGCGATTCTTTCGGCCCTGCCGCTGTCTCAATTAGCGGCGAACGCCCAATCAGGAGCTGCCGGCGAAAGCGTCACCAAAAAGACTCTGGTAGGCGTTGGCCGCCTCCCCGCAGATGCGCGTGACAAGTTTGGTGAAACGCTGGGATCCGGATCGGGTCTGGCTGTCGACCTGAAGACGTGGACCAGAACCGCCGATGGTTATCGCGGCACATTCTTCATGCTCCCAGATCGTGGTTACAACGTGGAGGGTACGACGGACTACCGCACCCGTCTCAACAAAGTGTCCATCACCTTCAAGCCGGTAGAAGGTCCCGGTAGCGCCGCGGCCGAGGGCAACGGTATTACGTTGAACGTCGAAGACACGATTTTGCTGACGGACGACAAGGGCGAGCCGATGAGCGGCTTGGACCCGTCCGAAGGCGGGGTGCGTCCGGCAGCAAACGGAACTCCTGCTCTGCCGCAGGCGGTGAACGGACGCGTCGCCGTTGACGCTGAAGCCATCGTTCTGATGCCTGACGGCAGTTTCTTCGTCAGCGATGAATACGGCCCGTACATCTATCGCTTCTCCGCGCAGGGAAAGATGCTGTCTGCGATCCGCCCCCCAGAGGCGATCATCCCCCACCGAAAGGGGGTGGACCATTTTTCGGCGAATGCACCTGCCGCCGGAGCAAAAAAACCAGAGCCCGCCAATCCGGAAACGGGTCGGCAGAACAATCAGGGCTTTGAGGGTCTCGCTTTAACGCCGGACGGCAAGTACCTCGTGGCAATCCTGCAAAGCGCGACGCGACAGGATGGTGGCGACAAGCCGGAGACGCGGAACTATACGCGGGTTTTGTATTACGACATTTCCAATGTCGATCAACCAAAGCTCGCGGCTCACTACGTCATCTCACTGCCCGTATTCAAAGATGCCGAAGGCAAGACGCGAGTCGCCGCTCAAAGCGAATTGCTCGCACTCGATGAGCATCGCTTTCTGCTGCTCTGCCGCGACGGCAATGGCTACGGCACCAAAAATGCCACGTCGCGCTACCGCAAGATCGATTTGCTGGATGTGGCCGGCGCTACCAATCTCGTTGGCACGCCTTATGAGAGCCTCACTCCGGTCGCTCCGGGCGGCGAGCTTGTGCGCGAGGTGGTCCCGGGGAAGCTTTCGCCTTTCATCGATATGAACGACACTTCAGAGCTGGCAAAATTCGGTCTTCGGAACGGACCGCCGAACGATCGCGCCAATCTTTCGGAGAAGTGGGAAGGCATGGCCCTTGTGCCCGCGCTCGACGCCGGCCGCTCTCGCGACTTCTTTCTATTTGTTGTGAACGACAACGATTTCCTGACGACCAATGGCTTTCAGGTAGGCGCTCCCTATAAAGCTGAAGGTGGTGTCGACGTCGACACTATGGTGTTGGCGTACCGCGTCACTCTGCCGTAAGCCCATCAACATTTCAGCACCGACTGTTCAATCGGACGCAAGCTTCGTTTGTTACAGTTTTGTGACAGCGCGACAAAGAACTACCGTTATCCCCACGCCAACTGATGACCGGTTCCGACGGAACAGTTTTGTGCTAACAGGAGAGGCTTAGCATTACCCGATGGTCACTCAATGGCGAATACCAACGTATCGAAAACTGATGTTAGGCCCAAAGCGAATCGGGCCTTACCCAGCGCCGTCGAAACGCGACGGACGGAGCCGGCAAGACGGCGCGGAGCATCCGATCACCAAGAGTTCCCGCTAACGAGCCGTACACCCGGGATCCGCGCAGCCCAGATGCTCGCCGACATATTGGCTTTGCATGAGGAGCGTCAAACGAAGCGGCTATTGAAGAAAGCCATACGAAAACCAAAGAGCCGCCGAGCAGCCACCAATAATTCGGGGCATAGATAATCGTTGCCGTTGATGAGAATTAGGCTGCTTCTGCGCAACTCGGCAGGGTTGGCCTCGACTGCAGGCTGGCCGCCCATTGAATGATCTCGAAGCGTCCGTCGTGATGCTCGGCCACCGCGGTGCAGCTCTCCACCCAATCGCCGCAATTGATGTAACGCAGACCGAAATCGTCGTGGATGGCCGCGTGGTGAATATGACCGCAGATGACACCGTCGGCAGCATGCCGGCGCGCTTCTGCCGCCAGCGTCCTTTCGAACTCGCCGATATAGCTGACCGCGTTTTTTACCTTGAGCTTGGCCCATTTGGATAACGACCAATAAGGGAAGCCGAGATAGCGGCGCGCCCGGTTGAAGATCGTATTGAGCGCGATCGCGAGCGTGTAGGCCTGATCGCCAAGATGCGCCAGCCAACGCGCCTGCGTGACGACCAAATCAAAGTGGTCACCATGGATGACGAGATAGCGGCGACCATCCGCGCCCTCGTGGATCGCACTTTCGGTGACCTCTACGCCGCCGAAGTGTGTTCCGTAGTAATCACGCAAGAACTCATCGTGATTGCCGGGAATGTAGATCACGCGCGCGCCTTTACGGGCCTGCCGTAGCAGTTTTTGGACCACATCATTGTGCTGCTGCGGCCAGTACCAGCTTGATCGCAACTGCCAGCCGTCGACGATGTCGCCGACCAAATAAATGTTATCGGCTTCATGGTAGCGCAGGAAATCGAGGAGGCGTTCCGCCTGGCAACCCCTGGTGCCGAGATGAACGTCTGAAATGAAGAGGGCACGGAAGCGCCGAGGATTAACGAACGTCACGCGCCGATCTCGTACGGAGCACCATGTACCCTACTATCGCAGACTTCCATGTCAGCGTGATGACACTAGATGGGCCCACGCTGTCATGCGCTTTTCATGCTTGTGTGCGCATTACCTCGGCATGCACATCGTCTTCTGGGTGGCGTTGATCCTATCCGCCACACTTTGCATCATCCATGTCATCTCCGTCTGCGTCGCCGTTGTGAGATGCCGGCCGAAACGATCGCTCCGGCAAAAACGGTTTGATGCCCCGGTCACGGTGATCCGTCCCGTCTGCGGGGTGGATAATTATTGCGAGGAAACACTGCGTTCGACATTTTTGCTCGACTACGTCCGATATGAGATCCTGTTCTGCGTAGCCGTCGAAAACGACCCCGTCGTAACCATAGTTCAGCGCCTTATAGACGAGCATCCGGGTGTACGCGCACGTCTCCTCATAGGTGATGAGCGCATCAGTCAGAATCCCAAGCTCAACAACATTTGGAAGGGCTGTGATGCGGCTGCAGGCGCTTGGATCATTATCGCGGATAGCAACGTGCTGATGCCGCGCGATTATGTCCAGCAGCTCCTTGCGGCCTGGGAGCCTGATACGGGTTTAGTCTGTTCCCCGCCGATTGGCTGCCGCCCTGGCGGCTTCTGGGCGGAGCTAGAATGTGCATTCCTCAATACGTATCAGGCGCGCTGGCAATATTTCGCCGATTCCATGGGCAGTGGTTTTGCTCAAGGCAAAACGATGTTGTGGCGGCGAGACGACCTTAATTCAGTCGGCCTCTCGGCGCTTGCACGCGACGCGGCTGAGGACGCGGCTGCGACCAAGCTGGTGCGTTCTGTTGGCAAACGTGTCCGGTTGGTCGATGGTCCCTTTAAGCAGCCGCTCGGCCAACGTACGGCGGCGGAAGTATGGCGCCGCCAAGTGCGCTGGGCGCGACTGCGACGCGACGCATTTGCGGAGTGCTATGCGATGGAAATTTTCAGCACGAGCTGGCTTGCGATAGCAGCCGCGGCGGTGGCAGCGCTGGCATTGGGAATGTCCCCACTGAGCGGAATTATCCCACTGCTTAGTATTTGGTACGGGAGCGAGGCCGCGCTCGCGATTTCTGTCCGATGGCCGCTCTCTGTGCGATCGCCAATCGCATGGTTACTTCGGGATTTGTTGTTGCCCGTGCTGTGGGCTGCGGGGTGGTTCGGCAGCAAGGTCCAATGGCGAGGCACACCAATCCCCATCACAAACAAGACAGGCACCCTAGCGAGCTTGCGAGGTGCTTAAACGCGTTCTGGACCGGCTTTTGCAGGAGTCATTTTTGACAAAGATGGTTGTTGGCGCTGAGCTTTGGCGGGTAATCTGCTCCGGCGATGGACGATATCCGCTTCGACAAAAGCTTCGATCTCGCACCGGGCAAGGTCGAGGAGGTCGCGCCCGGGGTGCGCCGGCTGCTCGCCAATAATCCGGGACCTTTTACCTTCAAAGGAACCGTCAGCTACATCATCGGACGCGGCCACGTCGCCATCCTCGATCCCGGTCCGGAAGATCAGGCGCATATCGATGCGCTGCTCGACGCGGTGCAGGGCGAGACGGTAACGCATATCTTTGTCACCCATACCCATCGCGATCATTCCCCCGCCGCTGCCGCGATCAAGAAAGTCACCGGCGCCAAGAACTCACGCCGAAGGCCCGCACCGCGCGGCGCGTCCGCTGCATATCGGCGACGCCAAGCGCGGGGAGGCCAGCGCCGACCGCGATTTCGTCCCTGATGTCGCGCTGAAAGACGGCGAAGTCGTCACCGGTGCGGGCTGGAGCGTCGAGGCACTGGCGACGCCGGGCCATACGGCGAACCACATGGCCTTTGCCTTGCGGGGAACCGATCTGCTGTTTTCCGGCGACCATGTGATGGCCTGGTCGACAACGGTCGTGGCGCCGCCGGATGGCGCCATGACGGACTACATGGCTTCGCTTGAAAAGCTCGCCCACCGTCCCGAGCATATTTATCTCCCCGGCCATGGCGGTGCGGTCAAAGACGCACCGCGCTTTACCGCGCAGCTCATTCGCCACCGTCAGGCCCGCGAAGCCTCGATCCTCAAGCGCCTTGCAAACGGCCCCGCCGACATCCCGACCCTTGTGCGCGCGATCTATACCGACATTGATCCACGGCTGCTTGGCGGCGCAGGTCTTTCCGTGCTGGCGCATCTGGAGGATCTGGTGGCGCGCGGCGTGGTTGCGACCGAAGGGCCGCCCTCGATCGCGGGAACCTACCGCTTGGCCGGCGCCGGCTTGGAGGCTTGAGCCGGCCGTTTCGGCGTTGGCTTCTTTTCCTCCTGCAATCCCAAAATCTCGTCGATCTCTTCCAAGCAGCCGGGTGATGCGCGCGGCATTGCCGCCGAGGTCATGCGGTCCGTAGCGCGAGGAAGAACGCACGTCGATTCGCGCGCCTTCGCCGTCGGGGCGCACACGCACGACCACGTCCTCACGAAAACCCATGATTGGCGTGCGCGATACCGCTTCGATCCGGCCTTCGCGCCGGCCCGGTTGCGGCGGGCGCCCATCGACGACGAACCATTTGCGCTTGGTGATCACCGCGAGCGCCGTCTCATAGGCCTGTTGCGGGGTTGATGTAACGACGAGCGGCTCGACATCGGGATAGGCGGCGCGCTGCTTTTCCGCCACCGTACGTCCGGGATAGGCGATCGGATTGGCATCGCGCGGCCGCAAGCGCGCGATAGTCTCGAAGCGTGGCGGATCGTCCGGATCGGTCACCACATCGGTGATCGCGGGCAGCCGATAGGCCTGAAAGCCGAGATAGGCAGGGTAGGCAAGCAGGGCCAAACCAATGAAAAGCGCGAGCAGAGCGGAGCCGAGCCCCTCGGTGCCTTCCCGCCAGATCACAACGAAAGCCGCGAAGGCGAGCAGGATTGCGACAGCGGCTAAAGTCAGCGCGCCAATGAAAGTGGCGATCGCCGGCCTGATCTCCAACAGACCGGAACGGACGATGATGATGGAGAGAATCGACGCCACCAGTGCGAACAGCGCGATCCGCCGGGCCCACAAGGCAGTGTACGACAGCGGCTCTTCAGCGATGCGTCGGCGCCCCATGGCTCAGCGCCCCGCGCAGATGTTTTTCAACGACGCCCATTGGGCGTCGTCGAGCAAGGGACTGCCGGTTCCGGGTTTGGCGAGTGAGCGGATCGCGGCAACGCGCTGCGCAGTCTGCGGATGATCGCGCAGGATCGCGGGTCCCGCGCCATGCAAAGCATCGATGCGGGACAGCAAGGCACCGAGCGCTTCCGCCTTGCCGCCAACTTTGTTCATCAGCGCGACCGCGAAAGCGTCAGCCGCGGCTTCCGTTTCCCGTGAATAAGATGATTGCAATACCGACCTTGCAGCAATCACAATGGCTCCCCCGCCGACAAAATCGCCGAACAACATTCCGAACAGAAACGAAAGGCCCGCTGTCTCCAATAGCGCTTTCACGCCGTCGCGGCGAACGACATGGCCGAGCTCGTGGGCGATGACTCCGGCCAATTCATCCGGCGTATGCGCTTTGGCGATCAATCCCTCGAAGACGTAGATCTGTCCACCCGGCAGCGCAATGGCATTCGGCTCCTGGCGGCGCATCACGCCGGCCCGCAGCGGCATGGGCAATGCGGCTTCCGCTTCGAGGCGCGCGATCAACACGGAAAGCGCGGCCCGTCCGGGCCTCTCGCCGACGGCCTCTCCGCATTCAAGCGGCATGCCGGCGATATCGCTGCCCAGGCTGGCGCGCAGCTGCGCGTCCACTGCCTGACCCAACTTGCGTTCCACTCCGTACGGCAAGAGCGGCGTCAGGCGCGTGGCAAGCGTGGGCAAGGTGAACAGGATCATAGCGCCAATCGATCCTACCGCGATGATGACAAGGGCCGCGACCTTCATGTTCATGCGCCGCTGCACCGCGCCGGTGCGATCGACGGCCGTCGCCTTATCGTCGATGGCTGCAGCGAAAACGGGATCACGGATTTCGAGGCGCGCCAGCGATTCGCGGCCGCGGCCCAGTCTCAGCACCTGATCGGGGGAGTGCGCCTGATTGAGCTCGGCATAGGGCCATTGCGCCAGGAGTTGCCCCTCGCGGCTGCGCAGCACGAGATCGGCGGGCGCGAGTTCTACCGTCACCTCCTGCCGTGTGCTGCTATTGCCGTCGAAGAAAATGCCGCTGCCGGAAATCATCCGTGTGTTCTCAGATGCCGCCGAGATGCAGTGCGTCGGCGAGCCCTTCGCCGAGCGCCGAGGTCGGCCGGCCGGCCGCTTTGACACGATCCAAAGCGGCGATGCCGGAAATCTCCGCTGCTTCCATCCCGCGGCGCCAGAGTGCCAGCTTCACGGTGGCCTGGTAAATTGTCGAGTAGCCGAGCGCGATGATCATATAGCCGACAACAGCGGCGCTAATGATTATGAGTTCCTCTGCTTCCGCGCTGGAGAATTTGGCCGTCAGAGCATTGACCGCGCCGAGTGCGGCAAATGCAACAAGCGAGAAGCCGATGGCAAACAAAATGCCGTAAAGCAGGAAGCGGAAATAGGCGCGGTAGATTTGTCCGGTGCGGAGGTGCGACGTCACAGTCACGTCGCCGAAGCGTAGACCCGCGGTCCACCAGCGCAGCATCATCGCCTGAAAGGCCGGATAAAACACAGCCGCCGCCAGCGCGGACCATACCGCGGCGCCGATAAAGAAAATAATCGCGCGGCCAAAACCCGGATTGGTGGCCTCCACCCGGGCCCCCAACCCGCTGCCGCCTTCATTCACCGCTTCCGCTAGTGCCGGCCAATCGATGGCGTGAGCCGCCGCTGCGATTCCACCCAACAAGGGACCGATGACCAGAAGCCAGAGCGGCAGGCCGCGGAGGAAAAGCGCGAGCGCCGAGCCTTCGAAATAGCCGGGAAGGTCGCCATAATAAGTCCGACGCATCTTGAACCGCTCCAGGCTCTTCTGCGCCCAGGGATAGGCGAGGCCGAACGTCAGCGCTATCAGCGCCCACCACAACACGGCATAGAAGGCGTAAGCCCAGGCGGAGCCGGTCTGATAAAAGCGCACGCCGCGATAGACGGTGCGGCTCAGGCGATAGCGCCGCGCGCGATAGATGGCGAATTGGCCGAGCAGCGCCAACAAAGTGAACGCCATGACGCCGGACAGTTTGCCGATCAGTCCGAGATCAAGCGCAGCGAGAAAGAACAGGATATTGATAGGCAGCAGGATCGCGATCGCGATCAGGAAGCCGACCAGAAGCTCGAGTGCGGTGCCGGTATATTCGAGGTGATCGCCGGCGATCTCGGTGTTGCCCCAGAGAAAGCGACGGATGTCAGTCGTCAGCCAAAAACGATAGATGCCGAGCGTGCAGATCAGCAGCAGCGCGCCGCGGATCAGCAGCCGCCAATAGGGCGCATCCTTGCCGAGAAATCTCACTTTGCCCAAAGTAGGAGCGGGATAGGCGGTGGCCGACGCAACCGCTTCACGCAAGTTCATTCCGCTCCTCCGCCGTGTCCACTTCCGGATAACGGCTGCGGCCTCCGGCGGCAATGGCTTTTGCGGCGCTTAGGCGCGAAGATCTGCAGACTTGCCGGCCAGACGCGGTGCCATCTTGCCATCGCCCCGGTTCTTCGGCGCTCCCTGTCTGCCAGGGGGTGGTGTCAGGATATCGATCAAGGCGCTCAGCTTCGGGGAGCGCGCGCCCTTGCGCCAGACCAGCCAAGTGGTTGACTTGTTCAACTTTGCCGGCAACGGATGAATGCTCAGTCTTTTCCATTCGGGAAAAGTGCTGAGCACCATGCGCGGCAGCATCGAAACCCCCATGCCGACCACCGCACAGCCAAGCATGGCATGATAGGACGACATCTCGATGATGCGCTCAGGCATCTCGCCTTTCAGCGCGAACCAATCCTCCAGCAACTTGCGGTAGGCGCAACCGGTTTCGAACACGAGGGCAGTGCGCGACAGCGCATCGCGCGGCGACTTTATCGGCGGATGACCGGCGGCGGCGACGATCACCATCTCTTCCTCGAATACGGCCCGCTTGTCGAACGGCGCATCCGGGATGGTGCCAGCGGTCAGCGCGGCGTCGATCTCGCCGCGCAGCACCTGAGCGGTTAGCCCGTCGCAATTACCGGTGCGCAGCTCCAACGTCACTTCCGGATAGCGCCGGCAAAATTCACTTAAGGGGGCGGGCAGCCGCACGGAGGCAACACTTTCGGACGAGCCAAGCCGGAACAGGCCGCGCGGCTTGGCATCGTGCACGGCATCGCGCGCCTCGCTCGCCAAGTCGAGCAGCCGGTCCGCGTAATCGAGCAGGATCTTGCCGGCAGGAGAGAGATGCAGCTTCTTGCCTTCTCGAATGAACAGCTCAACCCCGAGCTGCTCCTCGAGCTGGCGGATGCGTGTGGTGACGTTGGACTGCACGCGGTTGAGCTTTTCCGCGGCCCGCGTGATGCCGCCGGCCTGCACTACGGTGCGGAAGACGTTCAGATCGGACAGCTCCATCATTCTCTCCGTGAGATTATAAGCATCAGTATTATTCATTTTACGTGATTACGACCACGGCGTAAAGCAGCCATCAAATGGCTTTGATGGAGGGCGCTATGCGCTATCACGATCTGGAATTTCTCATTTTGAACTACCGGCGGCTGACAGCAGCTGGTTACGGCCTGTTACAGCGCATGGCGATAGAGCGCGCAAAAGACCTGCGCGGGGAGTTTCTGCGCGGCCTGTGGCGTCAAATTCGGTCCTGGCGCGAGCGCCGGGCAGCGCTGGCGCAATTGCGGGCGCTGGATGACGCAGCACTCAAGGATATCGGCCTGCATCGGAGCGGTATCGAGGCGGCGGTTCTCGGCCCTCGGCCCGGAACGGCGCCCCGGCAGCCGCGGCATTTCCCACAAAAGCCGCATTTGTGGCTGCAACGGACCGGGTGAGATTTTTTTGTATTATCACAGTACTTCTGGGTATGGCCGGCGGAGCGGTGGCGGAAACGATTCCGCTGCCACGTCCCCGCCCGCCAGAAAGTGGCGGCCCACCTGCTGCCGCACCGGAAGATGAATCCGATCAGATCGCTGATAAGAAAAAGCCCGACCAGCCACCGGCGGTCTCGCGCCTGCTTCACGCGTTTGCGCGAGCTCGCGGCAGTCAAGCAAATGCCCGATATCAATCAGCAGGGTGGATGCGGTGCTACGGATGTGGTCCAACTTGAGGCCGTTATCCTGCCCGACGACAGCCGCGTGGCGGTGGAGCCCGCCCCCGTTTTCCGCTGCGAAATGGCGGCGGCGTTCACCGACTGGATCCGCGAGGAGCTCGCGCCTGCGGTGGCGGCCAAGCTCGGCTCGCCGCTGCGCGCAGTGGAAAATGCTGATTCTTTCTCCTGCCGCGGACGCAACCGCGTCCTTGGCGCCCAAGTGAGCCAACACGGCAAGGCCAATGCGCTCGACATCCGCTCGTTCAAGCTCGTGGACGGCACTTCGGCGCAGCCGACCGATCCCAATATCTCAAAGGACTTCCGCGACGACATGCGTAAAGGCGCCTGCGAGCGCTTCAAAACCGTGCTCGGACCCGGTTCGGACGGCTATCACGAAGATCACATTCACCTCGATCTGGCCGAGCGCCGGAACGATTATCGGCTTTGTCAGTGGGATGTACGGCAACCGATTCACCGCGTGCTGCCGTCGCCGCACATCGTCAGCGAGAACCAGCCTTCATCGCATGTCACGCCGGCAAGCCTGCCGGTCTCCGCGCCGGCCGCTGCCGCAAAAGCGGAAGAAAAATCGAGAAACAGACCTTCGCGCAGGCTTTGACCCTGCACGCTTGGTGTCCAGAATCCGAAGTTCGCTTGATTTGCGGCGCTCTCGGGAGCGAACTTCGGATTCGAAGGACACCAGCAACTCAATAATGCTAGTGTCGTTTGGTTCAAAAATTCGCTTGAGGGGCTCGCGGCGAGAGTGAAGCGAATTTTTGAACCACGACACTAGTGCGCCCACAATGTGCGGTCATTTCAGCGAAGGATCATTTTCGTGCTCAGCAATCTAGCCGCCCGCGACGTCGAAACCCTCGTCCATCCCTATACCAATCTCGCCACGCTGCGCGACGTCGGCCCTCTGGTGATCGAGCGTGGTCAGGGTGTCTGGCTCTATGACAGCGACGGCAAGCCTTATATCGACAGCATGGCCGGGCTCTGGTGCGCGGCGCTCGGCTACGGCAACGAGGAACTGATCGAGGTCGCCAGCGCGCAGATGCGCAAGCTCTCCTTTGGCCATCTGTTCGCCTTCAAGAGTCACGATCCCGCTATAGAGCTCGCGGAAAAACTGAAGGAGATCGCTCCGCTCCCGGTCTCCAAGGTCTTCTTCTGCGCTTCCGGATCGGAAGCCAACGACACCCAGGTCAAGCTCGTCCGCTATATGAACAACGCGCTCGGCCGGCCGAAGAAAAAGAAATTTGTCGCGCGGTTAAAGGCCTATCACGGCGTTACTGTCGCCAGCGCCTCGCTCAGCGGACTGCCGCATAATCATCTGGACTTCGACCTGCCGATTGAAGGCTTTCTGCACACGGGGTGCCCGCATCACTACCGCTTCGCGCAAGCCGGCGAGAGCGAGGAAGATTTCGCGACCCGGCTTGCGGCCGAGTTCGAGCAGATGATCGAGCGCGAAGGCCCGGAGACTATTGCCGCCTTCATCGCCGAGCCGGTGATGGGCGCGGGCGGGGTGATCGTGCCACCGAAGACCTATTTCGAGAAAATTGCCAAGGTCTGTGCCAGGCATGACATCTACATGATCTCCGATGAAGTGATCTGCGGCTTCGGCCGGCTCGGCACGCCATTCGGCATGCAGGCGCTCGGTTTCAAGGCCGACGGCATCTCGATCGCCAAGGCGCTGTCGTCGGCTTACCTGCCGATCGCGGCAGTCACGGTGCCGGAGAAGATGTATGGCGCGCTCGTGGATGAAAGCCGCAAGCTCGGCACCTTCGGCCATGGCTTTACCTATGGCGGCCATCCGGTAGCGGCGGCGGTTGCTTTGAAGACGCTGGAAATTTATGCCCGCGATCGCATCTTTGAGCAGGCAGCCGCCAAGGCGCCGCATTTCCAGGCGCGCTTAAGGAAGCTCGGCGAGCATCCCCTGGTGGGCGAGGCGCGCGGCATGGGACTCGTCGGTGGCATCGAACTGGTGGCGGACAAAAAGAGCAAGCGCGGCTTTGATGCCAAGAGCGGGGTTGGACTGCGCGCCGTTGGTTTCGCCCAAGAGGAGGGCGTGATCTCGCGCGCGCTGGGTAGCGACACTCTTTCAATCTGTCCTCCCCTGGTCATCAGCGAAAGCGATATCGACGAGATGTTCGCCCGGCTGGGACGCGGACTCGATCGCACCCAGGCCTGGGCGAGCGGCGAAGGGTTGATGGCCGGCTGATGCGTTAGCCTTAATCGCGATTTTGCGTGCCGGGAAAACGCCCTTTTCACCGCAATGCGGTATCACATGGCATGAGTTGGCCGCCTTCCACTGATGCCCGCACTGTCATGCCTCTGCCGCTGAAAAAGCGGCGGATGACGCGCCGTCGCTTCCTCCTGGGCAGCATCGGCATTGCCACCCTCGCGGGCGCCGGCACCGGCGGCTATTCCTATCTGGAGGCCAGCAACCGACTTCTGGTCACACCTTATCGCATCGTTTCGCCACGCTGGCCCTCTGGGAAGCGGCTGAGTATCACCGTGATTGCCGACCTGCATGCCGGCGGGCCCAATATGGGCGTGGAACGAATCCGCAGCATCGTCGAAACGGCCAATGGACTGCAGTCGGATATCGTCGTTCTGCTGGGCGATTATTTCGCCACCCACCGCTTTGTGAATCCGGTGGTTCCACATGCAGTCTGGGCCGCCGAGCTGAAGCGGCTGCGTGCCCCCCTCGGCGTCTGGGCGATCCTGGGCAATCACGATTGGTGGTACGACGTCGACGGCGTGCGCAAGGCGTTGGGCGAGGTCAATATCCCGTTGCTGGAAAACCAGGTGGTGCGGCTCGGCGAGGAGGGCAACCGCTTCTGGCTCGCGGGGCTGGGCGATCAAATCGCCCACCGGATTGGGCACGACCAGTTCCGGGGCGAGGACGATCTGCCCGGTACGCTCGCGCGCGTGCGCACCAACGATCCGATCCTTTTGCTCGTGCACGAGCCCGACATTTTTCCGCGGGTGCCGGACAGAGTGGCGCTCACGCTCGCGGGCCATACCCATGGCGGACAGATCAGGGTGCCGCTGCTGTGGCCCTCTTTCGTGCCTTCGGCCTACGGCGCCCGCTATGCCTACGGGCACATCATCGAGGAGAACCGCCACATGGTGGTGTCAGGCGGACTGGGCACCAGCATCGTGCCGCTGCGGCTCGGAGTACCCCCCGAAATCGTGCATGTGGAAGTGAGCGGCCCGGCCTGATCGGCGGGGAGGGGCGGATTCCCTCGGTATGCCTTGAAGGTCTAGCTGGATCTAATGGCCGACAACGGCGGCCATCAATTGAGGATTGGTGGGCGAGTCGCCCTGTTTGGGCGCCAGCACGACCACCATCGAACCCGTCTGCACCCTGTTGTAGAGGTCGATGGCGTCCTCATTGGTCATCCGGATGCAGCCAGACGAGATGGCGGTGCCGATAAATTCCGGCTGGTTGGTGCCGTGGATTCGATACAGCGTGTCGCGGCCGCCTTCGAACAAATAGAGCGCGCGCGCCCCCATCGGATTATGCGGTCCGGGTCCCACGAAGCTGGGCACGTCCAGCCGCTTTTTGATGGCCTCCGTCGGCGTCCAGGTCGGCCATTCCTGTTTTTGGCCGACCTTGGCGACGCCGGACCAGGCCAATGCCTCTTCGCCCACGGTGACGCCGTAGCGGATCGCCTTACCTTCCGGCAGCACGTAATAGAGGTAGCGCGCATCGGAATCGATCAAGATGGTGCCCGGGGTTTCCTTGCGGTGATAGGTGACAACCTGGCGCCGATAGGCTTCCGGTATCGAGGCTTCGGCATAGGGCGCGTTGGCGAGGAACTTCTTGTCGCGCGGCTTCAATTCCGTCTGGGCGACGGGCGCTGGTGTTGTCGACTGCATGCAGCCGCCAAGCATCAGGCCAATAAATAGCACTGCGAGCCCCCGTGCCGCCATAATCGCTCAGCCCCTCATCCCAGGTAGTCGTATTGAAGGTTGTTCTTCTCAACTCGTTTATTAGCCGAAGAATCAGCGAAGCTACTAGGTCTTGGGCGCCCAAGTTCCAATAGTCTTCCGCATCTGTTGCTAGAAAGCAGCACCCCTACCTGGGTCTAGCCTGCCCCCGCCATAATACCTTTTCTGGCGCTGCGACTTGCTGCCGCCACCATGCACGTCAATCGTTAATACAAAGTTCACCGTCTTAATGATTAGGATCACTAAAGAAATGGGGCCAGCCAAGTTAGCCCAAAATGTCACTTAAAGAGCACGATTTGGCGCCCATTTCCGCCCCCTTCCCATGAGAGGGTTCATGAAATGGAGGGAGAGGAATGTTGGAAAATATAAACTGGAAGGGTAGGAAAATGGGCAACCCAAAGTCAGGGACGAACCGGACCAAAACCGCGCACGCGATCGGTGGGCACGCCGATCTCGATCGCCAGTACGGAAGCATCGGAATTTCCGCCGTAGCCGCGGCGCTGCCGTATGTTGGCAAGGCGAAAAATCCGCATCGCGCGTCGACGCGTGAGGATAACCATCGGCGTTCTGAATATCCCACGCGGTCGGTACTCGAAGTCTGAGCGACCGCGCAGCTTTTGCCGTCCACGGACGGCGTTTCATCGCTCAATCCAAGCGCTCTTTCCCCCAGGCAGATTAACTGCAAGGCATTTAAGGCCTTGCGGGAATCGCGTGGCCGGAGCCATGACTGACCTCTAGCGTTCAATGGCAAGGCCGTCGTTCGGCGACGGCTGAGCGCACGGGGATGCCATGCTCTCGGTCTATGTGCCGCACGGAGGCTGTCTGGAACGCCAAGCCGTTGAGAGCAATGCGGCTTTGCCCGACGCGGCGGTGTGGATCGATCTGGTCGGCCCCGCTCAGGGCGAGGACAAGCTGGTCGAGCGTTTTCTTGGGATCGCAGTACCGACGCGCGAGGAAATGCAGGAGATCGAGGTCTCCAGTCGCCTCTATGTCGAGAATGGTGCGCGCTATATGACGGCGACGCTGATGTGCCAGTCCGATACCGACACACCGCGCACCACACCGGTCACCTTCATCCTGGCGGGGAATCGCCTGGTCACCGTGCGTTACGACGATCCCAAGCCTTTTTCATTGGTCAGCAACAAGTTCGCCCGTGCTTGTCCGACCCATATAACCGGATCGATGGTGTTCATGGATCTGCTGGATGCGGTGATCGACCGCGCCGCTGATATTCTTGAGCGCATCGGCCTCGATGTCGATCGCCTGTCTCATGATATTTTCGAGCCGCCGCGCTCCACCAGAAAGCAAAACCGCAACGCCTACAACATCGTGTTGAGGACCATCGGCCGCACTGGAGACCTTACCTCCAAGGTCCGCGAGAGCCTGGTTTCCGTGGGGCGTCTGCTGCTGTTTCTCGCCAATGAAGCAGAAGGGATGCGCTGGGCGAAGGACGTCCGCGCGCAGCTGCAATCCATGCAGCGCGACATCCATTCGCTGTCCGATCATTCCAGCTATCTGACTAACAAGATCACCTTCCTGCTCGACGCGCTGCTCGGCGTCGTCAGCCTGGAACAGAACAACATCATCAAACTATTCTCGGTGATGGCCGTGGTGATGATGCCGCCGACGCTGATCGCGTCGGTCTACGGTATGAACTTCGGGCATATGCCGGAGCTGAACTGGCAGCTCGGCTATCCATTTGCGCTCTTGTTGATGTTGATCGCAGGCGCGCTGCCGTATCTCTATTTCAAATACCGGCGGTGGCTGTAGGCGCTGTCGCTTAAACGTGCTGGCCGCCGTTGATGTGGATCTCCGCGCCGTTCACGTAAGACGCCGTGTCGGTGCAGAGCACGTAGATGATCTTCGCCACTTCGTCTGGGGTGCCGAGCCGATGCAACGGGATCTGCTGCTCGACGATTTTTTCCGTTCCGGGCGACAGGATCGAGGTGTCTATCTCACCCGGCGCAATGGCGTTCACGCGCACACCCAGCGGGCCGAAATCCGCCGCCATTTCGCGCGTGAGTGAAGCCAGCGCCGCCTTTGAGGTGGCATAGGCGGCCCCGGCGAAGGGATGCACGCGGGAGCCTGCGATCGACGTGACATTTACGACGGAGCCCTTGGCCGCCTGCAGTTCGTCAAGCAGGCCCCGCGCCAGCATGATCGGAGCGAAAAAATTCACCTGAAAGATGCGGTGCCAGTCCTCGCGCGTGGTCGCAATGGAGCTAAGCCGCTTGCCGGCTTCCGCCTTGGGGGAAATGGCCGCGTTGTTGACTAGCGCGTCGAGTTCGCGACTGGGCAGTCGGCGCTTGATCTCGGCGATGGCCTCATCTGTGTTTTGGGCGTCGCCGAGGTCGACCTGGATGTGATCCTCCGGTCCGGCTTCCCAGGGGCAATTTTCCGGGAAAGGATGACGCGAGCAGGTGATCACGCGCCAGCCGGCGGCGGAGAAGCGTTTCACCGTCGCGTGGCCGATGCCGCGGCTTGCTCCGGTGAGCAGCAGTGTGCGGCGATGTTGGTTGGTCGGGTTTGCCATGATGCGATGCTAACTCACGGATAGAGCCGCGTCTTGTTCCATGCTGCATCGGGTGTGGAACGGCGAAATTCCACGCGCTCATGCAGCCGAAACGGCATCTCGCGCCAAAACTCGATCAGGATTGGGGCGACGCAATAGCCCACCCAATAAGGCGGCCGCGGCACCGCGCCGGTCGGGTGTTTTGCAGTATAGAGCGCCACCGCCTTTTCCAGCGCAAAGCGGCTTTCCAGCGGCGCCGATTGCTGGCTCGCCCAGGCGCCGATCTGCGCCATGCGCGGCCGGGTGGCGAAATAAGCGTCTGCCTCCGCGTCGCTGACCTGCGTCACTGGACCCCGCACCCGCACCTGCCGGCGCAAAGTTTTCCAATGGAAGCTGAGCGCCGCCTGCGGGTTGTCGCCCAGCTCTTGTCCCTTCTGGCTGTTTTGATTGGTGTAGAACACGAAGCCTCGCGCATCGAGGCCCTTCAACAAGACCATGCGAAGATTCGGCACGCCGCCGGAATCGACGGTGGCGAGGGCCATCGCGTTGGGATCGGACGGTTCCGAGCGCGTCGCTTCCTCAAGCCAAGCTGCGAAAAGGCGCAACGGCTCGTCGGAATCGCCGAACTCACCATCTGTTAACCACCCGGGGTGTTGAATCGGACCTGCTTCGGTCATCGTCAGGGGTACTCGTGTGGCTTTAGTGCCAAATCTCGCATCCGGCCTGTCTCTTTATAATAGAACTGGATCGTTGAGCCTATGCCGCGTGCTCTCCCGCCTGGGCCTGCATGTGGCGGCTTTAACACTGGCCCTGACGACCGCTGGCTGCAGCTTCTCCTATAAGCTCGATTCGCTGTTCGAGAAAAACAAACAGGCAAGCGGTGAAACAACCGGAGCGGTTGCGGAGAAGGCGGCCACCGCGCTAGCCATGGCGAGCGACGGCGACCTTGCCTATGCGCGTGCAGCGGCGTCGGAAGTGCTCCTCCGCGGCGGCAATGGCGTGAGCCAGCCTTGGGAAAACCCGGAGACCGGTGCCCGCGGCACCGTCACTCCCATTGCTTCGGTGTATGACCTCGACGGCTTCACCTGCCAGAATTTTCTTGCAAGCTATGTGCGCGTCGGCAGCGGCGAAGACTGGATGCGCGGCGAGGCTTGCCGCATTCACAAGGGTAATTGGGAAGTGCGCAGCCTGAAGCCCTGGAAGAGTTCCTAAGCGTTTCTGCATCGTTGCAACTGACCGCCTTTCGCCCCACATTGACCGTCAAAGAGGCTGGGATTCTCCCTGCCGACGGGATTGTGGGAGTTCTAACGTATGCGCGACCCCTATGAGGTCTTGGGGGTGGCCAAGGGAGCCGATGCGGCTGCAATCAAAGGCGCCTTTCGCAAGCAGGCAAAAAAGCTGCATCCCGACGCCAACAGGCAAGATCCCAAAGCCGCGAGCAGATTCGCCGAGTTAAATGCCGCTTATGAAATCCTCGGTGACGAGGACAAGCGCAAAGCCTTTGACCGCGGCGAGATCGATGCCGAGGGCAAGCCACGCTTCCAGGGCTTCGCCGGAGCTGGCGCGCAGCCTGGCGGCTTCGGCCGCGACGGGTTTGAAAACTCTACCTGGAGCACCGACGGCTTTCAGCGCCGCGGTAGCCGCGGCGCGCGCGGCTTCGGGGGTGGTGGCGGATTCGAGGATATTCTCAAGGACGTCTTCGGCAGCATGGGTGGGCGGCGCGGCGGGCGCGGCTCCGCCGGCATGGAGTTTGAGCCGGAGGATTTCGGCCCGTCTCCGCGCGGCGCCGATATCAGCGCCGATCTGACCATCGCGCTGCGAGAAGCGGTCAAGGGCGGCACCAAGCGGTTGCGGCTGTCGAACGGCAAAGAGCTCGACGTCAGGATTCCATCCGGCCTGACCGACGGCCAAACCATCCGGCTGAAAGGGCAGGGCATGCCGGGGCCGGACGGCACAAACGGCGACCTGTTGATCCGTGTCTCGATCGCGCCCGATCCGCTTTTCAAGCTCGAGGGGACGACTGACCTGCGGCTTGAACTGCCGATCACCGTCTATGAGGCGGAGCTCGGCGGCAAAGTGCGCGTACCCACGCTCGATGGCGCGGTGGAGCTGACGATCCCGCCTCGCACCAACAGCGGCCGCACCTTCCGGCTGAAAGGCAAAGGCATCGCGAGTAAGCAGGGGACCGGCGATCTTTTGGTCACAGTGCAGATTGTGCTGCCCGATCGCAGCGATCCGGATTTCGAGCAGCTGATGCGGCAGTGGCGCGACGGCAAGCCATATAATCCGCGCAAGGACATCGGGTAAACGCGACTATATTAATTGGCACGAAGCGACTGGGCGACCTGGAAAGGTTGCCCAGCCGTCTAGCCTCGTCAGTTATTGTAGTTCATTCCGGCGCTGGTTCTGCCGCGCTGGCGCGAGCGATCAAGCCTTCTCTCGCTGGCATAGCCATACGCATTCATGCTGGCCGATGGACTCTGCACCGACATAGCATCGCCGTAGCTGGGTGCCCAATCGCTGCGCAACCCTGCGCTGGTAGTCGCGTCCCCGTCGACACCGGAAATATTCGATTCCGCGTAAGCGACCGCGGCACTTCCGGTGATGAACGTCGCGGCCAAAGCTGCCAGACTGATTTGCTTCAACATTGTGTACTGCTCCTGCAGTTCCTGGGTGGATGTTCGCCCAGGCGTTGTCCTCCTGAAAAAGACTGTTCGTTGGCCCCGCGAAAGACGAACAAGTAAATCGCATTCATGTTCCTGGAGCAGCAGATTAACTTGCGTTAATTAAAAGAACCGCGGCGAAGCGATGGCGTAATTGCGCAAATACCGAATCGCTATCGTCGGTTGGTGACGCCGGGCAGGTTTTTGAAGAGCTATTTTATGACTCGCGCTCGCGCTGCGAGGTGCATGGAAGGGCTGTGGACTCGCGGTAGCTTACTACCCGCCTCACACGTGTCATTTGCATGAAAGAATCATTGCCATTTTCCTGTGCAAACACCTCAATTTTGAGGTCTGATCTTCTCAAGCTTCTGCATGAAACGGCTGCATCATGGCCGCAACTGGAGGGCACGCTATGAAGGCATCTTTACTTCTCACCGCCTTTGCATTCGTGTTCGCAAGTGGCGTGCTGATCGTGCCGGGGGTTGCGCAGCAATTCTCGGCTGCCGAGATCGCCGCCATGAAGTCGAATTACAAACGTCCTCCGCCGCGTCCGGTGGAAAATCAGGCCATCGTCGATCTGGGGCGGTTGTTGTTTTGGGATCCGCGCGTGTCGGCATCTGGCAAGACCGCCTGCGTGAGCTGTCACCTGCCGCAGCTCGGATGGGCGGTGAACGACCCGCGCAGCCGTAACGACTCCGGCAAACTCACCGGACGAAAGTCACAGACGCTGATTGGCATCGGCCACCTGCCGGAGGGGGTGCCGAACGGCTGGGACGGACGTAACGCGACGCTGGAAGTGCAGGCGAAGTCGTCGATAGCAACCGGCTCCATGTCGATGCGGGAAACCGAGTCGCCGGTGAAGATCGAGATCATCGAGGAGCGCATTCGAGCGATTCCCGACTATGTTGTTCAATTCGAGAAAGCGAATCTGCCAATCACCGTCGACTCGATTGCGAAAGCAACCGCCGCCTACGAGAGAACATTTGAGCCCGGGCCAGCCCCCTTTGATAGTTGGGCCGCCGGCGACGAGACGGCGATCTCGGATGCGGCACAACGCGGCTTCGTACTGTTCAATAATAAAGGGCTTTGTTTTGCCTGCCATGGTGGTTGGCGATTCACCGATGACAAGTTCCACGATATCGGTACATCGACCAGCGATCCCGGCCGCGGACGTGAAATCAAAAACGATCCGCATATGCAGTTCGCCTTCAAGACTCCCACGCTGCGCTCAGTCGCATTGCGCGCGCCATATATGCACAATGCATCATCGGCGGATCTTGATGCGGTCATCAGGCATTACGAGAAGGGCGGCATCGACCGGCCAAGCCGATCGCCTCTGATGATGCCGTTGCAACTGACTGAGCAGGAACGCCGCGAGCTGATCGCCTTTCTGGAAACGCTGACTGGCGCGCCGGAGGGAGACGCGCCGCCTGTGCTGCCGGGAGGTCACCCGGCTGCGTCGGCGCGATGAAACAGTAGGGGCCTGCTGCTTACGACCCGCGCTCGTCTTGCGAGACGCGCGGTTCGATCTGCTCGTAAGCCGCCCGTGCCACTTTCCAAAGCTGCTTGCGCTCGCTGGCGCCGCTGATGACGTAGGCGATGTTGCTGTCCACCCAGTAAATCGCGCCTGCCTTGTCCGCGCTGTTGTAATGCATCGCGGTATTGGGGGTTTTCGTTCGCGCGCAATAGAGGGTGAAACGTTCGCCCGAGGCGTTCTCATACATGAAGAACGCCGCGGCTGCGCCAGTGGGCGTTGGCAACAGCCGGCCGCCCACGAGACGCAAGCCTTCCGCCTCGAGATTCGGCGCCCGCAATGGATGGCCGACTCGTTTGGAGAGCCATTGCTGTAAATGTTCGGCATCGGCGGCGGCCACCTCCACCGGATGACGCACCTCCACGGCATAGACTTTGTGGGCATTGAGCGCCTGCGCAGTAAGCCATTCGGCGGCGTTCGGCGCGTCGCCGGCAGTGTCGCGCGCCATCCAGCCGGCGATGCCGCCGAGCAGAAATGCCGCCACCACCGCCGCAGCCGCTGCAAGCTTCCACGGGCGCGAGGCGTAGCTCATGCGGTCAAGCTGGAGCTTCGGCGGAATCGGTTGCTGGGCAACATCAGCATAGCGCGCGCGGATGGCATCGGCTTGCAGCCGCCAGTCGGCGACGCGCGCGGCGTCATCTGGGTGCGTGGCAAGCCAAGCCTCCACCGCCGGGTGGCGGTCGGCCGGAAGCTCACCGTCCACATAAGCGTGGAACTCGTCGTCCGTCACCGGTAGGTCGCTATCTTTCATCATCGCTGCCTAAGTCATTTCACCCGCCGCAGCATCGGCCGATCATTTTCGAGATAGGCCCTGATCTGCAAACGGGCGCGCGCCACGCGCGACATTATCGTTCCGATTGGTACGCCCTGCACCTCAGCGACCTCGCGGTAGCTGAGCCCTTCCAGCACGACCAGCAGCAACGCAGTGCGCTGGTCCTCCACCAGTGTCGCCAGGGCGCGCTCGATGTCGCGGCCGCCGGCTTCCGGGCCTGAGGCGTCAGGCGCGTCATTGTCGCCGATCGCGGTGATCGTCGGCCGCCGGGCCAGGCTACGCAGGCGGTTACGATTGAGGTTGGTCAGGATGGTGTAGAGCCAACTGCGAAGCTCGCCTCCATGGAACAGATGTTGTGAACGCAGCGCCCGCACGAGCGTGTCCTGCACCAGATCGTCAGCCAGGTCGGCATCATGGGTCAGCGCCCGCGCGTAGCGCCGCAGCGCCGGGATCGCCAACTGGACGCCTTCCTGGAAACCGCTCACGCGTCCCCCTTGCAAATGAGAGCCCGTGATCAAAATCCACGAAAACCGCCGGACCGTAAAGGCGTGCGGCCCCTGAGACAGGGAATTTTTTGACCGCGTGCCTGAAGGTTAAACCCCATGGAAGGCCCGCTATTCCGCTTGGTTTAATACCATTGCTTGATAACGGCCCACCCTTGCTTGATGCACCAGAACCCCTGTGTCATAGGGGAAAGACAACAGCCGGTGACCGGCGAATCGAGGTTATTATGCCGGAGGCTTCGAGTCTCATGCGCGGCAAGCGCGGCCTTATCATGGGTCTCGCCAATAATCGCTCGATTGCCTGGGGCATCGCGAAGGCCTGCCATAACCACGGGGCGGAGCTTGCCTTCACCTATCAGGGCGACGCCTTACGCAAGCGGGTCGAACCTCTGGCGCAGGAGGTTGGTGGCATCGTCACCGGCCATTGCGATGTCACCGAATCGGCCAGCATCGACGCTGCCTTCGAGGCCGTGAAACAGGCCTGGGGCTCGCTCGATTTTGTTGTGCATGCCATCGCCTTTTCCGACAAAGGCGAGCTCGACGGCCGTTATGTCGACACCACGGCGGACAATTTCACTCAGACCATGTTGATCAGCTGTTATTCGTTCACGGCGGTGGCGCAGCGCGCGGAAAAGCTGATGACCAACGGCGGATCGCTACTGACCCTGACCTATTTCGGTGCGGAGAAATGGATGCCGCATTACAACGTGATGGGCGTCGCTAAGGCCGGATTGGAAGCCTCGGTGCGTTATCTCGCAGCCGACCTCGGTGCCAAGAATATCCGGGTCAATGCCATCTCCGCCGGCCCGATCAAGACACTGGCGGCGTCCGGCATTGGCGACTTCCGTTATATTCTGCGGTGGAACGAGTTAAATTCACCGCTGCGTCGCACCGTGACGATCGAAGACGTGGGCGAGGCGGCGGCCTATTTTCTCTCCGATATGTCGCGTGGCGTGACCGGCGAGATTCATCATGTCGATTCCGGCTATCACATCGTCGGCATGAAGCATCCCGATGCGCCGGACATTTCCGTCGTCAAGGAGTAGCCGTCTGGCGATGCGGCGGCCGGTGATCTATTACATCCGCCATGGCGAGACCGAGTGGAATGCCGTCCACCGCCTGCAAGGCAAGCCGGGACAGCCGCTGAACGCTTCGGGCGAGGGGCAGGCCAGCCAATGCGGGAAGATTCTTGCGCGAAACTTTGAATTTGCGCGCGACGGCCGATCGCCCGGCCGATCTCGATTATGTCTCCAGCCCGTTGTTGCGCGCCCGCGCCAGCATGGAGTTGGTCCGAACGGCGCTCGGGCTCGATCCGCACGGGTACCGCACTGATGAGCGGCTGATTGAAATGTCGTTTCGGCGAATGGGAAGGGCTCGGATTTCGCTGCAGCTGCAGTCGCAGCAACGCAGCGGATCGCTGCGACTGCGCGAGCAGGATCCCTGGCATTTCGTGCCGCCGGGCGGCGAAAGCTACGTGCAGTTGCTGGCGCGGGTGCGCGACTGGCACGGCAGAGATAACCCGCGACACGGTGGTCGTCGGCGCATCTTAACACCGGCCGCGCGCTGATTGGTGCATCTTGGCCTCGACCGCAGGCCGACCGCGCCGCGCGCGCGCATCGATCATGCGGTGGTCTATGTGTTTGACCAGAGTGGCATCACGCGTTACGAAGCAGGCTTAGCCATTTGACCCCGCGCTGGCTGCGGGCTACCACTCTGCCCAAGGGTGGAACGCTATGTCCTTCAATACCTTCGGCCACATGTTCCGCGTGACGACCTTTGGCGAGAGCCACGGGGCGGCGATCGGCTGCGTGGTCGACGGCTGCCCTCCCGGCATCAGGCTCACGGCTGCCGACATCCAGCTTGATCTCGACCGGCGGCGCCCTGGCCAGTCGCGCTACACCACGCAGCGGAAGGAACCGGATGTGGTGAAAATCCTTTCCGGCGTGTTCGAAGATGGCGCCACCGGCGGCCAAGTCACCACCGGCACGCCGATCGCGCTCTTGATCGAGAATGTTGACCAACGCTCGAAGGATTATTCCGATATCAAAGACAAATACCGTCCCGGCCACGCCGACTACACCTATGACGTCAAATACGGCTTGCGCGATTACCGCGGCGGCGGGCGCTCATCCGCGCGCGAAACCGCTTCGCGCGTTGCCGCCGGCGCGATCGCCCGCAAGATCGTGCCCGGCATGCGCGTGCGCGCGGCCTTGGTGCAAATGGGTCCGCATAAGGTCGACCGCGCGCGTTGGGACTGGGACGAAGTCGGCCGTAACGACTTCTTCTGTCCGGATACGCAGCTTGCCTCCCAGCTCGGCCCTTATCTTGATGGCATCCGGAAATCGGGCTCGTCCATCGGGGCGGTAATCGAGGTGATCGCGGAAGGCGTGCCGCCCGGTCTTGGTGCTCCAGTTTACGGCAAGCTCGATGCCGAGCTCGCCTCGGCCTTCATGGGGATTAATGCCGTGAAGGGCGTTGAGATCGGCGCGGGCATGGGCGCAGCGCTGCTCTCGGGCGAGGAGAATGCCGATGAAATCCGCATGGGAAACGACGGCAGACCGAAATTTTTGACAAATCAAGCCGGCGGCATTTTGGGGGGCATTTCCACGGGCCAGCCGGTAGTGGCGCGTTTTGCGGTGAAACCGACGTCCTCTATTCTCAATCCGCGTCGTACCATCGACCGTTTCGGCCGCGAGACCGAGATCATGACCAAGGGCCGCCACGATCCCTGCGTCGGCATCCGCGCAGTGCCGGTGGGCGAGGCGATGATGGCCTGCGTGCTGGCCGATCATTATCTGCGCCAGCGCGGCCAGCTGGGGGAAAACCCGGCTTGGCCGTTCAAGAGCTAGTCTCTCGCGGGACAAGAATAAGGAGAGACACCGTTGCCGGATAGTGACCAGCGCGTTGAAGAAGCTATAGCGGCGTTCAAGCGCGGCGAGCTGATCGTCGTCGCGGACGACGACGATCGGGAAAACGAGGGCGATCTTTTCGTCGCCGCCTCGCTCTGCACGCCCGAGAAAATGGCCTTCATCATCCGCCACACCTCCGGCATTGTCTGCGCGCCAGTTGCCATCGACGACGCTCGCCGTCTGCATTTGGATCCCATGGTGGCGGCGAATGAGGCTCCGCTCGGTACCGCCTTTACGGTATCAGTCGACTACCGGCATGGGCTGACCACCGGCATCTCGGCCGAGGAACGCACCAACACCGTGCGGGGACTTGCCAATGGCAATAGTGGCGCGGCGGATTTCGTGCGCCCAGGTCACGTCTTTCCGCTGGTCGCCAAGGAGGGCGGGGTGCTGATGCGCTCCGGTCATACCGAAGCCTGCGTCGATCTCTGCCGCCTCGCCGGACTGCCGACGGTCGGGGTGCTCTCCGAGCTGATGAATGACGATGGCAAGGTGATGCGTGGGCCTCAGCTCTCCGCTTTCGCCGAGGCACACAAGCTGAAAAGCGTCACCATCGCGGACCTGATCTCGTATCGGCAGGTGCGCGACAAGCTGGTGGAGCGTATTGCCGAATTTACCGTGCCGTCGGAGATCGGTGAGTTGCGCGCCTTCGCCTATGTCACGCCGTTCGATCAGGTGCGCCATATGGCGTTCATTCTCGGCGATATCGGCAAGGGCAAGTCGGTGCTAACGCGGCTGCATCGCGGCCATATGATCGGTGACGTGCTGGGCGGCGCCAAGGTGCTGCGCAAAGCGATGGCCAAGATCAAGCAAGAGGGTAGCGGCGTCATTGTCTATCTACAGGACGGCGCCGCCGGCGTTCCCAGCACCGCCGTGCCCTTGCCAGAAGACACCTCCGAAAGCGCACGCACCAAACAATGGCGCGAGGTGGGCCTCGGGGCGCAGATTTTAAAGGACCTCGGTATTTCGTCGGTCCGGTTGCTGGTATCGGCCAACCGGACCTATATCGGCGTCGCCGGCTTCGGCATCGATATAGAATCCACGGAACACATCCCCAGGGAGTGAATTAGCCTAATCGGCACGTTTTCATCCGCCCGCGCCGCATGGCAGCATGGCGTTCTGGAGGAATCGGATGATTCGATCCTCGTGGCTGTCGGTGATCTCGACGTTTTTCGCTGGCGCGGTCGGGCTTGGCCTCGCCCTCGCGGCGCCGGCGCCTTCCGTCAAATTGGCTCAGCAAAGCTCTGGCGCAGTGGAAGTCGATGTCGAGCTTGTCCTCGCCGTCGACATCTCCTTCTCGATGGACCCGGAGGAGCAGGAACTGCAGCGCGAGGGCTATATCCATGCGCTCACCTCCAACGAATTTCTGCGCGCGTTGAAGGACGGCAGCCACGGCAAGATTGCTATCACCTATTTGGAATGGGCCAATTTCAACGAGCGCCGCGTGATCGTGCCCTGGCGGCTGATCGACGGTCCGGAAACGGCCGACGCCTTCGTGGCGGAGGTCGCCCGCGCGCCGTATCGCCGCGCCTCGCGCACGTCGGTTTCGGGCGCGCTGGAGTTCGCCGCCAGCCAGTTCGAGAACAGCGGCTACAAAGGTATCCGGCGCGTGATCGACATTTCCGGCGATGGCGCCAACAACAACGGGCCACCCGTCGCGACTGTGCGCGATGAGGTCTTGGCCAAAGGCATCGTCATCAATGGATTGCCGATCATGCTGAAGGATCCGATCGGCTCCGGCATGGACATCGACTCGCTCGATATCTACTACGAGGATTGCGTCATCGGCGGGCCGGGCGCCTTCGTGATCCCGATCAAGGAGCGGAGCAAATTCAAGGAAGCCACCCGCACCAAGCTGGTGCAGGAAATCGCCGCGCTGCCGGCCGAGCCGCGGGTGATGCCGGCATCCGCTTCCGCTCCACGCGTGTCCTGCACCATCGGTGAGCAGATCTGGCAGCAGCGCTGGGGTAATTGACGCGATCTCAACTTCATCGCCGAGCGCCGCAAAAAAAAAGCACCCGTCATGGCCGGGCCTTGTCCCGGCCATCCCGTTTTCGGAAACGCTGCGATGACCTAAGCGGGATGCCCGCAACAGATGCGGGCATGGCGAATACTATTTGTGAAAAACCCCCACCAGCTCCACATGTGCCGAGTAGCGGAACTGGTCCACCGGCGTGACCTGCCTGAGACGATAGCCGCCGTCGATCAGAATGCGAGCGTCGCGGGCGAAGGTGGCCGCATTGCAGGACACCGCGACCACGATCGGCACTTTGCTGGCAGCGAGTTCAACTGCCTGCGCCTGTGCGCCTTGGCGCGGTGGATCGAATACCACGGCCTCGAACTGTGCAAGCTCCTTCGCCGTAAATGGCCGGCGGAAGAGGTCGCGCACCTGCGCATCGATCGGCTTCAGGCCGCTCGTTGTACCGGCGGCCTTGGCGAGCGCGGCCACCGCACCGGGTTCGCTGTCGGCGGCGGTGATGCGGGCACGTTCGGCAAGGCGCAGCGCGAAAGGTCCCACGCCGCAGAACAGGTCGGCGATGACTTTCGCCTTTGCCGTCGCGTCAGTCACCAGCCGTGCCAGCGCGGCTTCGCCTTCGGCGGTTGCCTGCAGGAAGGCGGCGGGCGGCAGCGCCGCGGTCGCGCGGCCGATCTTTATCGTCGGTGCTACGCGTTGGATGACCAGTTCGCCGTGCCGCGTCAGCCGTGCCAGCCGATGCTTCTCGGCAATGGCGGCAAGCTGCGCGGTGCGCCGGGCGTTGAGCGGCCCCGAGCCGCGCACATCCACATCGAGTCCGCTGTCGGTCGCCGTGATTTGGACGTCGAGCGGCTTGCGGGCATCTCTTAGCGCCTCGGCGATGCTCCATGCAGCGGTGATGGCGCCGCTCAGAGCAGGGGCGAGGATCGGGCATTGGTCGATCGCAACGATCTCATGCGCGTGGAGGGCGGCGAAGCCAACCTGCAGCACGTCATGGCCGCCGCGTCTGGCATGCAGCACCACGCGCCGTCGGCCTTCGCCATGGGCGTCGATCAGCTCGCCGACCGGTGCGCTGATGCTGGCCTGACTCAATGCCTCGATGACCAAGTCACGCTTCCACGCGCGATATTGCGCTTCGCTCCAATGCTGCGCGGCGCAGCCGCCGCAGACGCCGAAATGCGGGCAGAAAGCCACGATACGCTCCGGACTTGGCAGCTCGACGCGCAGGAGATGCCGTCGGTCGGGATGGCCCGGCACCGGCTCGACCTCTACTGTCTCGCCCGGGAGCGCATAAGGCACGAAGACCGGGCCATCCGGCGTCTCCGCTACGCCGTCGCCGCGATGGCCGATGCGATCGATAATGAGTTTTTCAGTCACGGGTTGCCCAAAGCAAAAATTCCCGGTTGCCGTTGCCGCCCGTCACGGGGGAAGGAATGATGCCCAGCACATTCCAGCCCAGTCCAGCAACAAAAGCCGAGATGTCTTCGCAAACGGCCTGATGCACCTGCGGATCGCGCACGACGCCTTTCTTCAGATGTGCGCGACCGGCCTCGAATTGCGGCTTGATCAGTGCAATCAGCTGCGCCGGCGGCCGCGTCAAAGCCAACGCCGGGGGCAGCACGAGCTTCAGCGAAATGAAGCTGACGTCGACCACGACGAGATCCGGCGGGTCCGGCAACAGGGCAGAACTGAGGGTGCGGATATCGGTCTCTTCCAGGGAAACGATTTCAGGCCTTATGCGCAAGCTTGCATGCAATTGCCCGCGTCCGACATCGACCGCGTAAACGCGCCCGGCGCCGCGTTCGATCAGCACATGGGTAAAGCCGCCGGTGGAAGCGCCGACATCGAGACAAACCCGGCCTTTCGGATCGATGCGAAAGTGATCCAGCGCCGCCGCGAGCTTGACGCCGCCGCGCGACACCCAGGGATGCTCCGGCCTAGCCTGTACTACGGCATCGGCAGTAATTTCATCCGACGCTTTGCCGACCGGTACTCCATTCGCGGTCACCAGGCCAGCCGCGATGGCGGCCTGCGCCTTGGCGCGGCTTTCAAACAAGCCGCGCTCTACCAGCAAGCGGTCAGCGCGTCGGCGCTCTGTCATAGAAAACCTCAGCTGGAACAAATTTAGCGGAAGTGCTGTTTTTCAGGAATGGCCGATCATGAGGGCCGGCCGCTGTTTCATTTAGCGAAATGGGGAATAGCTCATGGCACGCAAGTATTCACGTAGCGCTTCGAAGGATGTCGAGGGCGCGATGCGCAAGCGTAAAAAGGGAACTCTGAAAAGCGGGCGCAGCGGCAAGAAAGTAACGAGCCGTAAACAAGCGATCGCCATCGGACTTTCGGAAGCGCGCCAGAAAGGCAAGAAAGTCCCGAGAAAGAAGACTGGGCGCAAGACCGGTGGCCGTAAGAAGAAGACCGGTGGGCGGAAGAAGAGCCGATAACTCCTCAACCAGGACTGAGCCTCGGCAGATAACCGCGTTTGGTCAGTAGCTGAAAGCGCCAGACCAGCAGCACCGCGTAGAGCATGACCGCCAGCGATAGTCCGATCCAGATGCCGATCGCGCCCCACCCGAGCCTGAAGCCCAGAACGTAACAGGCGGCGAAGCCGATCGGCCAAAAGCAGATCGCGGCAAATAACAGCGGCACGCGGGTGTCATTGAGACCCCGCAGGGCGCCGGCGGCAACCGTCTGCACGCCGTCGGCGATGAAGAAGCTTGCGCCTACCAGCAGCAGCGTGGCGGCAAGCGCAGCGGTCGCGCCTGCATCGCTTGCGGCGTCTCCGAGAAAGAGCGCCGGAATCTCGTCGCGGCTAACACCGACCAGCACGGTCATGGCGGCCATGAAGGCGGCGGCAAGGACCAGCGCCGCAACACCGGCGCGCCGCGTCCCGGCGGAATCGACGCGTCCGGCGGCATGCCCGACGCGAACGGTTGCTGCCATCGAGATGCCGAACGGCACCATGAACATGATGGAGGCGATCTGCAGAGCGATCTGGTGGGCGGCGAGCTCAACCGTACCAAGCCAACCCATGAGCAGGGCAGCCGCTGCGAATAGGCCATATTCCAGCAGGAAAGATCCGGAAATCGGCATGCCGATCCAGAACAGGCGGCCGAGCAACATCCAGTCGCAGCGCCAGCAGCGTCCGAGGATCTGGTATTTTTTGAACGGGCGCGAAGCATAGGCGATCCAGATCGCGGCCGCGCACATTCCGATATTGACGAAGGTGGTCGCGAGCCCGGCACCGAACAGCTCCAGGCGCGGCAATCCAAGGGCGCCGTAGATCAGCGCATAAGCCAGCAACAGGTTGGCGGGAATTGCAGCGACGGTGATCCAAAGCGCGGGCTCCGGCCGGTTGACCGCGCCCATGAAGCCGCGGATTGCGATAAACCACCAAGCCGGCACCAGGCACCAGGCAAGTCCGTAGAGATAATCGGATGCGAGATGCGCGGCTTCGGGGCTCTGGCCGAGCGCCACCAGCATTTCCTCGCCATAGATCTGTCCAAAGCTGAGAGGCAATCCAAGCAGCGTCGCGGCCCATAGCCCGACCCGGAGCGAGCGCCGCACCATGCGCGGCTGCCTGGCGCCGAAAGCCTGTGCCGCAAGCGGCGCGACAGCCGACACCACGCCCATGCCAATCACAAAAGCGACAAACAGCATGGTATGCGCCAGCGCGACCGCGGCGACGACGTGCTCGCCGAGGCGGCCGAGCAGCGCAAGGTCGCTGGTCATCATCGCGATCTGGCCAAGCTGCGTCAGTGCCATCGGCCAGCTGAGCTTGACCGTATCGGCAACTTCCGTGCGCCAAATCGAAGATGTCGCGGGCGTGATGGCGGCGCCAGCGCCGGTTTGTTCCTGCATGGTCTGCGCTGAGTAGACCTGGCTCGTTGTGGATTGCCGCAGTGGCGGCGTCGGCGCGGTCTATACGACGATGATGGAGGAAATGCGGAGCGGGGCGAAAGCCCGCTTCAGGCCAGCTTCCCCGTTACCACGCCGACATCCTTGCCCAAAGCTTCGAATACCTTGGTGATAATGCCGCGCGCATCGAGTCCGGCAATAGCATATTGCGCTGCCGGCGAATCCTGGTCGACGAAGCAATCCGGCAGGACCATGGCGCGAACCTTCAGCCCGGTGTCGAGCACGCCATGCTCTGCCAGCGTCTGCAGCACGTGAGAGCCAAAGCCGCCGATCGAACCTTCCTCGACGGTCACCAGCACCTCGTGCTCACGCGCGAGCCGCAGCACCAGATCGGTGTCGAGCGGTTTCGCAAAACGCGCGTCGGCGACCGTGGTCGAAAGGCCGTAAGCCGCCAGCTCGTCGGCGGCGGTGAGACATTCATGCAGCCGCGCGCCGAAAGAGAGCAGCGCCACCTTGGAGCCCTCGCGCAGAACGCGGCCCTTGCCGATCTCCAGCGGCTTGCCCACTTCCGGCAGCGGAACGCCGACCCCTTCGCCGCGCGGATAGCGGAAGGCGGAAGGCCTGTCGTCGATGGCGGCGGCGGTCGCGACCATATGCACCAGCTCGGCCTCATCGGCGGCGGCCATTACGACAAAACCGGGCAGGCAGCCGAGATAGGCCACGTCGAAGGAGCCCGCATGCGTGGCGCCGTCGGCGCCGACCAGACCCGCGCGATCGATGGCGAAGCGCACCGGCAGCGATTGAACCGCGATATCATGCACCACCTGGTCATAGGCGCGCTGCAGGAAGGTGGAATAGATCGCGGCAAAGGGCTTGAACCCTTCGGTCGCAAGCCCCCCGGCAAAGGTTACCGCATGCTGCTCGGCGATGCCGACGTCGAACATGCGATCGGGAAATTCCTCGGCGAAACGATCGAGCCCGGTGCCCGACGGCATTGCGCCGGTGATGGCGACGATCTTCGCATCCTTGCGCGCTTCCTTGATCAGGCTCTCAGCGAAAACCTTGGTGTAAACCGGCGCGTGCGATTTCGACTTGCTCTGCGCGCCCGTCGCCACGTCGAATTTGACCACGCCATGATATTTGTCGGCGGAGGTTTCCGCCGGCGGATAACCCTTGCCCTTTTGCGTGACGACATGGACCAGGATCGGCCCGGTCTCGCTGTCGCGCACGTTTTTCAGCACCGGGAGGAGATGATCGAGATTGTGGCCGTCGATCGGGCCGACATAGAAAAATCCCATCTCCTCGAACAGCGTGCCGCCGGTCCAGAAGCCGCGGGCAAATTCCTCCGCCTTGGCCGCGCTGTCCTCAAAGAATTTCGGCAGCTTGTGCATCAGATGCTTGCCGAACTCGCGCAGCGAGCGATAGGCCTTGCCGGAAATCAGCCGCGCCAGATAGGCCGACATCGCCCCAACCGGCGGGGCGATCGACATGTCGTTATCGTTGAGGATGACGATCAGCCGCGAGTTCATCGCACCGGCGTTGTTCATCGCCTCATAGGCCATGCCCGCCGACATCGCGCCGTCACCGATCACCGCCACGACGTTATGCGGCTTGTCTTCAAGATCGCGCGCCACGGCCATGCCGAGTGCGGCGGAAATGGAGGTGGAGGAATGCGCTGCGCCGAAAGGGTCATATTCGCTCTCGCTGCGCTTGGTGAATCCGGAAAGCCCGCCCGCCTGCCGCAGGGTCCGGATGCGCTCGCGCCGTCCGGTCAGGATCTTGTGCGGATAAGATTGATGCCCGACGTCCCAGACCAGCCGGTCGCGCGGGGTGTCGAAGATATAATGCAATGCGACGGTGAGCTCGATCACCCCGAGGCCCGCGCCGAGATGCCCGCCGGTAACGGCGACTGCATCGATCGTTTCCTGGCGCAATTCGGTTGCAAGCTGCGGCAGCTGCGCGGCGTCGAGTTTGCGCAGGTCTTCCGGGGCCTGAAGCTGGTCGAGAAGAGGTGTTTCCGCCACGGGGTTTCCTTAAGCCTGCACGGCCGCCCCACGGCCGAAATCTAGCCCATTTGCTGAGGCTTACACTGATTGGGGCGAGGGCGCAACGACCGGAAGAGGCTGGCTTTTGAGCTCTATTTTACGTCGAGCGGCTCGAGACCCGTGGGTTTGCCGGAGGCATCGAGCACGAGTTTATTAACCCTCGCCTCGGCCTGCGCCAAGAGCTCCTCGCAGCGGCGCTTGAGCACCTCGCCGCGCTCGTAGATCGCCACCGATTCCTCCAGCGGTACCTTGCCTTCCTCCAGCCGCTTGACGATCGATTCCAATTCCTCGATCGCCCGCTCGAAGGGCAGTTTGGCGATGTCGCTGTTCTTGTTCTCGGTCATAAGAATCTCAGTGTATGTGAATTGGGCAAAAGCTCCAACCTGCTAATCGCGAGGAACTTTTTAGGACTCCCCTACGTTGCATAATTGTCCATTCCGACCGGCAAGCTGATGGAGATAAGAATGAAAGTTTATCTACAGGCTCTTGCCTTGACGATGATGTTCACAGCGCCAGCCGCCGCGCAAATGGGAAATATCCACGGGGCAGAGTTGCGTGGAGCACCTTTCAACAGCAGTTATAGAGCCTCCGCTGTAGATCCGGCCACCGGCCACACTCCAGGCTACTATCGCGGGCAAGCTGTTGGAAAAGTGCAGAAGCACAGCAAGAAAAAGAAAGTCGTGTACCAGCCGAGGTGAGCCTGGCCCTGGGTTAGTACGTGGGCTGAATTGTGTCCGGCTTCAGCGTCACCTTGCAACTTCCTCCAGCCGCTTGACGGGGCGAGCGCCAGGCGCGCGTCCTCACTTGACGACACGGATTGCGACTTCCTTCGAAGATCGTCTTCATCAGAGAAGACCTGCACCTTTTTGTGCTTGCCGGCGTAATTCCGGCTGCATGTATCGGAACGTGATGTCGTGCAACACCGCCATGCACTCACCGGGCCCGGGATCTTGCCGCAACGTCACCCGAACCCGGCGAATAGCAACACGACGGCGATGATCTTTCAGATCTCCTGCGTGTTCTGCCACGGCGTGATAACAGGGCGTCGGTGCGGTGATCTTACCGGTGACGTGCAAGCGTGGCGGATCGGTAGGCATCTTGGTGATCCGGGCAGCGAGGTCCTTGAGTTCTCCAACGTTCTCAGCGGCGCCGTGTGCGAAAACAGCGGCGCCAAGGCTCACGCCTGCCGCCAGAACGCACGCAGTCCATTTCATGTTCATCGGGCGTCTCCCTGGGTCTATCAACGCATTATGACGGACCCCCTCGCGACCGCTTCGCGGTCGACCTCCCCCCTTGCAAGGGGAGGTTGAAAAAGAACTAGCCGCGCATCAAGGCGGTGACATGCGCCGCTGCGGACTGCGAGAGGCCTTCGAGGTCATAGCCGCCTTCCAGCACCGAGACGATCCGGCCCTGCGCGGAGCCGTCCGCCACCTCCATGATCTTCTGCGTCACCCAGGCGAAATCCGGCTCCAGCAGGTTCAGGCTCGCCAGCGGGTCGCGCATATGCGCGTCGAAGCCGGCGGAAATCACGATGATGTCCGGCGCAAAGGCGCGCAGCCGCGGCAGGATCGTACTCTCGAAAGCTTCGCGGAATTGCGGCCCGCCATTGCCGCTGCGCAGCGGCGCGTTGACGATATTGTCGTGCTCGCCGCGCTCGTCGCGGGCGCCGGTGCCTGGATAAAGCGGCATCTCGTGCGTGGAGCAATACATCACGTTTGCATCCGACCAGAAGATATCCTGCGATCCATTGCCGTGATGCACGTCGAAATCCACCACCGCGGCGCGCGCCAGGCCATGATGCTGCTGCGCATGGCGCGCGGCGATGGCGGCGCCGTTGAACAGGCAAAAGCCCATGGCGCGCGCGGTTTCGGCGTGATGGCCGGGCGGCCTCACCGCGACGAAGGCATTGTCGGCGCGCCGCGTGACCACTTCATCCACCGCATGTAGCGCGCCGCCGGTGGCGCGCAGCGCCGCTTCGAAGCTGCCGGGAGACATCGAGGTATCGGCGTCGATCTGCGCCATGCCCCGTTGCGGCGTCGCATCGCGGATCTGCTGGATGTAATCCATCGGGTGACAGAGCGCGATGGTCTCGAGCGGGGCAGCCGGCGCTTGGGCGCGCCTGAGTGCGGAAAATTCCTTTCCGTCCAAAACCTCGTTGATCGCGCGCAGCCGGTCGGGACGCTCGGGATGGCCAGGCGGCGTCAGGTGGTCGAGGCAAGCCGGGTGGGTGACAAAGAGTGTTGGCATATCGAGTTCTAACTTGCTGAGAAGGTAATTGTCACGCCGCGGCATGGCCTTTTGTTGTCGTCCGCGCGAAGGCGGGGACCCATACGCCGTGCGCTTTCCACAGGCTGCGGAGTATGGGTCCCGGCCCTCGCGAGCTCGGCCGGGACGACACTAACTACCGTGGTGCGTCCTCATACCTATATGAGTGCCATCCGTTGGCTTAAGGGCATCTCATGCAACTCACCGGCATTCACCACCTCACCGCCGTTTCCGCCGATGCGCCCGGCAATGTGGCCTTCTATACCGGCACACTCGGCATGCGGCTGGTGAAGAAGACCGTCAACCAGGACGACGTCAGCGCCTATCATCTGTTTTACGCCGATGGCAAAGCCTCGCCCGGCAGCGACCTCACATTCTTTGATTGGCGCGTCCCGCGCGAGCAGCGCGGCGCGCACAGCATTACGCGCACCGGCTTGCGGGTGAATGGCGAAAAGTCTTTGCGCTGGTGGAAGGAGCGGCTGGACAAGGCCGGCGTGCGCGCCGGCGACATCGTCACCCGCGACGGACGGCTTACGCTCGATTTCGAGGACCATGAAGGCCAGCGTCTGGCGCTGACCGACGATGGCAGCAAAGGCCCGGCCAATTCCTGGGATAAAAGCCCCGTGCCGGCGGAGCATCAGATCCGCGGGCTGGGCCCTATCGTGATGACCGTGCCGGATCTCCGCAGGACCGACATCATGCTGACCGCCGTGACCAACATGCGCCACGCGCGCGAATACAAAAACGGCGAGACGCCGGTGCATGTCTATGAGATGGGCGAGGGCGGCCCGGCGGCGGAGCTGCACGTTGCCGTGGATGCAAGCCTGCCGGTCGCGGTGCAGGGCGCGGGCGCCGTGCATCATGTCGCCTTCCGCACGCCCGACGATACGCAATACGACGCCTGGGCCGAGCGGCTCAATGAATTGCGCGTGCCCAACAGCGGCAAGATTGACCGCTTCTATTTCCGCAGCCTGTATTTTCGCGAACCGAACGGCGTGCTGTTCGAGATCGCCACCGACGGTCCCGGCTTCGCCGCCGACGAGCCGGCCGACAAGCTGGGTGAAACGCTTGCGCTGCCGCCCTTCCTCGAGCCGCGCCGTAAGGAGATCGAGGCCGGGCTGAAGCCGCTGTGAGCGTTTCCCTCTCCCCAACGGGGAGAGGGAGAAGAAGGAGTTCCATGCAGCTCATCCAGATCCTGCTGCCGCTCTACGACAACGACGGACGCCCGTTTAATGAAGAACTCTTCGGCAGGGTGCGGCGCGAGCTGACCGAGCGGTTCGGCGGGCTCACTGCTTTCACGCGTGCGCCGGCGCAGGGCCTCTGGAAGGATGAAGGCGAAACCAGGCACGACGAGATCGTCGTGTTTGAGGTGATGGTGGACGAGCTCGATGCCGCCTGGTGGGAGAGCTACCGGGAAGCTCTGGAACAGGAATTTCGGCAAGACACGATTGTAATCCGCGCGCAACCGGTGACGATTTTATAGCTACTTATTTTTCTCCTCATGGTGAGGAGCTGGTGAGGAGCGTCTGCAGAACGCGTCTCGAACCATAGAGGCCCGCGCCACTGCTTATCCTTCCGAACCGGTTGTCATGGCCGGGCTTGTCAGCGCAAGTCGGGTCTACCCGACTTGCGCCACTTAACAAGTGCGCAACTCAGGCAAGCCCGAGTTGCGGTGCCATCCCGATGGGAAAGGCACCGTATCCCTAAGCGAGATGCCCGCGACAAGCGCGGGCATGACGAAGTAATGGAAGGGAGGGGCCGCAGCTACTTCTTCAACAGCCCCCGCATCTTCTCGGCGGTCTCCCGCTGGCCCTTCGCCACCCAATTGAGGTCGGTGTTGTCGACATATTCCTTGCCGGGCTTCGGGATGATGTGCGGATCAAGGAAACTCTCGTCAACGTCGGTGCGCAACGTCGCCGATTGCGAGTGGCGGGAATAAAGCTCCAGCCCTTCCTTCGACGCCAGCCAGTTGACGAAGATGCGCGCCGCGTTCGGGTGCGGCGCCTTGTTGGCGAAGCTGAGCAGCGACGGCGTCGGCGTGATGCGGTTCTTCATATCGGAGAGCTCGAACACCTCCACCAGCTTGTAGCCTTCCTTGATCAGCGCGCGCGCGTCGTCGATGTGGCAGGTCAGGCAGATCGGATGCGAGCCGCGCGCCATCCAGTCGGAGAGAATGCGGCGGTCGCGCTGGATCGTCGGCTCCTGGTCGACGTAGAGCTTCCTGACGAAGTCCGGGCCCTTCTGGGTATAGAAATGCACCGCGCTCTGCACGCCGCTTCCGCCGCCGAGCTTGGGGTCCTCGGTCGCGATCTTGCCCTTCCACTTCGGGTTCAGCAGGTCCTCGGCCGAGCGGATCTCTTCCGGCTTGACGTAATCGGCATTGATAAAGAGCAGGCTGTCGACGCTGGAGAACAGGATCAGCAAAAATTCTTTTTCCGGATCGGCGAAATAGGGCTCGCCCTTCTTCCAATATTTTCCCTCCGTCACCTCCGGGCGCAGCAACAGGGGCTTCAGCGGATCGAGCATCTTCTCGGCATAAAGCGTGTTCACGCTGGTAGAGGCATTGGACATGAAAACGTCGGCCGAATAGATGCCCGACGCGCGCTCGGTGCGGATCTTGCCGACGATGGTGGAGGTCTGCCCGGCGATCAGCTCGACCGCAATGCCGTATTTCTTGCTGAAGGCGGGAACGATCTCGTTGCGCATGGCGGGCGAAGGCTGCCCGACCACCACCAGCTTGCCCTCGGCTTTCGCCGCGGCCAGCGTCTCGTCCCATTTCTTCTGCCAGTCCGGCACGGTCTGCGCCGGCGCGGCGGCGCCCAAGGCAAGCAGGAAACCCAACGCCGCCAACAATTTTCTCCACGCCATGCTAGGCACCGTCCCTGCCTCGGTTTTCCGAAATGTGTGTCGAATGGCGCGGAAAGTAGGGAAAACTCGGCTGTGCGGCAAGCTCTGGCAGGGGCGGCAGAAGGAAGCGGGGGAAGCGAAGGCCGCCAAAAATTACACCTCATCCTGAGGAGGGTGCGAAGCGCCCGTCTCGAAGGATGGGCAGGACATCCAGGCCTCATGGTTCCAGACGCGTCCTTCGGACGCTCCTCACCATGAGGAGATAAGTTGGTGTGCTGTTGAAATGACGTGAGCTAAATTTGCAACGCCGCCCCGCCATTCACGCTCTCCGCACCCTCGGTCGCCGAGCGTTCCAATCCGGCAGCGGCGACAACACAATTGCTCGGCGAAAAACCGCGCCAGCGAAACGCGGCCCGCCGGATCGGCGGCTTCGCCGATCCGCTGCGCGACGCCAGCGCCTCGTCCGCCAGCATGCAGCCGCCGGCAGTCAGGCCGAACAAACGCAAATAAGGCGTGGCGCCGGCGAGCGCGGCGTCGGTGTTGCTCTCGACATTCGCCAGCATCCATTGCGTCGCGCGGTCGAGCGCATCGACCGCTTCGGCAAGGCGCTCGCCGGTCGCGCCGAAGGCGGGATCGTTCGCGGCCTGCACATTGCCGACGATCACCCGCAGCTCCTGCAGATAGGCGTTGACGCTTGCGCCGTTTGACTGGGGCAGCTTGCGGGTGACGAGATCGATGGCCTGGATGCCGTTGGTGCCTTCATAGATCGGCGCGATGCGTGCGTCGCGCAGGTGCTGCGCGGCTCCCGTTTCCTCCACATAGCCCATACCGCCATGCACCTGGATGCCGAGCGAAGCCATCTCCACGCCAATGTCGGTGGAAAAAGCCTTCGCCACGGGCGTGAGCAATGAGGCGCGCTCATGCGCGGTTTTCGCGTCGTCGCCTTGCAGGCGATGCGCGCGGTCGATCGCCACCGCGGTGGCGTAGCAGATGGCGCGGGCGGCGCGCGTCTGCGCGCGCATGGTCAAGAGCATGCGCTTGACGTCCGGATAATCGATGATGGCGTGGCCGCCCTGCTTGCGTTCGCGCGCATAGGCCAGCGCGGCCTGCGTCGCGCGCTCGGCGATCGCCACGCCCTGCAATCCGACCGACAGCCGCGCCAGATTCATCATGGTGAACATGCAGGCGAGGCCGCGGTTCTCCTCGCCGATCAGATAGCCGGTGGCGCCGCCGGTGTCGCCGAACACCATGGTGCAGGTGGGCGAGCCGTGAATGCCGAGCTTGTGCTCGATGGAATGGCAGCGCAGGTCATTGCGCGCGCCGAGCGAGCCGTCGGCATTGACCAGTAATTTCGGGACGAGAAACAGCGAAATGCCGCGCGTGCCCGGCGGCGCATCGGGCAAACGCGCCAGCACCAGATGCACGATATTGTCGGTGAGGTCGTGCTCGCCATAGGTGATGAAGATTTTCTGTCCGGTGATGCGATAGCTGCCGTCGCCCGCGCGCTCGGCTTTGGTGCGCAGTGCGCCGACGTCGGAGCCGGCCTGCGGCTCGGTCAGTTGCATCGAGCCGGTCCATTCGCCGCTGACCAGCTTGGGTAGGTAGGTCTGCTTGAGCGCGTCGCTGCCGTGCACCGCCAGCGCCTCAACCGCACCCATGGTGAGCAGCGGGCCGACGCCAAAGGCCATCGAAGCGGCGTTCCACATTTCGGTGCAGGCGGCGTTGAGCGCATGCGGCAGGCTCTGGCCGCCAAACTTTTCTGGCGCGGCAAGCCCGTTCCAGCCGGCGGCCGCCCAGGCGGCGTAGGCCTCTTTCCAGCCCGGCGGCATGCTGACGGCGCCGTCCTTGAAGGGCGTGCCGTGCTTGTCACCCACTTTATTGAGCGGGGCGATCACGTCGGACTGGCGAAACGGCCGGCTTCGCCCAGCACGGCCTCGATCACGTCCTCGCCGAGATCGCCGTACAGTCCCTGCGCCAGCGCATCGCCCATGCCGGCGGCATGCTTCAGGGTGAAGGCGATGTCCTCGACCGGCGCCTGATAGGTCATGGGATGTTCCGGCAGGGAAGGGCGGACCGACTCAACTCATTATATAGAGGGGCGCTGGCGGCGCAGGCAGGGGATTGCCGCTCGTCCCCGTGAAAGCGGGAATGCGCGAGCTGAACGCTAAGCGGGCCGTGGCGCCGGACCGGCAGCGCGGGGTGGGAAGCTAGCACCACGAACGCTGATTATCCCGGCAAGCTTTCCCGCACTGAGCCGGGCGCGCCAAGCCTTCGCTGATCATCAGCGTGGAAACGTCGTGGCCTTTCGCTTTCAGCACACCGCAGTACCGGCCTGCGTTGCAATTCAGGTAGCCCCTTCGCTGCCAGCATGCACACGGAATTATTGCGAGGTCGAGACCGCCGCTGGCAACAATTTCGCGCAGGCGTTGCGTCGCTCTCGCTGCAAGGGACCGCTCCGCTGCACAGCGAGCCTCAAATCCCGTCTCTGGCGTGTCGAAGCCGATCAACCGAACCTGCCGAGTCTGGCCCTGAACGATGATGGTGTCGCCGTCCACAACCTCGATTGCTCCCGGCTGGATCGGGTCGGCGGTCGCAGCCACCGCAAAGCAAGAAAGGACGAGAGCAAGGGTTAGTGCGGCGAGCTTCATGCCGCCAGATTAGCACAAATGCTTTCCCACTTTCGCCTCACCCGGCGCGTGGGCCGCTTGCAAACCTCGTGCAACCGGTATGCCGATGGCGGTAACATAGCCGTCCGACACCCAAGGGAGGACCAGATGACCCGGCTTTCGTCGCGTTCCATCGCCGCATGCGCGGCCGTCTTAGCTTTTATCACATGCGAGATTGGCAGCGCGTCGGCGCAGGGCTCGAATTTCCCGCCGCCAAGGTTTGTGCACTTCAACGGACACGAACAAGCACAGGGTGCCCTCTATATGCCGGATCCTGCCGTGTATCCCAATCCGACAGTCGCGATGATCGCGGTGCATCGGGTCAATAACCGGATGCACAACGACGGGATTAGCCCGTTGATTGACCGCGAGATGCCGAAGCGGGGCGTCATCGTTCTCGGCCTCAATACCCACTCGGTCAACAATGAGGCCGCGGTCGACTGGGAAGGGCAGATGCCGAAGGATCTTAAAGCCGCCGTCGAGTATCTGAAGAAAGAGGTGGGCGCCAAAACAGTCGTGTTGCTGGGCGGGAGCGGCGGCGGGCCCAACGTGGCGTTCTACCAGGCAATCGCCGAGAAGGGCCTGAGCGTTTGTAAGGGCCCGAACAAAATCGTCGAATGCCCAGACGATCCCGGCTTGGTGGGGCCGCCGGCCGATGCGATCGTGTTCCGAGACACCCATCCCGGCAATCCGGTGAACCGTTTGCGCAGCGCCAATCCGGCCGTGCTCAACGAAGATGACGCCGCGGAGCTGGCTGACAACCTGAACCCGTTCCTCGAGAAGAACGGTTACAACCCGAAGGGCTGCTCCACATTCACTGAGGAATTTAAGAAGCGCTATTTCGAAGGACAGTCGGCGCGCATGAACAAGCTGGTCGACAAGGCGCTGAAGATGAAGGCCGATATAGCGGCTGGAAAGAGCTTCCCGGTCGACGACGCCCCGTTTGTCTCGCATCGCAACGGTGCGCGCCTGGTACAGCTCGACCGCAGCGTGGACGGCAAGACTGACAGCCCCCGCAAGCTGGTGAAGGACGACGGGTCGATCGTCACCGACATCGTGACGACCGTCCGGCCATGCGTGCCTAAGATCAAGGAAGACGATGCCACTTATGCGGAATCGATTGACGTCACAGTCAAATCATTCCTCGGCGCCGGCGCGACCCGGTCGAAGCATGCGATGAACGATGTCGATCACTGCTCCAGCAACAATTCGACCATCTGCATGGTGCAGTACATCACGGTGCCGACATTGGTCCTGGCCGCGCAAGGCCATTATTTCATCCACGACAACGAGGAGATTTTCGAAAAGTCGGCTTCGCGCGCGAAAGACTACGCAGTCATCGCGGGCGCCACCCATGGCATGGGGAATTGCTCGCGTTGCGAAGGCGCGCCCTACAAGAATGCGCGGAAGAATTTCTACGACTACATCGCGAAATGGCTGAATACTGGCTACGCGCCAGTCTCCGCCATCCGGTAGAGCGCGGCGAACTGGGGATTCGTGCTTGCGCGCGGTGAGTACACACACAGGCGCAGGCTAAGTATTCCGCGTCGTATCGGGCGCCGGTTCATTCCTGCCTGCCATGACCAGGATTCCGATGCCGATCAGGACGACCGGGATGGTCAGCAGCATGCCCATGGTCAGCCCGCCCCACAGAAATCCGAGCTGCTCGTCCGGCTCGCGAAAGAACTCGCAGACAATACGGGCGAGGCCGTAACCGACCGCAAAGGCCCCGGTGATCGTGCCGCGTCGCTTGAGCGCGCCGGCCCGGATCAGAACGGCGAGGATGACAAACAGCACCAGCCCTTCCAACAAGGCCTCGTAAAGCTGGCTCGGATGGCGCGGCGAAGGTCCCGCCTCCGGAAAGACCATGGCCCACGGCACGTCGGTCGTGCGGCCCCACAGCTCGCCATTGATGAAATTGGCGAGACGACCGAAGAAGAGTCCGATCGGCGTGCCGGCAGAAACGATGTCGGTGAGTGAAAGGAAGGGGATGTCGCGCCAGCGCGCGAACAGCAGCTCAACCAACAGGATCACCAGCAGCGCGCCATGGAAGGACATGCCGCCGGTCCATGGCTGGAAAATTTCAGTCGGATTGGCGGCGAAATATTCGGGGTCGTAGAAAAGGACATAGCCGAGCCGGCCGCCGAGGATCACGGCTGGCACGCACCAAAGCACGAAATCGTCGCAGTCATTGGCGGTCAACGGCGGTGGCCCGCCCCACGGCTTTTCCGAGCGCACCAGCATGCGGGCGTAGACCCAGGCGGCGAAGAAACCGAGGATATAAGCGAGCCCATACCAGTGGATCGCGAACGGTCCGACATCGACAAGCACCGGATCGAAAGCGGGAAAGGGTAGGACGTAAAGCGGCACGGGCTATTCCTGCGCTGGCGGGCAGGCATTATGCTCGACTCCAAGGCGCGGCCAAGGGTCGGCCGAGACGGAATTTGCGGCGGCCAAGTTCGATGCAGAGCGCCATACGATGAAGCTGTTTGCCGGGTTGTTGTCAGTTCTGATCCTGGGCGCATCGGTATCCGAGGCTCAGGAGAGCAAGCGCTCCGGGCATTTCACTCACGCCTTATCCATTATTCAAAATTCAAATTGGAGCGGCACGTTCCAATCCGTGGGGCCTGGACCGACGACCTGCTACGGCTCGCTCACCGTCAAATTCCTTCCCTTGAAGACAGAGCCGTTTTCGGGCGGCGTCCAGACCGTCTCGTATCGTCACGACACCCAGTTCTCCGCCGCCAATCCTTTCTTTCCCTTCTGCCAGATCATCGGCAAGTCAATGAGCGTCGTCGACCTGGGAAACTGCGACAAGAGCGGCCCAAAAAAGGCGACGGTCGAAAATGGCCGCAAGGTGATGGTGCCGGTCAGAACCATCGTGCCGAAAAGCGGCGGCACCAGAGCCGTGATCAGCACGCCTTCCTGCGTCCCCGACGGGCAGGGGCGCTACTCAATTCAGCGGCTTGAGTTCGAGGTGCAGCAGCTCGAATTTACCGATGCCCGCAAGCGCGACGCCATGACGGTCCGAATCAGCCTGCCGGCGACCTCCATTACCTACAACCTCAAGCGCGTGGGGCGTTGACGGCGAGCGCACCGAGACATGGGCTCGGCATTTACAGGAATGCCCGCCCTATATGGAGATTTCGCTTTTGCCACTGATTCCGGCGCAACGAAAATTTGCCCGCCGCCCGCAAAAGGCATAGTATTTTCGTGGGGCAAGAGGGTTTCACGACAAAAACCGATCTGCGTCTCCTTGGCGTTTAAGGGCGCGAGCAGATTATTTTGAATATCGCCGTAGGCAGGTTGAGCGGTGATCTTGGGCGTGTTTCGACGCCGTTTTATCCCTTGAGTATCGAAGCCCCGTCCGAACCGCTCAGGGCGATACCCTTCCTGTTCAAATTCATCAGCAATCCGCTGCTTGTGCTGCCGGACGCGGTCTACCGGGAAAAGATCGTTCAATACGATCGCCGCCGCATCGGCCGCGTGGCCTGGGTCAACGATCCGGCACTCATCAAGGAGGTGCTGCTCGATCGCAGCGCGCTGTTTCCGATAACGCCGCTGCAGAAGCGCGTGCTCGGCCCGCTGGGAGGCAAAGGCGTGCTGACCTCGGAAGGGGCGGAATGGCGCTGGCAACGGCAAGTCGCCGCCCCGCTTTTCCGTCATGCCGAATTGCTGCGCTATGTGCCGGCGATGACCGGCGCGGCGGAGATCATGCTGGCGACCTGGTCGCGCGATGCCTCGGGCAAATGCCGGGCGATCGACAAGGACATGACCAGCCTGACCTTCCGCGTGATTTCACAGACGATGCTGCCCGGCGGAGACGACCATATCGGCGCCGCCATCGAGCGCGCGAGCGGAGACTATTTCGGCTCCATCTCCTGGGCCTTCGTCTACCGATTCTTCGGCTTGCCGCGGTGGGCGCCGCATCCCGGACAATGGCGCATGCGGCGGGCGGAAAACTTCCTGCGCGCGAGCGTGGCCGAGTTAATTGCCGCCCGGCAAAGCGACCCGGACGGCCGAAACGACCTATTCGCCCGGCTCAGCCAGGCCAGGCATCCCGAAACAGGCGAGTCGATCGGTCCGGAGCTGCTGCGGGATTCGCTGCTGACATTCATGATGGTGGGACACGAAACCACGGCCAAGGCTCTCACCTGGATGCTATATCTGCTGTCGCAAAGCGAGGAGTGGACGCAAAGGCTGCGAGACGAAATTGCGACGGTGGCAGGGAACGAGCCGATCGGTCCCGCGCATATCGACCGGCTGCAACTGACCCAGCAGGTGGTGAAAGAAGCGCTGCGCCTTTATCCTCCCGTTCCTTCGATCACCCGTCATGCGGCGAGCGATGTCGAACTCGGCGGGTTGCAAATCGCGGCAGGCACTCTCATCAACATTCCCATTTTTGCGCTGCACCGCCATCGCAACATTTGGCGCGATCCGGATTGCTTCGACCCCAACCGTTTCGCGCCCGAAGCCGAGGCGAAAATCGGCCGCACCCAGTTCATGCCGTTCGGAGCGGGACCGCGCACCTGTATCGGTGCGGCCTTTGCCCTGATCGAAGCCACCGCCGTGCTGGCCACGCTGATCCGGGGCGCTCGTTTTGACCTCAAAACCGGTCATCGCCCGGTTCCGGTGTCGCGTGTGTCGCTTGCGCCCAAGGGCGGCATGCCGATGCGGGTGGAGATGCGCGAAACCGCGTGAACGCGTTTTAGTCGAGCAGCCAGCGCAGCGACCGGCCTCGTCTGACCGCCGGTCAGATGTTGGCGCCGCGGATCGCCTGGCAGACTGCGTCCGTGACCTCCTGCGTGGTCGCGGTTCCCCCGACGTCGGGCGTCAGAATGCGTTCCGCCGTCACGGTCTCCACCGCGCGCATCAGCCGGGCGGCGGCGTCGCGTTCGCCCAGATGCTCGAGCATCTGGGCGGCGGTCCAGAAGGTGGCGACCGGGTTAGCGATCCCCTTGCCGGTGATGTCGAAGGCCGAGCCGTGGATCGGCTCGAACATCGACGGGAAGCGGCGCTCGGGATCGATGTTGGCGGTCGGCGCCACGCCAAGGCTGCCCGCCAGAGCACCTGCCAAGTCTGATAGAATGTCGGCATGCAGGTTGGTGGCGACGATGGTGTCCAAACTCTGGGGTTTCAATGTCATTCGCACCGTCATGGCGTCGACCAGCATCTTGTCCCAAGTCACGTCAGGAAATTCGGTTGCAACCTCGGCGGCGATCTCATCCCACATGACCATGCCGTGACGCTGGGCGTTCGACTTCGTTACCACCGTCAGAAACTTGCGGGGACGGGACTGGGCCAGCCTGAAGGCAAAGCGCATGATGCGGGTAACGCCGACGCGGGTGAAGATCGCGACCTCCGTGCCGACTTCCTCCGGCATGCCGCGATGGGCGCGGCCGCCGTGGCCCGAGTATTCGCCTTCCGAATTTTCGCGCACGATCACCCAGTCGAGATCACCCGGACCGACGCCGGCGAGCGGCGAGGTAATGCCGGGCAGGATCTTGGTGGGCCGGACGTTGGCATATTGATCGAAACCCTGGCAGATCGGCAGTCGTAGGCCCCAGAGGGTAATGTGGTCGGGCACATCAGGCGCCCCGACGGCGCCGAAGAAGATGGCGTCGAAGGGCTTGAGCTGCGCAAGGCCGTCCTCCGGCATCATGCGGCCGTGGGTCTCGTAATAGTCCGAACCCCAGTCGAAGTGTTGGACGCTGAGCTTGAAATCTCCGCAGCGCTGCGCAAGCGCCTCCAGCGCCTGAAGACCAGCGGCGATGACCTCGGGGCCGATCCCGTCGGCAGGGATTGCGGCAATCTTGTATTCACGCATAGAGGCGGGTCCATTGAGCAGAGGTAAGGAGCAGGGCGAGGCTGGTTTCCGTCCCCGCGGTGCTTAAAATCGACAGGTTATTTCGTGCTTGCGTTGGCGAGGATCTTGCTCCAGCGCGCGATCTCGGACTGGAAGCGCTTGTCGAGTGCGGCGGGTGTCGCCATCTCGGCGGACACGGGCACGGTGCCAAGGGCGGCGAAACGTTCGATCACCTTTGCATCTTTGAGCGCCTTCTGCAGCGATCCGGAAAGCTTCTGGCGGATAGGCTCGGGCGTGCCCTTTGGAGCCCAGATGGCGTGCCAAGCGGAGATCTCGAAATCTTTGACTCCACTTTCGGCGAGCGTCGGGACGTTCGGCAGGATCGCTATCCGCTCGCGCGTGGTGACGGCGTAGGGCTTGATCGCGCCAGCCTTGATCTGGTTTGTGGTGTTGGTGGTCTGATCGCACATGAGATCGATCTGGCTACCGAGAAGGTCGTTCATCGCGGGGCCAGTGCCCTGATAGGGAACTACCGTCAGTTTGATGCCTGTGGCATCTGACAGAAGACGGCCGCAGAGGTCTGACACCGCGCCGACGCCGGCGGTGCCGAAAGTTGCTCCGGCACCCTCCGCCTTCAACCACTTGAACAGAGCTGCCAAGTCGCCTGCCGGCAGGTTCTTCCGGCCGACGAGGGTCATCGGGACTTCGGTCACGAGACCGACGGAATCGAAGGCCTCGGCCGGCTTGTAGCGCAGGTCCGGATAGAGCGCGCCGAAGGTAGAGACGCCGATATGGTAGAGGAGCAGGGTGTACCCGTCCGGGGACGCCTGGGCGACTCGGCCAGTGCCAAGCGATCCGCCGGCGCCGCCGACATTCTCGATCAACACCGGCTGACCGAGGTCAGCTCTCATCGCCTCGGCTACCAGTCGCGCGACCGTGTCGCTCGGCCCACCTGCGGCCGCGGGGACCAGGATGGTGATCGGTTTGCGGGGATAAGCGTCCTGTCCCAAGGACGCACCGGAGAACACCGTCGCCGCTGTCATCAGCGCGGCCGCGAAAACCCGCTTCATGTCTTCCTCCCTGATTGTCCCCGCCTGGCCACTTCGGCGGCCGTTCAGTTGCATGCTGACTTGCACACAAGATCGCATGCAGGCGGATGATGCTTGCGTAGATAAAGAGTCCCCAAAGGATAGTGCCTCCCTGAGCGAGATGCCCGCAAAAAAGCGCGCGTATGACGAAGAAATGAGAGAGCCTAGGCCGCGACGGCGTCCGCCGGGCAGACTGCCTCGACCCGTTCGTTCCCCTATTATAAATCTTCGGCTCGAACGACTTTGTCGCCGATAAATACCTCGACGTCAGCCGGAAGCTTAGCTTTCTGAGCCGGGATTTCGTCCTGTCGATTTAAGGCTTTTAAGCACAGGATTTTTCTCACTCGCGCATCATTAAGAAAGAATACATCATCATTCTTCTCGGAAAGCGAAATTAGTTGGTCTAGCGCCACATTGACCTCCAACCATTCCTCTGCATCCATCCGGCAAACGGCAAGCCAATAAAGCTGGACCGCAGTGATTCGAAACAACTCATCGGCTGAGAGACTTCCGCGCGCAGACTTTATTACTAATTCTGCCTGGTCGTATTGCCGGTTAGAAATCAGCAGCGTGATCTGCTTAGCCAATTCCCCCATTTTGGCTCCCACGATCCTCTCCTCTTTTATGGACCGAGTATCCATCAAAACTTATTCTAATCGCCACATCGTTGGACCGCGAGAAGAGGGCAGTGCTCAGGCCGCGACGGCGTCCGCCGGGCAGACTTCCTCGATGCGCGCGAGGTCGTCCGCGCTCAGCCTGAGCGAGGCCGCAGCGGCATTCTCGCGCAGATGTTGGCGGCTCTTGCTCGAGGGTATCGGAATTACCTCGCCGCCTTTGCGACCGCTCTGGTGCATGACCCAGGCGAGCGCCAGCGTGGCGACCGCAACGCCTTTTTCCTTCGCGATGCGTTCAAGATTTCCAACGATCGCGAGATTGTGCTCGAGATTGCCTGGCACGTAGCGGCTGTCCTTCGCCCGGCGGTCATCCTTGGAAAGGCCGGAGGCGGCATTGAACAGTCCGGCCAGGATGCCGCGGCCGAGTGGGGCGAAGGCCATGAAAGCCATGCCGTGCTGCTTGCAGGCGGCGAGCAGCGCATCCTCCGGATCGCGCACGAACAGCGAGTATTCATCCTGCAGCGAAACGACCGGATGCACCTTCCAGGCGCGGTCGAGCAGATCCGGGGTAGCGTTCTTGGAGATGGCGATGTGGCGGGTCTTTCCTTCCTTCACCATTTGCGCCATGGCGGCGACCTGGTCCTCGATCGGCAGGTTGGGATCGACCCGCGAGATGCAGATCACGTCCAGGCAATCGATGCCGAGCCGCTTCAGCCCGCCTTCGGTGGAGGCGCGAATATGTTCGGGCGTGCCGGCAACCGATTTGCCGTCCTTGTGCACCGTGCCGAGCTTGGAATGGATCACCACCTGGTCGCGCCGGCCCCGGATCGCCTTGCCGATCAGCTCGTGGTTATGTCCTTCGCCGTAGTTCGAGGAGGTGTCGAACAGGTTGATGCCGAGGTCGATGGCTTCTTGCATGGTGGCGATGCATTCGGCGTCGTCCTGCGCCCCATAGCAGCCGGACATGCTCATGCAGCCGAGCCCGATCGGCGACACCATCAGGTCGGTCGGGCCAAATTTGACGCGATTCATGGCCATTCTCACGCGCGGCGGGCAGGGGTGGATTTCGCGCGGGAAGTATGATTCAACAACGGCGGAAAAGCAAAGCCGTCAAAGGCCTTTAGCTCTCGTCACGCGCAGCTTTGGGGCGTAGCCAAGTGGTAAGGCAGCGGATTTTGATTCCGCCATGCGGAGGTTCGAATCCTCCCGCCCCAGCCAGCGACCAAGTTATTGATATTGCAGTAGTATTTGTCTTTTCGCGAAGTCAGATTTCGCCCGAGTTTGCGCCTTTTTCTGAGCGTCGAGCACGATCCAACTCGCCGCAGAGACAGTTTAACGCGGTCTCTCTCCGACAGCGTTCGCGAAAATCTCTCGGCCGCGCTTTCGTGGTTGACTCTTTGCACGTTGAATCGGCGATGCAGCGTCGGAAACAACGATGATTGCGCACTGCAATTTTGTGAATCCACGATTTGTTCTCAGCGAAAGCCCAACAGCGCTCGCTGCTCAGACCAGTCGCCGGGTAGATGTGCTGTCAGCCGCATCAGTTTCTTGGCATTGAGTTGTGGCGGTTGCCGGCCGTTGACGATCGCCGTGGTGATGTCAGGTGCCAGCCAGGGGAGGCGCAGCAAGATATAGATATAGGCGGCCGTGACTTGCTCTTCGCGGGCGATGTCATGCACGGTGAGACTCGTATCTTGAGCGAGGCGTGTCTGAATGTCATGAGCGCGAGCGACAATTCTCAGGATGCCCATATCGACTGCTGCATTCTCATCGGAATTCTCGATCAACAATTTCATTTCGCGGCCGATGCGCTTCAGGCGTACGGGTGCCGTCAAGGTCAGGATGCAGTCGGATGAATCGGTTTGATTCTGGTGCTGTATCGGCAGGTCAACCGACGTTGAGGCGAGCAACGCAGCAAGACGGCTTTGGGGTATATCGATCTTGATGCAATCAGGCCTGACCTCGACGCGGCGGACCAATGCCAGGATGGCTTTGGTCTTCTCGGGCGTTTGACCAAGCTCGTCGGCAATCTGACGCCCGCGTTCGATCCAGTGTCCCCGTCCGACTTTGACGTTGGCTTCATTGTCGATGGCGTCGAGGAGTTCGCCTGGGCTGGCGAATAACGTGCGAAGCCTGTTGATCACTGCCGCTTCGAGGTTGCCTGCCGGAATACGGCACCGACTTGAGCGGGTTCTTTCGGCACCCGTCACGAGAGAAGTCGACACGTAGTAACGATATCGGGTTCCCTTCTTGACCGACCATGTGGGTGTCAGCCGCTCTCCAGCTTCGCCGAAGACCATGCCGGTCAGCAGGCTTGGCTGCTTGGTGTTGGCGCCGGTTGCCCGCGCCACGCGGTTCTCCGCGAGCACCGCCTGCACAGCGTCCCATAGTTGTTTGTCAACGATCGCCGAATGTTCTCCAGGATAGGCATTACCCTTGTGCGTTGCCTCCCCACGATAAGTACGGTTCTGAAGCATTAGGTAGAGCGCCCCCTGCGAGAACCGCTGGTGGCCATATTTCGTGCCGTCGGGTCGGACGCGGCGCTTGCTCCTGATTCCGGCGGCGGCTAGCTCTGTCCCCAGGGCACGGACGGACTTGAGCCTGAGATAGCGCTGGAAAATGTCTACTACGGTCCGGGCCTCGCCGTCGTTAACCACTAGCTTGCGATCTTTCACGTCGTAGCCGAGTGGCACGGTGCCACCCATCCACATGCCCTTCTTCTTGGAGGCGGCAACCTTGTCGCGCACGCGCTCACCGATCAGCTCACGCTCGAATTGGGCAAAGGAGAGCAGGATATTTAGCGTCAGCCGGCCCATGCTGGTGGTGGTGTTGAACTGCTGGGTGATCGAGACGAAGGAGACGCAACGGCGATCGAAGACCTCGACCAATTTGGCAAAGTCAGACAACGCTCGCGTCAACCGATCGACCTTGTACACGACGACCACATCGATGCGGCCCGTCTCGATATCGGCTAGCAGCCGTTGCAAGGCTGGGCGCTCCATGGTGCCGCCGGAATACCCGCCGTCGGCATATGGCGTCGGCAGGGCCATCCAGCCCTCATGCTTCTGCGACTGGATGAAGGCGGCGCAGGCTTCGCGTTGGGCCTCGAGGGAGTTGAAGTCCTTTTCCAGGCCTTCGTCGGTCGATTTTCGGGTGTAGATCGCGCAACGCAACCGTTTGATGGCTCGCCGGGAGGCCTTTTCGGTTTCAGCCATTGTGGCCTCCGCCCGGTTGGCCGTTGCCCTTCGCCAGCAGCCCGAAGAAGCGCGGCCCCGACCAGTGCGCTCCTGTGATCTTTTTGGCGATCTTGCTCAGGGATGGATAACTAGTGCCGGCGTAGTCGAATCCGTCCTCGGTCACGGTGACCGTGTGAGTTCGGCTATGCCATTCGCGGACAAGGCGCGCGCCCGGTTTCAGGGTGAGGCTTGGTATGGGGCCGACGCGGCCTGTGGCGTGCAAGGTCTTCGCCAATGTTCGCAGCTTGCGAATTGTCGCTTTGCCGAGCCCGCCATGTTCGATTTCCTGAAGGCGGTATGCGATGCCAAGGACCAGCAGGTCGCGGCTGATCCTCGGCGGATCATTGTGGTAGAGACGTCGCCATTCGCGGCGCAACTCGCCAAGACTAGCATCGGCCTGAACGAGCTGCGGAGTTCGCGAGAGCGTCGTCGTCGGTTTGACCGACTGCCGAGCCACGATCAGGCCACCTGACGTTCGGGCTTCTCTGCCTTGGTGCCTTGCCCGCGACGATGCGATATACGCGGTCGCCGCTATTTGGTTTTTCGGACTGCAACGTGAGGCCGAGCTTTTTGCGCACGACTCCGGCGAAGAACCCGCGGACGGAATGCTGTTGCCAGTCGGTGGCTTTCATGATGGCGGCAATCGTCGAGCCCTGCGGCCGACGCAGCAGGCGGATGACGTCGGCTTGTTTGGAATTCGTTCGCGGCTTGGGTCGGGCGGGCTGCTGGTGATCGGCAACTTGCCCCTGGATCTTCGTGGCGGCCGCTGACTTCACCTTGTGGGCAGGTTTGCTCTTAACCATTTTGGTCTCCTCGTGCAGGATGCGACGGCACATGCCGTCACCACCGCAACCCCGCGGAGGCCGAGTGGCGCTGGCGGGGGGAGGAGCGGCTGCTGGAGACGCTCAGGTCTTGCTGATCCGATTGATCAGGCTGGCGGAATTAAGGATCGTATTCACTCTGTGTGATATCGAGCGCGATCTCATGCCTTTCTCGAGATTGCCTGCGTCGGCGCCGGTTTGTGCCACCGCGCAATGCTGGCGGCAAAGTCCAGTCGCTCCCGCATCTCCTTCAGATGCGCCTTGATTGCAGTATTCAGATGCGCCTTGATTGCAGTATAAAGCGTGACCGGGTTCATGGGGGCCACCTCTCATTGTCGTGGCACCACACACGCTCTTTTTTCCAGCGAAGTCGAGCAGAAGGTGAGCAATCTTATGGCTCAATTGCAGGCCGGCGTATCATTTTCGGATCGGCCGTTGATGGACGGGCAGGCGCCGGTTTTGGAGCGCTTAATGACCGTGGCTTCTCTGAAACTTACGAGTTCGAATCCTGCCAGGTCAGCCAGCCAGTCCAGTCTCTACTACGAGACTTCCCAGCGAAGCGCAGTTATGCCCGCCAATACGGGGCTTTTGCTGGTCGACTTGTCTCTGCGAGTTGAGTTACATTATCGAACCAGCATTTCGGATTTTTGCTGAAAGTCTCTACACAATCATTAGGAAACTCCCGTTTGGCGGAGTCACGAACCGGAGACAAAGTTCGAAGGGAATGGCACCCCGACGCGGCAGTGGATCATGCCGGCATATTTCTGCTTCATCGCCATTCCACGTTCTCACTTGAGGCAACCATCGCGGTGGGCACCACGCACGGGCCGCTGTCAATGCGGCAGGTCTGGTTTCCAACCGAGTAGCGCAAGCATTGCCAAAAGACCGACCACGTAAGCAACAACCACGATCCAGCCGTGCCCCTCGACCCACGGCGCAGTGCCATGGAACCGTCGATGGTGATTTTTTGCTGGGCAGCCGCGGGCTGACATGGGAAGTTGTAGATCACGCTGTAGTTCGGGCTTGCGGAGGCGGTTAGGACGCAGAACGATGGTGCCGGGCAGGCTCATCATAAGCCGGGCAGTCTATCAATGCGAAGCTTGGGAATCTTCGTCGCGGGGTGCTGGCCAGCCGGACTGATCCTCTTGGGGGGTTTCACCCTTGCGGTGGGTTCGTAGCATGCGCAGCCACTGTTGCGCGATCCGCAGCCAAGAGGCCTTGTCGCTTTCGTTCAGCGAATTGTCAGCCATGCGTTGAGCTTCACGAACAAGTGCCTCATATTCTCTGACGTCGGAGTTTGTCATCGCGATCCGTCCCGCTTTTGTGCGAATAATTCAAACCCCCCTTTCAGGTTCCCGCCGTGCGGCCCGTTACCAGCCTTAAACACAGCACCCACGCATTGGTGGAACCAACTCTGCCGAACAGCGTTTTGAATGGTTGGATTACATTCGGGGGTTGCTCGTGGCGGTTGTGCTGATCGTCGAAGACGACGAACAAGTGCGGATGCTGGCGGAATCAATTCTTCAGGACGTCGGACGAGACGCGCTCGGCCGCGACCGTGACGGAAGCGCACGCAATCATTGAATCGACGAGAAAATCGACGCGCTGTTCGTGGATGTGACATTGCCGGATCATCACGAAGCTGGACTAGAATTAGCGGAAGCCGCCGCGAAAACCCGTCCTGGGCTCCCTGTCGTCTACACGACGGGGCGGGGCGTCACGGATGGAATGCTCGCCCTCTTTGTCCAACCGAATGTCTTTCTCGCGAAGCCATACAATGGTGAGCAACTCGTGACTGCCGTCGCCGACATCTTGAAGTAGCCGAGTGAAACCGGAGCTTTGCGGCCGCGTTAATGTGTCAACGTCCGCGTGACCGTAAACAATTTAGGTATTACCGAGTTCTTCATGCCGTTACGCAGAGCGCTTGGTGATGACGTGAATTGGAGTAATCCAAGCGTGGTCAGTTTTCCGATGGTCGACGCGAAAGGCGTTCTTTGGTGGGGTGAAATCCGCACGCACGATTTAAGAATGCGAGCAATTCGAGACGAATTTCCGCCCGGAAGCCAAACGACAGACCTTTTTGTTGAATATCGAGAGATGCTCGAAGGTTTGGCAGACCGGGCGCATGAGGCTGGTAGGTGCAGAGTTACTCCTGACGGTCGACGCGTGGTCGTTGTCGAGCTTTAGCAGCGCACTCACAAGCCAGTCGCGCTTAAAGTGCTGCCCGCAATCGCAGCGCGGGTCTCTCGGTGACCGAGGAGTTTTGCGCACGCGGGGCAGCGCGCCTTATCGCTCAGGCCGTGGCAAAGACGTCGATCAAAAATTAGAAACAAGAAAGCGCCGGCCTATACACGCATTGAGGACGGCACGTTTTAGGAAGCTAGAGCGGGACAAACAGCGGCGCTTTTATGGAAAACGTTTTGACCGCTATGGGAGTGGCTGCGGCAGCTCTGACCTCCTTTTCCTACCTTCCACAGGTGAAGAAGGCTTGGCCGCGTAATTCCACGGACGATTTGTCATGGAAAACCCTTTTCTGCATTAACAGTAGGGCTTACCATTTGGATTGTTTATGGCTTGCTTAAACCAGCTTGGTAAGCGCGGCGGGCCGACGCTATCGACGTCGCCACTTGCGATCAATCGCCAGAACTATTCCACGGTCTTCACGGCGCGGCGTTTTTAGAATCGGCCAAACTCGCGAAGCCGTGCAAACCCCCTGGGAAACTTTCCTTGGGGGTCGCCTACCAACGCCGCATCCCGGCGTGTTTTTTATGGAAGCCAATTATTAATCAGTAATGCGCACCATGTAACACCACACGGGGGCTTCAGATGAAAGAAGGCGCTTGGTTTGAGCAGTGGGTGGCCATTATCACAATTTGCCTCGCAGTCCTGGTCATCAGTGTGGCTCTAGACCCGCCAGCCTACCTACGGTAACGCGAACCCGCATCGGCGCCACCGCCAAGACGCCCGCTGCCTCGACCGCGCGGTGGGCTTTTTCGTAGCGAGAATTCGATCCCCTGAAAGATGGCCACTAATGAGGCCGCCTCATACCGAAGGCAGGAATGCCAGGGTGATGGCGGGGTTATACGGAAGAGACAGACAGGTGAGCGAGATGGCTTCTAGAGATTCCGAAAGAACGTATCGGCTTCAGATCTATCTTTCTCCCGAAGAGTTGGCGGCAATCGATGATTTCCGCTTTCAGAGCCGATTGCCGAACAGGTCTGCGGCTATTCGCGCCCTTTTAGACCGGGGCATGTCGACGGAAATAAACAAAGACAACCCAACTGACACCCGCCGGCAATGAGCCTCTGCCGATTGAACGTTCCGTGTTAGCTGCGTTCTTTGTCTTCCGACTGTGGGGTGCCCCCAGAGAGAACGACCAATTCCTTCGCGCGTTGGGCCATGCAGTTGTTATATGCCTCGCCCAAGGGGCCACATAGGGCAATAGCGTCTCGAAGAAGACATACTTGTCGCCTAGCAAGGTAAATTGGAGCTGACGCGAGCATCAGCTTCCTGCGCGATAGGACAGCGTTACATGACCCCCCAAGAATTGGCGGACAAGTTCTCCTCGAAGGTTGCAGCTGCTGTCGTTGAGCGGGGTAAGCAAACGTCAATAGCGGCGGACCAAACTGCCATCAGGACCCAAGACATTGAGCATTGTAAAAGGGCACTGGCGGAGCATGTCATTCCGTTCCTTTCGGAGCTCAAACAGCATATGCCAGAGGAGCAGTTTTCTTTTGCTCCGCAAATTGACGTGCATGATCACAAACCGGTCGGCGTTAGTTTTAGAATCGGCGACGGTCCCGCGACGACCATCGCCACGGCTCTTGGAAATATTGTCGTTACTCGTATCGGGGACAGCGGATCCTCAAAAGGCGTTGCATTCGTTTATCCTTCTGATGCAGAGCCTTACATTTCCAACTCCGGCGACCTTACCCGAGACAAGATTTCGAGGCTCGTCGAAATGGCGATCGACAACTCCGGACGTTAGAATGCACAAAGGAGCAAACGTTAGGGGGCTGCTTTCACTAGTTTGGCGCCTGTGGGGTGGTGCTTCATCCAAAAAGGGCCCGGAGGTCTTTTTGCATGACCCCGCAGCGACAATGCCGCATAATCTTGATGACCCATTCTACGATGCTGAAGTTCAAAAAAAGGTGGGAAAGATTTTGGCTGGCAAGAGATAATAACATAGCGCAGCGGCTATCAGGCCGGCGCACAGCCCTCTAGCTTCGCGGCTGGATCGTCTCGAAAGATGGGTCTGAAGTTTTCGTCCGGTTATTTACGCGCCACGTTCAACCTCGTCTGCCAGTTTTTACCACTGCGCGACTGTCTTGAGCCAGCGTGCCTCTCAGCGCTTTGAGGCAACCTTCGGCGTTCGTCGAGGCCAGCATCAAAGAATCGGAGCAGTCAAGCTCAGTGGTGCAGGAGAAAAGCGAAATTTGAAGCTGGTTCGGAACACGACCGTACGATTAATACTGTAATCAGTGCTGTCCATCAGGAGCCATAGACTAAGAACAGCGTCAACTGCTCGCAGGCTTCCCGTTCAGGAGCAAAAAAGCCATGACTTTGTCAACTGTTCAACGGTGTATGGCGTCGGAAGAAACAAAAACGGTTCAACGAACATGGCCTTCATGCCCGCATTGATACCCGCCCCCGTATGTCTCTGCACCCGGCATTAACCGCAAACTAAATGACGGGCGGTCAATGACTTGCGACTGGGATCAGCGGGACAAGCAGCGTGAAATTCGTGCCTTTGGCAGACGATTGCCGTGCCAATTCGGCACCCAATTGTATTGAAAGTGCGTTGATCAGTCGTGTGCCCAGCCGCTTGCTGGTAGCTAGGTCGAATTGTGGTGGCAGACCAACACCCTCGTCCCGCACCGATACGAGAACTGCGTTGTTTTCCATTCGAATGAGTCGCACCTCGATCAAGCCACCAGGACAGTGCGGATATGCATACTTGCCTGCATTCGACACGAGTTCATTGATGATAAGAGCTACAAGAATGGCACGATCCGCATTAAACTCAATTTTTTCTGGCGCGTCGAATTGAACTTTGCACGGAGCGACGGTAGTCTCCAAGTCCCCTATAACTTCACGCAGATACTCGACCAATTCGATATTCTCATAGTCAGCGTTATAAGCGAGCCGCTCATAAGCACGACCTACGGCGTTGACTCGGCTGGAAGCTTCGTTAAGTCGTTCACTTAAGTTCGGATCCCCGACGGCGTTCGCTTGAAGTTGAAGCATGCTGGAGACCACTTGTAGGCTGTTCTTGACGCGGTGGTTGACCTCCTTGAGCAGGGTTTGATGACGGCTAAGAGCCGCTTGCAATTTACGTTGGTATTGCTGTTGCTCAATTGCCATTCCAAGGATGTTTGCGGCACCCTGTAAAAAGGCGACATCGTGCTCGCCAAACTCACCTTCTGACTTGCTGTCAACTTCCAGTACACCGAACGGTGAGCCGTCGCCCTGCAGAATGACGTTCATAGCGCGGCGGATACCGTGCTCGACGAGCAATTCGGGCGTTCGAAAACGTTGCTCATTTTCCAGATGGTTGGAAATAACAGGCTTGCCGGTCCGCAAAGCATAGCCGGCGGGAGACGCCAAATCCGCCCCCACACTTGCCAAGCCAACAACCCCGTCATCCCAGCCAATGCCAGCACGTACCAAGAGTCGGTTCTCGGCGGGGATGTATTCCAATATCTTGCAGTATTCGGCAGCTAATCCTTCGGCCGTGATCCGGGCGGTGTGGTCCAGCATGTTGATAAAACCCGTGCCTTGCAGGGCGAGAACGCCAAGTTCGGCGAGCAACTCCTGCTGTCGGATGCGCTGACGGAGAGCGCGGCTGGTGAGGTCATCAGGTTGGCTATCGCCTGGTGCCGCCTCGACAAGGGGCTCTTTTTCATCTGAATGACTCATACTCTCCAATATCACCTGCATCTGCCGCCTTCCACCTGATAGACGAATATAGCGGTGCCCTTAAACTGCGTGTTCCGCTATCTGCACCTTAGGCGGGTAGTAGTCTCTCGCCTCTGTTTTCTGCAAATAACGCGAAATTCGGCCGAGAATTCAAAGGCCATTTCTAGAAAGGGAATTTGGGAGTTCGAATCCTGCCAAGTCAGCCAGCCAGTCCGCGATCCGGAGATTTTTCTTTTTTGCGCTAGAAAGGCCCGCCAACAGCGGGCTTTTCACGAGGTTAAAAGTCTCTGAGAATACCCATTGTCGAACTTTTGGCCCCGATATTCCCAAAAGTCTCTACGCATCATAAAGAACATTCCCGTTTTCTGGAGACTCGGCGCGGAGATCGAAGAATAAAACCACTGCGTGGCGGCGTTGGCAGTGCTAACTCTCACAATGAAAAGCCGCGAATCTCACTTGGGCTTTGTGCCCAGCACGATGGGATCGGCATCGATAAGTTTGCGGGATTTGACCATTTCCTTTGTCATCTCCCTGAATTTCTTGAAATGCGCTGTTTCAAGATGCGTCGTGTACGCAGCCTCATCGATGTAGATTTCAAAGACCCTGACACGCGCGGGATTATCTTTTTCTGAAACCGCATGCAGAGCCAGCACTCCTGGCTCCACGCGAACAGCCGCTTCTATTCCTTCCTTGATCGCAGCTTTGAAGCTTTCCAGTTGTTCGGGATCGATTTCGAGTTCTGCCAAGCGCACGTAAGGACCCCGCATCTCCTGCGTCAGGGCGGACCCGCCCGGAGATAGCGTCAGTATCGAAGCGGCGAGAATGAGCAACTGCTTCGCGTTCATGTTGCAGCACCATCTCATAAGACTCATTTGCGGTATTGGTCGTCGCTGACCTTTTCCAGCCAATCAACGGACTTTCCGTTGAGCAATTCCTGAATGGCGATATGCGTCACCGCGGTGGTCCGCGTTGCGCCATGCCAATGCTTCACGCCGGGGGGAAACCACACGACATCGCCCGGGCGGATCTCCTCGATCGGCCCTTCCCATTGCTGCGCCCAGCCGAGGCCTGACGTGACGATCAAGTGTTGGCCAAGCGGGTGCGTATGCCAGGCAGAGCGGGCGCCCGGCTCGAACGTCACGCTGCCGGCGCTGACGCGCGCCGGATCGCGGGCCGAGAACTGGGGGTCGACACGCACCGCGCCTGTGAAGTAATCCGCCGGCCCTTTCCCCGACGGCTGTGAGCCGCTTCTTTTAATTTCCATATTTCCATTCCCTTGGCTCGCTGCCGCGCCTTGCGGCAACACCAGCAGCGGCGCGAGGCCTGCCGTCGCGGTGACGATAGATCTGCGGGTGATCATCCCACCTCCGGAAGCCGGTCAAGCAGCTTGTCGAGCGTGATCGGATAATCGCGCACGCGCACGCCGGTGGCGTTGTAGATCGCGTTCGCAACGGCCGCGGCCACGCCGCAGATACCGAGCTCCGCGACGCCCTTCGCCTTCATCGGCGAGGACATCGGATCGGTCTCGTCGAGGAAGATCACGTCCTGATGCGGGATATCCGCATGAACCGGCACTTCATAGCCGGCGAGATCGTGATTGACGAAGAAGCCCAGGCGCTTGTCGACCGCGAGTTCTTCCATCAACGCCGCGCCGGCGCCCATCGTCATCGCGCCGATCACCTGGCTGCGCGCCGTCTTCGGATTGAGAATGCGGCCGCAGCGCACACACAGCCAGCATACGCCGCATGCGGGTCTCGCCGGTTGCGGCGTCGACGCCGACTTCGACAAAATGCGCACCAAAGGTCGATTGGTGGTATTTCTTGTTGAAGGTCGCCGAACTCGATCAAATCCTCGGCAACGATGCCGTTATCGCCTGCTGCCTGGGCAAGCGGCACGCTGCGATTGCCGGACCGGACCTGCGCCGTCGGCGAACACTGCCTCGGCGGCGTTGAAGCCGAGCTTCTGCGCCACGGCTTCGCGCAGCTTGACGCAAGCGGCATAGACCCCGGCGGTCGAGCAGTTGCCGCCCCATTGCCCGCCTGAGCCGGCGGAGACAGGGAAGGTGGAATCGCCGAGGCGTACGTTCACACGCTCCAGCGGCACGCCCATCATCTCGGCCGCGGTCTGGCCGATGATCGTGTAGCTGCCGGTGCCGATGTCGGTCATGTCGGTCTCGACCGTCACGATGCCGCGATTGTCGAGCCGCACCCGCGCGGCCGATTTCACAACCAGGTTGTTGCGGAAAGCGGCGGCGACTCCCATGCCGATCAGCCAACGACCTTCACGAAGCTGGCCGGGCTGTTGCATTGCGCTTGTTCCAACCGAAGCGCTCCGCGCCGACGCGAAAACATCGACCAACTGGCGCTGCGAGAAAGGGCGGCCAATATTGTTCGCATCGGCCTGGGCCTGTCCCACGGTTTCCTTGATAGCCTGGGGATCGTGCGAGGGAGGGCGGCTGGGATCATCGGGCACGACCTGCGTATCGTTGATGACTGCGGAACTCGATAGGATCCAGCCTGAGCTTCTCCGCCATCTCGTCGATTGCGATCTCGAGCGCCATCATTCCCGGCGCCTCGCCGGGCGCGCGCATGGCATTTCCTTCGGGCAGATCGAGCACCGCAAGCCGAGTTGCCGTCAGGCGGTTGGCTCCGGCATAGAGCATGCGCGTCTGCTGGACGGCGGCCTCAGGCTTGCCCCCGGCCAGATCGCCCGACCAGCTTTCATGGCCGATGGCGGTAATCTTGCCATCCTGCGGTGGCGCCAATGCGGATTCGCTGGATGGTCGCGGGCCGGTGCACGGTATTGTTGAACATCAGCGGCCGCGGCAGCGCCACCTTCACCGGCCGGCCGGCCGCGCGCGCGCCAAGCGCTGCGAGCAACGCATCGGCGCGGATGAACAGCTTTCCGCCAAAGCCGCCGCCAATGAAGGGGGAGATGAGACGGACATTCTCCTTCGCGATGCCGAGCGTCTTCGCTACATCTGTGGCGCCCCAATCGATCATCTGGTTCGAAGTCCAGAGCGTCAGCTTGTCGCCATTCCAGGCAGCCATCGAGGCGTGCGGTTCCATCATCGCGTGCGCCTGATCGGGGGTGGTGTAAGTTTCGTCCAGCTGGACCGGTGCCGCGGCGAAAGCGCCGGTGAAGTCTCCGACAGCGCTATCTGCGGGTCCGCTGAACAGTTTTGCAGGCGTTGCGGAATTCATCGCGGTACTGAGGTCGTAGATGCCCTGGGCCGGCGCGTATTCGACGCGGACCAGCTGCGCGGCGGCGCGCGCTTGTTCGAAAGTTTCGGCAACGATCACTGCAATCGCCTGATGATAATGCGCGATGTCGGGTCCGCCGAGAAGGTCGGCGGTATTCCTGCTGCCTTTGTCGAGCTTGCCGGCATTCTCCGCCGTGACGATGGCGACCACGCCCGACGCGGCCTTGGCGGCAGCCAGATCCATCGATCGGATTCGGCCCTTGGCGATGGACGATCCGACCACATACCCATAGGCGGCGTTCGAGACGGCATCGTGCCATTCGTAAGCATAGCGCGCGGTGCCCGTGGTCTTGAGCGGACCGTCGATCCGGTCGAGCGGTTTGCCGACAACCTTGAGCTGGTCGATCGGGTTGGTCGTGGCGGGGGTTTCGAATTTCATGGCTTAGCCCTTTGCTTCGGACAGCACGGCAGCGAGCGTGCGCTCGACCAGCGGCAGCTTGAATGCGTTGTCGTTAGTCGGTGCGTGCCCCGGCGAGCAGTCGCTCGACAGTGGGTTTTGCGCCGCGCGGCAGCTCGGCTTCGGCTCGCTTCGACGCGCCAAGGCTTATGCGCTACGCCTCCCAAGGCAACACGTCCGCTCCCGTCGCGCTGCACAACTGCGGCGACGGACACCAGCGCAAAGGCATAGGAGGCACGGTCGCGCACCTTGCGGTAGACTTGCGTGCCGCCCAAGCGGCTTGGGCAATGTCACCGCCGTGATCAGCTCGCCCGGCTGCAGCACGGTCTCGATCTGCGGCGTATCGCCCGGCAGCCGATGGAACTCGGCAATCGGAATGCTTCGCACCGATCCGTCCGGCTTTATCGTTTCCACCGTCGCATCGAGCGCGCGCATGGCCACCGCCATGTCGCTGGGGTGGGTCGCGATGCATGCGTCGCTCACGCCCATGACTGCATGCTGGCGGCTAAAGCCGCCAATGGCCGCAGCAGCCGCTGCCGGGCTGGCGTTTATTGCAAGGCTGGTTTGTGTCGTAAAAATAAGGACATCGCGTGCGCTGCAGCAGGTTGCCGGCCGTGGTCGCCTGGTTGCGCAGCTGTCCGGAGGCGCCGGCGAGCAGCGCGCGCGCCAGCAGGCCATAGTCGCGCCGTACACGCGGATCAGCGGCGAGATCGGTGTTGCGCACCAGTGCGCCGATGCGCAGCCCTCCGTCGGGGGTCGTCTCGATCTTGTCGAGAGCGAGCGCGTTCACGTCGATCAGATGAGTCGGCGCTTCGATCTGCAGCTTCATCAGGTCGAGCAGATTTGTGCCGCCCGCGATGAATTTGGCGCCCTGGAATGCGTGCGGCGGCCACTGCGGCCTCAGCGGGCGATTGGGCGCGTTCGTAAGTGAAAGGTTTCATGCCTGCCTCCCGGCAACTTCGCTGATCGCCTCGACGATGTTGGAATAAGCGCCGCACCGGCAGATGTTGCCGCTCATCCGCTCGCGAAGCTCGATAGCCGTCGCCTGCGGCCGGGCGATCAGGTCGCCGCTCACGTGGCTCGGAATACCAGCCTTTATCTCCTCAAGTACCGCGACCGCGGAGCAGATCTGTCCGGGCGTGCAATAACCGCATTGATAGCCGTCATGCTTCACGAAGGCGGCCTGCATCGGGTGCAGTTTCTCCGGCGTTCCGAGCCCCTCGATGGTGGTGATGCTGTCGCCTTCATGCATCACAGCCAGCGTCAGGCACGAATTGATCCGCCGCCCATTGACGATCACCGTGCAGGCGCCGCATTGGCCGTGATCGCAGCCCTTTTTGGTGCCAGGCAGATAGAGTTGCTCCCGGAGCGCGTCGAGCAGTGTCGTTCGTGTGTCGAGTTCGACTTCGCGCGCCACGCCGTTCACGGTGACGGAAACCTTCGCCACGGACGGTATTCCGGTGAGGCGCGCCTGGGCTCTGGCGGCGAATGGCACCGTCGCGAACGCAGCTGACGCGGCTGTGCCGATCAACAGGTCACGCCGGCATATTTCTAGGACGCTTTGCATGACGAGTTCCGATCCTTTCTCTTACGGGGGCGCTCGCATATGGCTGCACCGATCTGGGTCAACGCTTGGTGCGGCCGTCAGTTCTTCCGAAAAACTTCTTTGGCGACCGAAACGGCGGTGATCGCGCTGGGCCAGCCGGCGTAAAACGCCAGATGTGTGATCGCCTCGCTCAGTTCCTGCTCCGTCACGCCGTTGTCGCGGGCTCTCGCAAGATGCGATCGAAGCTGCTCGGGACGATTCATCGCGATCAGCGCACTCACGGTCACCAGACTGCGATCCCCGCGGGGGACGTCGCCGAACAGCACGTTGTCGGTCAGTTCGGCCAGCTTTGGCGCGAAGTCGCCGACCAGTCGCTGGGCCGTCGTGGCCTGGGCATTGCCGGAACCGGCAGGCGCCGGCGGGGCTGACGTTTGTGCAGGAACCGGGGCGGAGATGGCGCCGGCCAAGATGCTTCCAATCGCAACAGACCTTGCAACGAAACTATTCATCTTTCTCTCCCTGTGTTGGGACGATGTACTGGCAGCGCCCGCATGCGGCCAACTTGACTTGCACTGCGGATCGCGATCACGGCCAACGAGCGCTGATATAGGTGCAGCCGCCGGCAGCCGCCCTCTCCATGGCCACTCTTGGCTGCACCGGCGCCCCAAGGAGCACGCCGATTGAGCGGCTGCTGGATGACCCGCTGGGCGATGCCAAAGACGCGTTGCTGCATGACCCGCTCGTTGCATGTGAGGCAGTGTTGCAGGCCCTGATTTAGCGCGTGCGCTTATAAGCGATTAGATGGTAAAATGTGCATGTACCTATGACTAGGATTCATGAATGGCCCGAGGCAACGTCAACGATCTGGTGGCCTTTCTTGCCGTGGCGCGCGAGCGCAGTTTCACAAAGGCGGCGGCGCAGCTCGGCGTGTCCCAGTCGGCGCTCAGCCACACCATTCGCGGTTTGGAAGAGCGGCTCGGGCTGCGGCTCCTGACGCGCACCACGCGCAGTGTCGCGCCGACCGCCGCGGGCGAGCGCCTGGCCCGGACGGTGGGGCCGCGACTTGAGGAAATCGATTCCGAACTGGTGGCGCTGAGCGAATTGCGCGCGAAGCCTGCCGGCACCATCCGCATAACGGCAGGTGAGCACGCAGCCAACTCCGTTCTCTGGCCGGCCCTGGAGAAACTGCTGCCCGGTTATCCGCATATTAAGGTGGAGGTCGTCATCGACTATGGTCTCACCGATATCGTCGCGGAGCGCTACGACGCCGGCATTCGCCATGGCGACATTGTGGCAAAAGACATGATCGCAGTCCGCATCGGCCCCGACATGCGCATGGCGGTTGTCGGGGCGCCGTCCTACTTCGAGAAACGGAAGAGACCGCGAACACCCCAGGAGCTCACAGCGCATGACTGCATTAATCTCCGCCTGCCAACACGCGGAGGATTATACGCCTGGGAGTTCGAGAAAGACGGGCGCGAACTGAGGGTGAGGGTCGAAGGCCAGCTGGTGTTCAATAATCTCGGCCTGAGACTGAGCGCGGCGCTGGCCGGCTTTGGCCTCGCCTATCTACCGGAAGACCAGGTGAAACCGCATCTCAGCAGCGGTGCCCTTATCCGCGTTCTCGGAGACTGGTGCCCACCCTATTCAGGTTACCATCTATATTATCCGAGCCGGCGACAACCTACGCCGGCCTTCGCCCTGCTAGTCGACGCCTTGAGGTATCGAGGGTGAACTGTTCGTTGCATATTCCCGAATGATCAGCTTGTGCGGGATTAGTCTCCGCAACCGATTTCGGCCAAATGACCTATTTTTGCGCGGCGTCGAGAACGCCGGGTCGATTTGACGGCGCCCCGTACTCTCCACACAGTTACTTGCACTGAGCTCGTACTTGTACCAAGCAGTTGAGCTAGAATCGCAGCGTTGAATTCTTCTTCACATTGTTCCGCAGCTACCAACACGTCATAAATCGTGCGAGCCATTGTCCCTTCGGCTGGCACAAACCATCCCCTTTCGTCGCGGTTACGAGGCCGTGGCATTTTTCCATTGGCAACTGTTCTTGTTGAAAGGCCGAATTAGCGTTTCGATCTCCGCTGACTCGCGCCGTCCTTGCTGCGTGCCTTGCCGCCGGCTGCGCGTCGCGGCAGCTTCTTGGGTTTGACGCTGGCCATCTTCTCCAGTTCCTTCTCGCTCATTGATTTCACCATCTGGCGCGATGCGCCGCGCAGCTTAGACTTCGGTTGCTTTCCGCGCTTTGCCGCGAGCGCGGCGCCAGCGGCCTTCTGCTGCTGCTTTGATTTGGCTGGCATCGAACACCTCCTCGCGTTGTGAGGAGTCAATGCAGCGGCACGAGCCGCGTTCCATCCTCATGCTGAGGAGCGCACTCCATCTCGGATAGCGGCAATGTGAGCGAGCCTCGATTGGATTCCGCGGCGAAGAAGGCCGGCAAGCAGAAGCCGCGTCGCAAGTCATCCGGCCTTTAGGCGAATGCGTACTTGACTGCTTCGCCGCAATCCGCTCAAGGCGAAGACCGTCTCCAAGAAAGGCGGAGGCGACAGGGCGACAGACCAGGACAGAACTTCCGGTCCACGGCGGCGTTACCTCCCCATGACCGAAAGTCCTTCGCTGGTCCCAGGGGACGAACTCACTGCCCAACTTCCAAACATCGGGGAGAAGTACTTTATGCCCGAGGCACTGGCATTGTGCCGTAGCCTCAAAGGTCGCAGGGCTGCGGATCTCTCGGAAGATGAGATATTGATGCTCGCCTTAACGGCGGCCCAGGCCGCGCTGGCGAAACATGTTACGCCAGGCAATCGGGATGCGGAGAAAACCCTAAATACCATTTTGGGTGTGCTCGATCATGACACCGTAGTTCAGGCCGAAATCCGCAAGCTGCACGGAATGCAGATCAAACGGCTATTTAGCAGCAACGACAATCGCCGCACCATGTTCGGGCTCCTCCGGCGTGTCTTTCAGACCCGGGTCGGCCGGGGCGCCTCATGAGACACCGCAATTGATGGTCGCCAACGACAAGCCAGATCTCTTCTATGAGTGCTTCCTGTGTGGGCGAAACTTTCAATTCGGCCAGTATGTCTACGACGGCCAATACATTCCCACTTGGCGCATCAGCATTTGCAACACATGTCGTTTTAGCAACATGAACGGTATTGAACCCACACAACATCCCCGGCTCCTACAGCTGCTGAATAAGGAGCGGGTACCGCTTCGGTTAAATCGGAATGGACTTCTCGACCTCCCACGAGGCGAAGCACCACGAAAAAAGCACTGATAAGCAAGGGCCGCCCACTATAACAGGGCAAGCCGAAACGGTCAGGCCGGCACATGGCAGAAGAGAAGCCGCCTGTTGTCCACATCGATGACCCGCGGGACGTGGCCCGCTGGTGCAAGCAGTGGGGCTGCACACAAGCTGAATTGATCGCTGCAATTAAAGCGACCGGCAGCGCGACGGCGGATCAGCTAGAGGCGCACCTGAAATCCAAGGGGCAGAAGCGCACGTGAATTCCGATAGGTACACGCTCCGCCAGACAGATCTCGGCAGCCCGAACGACGATTTCGTGTTCCGATTTAATGGCCGCGATGTCGGGCGGACTTATGCCGTTGCAACGCCGGCAGGCTTGCGATGGTCTTGGAGCATTTACGGCATCAACTTGCGCGGTCCGCTGCCGCCAGGCGTAGAGGTGCAAGGTCTTGCAGATGATCTCGCTGCGGCGGGGGCGGCGTTCAAGGCGAACTGGGAAAAGCTGCTCGCCGGCCCCGGCTATCAAGCATCAGCGCTTCATCAGCCCAGCACGTTGGTGCGCTTCATCCGCGATACGCGGCGCCTCTCCGGCATCCTTCCAATCCCTTAGCGTTGCATCCGGCGGGACCGCTATTTCCCCGATCTTGCCAGGGCGTCGGCCATGATCTTATTCTCTACGAGCATGGGTCGCGCCCGTGCCTCGTCTTCTTGACCAAAGATCGGAGCCCTCCACATTCAGGCGGTTAAGTGATTAATAGTTGGTCATCAGCTCTGTCACGCGCTGCAGCTGGAAGGCTGCAGGCCGTACTCTAATGAACGGATTTAGGCGCCCGAGATTTTGCCAAGGCCCTGTCTTGTATGGCGTCCAGCATTCCAAGCCACTGGTCCGCGATGCGGAGCCAGGCAGCTTTGTGTCTATCGCTCCATGAGTTCTCAGCCATGCGCTGAGCCTCAAGGATGTTGTGCTGATAATGTTGACGATCAGTCATTGCACGCTCCCCCGCTTCTATCGACGCCAGCCGTGATCGGGGTGGTAACGATGGTGGTAATGGTGCGCCGACCACACATGGCGCGGCCCCACGTACACGACTGGCGGCCCGTAGACAGGCGCCACGTAAACCGGAGCAGGAGCATAATAATATGGTTGAGTGGCGAGGACGCCCACCGCCGTTCCAGCTACCAGGCCACTGAATAATCCCACACCAAACCCGTTCCCGGCATTCGCCTGATGGACCGGAAAGGCTGCTGCGAAAGCCAGAGACGCCACGGAAATAAGAAAAGCTCGTTTCATCGGGCTTGCCTCCTAATGAATGCACCGGATGTGAGCCATTCTTTCAATCAGCCGTTAAGCGTTTCTTTCGCTGCGTTTACACGACGGGCACCCCTGCGGGGACGGTTAACGCCCGCTGCCAGGGTAGGTCCTGGCCCCGTGGAACTCCCCACCCTGAAGAATTGGGAATTAGTAACCGTTCGCTCGCGAACGGTGCGCCGGGGTGAACATTTATTCAGGAAAAAATCGCTTCGGAAAGGTTAATACCTGATAAATATTTTGAATTGGAGTTCATCTGTATGGGAGAAGAGTTCAGTCGAGCATGAAGCGTGAAGTGTAAATGAGTATGGATCCGATAAGCGTTATCGCGTCGTACCGCGCGTCCATGCGTCGTTCTGTGCGGCGCAAACATGAAATCTACGCCACGGTCAAGCGCGCCTTCGATATTCTTGTTGTATGTGCAACAGCCCCGGCCGTTATGCTGGTTATTGCGGGTGCGGCCTTTGCCATATTGATCGCGGAAGGGCGGCCGGTATTCTTTGTCCACAACCGTGTTGGCAGGGGTGGCCGCATCTTTCCGATGCTAAAGCTTAGGACGATGAAGCCGACCTGGGATGCTGATCGAACCGCAACTGTTGAGAACGACCCTCGCATTACTCCGCTCGGACGGTTTCTCAGGCGATCTCACATAGATGAGTTGCCACAGATCTGGAACATTTTGCTGGGCCACATGACGTTGATTGGCCCTAGGCCTGAACAACCGGCCCTCGTCGAAATTTACAGGGAAAGGCTGCCTAATTACGAGGCGCGGCACACGGTGACGCCTGGATTAACAGGATTGGCGCAAGTAGAGGTGGGCTACGCGTCTGATTTATTCGAGACAGAAAAAAAGCTCGCATATGACTTGAGATATATCGAGCTTTACGGCCCGAAAACTGACTTCCTCATTGTGTTGCGAACAATCAAAATTTTCTTTGATCCGCGTTATGTTCGCTAACATTGCGCAGAACGTACGCTCGCCATCCACCCGCTAATAATATCGCAGCGGTGCCGCCGACGATGGCTCCGAGAAACGCATACTTCCAACCCCAGCAAAGCATGAGGCCGAAGGCTATCGACGAGCCTAAGAGATTGATCAGCAACAATGCTAGCAAAGACAGTCCCCCTTCGGCAAATTACTGGGCCGCTCATTAATAGACCGTTATCCTCCTCTATGTGCTTAGTGACTGCAAGCTGTCACGAGCAGCACCCTCGCCCTTACGACGGCGACAACGGCGACCTTGGCTTGACCGTACCCTCCAAATTCAATCATCATCGCAAATGCACTTGTGCACAAGTGCAGAAGGAACGTCAGAAAGCGCATGAATACGGGACTAGTCAGCTACCCGGCGAGCCGCAACGCCTACCAAGTAAGACGCCTCGCCGATGAATATCGCAATGCGGCCCATCACCTTTTGACCTTGGGGCGGAGGGGCGATCCCTTATCCCGCGCGCCGTTCCGGTTCGCGGCGATCCATGCGATCGATTTGTATCTCAACGCCTTCCTGCTGCACCGTGGACAGGATGCCGCTGTGGTGCGGGGCCTCCAGCACAATCTCGCCGGTAAGACCGACCTTGCGATTGCAAGCCGCCTCGTCTTGCGCCAGCGGACGATTGCCCACCTTCATTCTATGACCACCAACCGCGAATATCTCGTGACGCGCTATGGACCGGAAACGACTGCCACAACTTTTCAAGTGAACCGGCTAAAGGCAACGCTTGATGAGGTGGCGGGTAAAACGTCGGTCGAGTTGCGTTCGCAAAAGAAGTCCGGCGAACGGTCGCCGGGCCAAGTTTGAGAGCAAAGCAGAAGCGGGTTTTCAGCCGTCACCGCAAGACCTGCGGTCATGAATTTCGGCATATTTCCGATACTTATCCTCCGGTCGCATATTCATGTCTCCGGCGCCAGAAATCTCCTGGCATCGGGCGGCGCTCAGAGCATCCGATGTTAGCATGGCGTAGAAGTACGCCCAAGGTATCGACGCTGCATCCGCCACGCCACTCAAGGCGGTTCAATATGAGAAGCGGCAAAAGACGAAGAGGAAAGACCACCCGTCTGATTTTGCGGGTACCTGCTAAATGAGAGAGGCCGCCAACTGAGGCGGCCGCTCATTCAGAACTCCCGCTTTTCTCGCATGGCGTTGACAAATGCCAACGCCTCCCCCGGTGGATTACGGCACGCTCTCCATTGCGGCACGGGCTTCTATTGTTCATGGCAAAAGAGGAGGTCACGATGCGTCAACTCATCCAGGCGACCGCCTGCGCAATCGGCATCAGCATTGTCGGCGTGAGCGCGAGTTCCGCGCAGCCGGCTTCGTCCCCAAACCCACCACTTCTGACGCAGAGCAACGACGAATGGATGATGGATGTGACCGTGCTGGTAATTGCACCGGATGGTACTTGGGGCACGGCGACCGAGCCGACACCTGGGCGGGCCTTGGCCAAGGCAATCGCCAACTGCAAAAGCAAACATCGCGATAAACTCGGCTGCGGCTACCGATCCACGTTCATTCGTGAAGGCTGGAGTCTCGTCCTGCGGTGCGGTGACGAAAACATCATCGTCGCCGCGAAGACGTTGCATGAAGCGGAGCAGGCCGCCGCCAATTCCGAACTCACCCTGAGGCGGGATTATAAACCGGAAATGCCGCTGTGCACCCGTATCGTGTCCGTCAAACCGGATGGCAGAGTCATTTCCCCCGATGTTGCGGGCCTGCCCCGGTTCGTGAAGGATCGAACACCGTGAAGGCGGCCCGCACTGAGGATGACGGATGGGTAAGCCACAGAGACATGCCTATTCTTATTGGGGATGGGCGCTGGGACTTGAAATATCTAATTGATGCAAATGCGGCCGATTCCGCGACGCTCGCCAGCAAACTGAGCGCGCGTGAGCTTGCCGGCGGCGCCGAAGGGGTACAAGATGTCGAGGCTCTTGATGGCCGCTAGATGGTCCTGAGGTTTAATCTGATTGTTCCGCAAAGATTCTTTACTCACGGTCAGAGTGCTTTAGGTGACAGGCACCTCTATGCCTCTAGAACGCGATTTATCCCCGATCGATTGCTCGGGCTGTTTGAGAGAGCAAGTTGGCCATTAGCTGAGGCTACCGCTACCCCTCGACCGGTTAATCGCCCGCGAATTGATATCAGTTCCCGGATGCGTGGGATGTGGCGCTGAACCGGGCACGACCGCTCCAGATCAGCTTATCAGCGACCACGCTTTGACAGCGCAAGTGAATGGCTACAATGACGGAAAGGTTAAGCCGTGCGATCCGAACCGCCGTAGCCAGTCGCAGGAGTCAAGGCCTGACGCGAACGCACTTCTCAAAGCATACGAAGCCGGGGCGCTCATCGCCATGGCGGCGGAAACCATGGTTCCGGAGGCCTTCAACACGGGCACAGCGTTATTCTGGCGTTCTCGCAACTTCGGGCTTCGCCAGACCGGCGGTTGTGTTGGTACCGATACCGCGCCGGGATCGGTACTGTCGGCGAGTTTTTTTACCGCGGTTTTTTTGCTGGGGCATATTCGAAACCAATCGGAAGGAGTGGAGTTGGCCTGCTGTGAGTTTAGTTCAGCCAAATTTATTTGGTGAAGGCCCGGATCTTCCGGACGGAATGACCTATGCAGAAGAGGTCATCACGCCTGCGGAAGAAAAGGGTCTCGCTCATTATGTGGTTGCCCTGCCGCTGAAGCCGTTCGAATTCGTCGGTGGACTGAAGGGCAACCGCAAGGTCATCTCCTTCGGTTGGCGCTATGACTTTGGCCAGCACAAGCTGCATCAGGCCGAGGAGATTCCGACGCCGCTGCTTTCGCTGCGTCAGCAAGCGGCTACTGTCGTCGGCATAGAGGCGCGGCGGCTGCAGCAGGTGCTGGTTACCGAATATGCGCCTGGCGCCGGGATCGGGTGGCAACCGGCCGCAGTTCGATCAGGTGATCGGCGTTTCGCTACTAGAGCCCTGCCTCTTTCGCTTGCGGCGGAAGGCAGGCTCAACTTGGGAGCGCAAATCCTTCACCGCCCAGCCGCGCTCGGCTTACTTGCTTTCCGGCGCGTCGCGCCATGGCTAGGAACATAGTATCCCGGCGGTGAAGGCGTTGAGATATTCGGTGACGTTCAGGAGCTTTCGGGAAGCTGTAAGACTTGAGGATTTTCTCCCCGCTGGCTAGTGCAGGGCGAAGGTGAGGAAGGGTGCTACCCCACCTTCGGACTGCTCGATCAGCGCCCAGCGCATCTGCCGACAATAGTGATCAAGTCAGGCTGAGGCTGAAGAGTTTCATCGACAGAGGAGGCGGGCAATGCACTGCCGCTGGTATCTCGCAGCCGCGCTTGCGTATTCTATCTTTGCATTGCCGAGCGCGGGGGTGGCGGACCCACGCGAAGAGACCGGATTCGGCTCAAACCCTGGCAACCTGCGCATGTTCAGTTACGTGCCTGCTGGCTTGAAAACGCCGGCCCCATTGGTCGTTGTGCTGCATGGCTGCAAGCAAAGGGCAGCGACCTTTGCGCGCGATGCCGGTTGGCTCGATCTTGCTGAAAGTACCAAGGCCGTACTGGTCCTTCCCGAGCAAAAGGGAGTCAATCCCTTTTGGTACGATGTCGCTTGGGTGGCACCGTTCGTGGGCTTGCTTGGTGCGAATAACCAAAATGCCTGCTTCAACTGGTTCCAGCCTGACGACGCCGCTCGCGACCGCGGAGAGGCGCTCTCGATCGCCCAAATGATTGCCGCCATGATCGCGAGATATCCAGTAGACCCCTCGCGCGTCTACATCGCCGGCCTTTCGGCTGGTGGCGCGATGACAGCAGCGATGCTTGCAGCCTATCCGGAGCGCTTTGCTGGCGGAGCAATCGTCGCCGGCGTGCCCTACGGGTGTGCCGATACAGTCATTCGTGCTTTCGACTGCATGAACCCTGGCGTTGATCGGAAGCCGGAGGAGTGGCGCCAGGCATTGGCCGGAACATCGGGGAGCCCGGCGCGCTATCCGCCCGTCTCAATCTGGCATGGTGACGCCGACGAGCGTGTTGTATCGCGCAACCGGATTGAACTCATTGAGCAATGGACAGCTGCCCACGGGCTCACTGGAATTGCGATACAGAGTTTGCCGGCAAATGGGACGCTCTTACGTGAGATCTACGCTGATGCGAGCGGGACGCCAAAGGTCGAGAGCGTGGTGGTCAAAGGTCTCGGACACGCATTTCCCATCCGCATTGGCGGAGCTACTGCGTGTGGGCGGCCGGGCGACTTTGTTGTCGATGTGAAGGTTTGTGCGGCAAGCGAAATCGCACGCTTCTGGGGTTTGGAAGGCAACCGCTAGAGAGAGTAGGCCTTAACGACAGGCACAGGTGCGATCAGCGAGACTACTTGCGGCGGCGACTTGAATGCGACTTAAGTCTTGACTGGCGTCAACCGAGGTGTTTTGAAGGCTGAGCCACGTGTGTGCGAGCTGGACCTCGAAAGCCGCGAATAGCGTATGCAACGCGAATGGCCAGTGCCACGCTCGACATGTGGTCCGGCGGCGGCACAGTCGTTTTAGCCGCGTACGTGACCATGGTAATGGCCTGCTCGTTGTTGCAGCAATTGTACTTCAGCAAATTGGCAGGCGAGCAGGGGTAAGATCCTAAGCGTTTAGTGACTAGCCATCTTCGGCATATCCATGCCGAATACTCACGAAATGATCGCAGCAAAACATACAAGGCGGACGCAGCGAGGCTGGGCGCAATCAGCGGGAAAACAATTTTGCAGATGGCAGTAAATCGGGTTGCGCCCGCCATCCACGCGCCTTCTTCCAACTCCTTGTGTATCGAACTCAATGCCCCGACGCAGATGCGTACGGAATAGGGAATGTGCAAGGTGATATAGGCGATTTTCGTGGTGCTTCGCCTCGTGGGATGTCGAGAAGCCCATTTCGATTCAATCTGAGCGGTACCCGCTCCTGGTTTAGCAGAGTTAGGAGCCGGGGATGTTGTGTGGGATCGATACCGTTCATGTTGCTAAAACGACATGTGTTGCAAATGCTGATGCCAAGTGGGAATGTATTGGCCGTCGTAGACATACTGTCCGAATTGAAACTTGCGCTCGCACAGGAAACAATCATAGAAGACATTCGGCTTCTCGTTGACCATCATCACAATTGCTGTTTCCTTTTACTTACGAAAAAGCCTTCCGGCCACGGCGGGGTAGCATTCTTACCATCACTTCTGCCTCCCAAATGGCGAGCGGCCAAAATCACGCTAGTGCGTGAGCCTTATAACTGATCGCCATGAAAGATGACATCGCCGCCAAGCGGCTGAAGATGATCGAGCCATCTAATGCCGCGCTCAGCTCTCGCCGACGAAACAAAAGATGGGATTGCCGGCTCGTGCTAGTTCGTCCTTCGGGTTATCCCGACCACGGCTTGCAAAGCAGCGGTGTAGCGCGCCAGCGATCACGTCGAATGCCGCTGGACAAGTCTCGCCAAGAACGCCACGGCGTCGTCGTTCGAGCCGATGCGCGCCGTAGCCCTTAGCGCAATCCGAAAAAAGAAAGGATTACCAAGACCACCACGATCAGCCCGACAATATAAATAATGTTGTTCATCCGTCATCTCCCACCAGCTACATTCGCACTTGATCTCTGCGCGCCACTATTCCCCAGATAACGAGAACCACCACCGCTCCGACAACCGCTCCGATCAGGCCCGCGCCTTCATCGGCGCGGTACCAGCCCAGGGCCTGCCCCAGGAACGTAGCGACGAATGCCCCCACTATCCCCAGAACGGTCGTCAGGATAAAGCCAGACGGTTCGTTCGGTCCCGGATGAATAAGCTTCGCGATAATTCCAGCTACGAAGCCGATAATGATCGTCCAGATGATGCCCATTACGTGCTCCTGCTGTGTAGGACAAACAACCGCAGCAAGCCCCGCGGGTCGAAGCTAAGCTGCGGTCGGCAGCCGGCCTTCTGGCGTGTATTTATCAACTGCGTTAGGTAGCTCGCGCGACAGCCGGACGAGGATTTCCTCGCGCGATAATCCAGTCTGCTTTGACAAGGTCTCTAAGACATCCGGGCCTATCGCTTGCTCGACTTGCGATGGCGCGATCTGCTTATTGGGTCCAGTAGCCACCCATGAGTCAACGGCATCGCCCTGGCCACTTTGCCTGAAACGATCGACAAGTTCGGCAAGCCCTCCGCTAAGCAGGCCTCCCACGCCGGCGCTGCCCAGGCCATCGCTCAATTGCCCGAGCAGTCCGCCCGTTCCACTCTGTCCCGTAGTGCCTGTGCGATTTTGTATTCCACGAAGCATCTCGGCCAATTTATCCCTGTTCTGGTACCCCGCAATCGCGAGAAGGCCCAGCAGGGCCGTCATGGATGGAAAGCCGCGTGTCATGGGAACCTCTTTTCCTTGAACAGCTCCCGCCACGGGTGAGGCGAGACTCGCTCGCAAAACGTCCCGCAAGCGTAAAAGTTCGCAGATTTGTGTTGGCGCGTTGCCGGCACTTGCACCTTTTCACCGCGCCGCAAGAAGAGGTCAAAGACCAATCTGACCATCGGGCAGGTAGGTTCCAATCCTGACCAAGACGTTCTGAGCTGGGCGGGACCCGGAAGCCGAATGGTTAAAACTGGGACATGGTCGCCAATGGAACTATCTCGGCCGCCTTAGCTTTTAGCGATTGTCAATTACATGAAGGAGGTTGCAATGCGATCCAATGCCATCCTCGGCGGCTTACTAGCCGTCACGTTGATTTCTACCGCTGCCTATACGCAGAACGCGCCGTCCGGTTCGAGTCCGCCGCCAGCGGCGAAGGCGGCAGTTCCGATGAAGCATTCTGGCGAATGGCGTGCCTCGAAACTCATTGGGGTGAACGTTTACAACTCGCAAAACGAAAAAATTGGCGACATCAATGAAATCCTTCTCACTTCTTCCGGCAATGTCGCAGGCGTTGTGATTGGAGCAGGCGGATTTCTTGGCATGGGGGAGCACGACATCTTGGTGAAACTTGACCAGCTCAAGTTCGTGAATGAGCCACGCAGCTCTGACACAACGGCCACCAGGAGAGATCCCGCCAACACGACCGGCGCCGCCAGGCCCAGTAGCGATACAAAAGGTGACGACCGAGCATCCAATCGCCCGGCGCGAGCCGCCAATGAAAAGTGGTACCCCGACCACGCAGTGATGAATGCCACAAAGGACCAGATCAAGGCGATGCCGGAGTTCAAGTATAGCAACTACAATTGATCTCCCAGTATAAGAAAAAAGCCCCGGCGTGCCGGGGCTTTTGCATGAAGGATCGGGAACAACGCGCCGCGCATCTCATTGGGACATTGTAAGTAAACAGCAGGAGCACATCCCCACAGCGCTGACGGCCGCTGGCGCGGCTCCAGACCAAGAGCCGGGATGCCCTCCGAAACCATTAAGCAACTTGAACGCGATGTAGCTGTCGAATTAAAATCTGAGGTAGGTACATTAAAATCTGAGGTAGGTACATAATGACTGACACTACCCAAGCACTGGAACGCAAGGCGGATCGATCCCGCACGCGCCTTACAGGACTAATGGATGATCTGCAGAGCCAGATTTCCCCAGGACAGATGATCGACCAGGTCCTCGGGTTTAACAAATCCGAAGGCTCTACCTCGCGCCACTCCATACCTCAGCAAATTAGTAAACACCCGCTTCCTTACTTACTAATTGTTGCGGGCATTGGCTGGCTGATGTTCTCCGAGGCAACTGAAAATCGTCAGCGGACGCGCAACCAAGTAAGACATCGAAAAGGTTCTTCTAAGAGACGAAAAGCGGCCTCTGAATGAGCGCGTACGTCTTATAGGAAACAGAGTGATGGGATCGCGCCGAAACCGGGGCCTGGGTTTTCTGGAGGAAAAAAAGCAGCCTCAAGGCCCCGGCGCCGGTCATCCCCCGTTCACATAAGCCCGGCTATTTTGCAGATGGACGTGCAAGGGTAGTTGCGTAGTCCCCCTCACAGTGTCCCGGCGGACCCCTGGCAGCACTCGGGCCACGCACACCAAGAGCCCGCGGCTCCAGGGCCGTTCGCTACTGCGCTCGCCATAGGGGGAAAATGAAAAGGACCGCCTGGCAACTCATACAAATACCAGACGGCCCACATGCATGTCCTGAGTGACTCACGACTCAGGTAATCAAGAGCCTATGGGGCCGCAGTTAACTAGTCGTTTCGACGGTCAGGCCGGCTTCGCCAAATAGCTCGGAACAAGATGGGAGCTAGAAGCCGAGGCTGCGTTCCCCATGCAACAGGCCGCCTCCCGTAGTGAATGAAAGGGTCGCCACGCTCACGCGCTTTTTATCACGGCTATTCCCAATGTGCCGCATACTACAGAGGCGTCAGGCGGTTTTGAGCCCCCCTCTAACCCCTCGTGCCTGACGAAAAGCCTCGGTCCCAGCCGGGGCTTTTTTCTTGCCCCGGTGGCCGCAATTAAAGTTGGAATTAATTTATTCCGAGAATTGAGATACGTGTCGAATAGTCTAGCGGCACCCTGAGCAGATTCAGAGAGGCGTGAAGTGCCGCGAGCAAGCGAAGTAGTTTCCTTCCCCAGGGATGCTATGGCACCGCAATGTTCCCAGTGCCGAACAAAAATGGTTCTCCAAACCGTCGAGCCTCACACTGTATGTAGCGACAGGGATACTCACACTTATCGTTGCAAAGAATGCGGGCTGGCTGAACGAATAGAGTTTTTGCGGCTACCGCCATTCACGCCCAAATAGCCTCCCGATCCGCCGAACTCGAACGGAGCATGAATGGAAGCGGGTGCTCTCGAACCTCTAACAAAATTGATGACTTTAGAGCCTGCGAAAGTTCGGCTTCATTTCATTTCAACCCAACTCGAGGGGCCGTGGAAACACGGCCCCTATTTTTCTTTGCCAAGGCTGACCGCGGTAAAGCGGCCGCTCAGGCGAAGGTTGACGCGTCAGCGGGGATAGCCCGATTAACCTATGCCATCCTAAATGCGCGCGGCCTCCGACTCGCGTATGTCCCAGTAATAAGGCGAGCGCCAATAATCGTGCAGTTCTCGTTCTCGCTCTCTATCGCTCCAGTCGTAGTCGCGGTCTCGCGAAAAAGCAGGCGCTTTACGTAGCTGATCTTCGGTAATATCGGTTCGGTATCCGCCCAACCCCGTGTCATAGGTCAGTTTCTGCCAGGGCACGGCGTAATATTCTTCACCCATCCCGAGGAAGCCGCCGAACGACATAACGGCATAAGCAACACGTCCGGAAATTTTCTCAATCATCAGTCGCTTGATGCTTCCGATGCTGGTCCCTCTAGGATCATAGACGGTGGTGCCCTCGACGCGATCGCTCTCGATCAATGGCTTGCCTGTCATCGCAGTACTTGCGGTTTGCGCCATAGCGCCCTCCTATTGCAGCTACTACTGTCTCCAACGTCGCGCGCGCTCTGAAGTTCGCCTTCTCACACGGCAGATGGGAACCAACGCCATCTCCCCCGGTTAAGCGTCAGCCGGCAGGAACGTAGGAGGAAAAAAGACGAAATGGCTGACCTCACGCAGCGGGGCAATGGCGATAGTGCGAGGGTAATAAATGCTTATGATGATTATGAGGTTCGGTATTGGTGCAATGAGTTTGGATGCACCGAAGATGAGTTTTTTGACGCCGTGACTGCAGCTGGCACGATGTCCGACCGGGTTCGAGCGCATATTGCCGCTAAAAGAAACGGGGTGAAGTCTTCACCCATCTGATGCCCACGAAGGTCTGGCGCTGATCATCAACCATATGCGAGCGCTCCAGCGTGCTGAGCGCAACCGATCAGCTTTGTCGCGCGCTGCAGTTGGAAGGATGGATGTAACCGCCTGACGGGCGAGGCCTTTAGGCGAATGCGTACTTGACTGCTTCGCCGCAATCCGCTCAAGGCGAAGACCGTCTCCAAGAAAGGCGGAGGCGACAGGGCGACAGACCAGGACAGAACTTCCAGTCCACGCCGGCGTTACTTCTCAATGACCGAAAGTCCTTCGCTGGTCCCAAGGGACGAACTCACTGCCCAACTTCCCAATATCGGGGAGAAGTACTTTATGCCCGAGGCACTGGCATTGTGCCGTAGCCTCAAAGGTCGCAGGGCTGCCGATCTCTCGGAAGATGAGATATTGATGCTCGCCTTAACGGCGGCCCAGGCCGCGCTGGCGAAACATGTTACGCCAGGCAATCGGGATGCGGAGAAAACCCTAAATACCATTTTGGGTGTGCTCGATCATGACACCGTAGTTCAGGCCGAAATCCGCAAGCTGCACGGAATGCAGATCAAACGGCTATTTAGCAGCAACGACAATCGCCGCACCATGTTCGGGCTCCTCCGGCGTGTCTTTCAGACCCGGGTCGGCCGGGGCGCCTCATGAGACACCGCAATTGATGGTCGCCAACGACAAGCCAGATCTCTTCTATGAGTGCTTCCTGTGTGGGCGAAACTTTCAATTCGGACAGTATGTCTACGACGGCCAATACATTCCCACTTGGCGCATCAGCATTTGCAACACATGTCGTTTTAGCAACATGAACGGTATTGAGCCCACACAACATCCCCGGCTCCTACAGCTGCTGAATAAGGAGCGGGTACCGCTTCGGTTGAATCGGAATGGACTTCTCGACATCCCACGAGGCGAAGCACCACGAAAAAAGCACTGATAAGCAAGGGCCGCCCACTATAACAGGGCAAGCCGAAACGGTCAGGCCGGCACATGGCAGGAGAGAAGCCGCCTGTTGTCCACATCGATGACCCGCGGGACGTGGCCCGCTGGTGCAAGCAATGGGGCTGCACACAAGCTGAATTGATCGCTGCAATTAAAGCGACCGGCAGCGCGACGGCGGATCAGCTAGAGGCGCACCTGAAATCCAAGGGGCAGAAGCGCACGTGAATTCCGATAGGTACACGCTCCGCCAGACAGATCTCGGCAGCCCGAACGACGATTTCGTGTTCCGATTTAATGGCCGCGATGTCGGGCGGACTTATGCCGTTGCAACGCCGGCAGGCTTGCGATGGTCTTGGAGCATTTACGGCATCAACTTGCGCGGTCCGCTGCCGCCAGGCGTAGAGGTGCAAGGTCTTGCAGATGATCTCGCTGCGGCGGGGGCGGCGTTCAAGGCGAACTGGGAAAAGCTGCTCGCCGCCGGTTCGGTGAAGCCGGATAAGTGATGGCTAGAAAAACCGCCAAGCCTACCGGCTGGAATCGCGCCTTGGCCTATCCGATCAAGCTGCGAGACGGCGATGTTATCAGCACGATGGCACAGGCGGCGCGCTTGATGACGCAGCGCCTACCACAGGCACGGCAGGAAAAGCCCGTGTGGCAGCACACCGCGGACCTGCTCATGCAGGCGCAAAAGAGCGGCAAAGCAATAGACATCCGCGCCGCAACCGATCAGCTCTGCCGCGCGCTGCAACTGGAAGGCTGGATGTGATCGCAGCCCGAGGGAGCATTTAGGCAACCATATAGCGTCTGCACCCGCGAAATAGATGCAGCCCGCCGTCTGGCCCACGGCGCCGCCTCTTTCGGAGAACCGAAAAGCGGCAATCGAAGGTAAACGGACCTAAAAGGGCATCCTGGGGATACGCGCTGCTGAAGCTTGGCAGGGCAAGACGCACTGGCCTTACGGCCAACCCTTGCGGGGCTACCCTTATGCCTATTGAGCCTCGTCTGATTATTTTTGGCGCGAGCGAAAATTACTAGTCTGTAGCGGTTGGCTTATGGGAGGCAATGTAGATCCGAACATTCTTGGCGAGGACGCCGACAGTATCCACCGCTTCTTTTAGCTCGCCTGCGGTGCATCGAAATTCCTTGCACCAATAATCCACTTCATACGGTCGTCCAGGTTGATCCTTTTACGATCTGCCTGCCCGCGTTTCTTGCGGTCATCGGCCATAGCGTTTCCCTCCTGTTGTTAGCCGGAGCATAGCACTTAGTTTCCCGATCTGTTGGCGGTTCAACGCTTAACAGGTGGTGCAGGCGCCGCAGCGTCGCCGCGAATCATCCTCACCTAGCGATTATGAATCAAGCCGCCGGAAGTCTCTGAAGCTGAACCTCTGCAATCATGATCGAACCGGTTCATCCCATGTGCGACCTGAGTAACCACCGCATCCATTTTGCGCTTGTCTTCGGCGGGATATTCCCAAGCGATGTGATGCCATCGCGTTCCGCGGCACGCTAAGTTCTTCTTGCGATAAAAAATGCGATCGCCTCGGAACCCGGAAACGGCGACGAAGCGAGGGGTTGAGCGTGTGTAGGTAACACGCTCCCCGTCAGCGACTTCGAATGCGTTTTTGTTTCGCCTGCCTTTGTCGGCAGGTGTTGCGTACAGGGTCAGCCAGGCCGTTCCATCCGGAGAGGTAAATTTCAGTGGCTCGGCGTTTGACTGCCTGGGTTGCTGAACCCATCCCGCAGGGACAGCTACTCCAGGCTGTGCACCTGCGGCATTCACACTCCCGAGGACCAAAACCATAATTAGCAGCGGGATCTTCATGTGGAGGTGAACGCCGCAGGCGTAAGTTTTGATCCATGGAACAGGCTGCCAAAAAAGCGGGGTTAGAAGGTGCCGTCTTCCACGCGCATATAGGCTGCCGTGTTCTTGTTCTTCGTCTTTATCCAGCACCTCGCCCGGCCTGAGCGATAGGGCAAGTCAATCCTGCGAAGGGAAATCCAAAAGCAACAAGAAACGCTTGCGAGCCTTACGGGCGATGGTCATGAGACCACAGACGCCAAAAAGCATCTGATCGAATTGCTATCGCTCACCGCTCTTGTGCAGATAAAAATCCAAGCAAGGTAGGCTGCCTTTGCTGGACGCCCCCTTAGCCCCCCTTTTACGTCTAGTTTGGCCCCGGCCCGTGTCGGGGCTCTTTTTTGGTTCCCAAGCTGCGGGTGCTCATCTGCCGGCCATGAGCCTTTCCCTGAAACATCGAGTGGCAACGGGCGCTGGCGCGGGCTCACGCTGCGTATGACCTGGAAGAATGCGTTTGCAGCAGCGCAGCGCATCAAGGAGCGCCCCAAGTTGGCTGCGCCGATGAAGGGAAACTCTTGGATGATCCAGCGTTAACCGTAAGAAAGCCGATGAAAGAGGAGCGTTCGATGGCCTCCCTTTTTACCCCGCTTGTCACCGCGATCGCCTTGATTCTCTTGTCTTGCGGCGTCGGGGATCAGGCGCCGCAGCCAGAAACCTCAATTCCGCCACCGCAGACACGATCAAGCGAACGGCCGCAAACCTTTTCGCAGGCCGAGCTCGAAGAGCTTGTCGCACCGATCGCGCTCTATTCCGATCCGCTTCTGGCACGGGTACTGATGGCCTCGAGCAATCCGCTGGAGGTCGTCGAAGCCAGCCGCTGGGTGAAGCAGTTCGAGCATCTGAAAGGCAGCGAACTCTTGGCTGCCGCCGAAAAGCAGAGCTGGGATTACAGCATCAAGCAACTTACCGCGACGCCATCGGTACTCATCATGATGAGTGACAAGCTCGACTGGATGCGAAAGCTCAAGCTTGCGGTGCTCGTTCAGCAACCGGATGTGTTGGACGCGGTGCAGCGAGTGCGCGCAGTTGCCCAGGCGCAGGACACGCTTAAGGCGACCGACGAACAGGAAGTGGCGCAGCGGACGGAGGACAACAGAGACGTCGGCGCCGTGGCTCAGGCGCCGCAGCCCGACACCTCAAATTCGCCGCCGCAGACACAATCAGGTGAAGCGCAGGAAACATTTTCGCAGGCCGAGCTGGACCAGCTTGTCGCGCCGATCGCGCTTTATCCCGATCCGCTTCTGGCCCTCGTAATGATGGCCTCGACCTATCCCGACGATGTTGTCGAAGCCAGCCGCTGGGTGGAAGAAAACAAGTCGCTGCAGGGCAGCGAGCTGAAGGCCGCCGCCGACAAGCAGCGCTGGGATTACAGTGTTAAGCAGCTCACGGCGACGCCATCGGTCCTCACCATGATGAGCGACAAGATCCATTGGACGGAAAAGCTCGGCGACGCGGTACTCGCCAGACTGGACGTCTTGGACGCGGTGCTGCGAGTTCGCGCCGTCGCCCAGGCGCAGGACACGCTTAAGGCGACCGACGAACAAGGAAGTGGCGCAGCGGACGGAGGACGACAGAGACGTCGGCGCCGTGGCTCAGGCGCCGCAGCCAGACACCTCAAATCCGCCGCCGCAGACACAATCAGGTGAAGCGCAGGAGCAGCCGGCGCCGTCGCCCAGGCGCAGGACACGCTTAAGGCGACCGACGAACAGAAAGTGGCGCAGGGGACGGAGGACAACAGAGACGTCGGCGCCGTGGCTCAGGCGCCGCAGCCAGACACCTCAAATCCGCCGCCGCAGACACAATCAGGTGAAGCGCAGGAGCAGCGAGGCGCCGTCGCCCAGGCGCAGGACACGCTTAAGGCGACCGACGAACAGAAAGTGGCGCAGGGGACGGAGGACAACAGAGACGTCGGCGCCGTGGCTCAGGCGCCGCAGCCAGACACCTCAAATCCGCCGCCGCAGACACAATCAGGGGAAGCGCAGGAAACATTTTCGCAGGCCGAGCTGGACCAGCTTGTCGCGCCGATCGCGCTCTATCCCGATCCGCTGCTGGCCCCGGTGCTGATGGCAGCGACCTATCCGCTCGAGGTCATCGAAGCCAGCCGCTGGGTGGAACAAAACAAGTCGCTGCAAGGCAGCGAGCTCAAGGCTGCCGCCGAGCCGCAGCGCTGGGATTACAGTGTTAAGCAGCTCACGGCGACGCCATCGGTCCTCGCCATGATGAGCGATAAGCTCGACTGGACGAAAAAGCTCGGCGACGCGGTACTGGCGCAGCAACCGGATGTGATGGACGCGGTGCAGCGACTGCGCGCAATCGCCCAGTCGCACGGCAAGCTGAAGACGACCGACGAACAGAAAGTGTCGCGGCGGACGGAGGGCAGCCGGGACGCGGTTGTGATCGCGGCGACCAAGACGACCGATGAGCAGAAAGTGTCGCGGCGGACGGAGGGCAACCGGGACGCGATTGTGATCGAGGCGACCGAGCCGGACACCATCTACGTGCCTTACTACGATCCGGCGGTGGTTTACGGGGAATGGCCGTATCCGGATTATCCGCCTTATTACTGGCCCGGCTATTATTATGGCCCCGACCCGCTGACGGCTGGCATCGTCTTCGCCGCTTTTGGCGTCGGCGCCTGGGCGGTACACGACCACTGGTGGGGTGGCGACTTCGATTGGCACCGGCGCCACATCCACCATCGCCGGGATTTCAATGACAATAACAGGGATGCCACGCGGTGGAGCCACAATGCCGACCACCGGCTGCGGCGTGGGATACAAGAACCGCGACGTGGCGGAAAAGTTTGACCGCAATCGCGACAGCCGTGCCGCACGGAGACTGTAGAGCGATCTACGACGGGGTCGCCGGTGGCGACCGGCGGGATCGCCGAGCCAATGTCGACAATCGCGCCGGCTCCGACAGGAAGGCTGCGCAAAACCAGCCTCCAACAAGCAGGTAAAAAACGTCGACCCATCGCAAAAGCGCCTCGGGCAAGGTCCAACGGCGCGTCCCGGTGACTTCCGCGCAGACGGTGGAAGGCAAATGCGTATGCAGGCAGAGCGGGAATGGCGGGGCCAAGCCCGTATGCAGGGACATTGGGAGCGGCCGAGCTTTGCAGCGCAGCGCGGCGGGGAACGCGCGCCGCGTGGCGGCGGTGAACGCAGGCGATGGTAGAAAATCGAGCGCTAGCCTCGCCCAATGGGTTTGCCACCAATCTGCCACTGGCTATCGCCCTGAGGCTGCCCGAACATCGTTGCCAACTTAGAGATGGGTGGCCAGCGGCTAAGTTGTTGTAGGATTCCTCCTCCCGGAACAATCCCGGTTTAAAACGTTTTAGGCATTAGAATTCGCGGGGTGTGAACGTGGCGGTTATCCTAGTCGTAGAAGACGACGACAGTGCGGATGCTGGCGCAATCAATTCTCCAGGACGCCGGACACGAGACGCGCTCCGCCGCGACCCTGACGGAAGCGCACGCCATCCTTAAAATCGACGAGAAAATCGATGCGCTGTTCGTGGATGTTACATTGCCGGATCATCAGGAGCCGGGCTAAAATTGGCTGAAGCCACTAGCGAAAACCCGTCCTGGGCTCCCTGTCGTCTACACGAGGGGGCGGGGCGTCACGGACGGGATGCTCGCCCTGTTTGTCCAACCGAATGTCTTTCTCGCGAAGCCATACAATGGTGAGCAACTCCTGGCCGCCGTCGCCAACGTTTTGAAGTAGCGTGACGCGGGGTCGATCGTCCCGCGCATCCGCCACTCCAGAAAAATAAGGTCCGAGGAACCACCGGCGCGACTCTCGGTTTGAATCCAGGCAGCCCCCCTCCAGAAGGTCGCCCCTCTCGCTCTGGGCTGAAGGAGCCCCCAAGCCGGAACCAAGGGGCTCCTTTTCTTTTGAATGATTTTTAGCCCGACGCCAGCGTTAAGGCCATGGCAAGTTTTTCTTCAGCTTAGAGGATGGCCACCCTATAGGTCACCCACTCGGTGAAGACCTTCCGGATGAGAAGACAGCACTCGCAGCGGCCCGAAAAATTGCGGCCGATCTGGCGCGTAACAACGGTAACCTGGGCCACCTCTAGCAGCGTCGTCCATGACCGCGAGGGTCAGGAGGGTGGGCGAAGTCTCCCTGATGGCGGCCCCATTTCTAAAATAACCTGCAACTCCAGAAGCGCAGCGATAGCTCTGGCGGCCGCATGCCCGCGGGGGTCACTGTTTCACCGTCCCGGCAGAACCAGCTTTCCCAGTTCCTCAACACCACGGTTGCCGCCGCGGACACCTCATGCCGCTGCAAACATTCCAAGCCCCAGATTTTCAGGAATGCCGACGAGCTCGCTTTTTGCTTTCTGGCGTCTTGGAACGGGGTCTGCCTGCCTCCAGCAGCTTTTAAGCTCGTCAGCGTCAAGCAGCTTTATGCGCGGAGTGTCGGTGGCGATTTCTTGGCGGCGCTGAAGGTTGCGTCGGCTGATCCTAACGTGAGCAGGTTTTGAACGTCGGCTCGATTTGGCGCCGCGCCGTACTCTCCACGCCGTTGCTTGCACTGCGTTGGTACTCGTACCTAGCAACTGGGCCAGAACGGCACAGTTGAACTCTTCTCCAGATTGTTCCGCAGCTACCAACACGTCATACACTGTGCGAGCCATCGTCCCTCAGCTGACACAAGCCGTCCTCTTCGTCGAGTACACAAAGCCGTGGACATCAGGCTGCCTTGTATGCCTGCTTCTTATTTGTTCACCGCAATGCTGCTGTTAGCGGTACGGCAATGCGACGGGCCGCCGGGCGTCGCAGGGTAACCTGGCGACCCTAGCTGTAGGGCACGGGGGACGTACCCGGGGAGCTTACAATTCCGGTGGGTTGCCGACAGGACGACTTGGCGTCAACCTTAATTCCGGCGGCCGCCCGAGGAGCTGAGAGCCAGTCACCAGTAAAGCCTACGTCGGTTCCACACTTATTGTCGGTTTGAGAAAATTTACGGTCGCCCACTCTTCGGCGTGCGCGCCACCCGCATGCTGAAAGGAAACATACGGATATCGGAACCCATCCCGATACGCGCAGCCGAGCGGAGGGTTTCCGGCCCGCGGCTCCAAGATCCGCCGCGAAGCACATGACGGTGACATTCGCCTTCCATCCATGCCGATCCGTCTATCG
>CAVVSK010000020.1:0-154888 GCA_963750965.1 uncultured Alphaproteobacteria bacterium
CGACATGCTCGTGGATCGGCATATTGATGAAGGCGATCCAGCGCGCGGCGCCTTTGTCCGGCTCCAGGTTGAAATGCTGGTGCTCGACACCGCCCGGCGCCATCGGCAGAAGCACGAGATCGCCTTTTTGCCAATCCTTGCGCTCGCCGTTGACAATCGAATAGCCCTTGCCTTCCAGCACGTAGATCAGCAGACCGCCTTGATGGCGGTGCTTGCCGGAAACGGTTTTGATTTCGTGCATGAAGACCCGCCAGTGATTTAGCGGGGATTCCTTATGCGAAACCGGGCACAGGTAATAAAGCAGCTTGCCCTGGCGTGCCTGAAACCACTCACGATCATCCTGCGTGACGACGAGAGGTCCGGTCAAATTCCGCTGGGTCCATTCCGCACGCGCGCGCATGCTGCGCTCATAGGTATTGTCCTCAAGCGGCGCACGTTCGCGCTCTTTGGTTCGTTCCATTTCCGCCATTGCGGCGCTGCTTTCCTGTTACGAGTTTTGCTTGGCTTGCCGGTATTCCGGCGCGTCTTCCAGCTGCTCGAAGCCGCAGCCACGATCAACCGTCGTGCATTCGAGCCAGTTCGCCTCGGTCGCGATAAATTTCGCGGGCTTTTCCGGGTCGGTGTTGAAATGCTGCACGATAATGCCGTCCGCTCGCAGCGGCAGGCTGACCAGGTCACCGGCCTTCCATGGATATTTCACGCCATCGATCATGCTGTAGCCCTTGCCTTCCAGGATCACCATGACCTGATTGCCCTGGAATTTGAGACGGCCGGAGCGGCTGCCGGGCGGGATTTCCTGCTGAAAGAAAAGGTAGGAGGAGATCGCGGTGTCCTTGATCGAGGGATGCAGGTACCAGCGCATCAATCCCTGGCGGCTGACTTCGAGGGGAAGTTCGGCTTCTCTGACGACTTGCAGGGCGTCGCGCTTTTCCTCACGCTGGCGGTCGCGCATCGCGAAAATTTCGTCCCAGTGATTGACTTCGGCAAGCTTGGCTTTCCGTTCTTCCGTCATGACATTCCTTCCTAGCGGCAAACGATAGCCCCCCGGAGCAAAAAGGAAAACGGAAGAATCTAGCGGGCCGCCGGCGGCGTCTTGCCTTCCGTTGCCATGGGCTGAGGTCGGCTGCGCGTTAGCGCCATGATCCGTGGCAATAATGCCGCCGCGATCATGGCATGGCCTTCCTGCGTTAGATGGATGAAGTCCAAGGTGTAATAGCGCAGCGGAATTTCCTCATCATAAATCACCACCTTGATGCCGCGGGCGCGCAGGCGGCGCTCCATCTCCGCGATATTGGCTGTGCGCTGCTGCTTGCTGGTGAAAAACCGCCGGTCATTGGCGCCCGGCTGCAGGATCACGATGTCGGTACCTTTTGGGACATCGCTGTCAATCCGCCGCAGCATGACGGCGGTGGTGTCGAACGCCACGCCGGCATTTATGACTTCTGCGTCGATCCCATTTTGCTTCAGCAGTTTTTGCAGCTGCGCGGGATAGGCCGCGTCCTTACCGATATAGAAACCCTGGGTATTGCTGGCGCCGATCGCGACAATGCGCAGCGGCCTGGCGGAAGAAGGCGCCGTGGCCAGCAGCAGCGCAGTGGCGGTCAGGATTGCCGCTGCGAATCTGCTCATTGAGCCGGCGCCGCCTGCCGGCTCCGCGATAAGCTGATGATCTCGCGCGCGATCTCTGCCTGCACCTTGGTGCTCTTGTCGATGTTAATGTGGAAGGTTCCCAGCTCGCCGCCCATGTCGATGTTTGAGATTTTTCCGCGGAAACCGTTCTCACCCGAAAGCGGCGCGCCCCAGCCGCCGGCCTGATAAAAATTGAGCGCCCGCACCACATTGCGCGGGACAGGGTCTTGCATGAAAGGTGCCAGCGTTACCAAGAGGTCGACCGGTATCTTCTTTTTCTCCAGTTCGCGCGCCATCTCGATGACGTTGTTGGCGCCTTGCGAATGGCCCACCAGGACGATCGGACCGGCTCTTCCCGCCGCGCGGTCGGAGATGATCTTGGAAACCGTCGTCCTCCAGGCCAAGATGGCCGACTGTTTCCGCTTTGATGCCCTTTCCATGCAGATCATCGGCCAGCGCGTCCATGCCGGCAGAGAATACGCCAAACCAGCCGCGCAGCAGATAAACCTGGGTTTCGGCGAAAGCCTCCGTGGAGAAGAACAAGACGAAGGCAAAGACCGCGCCCCACCAACGGCCCGCGTGAAAATCGAACCGATGACGAAACGCGCGCACACCCGCTCCCATCACTTTTACCCGTGCTTGAACGATCTTATCCGCTAAGCTTGGCCGCCGAGCTTGCCGAATTCTAGCAGATTTTTCACATGTCCTTGGCCACTTTCCTGCCGCTCCTTTTTTCGCTGGCGGTTTTTCTCCTTCCGGTCTGGCTGCTCCATCCTGGTCGCGGCGCGGGCGCGCAAGACTATTTTGTCTCGCCGCGCTACACCCCGCCGCAAGCGGTCCGCAACTCGTCCATCGCCTATTCCTTGCGGCTGGCGCTCTTCGGCCCCGTCTTCGTCTTCGGCGCCATCGGTAATTTCTGGCCGGTAATCATTGGCGCCACGTGCTTTGGGCTCGGCCTTTATCTCGTCTATGCTTCGCGCCGACAGATTTTTACCTTCCTTGAAAGCGCGCTGGATACCGGTCAGTCCATCACCGTTCACGCTTTCATTGCGCGGCAACATGGTGACGATCCCCGCGTGCGCCTGTTCGCAGCCAGCCTGACGCTGTTTGTGCTCATTGCGGCGGTCGCATGCGAAGTATTCGCGCTCTTGGGATTTTTTAAGCTGGTGCTCGGAAGCGACACACTGGCAAGAGGGCTGGCGTTCGGCACTTTGCTCTTGGCCGTGGTTTACGCCGTTCCCGCGGGCCACTTGGGCGTGATCTATTCGGGCCAGCTCCAGCTTGGCGCAATCTTTCTTGGTCTATTCGGTGCGGCAGCATTGCTGCTCTATCTACACGTTTCCGCGCTGATGCCGTTGCCTGCGTATGGCGCCTTCGCCATTGGCTTCGCCGCCGTCTTCTGTCTGGCTATCTTAATCTATCGCCGCTCGCGCTATATAGAGACAGGCCCGGTCGATCCTGTTTCGCTCAGCGCCAAGCTGCTCAGCAAATTCGGCAAAGTCCTCAATCCCGTTATTTCGATCTTCGTTGTCCTGGTCATTGTCCTGGCGGGGATGGAATTCTTCGCCACCAGCTCTCCCATTCCGCCCGATGCCGGCGCCACCTTATCCAGCGGCTCGAGCATGCCGTTCACAGGATTGGTTGCCCTCTTGCTCCTGCCGCTGTTCTACCCGCTCGCCGACATCGTGCATTGGCAAAGGTTGGCCGCAATAGAGAAGAACAGGCAAGCCTATCCCGGCGACACGGCGGGTTGGCAGAAGGGACTGCGCGAATTTTTCCGACTCTATGCTGTCGAGATTCCGTTGCTGTGGCTTTTTATCGCGAGCCTTGGCGCCATAACCGTTGCGGCTCTATCCCTCGCCAACGGCACGGAGGTTATGCAAGCGCTCATACAGGAGGTGGCTTCCGGCGAGAACCCGATCGCCGCCGCGGCCTTTTCGCTGTTGCTCATGGTCATGGTCATAATGGGATTATCCACCATGGCCGCGTGCTTCTCGGCCGGCCTTTGCACCATTCATTACGACATGCCGTCAGAAAGCGTGGAAACATTTTCTAGCAGCGTCGTCGGCCGCCTTTTCTTTCTGGCTATCGTCATTGCACTCATACTGGTCACAGAAACGCTGCCGATGAATTTCACCAGCAGCAGTTTTGTCGCCGTCGTCTTTGCCCTTGGCAGCCCCGTGCTGTCGTTTGCGCCGCTGATTCTGGGGCCAATAGTCCTGCGTCGCATGGTGAGTCCCAGCCTGGCGCTCTGTATCATGGGCCTCGGCGCGGGCAGCACGGCGGGCGGTCTGTCCGGCTATTTGGCGACGGGAAACGAGACCTGGCTATGGGCGGCGGTCCCGGCCTGTCTCGGCTTGGGATTTCTGCTGCTCGCTGTAAGCCGCCTGTGGGACCGTCAGGGCAGCCGGATACGGTAGAAAAAACGGTCGCTGCGGCCGACGGTACGGCGCAGTTCGATGATGCGGCCGCCATGTGTAAAGGCGGTGCGATCGATCAAGATCACCGGCGCCCCTTCAGCAAGATTGAGCAGCTTCGCCTCCGGCCCGTGCACGGCATCGGCGCGTAACACCTCGTCGGCATTCACCACATGGATGCCGAAATGCTTTTCCAGCGCGCGATAAAGCCGGTCCTGCTCCAGCGGCACCTTCTCCAGATTCGGAACGAGATCGCAGGGAAGGTGCGAGTCATAGATGCAGATCGGCACTTCGCCCTGGATCAGCATGCGGCGCAGGAACAGTACCGGCGCGTCGTGCGGGATCTGCAGGCCCTCGGTGATCGCGCGTGGCGCCGAACGCAAGACCCGCGTCTCCACCACCCGGATGCTGGGGTCGAGGTTTTCGCCGGAAGGCGCATCGCGGAAACGGAAGAAGCGCGAGAAGCTGCGGCTGCCATCCAGTCGCGCGACGAAGGTCCCCTTGCCTGCCCGGCGGATGATAAGGCCATCGCGTGCCAGGCTGAGCAGCGCCTGCTTCACGGTCCCGGCGCTTACGCCGAATTGCTCACCGAGCTCAGGCTCGGTCGGCAGCATGTCGCCCGGTTTCCAGAAGCCGCGCACGATCTGCTGTTTCAGCTGCTCGCGCACTTTTTGGTAAAGCGGCCGGCTAACGGCTTTTCCGGTGGCCGGTTCTCCAAGCAGAAGGTTGTCAATCTCGTCCATTTTCTCCGCCATTCGATTCGCTGTCCTCAGGCTGCCGCCGCCTGTGCGATCACGTTCGCATCGGCGAGCCGCTCGCAGTTACGACAGAGTTCAAGCAGCCGCTCGATTTTCTGCTTCGGCAAGGCGTCTGCGCACAAGCCGCGAAATTTGTCGTCAAGATCGGCATCGCTCATCGGATTCACGAGGCTGCCCACAGCGTGTTCGATTCGCGTTTTCACCTCGCGCCCATCAGCCAGCGTGATGATCACCTCGGCCTGGTCCTTGGCGAGCCCCGTATCGGTCTCTGCCGTGACGCGCGCGCGCAACGCCGTCAGCGCCGGATCGAGCGCATAGAAATCCTGGAACCGGCGCGGATCGGCATCGCCATAGCGCAGCGCCAGCGCGACACCGTGATAGACGCTGAACTTCGACTCAAGCCCCGTGTTTGGATCGCGCTTGCCGGCAAGCGCCAGCGTCGGCGGGCTGACAAGAAGATGCACATGCGCAACCTCTTCCGCCGTAAAGGCATGCAACTTGCGCAGGCGCAGCGCACCGTCGATCGCCGCATGCGATACGATCGCGCAGGCGAAGGGCTTATAGATGTTATGCATGATCTCAAAACGTTCGCCCAACCCCTGCAGAATCTCACGCTCTGCTGGACGGCCTGTCATCACCATCGCCAGGCCCTTGTCGCCTTCGATCGCCCGTTCCGCGCTGTCGAAGCCGCGCGCCGCCAGCAGCGCGGCGAGATAGCCGTTCTGCGCGGTGCGGCCTGGGGTGAAACTCTTGCACATGGTGCCGTACATTTCGCGCAAGCCGCCCGCCTGAGTCGCGGCAATGCCGAAGGCGGCCGTCATTTTGTCGGCGCTCAGCCCGAGCAAGCGTCCAATGCCGGCGGCGGCGCCAACTCCGCCGGTCGCGCCGGTGACATGCCATCCCGGGTTTTCCTCGCCGAAGATTCCATTGGCGAGGCGGCAGGCGACTTCCACGGCGAGGATATAGGCGTGCAGGAATTCAGCCCCGGAAACGGAGCGCCAATTCATGAAGGCAAGCAACGGCGGCAGCACGGGGCCGCTCGGATGGATATTGGTGCGCTTGAACTGAGTGGCGTCAAAATCGAGCACCGCCGAGCTGATGCCATTGACCAAAGCGGCATTCATGGCGTCGAGCCGCTCGCTGCGGCCGAGCACCACCGCCTCGCCGCTCGCGCCAAGATCCTTCAGCGCCGCCAGCGCAGCTTCCACCGTTTCGTGGCGCGAGCCGGCCACTGCGCAACCGATGAAATTGACCAGCGAGCGCACGCCCTCGTGGCGGACTTCCGCGGGAATATCTTCAAAGCGGCTGGCCACGACATAGTTCGCGAGCCCGCGGGTGATGGCGGCGCCATCGATGCGCTCTCTCTCCTCAAGTTTCGCTGCTTTTGTCATCACGTCACGCACATTCTTTGCCTCTGTCAGTTCAGCGGCCAAGGCAAATCCAGCGTCTGCAGGAGACCATCCACATAGGTTATGCCAAGCCAGAAATTGAGTCCTTGGAGCAACGCGAAGACGCAGCCGGCGCTCAGCACACATGTGAGAGGACTGACCTGCGCCTTCCGCCACATGAACACATACACAAAGACCGCCGAGCCCAGCGCGAAGCCGATAAGCGCAATGATGCCGACATAGCCGATCAGCCAAATCAGGAAATATTCGTTGCTGTGCTGCTCGACGTCCGCGCTGAACTCCTCGCGTTCGGACTCATAGAACGCGGTGCTGGGCGACTTCGCGATGAGCAAGACCAAGCCGAGTGGGACGAGCAGCAGCAGCGTCACGATCGCAACCGAGCGCGGGAAAAGCGCCGCTGCATACGTCCACTCAAAACTCTGGATGAGCGCGTAGGCTGTCGCGGAGAAAAGAACGGCGCAGAACACGACCTGCGGCAGCCGGCCGAGATGCGAGTGTACGCCGTCCGCCGCCAATACGCGGCCATGCTCGCGATACCATAGCGCTGTGCCGAGCGAGATCGCGACGATGGCGAGCAGAATAAGCGCCACCGGCCGCGTCAGGAACGACCACTGGTAAATCTGGACAACCCGATAGATCCCATTTTCCAGTTGCGTGGACAGCACGAAACCGATCATGAACGCCGGTCGTGGCCACCCGAAGCGTTTCAGATAGACACCGAGCGCGCCGATGACCATCACCGCGATGAGGTCGTACCAGCTTCGCGTCGACTGGGCGGCGGCAAAGAAGATGATGACGAACATGAACGGCGCGATGACCGTGGACGGCACCGTCGTCAGCCTGGAGATCGGCTGCGAGATCAAAACGCAAGCGCCTGCGCCGATAACATTGGCCAAGGCGAGCGACCATATGATGGTGTAGGTTAGGCCAAGGTTGTTGGTGACCATCTCCAGGCCGGGCTTCAGTCCTATCAGGATGAAGCCGGAGAGCAGCAGCGCCATGCTGGCCCCCGCCGGAATGCCGAACAGCAACGTCGGAATGAGGTGCCCGCCGTCCTGCGCATTGTTCGCGGACTCCGGCGCCAGCACGCCCCGCACGTCCCCCTTGCCGAACTGCGACTTGTCTTTCGCCGTCTGAACCGCATGGCTATACGCCATCCAGTTGATCACGGAGCCGCCCAGGCCGGGCATGGCGCCCACGACCACACCGATTGTCGAGCAGCGTAATACCAGGCCCCAGTGGCGAACTGTGTCCTTCATGCCTTCCAGCCAGCCGCTGCCAATGCTGACGCCGGTCTTTGAAATGCTCGATTGCCGCCGCACCAGGTCGACGATTTCGGGTATGGCAAACAGGCCGAGCGCGATGATCGGGAGCGGCGGTCCATCGAGCAGGTAGGCAAGATCGCCGGTGAGCCGTTGCGTGCCGGAGGTCGGCGCGGTGCCGATCATGCCGGCAAGCAGACCGAGCCCACAGGTCGCGAGCCCTTTAAGCGGGTTCGGACCGGCGAGAGTGCCGACCATGGTCAGCGCCAACAGGACCAGCAGGAGCTGCTCGCCAAAACCTATCATCAGCAGCAGCGGCTTGGCGACGACCACCGCGAAAGTGAGGATCAGCGCCCCAAAGAGCCCCCCTACCAGCGAGGCCGTGAATGCCGCCGACAAGGCACGCGCAGCTTCGCCTCGCTTGGACATCGGGAAGCCGTCGAGCACCGTGGCCTGCGAGCTGTTGCCACCCGGAATTCCCATCAGCACGGATGAGAATGTATCTGCTGTTGGAGTGACAGCCATCATCCCGATCATCATCGGCAAAGCGAGGGCTGGCGGCATGCCGAATATGAAGGGAAGCAGCACGGCCATTCCGGCGGCGCCCCCCATTGCAGGTAGCACGCCGAAGACCAGGCCGAGCAGGACGCCGAGCAACAGGTAGACCAGGTGCCAGCCTGTCAAAAGCTGGACGAACGTCGTCAAGATAGTGTCGAGCACGCGGCCCCACTCGTCTGGCGAGAAGCGGCCCGGCTTTTTCTCAAAGCCGGGCCTTCGCTTGCCTTATGGTTTGAAGCCGTACTTGCTCGAGAGAAAATCAAGCAACCACTTGTTCGTTTCCGGCGACAGATCGACGGCTTGTTTGATGGCGAAGTCCGCGTCGTTGGCAAACAGCTGCGGATACTCGCCAACCTCTTCGCCGGATGCCTTCTTGAATTCGGGATCGTCCAGCGTTTTCCGCATTGCCATGACGTAGGTGTCGCGAATCTCGTCGGGAGTGCCGTTAGGCAGTGCAAAGCCCTTGGAAGCGGCCACGCCGAGGTTCACGAAGCTCTTGTAGGCTTCATAAAGCGGCCCGGAAGGAGTCTTGCCGTTGAGCTTCTCGTACAGCTCGCTGGCGGTCAGGAGTTGCGGGAAGGTCGGATCGCGAACGATCTGGTCACCTTTCGGATAACCAAGGGTGAACAGCGGAACGATCTGGCCATCCTTGTGCATCTTTTCGCCGTTCGCGAGATAGGTTTCCGCCGTGTCGTGATTGAGCTCGATCTCGCCGCGCATCATCGCCTGGCGGACCTCGCCGCGCGCCAGCCCAAAGACCGTGTCGACGTTCATGTCGAGCAACTCGAAGGCCAAGATGACGCGCAGTTCGCCGGCATCCGGCTGCTTGGAGCCATATTTGAGTTTCTGCTTGCGCAGCGTCTGAATGTCGGCCACGGGGTCTTTGCCTGTGACGCCGGTCTTGGTGGTCACGTAGGCGACTGTGCCTTGGGGCGAAACGATGAATTGTCGCCACTTGAGCACATCGAATTCGCGCTTCTTGCCGGCAAACAACTGGGCTACCAGCGTGGAGCTCGAGGTCGCGACAATGGTCAGACCATCGGGTTTGGCGGTCTTGTGAAAATGGTTCGACCCCATGATGGAGCCGCCGCCCGGCATGTTGCGGATAACCACGGTCGGGTTGCCCGGCAGATGCTTGCGCAAGTAGGGAACGAACAGACGAGCGTAAAGATCGGTGCCGCCGCCTTCGGTGTAGGGGACGATGACGTTCACCGTCTTGCCGGCGAAATTCACATTGTTGGCGAGCGCGCCTGCGGTGAAGGCGCCCATGACAACCGCAGTGGCGGCCAATGTTCTTGCCCACTTCATTTCCTTGTCCTCCCTGATGCGGATAGATTCGGCGCGGCTCGCCGCGCAATTCACGCGAACTTCAGCGTTTCGTTCCCGGATATTTCGCTTCGGCCATTTCTGCGTCTTCGGCCTTATTGTAATCCTGATCCATTGCGCCGCTGCCGGCCGGGCTCTTCACCGTGAAGAAGGTCGCCGGCCCGTTCACCGGGCGACTCCTATGTTTCACATTGCGTGGGATATGCACGATGGTGCCGGGGCCGACGATGCGGTCCTCATCCCCGAGGATAAAGTGCATCTGACCTTCCAAAATCAGCGTCCACTGTTCTTCATTGGGATGTTCGTGCAACGCCGGACCCTTGCCTTCCGGCTTGGTGACCACCGCCACCTTCATGAATTCCCCGACGGCTGCATGCACCGACACGTCCGGGTTTCCCTTTTGGGAGCCTTCGCGCATGTCGTCGAGCGTATAGAACGGCATTGAACCCTATCCTTCCGCCTGGAGCCTCATCTTGCCCTTCACCGGCGCGAGGCTTTTCGTTGTCGGCCAATACGTGCCAGCGGCTCAATGCCCCGTCAATATGTTTAAATATTTGAAGTTGCCGGAATGGCCTGGAAAACGGGCTTTTTCACAGCCCGGCGATGTGGATGACCCACCTATCGGCCGAGGCGGCTCTAGATTCTACGGGCTTTCATTATACCCGAACCGACGGTAGGAACGCCTTATCACCATCGCGAGCCAAGCCATGCGCATCGTACTCCTGGAATCCGGCGGCAGATTTGCCGGGCTCGAAGACGCCCTGAAGGCTTTTCCGGGAACCGAGTTGCACCGCGCGAGCGAGCCGCCAGCGATCGCCGCCGCGCTGCCGGAAGCGGAAATCCTCATCGCCAGCAACCGGCTTTACACCGCGGAGAATGCCGCAGCCATCCGCGCCAATGCCAAATCGCTGCGCTGGATCCAATTCAGCACATCGGGGATCGACGGCGCGGCCGCCCATGGGCTGCCTTCCGGCGTAATCGTGACGAATGCGTCCGGCTTGCGTGCCTTCGCCGTGGCTGAGCATGCCATCGCCTTGATGTTTGGTCTCGTCCGCCAACTCGGCGCCGTGGAGCGGGCCAAGCACGACAAGGTCTGGAGGCGCGATGAAATCGCACCCACGACCGATAACCTTTCCGGCAAGCATCTGGTGCTGGTCGGTCTCGGAGCCATCGGCCAGGAGATTGCGCGCAAGGTCAAAGCCTTCGACATGACGGTGACGGGCATTTCCCGAACGACAGACGCCATTGCGAATATCGACCGCATCCGTCCACGCAGCGATTTGCAGGCCGCCGCCGCGGAAGCCGACATCATCTGCCTCGCCGCAATTTCCAACGCGGAGACGGAAAAGATTTTGAGCCGCGCGGTGATCGGCGCGATGAAGCCCACGGCCTATGTCATTAACATCGCGCGCGGCCAGATGATCGACGAGCCGGCATTGATCGAAGCATTGCAGGCGGGCAAGATTGCCGGGGCCGGTTTGGACGTGGCCGTGAAAGAACCGTTGCCCCAGGATCATCCGTTCTGGACCATGCCGAATGTGCTGATCACGCCGCACATCGGCGGCGCGGGCGGACCCGGCCACAGCGACGGATTCACCAAGATCTTCATCGACAACTTGCGCCGCTGGGTCGAGAACAAGCCGCTGGTCAAAGTGGTGATCGAGCGGACGGCGTGACTTTTCTTCTCCCTCTCCCTATGGGAGAGGGTGGCGAGCGACGCGGCCGGGTGAGGGGTTACAAACTCTTTTCGGTCCGAACCCCCTCACCCCGACCCCCTCCCATCCGAAGTCGAATTTATCCGACTTCGGCACTTGATAGTGCTGAACTCGGGTAAACCCGAGTTCAGTGGGGAGAGGGAGAAGAAAGCTAAACCGGCGAAAATTTCGGCACGCTGACGCCGTCGGAGATATCTTCGAACACCACCTGCACCGGCATCTCGCAGGCGACATTCTCCACCGGCACGCCCACGATATTGGTGAGAAGCCGCGGGCCTTCCGCAAGCTCCACCAGCGCCACAACATAAGGCACCTCCTGCTCGAAGGCGGGATGATAGACGCGGTGGAAGGTAACGAAGCTGAAGACCTTGCCGCGGCCCGATACCGGGGTGAAGGCGAAATCGGCCGACAGACAATGCGGACAGCTTTGCGAGGGCGGAAACCAGAATTGGCCGCAGGCATTGCAGCGCGGAAGCTCCAGCCGGTGCTGCTTGGCGGCCTGCCAATAAGGCACAGATTCTGGCGCGGGACGCGGGACTGGTTTTTCCCTGCTCATCACGCCCGCCCCAGGATGAGCGTCGAGTGGCAGACCTGGTTGCCGCCATGGCCGGAGATGAGCGCAATCTCCGCGTCTTTCACCTGCCGCTCGGCCGAATAGGTGTGGCGCATCTGGCGCACGCCTTCGACCACCTGGAGCATGCCCTCCGCATGCGCCTCGGAAAGCTGGCCGCCCGAGGTGTTGGTCGGCAGCCGTCCATCGATGCGCAGCGCGCCTGACGCCGCGAAGGGACCGCCCTCGCCTTTCTTGCAGAAGCCGTAATCCTCTAGCTGCGCCACTACCATGTAGGTGAAGCAATCATAAAGCTGCGCACAGCTCACGTCGGCCGGGCCGATACCCGCCATCTTGTAGGCCGCCTCGCCGCTGTCTTTGGCCGCCGTCACCACCATATTGTCGCCGGAAAACCAGCCAGTGAGATTGTTGTAAGAGCCAAAACCCTTGATCGACACCGGCGGCTGGCGCAGATCGCGCGCCCGTTCGCGGCTGGTGACGATCACCGCGCCGGCGGCATCGCTGCGCAGGCTGCAATCGAACAATCCGAAAGGCGCTACGATCGGCTGGGCTTCGTGGTATTGCGCGATCGAGAGTGGCTTCTTCATTTGGGCGTCGGGGTTGCGCAGCGCGTGCTCGCGGAAGGCGACGGCCACCTGGCCGAAATGCTCGCGCGTCGTGCCGTAGAGATGCATGTGGCGCGTGGCGCCGAAGGCATGCGCCGCCACCGCACCGAAATAGCCGTATTCCGGGCCGAATTCCTGCGCGCGCAGGCTCTCCGGCCGCGTCTCGTTGCGCACGCGCGCTTCTTCCGACGAATGCGTCCGCGACCAGGCATCGCGGCCATAGCCGCAGATCACCGTCTGGCGAGCCCGGCTTTAATCGCCATGGTGGCCAGCGCCACCGACATGATCTGGCTGGCACCGCCATTGTCGAGCGTCGTGGAGAAGCGCGCGTTGATGCCGAGCCGCTCGCCGACCCGCTGATGGTGGCAATAAGACTCGTCGGGCCCGCGGCAGACGATACCGTCGATATCGGAGACCTTCAGCCCGGCATCGGTTATGGCATTGCGCATCGCCTCCACCAGGAGATCCAGGCTGGAGACGCCGGGCACGCGGCCGAGCCGGCTGTTGCCGGCACCGACGATGGCGCAAACGTCGCGCAGTTCGCGTGAGGGCTCGATCACGGCGCTCACTTCGCCATTTCCCGCAAGCGAGCGGCGATCTGCGGCGGCGCGGCATAGACGCGATCCAGCAGCGCGTTGATGACCGCGCCGCTGACCGGATCAATTTCCATCTTTTGCGCTTTGGCATCCGCCAGCAACTCCGAATCCTTCACCGCGGCGTCAAAGGCGTCGCGTAACAGCTTCACCCGCTCGGCCGGCACCCCGGGAGGCAGCACAAAAGGCCTTCCCATGACCTGTTCGGCGAAGGCGACTTCGAACAATTGCTTTCCCTCGGCGGTCGGCATGATGTCGATGGCGGTCGGGACATCGGGATATTCGGGATCGCGTGTCATTCCCATCTGCAGGATCACCTTGGCCGCGCCGGTTTGCAGCATCGGCGCGATGCGCGAGCGGAACGCCGCCGAGGAGCCGCCGGATACATGGCCGTCGACCTCGTTGCGCTCCAGCGCCAGCAAGGATTCCTGCGATCCGCCATAGCCCTCGACGACCTTAATCTTGGTGCCATAGAGCAAATTGAGCATGCGGGGATAGATTGAGGTTGGAGCGTTGCGCGCGGTCGAGCTTGCCGTCACCTCGACGCGCCTGAGATCGTCGATGGACCTTGCGCCTTTCTCGGTTCGCAGCACAAATAATCCGATTTCCTGCTGCGGCGAGCCGAGCCAATGAAATTTTCGTGCATCGAACTGAACCGACGCATTGTCGGGATCGTAGAAGTGCATTAGCCCGTTGTTGCGGGACAAGCCGCCGATCACCGAGCCGTCCTGGGCCGCAACGTTGTAGAGGAAATTCGCCGCCCGGATGCCGTCGGCGCCGCTCATGTTCTGCACGGTAATGGTCGGGTTGCCGGGGATGAAACGCGGCAGGTGCCGGGCGAGGAGACGCGCGTACTGATCGTAGCCCCCGCCGACCGAGGCAGAGGTGATCAGCGTCATCTGTTTGCCGCGATAGAATTCGGCCGGCGTCTGCGCATGCCCCTCAGCCACAGCGGCCGCCGCAAGCAGCAGACCTGTCAGCGCGACGATCCATCCTTTGCGCATCGTCTACTCCTGTTTTCCCAGAATCTCCTCGTTATGCTCGCCGAGATCGGGCGCAGCGCTGCGTATCTCCACCGGCGTGGCTGACATCCGCAGCGCATTGCGAACGAGACTGACGGTGCCGAGATGGCGGTGCGGCAGATCCTTGCGCATACCGAGATGCCGCACCTGCGGATCCTCGAAAACCTCGCTCAAAGTGTTGATGCGTGAGCACGGTACGTCCTCCGCCAGCAGCTTCTCCAGCCACATCTCGCGCGGACCGGTCTTGAACACGGCGGTCATCTCCTCCGCCAGCCTGTCGTGATTTTTTCGCCGCGCATCGCGGGTGGCGAAGCGGTCGTCGCTGATCCATTCCGGCTTGCCGGCGGCGCGCGCCATTCCTTCGAAAAATTTCTGCGGCGAAGACAGATGGATGATAAACGGCAATCCGTCGCCCGCGACAAAGGCATAAACCGAAGCTTCGCGCGTGCGCGTAGAACGCCCGGGCACCTTGGCATTTTCAAAATAGCGCGCGGCATTCTCGCCGCAAAAAGAAAGGCTGGCCTCCAGCAGCGAGGTATCGACGCGCTGGCCCCGGCCGGTGCGCCCGCGCGCCACCAAGGCGGCCAGCACGCCGTTGCAAGCCACCATGCCGGAGAGGTGGTCGGAGAGCGAAATGCCGGTCGGGCGCGGATCGTCCATATCGGTAACCAGACTCGAGCAGTCCGCTCATCGCCTGCCCCACGGTGTCATAACCCGGGCGCGATGCATAAGGGCCGTCGGAGCCAAAGCCGGTGATGGAGCACCAGATCAGCTGCGGGTTGTCCTTCGAGGCTTGTTCGTATGTCAGGCCGATGCGGTCGAGCGTGCCGGGGCGAAAATTCTCGATCAACACATCGGCGCTGCGCAGCAGATCGCGCACGGCGGCGAGCCCCTTCGGATCCTTCAGATCGATCGCGACGCTTTTCTTGTTGCGGTTTACCGAGCCGAAGGGCGGTGAGTATTCGACGCGGCCCCAGCCGCGGAACGGATCGCCTTTTTCCGGCGCTTCGATTTTTATGATTTCCGCGCCCAGATCGCCCATCAGCATTCCGGCATACGGCCCGGAAACAAAGCTCGCGATCTCAATGACGCGTATTCCCTCGAGCGCCCCGGCCATTCTTCCCCCCGTCGATCGGAGTTAATGTTTTTCTTTGCCCTTCAAGCCCAGCACATGGCGGCCGTAGCCGGCGGCGGCCTGGTCCCACATCAGCGAGTGATGCGCAGCCGCGGCATGGCAGTCGCGGAACATGCGCTGCATCGGATTGTCGAGATAAAGAGCGCGTCCTCCGGCAGCGTTGAACAGGCGCTGCACCGCGGTGATGGAAAGCTGCGCCGCATACGCATTGTTGCGCCGCCCGCGAAGGTTCTGCGTCTTGGGAACCGGTTCGCCGCGTTCGAGAAGCTGCATCGTCTCGCGCAGCGGTCCGAGATACATCACTGCCGCCGCTTCGATTTCCGCGGCCGCGATCCCGAGGGTGATCTGCGTGCCCGTCTGCTCGGCCATCACGATCGAGCGCGATAGCCGCGGGCCGGTATAGGCGATGTATTCGGCCAGCATTCCTTCCGCGACACCGACCACGACCGATACGAAGCTCGCGGACGAAACTCCGCCACGCGGTAAATGAAACACAGGGGAAGAGTAAAGCGCAGGGCCGGCCGCGTCCTCGTCATCCTTGCTCAGGATACGGTGCTCGGGAACGAAGGCATCGTTGATCTCGAAGGTCTTGCTGCCGGTGCCGGCGAGGCCGACTACGTGCCAGTCGTCGATGATCTTGATGTCGCTTTTGGGTACCAAAACCGAGACCGTTTGTTTCTTTTCGCCGCGCTCGACATAGCCGGTGGCCATCACCCAGTCAGCGTGGTCGACGCCGCTGGAGAACGGATGCCGCCCGGTCCAATGCACGCCGCCTTTCACCACCCTGCCTTTGCCGAGCGGCGCCACCGCGTTCGACAGTTTTGCATTGGGGTTATTGCCCCAAACTTCCTCCTGCGCCTGCGGCGTGAAAGAGGCGAGCTTGAGCGCGTTGTCGGTGAATACCATGTGCACCCAGGCTTGCGAGCCGCAGCCGCGCGCCAGCGTCTGGCTGGTCTCGCAGAGCACATCATAGCCGAGCTCAAAGCCACCAAAACGCGCCGGCATGCAGAGCCGCAGCAGGTCATTAGAGATGTAGTCTGCGATCGTCTGGTCGGGGCAGTTGCGCAACTTTTCGGCTTCGGGGGCGCGCTCGCGCAGCACTGGCACCAGCGCCTCTGCGCGGCGCAAGATTTCCTCCCGGGTCATCTTGCTGGTGCGCGCTCCACCCACGCTTTCCATTTTCATTTTTCTTTTCCCTCACACACTAGCGCGCGATCAGCAAAAGTGGATACCGGTTTTGCGTCCGATCGCGCGCTCACTTAAATAATCTTGGCGCATGATCTTATCCGAAAACCGGTTCCCACTTTTCGGGATCATGCGCCCTCGGCCGGCAACGCCGCCCGACCGCGGATCATATCTGAAGCTTTCTCCGCCAGCATCAGCACGCAGGCATTAATATGTGCCGAGACGATATCAGGCATGGCGGAGGCGTCCACCACCCGCAGGCCTTGGACGCCGCGCACCTTCAGCTCCGGGTCGAGCACGCTTTCCGCGCCCGTCCCCATCGGACAGGTGCCGCAAGGGTGATGCGCAGTAATCGCTGTCCCCCGTATGAAGGCGTCGATCTCGGCGTCGGTTTTCACCTTTTCGCCCGGCGTGGTCTCGGTACCGCGATAAGGATCGAGCGGGTTCTGATAGGCCACCTCACGCGCGCGCTTGAACCCTTCGCGCAGGCTTGGCAGGTCGTTTGGTGCGGAAAAAAAGTTGTAATGGATGCGCATGGAAGCGCGCGGGTCGGCCGAGCGCAGCAGGATTTCTCCCCGGCTGTCCGGATGCAGCAGCGTGGGACGGATGCCATAGCCGTCGACATAGGGCTTCTTCAGCCACGGAAACCACAGATGCGCATGCGGTGGCAGCCCGCGGAACATGAACTCGATGTCAGGCACCGCAAGCTCGGGCCGTGTCTTGATGAAGGCGTGTAGCCCGCCCGGCACGACCGTGCCCGGCCCGGTGCCGAAGCAATAGGCCTGGATCATGCTGCGCGCCATGCGGTCGAAGCGCATTTCGCTGTGGAAGGCGCTGAAATCCTTTCGTGCGAAAATGATCAGCACGGCGAGATGATCCTGCAGATTCTTTCCCACCGGCAGGTCCACGAGCGTCCTGATTCCGTGCTCGCGCAGATGCGCCGCCGGGCCGATGCCCGAGAGCATCAGAAGCTGCGGCGTGTTGAAAGTGCCGCTTGCGACAACAACCTCACGCGCCGCCTGCACGCACTTGAGATTGCCTCTGTGGAGATATTCCACGCCGGTGGCGCGCGTGCCCTGCATCAGGATGCGCGTCGTGTGCGCGGCGGTTTCGATAGTGAGATTTTTCCGCCCGCGCGCCGGCTTCAGATAAGCCGCAGCCGAGGATGAGCGGCGTCCGTCGCGGATGGTGTATTGGCTGCGGCCGAAACCTTCCTGCTGTTTTGCGTTATAGTCCTCGGTGTACGGAATGCCGGCGGCTTTGGCGGCTTCGATCCAGGCGGTGTAGAGCGGGTCCTGCGTCTTGGCGAATTCGGTCCCGACCGGGCCGTCGCCGCCGCGGTATTTGCTCTCGCCGCCTTCCCATTTCTCACCGCGCCTGAAGTAAGGCAGCACTTCCGCAAAGGACCAGCCGCGCGCGCCTTTCTGTGCCCAGCGGTCGTAATCGCCGGCATTGCCGCGCGTATACGCCATCACATTGATCGAAGATGATCCGCCCAACACTTTGCCGCGGGTAGCTTCGATGCTGCGATTGTTCAAACCGCGTTCTGGCTCGGTATGATAGCCCCAGTCGAACAGTCCGTATTCATGCAGCTTACCGAGGCCAAGCGGGATATGGATCAGCGGTGACCAGTCGCGCCCGCCGGCTTCCAGCAGCAGCACGCGCGCGGCGCCGTCCTCGCTCAGGCGATTGGCCAGCACGCAGCCCGCCGAGCCCGCGCCGACGATGATGTAGTCGTAGCCCTTCTCGCCAGACATTTCCCCCGCCCGCGTCTGCAACCCGGCCGAGGGCCGTCATGCCGATTGGCGCACTCTACAGCGCGCGATCAGCAAAAACGGGTACCGGTTTTGCGGTCGATCGCGCGCTAACTTTTAACTTGGCGCATGATCTTGTCGGCGAACCGGTGTCCGCTTCGCCGGATCATGCGCTAATACGGCCGCACCGAGCCTTTTACCGTGGTGCGCAGCATCAGGCGGCGCTCAGTCGAGGGGAAGTCGGTGCGCGCATGCGACGAGCAGCGATTATCCCAGAGCAAAAGGTCGCCGAGACGCCAGACATGCTCGTAAACGAATTCCTTTTTCTCCGCGTGGTCGTAGACCGCGTTCAGCAATTCGTCGCTTTCCTTCTCCTGCATGTCGACCACTTTCACCGTCATCAGGCGGTTGACGTAGACCGCCTTCTTCTTGGTGTCTTCGTGGGTGCGGAATACCGGATGTACGCATTCGGCAAAGGCTTCGGTACCTTTGTTGTCGCCCTTCTGCACCGAGCCGTAGTTGTAATGGTGCAGCGCCTTGCGGTCTTCGAGCTTGTTGCGGATCGCCGGATCGAGGGCGTCATAGGCGGCATAGCCGCTGGCAAACAGCGTATTGCCGCCGGTGGAGGGAATCTCCACGGAATAAAGCATCGTCGCTTTGCTCGGCACCTCGGCATGAATCATGTCGTGGTGGAACATCATCTCGCCATCTGGCAAAGCGCCAATCGGTTCGCCGTTCTCGCGGATGTTGGAGATCATCATGATCCCGGGCAGCAAGCGGGCCTGACCCGGCGGGCGGTATTTCGGCGGGCGATGCAGGTCGCCGATCTCGCCGAAGTAACCGGTGACACGTACGAGGTCTTCCTGCGAAAGCTTCTGGTCGGGGAAGATGATCACGAGGTGGTCGAGCCAAGCCTGATAGATCGCCTTGATGGTCGCGTCGTCCGGCTTGGTGCGCAGGTCAATGCCGCGCAGCTCCGCGCCGATATGCTTCGTCAGGGGAACAATCTCGAAGGCCTTGTTGGTTTTCACCTGGGTGGCGACGTTCATACGGCTTCCTTCCGCTGGTCCCATTTCCATGGATATTGCTGAGGCTTGCCGCAGAGTAAAACGGGCCTCCCGCCAGCGCAACCTTGGTCCAAATCGACTTTTTGTGCGCTGCCGCAGCGCATTATTCGCGTTGCCGCCGAGCGAATGCTAGGCTTTCGGCTAGCCATGGCTGAGGGTGGTCGATGCAAAAGATAGGAATTTCCAACGGGCCAATCGCGCGCATGTTGGCGGCGCTTTTCGCCGTGTATTTTCTTGCGGCCCCGCCGCTTGCCGCGCAGACCATTGTCGACGAATGGAACGAAGCCAAGCTTCCCGCACCGCCGCAGCTGAAGCCGGCCCAGGTAGACGCCAAGCAGGCCGCGCTGCTGGTGATGGACTTCACCACCCAGACCTGCAGCAAAGAGCGCCGGCCGCGTTGCGCCGCTTCGGTTCCGAAAATTACGAAACTGGTCGCTGATGCCCGCGCGAAAGGTGCACTGGTGATCTACAGCATCGCGGGCGCGGGTGCGACACCGGCCAGCATCTTGCAGGAGCTTGGCCCTGCGCCGGGAGAAACCATCCTGCCCGCGCTCGGCCCGGACAAATTTATCGGCAGCGACCTGGAGCAAACGCTGAAGGCCAAAGGAATCAAAACCCTGATCGCGGTCGGTACGCAGGCGCAAACCTCCGTGCTGCATACAGCCGGCGCGGCGGCGCTACGCGGATTTACGGTGGTGGTGCCGGTGGACGGGATGTCCTCCGACGACAGCTTTCCGGAATTGTACACGGCATGGCATCTGTCTACCGCCGCGCGTATCGCCGACAAGGTGACTCTGACCAAGACCGACATGGTCAGCTTCTAGGGCTCTCCAACCGGGGGAGCCATTGTTCATTCGCGTGAAATGCCGGACAATCCGGCAAAATCAAACGGGGCACGGCGATGGATAGCAAGGTTCATACCTACGCATTCGGCAGACGGCTCTTTCTGGCAGGCTCTGGCGCGCTAGCGCTGATGAGCGGCAGCGGGGGCGGCGCGAAAGCGCAGGAGTCGGGAGGCGACAAGCCTGCTCCGATCCCCGGGAAGCAATTGCGTCAGATGCTGGCGGAGTTCGTTGTCGCCTTCGATCTCAAGCAAGTGCCGGCGGAGGTGGTCGAGCTGGCCCGTTTGGCTTTCATCGATACCGTCGGCGTGGCCGTCGCCGGCAGCCACGAGGAGGTAGCGCACATCGCCGCCGGAATGGTGAAGCTGGAAGGCACTGCGCCGCAATGCACCATCATCGGGCAGTCCTTTAAGGCCTCACCGCAGCTCGCAGCGCTCGCAAATGGCGTCTCAAGCCATGCGATGGACTACGACTTCAGTTATGTGAGCGGACAGTCTGCTGCGCCGGTGATTCCCGCGCTGCTCGCGCTCGCGGAAAGCACGGGTGCGACGCCGGCCGAATTTCTGGGCGCCTTCATCGTCGGCTGCGAGGTCACTGCACGCATTGGCCGCTCAAGTCCGCGGATCAGCAACGGCGGCGGCTGGCAAGCCGCCGGCGTTATCGGCGGGATTAGCGCGGCGGCGGCCTGCGCAAAGCTGATGAAGCTTCCGGTCGACCAGGTGGCGCACGCCATCGGCATCAGCGCCTCGCTGGTATCGGGATTGCCGGCCAATTACGGAACGATGACCAAGCCGCTGCACGTCGGCAACGGTGCGCGCAACGGCGTGATGGCGGCGATGCTCGCGAGCAAGGGTTTCACGTCCAGTCCTACGGTCCTCGAAGGCGACAACGGCTATTACGGAAGCTTCGCACGCGCTCTGAAAACCGACTATGCGCCGTTCAAGGATCTCGGCAGTCGCTGGGACCTGAAGGAAACCGGCTACAGCATCAAATACTATCCTTGCGGTGGGCGCGGCCACACCGCAATCGATGCCGCGCTGCTGCTGCGTGACAAGCTTGGCGGACGCACGGACGAAATAACCAACATCCATTGCTGGATGTCGCCCTCCAGCGCCAAACGCGTCGTCACCAAGTACCCAATCGATGTCGAGTCGGCGAAGTTCTCGGCCTCCTACGTGATCGCCTATTCGCTTTTGCATGGCGCGCCGAAGATCAAGGCCTTTACCCAGGAGGCGCTTAATGACGCGCGCATAAAGGCATTGGCCGGCCTCGTGACGGCCAGCGCCGATCCGCAGCTGAGTGACGAATGGGGCAACCCGACCCGGGTGAAAATTGCGCTCAAGGATGGCGGGACGTTCCAGGAGCAGCGCGACTATCCCATCGGCTCAACGCAGGTGCCTTTGACCAAGGCGCAGGTCGAGGAGAAGTTCATGGACTGCGCGATGCAGACCATCAACGAGGACGCCGCGAGGAAATTATTCGCCATCGCGAGCACGATCACCGACCGGCCGGCCTTCGGCGACTTCTGGTCGCTGCTCCGGAAGGCATGAACATGTGGGCCCACCGGCTTCCCCGATAGAGCGACGGTTTAATCGGCGTCCTTATCGGGGCGTGCTGGCCGCTGCTCCTCGTCGTCCTCCGGCGCCTCCGCGCCGGGAATCACATAGCGGCCCGAGAGCCAGCGATTCAGATCGACGTCGGCGCAGCGTGCCGAGCAGAAGGGCTTGAACCGCTCCTCCACGGGTTTGCCGCAGATCGTACAAAGCTTCGAACTTGGTTTGTGAGCCTTGACCATGATGCGCGGATAATCCCGAAGCTCAGCGGATCAAGCAACCATCAGACGGCTAGGGCATTGAGCCAGCCGAAGCGGATGGGAAATCCTTCTCCCGACAGCAGCGAGACCGTCTCGTAAAGCGGCAAGCCGACTACATTGGTATAGGAGCCAACCATCTTGACGATGAAGGAGCCGGCAATGCCTTGGGCGGCATAACCACCGGCCTTGCCGCGCCATTCGCCGGACGCGAGATAGGCTTCGATGTCCTCGTCGGAGAGCCGCTTGAACCGAACACGCGTGTCCACCAGCCGCTGCCGGAACGTCTGTTTCGGCGTGACCAGGCAGATGCCCGAATAGACGTGGTGGTTGCGTCCGGACAACAAACGCAGGCATTGCGCGGCTTCGTCCAGCAATTCCGCCTTGGGCAGGATGCGCCGGCCCACCGCGACTACGGTGTCCGCCGCCAGGATGTAGGAGCCGCGTAATTCGTCATCGAGCCGCACCTGGTTGAGCGCCCCTTCCGCTTTGCCGCGCGCGAGCCGCGTGGCCAGCGCCCGCGGCAGCTCACCCCGCTTGGGCACTTCGTCGATGTCGGCCGGGCGCAACGCGTCCGGTTCGATCCCGGCCTGATTGAGCAGGCCCAGCCGGCGGGGAGAGCCGGAAGCGAGCACGAGTTTGGGCCGGCCCAGCATGATTGCAAAACCTGACGTTTCTTCTCGTCATTGCCGGGCACAATCCGGCAATACGAGCATGACGATGGACGCATCGGAACTCGGAAATACCCGCGTTCCGCACCAGCAGTGGGCATATCGGGGAAACCCGATATGCGGGTCAAGCCCAGGCATGCAAAAGAGTTAGTTTTAGTCGTTGTGACTGTGCGCGGAGCCGAAGCGGTCGAGGATACGCTTGGCAAGCTGTTCGCGCACCTCGCGATAGCCATGCATGCGCTGCTCGCGGCTGCCTTCGATCACCGATGGATCCGCGGTCGGCCAATATTCCACAGCTGCAGTGAGCCGATGTGTCAGTTCCAGCGCCTTGTGATGCGCCTTGGGGGAGAGCGTGACGATCAGGTCGAAATCGAGCCCTTCCAAATCCTCCAGTTCCTCGAAAGTGACCGGCCGGTGATCTCCGATGTCGAGCCCGATTTCCGCCATGGCGGCAACGGCAAAGGGATCGAGGTCAGCCGTCTGCACGCCGGCGGAGCGTACCGGCACGTTCGACCCGATCAGATGGCCGAAGAGGCGCGCCGCCATGGGCGAGCGCAGCGAATTCAGTCCGCAGGCGAACAGAACGGAGCGCGGCGGCTTATCGTCGGCGTCCACCGCTTAGCCTCTCCAATGCAGCACGCAAATCAGCGTGAACAGCCGGCGCGCGGTGTCGAAATCCACTTTTACCTTGCGCTTGAGCCGCTCCACCAGAAGCCTGGAGCCCTCGTCATGGATCGCGCGCCGGCCCATGTCGAGGGCTTCAATGCGGTCAGGCGTTGCGGTGCGGATAGCCTGGTAATAGCTGTCGCAGATCATGAAATAGTCTTTTACGATCCGCCGGAACGGAGTCATTGACAGCAGATGCGCCATCACCGCCTCCCCTTTGGCGGTCTTGATCTCGAATACCAGGCGGCTTTCCGCGATGCTCAGCTGCAGTGTGTAAGGCCCGCCTTTGTGGCCTTCTGGCGCAAAGCTGTTCTGTTCAAGCAGATCGTAGATTGCGACCGCGCGCTCGTGCTCGACATCCGGATTGGATCGGCCGATCGAGTTTTCGTCGAGCGTGACCTCGACCAGACAGTACGTCTTGCCTTTGGCTGGCTCGCGGCTCATCGCGGATTGAGGCGGATCGCCACCGACCGCGCATGGCCGTCGAGCCCTTCGGCTTCGCCGAGCGCAATGGCGGCGGGCGCAAGCGCACGCAACAACTCAGGGCTGCATTTGAGGATGGAGGTGCGCTTCATGAAGTCGAGCACGCCGAGGCCGGACGAAAACCGCGCCGAGCGCGCCGTCGGCAGCACGTGGTTAGAACCTGCAACATAATCGCCGATAGCTTCCGGGGTATGCGCGCCCAGAAAGATAGCCCCAGCGTTGCGGATGCGCTTGGCCAATTCCTCGGCGTTACTTGCGACGATCTCGATGTGCTCCGGCGCAACGGCATCCACCAGCGGAACGGCCTCGTCGAGACTGCGCACGAGAATGATGGCGCCGAAATCACGCCAGGACGCGCTCGCGACCGCTTCCCGCGGCAGGCGTGCAAGCTGGCTCTCTACCGCTTTCTCGACCGCATCGGCGAGAGACGCATCGTCGGTAATCAAAATGGATTGCGCGCTGACATCGTGTTCTGCCTGCGCCAGAAGGTCGGCGGCGATCCAGTCTGGATGGCCGTCGCGGTCTGCCAGCACCAGAACCTCCGACGGCCCGGCGATCATGTCGATGCCGACCTTGCCGAAGACCAGCCGCTTGGCCGCTGCCACATAGGCATTGCCCGGCCCAACGATCTTCGCCACCGGCGCGATTGTTTCGGTGCCGTAGGCGAGCGCCGCCACCGCTTGCGCGCCGCCGATGCGATAGACTTCATCGACTTCCGCCAGTTTCGCCGCCGCCAGCACGAGAGGATTGAGCTTGCCGTCTGGCGTCGGCACGACCATGACAAGACGCGGCACGCCCGCAACCTTTGCCGGCACCGCATTCATCAGCACGGAAGACGGGTAAGCCGCAGTGCCGCCAGGCACGTAAAGGCCGGCCGCCTCAATTGCGGTCCAGCGCGAGCCGAGCTCGACGCCAAGCGCGTCGGTCGAGCGCTCGTCTTTCGGCACTTGGCGGCGGTGATAAACCTCGATCCGTTCGCGCGCGAGCTTCAGTGCATCGAGCGCCGCCGTGCCGCATTGCGCCGCTGCGCCGTCGATCTCCGCCTGCGCCACCCGCAGCCCGGCCTTGGAGAGATCCACCCGGTCGAATTTTTTGGTCAGCTCGAAGAGCGCGCGGTCGCCGTTCTGGCGCACCTCCGCGATGATACCGCGCACGGTCTGCTCCACGTCCTGCGCGGCTTCCCGTTTGGTGTTCAGGAACGCGCGGAAACGCTGAGTGAAATCAGCGGCTTGGGTATCGAGACGGATCGGCATGACCTGGTCCTTACGGCTATGGCAACGGCATAGCCGGACCACAGGTCAATGACGAGGGGGCAGTGGCGCGTCAACCCGCCTTAGGCAGTTCATCGGCTGGTTCGGAGGTCACGGTTTCCGCATGGTGCGGACAATCGCAGGACCAGGTCGGCCCGATGTCGGCTATCTCCGCTTCCAGGCATTCGACCTGTAGCCGCACGGCCGCACCGCCATCGAAGGTCAGGATCACTTCGCCGCCGGGGGCGTCGCTTTCGACGAAATCAATCGCCAACAGGTTGAGCACCGCATTTTTGTCGGCAGGATCAATGCCGCGGCATTTGCAGGAAAACACCCGCTCGAACCGGAGCCCGGTCCGGCAGCGGCGGAATTCCTTGGCCTCGTTGGCGGCCAGCCAATCGAAGCGGTCGACCCCGAGCACCAGTCGCTTTTCCTTCGGCAGCCAGAAGACGTCGGAGATCTTGACCGAGGAATCCTGCAGATGCGCGGAAATTATCTCGAGGTCGTCCTTGTCCAGCGCGATGAGCTTCAAGGGTTCCATGACGGCGTCGGCTTTTGTCCTGTTATGAGTTAGCTAGGCAAGCCGGAGGCCGGGCGCAAGGCCGAACGCCCTTGCCACGCCCGGCCTTGGTGCCAGGGGCCCCCGTTCTACCGCAGGGGTAAAGATGTAAATGGACGGGGCGAGCCGGGCCATGACCGAAAAATCTGGTCTGGGTGACTTATCCGCTGATGCGCTCGACGGTGGCGCCGCAGGCGTTGAGCTTATCCTCCAGCCGCTCAAACCCGCGGTCGAGGTGATAGACACGATTGACCATGGTCTCGCCCTCGGCGGCGAGCGCCGCGATCACCAGCGAGACGGAAGCCCGCAGGTCGGTCGCCATCACCGGCGCGCCTTTAAGGTTTTCGACCCCTGCGATGGTAGCGGTTTGGCCATCGAGTTGAATCTGTGCGCCGAAGCGCACCAGTTCCTGCACATGCATGAAGCGATTCTCGAAGATGGTCTCGGTAATGCGCGAGGTGCCCTTGGCGCGGGTCATCAGCGCAATCAGTTGCGCCTGGAGGTCGGTGGGAAAGCCCGGAAACGGCTCGGTAGTCACGTCCACCGGCGCGATGCCAGCGCCGTTGCGGCTGATGCGGAGCCCCTTGTTGGAGGGTGTAACACGCGCTCCCGCCTGGGCCACGATATCGAGTGCCGATTGCAGCAGCTCGGGCCGCGCGCCTTCCAAGACAACGTCGCCGCCGGTCATCGCCACCGCCATGGCATAGGTGCCGGTCTCGATCCGGTCGGGCAGCACGCTGTGGCGGGTACCGTTGAGCTTCGATACCCCTTCGATCACGATGCGCGAGGTGCCGGCACCGGAAATATTCGCACCCATCTTGTTGAGGCAATCGGCAACGTCGGTGATTTCCGGCTCGCGCGCGGCGTTCTCGATCACCGTGGTGCCGCTGGCAAGCGATGCCGCCATCAACGCGGTATGCGTGCCGCCGACCGTCACCTTTGGAAAGTTAATCTCACCTCCGCGCAAACCGTTCGGCGCGTAGGCCAGTACATAGCCAGCGTCGATTTCGATTTTCGCGCCTAGCTGCTCGAGAGCCGTCAGGAGGAGATCGACTGGCCGCGTGCCGATGGCGCAGCCGCCCGGCAGAGATACCTTGGCCTGTCCCATACGCGCCAGGAGAGGAGCGAGTACCCAAAAGCTTGCGCGCATTTTCGAGACCAGCTCATAGGGCGCCGTGGTGTCGACGATGCTCGCCGCCGAAATATGAACTGTCTGCCCGTCATAGGGCGCGTCGCCCGGTCGCTTGCCGCCAAGCATCACGTCAACGCCGTGGTTGAGCAGGATGCGCTGCAGAAGTGCGACGTCTGCCAGCCGCGGGACATTGTCGAGGATCAGCGTCTGCTCCGTGAGCAGGCTCGCAATCATCAGCGGCAGTGCCGCATTCTTCGCTCCCGAGATCGGAATCGAGCCGATCAGGGGGGCGCCGCCGACGATACGAATGCGATCCATTGTCTCTCCGCAATTGTGACACGCCGGTCGGTGCATGATCCGACGAAGTGGACCTGGCTCGCCGACAAGATCCTACGCCAAACTAATAGGTCACGTGGACGGCCCGCAGCAAAGTATACGCGATCTGCGCAAGCTTGATTGCCTCCGCAAAACCGGCGCCCGCTTTCGGCCGCGCTAAAGACGTCTGCCGATTACGGCGAAAGTCCGGTTTTGGTTCCCAAGTCCCCGAACCGGGCCGCTATTTTTCACCGCATGAAGGCTTTTCGGCCGTTTTTCGCGCCCGCAGCTGCGCCTTGCGCCGGCGCAGATTGGCCTTCAATTCAGCGGCCAGACGCTCGGACCGGCTGGGCTTGCGGGCGGGGCGCGGCGGCAATTCCTGCCTCGGGGCGGTCATGCTCTCCCCTTAGCGGCAGCGAACCGCGTCGCGCAAGTGCCGGCTTGTCCCGAAAATCAGCCAAATGCTCCCAATAGCGGCCTCAATCCTTGCGAAGGTAGGACCCTTATGGCAGTTTCCAGCGCGTTCGGGCCAGCCCGCACGCATTCCTCCGCTGCCGTAGCTCAGTGGTAGAGCACTCCCTTGGTAAGGGAGAGGTCGACAGTTCAATCCTGTCCGGCAGCACCATCAAATCAAACACTTAGAATGAATAGCGCGTGTTAGGCAGTGTCTGTGTAAGCAGGATGTAAGCAGCCAAACAAAAAGCCCGCCGCGACGTGCGGCGGGCTGGTCTGAACACCGGCAACGGCCTAATGCCGAGTGGCAGTGAATTGCTCAGCAAACTCCCACGCGGCGTCCCGGTTAGGATGCTTGCCCAAGTATACCCAGCGGTGTTGGCAGAGCACACCCGTTAATCGCTGGGAAAACCGGGGTTTCTCAAAGGAATCACTTGCGCGGCCACGACGCGTCCAAAGACAAGGAGGGGATGACGATTCGACCGCGGGGCGGGGGTGGAATAGTGTAGCCGCCGCGGTACAGCAACGCTTGGATGGGGGCGATGATGAGTAAGCGACGCTTCAGGGCAGTTCTTCGGGCGCTCACGCTCTTCGCCGTGCTCGTTCCGCTCGCGTCGGAACAGAGCCAGGCGGCCGGGTGGCAGAACATCCACCTACAAGGTTTCGAGACGACGTTCCCAACAGGGAGTTGGATTACCTATGACTGCAGCCATACCAGCACGCAAGGCAAGTGGAGCAAGACCTCTAGCAAAGCCTACAGCGGCACCGCCGCCGTCCACCCCCGGGGGGGTACGACACCGTACAATTACAACACCTGCACCTGGATGCGGTACGGCCCGTTCTCGCTCGCCGGCGGGGCCACGGATGCCCGAATGCTCTTCCAATACTGGCTAGACACGGAGTTGGGCTACGACTTCTTCCGTTGGGAATACACCTGCAACGGCGGCGTCGGGGGGGAGTGGACCGGGCAGGCGGTGTCGGGGAACGTTGGGATGTGGGAAAACACGATCTTCTCGTTGAAGCCTTGTGTGGGCAAGCACGGGGTGTACGTTCAGTTCATGTTCGTTTCCGACCAGAGCGTCAACTATCAGGGTGTCTGGGTGGACAACGTCAGGATCCAGAAGTTCGTGCCCTAGTCTCCCATTGCATGGTTTGCAAGATACATAATCACCTTACAATTTTATCATAGATCAGTTCCTCCACAGAACAATGGGCCAACCTGCCAAGTGGGATGGTCAGACTGGCTCACGCGAGCCGTCATGTGGTCTTACCTACTCGCCTGCGCCCTGCTCCTGCTGCCCGCCCAAGCTCTGGCCGGTGTCGAGCAGAAGGTCGCGGCGCTCGCTCCGTCGGCGCTGGTGCTCGTGATGGACGAAAAGGGCAACGAGCTGGTGGCTCAGAACTCTGACAAGCCCTTCGTCCCTGCCTCCGTCGCCAAGATCGTGACCGCCTGGCTGGCGATGGAGGTCCTGGGCGGCGACTATCGCTTCGAGACCCGCTTCTACCTGGACGGCGACCGGGTGCTCTACATCCGCGGGGGCGGCGATCCCTTTCTGATCTCCGAAGAGCTGGCTGAGCTCGCGACGGAGCTGGTCGCCGCAATCGGCAAGACGCCGATAAGCCGCATCGTGCTCGACGCGAGCTACTACCCCTCCGATATCCGCATCCCGGGGATCGAGGACACCGCCGAGGCTTACGACGCGGTGAACTCCGCGCTCGCGGTGAACTTCAATACGATTCACGCCGTGCGCAAGGGCAAGACGGTTCAATCCGCCGAGAAGCAGACCCCGATCACGCCGCTCGCTATCAGCCAGTTCCTGGCCCGTGGCCCGAAGGGCCGCGGTCGCATCAGTCTGACCCAAGACCCCGCGGTGGGCCTGAAATATGCCGGCGAGCTGGTAGCCGCCTTCATCGAGCGCGCCGGCGGCAGGGTCACCGGCAAGATCTCGACCGGAGCCGTGCCCGCGAGCCTGGAGCCGGTCTACGTTCACCGGCAGTCGCGCCCCCTTTCGAAGATTCTCGAGGAGTTGCTCATCGGGTCGAACAACTACATCGCCAACCAGGTCTTCTTGGAAATGGGCGGGCGTCGCCTGGGCGGGCCCGTCGGCATCGAGAAGTCGCTCCGGATTGCGAACGAGATGTTAGCCAAGCATGGCCTCGCCGAGTCCATCCATCTCGAAGAAGGCTCGGGCATCAGCCGCGACAACCGCTTCACGGCCCGCGGCCTTGCCCAGCTCCTGCACCTCTTCGAGCCGCATGCGGACCCTGCTCCGCCGCGGCGACCGCGCCCGCTTCAAGACCGGCACATTTTCCGGCGTCCGCACCTTGGCGGGCTATGCCGATACTTCCAATCATGGGCGAGTGCGCTTCGTGATCTCGCTTAGAAGCAACGACGGCGCGATGCGCTTCCGGCTGCTCAAAGCCATCCAGTCCGAGCTATAGCCGGAGGCGCGCCCGCGAGAGACAGAAGGCGCGACCCAGCCGCTATCAACGAGGCCATTTGCACCTGATCCTCACGCTAATGCACAGTGAACTAACGCGCCACCCCAGGCCGGCGTATAGCCGGGATCGCGGCGCTTCTACGCAGCTGATCCACCCCAACTAGCGCACGGCTGTAACCATCAGAACCGGCCCGCGCGCCGGTCATCCCCCGTTCACATAGGCCCCGCTACTTTGCAGATGGGCCTGCAAGGGTAGTTGCGTAGCCCCTCACAGTGTCCCGGCGGACCCTGGCAGCACGCGGGCAACCGTACAACCGCCCGCTGCTCCAGGGCCGTTCGCTATTTGCGCTCGCATAGGGTGAAAATGAAAAAGACCGCCTGGCAACTCATACAAATACCAGACGGCCCACATGCATGTCCTGAGGGGACTCACGACTCAGGTAATCAAGAGCCTAGGGGACCGTAGTTAACCAGTCGTTTCGCCTGTCAGGCCGGCTTCGCCAACCATAGCGCGGGACAACATGGGGCAGCCGCTACTTGCCCGCTCGTTGAGCAACCACAGGTCTCACGCCTTCTGAACCGACCTACCTCGCTGCTCGGACAACTCAGTGGCGTCTGAAGCCGACGAGAGGAAAACATTCTGAAAGAAATCCGAGGCTCGCTCGGCATGATCAAGTGTGCCGCATGCGGCGCCACTCGTTTCGATGTTCCGAGGAGCGAAAAAGACGACCCGCTGATTAAGTGCCGCTGCGGCGCGACTGTGGGTCCGATTGTCTCACTACGCTCGTTTTTGAATAATGAGCCTCATACACGCGTGAATGCCAAAATCAAGGAACCAACGTTATCCTAGGATTTTACTAGATGGACGGCGCCAATTGTCCTCAAAAACATTTCAGATCGTTTGTGATCCAAAGGTATGTGTAGGTAGCTCAACAACACTCAACCTCGTCACCGGGCTCGGCCGAAGTCGGCGACGTTCGCGATGCGATCATCCGCTCTCGTCCCGTACTGCCTCGTCGGCGATTGGATGGTCTGTTTCAGCGAGGATGATTTCGACTCTCGTAAATGTGATAGACAGCCATTTTGAAGTGACCTAGCATCTTTTCGCGCAATCCCGCGCACATCTGGGGGTTGTCATGAAACTCGTATCGTCAGTAGTCGCCGTTGCCGTTCTGAGCGCAATTCTGCCCGCACAAGCACAGGATAGAGTACAGAAAGGATCGCCCCCGGGAGCCGAAGCTGTCGGGGATCCGCTGAGGACCATCTACCGGATTTCAGGCCTGAGAGACAACGGCGGGAACGTGAACACGGGTGTAGCCAGCTCGATTCACTGCACCAATTTCAACTCGGTGTCGGAAAGAGTCAGGTTTGTGATTCGGGATTTTAACGGCGCTCAACTTGCCGACCTCACATTTACTCTAACCAGCCGTCAGACATTCACCGCGTCAACTCACGGGACTAACGTTTTTACTGAGGACTCGACCTTGGGCCTCGTCAACGAAGTTATCAATCAGGGATCGGCGACGATCCAGGCCACTTCGGTGCACGTCCACTGCTCCGCCATGATAGTCGATGCGGCATCAGCGTCACCGCTGGGGATAGCGTTGCATATGGTCAGGGTCGGCCCGGCGCCTAACACGCAGGAATAAGATCAAGGCGCTGTCACTGAAGGGTGCGCTGGCGGGTTGAGAAACCACTGCTTACGCACCCTTACGCGCGCCGGATGCAGTGAATGCCGCAGTGCGGCTGCGGCAGCGGGCTTGCGGCGTCGCGAAAAGCTGGCGTCGTTCTACTGTGGTGCCGCAAAAAAATGAGCCGCCCCGGCGCAGCATAAACCCGCGCGTTAACGGACGCTGGAAGCGCGCTGATATGCGGCCGACACTTGGCGCGATCTAAGAGATCAAAACAATTCGTGCGCAAGTTTCGGAAGAAGTTCGCTTCCGGCGCGGGTGCGACGCGTAATGCGAGAACAGCCTTCGGCACGGGACGTCTCGATTTTCGCTACCAGAACGCAGAGCGTTCCCCCTGTACATCAGATAATGGCGACGTCGCCGCAACCGCCAATTGTGTGCCCATCGAAAACAAGTTAAGTAGCTGATAACCGATGCTGAAATCCAAGGAGATCCAGACAGCCGCGACCTTGTGGCAAGGAAATGGCTGGGTGAAGCGCGAACGGAGTGAGGCGAGAGACGCAAAAATGGTCGCTGGTGAAAAAGAAATATCTTCTCCTCGCCCGACGCATATTCGCAAGGTTGCACCCGCAGGGAATTGAGATTTCAGCCAAAAGCTGATCCCCGCTCGGGTAATTTTCAAGCGAGTCGGCCCACCCGACCCCGCATAAATCAAACGTAGGACTGCATGAATATTCGCAACGACGTCAAAGGCGGCACGCGATCTGGCGAAGCCAGAATCCGAGGAGCAGTGACTTTCAAAGGTGGCCGCCTCTCTGGTTGGGTGCTTGGCGCCGCCGGTGAATCCCTCGAAATTGCGGCCATCGATACAACAAGCGACTCCGTCATTTGGCAAGGGATGGCAAACGAGCCACGGCCGCGCTCGCGACATCCGAACAAAAACTGCGGCTTTCGTTTTACTGTTCCGGGAAAATACGTCCGCGCCGGCGCCCGGATTAAGCTCATCGACCACGCCGCTTCCCGAGAGTTACCGTTCTCGCCATATATTTTTGGCCCGGAATACGAGAACTATGTCGCCCGTCTAAATGCGCTGTCGCACTGGCCGCTGCTGCATTTCTCTTCCGTAAAGCAGCAAGGCGCCAGGGTTGTTTCCCGCGTTATCGCTATTACGGGAGCCGAGTCCAACGAGCGACCGAAGTTGCTGGTAGAGAATGCTGACGGAATCAGCGCGCTTTCAACCGAAGAACAGTCCCCGGTTGACACTGTGGATCATGGCTATTGGTTCGCCCCTGCCTGGCCGCATACGCGGTTCGCGCTCAACTTGACCCGTTACTTTTCCAACCCGCTTCGCGATGAAAGCGGCGTTCCTTTTGTTCGGTTGACTGTGGGATCTGAAGCCAATCTCAATTCAGTTTCGGTGACAAGGGTGGCGGGGCTTGTCCCCTCCGAGGTTGTCAAGTTGCCCCCGGATGTCAACGTGCGGCGCGTGCAGGCGCATGGCGACATTGAACAAAAATTCACTGCCATCGGCTTTTCGCACTATCGGACTTATCGCGCTGTTTTCGAACAGCATAGCGGGAAAAGATGGTTCGACATTGAGAAAGTTCTGGATTGGGGCTGCGGCTGTGGTCGCGTCACCCAACACCTCATGCGGAGCCTGGGCAATGAAAAGGTATACGGCGTCGACATCGACAGCGACAATATCAATTGGTGTTTGGCCAATTTACCTTCTTTGAACTTCGCGAGGTGCGAACTGACGCCGCCTTTGCCTTACGCGGAGAACACATTCGATTACATCATTGGCACGTCTGTCTTCACGCACATCCAGGAAAGCCTACAAGGAGGCTGGCTCGAGGACCTTCGCAGAGTTTCGAAGCCGGGAGCGATTGTGGCGGTGACCGTTGGCACGGATACGCGGGTTGCCTTTGGCTCATATGAGCCTGATCGAATCCAGCATGTTTTACAAACCGGGATCGAAGACACGATAGCGAATAGCCAGCTGAATGAAGTCATCGACGACAGCAATTATTACCGCAATGTGAGGATGTCGAAAGATTTCATCAGAGAAAAATGGAATCCCTATTTTGAGATACTCGATATCCTCGACCACGCGATCGGCGTGCAGGACATCGTTGTCTGCCGGAAGCGGTAAGTGCGCTTCTTGATCAATGAGGATTACGGTGAGCCGGCGATGCAGACCTGGCGGAATTCGGAAATGCCAATCCTAAACTTTCAATGTGGCCCTTGGCCCACTGGCTGCCGCAGTTACGAGCCATCTCCGGCAGCCCCCCGACTTCGCGGGTAAGGTTCACACATAGCCGCAACCAAAGCAGGAACCAACATGGCATCTCCGTTTTTGATCATATTCATCGCGCGGTCCGGAAGCTCCGCCATGATGGGAGACCTCCAGCAGCATCCGAATGTCGCTATGCGGGGGGAAGTATTCGGGGCCAAGGCTCTCCCATTAGTAGCCCAAACCGATCAGACCGACGAAAACCGAATTGCCTTCCTGCGCCAGTTTTGGGCTCCGTACAAAAGTTCCAAGACAGAGACGATCGCCAGAGGTTTCAAGCTTCAAATCAATCCCCGGCAACCGCAATTCACGGCATGGGATCGGCTGCCAGGGATCATGGATGAGCATCGTGCCAAGTTGATCGTCCTCAGACGCACCAACATCATCAAACAGGCGGTTTCCGCCATCCGCGCCCGCGATCTTATGAAACTCACAAAGTCCGCGACCGGCCGGGAGCGGGGGCATATTGACCGCGACGCGCATGAGTCGGTCCGCGGATTTGCCGAGCAACCCACCAAGATCGAGCTTGCTGATCTGCAAAACATCATCCGGTCTATCGAAAACAGCAGAAAGCAGCTGGACGAAATCGCGACGTTGATCCCGCCTGCTTGTGAGATTACCTATGAAGATTATTTGAGCGACCGTGGTCGGGTGATAAATTCCATTTTCGAGACCATCGGCGTTCCGGTAACAGCGATCGGAGAACCGGTGTTCGCTAAGATTACCAGCGATGATCTTTCTGCCGTCGTGACAAATTACGCCGAGGTGCGGGAGTTCGCAGATCAGATTGGCTGCGCCGTCTGATCTGGCAAATGCCGCCGACAAGGGGCAGACTTTTACGCCAACGAAGCTTGACGCCGCTTCGAAAACTGGCGCTACTTAAGGAAATCTGGGGTTAAAACGATATGCCGTGTCTTTTCCTGCACATCGGGTTGCCGAAGACAGGCACAAGTGCCCTTCAGGTATTCTTGGCCAGCAACGTCGAGGCGCTGTCCCGCAATAATATTATGTATCCGTGGGCTCGGGCTGTCGTTGCCAATGAACAGCGGATTACGAGCGGCAATGGCGTGCTTTTTGCGAAAACAGCATTCACGGCCGAAGAAGACGCCGAGGTCACGCTCCAGCAGCTGACCCAAGTCATGTCGGAAGGACGATCCGTTCTCCTTTCCTCCGAGTTTTTTGCAGACTGGCAACGGGATCGAATCACGAAGCTGCATGAGCTCGCGTCCCGCTCCGGATTCCAGACGAAAGTGATCGTGTACCTGCGGGAGCAGTCCGATTACATTATTGCGGCCTATTTCCAGATGTTGAAGCGAAGGCCCGGGGTCATCGACAAAGACGGTGACGGTCTGCGAGAATTTGTGGAGCGGACCTTGGGAAGAAACCTTTTCCTGGATTTTGACGCTCTGCTGCAAATGTGGGCGTCCGTAGTCGGGCGCGAAAACATAACGGTTCGGGCGAGACTTACCAATGATCTGATGCGCGATTTTTTGCGGGCGCTGGATATCAGCAATGACGAAGGCTTCGATTTCAACGTCTCGGATATCAATGTCACCCCGCGGCCGCAGGAGATGAAGATCCGCGCCCTTCTGGGTGTGTTCGAGCCTACCCTGCGCACGTCAGATGTTTACCTGAACGTCCTCAGCCGCCTTTATGCAACGACCGGCAGGCGCTCCGTCGATAACTATAATTTCATGGTCGATCCGGACATCGTGCAAGAAATTCAGCTCAAGTTTCAGAGCTCCAATGAACGCATGTGTCAACAATGGTTTCCCGGGCTGGAGCCGTCCAAAGTCTTGGAGCGGCGGAGTTTCCCTCCACGCACGTCCCTTTCCTACGACACCGTGGATCTTGAATCGGTGATCGCGGTCCTCGGAGGGGTTTCGATTGAGGCTCTCAATCGGATCGAAACTGCTGGAGCGGCAGGTCAGGGCCTTGCGACGGGGGGACGAGCGCGGGAAAGCCCTGCAGATTGAACCGTTGGCGGGACGATCGAAGTGCGCTGGGAAACGAAAGCAGATGCACTAAGCGCAAATGGCCGCGCCGGCGCCAACCGCGAAATCACCGAGCGGATCACGAGCGCCGTGGCCATCGTCCGGCACTAAAACAAAGCGCCGGACCGTCGAACACGTTCCGCGCTTTGTTGAGAAGCCGTCATAGGGCGCCGCAACGGCCTGATCAGCCGCATTCGTCGCCGAGCAGCTTTGAATTGACCCAACCCTGTCCATCGGCCTTCTCGATGCCCTTGACCGACTGGCCCTGGAAGCGGCCGCCTTTCCACCAGTAGACCCGCGTCCAGCCATTCTTTGCAGCGACGACATTGTTGAGCATGACCTCGTCGCCGATTTTCATGCGGGCGACGAGTTTTCCCTTGACCTCGGGCCGTTCCCGCAAGGCGACAAACCCGTCTGCAGTTTGCTTGATGTCGCAGAACTCGGTCGCGAGCGCGGAACCGGCACCGAACAACGCGCCACCGATGAGGGCAACTCCGAGGGTCAAAACGGATATGCGCTTCATCATGGTCCGCCCTCCTCTAAGCATCCTGCTTCCAATAGCGCGGGCGCGCGTTTCCGGTGATCGGCGCGAAAAGAAAATGCCGGCTTGCACCGGCATTTTCTCAGTCCATCTGCGCGATTACTTCTTCCCGATGACCTTCTCGTAAAAGCTGAGGTCGATGTATTTCTCCGGCTTGGTCGGCGCCGCGCCGCCATAGAGCGTGCGCAGCTTCAGCACGGTCTCGATGCCCTTGGTGTTCAGGGTCGCACGCTTGTTCAGCCCGCCTGGGCCGGTGAGCCGGTCATAGAGCTTGCCGGCGTCGGCATCCGACAGACCTTTGATCCGCGACTTCAGCACCTCGACGGTACCGGCCTTGTCCGAGAAGACGTAATCGGTCGCCGCCACGATGCCGCGGAGGAAGGCCTCGACTTCCTTCGGATGATCCTTGGCGTAGCTCTTGCGCACCGCATAGGCGCTGCCCTGGAACTCGCCGATCTCGGTCGCCGCATCACCCAGGATGGTGAAGCCCTCATCCTTGAGCTGCATGTCGTTGGGAGAAGAGATCATGGCAACATGCCCGGAGCCGTCCTTCAGCGCCTTGACGCGGGCGCCGGTGCCGCCAACGGAGTTAGTGGTGTAGTCCTTGTCCTTCTCCAGCCCGGCCTTATCCTTGACGATCTGGTAAAGCACCGTGGCATAGCCGGAGGTCGGCGAGTCCACGGCAACAACCTTGCCTTTCAGGTCGGAGTATTTCTTGATCTCGGGGCGGGCCACCAGCGTGTTCATGCCGGAATGCACGCCGGCGATCGCGAGCACGTCGTAATCGGCAAACTTGTCCGTGCCCTGGCCTTCGGTATAGGCCACGATATTGTCGAAGGCGGTGGAGGCGAACTGATATTTGCCTGCCATGATGTCCTGCATCTGCTCCTTCGAGCCGTGCGTGACGTCCTGGGTCACCTTCAGGCCTTCCTTCAGAAAAAAGCCCTTGTCGATTGCCACCCAGCTCGGCACGTTGGTGCCGCCGCCGAAGCCGATCAGTTTTATTTCGGTCTGCGCCGAGGCCGGCACCGCCAAGCCGACGGCCACACCGGCCGCCAACATCATCGCTGTCACTCGCAACATGCTTCCTCCTCCAGTGTTGTGCTTCGTTAGGACTCGATAGCGCCGTAGACCGGGATCTCGTTGGTCTGGTAACCCTTGATCACGCGCTCCGAACCATAACCCCAGTAGTTCCGCAAGGTCTCGGGGCCGTGCATCTTGGGATATAGCGGGCGTTCCTGGTGCCAGGGACGTGGATCGAAATAACCCAGAGCCTCGTCCTTCATCTGGTCCATTTCAGTAAATATTTCGACGCGAACCAAGTCGCTATTGCGGTGATAGGTTGCGACATTGTGCCCGATCACATGTCGGCCGGGGCCCCAAACCAGATGAATCTTGTTGAGCGCGAGGAAGTCGGTCGCTTTGCGGATCTCCGCCCATTCCAGCACCTCGAAGGCGATGTGATGCAGCTGCGGCTTCTCGTCGACAATGAAGTTTAGCGTGTGATGGTCGGTGTTGCAGCGCAGGAAATAAAAATAGTCGCCGCGTGAGTCCGACGTGCGGAAACCAAGCACTTCATTGTAAAATTTCACGACCTTCTGAACGTCGAGGACGCGATAGGCGACATGTCCGAGCTTCAGAATATTGAAGGCGCTCGGGGTCAGATCCTCCTTAGGATATGTGTATTCCGCGTAGAGATCGACCTGCGTGCCCTTCGGATCGGTGAAGGTCACAGCCTCCGCCACGCCGGGTGAGATTCCCTTGCGCCGCTCGCACTTGATCCCCTCCTTCTGAAGGTCCTTGACCACCTCATTGAGGTCCATGGCGGGGTCCACCTGGAATGAAAGCCCGCTAAGCCAGCCAGGCTTTCCTTTCACCAGCTCGATCGCTTCAAGGCCAATTTTACTGGCGAGAAAAACGCGGTCCTTATTGCGCTCAACCACGCTCAGGCCAAGCACCCGGCCGTAGTAGTCGATCATCGCGTCGAAATCCTGCGTCTGCAGCGTCGCATGACCAAGCCGTCTTACTTTCACCATCTCACTCTCCTGCTCCGTTTTGCCGGACGCGGCGCGCGTTACGCGCGGATTTCGTGCGCCCGTGCCTTGATTTCCAATTCACCAATGCGGTCGCAGCGCGCACGCAGCACGTCGCCCGGCTTCACCGGGCCAACCCCTGCCGGCGAACCGGTGAAATAGATGTCGCCTGGATGCAAAGTGTAGAAAGACGAGGCGAATTCGATCAGCCGGGGGACGTCGAAGATCAGCTCCCGGGTATTGGCGGTCTGGCGCAACTCGTCATTCACGTGCAGCGTCGCGGTGACGTCGCTCGGGTCGCCGAATTCATCCGCTGTCACCAGCCAGGGGCCGACCGGGGCATAGCCGTCGATCGACTTGCGAAAACTGCGGTCTTCCGAGCCGCGCGTGGTCATGTCGAAGCCGAGGGCATAGCCGGCGATGTATTGCAGAGCCTTCTTCCTTCGGAATGTCGCTGCCCTTCTTGCCGATGATAACGACGAGTTCAAGTTCGTGTTCGTTGATGCGCTCTGGGAAACGGATCGGGATGCCTTCGGATGCGCCGACGATCGCGGAATTGGCCTTAAGGAAGATGCCCTGCTCGGCAATCTTGGAAGGGCGCTTGACCTGCTTCTGCTCCTCTGTGCGGATATCTGTACGCACGGCCATTTCGGCGACGTGCTTGGCGTAATTGACCGGGGCGGCCATGGTCTTGGAGGGACGCGCCACCGGCGGCAGCAGCTTAACACCCGATACAGGCTTGCCCGGCGTCTTCGCCGCCATCTCCTCCAGGCGCTTGCGCCATTGCGGCAGCGCGGCGATCACCGCATCGCCTTTCATGTCATAGCGCGCGGCGGCTCTGATCTCGTCCTGGGCCTTGGTCACATCATGGACCATGGCGCCGATGACAACCCCGAGCCTGTCCTCGTCAAAGCGGCAAATCTTCATGCGATGGGCACCCTCATGTTTGGGAAAGGCATCATGATAAACAACCTTGGCATGGCGGGCTATCGTTGCCGACCCGCCCGCGCTGGACGGGTTTTTACAGGTCGCCTATAGGACGCGGCAAGGCAGGCAAGCGAAAAGGATCGGCGCGATGGCGGGAAAGACGTTCAGGCTGCTCGGGCTCTCCGGAAGCATCCGCCGCATCTCCTACAGCAAGGCCGTCCTGGAGACGATCCGCGAAAACGTCTCGGCCGACACGGTCGTCACCAATTTCGATCTCACGCCCATCCCGAACTACAACCAGGACCTCGACAACGAGCAGAATTGGCCGGCGCCGATCCGCGCGCTGCGCAAGGAGGTGATCGAGGCCGACGGCATCATCGCGGTGACGCCGGAATACAATCATGGCATGTCCGGCGTGCTGAAGAACGCGGTCGATTGGGTATCGCGCCCCGGCTATGAGTCGATCCTGAAGGGAAAGGTCGTGCTGATCGTCTCGGTCAGCAACCGCGGCGGGCTGCGCGCGCAGGATCAGATGCAAGCCACCTTTCTCTCCTGCGTCTGCCGCATCACCCCCGGCCGCCAGATCGTCGTGATGGACCCGCCGCAGAAGATCACCAACGGCCGCATCACCGACGAACAACTGCTCCGGGTCGTGATGCGCGGGGTCGATACAATGCTGGACGAAATCTGTCTCTTCCAGGGCCTCCCCAAGCGGGTCGATGCCGCAGCAGAGGAACGCAAAAAAGGCGGCAAGCCCAAGGGCGATTGAGACGGCTCACAGGCCTTATGCCTTAGGTCTAACCCAGCCATGCCCTGAAATTGACTGATAAAGCCTCGACAAGCTATCTTGAACCCTTCTAAATAAAAACAGAGGGAACCGCCGTTAGAGGCCGTGATGGACTACGACGTCTTTTTCTCCGACGCGCTGGCGAAGCTTCGGGACGAGCGGCGATACCGCGTTTTCGCCGATCTCGAGCGCATGGCTGGCCGGTTCCCGCATGCCTTGTGGCACTCCCCTACCGGTCCGCGGGAAGTCGTGATCTGGTGCTCGAATGACTATCTCGGCATGGGTCAGCATCCTAAGGTGCTGGGCGCGCTGATCGAGACCGCGACCCGCGTCGGTACCGGTGCGGGCGGCACCCGCAACATCGCCGGCACCAATCATCCGCTGGTCGAACTGGAGCGCGAGCTCGCAGAGTTGCACCGCAAAGAAGCGGCGCTGGTCTTCACTTCCGGCTATGTCTCCAACGAGACCGGGATCTCAACCATTGCCCGGTTGATCCCCAACTGCTTGATCCTGTCCGACGCCTTTAATCACAACTCGATGATCGAGGGCGTGCGCCGCTCCGGCTGCGAGAAGAAGATCTGGCGTCATAACGACACCGCTCATCTCGAGCAGCTGTTGATCGAAGCTGGTCCAAAGCGGCCTAAGCTCGTCGTGATGGAGAGCCTCTATTCCATGGACGGCGACGTGGCGCCGATCGCGCGCATCTGCGAGGTCGCCAAGCGCCACGGCGCGCTAACCTATCTCGACGAAGTGCATGCGGTCGGCATGTATGGCCCCCACGGCGGCGGCATTGCCGAGCGCGAAGGCGTCATGGATCAGGTGGACGTGATCGAGGGCACCTTGGCCAAGGCTTTCGGTTGCCTCGGCGGCTATATCGCTGGGAAAGCGCAGCTCATCGATGCCGTGCGCTCTTATGCACCAGGATTTATTTTCACCACCGCGCTGCCGCCGGCGATTTGCGCTGCGGCCGCTGCTGCCATCCGCCACCTGAAGGCTTCCCAGTGGGAGCGTGATCGGCACCAGGAACGCGCCGGACGCGTCAAAAGCGTGCTCACCCATGCCGGCCTGCCGGTGATGCCGAGCGAGACCCATATCGTCCCGCTGATGGTGGGCGACGCGGAGAAGTGCAAGGCCGCCTGCGACCTGCTGCTTTATGAGCACGCTATCTACATCCAGCCGATCAACTATCCGACGGTGCCGCGCGGCACCGAGCGGCTGCGCATCACGCCCTCGCCCTTGCATGAGGACGCGCTGATCGACAGGCTGGCGGAGGCATTGGTCGATGTCTGGCAGCGGCTCGGCCTGCCGTTGCGCAAGCGCGCGTTGGCGGCGGAATAAGCTTAGCCGGGCGGCCCGCCCTTTTCTTCCGGATTTTTCGTTTCATCTCTGCTTTCCCCCTGCGGCTCGCGCCCGCGCGTAAATAGATGTGTGAAGACCGGCAACGATAACGACACCGTCAAAAAGCGCGCGAGCTGGTGGGCGCCGACAAAGACCGGATCTCCATTCAGAGATAGCGCCAAAACCATCATGGTGTCCTGCGCGCCCGGCGCAAAGGCGATCACCAGGTCGGCCACCCGGGCGGAGGTCACCGTCGCAACCAGCACAGCGAAGCTGGCGCAGACCGAAGCGGCGACCGCAAAGGAACCAATCGCCGCACCCAAATAGGCAAACAGCATACGCGCCGGCGTATTGGCGAAGCGCTGTCCGACAATGGCCCCCATCACCACGACAAAGGCGCTGACGAACCACCAGGGTAGCGCCGCATGCATAAAGCCCGCGCCGTGCAGGATTCCCGACCCCAGCATGGCGCCGAATACGATGCTTGCGGGAAAGCGGACCCAATAGAGCAGCATGGCTGTGGTGAGCGAAAAGCCTATCAGGATGGCCAATTCGATCGCCGACGCATTGAACGTGGCGGCGCCCAGAGTGGCGGTGGGCGGCGCCGCCAGCCCGAACAGGGCAAGGCCCGCTGGAATACTGATGGAGATGAATACAACTCGCACCGTCTGCACGATGACGACGCCGCGGATATCGGCGCCGCTTTGAACAGCGAGCGAGATTACCTGCGCCATGCCGCCCGGGCTGCCGCCATAGAGCGCCGACTTCATGTCCCAGCCGTGCACAAAGCGCAGATAGCTCATGGTCCCCGCGGTCATGCAAACGGCGGAGACGCAAATCAGGACGATGCTCACCGGCCAGTCGACGATGCCATGCAGCGTCTGCGGCGAGACCGTTGCGCCTAGCGACATGCCGATAATGAAGAACGTTAGCCGCGCGAGATTTCCCGGAACGATCATCGGCCGGCCGGCCAGCGCGGCTGCGGCTACCGCCAGCATCGAGCCGCAGATCAATCCCGCGGGAAAATTGATCCAGACGAAGAAAAGCGCTCCCGCGGTAGCGATCAGCAACGTTTCCACCGCGTTTCGGACGCGCTGTTTGTCGATTCTCCACGCAGGCATGGGCGATCAATGCCGTGGATAGCCGGTGGCGTCAAACGCCTGGCGGACACGGCTATAGGGGCCTGCTCGGCATTACCCTCAGGATGGACAAGACCTTATTAATTGTGCTGACCTTGCGGGGGATGAGGCGGATCGCGCCTCGCGTTCCAGGTGAGACTGCATGTTGCCAGGCTGGGCCGTTATCGCCGTCGCGCTCGGCTATATCGGGCTCCTATTTGTCATCGCGAGCTACGGCGACCGGAGGAGTCAGCTCGAACGGAAGACCCGTTCGCGGCTGCTGATCTATTCCCTGTCGCTGGCGATCTACTGCACCTCCTGGACCTTTTTCGGATCGGTCGGGCTTGCTTCGCGCACCGGCTATGACTTTCTCACCATCTATCTCGGGCCGATGGTGGTAATCGGACTTTGCACGCCAGTGATCCTCCGCATCGTGCGGCTCGCCAAGGCGCAGAACATCACGTCCATCGCCGACTTCATCGCTGCGCGCTATGGCAAGGACCAGGGCGTGGCCGCGCTGGTCGCGACGATCGCCATCGTCGGCACCATCCCCTATATCGCCTTGCAGCTGAAAGCGGTGTCGTCCTCGCTCGGTACCATCTTGGCTCATTCGAGCGTCGATTCCGCCGTAATGCAGGCGGTGCCTGGTGACATCGCGTTGTTCGTAGCACTGTCGATGGCGGCCTTCGCCGTATTATTCGGCACGCGCCATATCGACACCACCGAGCATCAGCACGGCTTGATGCTAGCGATTGCCACTGAATCCATCGTCAAGCTTGTGGCATTCCTGGCCGTGGGCATCTTCGTCACGTTCTGGATGTTCGATGGACCGATCTCGATGTTCACCCAGGCGCTGGAGATGCCTGCTACCGCAGCGTTGCTGGAGGGTCAGTCCAGCATCGGCACACTGCTGGCGATGACCCTGCTCTCGATCTTCGCCATCGTGCTGCTGCCCCGGCAGTTTCACGTCACGGTGGTGGAGAACAATACCGAAGCCGAAATCTGGCGCGCGGCCTGGTTGTTCCCGATCTATCTGATCCTGATCAACCTGTTCGTCCTGCCGATTGCCCTTGCGGGCGTTATGACCTTCCCGGCAGGACGCATGGACAGCGACATGTTCGTGCTCACCTTGCCGCTCACCGCCGGCTCGGATCTGATGACGCTGGTGGCCTTTGTCGGCGGGTTGTCGGCCGCCACCGCCATGGTGATCGTGGAATCCGTCGCGCTCTCGATCATGGTGTCGAACGACATCGTGATTCCGTGGGTGCTCAAGCGCAAGGAATCGCTGTTCGCCGGCCGCGAGAATATGGGCGCGATGCTGCTAATGGTGCGGCGCGCCGCCATCTTCTTCATCCTGTTCCTTGCCTATATGTATTACCGGATGGCGGGCGAGGCGCAGCTCGCGTCGATCGGCCTGTTGTCCTTTGCCGCCATCGCGCAGCTCGCTCCGGCTTTTTTCGGCGGGCTGATCTGGCGGGGCGCTACCGCGCGCGGCGCCGTTGCGGGCTTGAGCATCGGCACGCTGACCTGGGCCTACACGCTACTGCTGCCGAGCTTCGCCGATCTCGGCATCATCGGGCAGCGGCTGCTGATGGAAGGGCCCGGCGGTTTCCTCCTGCTGCGGCCTCAGGCTCTGCTCGGCGTCGACCTGCCGCCGCTGCTGCACGGGGTGTTGTGGAGCCTGTCGCTCAATGTTCTTGCTTATGTGGCGTTCTCCTTCACCCGCGCGCCCGCCTTGGTTGAACGGTTGCAGGCCAACCTCTTCGTGCCGTCACACAACCAGCTGGTTGTGCCGACGCTTCGGCGCTGGCGCTCCCCCGTCGGCGTCGACGAACTGACCAAAGCCGTCGCCCGCTATCTCGGTGAGGAGCGCACGCGCACGGCTTTTCAGAGTTTTGCCAGTAGCCGGCGCATCGATCTTGCGCCGGACGCGGAGGCGGATTTCCAGCTACTGCGCTACGCCGAACATCTGCTGGCGTCCGCCATCGGCGCGGCGTCCTCGCGCCTGGTGCTCACCATCCTGTTGCGGAAGCGCGCGCTCTCCACCAACCGCGCACTGAAGCTTTTGGACGACGCCAGCGCCGCGATCCACTACAACCGCGAGATCTTGCAGACCGCGCTGGATCATGTGCGCCAAGGGATCGCGGTTTTCGACAAGGAATTGGGCCTTACCTGCTGGAACCGGTATTTCGGCGAGATTCTCAACCTGCCGGCCGATATGACCCAAGCCGGAGTCGCGCTCAAGGAAATCCTGCGCGTAAGCGCCGAGCAGCATCCCGATGGGCTGAGCCCATCCGAGCACGAGCAGGCGCTGCACGAACGTTACCTGCGCTATTTGTCGGGCGAGCCCTTCCTCGAACGCTTCGCCGAGCGCGGCCTGGTCATCGAGGTGCGCGCCAACCGGATGCCGGATGGGGGGATGGTCATCACCTTCAGCGACATGACCCCGAGCGTCGAGGCCGCCGAATCGCTCGAGCGCGTCAACGAGACGTTGGAACGCCGGGTGCGCGAACGCACCGAGGAACTGACACGGTTGAACGCCGAGCTTGCCCGCGCGAAAGGCGAAGCCGAGGAAGCCAATATCTCCAAGACGCGCTTTCTCGCTGCCGCCAGTCACGACATTTTGCAACCGCTCAATGCAGCGCGGCTCTATGTCACCAGCTTGGTAGAGCGGGAAGAAAGCCGTGCCGACGCCCGCCTGGTCAGCAACATCGATGCCTCACTAGAGGCAGTTGAAGAAATTCTCGGCGCACTGCTCGATATTTCGCGGCTGGACAGCGGCGCCCTGAAGCCGGAAATAGACTCGTTCCGCATCGATGCGCTATTGAGCCAGATTGAGGTGGAATTCGCCCCGCTTGCGCGTGAAAAAGGCCTTGAGCTTGTTTTCGTCCCAAGCTCGCTGACGGTCCGGTCGGATCGCCGGCTGCTGCGTCGCCTGGTACGGAATCTCGTTTCCAACGCCACCAAATATACCCTCGATGGCCGCGTGCTGATCGGCTGCCGCCGGCGGCGTGGCCGGCTGCGGATCGACGTCTGGGATACCGGCATCGGCATCCCGCCATCGAAGAAGCGCGAGATCTTCAAGGAATTCCATCGACTGGACGAAGGCGCCAGAGCAGCGCGCGGGCTGGGACTCGGCCTGTCGATCGTGGAGCGCATCGCGCGCATGCTCGATCACAAGATTGACCTGTCGTCGACCGTCGGCGGCGGCTCGCGTTTCTCGGTTGAAGTGCCGCTGGCACGTGCCTTGGCTGCGAGCGCTGAGCCACCGCCCGCCGGAAAGCCCGATTCGCGACAGCTGGCGGGCACCGTGGTGCTTTGCCTAGACAACGATCTGCCGATTCTGGACGGCATGCGCACGCTTCTGGAGGGCTGGGGCTGCCAGGTCTTGCAAGCGCCGGGTCTGGCGGAAGCCGTGGCCACCGCCATGGAAACCAAGATCCCGCTTGACTGTTTGCTGGTCGACTATCGTTTGGACGATGGCAACGGCCTTGACGCCATCCGGGAACTGCGCCGCCGCTTCGGGGCCGATTTACCGGCCATCCTGATCACCGCCGATCGCAGCCTGCGTCTGCGCCAGGACGCCCAGGCCGAGGACATCCAATTCTTGAACAAGCCTTTGAAGCCGGCGGCATTACGCGCGCTGTTGGCGCAATACCGCATCCGCCGCATTGCCGCAGCCGAGTAAGTCCTTCTGTCCGGACCGGAAGTTTAGTTGGCCAGTGACGCGGCCTGGCGCGGCGCGAGTTCTATCTTCGCCGCCGCGATCACGGCCTGGGTACGGCTCTCGACCCCGAGCTTCTGCAGGATGGCTGACACGTGCGCCTTCACGGTCGCTTCCGACACCGTCAGCTCGTAAGCGATCTGCTTGTTGAGCAGACCCTCCGACAACATCATGAGCACCCTCACCTGCTGCGGCGTGAGCGTGGCGAGCCGGGTCAGGAGGTCGTTGGTCTGCGCGTCGGCGCTGTGGTCAAGGTCGACATCCGGCGGCGTCCATTCCTCGCCGGCGAGCACGCGCGCGACGGCATCGCGCATCGTCTCGACACCGAGCGTCTTCGGAATGAAACCGGCCGCGCCGAAATGCATGCAGCGGCGGATGACGGCGGGATCTTCGTTGGCGGAAACGATGACGACCGGAACACCAGGATGTTGCGCGCGCAGGCACATCAAGCCTGAGAAGCCGCGCACGCCGGGCATGGTGAGATCAAGCAGGACGAGATCGACGTCACCGTCGCGTCCCAGCAGCTTACCGACTTCTTCGAAACTGCCAGCTTCCGCGATCTCGATACGCTCGAAGAGACCGGTTACGGCCTCACGCAACGCGCCTCGAAACAAGGGATGGTCGTCGGCGATAATCAGACGGTAGGCCAAGTCGTTCAACGCAGTGACCCCGGAATTTACTAACCTAAAGTCTTACGTCTTCGTCGATAGTCTACATGTTTTTCTGCCGTCGGCTAGCACTGGCATAACAAATACCAGAGAGAATAATCCGGCCCCTAGGTCTTGCGACTGCCGATGAATTGCAGCACGACCTCCCGCTGGTGTGGCCGAAACCGATGCTCAATCAAATAGATGCCTTGCCACGTCCCCAGCGTCAGCGTGCCCTGAACCACTGGAATATGCAGCCCGACGCCCGTCAGCATGGCCTTCACATGGCTGGGCATATCGTCGGGCCCTTCGGTATCATGGATCCATCCGGCATCCTCCGGAGCAAGCCGGCGCAGGGTGGTAATCAAGTCCTTCTGCACGTCCGGATCGGCGTTTTCCTGAATCGCGAGCGACGCCGAGGTATGGCGCAAGAACAGAAAAATTGCGCCGTCCGCCGCGCTCGCCTGTGAAACGAACCGCCGGACATCGTCGGTGATTTCAATGAAACCTTCACCCGGCGTTTCGACCGTGAGCGTCGCGGTGGCGATCGATTGCGCTTGCGCGATCGTGGTAGCCGAAAGGCGCGTCACGGCTCGCCCCTATGCAGCAAATTGCCGGCTTAGCTTTTCTTCAGCACGTCTTTTTGCAGCGCGGAGATCATGTCCACCAACCGCCGCCAGACATTCTCCACCATTACCTTCATGCGCTCGATATTCGGATCGCTCGGCAGGGTGGAGGGCCGCTCGTTATGTCCGACCGGCGGGTCACTCTTTACCGAGCCTGGCAGCGGCAGCCCGCGGGCCAAGAATTCTTTCTTCAGCGAAACATTTTCTTCCTGCAAACGGGCAATCTCGTTCTCCAGCACACCGCGGTCTTCCGGCGCGAGCTGGCAGGTCCAGCCCACGGTGCGTTTGCTGCAGAAGGCAACCTGACCGGTGCGGTTATCGAGCCGCACATAACCGTCGTTCATGCGGCTGAAGGTGAAACGACTCTCGCTATTTTCCGCCGGCTTGGCGTCCGCGGTCGCGCTGTTTTGTGGCGCGTTCTCGACAGGTAAGGTCTCGGGCACTTTGCCCTCGGCCACGGGTATTTCTTTTGGCGGAGTGGTTTGCTTGGCGTCCGCCGGGACAGCGTTTTGCGGTGCGTCCTGAACAAGACGGGGTTCTTGCGATGAAACTGCCGTGGAATCGTAAGGAGCAGGCGACGGTGCGAGCGAGACTGTCGGCACAGCTTCCGTACTTCCGCTTTGAGCCGAAGCGGGTGTGGCAGCCCAAGCTGCGACGCAAATGGCGAACGCCAGGATGATGCGTGTCATCATGTTTCTCCCGTCCGCGATCGGCGGATCTGCCTGCCAAGCCGATTATCGCAGGCATGCGGCCGAAAAACGATCCGATTCCCCGCCATGTTGCCACGCGCCGGTAACCCATAACAGCGCAAAACGGCGCGTCGCGAGGGCCGAAAAAGGCTGAATTGTCCCGGTCATTCAACAACTTGTAATCCCTGCCCCAATTCTTGACTCATGCAGACCCGGTCAGTATGGTCCGCGCGGCTTTGAGGGCATGGGACTTCCTCGAGCGCCGCAATATGCGCGGATCGAAAAAATGACGCGCGATAACGGCGATCACGGTAACTCCCCGTCCGACGAGGCTGCTCTCTCCGCGAGGCTCAAGCGTCTCGGCGAACGGCTCGGTCAACATACCGGCCGTCCTGTCGACAAAAGCCCCGGTGCTTCCTCGACCGCCGACCCGTCGGCGATGGCGCGCGGTTTCCGGCTCTCCACCGAGCTTGTCGCAGGCGTCCTTGTCGGTGCCGCATTGGGTTGGCTGCTCGACCGCTGGCTCGGCATTTCGCCCTGGGGGCTGATGGTGTTTTTGTTGCTCGGTTTTGCCGCGGGCGTGCTCAACGTGATGCGGGCGGCGGGCGTGAACATGGGGTCCAAAGCTTCCAGGCCCCCGGATTAGGCAGCTAAGAAGGTTATGGGCGATCCTATCCACCAATTCGAGTTGAAGAGCCTTTTCTCACTGGGGCATATCGGCCCCTACGAGATCGTCTTCACCAATTCGGCGCTCTTCATGCTGCTCGCGCTGCTCGCGACCGCGGCGCTGATGCTGATTCCGACCCGGCAGCGCGCGCTGGTGCCGAGCCGCGCGCAGTCGGTTGCCGAACTGTCCTACGAATTCGTCGCCAACACCATCCAGAGCACCGCCGGCAAGGAAGGCATGAAGTTCTTCCCGCTGGTGTTCTCGCTTTTCATCTTCGTGCTGACCGTGAACCTGTTGGGCCTGCTTCCCTACGGCTTCACCGTAACCAGCCACATCGTCATCACCGTGGCGCTGGCGCTGCTCGTGTTCTTCACCGTGCTGGTCTACGGCTTCTGGAAGAACGGTTTGGGCTTCTTCAGGCTATTCGTGCCGAGCGGCATTCCGATTTATATCCTGCCGCTGATTGTCTTCATCGAAGTGCTGTCCTTCCTCTCGCGGCCGATTTCGCACAGCGTGCGTCTGTTCGCCAACATGCTGGCCGGCCATATCACGCTGAAGGTGTTCGCCGGCTTCATCGTGATGCTGAGCGCGCTCGGCATCCACGGCGTGGTTGGTGCCATCCTGCCGCTGTCGCTGGTGGTGGCGCTCACCGCGCTCGAATTCCTGGTTGCTTTCCTGCAGGCCTATGTCTTCGCGATCCTGACCTGCATCTACCTGAATGACGCCATCCATCCCGGTCATTGACCTATCCAACTTGAGGAGTGTTTCATGGATCCTGTTGCTGCAAAGATGATTGGTGCCGGCATCGCCTGCATCGGCATGGGCGGAGCCGGCGTCGGCGTCGGCATGATCTTCGGTCAGTATCTCGCGGCCGCAGTGCGTAACCCCTCGGCCGCGCAGGGCCAATTCGGCAACCTGATCTTCGGATTCGCCGTGACCGAGGCCTTGGGCATCTTCTCTCTGCTGATCGCCCTCCTGCTTCTGTTCGCGCTCTGATCGATGGCTACTACCGCGCACACCGCGGCGCCCGGCGGCCATAAGGCACCGTTTCCGCCGTTCCAGTCGGAAACATTTGCGTCGCAGCTGTTCTGGCTCGCGATCGCCTTCGCCGCGCTCTATCTGCTGGCGGCTCGCCTGGTGCTGCCGCGTGTCGGCGGCATCATCGATGCGCGTGCCAAGCAGATCGATGACGACCTTTCGGAAGCGCAGCAGTTCAAGGAGGCGGCGGATGCCGCCAACACGGCCTATGAAAAGTCGCTGGCGGATGCGCGCTCCCGCGCCCAGGCCCTAGCCAATGCCACGCTCGAGAAGCAGCAGGCGGAAACTGATAGCAAGCGCAAGACGCTTGAGCAGGAACTCGACACCAAGCTCGCCGAGGCCGAGAAAACCATTGCCACAACTAAAACCGCGGCGATGGGCAATGTGCGCAGTATCGCCACCGACGCGGCCGCGGCCATCGTGAAGCGTTTGACCGGCACTGAGCCCTCCGGCCAGGCCGTTACCGCTGCTGTTGGCGAAGCGCTCAAGCGCTGAGGACGAACCATGCTCGACGCTGAATTCTGGGTTGCGGTTTCCTTTTTCATCTTCATTGGCATTCTTGTGTATGTCGGCGTGCACAAGAAAATCGCGGAAGCGCTCGACCATCGCCGCGACCGGATCAAGGCCGAACTGGATGAGGCACGGCGGCTGCGCGAAGAAGCGCAGGCCTTGCTCGCGCATTACAGGCAAAAGCAGAAAGAGGCCGAAGGCGAAGCTGCGGCCATCCTTACCAGTGCTAAGGCAGACGCCGAGCGCATGACGATCGAGGCCGAAGCCAAGATGAGTGAATTCGTCGCTCGCCGCACAAAGATGGCGGAAGCCAAGATCGCCCAAGCCGAGAGCCAGGCGCTGGCCGACGTGCGCGCCGCCGCTGCCGATGCGGCCGTCACCGCGGCCGAGCGGATCCTGAAGGACACCGCCAAGGGCAACTTGGCCGACGACCTGCTCGCCAGCGGCATCGAAGACGTCAAGAACAAGCTGAATTAAGCGCGGCAGAAGCCGCCAGGCCGCAAGCTACCCGTCAAATCGCCACCCTGCTAACGGCGGCAACGCTTCCTCAGCGACGCGGCGATCTCGCCGGCGGCTTTTTGGCGGGCTGCTGCTTGTCACCGGCCGGATCGAACCCGACGTAGACAACATAGGCCTCGATATCCAGGCCGGGGGGCATTGGAAAAGCGATGTCGCCATCGACATGATTGAATAGGACGTTGGGTCGGCCTGCCGGGATCGCGATCTGGATCTTGGAGAACTTCGAGACCACCGTCTTCGGCTCGGCGCCTTCTTTGACCACCGCGTAGCGTAGCGGCACGTCGAGCTGGCCGGGGCCCCCTGCCGGACCGACCAGCACGCGGCCCTCGATGCCGACCTTCATGCGCATGATGCCGCCAGACACATTGCATTCGCGCGCCAGTTCGCCAATCGAACCCTGATAGCGTAGCGCCAAAGGGTCCGAGCTGTTGGGCGGCACGGTCAAGGTGGAAGCACCCGCGCGCACGTCGACCGGCGGGCAAATCGTTTCCGCGATGCTGCTGACTGCCGCTTGTTTCTCAGCCGGCGTAGGTTCCGGCGGTTTGCGTAGAATGACATCCCTCAGCTGCGACATCGTGGAAGGCGAGCTCTGACTGCCCGAAGCCGACGCGGAGCTTTGCTCGGATCCGAAAATCCGGTCACTTGAGCAGCCAGCCGCCAGCGAAGCCAGCATCAAAGCGGCAAGCGCCGCGGCACCGCTGCGAACGATCCGTTCAAATTGGTCGATACGCATGTCTTGAGCCCCGCCCCCGTCATGCAAGTTTATATCAATCAAACCATGTGAGCCCAAGGCCGCTTTCATGTGGTTAAAAGCGGAACGGGGACCGGTCGTCAGGCCTGACTTGCGCGTAAAGCAGATGGTCTTGCCAGCTGCCGTTGATACACAGGTATTCCCGCGCATAGCCCTCGCGGACGAACCCGGTCTTCTCTAAGAGCCGCACCGACGCGGTGTTTTGCGGAATGCAGGCAGCCTCCATGCGGTGCAGCTTCAACGTCGAGAAGCCGAAACCCACCAAGGCTCGTACCGCCGCGGTCATATAGCCCTGGTGGGCGTAGGCTGCGCCCATCCAATAACCGAGACTCCCGGCCTGCGCGACGCCGCGCCGGATATTGGTGACGGTCAGGCCGCCGACCATCTTCTGATCCTCATTGCGGAAGATGAAATACGGATAGGCGAAGTCATTGCGCTGATCCTCGGCATAACGTTTCAAACGACGGCGGAAAGAGGCACGGCTCAAATCATCCGCCGGCCAAGTCGGCTCCCAAGGCACCAAAAACGCGCGGCTCGCTTCACGCAACGACGCCCATTCCTCGAAATCCGACATCTGCGGAAGGCGCAGCGTTACCCTGTCGCCCATTACCGTGAGCGCAGGTTCGGTGAAGCTGACGGCGCGAAAAAACGTCATGAAATCACGGCTGTCAGGCCGCCTGACGATGCAAGCTGGCCGCGATATTAGCTGCCGTCTCGAGACCGGCACCCGGACCAAGCGCGGCAACCGCGGGCTGGCTGCCGGCAATCAGTGCGCGGCCAGCCGCGCGCGCGCTTTCAACCGTCACGGCTTCGATCTTGCCGACCAGCTCGCTTAACGGAATCGGCCGGCCATAGGCAAACATCTGCCGCGCCAATTGCTCGGCACGCGACCGCGAACTTTCCAGCGCCATCAGCAGACCCGCCTTCATCTGCGCCTTGGCGCGGGCGACCTCCGCCTCGGTGAGGTCTTCCGATGCTTGCGCGATCTGGTCAACTACGACGCGCATCAATTCCGGCGCGTCCGTCTCAGCGGTGCCGCTGTAGAGCGCGAACATGCCCGTGTCCTGATAGGCAACATGGAAGGAATAGATCGAGTAGCAGAGGCCGCGGTTCTCGCGCACTTCCTGGAACAGGCGCGACGACATGCCGCCACCAAGCGCGTTGTTAAAGACCTGCAGGCTGTAGAGTTCGGGGTCACGCTGCGGCAAGCCTTTCAGCGCCATGGTCAGATGCACCTGCTCCAGTTCGCGCTTCTCGATATGCGTGCCACCGCCGAAACGCGCTAGTTCCGGCACCGGCGCGGCTGGCCCGGCGAAGCTAGAGAAGCGACGCTCGACTTCGTGCACCACTGCGGCATGATCGATGGCGCCGGCTGCGGCGACCACCATGTCAGGGGCCTTGTAGTTGCGCGCGAGATAGGTGCGCAGGCGCGACGGCTCGAACGAGCGTACGGTTTCCGGCGTGCCGAGGATGGAGCGGCCGAGCGGTTGTTTCGGAAATGCTTTCGCCTGCAGATAATCGAACACGATATCGTCCGGGGTATCCTCGCTTGCGCCGATCTCCTGCACGATGACATGCTGCTCGCGCTTGAGCTCGGTCGGGTCAAAGGTCGGATCGGCCAAGATGTCGGAGAGCACATCCAGCGCCAGCGGCACGTCGGCCTTCATCACGCGCGCATAATAGGCGGTGTTTTCCGCGCTGGTTGCAGCGTTGAGGTCGCCGCCGACGGCCTCGATCTCCTCGGCGATCTGACGGGCACTTCGGCGCGAGGTGCCCTTGAACGCCATGTGTTCGAGCAGATGCGAAATCCCGTGTTCATCCGGCTGCTCGTCGCGGCTGCCGGAGCCGACCCAGACGCCCAGCGAGGCCGTTTCCAAATGCGGCATGGCATCGGTCACGATGGTAAGACCGGACGGAAGACGCGTGACCTCTACACTCATGCAGCTGCTCCTTCACGCGCGGCGCGACTGGCCGCGACAATAAAACGTTCGACCGCCGCCTGATCGGCGGGCAGCCGGGTGACGCGCTCGGGCCGCTCGGCCAGGTCGGCGAGCCAATCGGGAAGCGCAGGACGCTGGCCGCAAGCGGCCTCGACTGCATCGGGGAATTTGGCCGGATGCGCGGTGGAGAGTACGACCATGGGCACCGCAGGGTCGCGGGTTTCTTTTTCCGCCACCGCGACGCCAACGGCCGTATGCGGATCTATGCAGTATCCGGTTTCCTTCAATAGGGTCCGGATGGTGGCGGCGGTCTCCTCCTCGTCGGCGCGGTCGGCCGTGAACAGGCTACGGATTTCTGACAACGCGCTCACCGACAACGAAAATCGCCGAGATTGCGCCAGCGAGCCCATCAGCGAGCGCAGGCTGTGCGCGTCGCGCCCGTAGGCCTCGAACAGCAGCCGTTCAAAATTCGACGATACCTGGATGTCCATCGATGGCGAGCTGGTCGGCAACACGTCGCGCAATTCATAACTGCCGCTGGCGAGCGTGCGAGCGAGGATATCGTTGACGTTGGTGGCGATCGCCAGCCGCTGCACGGGAAGACCCATGCGATGGGCGACATAGCCGGCATAGACGTCGCCGAAATTACCAGTCGGCACAGCGAAAGCGACTTGGCGCGCAGGCGCGCCCAGCGTCACGGCAGCGGTGAAGTAATAGACCGCCTGCGCGATAATGCGCGCCCAGTTGATCGAATTGACGCCGGAGAGCCGCACCTGATCGCGAAAGGCGTGGTGATTGAACATCCCCTTCACCAGCGCCTGGCAGTCATCGAAGGTGCCCTCGATCGCCAGCACATGCACATTGGCGTCGGTGACGCTGGTGATCATGCGCCGCTGAACGTCCGAAATGCGGTCGTGCGGATATAGCACCACCACATCCGCTTGCGAGCAACCACGGAAGGCTTCCACCGCGGCGCCGCCGGTATCGCCGGAAGTCGCCACCACAATGGTGGTGCGCTCGCCGCGCGCTTTCAATGCATGATCCATCATGCGTGCGAGCAGCTGCATGGCGAGATCCTTGAACGCCAGGGTCGGCCCGTGAAACAGCTCGAGCACGAATTGATTAGTGCCGGTCTGCACCAGGGGCACCGTCGCCGGATGGCGGAAGGTGTCATAGGCCTCGCGGGTCATGCGGGCGAGAATGTCCTCGGTGATGGCCTCGCCGACGAATGGCCGGATCACCTCCACCGCCACCTCGGCATAAGGGCGGCCAGCAAAACCGGCGATGGTGCGATCGCTCAGACGCGGCCAGGATTCCGGCACGTACAGCCCACCGTCGCGGGCAAGACCGGCGAGCATGACTTCGACAAAGCCAAGCGGCGGGGCCTCGCCCCGGGTGGAAATGTAGCGCACGAAGTTCCCTGCCGAGGCGCCGGGAGCGATTTAATGCCGCCCGAGCCTTTCATAACTAATTGAAAAACCTGTCGTTCCACCCGCTCTGCGGCTGGAAGCCGAAGGCCTGAGCCTAATCGGAAGCGGCGGTTTTCACAAGGAAGCGGTTGCTTCCGCCGATGCGGGCGGCGGACCGGATGGGCGGTAAAGAAGCCGTTGATATAGCAGGCCGATTCCCACCAGGACGAGGCCCAAGCCGATGAAGGATAGGGCCCGGAAGACCCCGGTAAGGCCTGCCATGTCGAACAGGAAAACCTTGCCGATGGTGACGACAACGACAGCGGCCGAGCAATATCGCACCGGTTGCGACCGCAGGAGGAAGCCGACCACAAGCAGCGCGACGCCGAAGATCAGCCATACCGCTGAATAGGTGTATTGCTCGGCATCGCTGACCCCCGACATGTGCACGAAAGGTCCTTGATAGAAGCGTGCGACCTGCAGCGTGAGATAGAGCAGCGCCAGCGTCACCGCCGTGACCGCCGCAACCGCGCGATACCCCTGGGGCCGCGTCGTGCGGGTCATTAAAGCGAGCGCGGCCGCCAGGGCCGCCGGAAGGCCATAAGCCAGCAGCAAGACGTTGAAAAACAGTCCTTCCACATTAAGGCCCCGCGCAAACGGCAGCATCGGATTGTTGCCGAGCACCACGCCGAACACGATAGCGGCGAGCGTCAGACCGCCGATGATCAGCGCACCAACATTATGCACGATGTTTTGGGTGCGTTCGCGCACGCGCTCAAGACCGATGACGAGCGCAAGCCCGACGCAAATCTGCAGCGCGACTTCGGTGAGCTCGGTAGAAGCGCGATAGATGTTGCCGCCGGTGATGTAATGGCGGATTTGCAGGAATGCGGCGAGGACGGTGAACAGGATGGCCGCCGAATCCGCCATCCGCGCCGGTATATCGTCGGCGCGCTGGCGCAGCAGATAACCGGCGAGCCAGAACGAAAGCGCGGGAACGCCGTAGCCCCAGAGCAGCCAATTGAATATCGGCGTAGTGCCCACATCGCTGCCGACAATGCGCGGCTCCCACATAATTCGGGCAACAACCAGCGCGACGACGACCGCAGCGGTCCAGCGTAACGCCGGCAGCGGACGCTGGCGTTCCACCCAGGCGATGCCGGGTACCATCAGGGCGAGAGCGATCGTGAGCCAGCCCTTTTCCATGGCAAGCGTGAGTGCAAGCGCGAGCGCGGCAATGCCGCCGACGGCGAAGATCGCGCCGGCAGCGGCTTGACCCGGTTTCGCAGGACGCTTGTTCAAATATTCGACGGCGTAGCCATAAAGCACCGCCAGTAGCAGGGCGAGCGCGGCGAAGGGGATCGAGCGTTCAAGCCCGGCGATACGATAATAGACCGCCATGAGGATGACGATCGGCGCGATAACCGCCGATGCCGCCCACAGCATCGCGATAACCGGCGAAGCCGTGCGCGCTTGGGCAAGAAAACCGGCAGCGCCAAAAGCCAGAGCGAAGGCGGCACCCAGCGCGAGATGCGAGCCAACAAGCGCAGGATTCGGATTCGCAGTGATGCCGGAAATGACAAGGTTGGGCGCGACCAGCGTGTTGTAATCGAACGGCACCGCCCAATGCCACATCACCAAGGCGACAACAATAACTGCGGCCGGGACCGCCGCGACCGCCGCATCGCTGCGCGAAGCAATGGCGATGGTTGCAAAGACCAGCAACGAGAAAGTGAGAAAAGCGACGGGATCGTGCCGGGTAGCCAGCACCAGGAGGGTGACGGCCAGCAGATAAACCCCCAAGGCGGCCGACGACACGGTTTCGATGCGGCCCGTTTCGGCCGGCGGCCCATATAGGAAGCCTGAGACGATGAGAGCCGCCACCAGCGCGAAGCCGACGGCAGCATGCAGCGCATGCGGCACCAGAATGTCGGTCTGCAGGCTGTCGATCCCTGGCAGGATCCACAGCGCGTTCAACGCAATCGCGGTCACCGCAAGCCAGCGCCACAGGCGAATGCGCGCGAGGCCAAAGGCGGCGCCGGTAACGACGGCGAGATAGAGATAGAGCGCCCAGTAACTCGGCTTGTCGGATGAAACGAGCAGCGGCGTGACATAAGCGCCGACGAGACCCAGTCCCGCCAGCGCCGGGCCGTGCAGCAAGGCCGCAGCCAAGGTCGCCAAGGCGACAATGCCGAGCAGAATGAAAGCAAGCGCGGGGCCGAAGAAGCCATAAAGCGCGTAACCAGCGTAGACCGTCGCATAGGCGACTGTCGTGCCGGCCGCGGTGAGAATGCTCGGGATATGCGCAGGTGAGATGCCGGCAATGCCGGACCGATTTTCCTGCCGTCGCATCCATTCGCCGGCGGCGACAAGACCCGCGGCAAGCAGGCCGCCCAGAAAAATGCGCATGCCCGGCCCGAGCAGCCCCTGTTCGATCGAGTAACGCACCAGAAAGATGCCGCCCAGCGCCAGCGCGAGGCCGCCGATATAGACCACCCAACGGGTGCCAAACTTCTCCTCAAAGCCGGCCGACGGACGATCCGGCCTTGGCATTGGCGCAGCGGCGGGCGCCGCGGTCCTCGGCGGAACAGATTTCGGGATTTCCTCTTCGCGCTGTGCGCGGGGCGGCGGTTCTGGCCGCGGTGCAGGCGCTGTCGCAGGGGAGGTCTCCGGTGCAACGGATGCAGCGCCCTCTCGGGGCAGCCGCTGCTCAAAAAGTGCCAGACGCCGTTCGATCACATCGAGGCGGCGGCGGGCACCCAGCACCATGAAAAATGCTACGATCCCCGCAATCGGAATTGCGAGCACCAAAAGGATGCCAAATACGATTTCCATAAAACGCCCCCCGACGCAGCCCGGATGCTAGCGCTGCAATCGAACAGGCGAAAGCCCTAGATCTTTTCCTCAACCCGCAAATCGCGGCGGCTGCGGACCCAGAAGCCGAAGACCGCCAGCAGCACCAGGGCCAACCCGTACCAGGTCACCGCATATTGCAGGTGGTTGTTCGGCAGGTTCGGCTTCAACGCGCCGGGCGGCGGCAGCCCATCGGCGGGCTCTTGACCCTCGCGCTCGATATAAAAAGGGGCGATCTGGCCCCAACCGCTTTCCTGCGCCATCGCCAAATGATCGCGCACGAACCAGAGTTGCGCGCCCTTGTCGTAGGGCGCCGTCAATTCCCACGCCTTCGGTTCCGGCCAGCGCAACACACCGGTAATCTCGACCGCGCCTGGCGCCGGCGCCGGCCGCGCGGTGGCGCCGGTAGGCTTCTGATCGGCGACGAAGCCGCGGTTGACCGCCACGGTTTCGCCGGAAGCGAGCCGTGCTGGCGTGAACACAAAAACGCCCGGGCCTTTCACATCATCGCGCAGGGCGGATCCGGTCGCCCAGACCACAGCTTCCTTGCCGGGCACATATTCGGCGCGAAATTTCACCCGGGTGAATTCGTCGCGATCCCGCTGCAGCGACGCCCATTGCGCCGGCGGAGGCAGAGCGACGGGTGCAGCGGTGAGCCTGCGCGTGAGCGTGCCGATCAATTCTTCCTTCCACGCTTTGCGCTGAAGCTGCCAGGTGCCGAGCGCGAACAGCATCGCGAAGGCAATCAGCGTCGCGAGGCTCGGCACCAACAAGCCGCGGCGGATCGCGCTCATGATTCGCTCCCGCGCTCGTGGCGCCCTTCCGCCGCCTTGTGATGGAATTGCAAGGCGATGAGCAAACCCTTCATGGAACGCAGCGGCACCAGCGTCACCAAGAGGATCAACGGCCCCCACAGCGCGGCATGGACCCAATAAGGCGGCCGATACATCACCTCCACCAGCAGCGCGGCTCCCACCACGATGAAGCCTCCGAACAGCATGATGAAGATCGCCGGCCCGTCCCCCGCGTCAGCAAAGCCAAAATCGAGGCCGCAGGTTTCACAGCGTGGCCGCACACCGAGGAAATTCTGAAACAGCCGCCCCTTGCCGCAGGCGGGACAGCGGCAAGTCAGACCCGCGATATAGGGAGACGGGGGCGAAGGTTGCGTATCAGGCATGGCGTCTTTTCCCGCCAACCAAAGGACCCGTCATCGCCGGATCGTTCCGGCCATCCACGCCTTCGTTTGGTTGGTCTGGAAGTCGTGGATGCCCGGCACAAGGCAGGGCATGACGACTCAGTGTTCCTAATGTCCGCCGGCAGCTCCCGCGGCCTGTTCGCCGCCCGCGCCCCAGACATAGATGCAGGCGAACAGGAACAGCCAGACCACGTCGACGAAATGCCAGTACCAGGCGGCGAATTCGAAGCCGAGATGCTGGGTCGGCGTGAACTGGCCCTTGTAGGCGCGGATCAGGCACACGGTGAGAAAGATGGTGCCGATGATCACATGCGCGCCATGGAAACCGGTCGCCATGAAAAAGGTGGCGCCGTAAATGTTACCTTTGAAGTTGAAGGCGGCGTGGCTGTATTCATAGGCCTGCACGGCGGTGAAGGTAATGCCGAGCAGGATGGTGAGGATCAGACCCTGCTTCAGGCCGTCGCGGTCATTGTGCAGCAACGCGTGATGCGCCCAGGTGACCGTGGTGCCGGAAGTGAGCAAGATGAGCGTGTTCAAGAGTGGCAAATGCCAGGGATCAAAAGTCTCGATGCCCTTCGGTGGCCAGACGCCGCCGGTGGCAGCCAGCCGCGCGACATCATTCGGATCGGCGGGGAATAGCGCGACGTTGAAATAGGCCCAGAACCAGGCGACGAAGAACATCACCTCGGAGGCGATGAACAGCAGCATCCCGTAACGGTGATGCAGTTGCACCACCCGGGTATGATGGCCCTGGTATTCGGCTTCGCGGATCACGTCCCGCCACCAGCCCATCATGGTGTAGAGAATGCCGGCCACACCGATGCCAAATACGATTGGGGCCGCGGCAAACAGATGATGCATCCAGCTGATGGCGCCGACCGCCGCGACAAAGGCCGCGACCGCGCCGATCGCCGGCCATGCGCTGGGATCGACCAGGTGGTAGTCGTGATGCTTGGCGTGCGCGTCGGCCATCGTGATCTTCTCCGTCTGTCGTCGTAAGCGGCGCTCGAGGCGCGCTCGGTTGTCGCTTCGTTTAGTAAACCCGTCCGCTACCCTGCGTGCTCACCGCCAGCGGCTCCGGCTGGCGCACCGGGAAGTAGGTGTAAGAGAGCGTAATCGTATTCAGCTCGTTCTGCTCGGCATCCTGCGCCAACGCCGGATCGACGTAAAATACCACCGGCATCTCGCGCGTCTCACCCGCTTTCATCGATTGCTCAGTAAAGCAGAAGCAGTTGATCTTCTGGAAATAGGCCCCGGTCGTCGGCGGCGTGACGTTGTAGCTGGCCTGCCCGACGGTATCGCGCGCGGCGAGATTGGTCACCGTGTAGTTGACCGTCAGCACCTCGCCGATGCGTACATCGACGTAATTCTTCTCCGGCGCGAAGCGCCAAGGCAGCCCGGGGGCGACGTTGGCGTCAAAACGAACGGTAATGCTGCGGCCAAGCGATTGCGCCGGTCCCGCGGTCGAAACCTGCGTGGTGCCGCCGAAACCAGTGGTGCGGCAGAACCAATTGTATAGCGGCACCGCCGCGTAAGCCGCCCCCACCATGACCGCGACGAAGGCGCCACAGGCCGCCGCCACCACGACATCGCGCCGGCGCGATCCGCGGCGGACTGAATGGGTGCTGTTTGCGGTCATGGCAATCTCATAGCGGCCGTTGCAGCACGCCCGGGCCCTTCACCAGGGTCACGAGATAGAACAGCACGACCAGAACGCCAAGCGATACCGCAATGGCGACGGAACGCGCGCGGCGGCGGCGCTTCTGCTCTTCGGTGAGCACGATCCCGGTCTGCTCACGCGGCTCGCTCATGACGCTCATCCCACAAAACCCAGATGGGCTCCCACTGCGCGATCAATCAAGAGAAAGGCAAAGAGCAAGAAGAGATAAAGGATCGAGAAAGCGAAAAGATGCTTGGCCGCGCGGTCGGAGCGCTCGGTCAAAAGCCGGATCGCAAGCGCCAGCATCGCCGCACCGGAGAGTATCGCGATGACGCCATAAACCGGACCGGCGAAGCCGAGCAGCCAGGGCGCGACGCCGAGCGGCGCCAGGATCAACGTATAGATCAGGATCTGCCGGCGCGTCTCGCGCTCGCCTGAGACCACGGGAAGCATCGGAATGCCGGCGCGCGCATAGTCATCGGCGCGGTAGAGCGACAGCGCCCAGAAATGCGGCGGCGTCCAGAAGAAGATGATGAGAAAGAGCAGCACCGATTCGGCGCTGATGCCGCCGGTCGCCGCGGCCCAGCCGATCATCGGCGGGAAAGCGCCGGCAGCGCCGCCGATGACGATGTTCTGCGGCGTCCAGCGCTTTAGCCACATCGTATAGACGACAACATAGAAGAAGATGGTGAAGGCAAGGAGCGCGCCGGCGGTGAGATTCACCAGCAATGACAGGATCACCACCGAGAAGCCGGCGAGCAGCAGGCCGAAGCCAAGCGCCTCGCCGGGCAGTATGCGCCCGGCCGGAATCGGCCGCGCGCTGGTGCGCTGCATGCGCGCATCGATGTCGGCGTCGTACCACATGTTCAACGCGCCGGCGGCGCCCGCCCCTACCGCGATGCAAAGCAGCGCGGTGAAAGCCATCACCGGATGCATCGGCACCGGCGCCAGCACCAAACCGACGAAAGCGGTAAAGACCACGAGCGACATCACCCGCGGCTTCAGCAACGCGAGATAGTCGCCTACCTCGGCGGCGCTGAATTGCGCGGTGAGCTTTTCGCTTTGGCTCGCGAGCGACATCGCTTTCCTTTACGCCCTCGCCTTCGGAGTTACTTGATCAGCGGCAGGGTGCCGAATTGGTGGAACGGCGGAGGCGACGGCAACGTCCATTCCAGCGTGGTCGCACCCGCACCCCAGGGATTGTTTGCGGCCCGCTCCTTGCGCATGAAGGCCAGCGCCACGCCGTAGAAGAAGATGATGATGCCGAAACCGGAAATGTAGGAACCGATCGAGGACACCATGTTCCAGCCGGCGAAGGCGTCCGGATAGTCAATATAGCGGCGTGGCATGCCCGACAGGCCGAGGAAGTGCTGCGGGAAGAACACCAGGTTGACGCCGATGAAGGTGATCCAGAAGTGCAGCTTGCCGATGGTCTCGTTGTACATGTAGCCGGTGATCTTCGGGAACCAGTAGTACCAGCCGGCGAAGATCGCGAAGACGGCGCCAAGCGACAGCACATAGTGGAAGTGCGCCACCACGTAATAGGTGTCCTGCAACACGCGGTCGACGCCGGCATTGGCCAGTACCACGCCGGTCACTCCGCCCACCGTGAACAGGAAGATAAAGCCGATCGCCCAGAGCATCGGCGTGCGGAACTCAATCGAGCCGCCCCACATGGTGGCAATCCAGGAGAAGATCTTCACGCCGGTGGGGACGGCGATCACCATGGTGGCGGCGATGAAATAGGCCTGTGCGCCCGACGACATGCCGACCGTGTACATGTGGTGCGCCCAGACGACGAACCCAATGCCGCCGATCGCGACCATGGCATAGGCCATGCCAAGATAGCCGAACACCGGCTTGCGCGAGAATGTCGCCACGATCTGGCTGATCATGCCGAAGCCCGGAAGGATCAGAATGTAGACCTCCGGGTGGCCGAAGAACCAGAACAGATGTTGGAACAGCACCGGGTCGCCGCCGCCTTGGGCGGTGAAGAAGGTGGTGCCGAAATTGCGGTCGGTGAGCAGCATGGTGATGGCGCCAGCCAGAACCGGCATCGCCAGCAGCAGCAGGAACACCGTCACCAGGATCGACCACACGAACAGCGGCATCTTGTGCAGGGTCATGCCCGGCGCGCGCATGTTGAAGATGGTGGTGATGAAGTTAATCGCGCCCAGGATCGAGGAGGCGCCCGCCAGATGCAGCGATAGGATGGCGAAGTCCACCGCCGGGCCGGGGTGGCCGGATGTCGATAGCGGGGCATAGATTGTCCAGCCGGCGCCGACGCCGTTGCCGCCGGGCTCGCCTTCCACAAACAGCGAGATCACTAACAGCGAAAAAGAAGCCGGCAACAGCCAGAAGGAAATATTGTTCATGCGCGGGAAGGCCATGTCCGGCGCGCCTATCATCAGCGGCACGATCCAGTTGCCGAAGCCGCCGATCATCGCCGGCATCACCATGAAGAAAATCATGATCAGGCCGTGCGCCGTGACGAACACGTTGAAGGCATGCGAGTCGTGGAAGAACTGGATGCCGGGGTTCTGCAGCTCCATGCGCATGGCGATCGACAGGCCCGCGCCGATCACGCCGGCAATGAGCGCAAACACCAGGTACATCGTTCCGATGTCCTTGTGGTTGGTCGAATAGACGTAGCGGCGCCATCCGGTCGGATCTCCGTGCGCGGCATGCGCGCCATGATCGTCGTGGGTGCCGTGTGTCGTCGTTGCCATAGTCACTTCCTCGACGTTGTCTCTTGTCGCTCTTTTAGCGGTGTTCCTGCCGGCTTACCGTTGCGCGGTTTCGCCGGCCGCGGCGACGGCGGTCGGACGACCGCCGTCCTCGCTTGCGTATTTCTTCTTCGCTTCCTCGAGCCAGGCGGTGAAGGCGGCATCGTTCACCACGCGAACGGCGATCGGCATGAAGGCATGGTCCTTGCCGCACAATTCGGAACATTGGCCGTAATAGACACCCTCGCGCGTCGCCTTGAACCAGGTCTCGTTGATGCGGCCGGGGATTGAATCGATCTTGATTCCGAATGCGGGCACCGCAAAAGCGTGGATCACGTCCGCGCCGGTGGTGATGACCCGGATATTCTTGTTCACCGGCACGACCAGCTCGTTATCCACGGCGAGCAGACGCGGCTGGTCGGGCTTGCGGTCCTTATCAGAAAGCATGAGGGAATCGAATTCGAACCCGCCGGCATCCGGGTAGCTATAGCTCCAGAACCACTGCTTGCCGGTGGCCTTCACGGTGACATCCGCGGGCGGGAGATCGAGCTGCGTGAAAAGCAGCCGGAAGGACGGGATCGCGATAACGGTGAGGATGACGACCGGCACCACAGTCCAGAGTACTTCAAGCAACGTGTTGTGCGTGGTCCTCGATGGCGTCGGGTTCGCTTTGGCGTTGAACTTGACGATGACGATGAGCAAAAGCCCCAGGACGAAGAGGGTGATGAGGGTGATGATGATGAGCAGGCCATAGTGGAACTGGATGATCTGCTCCATCACCTCTGTCGCCGCGGGCTGCAAATTCATTTCCCACGGCTGGGGCTGGGCAGCGAGCGCCGTTCCCGGCCCTCCCGCCAAACCCGAGAAAATAATCCCCAAGGTGATGAACTGCTTGAACACCTGCATCGTCGTATTCGCTCCTTCGACGAGAAAATCGGCCGTGGGCGTCCTGCCGAAGCGTGCACCGCAGCTTGGATTCACGGCGTGCGCCACAAAGCGCGACGCTAGGGCAGGAGCGGCGGGACAGGGGAGAAGTCCCGGCCTCTCAAACCACAATTCCGGCCCAGTCGCAATGCACCAAATCCAGTTCTGCCATGCGGCAGCATGCCTTCTTCAGAAAAGGCGGCCACAGGCCTTGAAGACCGCGGATAAGGCTAAGATATCGACCGTATCCGGCAATTCGCTCACCAGCGGGCGGCAGCAGCCGGTCAGGGATCAATGATGGGAACCTTCTGCCACGATTCGAATAAACACCCGCTTGCGGGGGCACTGAAGACCGCCATTGCCATTGTTATAACAACGCTGGCGGGGCTGACCGGTTTCCCGCCAAGTGCCGGGGCACAAGGGGTCGTTCGTTCCGTCCATCAGGACTGGCAGATCCGCTGCGATACTCCGCCGGGCGCACAAAGCGAACAATGCGCGTTGATGCAGAGCGTGGTGGCCGAAGATCGCGCCAATGTTGGGCTCACCGTCATCGTGCTGAAGACAGCCGATAACAAGAGTCGGGTATTGCGGGTCATCGCCCCGCTCGGGGTGCTGTTGCCGGCAGGCCTCGGGCTGACGATCGATAAGCAGGACGTGGGCCGGGCCGGTTTTGTGCGCTGCCTGCCGCGCGGCTGCTTCGCCGAGGTCGTGATGGACGATAATCTGATGCGACAATTGCGCACCGGGCAAAGCGCTACCTTCATTATTTTCCAGACGCCGGAAGAGGGCATTGGATTTCCGTTGAGCCTCAACGGCTTCGGAGAAGGCTTCGACAAGCTCCCCTGAACAGCGCGGAAAGCTGCTCGCTCTGGCCCCCTCGCGACTCCGCCGCCGAGCGCTTATCTTCCGGTTTGACCCTTAATCCGGATCGCACCCATGGCCGATTCCTCGCCCACATCCCTCATCGACCGCGCAGGCCTCGATTCCGCGCAGGTCGGCCGACATCTAAAGCACGCTCTGGAAGGTGCGGACGACGGCGAGCTCTTCCTCGAATACAAGCAGTCCGAGATGTTGATGTTCGACAATGGCCGCCTGAAGCAGGCGACCTACGACACGGCGCAGGGGTTTGGGTTGCGCACGGTGAAGGACGAGGCGGTCGGCTATGCCCACGCCTCGGACATGTCGGAGCAGGCCATCGCACGGGCAGCGGACAGTGTCCGGGCGGTGAAGGGCGGCCATAGCGGGAACTACGCCCAGGCTCCGGGCCGCAGCAATAGAAAGCTCTATTCCGACGACAATCCGCTCGCCGCGCCCGGCTTCGAGGCCAAGGTGAAACTGCTGGAGGCCATCGACGCCGCAGCACGCGCGAAAGATCCGCGGGTGCGGCAGGTCTCCGCCAGTCTTGGCGCGACCTGGCAGATGGTCGAGATCTTGCGCGCCGACGGACAGATTTATCGCGATGTGCGGCCGCTGGTGCGACTCAATGTCTCCGTCGTCGCCGGCGAGGGCGACCGGCAGGAATCCGGCAGCCACGGCTATGGGGGGCGCGAGGGCTATGCGCGCTTTATCGAGCCGTCGATGTGGCAATCCGCGGTGGACGAAGCGGTGCGCCAGGCACTGGTGAATCTCACTTCAGTCCCCGCCCCTGCCGGTGAAATGGATGTGGTGCTCGGCCCCGGATGGCCGGGCGTGATGCTGCACGAAGCCGTTGGCCATGGCCTGGAAGGCGACTTCAACCGCAAGAAGACTTCCGCCTTCGCCGGGCTGATGGGCCAGCGCGTTGCCGCGCCGGGTGTCACCGTTGTCGATGACGGCACTATCGCGGGACGGCGTGGTTCGCTCTCGATCGATGATGAAGGCACCTCGACACATCGCACCGTGCTGATCGAAGACGGCATCCTCGTCGGCTATATGCAGGACCGACAGAATGCGCGGCTGATGAAGATGAAACCGACCGGCAACGGCCGGCGCGAGAGCTACGGGCACGTGCCGATGCCGCGCATGACCAACACCTACATGCTGGCCGGCCCACATGAGCCCGGCGAGATCATCGCCTCGGTGAAGAACGGCATCTATGCGGTCAATTTCGGCGGCGGGCAGGTGGACATCACCTCGGGCAAATACGTCTTCCAATGCACCGAGGCCTACCGCATCGAGAACGGCAAGATTGGCGCGCCGCTGAAAGGCGCGATGTTGATCGGCAACGGACCGACCGACCTCAACCGCATCAGCATGGTCGGCAACGACATGAAGCTGGATACCGGCATCGGCACCTGCGGCAAGAATGGTCAGGGCGTGCCGGTCGGTGTCGGCCAGCCGACCCTGCGCATGGACCGCATCACCGTCGGCGGAACCGCCTAAACCCGGCTTTCAGCGGACCTTAACGCCCAGTTTTCGCTGAAATACCTTCTTTTTCGGCGGCGCCTGCCGCGGCGGCTTCCGTCGCACCCATTGCTCGGATCAAAAAAGCCTCTCGCAAAACGGCGCAGTTCGCCGGTAAGATAGTGCGGAGGGATTGATGGACCGGGCCCGAGCCATAAAACCAGACGCTCTTGCTGGCGCGGCGTGGCGTAGCGCTACGCGCTCCTTTGGCGCAGCATAACGGCAGCGTCGAGCCCATGTCCCGCGTCGCGCATCTCCGGCAACGTGTCTCGTCGCGGCTCGCGGGAATCGAAAATCACGATCTGCTGGCGCTCACAGCCTTCGCCGCGCTCAGCGTCCTGGTGGTCCTGACCTTCGGCGACTACGCGATCTCCAATGACGAAGCCGTGCAGCACCGCTACGGCGAGCTCATCCTGTCTTATTACGCCAGCGGCTTTCTCGACCGAACGCTTTTCCAATACGACAATCTCTACCTCTATGGCGGGCTGTTCGACGTTATCGCGATCCTGCTCGATCGCCTATTGCCCTTTGATATCTTCAGCATTCGCCACTTTCTCTGCGCTCTCACCGGCATTGGCGGCATCGTCGCAACCTGGGCGGTGGCGCGGCTCGTGGCCGGCCCGCGCGCGGGCCTTTTGGCGCTGCTGGCGCTGGCGGTATGCGGCCCCTGGTACGGGAGCATGTTCAATCACACCAAGGACATTCCCTTCGCTGCGGCCATGATGGGCGCGACCTATTTCCTGCTACGCGGGACACGAGACCTGCCGCGGCCCCGCCCGTTCCACATCTTAATGTTCGGCCTGCTGCTCGGCTGTGCACTCGGTTTGCGCGCCACCGGGCTCCTGATGGTGGGCTATGCCGGCCTTCTGGTGCTGATGCGATTGCCGGACTTGGCGAACTGGAATGACCGGGCGCGCTTTGTCGGCACTTCGCTCCTGCGCGCGTTGCCGGCCCTCGTGCTTGCCTATGTGATCATGATCGCGGCCTGGCCCTGGGCCTCCCTTGAGCCGCTCAATCCCGTGCGCGCGATCTTTGCCTTTGCGCATTTCCATTACACGATCCGCACTCTCGCCTTCGGCGAAATTTACGAGATGGCTGCGGTGCCGCGCTGGTACGTTCCCGCCTATCTCGCCATCAAGTTGCCGCTGACGATCCTGGGGGGCGCTTGCATCGCATTCATGGCAACCGCCTGGGCGGCCAGACGCGACGGCATCCTTCGCAGCGCGCGACAGCGCGAAATAACCATGCTGGCTTTCATCGCGGTGTTTCCCGTGCTGTGCCAGGTAATCGGGCACGGCCCGGCCTTCACGGGCATGCGCCATTTCATTTTCGTGGTCCCGCCGCTCGCCGCGCTTGCCGGCATCGGCTTTGACGCCATGCTGACCAAGCTTGAAACGCGCAGCCGGCTCGTAGGCGCCTCGGCGCTGGCGGGCGTCACCGCCGCCTTCTTGCTCAACGCGGTCACGCTCGTGCGCCTGCATCCTTACGAATATGTCTTCTTCAATCCCCTGGTTTCGGGCTTGGAAGGCGCCTCGCGCCGCTTCGACATGGATTATTGGGTGAACGTGATGCCGGAGGCGGTGGCCAACCTGGAGACATTCCTCAACCAGCGTGAAGGCAACACGTCCATACGGCGCTCGCGCTACTCGGTGGCGGTTTGCGGCGACCGCGAGTCCTTCGAAAACGAAACCAAGGAAAATCCACGCCTGCTCTGGGCGGAAGACTGGGACGAAGCGGATTTCTTCATCGCGCCGACGCAGATGAATTGTGACCACTCGCTGTTGGGTGAAACCATCGCAACCATTGAGCGCTTCGGCGTTCCCATCGGCGTGGTCAAGGACCGGCGCGGCATTACCCGGCCGTGGCTGTCCCGCAGGCCTCAATAAGCATATTCGCTGAAGATCGGCTCGACCGAGCCGTTCCAGGAGCCATGGAATTTCTGCAGCAGTTCTTCCGCCGGCGTGATGCCGCGCTCGACGGATTCCTCGAGCGGCGCCAGATACTGCGTCTCGTCAAGGCCGTCCCGGTCCTTGTGGCCTCGCTGCGTTAGGCCCTCGCGCGCTACCGCCAGCGTTTGGCTTGCAAGGTCCCGTACCGTGATGCCACGGATTTCGGCTTTGAAGCCGAGCATCGGCACGTCGTCGCGCAGCTTTTGCCGTTCCTCCGCCGTCCAGTGTTTCACCACATCCCAGGCGGCATCGAGACAGGCGTCGTCGTAGAGAATGCCCGCCCAGTAGGCAGGCAGCGCCGGCAGCCGCCGCTGAGGGCCGGAGTCGGAGCCGCGCATCTCCAGATAACGCTTGAGTCGCACCTCCGGAAAAATCGTCGTGAGGTGATTGGCCCAATCGGAAATGGTCGCGTGCTCGCCTGGCAGCGCTGGAAGTTTGCCGGCCATCAGATCGCGAAAAGATTGACCCGCCACGTCGATGTAACGTTCGCCGCGCTTGACGAAATACATCGGGACGTCGAGCGCGTAATCGACCCAGCGCTCGAAACCCATGCCGGGCTCGAAGGCCCAGGGCAGCATGCCGGAGCGGGCCGGGTCAGTGTCGCGCCAGACTTCCGAGCGGAAGGAAAGAAAGCCGTTGGGCTTGCCCTCGGTGAAAGGCGAATTGGCGAACAGCGCGGTGCCGACCGGTTGCAGCGCCAGCGAGACACGCAACTTCTTCACCATGTCGGGTTCGGAGGAAAAGTCGAGATTGGTCTGTACCGTGCAGGTCCGGTACATCATGTCGAGGCCTAGCTTGCCGACCTTCGGCATATAGGCGGTCATGATGCGGTAGCGGCCCTTGGGCATCATAGGCATGTCGGCGCGCGACCATTTTGGCGCCATGCCGACGCCGAGGAAGCCGATGCCGAGCGGCTGCGCCACCTGGTGCACTTGCGCCAGATGCGCGCGCAATTCGCGGCACATCTGATGCACCGTTTCCACCGGCGCGCCGGACAATTCGAATTGCCCGCCCGGCTCGAGCGAAATCGCCCCGCCTCCGGTGACGTCGTATAGGCCGATAATGTTGCCCTCCTCCATGATCGGCTCCCAGCCGAGCAGGAGTTTCATTCCCTCCAGCAGCGTCCGGATGCCCCGCGGTTGGTCATACGGAATCGGATTATGGCGGCCGGTGGTGAAGGCGAATTTTTCGTGCTCGGTGCCGATGCGAAACTGCGACTTTGGCTTGCAGCCTTCGGCGAGCCAGGCGACGAGTTCGTCGCGCGTCTCGATTGGTCTCATGTCGATTTGGTCGCGAGCCATGCGGGGTCCCGGGCAGAAAGGGCGGCGACCTAAACACGGCCTTTATGAAAGGGCAATGAGGGCTGATGCGCTCATCACCCGCGGTCTGCGACCAGCCGCCGGCGCAACAAAGGAAGCGCGGCCAGCGCCGCCGCGGTGAACAGCGCGCCGGCCAGAAACGTGCCGCGCGGGCCAATATTATCCCACAGGCTGCCCGCGATGACGCTCGCCACCAGCATGGCAAGTCCGGTGACAAGATTGAACATTCCGAAAGCCGTGCCGCGTAACTCTGGCGGCGCGGTATCGGCGATCAGCGCAGAGAGCAGTCCCTGCGTCAGTCCCATGTGCAAGCCCCACAGCACAGCCCCCAACAAGACCACGCCTATGTTTTCGCCCAAGGCGAGAAATAGATCTGCCATCAGCAACAGCGCAAACCCCATCGACAGCAACCCGAAGCGCCCGATGCGGTCCGACAAGGCGCCAGCCGGCCAGGCGGAAAAGGCATAGGCGACATTCATCACCACCAAGACGGCCGGCACCAGCGCGAGCGAAAGTCCGACCGACTGCGCACGCAGCAGCAGGAAAGCTTCGCTGAAACGCGCCAGCGTAAATATCGTGGCGACGGCAACGACGAACCAATAGGCATCGCCGAGCCGGCGCAACTCCATCCGGCTGAGTGGCGATTTCACCGCCCTTGCGCCCGCCGGTCGATTCGGTTCCCGCACAGCGAGCACGATGACCGCAAAGGACAGGAAGGCTGGAATCACCGCGATCCAGAACACAACGGTGAAATTGTTAGCGGCAAGAACCATCAATCCGATTGCCAGCAGCGGCCCAAGGAAGGCGCCAATAGTGTCGAGTGTCTGCCGCAGACCGAAACTGGCGCCACGCAGGTCATGCGGGGCGATGTCTGCGATCAGCGCATCGCGCGGCGCCCCGCGGATGCCCTTGCCGACGCGGTCGATGAAGCGAGCTGCCATCAGCCAGCCGATACCCGACGCCAGCGGGAAGATCGGCTTGGTGAAGGCAGCGAGACCATAGCCGAGGGCGGCAAGCAGCTTGCGCTTGCCGAGCCTATCGCTCAGCGCGCCGGAAAAGATTTTGACGATGGAAGCGGTTGCTTCCGCCACGCCTTCGATCACCCCTACCGTGAGCATCGAAGTGCCGAGTACGGTGACGAGATAGAGCGGCAGCAGTGCATGGATCATCTCCGAGGAGACGTCCATCAGCAACGAAACGACACCGAGCGCCCAGACCCCGCCCGGGATTTCCCGCCAGCGCAGGAAGGAGCGCTTGCCTTCTTCCTGTGCTGGCATGCGACTATTTTTTCAGACCGTCGACGGTGAGCTTGCGCTGCACCCGCTCATCGAAGCGCGCGACGTTGACGACGACGCGGGTATGCCTGCCGTCCCCGACGCGCTCCTTTTCGTCAAAGGCTTCGACGCGGAATTCCAGATTCCGGCCTTCTATTTTGGTCAGCTCAGCGGTGGCGCGCAGGCGCATGCCCACGGGTGTCGCGGCATAATGCCCAACCTCCAGCCGCGTGCCGAGGCTCTGATGGCCGTGCGGCAACAAGCGTTCGACCGCGTTGAGCGCGGCGGCTTCCATCAGGTTGATCATTACCGGAGTGGCGAGCACGGAGACACGGCCGCTGCCGATGCGCGGCGCAGTGTCGGCGTCCTGCACGGTGATCTCGGCAGAGCCTGACAGTCCGATTTTTAGATTGGGGAGCTCCATCTCACGCCGCCTGCTTCCGCGGGGGCGCGAAGCGGCTATAGAAGGTTTCGTCCGTCGCCGCTATGTCGAGCAGCAGCTTAGGCGGCGTGAAGCGCGGGCCGTGCTGTTTTTCCAGCCTCTGGCAGAGCTCAACGAAGCGCTGGGCGCCCATCATGTCGATGTAGGAAATCGTTCCGCCGGTGAAAGGCGCAAAACCCCAGCCCAGGATCGAGCCGACATCGGCTTCGCGAACGTCGGTGATCACGCCTTCCTCAATGCAGCGCGCTGCCTCCAACGCCTGCACCGCGAGGAAGCGGTGCTTCAACTCGCTGATGTCGATCCGGTCAGGGTCAAGTTGCGTCGGCTGCAGCTCCTTAAGCCCCGGCCACAGCCGCTTTGGCCCGTTGGCCGGATAATCGTAAAATCCTTTACCGTTCTTGCGTCCATAACGCGCCTGTTTCTCTACCAACTCAGCCAGCAATGCTTTCTGCCTGGGATCCACCGCGTCCGGTCCGAGGTCTTCCTCCGTGGCCTTCAGAATCTTCCAGCCGAGATCAAGCGCCACCTCGTCGTTGAGCGCCAGCGGTCCCACCGGCATGCCGGCCATGCGTCCGACATTCTCGATCATCGCCGCGGGCACGCCCTCGACCAGCATCAGGTGGCCCTCGCGCACATAGTTGAGCACGCAACGATTGGCATAGAAGCCGCGGGTATCGTTGACCACGATCGGAGTCTTACGGATGAGGCGGACATAATCGAGTGCGGTGGCCAACGCCTGCTCGCCGGTATTCTTGCCCATGATCACTTCGACCAGCATCATTCGTTCCACCGGCGAGAAGAAATGGATGCCGATGAAGCGCGCCGGGTCATTGAACTCGCCGGCCAGCGAGGTGATTGGCAAGGTCGAGGTATTGGAAGCGAAGATCGCCTTGTCGCTCAACACCGCCTGCGCCTTGGCGATGGCCTCCGCCTTCACCTTGCGATCCTCGAACACCGCCTCGATCACCAGATCGCAGCGCGAGAGCGCGGCGTAATCCGCCGCGGCGGTGATGCGCCCCAAGAGCGCGTCGCGTTCCGCCACCTTGGCGCGGCCCTTATTGATCTGGTCGGTGATCATCTTATGGATATGCGCCTTGCCTTTGTCGGCAGATTCCTGATCACGGTCGATAAGGATAACCTGCAGGCCCGCCATTGCGCTAACATAGGCGATGCCCGCGCCCATGAAGCCGGCGCCGAGAATGCCGACGGTGCCGAGCTTGGACGGGGGAAAATTCGCCGGTCTACGCGCACCCTTGTTCAGCTCCTGCATGGAGACAAAGAGCGAGCGGAGCATCGCTGCCGCTTCCGGAGTGCGCAGTACTTTCGCAAACCAGCGCAACTCCACCCGCAGCGCCAGATCCATCGGCAGTTGCAGGCCTTCGTAGACCACCTGCAGAATGGCGCGGGCACCGGGATAATTGTCGTAAGTCTCGCGCCGGTAGATGGCATTAGCCGCCGGAAAGGTCATCATCCCCGCCTTGGAATAGACGAGGCCGCCGGGCAGCTTGAAGCCCTGTACATCCCAGGGCGCGACGCCCTTGCCGCCGCCCTTGATCCAATCCTTTGCGGTCTTGATCAGGTCGGACGGCGGCACCACGGCATCGATCAGTTTCATCGCCTTGGCGCGGTCAACCTTCAATTGCTCGCCTTTGAGCAACATCTGCAGCGCATCCGCCGGCGGCATCATGCGCGCCACACGTTGCGTGCCGCCCGCGCCCGGGAAGATCCCGATCTTGATTTCCGGCAGCCCGACCCGGGTCTTTGCGTTGTCGGACGCCACGCGATGATGACAGGCTAGGCAGAGTTCAAGCCCGCCGCCGAGTGCGGTGCCGTTGATCGCCGCGACCCAGGGCTTGCCATTTGTCTCAAGCCGGCGGAAGAGCTGCGAGAGCTTGCGGCTTTCGGCAAACAACTGCGCGATCGCGGCTTCCTCGCCTTGCGTGCGCGCCGTCTCGGCGAAGTTACGCGCGATCGCATCGATCATTGTGATGTCGGCGCCCGCGCAGAACGCTTCTTTCGCCGAGGTGATGACCACGCCCTTGACCGTCGTATCCGCCGTCGTCTGCTCGATAATGGCGGCGAGCTCTTCGATTGCCTTCTCATCGAGCACGTTCATCGAGCGGCCGGGCATGTCCCATGTCACCAGTGCAATGCCGTCCGCATCGATGTCGAGCTTGAAATTGGTGAAGGCCATCTTTTCGCTCCGCTCAGTGGTCGTAGCACTACTCGCCGTAAGGGTCGCCGGATTTGTGCGTGAAAGTGAAATCCTTGCCGTCTTTTGTGCAAGCCAAATCATCATCAGGATAATGCGCGCGCTCGCGCTCCGCCCGCGTTCCCACTTCCAGATAAACGGCATCCCGATCTGATTTATTGACCAGATGGTGGCCGTTTGGCACCCCCGCCTTGAAGCCCGCCGCCTCCCCGACGCGCAGCAGTGTCTCTCCCTGATCCTCAATCAGCGTGATCTCGCCTTTCAGCACATAGACGAATTCGTCCTCATTATCGTGCCAGTGGCGCAACGCCGAAGCCGCCCCGGGCTTCAGCCGTGTGAGATTCACGCCGAATTGGGTAAGGCCTGCGAGATTGCCGAGCGCCATTCTCTCGCGCCCTGCAACCGCGGGGCGGAACGGCGCGGGATAGTTCGACGTGGTCCGCACCACGGCTTTGTCGATATCGACCTTCGGCACGTCACACCCGCTCGATGACGGCGGCGGTACCCATGCCAGCGCCGATGCAAAGCGTAACGAGTGCGGTGCTGAGGTTACGCCGCTCCAGCTCGTCGAGAGCAATACCGAGAATCATCGCGCCTGTGGCGCCAAGCGGATGGCCCATGGCGATAGCGCCGCCGTTGACATTGACCTTGCTGTTATCGATGCCGAATGCCTGCATGAAGCGCAACACGACGGCGGCAAAGGCTTCGTTGACCTCGATCAGGTCGATGTCGCCGAGTTGCATTCCCGCGCGCTTCAGCACCTTGTGCGTCACGTCGATCGGTCCGGTGAGCATCATCGCTGGCTCCGATCCGATATTGGCAAAGGCCTTGATGCGTGCGCGCGGCTTCAACCCGGCCTTTTCGCCGGCTTCCCTGCTGCCGACCAGCACGGCAGCCGCGCCATCGACGATGCCCGACGAGTTGCCGGCGTGATGCACGTGATTGACCACCTCGACTTCCGGATGCGCCTGAATCGCGACCGCGTCGAAGCCGCCCATCTCCCCTATCTGCACGAAGGAAGGCTGCAAGGCTGCCAGTGACTGCATGGTTGTCGTTGGCCGCATATGCTCGTCGCGCGCCAGAATGGTGAGGCCGTTGACGTCCTTCACCGGCATGACCGAACGCTTGAAACGGCCATCGTCCCAAGCCGCAGCGGTCCGCTTTTGGCTCTCGACCGCGTAGGCGTCGACATCGTCGCGGGAGAAACCGTAACGCGTGGCGATAAGATCGGCCGAAATGCCCTGCGGCATGAAATAAGATTTCAGCGCGATGGAAGGGTCCACCGGCCAGGCACCGCCGGATGCGCCGATGCCGACGCGGCTCATGGATTCGACGCCGCCTCCGATAGCCATATCGTGCTGGCCGGACATCACCTGCGCGGCGGCAAAATTCACCGCATCCAACCCGGAAGCGCAAAAGCGGTTGATCTGCACGCCCGGGACGCCGTCACCAAACCCTGCCACGAGCGCAGCCGCACGGGCGATGTCCCCACCCGCCTCGCCCACCGGATCGACGCAGCCAAGGATCACGTCATCGACCAGCGCCGGATCGAGCCCGTTGCGGTTGCGCACCGCCTCCAGCGTCTGTGCCGCAAGATTGAGCGCCGTAACCTCATGCAGGGAGCCATCCGCCTTTCCCCGCCCGCGCGGCGTGCGCACGTGGTCGTAGATAAAGGCGTCAGCCATAACGCTCCCTCCTGAGTAAAGCCTGAACCGTCATAACGACATATGGCGAATCACGTTCCAACACGGTACCTCCCGCGCCCCGCAGGGCGAACGCCTGTTGCCGCAACTTAGAAGCGCCGTTGAGAGCCTCGGGCCCCTGACTGCCCGGGAACGCGTCTGGCGAGCCGCCCCTGTGCGCAACTCTCCAGCACCAGAATTTTCTTCTGCAAATACCCATCAGACTAGTCTATGCATCCTGCATAGATACGGCCATGGGAAAAAGACATCCCATCCATGCGCGTGGGAATTCGCGTGAGCATCCAGCATCCGGCCTCCAGTCTTTCACACCCCGGCGCCGGCAATCTGATCCAGATTCTCCCGGGGCTGGGGTTGTCCTGTCTGCTCGCAGCGACGGCCGTGGCCATCGCGCATGCAATGGTCAAGGTATTTCCGATCCCGGGGATGGTGGTGGCGCTCGTTCTCGGCATTGCGTTCAATTGGCTGGCGCGGAGGCCGGTGTTTGTGGCCGGCACGCTGTTCTGCCTTAAGGTGATCCTTCCCATCGGCGTTGCCTTGCTGGGCCTGCGCATCGCGCTCGGCGATATCGCCGCGCTCGGCGTAGAGACCGCAGCGCTCGTGATCCTCGGCATGACGTGCACCATCGCCTCGGGCTTCGTCTTCGCGCGTCTGCTCGGACAAACACCGGCTTTCGGCGCATTGGCGGGCGTGGCAACCGCTGTCTGCGGCGCGTCGGCAACGCTCGCGACCGCGATTGTGCTGCCCGAATACAGGAACAAGGCAGCGGAGGTGGCGTTCGTTTGCGTCACCGTCAACGCGCTGTCGACGCTGGCGATGGTGCTTTATCCGCTGCTCTGCACCTGGCTCGGTTTCGGAGAACAACTCTCCGGCGTGATGATCGGCGCCACCATCCACGATGTGGCGCAGGTGGTCGGCGCCGGCTACGCGGTCTCGGAGCCGACCGGGAACACCGCGGTCATCGTCAAGCTGTTTCGCGTTTTCCTGCTGCTGCCTGTTGTGCTGAGCATCGGCTGGTGGTTCACGCGCACCAATGTCCGTAGCGCCGCCGGTAAGATTCGCATTCCCGCGTTCGCGGTCGGCTTCCTGGCGCTGTGCATTCTGAACAGCATCGTGCCGTCCTTCGCCACGGTCGCCACCGTTTACGCGAACATCAAAACCGTGGGCATCGAAGTCTCGACCTGGGGCCTGTTGATCGCGATCTCGGCCCTCGGCCTGCGCACGTCACTTGCCGGCATTGCCGCGCTCGGCTGGCGGCACGTGGCCACCGTCATCGGCACGACAACCGTCATCCTGACGGTGGCGGGCGCGGGGCTGCTGTTTCTGCGCTGACCGCTAGAACGCGTCCGCCGGCAATTCCATGACGCTTCCGGCCCCCGCCTGGATTCGCGCCAGATGCGAGGCGGTTTCCGGCAGCATGCGTTCCATGAAGAAGCGCCCTGCAACCAGTTTGGCATTCATGCTCGGCTCGGCGCCATTGGCGCCCGCAGCCAGCTTGCCGCGTGCCGCCTCGACCATGCGGCACCACATATAACCGAGCGTCACCAAGCCGAAGAGATGCATGTAATCGGTGGCGCCTGCCCCGCCATTCTCCGGCTTAGCCACGGCATTCTGCATCAACCACATGGTCGCCTGCTGCAGATGCGCGAGCGCCTGGCCGAGCGGCTTCAGATAGGGATTCAACGCGTCGTCATTGGCGCGTTCCTTCAGATAACCCTGCACCTCGCTAAAGAAGGCCATCATCGCGCGGCCGCCATCCTTGCCCAGTTTGCGCCCGACGAGATCGAGCGCCTGAATGCCGTTGGCCCCTTCGTAGAGCATGGCAATGCGGGCATCACGCACGAATTGCTCCATGCCATGCTCGGCGATGTAGCCGTGACCGCCGAACATCTGCTGCGCAAGCACCGTATTGGCAAAGCCGGTGTCGGTCAGCACGCCTTTGATCACCGGGGTCAGCAGGCCCATGTGATCCTCAGCCGACTGGCGTTCCTTTTCATCGGCAGAACGATGCGCGATATCGGCCTTCAGCCCGGTCCAGATCACCAGCGCGCGCGCCGCCTCATTGAAGGCGCGGATGGTCAGGAGCGTGCGGCGCACGTCCGGCTGCACGATAATTGGATCCGCCGGCTTGTCGGGAAATTTGGGACCACTGAGGGAACGGCCTTGCAGGCGTTCCTTGGTGTAGGCGGCCGCATTCTGATAGGCGACCTCCGACAGGGCGAGGCCCTGCAAGCCGACGCCGAGCCGCGCCTCGTTCATCATGACGAACATCGCCGGCAACCCGCGGTTTTCCTCGCCAATCAGCCAGGCGGTGGCGCCGTCGTAGTTCATTACACACGTCGAGTTGCCATGAATTCCCATCTTGTGCTCGATCGAGCCGCAGGACAGGGAGTTGCGTGCACCGAGCGAGCCGTCGTCATTGAGCAGGAATTTCGGGCAGACAAACAGCGAGATGCCCTTGGTGCCGTCGGGCGCGCCCTCGATGCGCGCGAGCACGAGATGCACCACATTCTCCGCGAGATCATGCTCGCCAGCGGAAATGAAAATCTTGGTGCCTGTGATCTTGTAGCTGCCGTCCGCCTGTTTCACAGCCTTGGTGCGCAACATCCCGAGATCGGTGCCGCAATGCGGCTCGGTGAGATTCATTGTGCCGGTCCAGGTGCCGGCGACCATCTTCGGCAGATATTTGTCTTTTTGCCCGGCAGGGGCGTGCGCGAGCAGCGCGGCAATCGCGCCCTGCGTGAGACCGGGATACATGGCGAAGGCCATGTTGGCCGCGCACATGAATTCGTTGACGATCAGCGTCAATGTGGAGGGCAACCCCTGCCCGCCATACTCCACCGGAGCCGAAATGCCGACCCAGCCGCCTTCGACCACCTGCTTGTAAGCTTCCTTAAATCCCTTGGGGGTGGTCACGCTGCCATCGTCATGACGTCTGCAGCCTTCGATGTCGCCGATGCGGTTGAGTGGCAGCAACACTTCTTCGCAAAGCTTGGCGGCTTCGCTCAACACGGCCTCCACCACATCAGGAGAGGCGTCGGCAAAGCCCGGAAGATTGTTGTGACGTTCAATGTGGAAGACGTCGGTCAAGAGAAACAGTACATCGTCCACGGGAGCCTTGTAGGTCGGCATGGTCGTCTCCGCGCCTTGGCGATTTGCAGCTACGCGTCCATTGCAGGCGCGAATAGGGCCCGCCAGCGAAACGGTATCAGGATCACATATCAGATTACGTTAGCGTTAGGGCCCAACGGGCGCCGAGCCCAATCTTTGCTACTAAGTATCTGAGCCTACGTATGTTCCGTGCCGCCTCCCGGTGAAACCCGAGGATATTTACGCTCAAGATCTGTGACGGCCAGTGACTCTCCGGGCACGCGGCTCGCCCGTAAATGCGGTGCGCTTGTACCGGAGATCGCAATGTCGGCGCGGTCACCACCCCTGCGGAAATGTTGGCATCTCCTTAACAATCCGGCCGATCGCGACCCATTCTTAACCGGTTATTTACCATAAAATCGGAAGACTTCGGTCTGAGGAAAAGGACCGCGCCTCCGTTCGTTTCCCCCTAAAGCGCTGGTTCAGCTGGGCCCTTGGGCTCCCCGCTCCTCCCTGGGCAACGTGGGCGTGGCATGAAACTGGGCATCCCGTGGAGAGCGAAAAGCACCCGTCCCAATCCGCGCGAGGCGGCGCGGGAAGCCGCGCGCCGGGCGGGTATGTCGGTAGGCGAATGGCTCAACACCGTCATCCTCGACTCCGCCGATGAAGAAAGCCGGGTGCCGCGCCGCGGCCACAACGAGGACGATGGCGACCAGTTTTTCGCCATGCATGAGCGCCTCAACGAATTGACTCGCCAGCTCGAGCGGTTGCGTCACGCGCCCGCACCACGCTCTCCCAATCCGCCAGCCGCGCGAGGGCCGGAGGCATATGCCCCGCTGTCCAACAATCACAACCGCGACCGCCAGCTGGTAGAAGCCATCGCTCGCCTCGAACGGCGAATGGACGAACTGGTCAATTCCAGCCGCGCGATTCCGGCAGGGTCGGTGGATGCCGCGCCTGCTTATGCGCCGCCCCCGCCGGCCGACATGCCGCCTGCAGCCGCGCCCGCCGATGGCTCCGCCCCCGATGTCGACCAAGCCATGGCGGAAATCACCGCACGGATGCGGGCGCTCGACGCGGAGCCGGATGAACCAGTTATCGGACCGCAACCCGCGGAAACCCAGCCTGCTGTGCCCGAACAACCCGAAGCGGACGCACAAGAAGCGGATGCAGAACTCGCAGAAGCGGATGCAGAACCCGCGCCAGGGCCGGTACAGGACCTATCCGGGCTGGAGCAGCATCTGCGTCACATCACCAGTCAGATCGAGGCGCTGCGGCAGCAGCCGCAACTCGAGCAGGGCATTGCCGACCTGCGGCAGGCGCTGCGCGAGGTCGCCCGCACGCTGCTGGATGCCAGGCCGAAGAGCGCCATCGAAGCGCTGGAAGGCGAAGTCCGCGCGCTCGGGTCCCGCCTCGACAACAGCCGCCATGCCGGCGTGGACACCAACACGCTCGCCTCGATTGAGCGGGGATTAGCGGAAGTCCTCGAAACGCTGCGCAAGCTCCGACCGGCGGAAAATCTGGACGGCTTCCGCGAAGCGGTTCACAGCCTGGCGCAGAAGATCGACATGTTCGGTACTTCGGCACCGGACCCGAAAGCTTTCCAGCAGCTTGAAGCCAACGTTTTGGCGATGCGCGGCATTGTCACGCATGTCGCTTCCAATGAGGCGCTGCAGCAGCTGACCGCTGAGGTGCATGCGCTAGCGCAGAAGATCGATCAGGCCGCTCCCACCGGCGCCGGTGCAGTGGACCACAGCAATGCCCTGGAAATTCTCGATCGGCGTGTCGCGCACATTGCCGATGCTCTCGAATCGCGGGTGCAGAACGGCGGCAGCGTGCCGCCGCAGCTCGAAGCGCTGATCCAGGCTCTGACCGACAAGATCGAGCGACTGCAGGATTCGCGCGCCGATAACGTTGCCTTCGGGAATCTCGAGAACCGTATCGCCGCCCTGGTGGAGAAGCTCGACGCCTCCGGCGCGCGCATCAGCCAGCTTGAAGCGGTGGAACGCGGCCTCGCCGACCTCCTGATACATATTGAAAACCAGCGCAGTGCCGGTGCGGCTGCAGTAGCGCCCCAGGTGGATGGGCTGCAACGCGATCTGGTGCGCACGCAGAGCTCGCTTGAAGCAGTGCACGGCACGCTCGGTGATGTTGTGGACCGGCTGGCAATGCTGGAAAGCGATATGCGCGAGACGCGGTCTCAGCCGCAGCCGCAGCCCGAACCTGAGACTGAGCCCCCTTCGTTACCTGCGGCCGCGCAACTCGAAGTGCAGCCACCCGCGGCCCCTCTGCCGGAGATAGCGCCTCGACCTCCCGCTGCCGAGGCTTCCCCCCCGCCGAGCCGCGAGGTTGCCCGTGCGCAAGCCGCGGCCGCTATGGCACGCGCAAATCCCCAAGCAGTGCGGGCGCCGATCGATCCCAATTTGCCGCCGGATCACCCCATCGAGCCGGGGCGCCTCACCGCCTCGCCTGCGGACCGGATCGCCGCCTCGGAAGCGGCACTCGGCTCCGCCAAGTCGGCCTCCGCCGATCCCGGAAACACATCGAATTTTATCGCCGCCGCCCGCCGTGCCGCCAAGGCCGCGGCAGCCGATCCGACCATAGCCGACTTGCGGGCCGCCGCCGCCTCACAGGGGCCTCAGGACAAAGCCGGCAAGAGCCTTGCGCAACGCGTGCGTCAGCTCTTTGCCGGCGCCAGCGTGATCCTGATCGCGGGCGGTGCGCTGCAGCTCGCCACGTATGCAATCAACTCCGTTGATACGTCCTCGAACACGGAGATCGCCGACACATCGGTGCCAAGCGGGGCGGAGATCAAACCGTCTGGGAGCGGGCCAGAGCCGGTGATAGCTGGGCCGCCCTCTGCGCCAAGCCCGGAGGTTCCTTCCGCGCCCGAGGAAACCGGCTCAGTGCAAAACTCCGCGCCGGCGTCGCAGTCCTACACACTGCCGACCTGGCTGAACCCCTCCATGCTTCCCTCGCCGCCGCCTGCACCAAGTGCCGACAAGCTGCCGCCGGCGATCGGCGGCACGGCGTTGCGTGCGGCAGCCGCGGCGGGCGACGCGGCGGCGGCATACGAAGTAGGCCTGCGCTATGTGGAAGGCCGAGGCGTCGCCGCCAATGCATCTGAAGCCGCACGCTGGTTTGAGCTCGCGGCCAAGCATGGATTGGCCATGGCCCAGTTCCGGCTAGCAGGCCTTTACGAAAAGGGCATCGGCCTGAAGAAGGACATCGAAACCGCGCGCCGGCTCTACAAGGCCGCTGCCGAGCAGGGCAACGCCAAGGCAATGCATAACCTCGCGGTGCTCTATGCCGAAGGCGCCGCGGTGAAGCCGGACTATCGCACGGCGGCACAATGGTTCCGCCTGGCGGCCGACCACGGTGTGTCTGACAGCCAATATAATCTGGCGATCCTCTATGCGCGCGGCATCGGCGTCGATCAGAACCTCGTCGAATCTTACAAATGGTTCGCGCTTGCGGCCGCCCAGGGCGACGGCGAAGCGGCAAAAAAACGCGACGACGTCGGCAAGCGGCTCGACCCCCAATCGCTCGCGACGGCCAAGCTGGCGGTCCAGTCCTTTGTCCCGCAGCCGCAGCCCGAAACCGCCACCACGGTGAAACTGCCGGCCGGCGGCTGGGATGCAGCCTCTTCCAGTTCGATGGAGGCCGCACCGGCCAAGCCGAAGCGCAATGGGCCCGTTCGCGTCGGCAGCCGATGAGCCTCGCGCCGCGCCCTTTGGGCGCGGCGTGACGTCCATGCTGGCAGGTTACAGTCTCTTACGACTTATCGTACAAGCTAAGCGCCACCAGCGAACGTGGGCACGGGTTTGCTGGCAGCAGCCGCTCGTTGCGCAGCTTGCGTACACTGAGCGGTCGCGCGCATGGGTTAACAACTGGCGCATGATCTTTACGGCGAACCAGTTATACTTCGCCGGATCATGCATTAGCGAATTTCGCAGGTTCGTGCGGACAGCCGCGTCGGCGACGAACTCGCGAAATCCGTATTGATTTTTCGGCCCGGGCTTTGGCGGGTTGCGCGCCGATCGCGCCTCGCGCCAGAACATGGGTAGCGGCCCCGAACCGGCGGATTTCGTCTGTGCAGATCTATCTTCCGATCGCCGATCTTCCGGTTAACGTCTTCCTCATCCTTGGGATGGGGCTGGCGGTCGGCTTCATCTCCGGCATGTTCGGCATCGGCGGCGGCTTTCTGATGACGCCGCTGTTGATCTTTGTCGGCGTCAACCCTGGCGTGGCCGTGGCAAGCGTGGCGAGCCACATCGCCGCATCATCCTGTTCGGGCGCGATCTCCTATTGGCGCCGTAACGCGGTCGACCCGCCGCTTGCGCTGATGCTGCTGGGCGGCGGCATTCTCGGCACCGCATCGGGGGTGTGGCTGTTCACTGTCATGCGCGCGCTCGATCAGCTCGACCTGATGATCGGATTATCATACCTCACACTGCTCAGCGTCGTCGGCAGCCTGATGGCGTCGGAAAGTATCAGGGCGATCCTGCGTGCCCGCTCAGGCAGGCCGGTGGTGTTGCGCCGCGCGGGAAGCCATCTCTGGTTTCACGGACTGCCGATCAAATTCCGTTTCAAGCGCTCGCGGATTTACGTCTCCGCAATCCCGATCTGGGTAATCGGATTCATCATCGGATTCATCGGCGCCATCATGGGTATCGGGGGCGGCTTCCTGCTGGTGCCAATGCTAATTTATTTCCTGCGCGTACCCACCGCGACAGTGATCGGCACTTCCATGGTGCTGACGCTGGTCACCATGGCGTCGGCCACCGTGATGCATGCGGTAACAAACCATCAGGTGGACGCCGTGCTGGCGCTGATCCTGATGGTGGGCGGCGTGATCGGGGCGCAATTCGGCGCGCGTGCCGGTCATAAGATGGCGGGCGAATGGCTGCGGCTATTGCTCGGCCTCCTGGTGTTGATGGTGGGCCTGCGCTTCGCCTACCAATTGATGATCAACCCGCAAGACCTCTACTCCTTGCGCATGGCGGAGGGCACGCCATGAGCAGACGACGCCTTATCGCTGTTTGGCTCGCCGGGTTGCTGGCTTTCACAGTTACGCCCGCTATGGCCGAGCGGCTGATCATCTCGCTTTCCAACCATCGCGTAATGGTGACCTCGAGCTATGCAGGCGTCGACCTTGTGCTGTTTGGCAGCGTGGAACGCGATCAGGCATCGGTGGCGCCCCACGGCGGCTATGATGTGGTGGTGACGGTGACGGGACCGCGCGATAACGAGCGCACGCGCCGCAAAGGCCGCGTATTCGGCATCTGGGTTAACGTCGACGCGCGCAACTTTGTGAATGTGCCGAGTTATCTTGCCGTGCTTTCCAACAAGCCGACGGAGGCCATCGCCGACGCCGATACGTTGCGCCGGTTGCAGGTCGGATTCAGCAATTTCCAGCTGCCGCAGCGCATCGGTCCCGACATCGCTGACGTAGTGAAGGACGATCCGTTCCGGCAAGCCTTTCTGCGGCTCAAGCAGGAGCACCGGCTCTATGTCGAACGCGAGAGTGCGGTGACCTTCCTCACGCCGACCCTGTTCCGCGCCGACGTTCCAATGCCGCCGAATGTGCCCTTCGGCATTTACGAGGTTGACGTGAAGCTGTTCGCCGACGGCGCATTGGTGGCGCAGTCCACCTCGGCGCTGGAAGTGATCAAGGTTGGCTTTGAGCAATTCGTCGCTGTCGCCGCGCGCGACTATAGCCTGCTCTACGGTCTGGCAACGGCAATGCTGGCGCTGCTCACCGGCTGGTTCGCCAGCGTGGTATTCCGAAGGGACTAATCCGGCAGGCACCGCTTGGCCGTGAAGGCGTAAAGCCGTCCGTCGCCGAGCATATGCGCGGTGAAGGCAAGCGTGCCGAACACTTCCGCAAAGGCGTGATGGCGGATGTTAAGGCCGCCGGTATAGGCGCCGAAAGCCGGCATCACGGCCTGCTTCCCGTTCAGGGCGAAGCAGCGGCGGCTGACAGTCCGGCCGCGCTGCGTCACCCGCGCCACCGGATGCAGATGCCCGGCGATCTCGCCGTCCGGTGCCTTCTTCGTTGGCTCATGTCGGAAGGTGAGCGCCCCCACGGCCAAGGTGGCGGCGAAACGCCCGCCGATGCGCTTTGCGGGTTCAGGATCATGATTGCCGGTGATCCAGATCCAGTCGCGGCCGCGCTGCAGCGCGCGCAGATTGCCGCGGTCGCTGTCATGCAGGCGATCCGCGCCGCCGCCATCGTGAAAATTATCGCCCAGTGCGATCACGCAACGCGGCGCGTAGCGCGCGATCAACAGGCCCAGCTTCGCGAGGGTCGCCGCGGTGTCGTAAGGCGGCAGGAACACGCCGCGCAGGGCGAAGCTCGATCCCTTTTCCAGATGCAGGTCGGAGACGACGAGCAGGCCTTCCTCCGGCCAATAGAGCGCGCCGCCACAATCCGCGACCACCGTGACGCCGGCGATCGAGATGACATGATCCGCTCGTCCCCCCGCAAGCGGGGACCCAGGAGCCGCAGAAAAATCGTGTTCGGGATTCCCGCTTGCGCGGGAATGAGCGGGACCTGTCGTCACCCCATCGCCTCCTTCACCAGTTCGTCCGCGGCTTCCGCCAGCAGCACATCCGAAGCCTCGCCATAAACTGACTCGCGGCCGATCTCCAGCATCACCGGCACCGCCAGAGGCGAAACGCGATCGAGCGATTTGTGGATGATTCGCCCCTTGATGCGCGTCAGCATGGTGCCAAGACGGCGGATGTCGAGCAAGCCCGTGGCCGCATCCGCCTGCGCGGCGCGGAGAAGCACATGGTCGGGCTGATGCTTGCGGAGGACGTCATAAACCAGATCGGTGGAGATCGTGACCTGCCGGCGGGATTTTTCCTCGCCCGGAAAGCGGCGCTCAATCAGCCCGGCGATGATGGCGCAGGTGCGGAAGGTGCGCTTCATCAGCGCGGATTCGGCGAGCCAGGCTTCCAAGTCGTCGCCCAGCATGTCCTCGTCGAACAGCGCCGCCAGCGACAATCTGCCGTCCTCGATGGCCTGGCCGACATCGCCCAGGGTCCATACCGCCAACGCATATTCGTTGGCGACGAAACCGAGTGGGCGCAGCCGCGCGCGCTCCAGCCGCCGCGTCAGCAGCATGCCAAGCGTCTGGTGCGCGAGCCGACCCTCGAAGGGGTAGCAGATGAGATGATGTTTGCTGGCGCGCGGAAAGGTTTCCACCAGCAAATCGCCGGCCGGCGGCAGGAGCGAGCGCCATTCTTGGATCTCCAGCCATTCGCGCACCTGTTCCGGCAGCGCGCGCCAGGCGTGGTGATCGGCGATGAGATCGCGCACGCGCGCGGCGAGGTAAGTCGAAAGCGGGAATTTGCCGCCTTCATATGCAGGGACTTTCGGGTCTTCGTCCGCGGAGCGCGAGACATAGGCCTCGTCCTCAACCAGGGCCTCATATCTCAGCACCTCGCCGGCGAAGACAAAGGTGTCGCCCAGCGTCAGCGTCTCAATGAAATATTCCTCGACCTGCCCAAGCAGCCGGCCGCCGCGCGGGATCGCGGTCTTGCCGCCGCGCGAACGCACGAGCCGCACCTTGATCATGTCGGCTTCGACGATGGTGCCGACATTCATGCGGTAACGCTGCGCGATGCGCGGATGGGTGATGCGCCAGCGTCCGTCTTGCCCCTGGCGGATTTTGGCAAAGCGCTCGTAGACCTTCAGCGCATAGCCACCGGTGGCGACGAAATCGACGACGTCGTCGAAATCCTTGCGGGTCAGCGCGGCGTAAGGCGCGGCCGCGCGGATTTCATTGTAGAGATCATCACTGCGGAAAGGCTCGCCCACCGCGCAGCCGAGCACATGCTGCGCCAGCACGTCGAGCGCACCGCTGCGCGCGGGCGGTGTGTCCTGCGCATTGTCCGCCACCGCGCCAAGCGCGGCCTGACACTCCAGCACCTCGAAGCGGTTGGCCGGGATCAGCACCGCGCGCGATGGCTCGTCGAGGCGGTGATTGGCGCGGCCGATACGCTGCATCAGACGCGAAGAGCCTTTTGGCGCGCCGACGTTGATGACCAGATCGACATCGCCCCAGTCCACGCCGAGATCGAGCGAGGACGTGCATACCACCGCGCGCAACTTGCCCTGCGCCATGGCGTCTTCCACGCGGCGACGCTGGCCGACATCGAGCGAGCCGTGATGCAGCGCAATGGCGAGGCTGTCGTCGTTCATCCGCCAGAGGTCCTGAAACAGGCCTTCTGCCTGACTCCGCGTGTTGACGAAAATCAGCGTGGTCTTATGTCGCTTGATCAGATCGTAAATTTCGCCAAGCGCATGGCGTGCGCCATGCCCAGCCCAGGGCAAATTCTCCTTGGTGTCGAGCATGGAGACTTCCGGTGCGGCGGCGCCCCCTGCGATGACAAGATCGGCGCGTGCTTCACCCCCCACCGGCTGCGGCAGCAGGAAGCGGCAGAGATCGTCCGGCTCCGCAACGGTGGCCGAAAGCCCGACGCTGGTGAGTTGCGGCGCCAAGCGAAATAGCCGCACCAACCCGAGCGAGAGCAAATCGCCGCGCTTTGAGGTGACCAGCGAATGCAGTTCGTCCAGCACCACGCGCTTGAGCGAGCCGAACAGAAAGGGCGCGTCGGCGGAAGCGAGCAGCAAAGCAACCTGTTCCGGGGTGGTGAGCAGGACATCGGGCGGATCGCGGCGCTGACGTTGGCGCTTCGATACCGGCGTGTCGCCGGTGCGCGTCTCCAGACGGATGGGCAGGCCGATTTCCGCCACTGGCGTTTCCAGGTTGCGGGCGATATCGACCGCGAGCGCCTTCAACGGCGAGATATAGAGCGTGTGCAACCCGCCTTCGCGGCGGATATCCCGGCCGGTGGAGATGAGTTTCTTGCCTCCCTGAGGCGGACGCTCCGCGCTCAGCTCCACCAGGGTGGGCAGAAATCCAGCCAGTGTCTTGCCCGCGCCGGTAGGCGCGATCAGCAGCGCCGAGCGCCCCGCCTGCGCCTTGGCCAACAGATCGAGCTGGTGCTTGCGCGGAGTCCAGCCGCGGGCCGCAAACCATTTCTCGAACGGTTCGGGCAGTAAGGGCCTGGTTTCGATGCGCTCCAGCAAGGTCATTCGGTTTCCGCCACGGCCAGGGCAATCAAACCCGGCACCGGCCAGCCTTTTTCCGTGCGGGTCGAGGCGGAATCGAGGCCGAGCAGTTTCAGCCCTGCGCCTTCCAGCGCGGCGCGGACATGGCCAGCACCGTGGGAGAAGCGCAAAGCCTCGCCGAGTTCGACGCCTTCGCCATCATTGCTCTCCACGCTGAAAGCAAAAAGCCCACCGCGCGCGAGCACCGCGGATGCCGCACGCGCGACCGGCGCAAGATCGGGCAGATAGGCAAAGACGTCGGCCGCAATGACCAGGTCATACGTCTGGCCGGCAGCTTTTTCCGCCGCCAGAAATCCCAACAGGTCGCCGACTTCGAGTCGGTCATAGATATTCTTTTGTCGCGCTTGCTCGACCATGCGCGGCGAGAGGTCGACGCCAACCAGCGTATCCGCTTTCGCGCGAAAGGCCGCGCCTGCCAGGCCGGTGCCGCAACCGAGATCCAGCATGCCGGCGAAATGCATCGCTGTCCCGGTGCCGCGCGCCGCTGCTTCCACCGCCGCCAGCAACAGCCTGGGCGCGGAATAGTTCAGGCCTTCGGTCAACGACCGATCAAAGTCCGGCGCGTAGTGGTCGAACAGCGTGCGCACATAGGCGGGCGGCATACCGCTCGTCTCCGCTGCTTTCAGCCGCATGAGATTGAGCACAGCGCCGTGGCGATCGTCCGGATCAGCCTGGCGCGCCTTGCGATAGGCCGCGGCGGCGCCGTCCGTATCGCCGAGCTTTTCGCGCAATTCTCCCAAGGCGAACCAGGCCGAGGCATAGCCCGGAGTGAGCTCCAACGCCTGTTCCAGAAGTTCGGCCGCGCCCGCCAAATCCCCCTTTGATTCCAGGTCCTGCGCCCAGGCGTAGCGCCGGTCGGCGATCAGGTCGCCGGAGGAAAGGAACAGGGTCGAGAGCAATTGCACGCGTCACCTCAAGGCTCGCAGAAGCGAAAGCAAAGCATATCTAGGCTTTATGCGTCCCGAAGACATCCTTCTGCCCACCCCCTCCGGGGTCTGTTGCAAACGTGGCGGCTTTCACATCGATCCCACGCGGGCGGTGGACAAGGCGCTGATCACCCACGGCCATTCCGACCATGCGCGCGCCGGTCACGGCGCGGTGCTGGCCACGCAGGAGACGCTGGATGTCATGCGGCTGCGCTACGGCGACAATTTCGCCGGGCGCACCCAGGCGGTGAAATACGGCGAGACCATCGACCTCAACGGCATCAAAACAACCTTTCATCCCGCCGGCCACGTGCTCGGTTCGGCGCAAATTGCCGTGGAATGTGGCGGCATGCGCATAGTCGCCTCGGGCGACTACAAGGATGTGCCCGACCCGACCTGCGCGCCTTTCGAGCTTGTGCCCTGTGATGTCTTCATCACCGAAGCCACCTTCGGCCTGCCGGTCTTCCGCCATCACGATGCCGAAGGCGAAGTAGAAAAATTACTGCGGTCGGTCGCGCTGTTTCCAGAACGTGCGCATCTGGTCGGCGCCTATTCGCTCGGCAAGGCGCAGCGCGTAATCGCGATGCTGCGGCGGGCCGGCTACGACAAGACGATTTATCTGCACGGCGCGATGGAGAACATCACTAATTATTACGTGACGCGCGGCATCGATCTCGGTCCGCTCGCGCTGGTGCGCGGCGCAAAAAAACCAGAGCTTGCCGGGACAATTACGCTGGCCCCGCCATCGGCGATCAAGGATCTGTGGACACGACGCTTTCCGGATCCGGTTGCCTGCTTTGCGTCGGGATGGATGCGCGTGCGCGCGCGGGCGCGGCAGGGTCAGATCGAATTGCCGCTGGTGATTTCTGACCACGCTGACTGGGACGGCCTGACCCACACCATCGGCGCTACCGGGGCGGGAGAGATCTGGGTCACGCATGGGCAAGAGGATGCGTTGGTACATTGGTGTCAGACGCGCGGGTTGAAGGCGCGGCCGCTCGACATCGTCGGCTACGGCGATGAGGACGAGACCGACGGCGTGAGTGATACGGGCGGTGAACCGAGCACAGAGGGACTCCCTCTCCCCGGTGGGGAGAGGGCTGGGGTGAGGGGGGACAAGACCCTCGATAGTCCCGAACCCCCTCACCCGCGCCTTCGGCGCGACCTCTCTCCCACGGGGAGAGGTGAAAAAAGCAACGGCGGCGATTCATGAACCGTTTCGCCGAATTGCTCGACCGCCTCGCTTACGAACATGGGCGCAACAACAAGCTGCGCCTGATGACGGAATATTTCCGCACCACGCCGGACCCCGAACGCGGCTATGCCCTGGCGGCGCTCGCCGGCGCTCTGTCGTTCCAATATGCCAAGCCCGGTATGATCCGCGCGCTGATCGCCGAGCGCACCGACCCGGTGCTGTTTGCGCTCTCGCACGATTACGTCGGTGATCTGTCCGAGACCATAGCGCTGATGTGGCCGGCGGATCCCAATCACCGCCCAAACGCCACGCCTTCCCTTTCCGATGTGGTCGAAACGCTGTCCACGCTCGGCAAGGCGCAGCTGCCCGCCCAACTCGCCCGCTGGCTTGATGCGCTGGACGAGACCGGCCGCTGGGCGCTGCTCAAGCTCATCACCGGCGGCTTGCGCATCGGGGTGTCGGCGCGGCTGGTGAAAACTGCCGCCGCCGCGCTGGGCGACAAGGACCCGCACGAGATTGAGCTGCTCTGGCCTGGGCTGAGGCCGCCTTACAGCGAGCTGTTCGCCTGGCTGGAAGGGCGCGCCGACAAGCCGCTCAACACCGATCCCGCACCGTTCCGTCCCGCTATGCTGGCGCATGCGATCGAAGAAGCGGATTTTCCCGCACTCGATCCGTCGGATTACATGGCGGAGTGGAAATGGGACGGCACGCGTGTGCAGGCGGTGACCGGACGGACGGAAAATGGCGAGACCGTTACACGGCTTTATTCCCGCACCGGCGAAGATGTCTCAAAAAGCTTCCCCGATCTCGCCTCCGCGCTGCGCCTTCCCGGCACCATCGACGGGGAACTCTTAATCATGCGCAATGGGCGCGTGCAATCGTTCAACGAATTGCAGCAGCGGCTCAACCGCAAGGCCGTTACGCCCAAGCTGATGGCGGAATTTCCCGCGCATCTGCGCGCCTATGATCTGCTCGTCGACGGCAGCGACGACTTGCGCGAGCAGCCATTTGCCGAGCGCCGGGCGCGGCTGGAAAAATTCATTACGCGGCTTGGCGACTCGCGTGTCGATCTCTCTCCCACGGTGCCTTTCGCGAGCTGGGAGCAATTAGCCTCCGCGCGTGCCGATCCCAAGTCTGCCGGCGCCGGGGATGATGCCGCCGCGGTGGAAGGCATCATGCTAAAGCGCCGCAACGCGCCTTACCTGCCCGGACGGCCGAAGGGCCAGTGGTGGAAATGGAAGCGCGATCCTTTCACCATCGACGCGGTGCTGATGTATGCCCAGCGCGGCCATGGCAAACGCTCGTCGTATTATTCCGACTATACCTTCGGTGCCTGGACAACGGAGGACGGCGCGGACGTGTTGGTGCCGGTAGGCAAGGCCTATTTCGGTTTCACCGACGAGGAACTGCTGCAAATCGACCGCTTCGTCCGGCGCAACACCATCGAGCGTTTCGGCCCGGTGCGCGAGGTGGTGCACGACCGCGACAAGGGCCTGGTGCTGGAAGTCGCCTTCGAGGGCTTGCAGCGATCAAGCCGCCACCGCTCAGGGGTTGCGATGCGCTTTCCCCGCATCAGCCGATTGCGCTGGGACAAGCCGCCCGGTGAAGCCGACCGGTTGGAAATTTTGGAGAAGATGCTGGAAGGCATCGAAGCCGCGCAAACCGGATTGGCGCTGCCAAAACCCAGACGTGGCGCACTTCAATCGTGATATAGAAATATCAGAGGGAGAGTCTCCATGACGAACGACCATGTCAGCCGTTTTCTGGGCGGCCCGCCGTTGGCGGTGCTTGGCCGTCTTGTTCTGCTGTCGATCCTGGTCGGCGTCGTGATGCACGCGATCGGCTTCGATCCGTGGAACATCATTCAGAGCGTGCGTCGGCTATTCCTGCATCTCTGGGACATGGGTTTCGACCTGGTGGTCTGGCTCTGGCGCTACTTCCTGCTTGGGGCCGCCATCGTCATCCCGATCTGGCTGATTGGTCGTCTGGCCAGGGCGCCGCGCGAGCGGCCCCCGGCCGCCTAACAGCAAACCCAAAAAGGGCTGGACGGCCTTCCTTTCGGGCTATAATTCCTATGCATCGGACAAAAGTCTCGAAACACGCGAGGCCGCGCCGTGCTGACCCACGCCCAAATCTGGAGCGCACTCGACCGGCTGGCCGCGCGTTCAGGCCTCTCCGCTTCGGCGCTCGCCAAGCGCGCCGGCCTCGATCCCACCACCTTCAACCGCTCAAAGCGCATCACACCGGATGGCCGCCCGCGTTGGCCGTCTACCGAGTCGGTCGCCAAGGCACTCACCGCCACCGGCACGACCATCGATAGCTTCGTAGGCCTGATCACAGACAATCACGGCTCGGCCACCCAGGCGGTGCCGTTGATCGGCCTTGCCGAAGCGGGCGCGGGCGGCTTTTTCGACGACGGCGGCTTTCCGGTCGGCAAGGGCTGGGACGAGATCGCTTTCCCGGCCGTCAACGATGAGCACGCCTTTGCGTTGGAAATTTCCGGCGACTCCATGATGCCCGCCTACCGCGATGGCGACGTGATCGTTGTCTCTCCCGGCGCGCCCATCCGCCGCGGTGACCGCGTGGTGGTCAAGACGAAGAAGGACGAGGTGATGGTGAAGGAGTTGAAACGGCGGACGTCAAAAAGCATCGAATTGCAATCGATCAATGCCGAGCATCCCGACCGAACCCTCGCCGTTGCCGACGTGATGTGGATCGCCCGAGTCGTCTGGGCGAGTCAGTAGCTTTATGTCCGGGCTATCTCAACCCTGCCTCTGTCAGCTTCAGCGCCGCCGCTTTCTGCAGTTGGCCGGCGGGGCCGGTCTCGCCGGAGCTTTTCCTATCTTGGCCGCTGCGGCGCCTATGCAGGTGGAACATGAGGTCCTGCTGCTGATCTGCAACGAGCCACGCGTCTGGCAATACGCCAACAATTATATGAAAGGCCGTCAGCTCGCGGGCAAATACCAGCCGGTCGAAGTGGAAGGCGCCGCTATTGGGCTGGTTGCGGAACAATATCAGGCGTCGCGTCAGGCTTTCTGGCAAACGCTGATGTCCGCCACGACCTGGCAGCAAACCCGCAAGGTGATCGCGCTCAATCATCGCGGCTGCGCGGCGATGAAGATAGCCTATGGCCTTGCCAAGGCCAGCGACAAGCTGATCGAAACCGAGACCCACCGCTACGCGCTGCGGGAATTCCGTCATCGGATGGCGGAACGCAATGCTGACCTGGAGGTCGAGATCGGCCTGATCGAACCCGACGGCAAGGTCGCGATGTTCAAGTAGCGGCCCATTGGCTCCAGTAGAGCCAGCCGGCGCGCAGCAAATAGACTGTGCTGACCAGAAAGATCAGCTTGCGCGTCCACTGGCGAAAACTGTGGTCGGTCATGCGATTGACCACCAGCGGGGCCAGCATGGTGCCGGCGATGGCCAGCACCGCAGCAGGAACGAAGAACCATAACGGGATGGCGTCTTCGATTCCCGCCAAGGTGCCGAAATAAAAGATCCGCATCAGATTGCCCACGGTCTGGCAGAAGGACTTCGTCGCGATGGTGGTGTGCCGGCCGACCTCGCTCTTCTGGAAAAAAATGTCCATGAACATGCCGCCGTTGCCGGCCATGAGCTGGATCGATGTCGTCGTCAGCCCCGTCAGAATCGGCACCCCGCGCCATTGGATGCTGGGGTGCCAATGCCGCGGCAGCAGTTCCACCGCCCAGGGCATCAAACCGAGCAGCAGATAGACCATCGCCTTGCTCGGCAGAAACGCGATGTAGCGGAGAACGATCAGGGCCACGAACGCGCCGAGCGTGTACTGAAACCAGATCGGCCAATTGATGTGCTTCCACCAGGTCGCGACACGCCAGACGTTGCCCGCCGTCGACAGGATCGAGAACAGGATCATTCCGGTGGAGACGTCGAAGAAAACCAACAGCACGCCGAGCAGGATCATGCCGCCGGCCATGTTGAAGACGCCGGAGATAAAAGAAGAAAGGAAGATGGCCGCGCCGACGACTCCGAGGGAGAACATCTACCGGCGGCCCCTCACGCCGACCTCGCCAGCGCACCGTCGATCATGTCGATCGTGTTTTTCAGCCCATAGACGGCAACAAAAGAGCCGAAGCGCGGACCTTTCTCCTGCCCGAGCAGCACCTGATAGAGCATGTTGAACCAGTCAAGCGACACGCCCGGTTTGCCGTCCTTGGCCTTCTTGTTGTGATCGAGGAAGGGTTCCCGCCGGCCGATCTCATAGACTACGTCTTGAATTTGCTCGGCGGTTGCTTCCGCCGGCAGCTGCGCCAGCGCGTCGCGCAGATCGATGAGCGCCGCGCGCTCGGTTTCCGTCGGCTCGCGAAATCTTTTCGCCGGCAGCACGAAATCGCGGAAATAATGGATTGCGTAGCCGACCAGCGCATCGAGCTTGGGATGCGTCTTCGGCGTCACTCCGGGCCGATAGCGGCCGATAAAACCCCACAAGGTTTCGGCATTCTCGGCATTGGAAGACGACACCAGCGTGAGCAGCATCTGGAAGGTGATCGGCATATCCGGCTTCGGCGGCGTGCCGGCGTGGATATGCCATACCGGATTGGAAAGCTGCTGCTTCGCCTCCTGCCGTGCGAAGGCGTCGAGATGCTGCTGATATTCGTCCACTGTGCGCGGGATCACGTCGAAGTAAAGCCGCTTCGCGGCCTTCGGCTCCCGATACATGAACAGCGAGAGCGATTCCGGCGAGGCATAGCGCAGCCATTCGTCGATGGTGAGACCATTGCCCTTGGATTTGGAAATCTTCTGCCCCTTCTCGTCCAGGAACAGCTCGTAATTGAATCCCTCCGGCGGCATGCCGTCGAGCGCCTTGCAGATTTGGCCCGAAAGTTTCACTGAATCGATCAGGTCCTTGCCCGCCATCTCGTAATCGACACCGAGAGCGATCCAGCGCATGGCCCAATCCGGCTTCCATTGCAGCTTGCAGCGCCCGCCAGTGACCGGCGTAGTCACGGGCTGCTTGGTATCGGGATCTTCATAGGAAATGGTGCCGCCCTTGGCGTCATGCGCGATGACAGGGACCTGCAGCACAACACCTGTCTTCACATCGATCGGCAGGAAAGGCGAATAGGTCTGCGCCCGCTCCTCGCGCAGCGACGGCAGCATGATTGCCATCACTTTGTCGAAGCGCTCCAGCACCTTCAGCAACGCCTCGTCGAAACGGCCCGAGGCATAGCATTGCGTCGAGGACATGAATTCGTATTCGAAGCCGAAGTGATCGAGGAAAGCGCGCAGCCGCGCGTTGTTGTGCTCGCCGAAGCTCGGATGTGTGCCGAAGGGATCAGGCACCTGCGTCAGCGGCTTGCCGAGATGCTTCGCCAACAGCTGCTGGTTCGGCACATTGTCCGGCACCTTGCGCAGTCCGTCCATGTCGTCGGAAAAGGCGATCAGCCGCGTCTTGACCTTGTCATCGGTGAGCACGCGGAAGGCATGGCGCACCATGGTGGTGCGGGCGACTTCGCCGAAGGTGCCAATATGCGGCAGACCCGAGGGGCCATAGCCGGTCTCGAAAATCACTTCGTCTTTCGGCTTACGCTTGAGCCGCGCAATGATCTTCTTCGCTTCCTCAAACGGCCAGGCCGTGGAAGTTTCGGCAATCTCGCGCAGGCTTAGCCTCGTTACTGTTTCATTCATGCTCGTCAGTAAGGGCTGATCGGAAAATAACGCAGCCAGAGATCGGTGAACTTGCCCTGCTCCCACAGCCGGAAAAGCGCCCAGTTCAGCGCCTGGCGCACGAGGTCGTTGCCGCGGCGCACGGCGATGCCGATGCCTTCGCCGAAATAACGGCTCTCCATGAAAGGGCCACCGCGAAAGACGCAGCAGTTGGCGGATTCCGTGCCGTTCAGCCAGAAAGCAAGCGAAATGCCGTCGCCGAAGAGAAGGTCGGCTTCGCCCCGCCGCAAGGCGTCGCGCGCGGCTTCCGCCGTGTGATAGGGCTTCACCTCGACTTCCGTAAACAGCGCGCGCAGATAAGCTTCATGCGAGGTCCCAGCGACCACTGCGACCCTGCGACCCTCGAGCTTTTCCGGCCACACTTCGTCGATCGGCGTCTCCCGCTTCGCCACGAAGCGCGCGGGCGTGCGGTAATAAGGGTCGCTGAAATCGACGCGCTTGCGTGTTTCTGGCGTGGCCGCGATGGAGGCGATCACCGCGTCGCCCTGATTGAGCGCGACAGCATCCAGCAGCGTGTCGAAACGGCGCATCTGGATCGTGCACTGAACCTTGATCTCCTCGCAAATCAGGCGTGCGAGATCGACGTTGAAGCCGGCCGGGTTGCCGTCCGCCCCAGCATAATTGAAAGGCGGATAGTCGATTTCGGTCACGAAACGGATGCCGCTCAGCCGCGACAGGTCCGGCCGCTCGGGCCGCCGCTTCGCATCCCAGAAGCCGGGGATCGCAACGTCAATTCCAGGGTTGGCCTGGGCGGCGGCACGGTTGGCTTGCGCGTCCACCAGCGACAGGCCGCAGGCCAACAACCCGGCCATCAACGCGCCAAGGCCGCAGCCGCGCCGGCAAGCGCGAGGGATTACGGCGGTCAGGGAAAAATGCATGCGGCTTCGCCCGGCTGTATCGCCGCCCGCTTATAGACGAATTGCCGAGGGGTTCCAGTGGGTTTGGCGGCTCGCGCGGCTAGCGGCGCGTTTAGAAATAGCGGCGCAAATCCGCTGCCGAATCTTCCGGCCGCCGCTTGAGATTGAACGGCGCGATAAAGCGGCCGTTCTTGTCCATGAGATAAACCAGCGCGGTGTGATCCATGGTGTAGCTGCCGTCCGGGTTCGGCACTTTTTTGGTATAGGCGCGATAGGCTTTGATCACGCCATCCACCGCGGTTTCGTCACCGGTCAATCCAAGCAGGTGCGGATCGAAGCTCGACAGATAACTCTTCATCGCCTCGGGCGTGTCGCGCTCCGGATCTACCGTGATGAACAGCGCCGCGGCGCGATCGGCATCGGGCCCGAGCTTGCGGAAGACTTCGGAAATATCGAAGAGCGTGGTGGGGCAGACGTCGGGACAATGGGTGAAGCCGAAGAAGACGAGGAAGGGTTTTCCCATCATGTCCTGCTCGGTCACCGTGCGGCCGTTTTGATCGATGAGCTTGAACGGTCCGCCGACCGCGGAAGCCTGCGGCAGCGGCACGCTGCCGCGTTGGGCGACCAGCAGTACCACGCTCAGGCAGAGCACGAGGCCGGCGACGAAAGCCGCGATGATGAGAATGAGACGCGATGTCTGCGCCGTCATCGATCAGGTCCCATTGTCCGGATAGCTAGAAGCAGTAGGCCAAGCCGGCTGCGATCATTTCATAGAACACAGCGGTGCCGTGGTAGGCCCAAAGCGTCGCGGCGCTGCCAAGCAGGACGGCAAAAGCAGCCGAGACTACAAGGACAGGTGACAAGCGCCCTGAAGAAGCGAGCGCGGTATTCGGCAAGGCGCCCTCCTACGGCTCCTGTATTCAGCGCGAAAAGCGCTGAACCCTCGCCTGTGGTTTCCGCTCGGAAGTGGAAATTCGAGGCCGGGATGGCCCTTACATAGGCTTTCGCGTCGCCGCGAACAATGTGCCGTCGGCGCTGCGGGTCCGGTCCGCATTGCTGCGGCCATTACCGGCATAACGCGTGGTGGAAGGACAGGTCTCGTACATCGAGGCGAGCTCCTTGCCGCGCAGGTAGATCATCTGCGGCTTGAGACCGCCCTTGCGCTTGATCCAGTTGCGGATCTGCGTTGGGTAGATTTCCCACAGGAGCCGCGTACCTTCCTCGCTGTAGACCGACCGGCCGCCGGGGGCCAGATTCCAGGCGGCATGGAAGCCGAGATTGGCGCGCGGGGTCACGCAGATGCGGTCCTTCGGCACGGTGCCAAGCACCAGCGTACAGGCGGAGAGACAGGTCCCGTCGATAATGACCTGCGAACCGGAATCGCGGACCATGGCGAATTGCTGGAGATAGGGGCCGATCTGGCCGCCGCGATCCTCGGCGATGCGGAATTGGGCAGAAGCGGACGACACGCCGCCCAGCGTGACAACAGTCAGAATAAAAGCCGCAAGACGCCCCCGCATTGCCCCCACTCCCCTTTGTCTGGGCCCTTATGGGCCGCTTGATTCTTTTTAGCCGGTTTGGCCGTCGCGGCCTATGGCTGCCTGGGCACAATCCCAGATTTAATTGGTGTCCGCCGGAACTTTTCGCCGTGAACCTTAATCGCGATGCTTAATCAGGTTAGAGCCAGCCTTTGTGGCGCGGAAATGGCCTTCGCGGATCTCTTTTGGGAAAAAAGCCGGCGCGCGATCATGGTGCGCCAGCTTTACCCGTTCACTTGATGAAGGTCCCATTGCGGAGTTCCGCCACCGCTTGCTGCAGCTCCGACTGGGTATTCATCACAATAGGCCCATACCAGGCGACCGGCTCCTCGATCGGCTTGCCGGAGACCAGCAGGAAGCGAATCCCTTCCTCGCCCGCCTGCACCGTCACCTCGTCTCCGCTATCGAACAAAATCAGCGAACGGTTGCCGGTCCGCTCGCGGACGAGGATATCGCCGCCATCGGTGCTCTTTTCTGTCAGCACACCGACTGGCTGCGACGCCGCACCGAAGGTGCCGGACCCTTCGAATACGTAAGCGAATCCGTGACGCCCGATCTCCACTGGCAATGTCTTTCGCTTGCCGGCAGGGACGAAGACATCGAGGTATCGCGGATCAGCGGCAACACCCTCGACCGGTCCCCGTTTGCCCCAGAAATCGCCGCAAACGACACGCACCCGCGTGCCGTCGTCATCCACGACCTCGGGAATCGTGGCGGCGGGAATATCCTGGTAGCGTGGTGCCGTCATCTTCAGCGAGGACGGCAGGTTCGCCCAGAGCTGAAAGCCATGCATGCGGCCCTTGCTGTCGCCCTTCGGCATTTCCTGATGCATGATTCCGCTGCCGGCGGTCATCCACTGCACATCCCCGGCGCCCAGCGTGCCGCGATTGCCAAGACTGTCGCCATGATTCACCGAACCCGCCAGCACATAAGTGATCGTCTCGATCCCGCGATGCGGGTGCCAGGGAAACCCGGCCGAATAATCCTCTGGCCGATCGTTGCGGAAATCGTCGAACAGCAGGAAAGGATCGAATGCGCTGGTCTCTCCAAATCCGAAGGCGCGGCGCAGCTTTACCCCGGCACCTTCAATGGCTGGTTTGGACTGGCTGATGCTTTTGACCGGCCGAATGGACATGGCAGCACCTCTCGCGATGAGCGCCTGCGCCACCGGGCTCGAATGCCCGTGCAGCAGCGCCGGTTATGATCTGATACTAGGGATAGATAGAAGACTCGCCCAAATCGGCAAGAAGGCACACCGGTGATACTGGGCCCCTGAGCAAGCCACTCCGTTTCTCTATATTATCCGGCGACCCAACAGTTCCGGGGTAAGCCATGACCGATACCAAGCGTATGAGCGGTGTGTTGTCGCCCGTTGTTACCCCGTTCAAGAGGGACCTCGCCCCCGACACGGAACGCTTCGTCGCCCATTGTAAATGGTTGCTATCGCAGAATTGCGGGCTGGCAATTTTCGGCACCAATAGCGAAGGCAACTCGCTCTCGCTGGCGGAACGCATGGGGCTGCTCGAAGCGGTGATCGAAGCCGGCCTGGACCCTTCACGCATGATGCCCGGCACGGGTTGCTGCTCGTTTCCCGAGACGGCGGCGCTCACAGCCGAGGCTGTTCGATCCGGCTGCGCGGGTGTGCTGATGCTGCCGCCCTTCTATTACAAGGGCGTCGGCGATGAAGGACTTTACCGCTACTATAGTGAAGTCGTTCAGCGGGTAGGAGACGCGAGGCTCCGGATATACCTCTACCATATCCCGCCGGTCGCCGTGGTCGGCATCACGCCGGGCTTGGTCGAACGCCTGCTCAAGGCCTATCCGACGGCGATCGCCGGCATGAAGGATAGCTCGGGCGATTGGAACAACACAAAGACCTTCCTCGACGCTTTCGCCAAAGCGGGCTTCGCGGTATTCGCCGGATCGGAATCCTTCCTGTTGCAGAACATGCGAAACGGCGGCGCCGGCACCATCTCCGCCACCGCCAACGTCAATCCCGCCGCTATCTACAAGCTCTACAGCGAATGGCAGAAGCCGGATGCCGAGCAGCAGCAGGAGCAGCTCAACCGCACACGCGACACGCTAGGGAAGAAATATCTGATGATCGCGGCCTTGAAGCAGGCGATCGCTATCTATGCCGACGATCCCGCCTGGGCGCGACTGCGCCCGCCGCTGGTCGAGCTCACCGCGGAGCAGGCACAAACTCTTGCAGCGGAACTAACGCAGATCGGCTTCGCCATGCCGGGACTGAAGGCCGAGGCCGCGCTCGCCTAGTTCTTCTACACCCCGAAAATCTTGGTGTATCGCGCCTTGATCTCTTCGCTCTGCGCTTCGACGCCGACGGGATCATCCTTCATCACCTTGATGTCCTTAAGCGCAGTACGGCCGGGCTTTTGTTTCACCAGCGCATGCACCGAATGTTGGCCGGTGAAATCGACCAGCAGTTGCTGGGTTTCGCCCGAGTAAAGGAAGCTCCGCAACAGCCGCGCAGCATTCGGATTGGGTGCGGACTTGAACACGCCGTTCGGGCCCACGATCAGCGGCGTGCCCTCGGTCGGATACACAACTTCGACCGGCCGGCCCGCCTCCTTGATTTGGATGAGATTGTAGTCGTTGCCGTCCGCCATGACCGCACGCTCGCCGAGTTCGAGTTTCTTCGGCGGATCGGTGGACGACTGCACCTGCATCACGCGCTGCTTGGCGAGCTTTTCAAGATACTCCCAGCCGAGATCGCGCGTGATCTGGAAGGTCGCGGTCATGATCGTGCCGCTAAAGCCCGGATGGGCCTTCACCATCTTGCCGGCCCATTTCGGATCGAGCAGATCGGCATAGCTCTTGGGCGCCTCCTCCGCTTTCACCAGATTGGTGTTATAGCCGATCGAGCACAGCCATATGCGCGTCGTCGCGAAAAGGCCGTCGGGATCGCGGTGCTCGGCCGGAAAATGCTGCGCGATCTCCTCTGGCACATAGGGCGCGAGCAACCCCTCGCGCTTCCAGACGACGAAATGCGCGGCATCGGCGCTGTCGACCACGTCGACCACGAAGATGCGGCTGGCACGCTCCTGCGCGATGCGTTGAAAGTTACGCTCCGAGCCCGAGCGCTCGAGTCGCACGCCGATGTCGGGATATTTCGCTTCGAATGCCTTCGCCAGCCGTGTGCAGACCGGCAGATCCATCGCCGAGTACCAGACGACCTTGCCTTCCTTCTTCGCCGCCTCGATCAGCGCCGGCGACACCGGCTCGGGCGGCGGGGCGGCAGCCATCACACGGGCCGAGAACCCGGCGCCCGCAAGCAGTGCTCCTGTGCCGAGTGCGCCGGTGCCTTGGAGCACCTGACGGCGGGACCATTTCGAGTTTTTCATCGAGGCCTCCTCCCTGTCGCTTTTTGCTCGTTTGACCAGCATTCCAGCACGACCGGATATCGGCGTGAAGGGTAGTTTCTCTGGAATCGAGAGCCCGCGCTCGGTCGGGGGACAACGATTTTTGGCTTCCAGCCGCGCTTCAGGCCGGTGCAGACCGGCGAGCCCGTCCATGTCGCTCGTGCCGGTGCGACGAAACAAGCAACAGAAGCAGAACCATGATCGCAGCGGCCGATAGCCTGCCGCAACATCGGACATGCGAAGCCCCAGACCTAAGAACCAATTGCAAGACTTAGGTACGTATAGGCGCCCGCTTTTTGCTGCGGGTATGATCATGTTGTTGGTACGGGAACAAACAAACGGGAAAATTAAGTCCAACCAACCGCGCACGTTGGTGCCGGAACTAAGTAGGCAACGATGATTGTAACCGGTTGGTTGAAATCCTGAGGTACGTCGTCAAGTTTCAGACATCAGCAGGAGCACCCCAAGTATTCTTGTATTGAGGTTGCGAGGCCGTGGTGGATCAGATCGGAAGGATCATTGCGGTTCGCGCTAAAGGAGATTGCTATGTCGAAGGGGAAAACCATTACTTCATTTGCCGGCCGCATTGCGAAATACGGGCTGACACCAAAAGACGTTCATTGCGACATGCTTCTTGTTGGGAAAAAACAAGTGCTCTACCTGGGCATCCTGGGTAAGAAGCCGTCCTTCTACCCACCGAGATTTTTACGCGCCGCCGGAGTAGAAGATATCAAGCGGTGGGTAGGAACTCCCGATTGGGTTTTTAAAAAGAAACCCGAGATCGCGGAGAGTCAAAAACCCCCAAAAGCGCTTTCCGAAAACTTGATTGCTTCCTTCGACGAGCTCTTCCGGAAACATTCGAAGGAAGACGATCCGGCGCAAAAGAAAAAGTATTCGGATGATATCGGAGTGCTCTTTCACAAGAACAGAAAAGAAGTTCGTGCTGTCGCCAAGTCCTACATCTACGGTAATTCCGCTTTATATGCGAACTGGCGCCCTTTGTTGGACTGGCATCTGCGCGACTTCAAGTTCCCGATTTGGCTGTTTGGCACTGTCGTTGTCGAAAACGGCGCGACGCTTGAACTCGACGAAGGTTACAACATTCTCGCCGGCGATACGCTCGTCATCGAGGAGGGCGGTACCATCCGCTCCGGCCGGGCATTGAATATTGACTTCAGCAATCTTGGCAGGACGCTTTAGAGGGGAAATTAGATGGCAGATTTTGAAATAATTCTGGCTGACGGAGAACCGGGACCGGATAGAACCGGCGCGGGCGGCAGCGCCGAGAATGGTCAGGACGGCAGCAGATCAGAATGCTTTTTGGGATTTGAGACGCAAGCCCCAACTGACGGTGGAAACGGTGGAGACGGCGATAACGGCCAAGCCGGGGGTAACGGCGGCAACTGCGGCACCTCTGAGGGATCGAACCTCCAGCTGGGACGCATTACCGGTGACTACGAAATATTATTAAATACCGGCAGGGGCGGCAACGGCGGCGGAGGCAGCGACGGCCAAAATGGCGGCGATGGTGGTGACGGCGGCACGAATGATTGTTTTTTCGGCGTGCAGGGTGACGGCGGTGATGCCGGCAATGGCGGCAATGGTGGCGACGGCGGCAATGGAGGAAACGCCGGCATCATCGGCGACGTCACCATTCTTTTCGAAGACATGGATTTCGGGAATTTCCTTCAAACATCGATCGTAGGGACTGGGGGAGCAGGCGGCAGCGGCGGCGCATTCGGTTCCGCGGGCCGACGCGGCAGTGGTGACCGCGATGGTGCCGCAGGCAGCGACGGGAATGCCGGCGCCTCAGGCACTCCGGGTACGCCGGGCCAGGTGGGCCAACTCAATATCGTCCCTTTATAGGAGAGCCCCGGCCCGCAAAACCGTCGGTCCAAAAGAGTGCTAGGTGCTTGGAGCGGGCGAAGGGAATCGAACCCTCGTATGCAGCTTGGGAAGGAGTCTGTACTGGGTTGTTCGTCAAAGGGTTAAACGAGTTATTCTCCGATTATTCTCCTTCGCTATGGCGTCATTTTCTGCCTACAAACTGGCCGGTCACCGCATCGCGCTTGATGTACTGCCCACGCAGAGAGCGTGTGTCAGGGTCATTCGTATGGTGCAGGGATACATTGGTGTCCAACAAAACAAACCGGCTATAGACCGCACCATCGCCGCTCAAGATTTCTAGGCAGCCGTCCACGATACGCCACTTATGTTCGTTGCTGTTGCGGCCATCTCCAATATCTCCGTTCGGCAGAAATGTAAGTTGTTTGGAGCCGCCGCTAGCGGGATTAAAGACAAACTTGAATTTCCCACCGAGAAGAAGCTCTCGGAGTTGCTGCTCTGTTGCGTTCGTAATCTGTGCATTAACAACGGCAAATCGACTATCTGTTTGAACCCGCTTAGGCTCGACTGGAGGTGAAACTGCCGGGGGCGGTTGGATAGCGGATTGCTCAAGTTTGGCGCGGGCAGCCGACATCGACTGAATTGTTTTATCTTTGATCGGCCTCAACAAAATTGACAAATGTCCCAATTTTGGCACACATTGCTTTTGGCCAGTTTTGGTCCGATGCTGGTCCCGACCGCAATCATTCGCAGATGAGCCTGCTCCGCTCAGCCTAGAGGCCGTTCGGCACTGCCGACGTCTCAATAAGGGGTTCCACATGCAGAAAAAGCTCGTTTTGGAAACGACGGCGCCATTCCAAGGATTGGCGGAATTGGTGGCCTATGACGAGGGCCTATTCGAGAAAGAAGGCCTGACCATCGAGTGGGTCGATCGCGAAAAGGGCGTCGACAAGTCCCCTCAAATGCATATCACCGACCATAAGGATGCCCCCCGCTTCGCCAGCCACGGCAAGCTACTCGAGCAGGGCAAGGCCGACCTCTACAACGCGTGCGAATGGGGCAATTATTCCCGCGTCGAGGCCACCAAAGTCAAAAGTCGCCAGATCGGCCGCCGCTCCATCGTGACCTACGCAGCGCTCGTCGTGCGCGGCGATTTACCAGTGCAGACCCCACAGCAGTTTGCCAATCGGCAGATCGGCGTCCCGTTCTATAACGGCACGCATTATCTGACGCTGCAAATGCTGGAAGGCTTCATTCCGCGCGAGCTTATCAAGCTGGGCCGCGTTCCCAATGGCTCGCCGTACCGTTTCAAGATGCTGATGGACGGTACGGTCGACGCTACCACGCTCACCGAACCTTACATATCCCTCGCCGAAAAGAAGGGCTGCCGCTTGGTTATTGCTGCCTTCCATCATGGCACCGAGGTGGCGTCAGAGCGCGTGGATGCCGAGACCTACAGCGCGTTCAACCGCGGCGTGCGCGAGGCCGTGCGCCGCATCAACGGCAACAAGGGCGCGTACATGCATTACTTCATCGACTATTATAAAAAGAAGGATCCGCAGATCGCAGAGCTCAAGGTCAGCGATCTGCGCGAAAGCCGTCTGCTGCTTGTCGATCCGGCGCCGATCCCGGCGGATGAATTGCAGCGCACCTACGAGTGGATGAAGAGCTGGGATTTCCTGGAAACCGGTTGTGCGGCGGACGAGCTCGTCAACATTACCGTGCAGAAGCATGGCAATGAGCGAGCGCCTCACGAACCCGCACCGCTTAGTTGATCTCGACGCGTTGCTTCGCACGGCGTCTGCTTCGGCAGACGCCGTTTGCGTTTCCGGATCGTACTAAACTTCCCTCGCGGCCGGCACGTTTGCTGTCGCAACGATGAAGATGCAGTACGGCGGCTGCTGATGTTCGAACATGCGCGTTCTTGTCGTTCTGTTGCGTTCGTTGCGAGCGCGGGCGCGGGCGCGACCCGGCGCAGTCTCCGATTTCCAAAATGGCAACCACCCGGTTGACGATCGGCTATTGAGTTTGCGGCCGGTCCGCGCGAGACTGGCAGATATCATCCGGTTCCGCAGAACCGGGCCGCAGAAGTCGGTTCCTACGAATAGAGCCTGACCCGTCCGGGCCGCTCATCATTCGTACCTGGCCCAGCGAGGGGAATAGCACCAACTGGGAGGTTGCCATGCGCAGCATGTCGCTGTGGGTTTGCTCCGGTCTCCTCACCGTAACGCTTGCGCCGCCCGCGTTGGGCCAGACCGGCGCCGATTTTTTCAAGGGCAAGACCGTGACCTACATCGTCGCCACTTCGCCGGGCGGCGGGTACGACACCTATGGCCGATTGATCGCGGAGTACATGCAGCGGCATCTGCCGGAATCCACGTTCGCGGTGAAAAATATCCCCGGCGCCGGACATATGATCGGAACGAATACGATCTACGGATCGAAACCCGACGGATTGACCATCGGCACTTTCAATACCGGCCTGATCTACAATCAACTGATCGGGCAGGACGCCGTGCGGTTCGATCTTGCGAAAATGTCGTGGATCGGCAAAGCGGCGACCGAGCCGCGCATTATCGTGATCGCGCAGCAATCCCCGATCAGGACGTATCAGGATCTGGCGGAGCAAAAGCAGGCAGTGAACTTCGCCGCCGCCGGCATCGGCAGCGCCTCCTATGTCGAGACGGTGATGCTCACCAACGTGCTGAAGCTGCCGATCCGGCTCTTGACCGGTTACAACGGCAACGAGGATCAATTGGCGATGCGCCGCAGCGAGATCGTCGGCACGCTCTCGGCACGATCCACATGGGACCCGTTCGTGAACAACGGCTTCGGGCGTTACATTGCCCAGATCGGCGGCACCCATAAGGACGTGCCGCAGCTCGCCTCCCTCGTCACCGATCCGGACGCAAAAACGTTGATCGCGTTGATCCAGTCGCAAGGCGACGTTTCGCGCCTGACCGCCGGCCCACCGGGCATACCGGACGACCGTCTGCAGGCGTTGCGCGCCGCCTACCGCAAGGCGATGGAGGACAAGGAGCTTCTCGCGAAGATGGAGAAACTCGGACTTCCTGTCGACCCGGCCTATGGCGACGACGTTCTCATGGCGATCAAGGCCGCCCTGAACCAGAAGCCCGAGACGGTGAAATTGCTCGACGAGGCACTCAAGTCGAAATAGCCCGTCCGGCATTCTGGCGCAGACGCACGGTGACTTGCAGCGCTGTGAGATTTCGCCAAGCGGTGGAGCGGGCGAAGGGAATCGAACCCTCGTATGCAGCTTGGGAAGCTGCCGTTCTACCATTGAACTACGCCCGCATGCCTTCCCCACTATCTCTTTCCGCCCGGTCTTTGGTCAAGCCAAAGCCGTCGCCGGAATAGCGCGGCGTGCTTGCCACGAGCCGCAACCGCCGGTGACGCCAAAGCGCATAGCCATCGGCGCCCTGTCATCCAGATCGCCGGACTTACGCTTAAGCACAGCGGTCAATCGATTGGAGATCAGAATCCCTTCCAGACCATCACCCGCATTTCGTGATCGCAGGCGCCACAATCATAGCGGCGCAGCTCAGCGTCCTCGGCGGCGGGGTGCGGCTCGATCCTGGTCAGTTGCATCTCTTCGCCGCACATGCAGGTGGGCATTTCGGTGGAACCAGGCGCGAGCACTGTGTTCATTGCGGCCACGATTGGGTCTCCTTGTCGGGTAATAGCCGCTGATAATTCGCGGTCCCGCGCTCCGGTTCCCTTGTCGCGAACCCGATACGCAAGCGTCGCAATGATTCCCTCCGGGTTTTTCGGCGGCCTTATGCGATCATCTTCCCGCAGAAGAAGGCACCCGCCAAGCAGCCGAAAGTCGTAGGTCGTTAGTTTTTGAAATGTTTGGAGAGTTTGAGGCTCTGCGCCTGATAATTCGAGCCAATACCTTCGCCGTAGAGCTTGCCCGGGCGCGCCAGCATCTTCTCGTAGACCAGACGGCCGACGATCTGGCCGTGCTCCAGGATGAAAGGCACTTCGCGCGAGCGCACCTCCAACACCGCACGCGAGCCGCTGCCGCCGGCGCCTTCGTAGCCAAAACCGGGATCGAAGAAGCCGGCATAGTGCACGCGGAATTCGCCCACCAAGGGATCAAACGGCACCATTTCGGCCGCAAAATCGGGCGGCACCTGCACCGCTTCCTTGGAGGCCAGGATGTAAAACTCGTTGGGATCCAGGATCAGGCTGCGGTCGGGACGCGCCGACATCGGCTCCCAGAAATCGGCAACGGCGTAGCCGGCGCGCCGCTCCACGTCGATCAATCCGGTATGACGCTTGGCGCGATAGCCGACGAGGCCCCCGGGCCCAAGCCCGGAGAGATCGACTCCGACTGCGATGCCTTCGCTCACGTCGGCATTATCAGCATTCACCAGCCGCTCGCGCTGATGCAGCGCGCGCAGGGCCTCAGCATTGAGCAGCGCATGTCCGCGGCGGAAGCGGATCTGCGACAATCGGGAGCCCTCGCGTACCAGCACCGGAAAAGTGCGCGGACTGATCTCGGCATAGAGCGGTCCGTGATAGCCCGCCTCCACCCGGTCGAAGCCGCGCGTCTCGTCGGCGATCACGCGGGTGAAAACGTCAAGCCGGCCGGTGGAGCTTTTCGGATTGGCGGCCGCGGCGATGCCGCTGGGCAGTGCCAGGCTTTCGATCAGCGGCACGATATAGACGCAGCCGGTTTCCAGTACCGCGCCGTCGGCGAGCGAAATTTCGTGCAGCTTCAATTCGTCAATGCGCTTGGCGACTGTGGTGCGCGGACCGGGCAAAAAGCTCGCACGCACCCGGTAGGCCACCTCGCCCAGCCGCAGGTCTAGGCTCGCTGGCTGGATCTGATCGGGCAGAAAAGGATAGGCGGGAAGAACGCCGCCGTCCTCCGCCAGAGCCGCGATCATGCGGTCCGGCAGGATGCCTTTGTCATCGGCGGAGAAAGAAAGCGGCACGTCGGCTCCTCGCGCTAACGCGCAGTTACCCTTAAGGTAACGGACTAACGACTGCGATCTAACCCGATGGGTGTCTTGACGGGAAGATAGGCCGGGCGTATCACCCAAGATTATCCCGTGGTCATTTGAGCCGGCCGGCTTGCCGCCACGTTAAACAAGGAGCTAAAAGGCCGGGGACGCGTGTGCCCGGCCAGGATTTTCCTCGGCCGGTTTTTTGTTGGCCGATTTTGTCGGTCAGGAGATTGAGCATGCCCGCGTCGATCGATCGCAAATATCATCCCGAGACCCGCTTGCTGCACGCGGGCACGCTACGCTCGCAATTCGGCGAAACATCGGAGGCGTTATTCCTCACCCAGGGCTTCGTGTACGACACCGCCGAAGCTTGTGAGGCGCGCTTCAAGGGCGAGGAACCGGGTTATCTCTATTCCCGCTTTTCCAATCCCACCGTTGCGATGTTCGAGGCGCGCATGGCGGCCTTCGAAGGCGCGCAAGCCGCGCGGGCCACCGCGAGCGGCATGGCCGCGGTCACTGCCTCGCTGATGGGACAGGTGCGGGCCGGCGATCACATCGTCGCCGCCAAGGCACTGTTCGGCTCCTGCCGCTATGTCGTGGAGGATCTGTTGCCGCGCTTCGGTGTCGCCTCCACGCTGGTAGACGGGGCTGATCTCGAACAATGGCGCAAAGCAGTGCGACCTAACACCAAAACCTTCTTCCTGGAATCGCCGACCAATCCGACGCTCGAAGTGGTTGACCTGCAGGAAGTGGCGAAGATCGCGCATGGCGCGGGCGCCACGCTGGTGGTGGACAATGTCTTCGCCACGCCGCTGTGGCAAAGCCCGCTCCAGCTCGGCGCCGACTGTGTGGTCTATTCAGCCACCAAACATATCGATGGTCAGGGGCGCTGCCTCGGCGGCGTCGTTCTTGCGTCGGAAGAATTCATCCAGAAGCACATCCACATGCTGCTGAGGCAGACCGGTCCAGCCATGTCGCCGTTCAACGCCTGGGTATTGCTGAAAGGACTCGAGACGCTGTCCGTGCGCGTGCAACGCCAGACCGAGAGCGCGGCGAAAATTGCCGATGTGCTCGCCGGCCATTCGAAGATCAAACGCCTGATTTATCCCGGCCGACCCGATCATCCGCAGGCGGCCATCGTGCGCAAACAGATGCGCGCGGGCTCCAATCTCATCGCCTTTGAAGTCGCAGGCGGCAAGGCAGGAGCCTTCCGCTTCCTCAACGCGCTGAAGCTGATCAAAATCACCAACAATCTGGGCGACGCCAAAAGCCTCATTACCCATCCGGCAACGACGACGCATCAACGGCTTACGCCGGAACAGCGCGCAGAGCTTGGGATCGATGACGGGCTGGTGCGGTTTTCAACCGGGCTGGAACATCCGGACGATCTGATCGAGGACCTGCTTACCGGTCTGGCAGCGGGCTGATCAGCGCGGTGAGCGCGCTGCTGCTGAAGCGACCGGGCGGGTGGCGGCTTCCGCGATCGCGATGCTCAGCATTTTCGCGATACAGGCATAGCTCCAATCATTCATGTGGAGCTGATCGGGCGAAACAAATGTTTCGAAGGAGATACCCTGGCGGTCGCGCCAATGGCGCATCACCGCGAAGCGTTGGAATAGATTGACGTCGTATTGCTTGGCCTTCGAGTGCAGCAGGTCGATCATGCGCGATAGCGCGCTTTTGGCGATTACCCTCGGCGCGAATTGCGGATCAATTAGAATGACGTCGGCGCCGGCAGCCTTTAATTGCACGATACCCTTCTCGATTAGAGACGAGGTCGGCGCGACGGGATTATCGCGCAGTACCGTGTTGGTGCCGACCTGCCAGAGCACAAGATCGGGCCGCTCGGCGATGACGGTGGTCTCGAAGCGGGCGAGCATGTCGCTGGCGTCCTCACCATTGACACCCCGGTTCAGCACCGTGATCTCGTGGCCGGGAAATCTGTTGGCCAGTTCGGCGGCGAGACGGCTTGGATAGGATGCATCAGGCGAGCTGGCACCCGCACCCGCCGTGGACGATGAACCAATGGCGACAATCCTGATCGGCAGGCCGGCCGCCAGCAGGCGGGCGGTGCGGGTGAGCGGACGCTCCAGCCGTGTAAATTCATTGGGCGCTGAGCATTGCGGCGACGCGCTCGTCTGCGCCGATGCGACAGCTTTTTGTGCCGACGCCTCGATCGCCCTGGGCCCGTATTTTTCACCTTGCGCATGCGCGGGTGCTACCGACAGAACCGCGGCAACCAACACCGTGCAGAAGGAAAAACGCAGGCTCATTCGGGCGGCGGCTTCTCGTGTCATTGAGCCACTTTAGCCGTCATAGGCCCCAGTTGCGCAGCATCAATGATTTGGGTTGCAAGAGCACGGCCGATGCATTCATGCACCTTCTGCGCGACACCAAAGGCACTGGTCGGGCTGTAGAAGTCGAATACGCCCGTGTCGCTCCAGTGCCGCATAATACCGAGCCGATCGAACAACGGAACTTTCCGCTGTTGCGATACCCACCGCATGTTCTCGGCATAAGGGCCTACGGCGATCATGGTCTCGGTTCTCGGGCTGTACTGCATATTCATCAAGAGCACGTCAGTGCCGGCGGCTTGTATATTTTCGACGGCATTATTCAGGACAGATCCAAATTCCTCCGGTTCTATCCCTCGCATAGCATCAACGGTACCCGTTTGCCACACCAGCAAAGCCGGCTTTTGCTCGCTCACGATTCTCTTTAGGTCTTCCCACATCTTAGCCGCAGTTTGCCGCGGTGCAGCATGGACGGTGACACGGACGGCGATATTGGGGAGCCGGGCCTTGAGCGCCGCCTCGAGCCGGGCCGGATAGGCTTTACCCTCAGGCCCTCCGAGGGTGGAAGAACCGGTACCGATGATCGCGATGTCGAGCTGCTGCTTCTCCTTCACAGCGGTAGCGACGTGGTTGAGCTCGTTTTCATCAAAGAGAAGATAGCCGGGCACGTCGCAGCTATCCGCGCGTTGCGCCGCTGCGCCGCCCGCCAGCAGATAAGTGATGAAGAACGCAATTGCCAGCGCCTTCATGCTTCGCCTCCCGCCAGGTCCGCGTCGGTAGTTTTTGTGCGCGAGCCCGGATTCCGCCCCTCCATACTCTTATACCACGATAGCAGGCCCGCGGCGCCAATCATTATTGCGACGCCGGCGACGCTGACCGCGACCTGCATCAGTACGCCGGCATTGATTTCGCCCATGATGAAATGGGCGGCGAAAGCCAGGAACACGCCGAGACAAAAGATTTCCAGCGAATGCTGCCCGCACCAGATCGCCGGGCGGAAGATCGGCCAGTGCAGGCCCGACCAGTCGCGCGGAACGAACCAGACGATCACCACGCCGAGTGCCAGGAAATGCGCAAAGCGCAGAACGTCGAGATTGGTTTTGTCGATAGGATAAATCAGCGAGGCGAGCCACTCCGGCACGAACTGCCCGAGGACAGGGACGTGCCAGGTCATCGTGATCAGAAACGCAAACACCAGATAGGCGATCGCGACTGCAAGCGTGATGCGGGAACGCAAGACGGGGGCGAGACGTTCGGCGCCGCCCATGGCGCACCAAGCGCCGAACACGAAGAGCAATTGCCAGGCGAACGGATTGAAGAGCCAGGTTCCGCTGGGATAGGCTTGAAGATTCCAGCCAAATTCCCAGCTCGCCGCATAAAGCGCCACCGAAGCGCTCAACGCGAGCGTCGGCCGGCGCAGCAGCAGCCAGAGGATCGGCGGGAACAACAACAACAGGACGATATAAAGCGGCAACACATCCATATTTACCGGCTTGAACTTCAATAACAGCGCCTGGACGATCGTCACGTCCGGCTGCTTGAGAAAATCAAGTACGCCCATTTCTTCCGCATAGAGCGGATTCTCGAAGCTCGACGCCACATAGGCGATCTCCGCCAGATAGATGGCGAAAAGGAAGACATGGGCGACGTAGATTTGCCAGGCGCGCCGCAGGATGCGGGCGCCCGAAACCAGAAAGCCGCGCTCGTTCATCGCGTTGCCATAAACGAAGGCGGCGGTATAACCCGAGATGAAGATGAAAATTTCGGTCGCGTCGCTGAAACCGTAATTCCGGATCGTGACCCAACTCACGATGTTGGTCGGGATGTGATCGAGGAAGATCAGCCACAAGGCGAGGCCGCGAAACAGATCGAGCCGCAGGTCCCGCTTGCTTCGGGGGGCTGGCGGGATCGATGCCACTTTGCCCACCGGCGGGGACTCAGCCAAGCTGGGCGGACCGGATTCTGTGAATGCGGGCGGTTCGACCGTTGCCAGCTGTTTGCGTACCCTATTCACTGTGCTGGTTCGCTTCGGTTAATCTCAAGCGCTGCCGAAGGATATATCATGTACCGCGCCGTCACGCGCAACATCGAAGTCACGGTAACACCGCGCTTTCTCGCGGAGCGCTCGTCGCCCGACAACGGTTATTTCTTCTGGGCTTATACCATAGCGATCACCAATACCGGCTCGGAGACGGTGCAACTACGGACGCGGCACTGGCGCATCACCGACGCATTGGGTCGCCTGCAAGAGGTCAAAGGCGCGGGCGTGGTTGGTGAGGAGCCGGTGCTGAAACCTGGACAATCATTTGAATACACCAGCGGCGTTCCCCTGCCGACGCCATCAGGCTTCATGACCGGTACCTATGGCATGCAGACCGATACCGGCGGGGGCTTCGATGTGGAGATCCCAACCTTTTCGCTGGATTGCTCCTACGGCGAGCAGACGATCAATTGATTCTTCACCGCGCCTCCGCGATCGGGGGCAGGCACCCGGACAACTCCGGAAGCGAGCAGTCGCGCCGACGCAGAGCTATTTCGCTTTGGGCGTCGTCTGCACGTCTTCCGGCTTGAAATCATAGTTCGTGTTGCAAAATTCGCAGGTCACCTGAATCATGCCATCCTTCACCATATGATCCCGGTCGTCCTGCGAAAAACTGCGCAGCATGGCCGTCACATTGTCGCGCGAGCAGGAGCATTGCGCGCGCAGCGGTGCGTCGTTGAAAACTTTCACTCCACGCTCGTGAAATAGCCGGTAGAGCAACGCCTCGCTCGACAGCGCCGGATCGATCAGTTCGATGGCCTCCACGGTCTCAACCAACGCACGGCCTTCGACCCAAGCCTCGTCCTCGGTCACTGCATGCTTCTCGGCGCCTTCTGGCGCATCGCCCGGATCGAGATCTGGCTGACGCATGCGCTCCGTGGCCTTGGGTAGAAACTGAAGCAGGATGCCGCCCGCACGCCAGCGATGGCCGGCCCCATCCACGCCGCGCCACAGCTCTTCGGCGACAGCGAGGCGGACACGCGTCGGAATCTGTTCCGAGCGCAGGAAATACTCATGCGCCGCGTCCTCCAGGCTGCCGCCTTCCAGTGCAACCAGGCCCTGGTAGCGGTTCATGTCAGGCCCCCGGTCGATCGTCATTGCGAGATGACCATGGCCGAGCAGGGCTCCCGAATTCGATTGTCCTTCGGCAACGGCGGCGTCCACGCGCGCGTTATCAAAGCGCGCGCAGGCGCGCACGCGGTCAGGTGTGACAAAATCGACGATCAGCATGCGCACCGGACCGTCGGTCTGGGTCTGCAGAATGAAGCGGCCCTCAAATTTAAGCGACGAGCCGAGCAGCGAAGTCAGGGCGATGGCTTCGCCGAGGAGTTTGGCGACGGGAGCCGGATAATCATGACGCGCCAGGATTTCGTCCACCGCGGGGCCGAGACGGACCACGCGCCCACGCAGATCGAGCGCGGGTACTTCAAATGGCAAGATGGTGTCGTCCTCGGAAGTGGAGGCCGGCGCCCGTACGGGAATTGCAAAATCTGGGTTGGTCATTCTGAGCTATATGTAGGCCGCATCACTCCAAATGCGACCCCTAGACGTCAAGCGAAGCGGAATCGATTCGTGTGTAGAAACCGCTTTGTTTAATGGGTCAGCGCGGGATCCGCAGGATCACTTTACGCAATCGGCGCAAGCTTGATTGTTGTCGCAGCGCCGGTAACCACTTTGCTCATTGCGCTAGGCGGCGGTGTTAAAACACCAGGCGAGGATGCCCTTTTGCGCGTGCAGCCGGTTTTCCGCTTCGTCGAACACGACGGAATGCGGACCATCCATTATCTCGTCAGTGACTTCTTCGCCGCGATGCGCCGGCAGGCAATGCATGAACAGCGCGTCGGGCTTGGCACGCGACATCAGGGCCGCATTGACCTGGTAGCGTGTGAGCAGGTTATGCCGGCGGCCGTCGACGTCGCGGTCGCCCATCGAGACCCAGGTGTCGGTGACCACGCAGTCGGCGCCTTTCACCGCTTCGTCCGGGTCGTTCATCAGCTTGATTGGGGCGCGGGACGTCTTGATCCAGTCGAGCAGCGGCTTCTTCGGTGCAAGTTCCGGCGGGGTGGCGACCCGCAAGCTGAAATCGAAACGCTGCGCCGCATGCATCCAGGACGTCAGCACATTGTTCGCGTCGCCGGTCCAGGCCACGGTGCGGCCGCGGATCGAACCACGGTGTTCCTCAAAGGTCATCACGTCGGCTATCACCTGGCAGGGATGCGAGGCCTTGGTCAGGCCGTTGATTACCGGCACGGTGGCATGACGCGCAATCTCCACCGGCGTGCCGGGATCGAGCGTACGGATCATGATGGCATCGACATAGCGCGAAAGAACCTTGGCGGTGTCCGCGATGGTCTCACCCCGGCCGAGCTGCATTTCTTGCCCGGTGAGCAACATGGTGTCGCCACCCAATTGCCGCATGGCGACATCGAAGGAAACACGCGTGCGGGTAGATGGCTTGTCGAAGATCATGGCCAGCATCTTGCCGGCCAGCGGGCGCTTCGCCGGCGCGCCCGAGGCCTTTAATTTAGCCTTCATCGCGCGCGAGGAATCGAGAATGTCTCGCAGCTCCGCCGGCGGCAGTTCGATCAGGTCGAGGAAATGTCTCACGTCAGTGCCGCTCACCGGCCCGCTCCCTGTTTCAGCGGCTGCTCCAGCTCCCGCTCAATGGCGGTGCAAGCCTTCTCGAGGCGCGCCATCGCTTCGCTGATCTCCGCTTCGCCGGCGATCAGCGGCGGCAGCAGCCGAACGACATTGTCCCCGGCTGCGGGCGCGAGTATTTTTTCTGCGCGCATGGCGTCGACCAGCTTCGCATTCGGCACGATGGTACGTAGCCCGATGAGCAGACCCTCGCCGCGCACCTCCGCAATCACCGCCGGGTGCCGGTCCTTCAGTTCGGCCAGCCGCTGCTTGAACAACAGGCCGATCCGCCGCACGTGATCCAGAAAGCCGGGCGCCAGCGTCACGTCCAGTATGGCATTGCCAAGCGCCGTGGCCAGCGGATTGCCCCCATAGGTGGATCCGTGCGTGCCGATGGTCATGCCTTTGGCGGCCTCAGCGGTGCCGAGGCAGGCGCCGAGCGGAAACCCCCCACCGATGCCTTTTGCGATGGCCATAATGTCGGGAAGCACGCCGGTGCGCTCATAGGCGAAGAAGCTCCCGGTGCGGCCGATGCCGCTCTGCACCTCGTCGAAGATCAGTAACAGCCCGTGCTCGTCGCAGAGCAGGCGCAAGGCGCGCAGAAAAGCCGGCGGTGCAACCCGCACGCCCCCTTCGCCTTGGATCGGCTCGATCAGGATGCCGGCGGTCTGCGGGCCAATAGCGCGTTTGACTGCCTCAAGATCGCCGAAAGGCACCTGGTCGAAGCCTTCAACGGCCGGGCCGAAGCCTTCGAGATGCTTTTTTTGGCCACCGGCGGCAATGGTAGCCATGGTGCGGCCGTGGAAGGCGCCTTCGAAAGTAACCAGGCGAAAGCGCTCAGGCCGGCCGCTGGCGGATTGATATTTCCGCGCCATCTTGATGGCGCATTCCATCGCTTCCGCGCCAGAATTGGTGAAGAACACGGTGTCCGCGAAGCTGACCTCACATAGCCGTTCGGCCAGCCTTTCAGCTTCTGGAATGCGATAGAGATTGGAGACGTGCCAGAGCTTGTTGGCCTGTTCGGTCAGCGCGGCGACCAGCCGGGGATGCGCGTGCCCAAGCGCATTAACCGCGATGCCGGACGCGAAGTCCAGGTAACGGTCGCCGTTGGTCGCGATCAGCCAAGCGCCCTCGCCCCGCTCAAAAGCGAGATCGACGCGCGCGTAAGTCGGCAGGATATGCGACGCCACGGCCAGTTTCTTTCAAGAAACAATTCCCAAAATAATTGTGCCGCCCTCGGGGCGGCACGAGAGAAACATTCTATTTGGTCGCCCGGAACCGGTCAACACGCCCCAAACCCCAGATTGGCATCCGCCGGATACCATTTCGAGCCTTGGCGACTTGTGTTTATCCACCGACAGCAGGTTTTTCGAGGAATGTGTGGACGCGCACCACGCCGACTCTTGCGCGGGAGTCGCCTCATATTGTAGCTTTCGAATTGTCGCATACGACATCTCGTGCGCGACGGGGGCAAAAGGTTCCTTGAGGTTTGACTGTTTGCGGGTCGGGCGAGCCATAGGGCTGCCGGACGACGAGGTGGGATTCTGCGCGGTGCTGGTCGTGGAGGAATGGACATGGGTTGGACCGACGAGCGGGTAGAACTTCTGAAGAAGCTTTGGGCGGATGGGCTTTCGGCAAGCCAGATTGCCGGCGAACTCGGCGGCATCACCCGCAATGCGGTGATTGGTAAGGTCCACCGCCTCGGGCTCTCGGGGCGGGCCAAGAGCTCCTCCTCCGGCGCCGCACGGCCGCGCAAGGCGCGCGCCCCGGGGATGATGCGGGTGTCGCGTCCCTCCATGCGCGGCAATACCGCGCTGGCGCATGCTTATGACCACGAGCTGGAAGCCGAGCCGGAACTGATCGACAACATCATCCCGCTGGGGCAACGCCGCACCATCCTCGAGCTGACCGAGGATACTTGCCGCTGGCCGATAGGCGATCCCGGCAGTCCGGATTTCTTCTTCTGCGGCGGCAATACGGTGAACAACCTGCCTTATTGCTCCCATCACTCCCGCGTCGCTTATCAGCCGGTGAGCGACCGTCGCAGAGACCGGCGTTCGGTCCGGGGCTAAGCTGCGGTAAGGCGCAAGCGCGGCCTAGGATGAAGGCGAGGCCGCAGTTTTTCCGAACAGATCGTTGAGGGCATAGCCAGCACCTCGTACCGTGCGGATGGGATCGGCGCTATGGCCGCGGTTGAGCGCCTTGCGCAGCCGCCCGACATGCACATCCACCGTGCGCTCGTCGATATAGATTTCGTTGCCCCAGACACCGTCGAGCAGCTGAGTCCGGGAAAATACCCGGCCGGGCCGTTCCATCAAGAATTCCAATAACCGATATTCGGTCGGCCCCAGATCGACCGGCTGACCCGAGCGGGACACCCGCTTCTTTTCCCGGTCGAGCTCGATATCGCCGAAGGCGAGCACGTTTGCCACCCGGTCGGGATTGGCCCGGCGCAGAAGCGCGCGCACCCGGGCGACCAGTTCCGGCACTGAAAACGGCTTAACGATGTAATCATCCGCGCCGGTGGAAAGCCCGCGAACGCGCTCGCTTTCCTCACCGCGCGCGGTCAGCATGATAATCGGCAGTTGCCGGGTTTCGGGACGCGCACGCATGCGGCGGCACAGCTCAATGCCGGAAAGTCCGGGTAACATCCAGTCCAACACGACAAGGTCGGGAGCCCGTTCCTTGAGCTTGACGTCGCCTTCATCGCCGCGCGCGGCGGTGTCAACCTCATAGCCTTCCGCCTCGAGGTTGTAGCGCAACAGCAAGGTGAGGGGCTCTTCGTCTTCCACGATCAGAATGCGCGCAGCCATTTGGGTCTGCTCTCCTTCAGCTGGCCGCGCCTGCGGCGAACCTAGTGGTGTCACCTTTCGGCCGTTCGTCTGTGATCGTGCGGCCTTCGATCATGTAATGCACGGTCTCAGCGATATTGGTGGTGTGGTCGCCCATACGCTCGATATTCTTGGCACTGAACATGAGGTGGATGCAGAAGGTGATGTTGCGCGGGTCTTCCATCATGTAGGTCAGCAGCTCGCGGAACAGCGAGGTGCACATCGCGTCGACCTCCTTGTCCCGGCGCCAGACATCGAGTGCCTTGGCAAGTTCGCGGCCGGCGTAGGCGTCCAGCACCTGTTTGAGCTGGGCGAGCGCCAAGGCCGCCATGTGCTCCAGACCGCGGATCAGCTTTTGCGGGCGGAACTCGCCATCCAGTTCGGCCACGCGCTTGGCGATGTTCTTGGCGAGGTCTCCGATCCTCTCGAGATCATTGGATACCCGAAGCGCGCTCACAATTTCCCGCAGATCGATCGCCATCGGCTGGCGTCGGGCAATGGTCAGGATCGCCTTCTCCTCGATCTCGCGTTGCAGCGCGTCGATCGACCGGTCGACCCGCACAACATGCTCGGCCAACGTGGTGTCGAGGCGCACCAAGGCATCGACAGAATCCGCAATCGCCTTTTCGGCAAGGCCGCCCATCTGCGCGACATTTTTGTTGAGTTCCTGCAGATCGACGTCGAAAGCCTTGGCGGTATGTTCGGACATCATCATCTATCTTTCCTCGCGGGCACCCTGCCTCATCTCAACCGAAACGCCCGGTGATGTAATCCTGCGTGCGCGGATTGCTCGGCGCCGTGAACAAAGTTTCCGTTGGACCGAATTCGACGATCTCGCCGAGATACATAAACGCCGTATAGGCGGACACGCGCGCCGCTTGCTGCATGTTGTGAGTCACAATGACGATCGTGACCATCGGCGCCAGCTCGGTCATCAAGCCCTCAATGCGCGCGGTGGCGATCGGGTCGAGGGCGGACGTCGGCTCGTCGAGCAGCAGCATCTCGGGTTCGGGCGCCAGCGCCCGGGCGATGCAAAGACGTTGCTGCTGGCCGCCCGAAAGCCCGTAGGCGGACGTGTGCAGCCGATCCTTGACTTCGTCCCACAGGGCCGACTGCTTGAGCGCCTGCTCCACGCGCTCATCAACAACCGACTTTCTACGGATTCCGCGGACCCAGAGTCCCGCTGCCACATTGTCATAGACGGATTTAGGAAACGGGTTCGGCTTTTGGAAGACCATTCCGATTTTCAAGCGAACCAGCATCGGATCGACCTTGGGCGAAACGATGTTGGTTTGCTCGGGAAAGAGAATGACCCGTCCCTCGTATCGGTTTCCCGGGTACAGATCGTGCATTCGGTTGAGCGCGCGCAACAATGTGCTCTTGCCGCAGCCGGATGGCCCGATCAAAGCAGTGACCTTGCGGTCGTGAATAGGAAAGTTCAGCTTATTCAGCGCCTGTTTCTCGCCGTAGTAGAAGCTCAAATCCTCGACCCGCGCGCGCACAGGCGGCGCTTCCGGAATGAAATCGACGGCGGCATTTTGCGTCATCCCGTCCATGATAGCCTTCGGAAGAGCGCTCACATTGAACCCCTGCGGATACGGTAACGAAGATAGATGGCAAAACCATTCATCAGCAGCGTCATCGCCAAGAGCACAACGCCCGTTGCGGCAGCCGCGACATGGAAACCTGCCTGCGGCCGGGAAATCCAGTTGAACATTTGAATCGGCATGACGGTGAACGGCGAGTTGAGCCATTCAAAATTCACAAAGGGAAATTCCCCCTGGATGGGTGACGGCGGAAGAAAGGCAATAAAGGTCAGCGCGCCGATGGTTATGATCGGAGCTGTCTCGCCGATTGCGCGCGACATACCGACGATGGCTCCGGTGAGGATTCCAGGCCGCGCGGCCGGCAACAGATACATATAGACGGCTTGCCATTTATCCGCACCAAGCGCGTAGGCCGCTTCGCGGATTTCTATCCCAATGCTGCGCAAGGCCTCGCGTGTTGCGACGATGATGATAGGCAGAATGAGCAATGCCAGCGTCATCCCGGCTACCAGGACCGTCTGTCCAAGCTGCAAAGTCTGCACGAACAGGCCCAATGCCAGCAGACCGTAGATGATCGAGGGTACGCCGGCGAGATTGGTCACGTTGATCTCGATAAGATCAGTCATCCAGTTCTTTGACGCGTATTCTTCCAAGTAGACGCCGGCAGCAACTCCAATTGGGACCGCCAGCACGGTGGTGGTTATCATCACCGCCACCGTTCCTACCCAGGCCGAGAGAATGCCGGCCTGGTCGGGTCTGCGTGACGGATAATTCGATAAGAATTCGAGGCTGATACGCGGCACGCCATCCACCACGAAGTCGGCGATCAGGGCGAGCAGCGCACCCATCGCCAAGACGAGCACCGCCAAGCCGATGATGCCGAATCGCAGGTCCTGCCGATTGGCTTTCTTGACGAGGCGTTCTTCGATCTTCGCGAGCGCTCGCTTTTGGGTTTCGGTGCTCATTTTTGTTCGCTTAATAGACTTCACGGTACTTCTTTCGAAGCCAGAACGCGATCAGATTGAAGACGAGGGTAATCAGGAAAAGCATTAGGCCAGCCGCGAAGATTGTCTGATAGGCCAAGGAATTGTGCGGCACGTCCCCAAGGCTAATTTGCACGATGTAAGCGGTGATCGTAGCGGCGCCTTCGAGCGGGTCATAGGCAAGTCGTGCTTGCTGGCCAGCGGCGATCGCAACCACCATGGTCTCACCGACGGCACGCGACATTCCAAGAAGATAGGCCGCCGTTACACCGGAAAATGCTCCCGGAATGATCACCCCGAGCGCCGTTTGCAGACGCGTGAAGCCGAGCGCGTAGGCGCCCTCCCTCAAGGGGTTAGGCACCGCACGCATCGCGTCTTCGGCGACCGAGACGATATAGGGAAGAATCATAATTCCGATGACGATGCCGGGAACCAGCAGATTGAAGCCGGAGAGGCCGGGGATGAAAACCTGGAAAATTGGTGTCAGGAAAAAGAGCGCAAAGTAGCCAAAGGCGACGGTGGGCACGCCTGCGAGAAGCTCCAGGACAGGCTTGATCGTCTCGCGTATCCGCTGTCTGGCAAATTCGCTTAGGTAGATTGCGAGAATCGTTCCGGCCGGCACCGCAACGACAAGGCCGATAAACGTCGTCATCAGCGTACCGGATACGAGCGTCATGATTCCGAAGCGCGGATTATCAAAAACCGGCGTCCATTCGGTATCCGTCAGAAAATCGATGATCGAAACTTGCCTGAAAAACAGAATCGAACTCGTAGACCAAAATATAAACGATGCTGGCGGTGATCAGGACCGACAAGGCCGCGGCGAGAAACAGGATGCCGCGCACAATCCATCCAGTGATCATTCTTCGCCGCAAAAATGCGTCGCTGGCGGAGATCCGACCGTAAGGCATTGCTTCGCTGGAAGAATAGCCTAGATCCACGGTCGCCATATCACTGCACCCTTGCGGCCAAAACGGAAGTTGGGCGGCGCAAACCGCCCAACTTCACACGGAACTAACGCATACCAACGCGCAATCAATTGACCAGCGGCGTCTTCAGCAGCTCGTCCACCGAAACGCCGATTTTCGAGCCATGGAACGCGGTACCAAGCGTGCGCTCCTTGAAGCGCTGCATGAACACGTCGTAGGCCTTGTCCGGAAGCGGCACGTAGCCGACTTCCTTGACCAGCTTCAACGCGTTCTTCTTATCGAGATAGAACTCGACGAATTTCGCGACCTCGGGTTTGCTCTCGATGGATTTCTTACTGACATAGATGAAAATGGGGCGCGACAGCGGCTGATAGCTGCCATCTCTGGCGGCTTCGACCGACGGCATGACTGCCTTCGCGTCGTCTTTCGGCTTGATCGCCACCGCTTTGAGCTTGTTCGCATTCTCCATGTAATAGGCGAGTCCGAAGAAACCCAAAGCGTTCACATCACCGGCGACGCCCTGCACCAGCACGTTATCGTCTTCCGAGGCGGTGAAGTCGCCGCGTGACGAATGCTCCTTGCCGACAATCGCCGCGGTGAAATAATCGTAAGTGCCGGAATCGGTGCCGGCGCCATATAGTTTGAGCGGCCGATCGGGGAAGCTGTCACGAACTTGCTTCCAGTTGGTGATCTTGCCCTGAGCTTCGGGCTCCCAAACTTTCTTCAATTCTGCGACGGTCATTTCCTTCGCCCAGTCATTCTTGGGGTTGACGATGACCGTGAGGGCGTCGAGCGCAACCGGCAGCTCGATATATTCGACGTTAGCGGCCTTGCAGTCGGCGCGCTCTTTTTCCGTAATCGGCCGGGACGCATCCGAAATGTCCGTTTCGCCGCGGCAGAATTTCTTGAAGCCGCCGCCGGTGCCGGCAATGCCAACCGTCACTTTGACGCCCGTGTTGGCCTTTTGGAATTCCTCGGCCATGGCCTCGGTGATCGGGAACACGGTCGAAGAACCGTCGATCGCGATAATCTTGTTTTGAGCCGAGGCTGCATTGAAGGTGAGCGTCAAAGCGGCGCCGGCAAAAATCAGGAATTTTAGGGACATGCATCTCTCCTTGTTACCAGGGTGCTCTACGCGCCATGTGCGGACGTGTCCTGCCCCTGTGTCCCTATCGATCGCGCATAACCCTTCTATGACTGGCTTATGACAGTCAGATGACAGCGCCAAGGCTTTGATTGGAAATCGTTTTTATGCCAAGACGTTTTTGCCGCTGGGGACAGGCAGGTACACGGTGAAAGTGGCGCCCTCCCCCAGATTGCTCGCGATGGAAAGCCGTCCGCGATGCCGGTTGAGGATGTGCTTGGCAAGCGCCAGGCCAAGGCCGGTGCCGCCTTGGGCGCGGCTGTCGGCTACGTCTACCCGGTAGAAGCGTTCGGTCAGACGCGGCAGATGCTCGGGCGCGATGCCGGGGCCATAATCGCGCACCGCGATCTGCGCTTCGTCCTCGGCATCGCCCGTTTCCTGCCGGCTGAAATGAATTTCCACCCGCTTGCCTGACGCACCGTATTTCAATGCATTCTCGATCAGGTTCTCGAAAACGCGGATCAGTTCATCGCGGTCACCGAAAACGACCAATGGCGCGGGCGGGGCGTGGATCTTGATTTCGACCTGGCGGTCGCGCGCGAGAGTCTGCAGGCCATCCGACACCTGCCGCACGATCGGCACGAGATCGACCGCGGTCACCGGACGCAGATGCGCGCTGAGCTCGATCCGCGACAGCGACAGCAGATCATCGATCAGCCGCGCCATCCGGGTGGCCTGTGCCTGCATGATCTGAAGGAAGCGTTCGCGCGCGGCGGCGTCGTTTCGCGCCGAGCCTTGCAGGGTGTCGATGAAACCCGATAAAGCCGCCAGCGGCGTGCGGAGTTCATGGCTTGCATTGGCTACGAAGTCGGCGCGCATTTCCTCCATCCGCCGCATCGGCGTCAGATCGTGAAACGTCACCAGCAGGCTATCGGGCTCGCCCGTGTCGGATGCCGCGGAGCTGGTGATCGGGATGACAAAGGCTTCCAGCCATCGTTCCGGTACGCGTTCGGAAAACTCCACCCGCTGTGGCTGACCGGTCTTACCGGCTTGCTGGATAGCTTCTGCTAAGGCGGGAATGCGGATTGCGACCAAGCCCAAGCCACCGCGGCGCAGGCCCGGGACGAGTTGTGCCGCCTGCGCATTAAAGGCGAGCACCGAACCCTGCCGGCTGAGCGCGAGCACCGCGTCCGGCAGGCCGGAGATCACCGATTCAAGAATGGAATTGACGTGGAATTCGGGAGGCCTGTCGCCAACATTTGCGGGCGGACTTTTCTTGGCAGTCGATCCCGCCACGACGGCTGCCAGTGATAGCACTCCGAAGGCGGCCAGCGCCTGGGTGACCGTCAGCGCGGACATCAGAACGAAAGCGAGAGAGACCGCAGCTGCCGCGGCGATCACAATTCCGGCACGAAAGCCGCTCGAAGCGAATTCCCGTTGCCGGAAGAATTTCGTCATTTCACGGGCCGGTTAAACTTTGCAGAGTCTGCCGGAAACGCTCGGCAAACGCGCCATTGCGGTCACAAGCCGCCGGCCCCTGCCGCTCGAATGCGACATCTGCCTTGGAATAGATCGCGTTATTTTCACGCGCTCCCAGGCGCAATTTGTCAACCAGTGCCTTGGCCTCGCGATCGATCATGTCGGCTTGCTTGGAGCTTATTGGAAAGCCGCAGCGGTCGGCGGCGACGGACAAGAGATAGAGAGTGAGCAGTTCGTCCTTGCCGGTCTTGTTTTCCGCGGGCGATGCGACGGTAGCCGATGATGCGGCCAGGGCCGCAATAACGAGAAGACTAGGGACGATTTTCATTCTTCGCTCCTGCCCGGCCGTTCTCGCGAGGCAATGTCTTTGATAGCGGCTTCCGCGACCGCTCGCACTTTCAAATCCCGTCATCCTTGTGCGGCATGACGTCAGCCGCAGGCGGCGGCGGATTGGCGGCGGCAGGTGCGGCTGGGCGCGGAAACAGGCTCAGATGCAATTCGCGGCCGCCGAGGATGGAAAGGGAAATGATGAAAGGTACGATGTAATACAGCAAGCGGAAGAGCAGCAGGCCGGCCAGCAACTCCTCCTTGTCGAACTGCCACAACGCCACCAGCATGGCGGCATCAAAAACGCCCAGTCCGCCCGGAGAATGGCTGGCGAATCCCAGCAGTGTCGCAGAAACAAAGATCACCGCCACCGTAACAAAACTCACATGCGGTTCGCTCGGCACCAGCATGTACATGGCGAGCGCGCAACAAGCGAGGTCGACGATGCCGATCCCGATCTGCAGCAGTGTTAGCGGTCCGCCCGGCAATGTGACCTGCCATTGGCCGCGGCCGATGGAGCGCGGGCGGCGCCACACCCAAACGACGTAGCAAGCAAGCACCGCAAGCGTGAGCAACGCGAGGCTGCGGTTGGCCCAGGGCGGAAGTTGATCGATGGCGCTCGCCGCTTCCGGCGCATAAGCGATGCCCAATCCGAGCACGGTGGCATTGCCAAGCCAGAAGGTAAGGCCGGCGACGAAGCAGATCTTGGCGACCTCGCCGGCATCGAGCCCCCAGGTTGAATAGATGCGATAGCGCACAGCGCCGCCGGTGAAGACGCTGGCGCCGACATTGTGACCGATAGAATAACTGGTAAAGCCGGCAAGCGCGGCGCCGCGATACGGCACGTCATGGCGCCCGATCGTACGCAGCGCGAAGAGATCGTAAAAGGTCAGCGTGAAATAGCCGGCGAAGACGAACAGAGCGGCGAGCAGGATGTCGTGCATCGGCGTCTCCTGCATCGCGCCGAGAACCTCTTCGACGTCGAGGTCGTGCAGGATGTCGTAGAGCACCCACAAGGCGACCGCGATGATGGTCAGGCTCAGTACGAAGCCGACCCGGTGCCACCCGATCTTTTCCCGGCAGAGGCGCGCGGACGCACCCAGCATGCTCGGCACCTTGTCCGCCGGAGCGGGTTTGATTGTCTCGGTCATCGGCTTGAACTAGCAGAACCGGAATGCTGGCGCGAGGATGAGGGCTCCTTGTCCTGGGCAGGATATCTTTAACCTTAAGCCCGGGATGCGGTATTGCGTTTGCACTAGTGTTTTGGTACACGCCCGGCCCTACCTGATCCTACTCAAAGGGAGGCGACTATGCTTTTCGACTATCGCCCCCGCAGGGCAACCCTCGATAGTTGAGGCGGTCCGCCGACCAATCTTTAGGCCGTGCCTGCCTGCCCAACACTTTCGAATGAGGGCCTCGTTCGCTTCGCGAACGATTTGGGATCCACTCACATGACTACCCCGTTTCGCGTCCAAGCCGGGCGCAAACAGGCGACGGCCGGCCGGAACAAGTGGTCCAGGGGGTAGTTATTAAGGGTCGCGCGCGTTGCCTCGCGTGGACGCAGGAAACGGCATGTCCAAGCGAGCGTTTATCCGGGACCTTCTGACCAAGATCGGAGCCTTGCAGCTCCGCTGGCGGACGCTCGGCCGGCACCTTTACTGCTTCAACTACCACCGGATCGGCGATCCCACGCAATCGATGTTCGATCGGGGCGTTTTCTCCTGCTCGGCCGAGCGCTTCCGCGAGCACATCAGACTGCTGCAGGAACGGTTCGACATCGTCGACATCGCCCGGCTGTCCTACGCATTGCAGCGCGCGAGGCCTCGCCGGCCAATGGCCTTAATCACCTTCGATGACGGTTACATCGATAATTACCAGCTTGCCTTGCCCATTCTGAAAGAACTTGGAGCCACCGCGGCGTTTTTCATCCCCACCAAGTTTATCGGTGGCTCGCAACTGCCGTGGTGGGACGAGATCGCCTGGTCGCTCCGCAATGCTTCGGCCAGCCGGATTTCTTTGGCGGGCCGCAAAGAAGAGTTCGACCTTGCGCCCGGCGTGATCGATCGCACAATCATGACACTGCTTGAGTTCGTGAAACTGCGTCGTCACATCCCGATGGGCGAGCAGGTCGCAGAAGTGAGAGAAGCGTGCAAGCCGAAAGGCTTGGTGGCATCGGCTGGCGAAGGTCTCTTCGTCAATGATGCGCAGATCGGGGAGATGCGGCGGGCCGGGATGGATATTGGTTCCCACACCCACAGCCACCGCATTCTGTCCCACCTCGATCCCAAAGCACAGAAGGATGAACTCGCGACCTCGAAGGAGATTCTCGAAGGTTTGCTCGCGGAGCCTGTCCACACGGTCGCTTACCCCGTGGGGGCGCCTGGTTCCTACGGTCCGGAGACTTGCCGCATCGCCGCTTCGCTCGGCTATAATCTTGGCTTCAACTTCATAGCCGGCGTCAATCGGCTGCCCAATAAAAGACCTTTGGACCTGAACAGGTTCGCGGTGGAGGAAAATGCAGCACCGGCGCGGCTAAAGGCAACTGTCGCCTTTCCTTGGTTGTGACCGCCACTACAGGAGCGGAACGAAAGTCTGAAGGGACCGAGATCGCTTAATGAAACGCAAGGTTTTGGTCCTCGGCTACGACAGCCAGTCGTTCCTGAGCGTGATCCGCTCTCTCGGCAGAGCCGGCATCGAGGTTCATGTTGCCTGGCACCAGCCTGATAGCGTCGCGCTACGATCTCGCTATGTCGCTTGCGCTCACGACATCCCTTCCTTCCGGATGGAGGACGACCTCTGGAAGACGCGCATGATCGATCTGGTGACGCGCGAAAAATTCGATCTCGTCATTCCCTGCCATGACTCTTCCATAGCGCCACTTCAGCAGCACCGGGCTGACCTCGAGCCGCACGGGCGGTTTTACCTCATAAGCGATGAGGCCTACGGCGTTCTCTCCGACAAACTCAAAACCAACGAGCTCGCCCGATCGCTCGGCATACACGTGCCGCGCGAAGTCGTTTTGAGCAATCTTGCGGAGCTCGAGCGGGCGATAACCGGATTCGATTATCCGGTCGTGCTCAAGCCGCGCGGCTCGTTCAATCCAGGCGATCCGGCGTCCCGGCACGAAGTGCATAAGGTCTACGGCAAAGACGACTTGCGGAAGGCGTTTCATTCGCTGGCTGACGCCCGTCCCCTGGCGCTGCAGGAAAACGTTCTTGGCCGGGGCGCCGGCGTTGAGCTCTTGATTAAATCAGGGCAAGTATTGCTGGCCTTTCAGCATGTCCGCCTGCACGAACCCCCGCGTGGGGGCGGGTCCTCATACCGGATGAGCACGGCGCTGACGCCGGAGTTGCTTGACGCCTCCGTGCGACTTCTCAAATCAGTGGATTACACCGGCGTCGCCATGGTCGAGTTCAAGGTCGAACCAAAAACCGGCCGTTGGGCCTTGATGGAGGTGAATGCACGCTTCTGGGGTTCCTTGCCGCTGGCGATCGCCGCCGGAGCCGACTTCCCGCTCGCTCTCTTCCAGATGTTGGTTGAGGGTCGCACTGCGTTTCCCAGTCATTATCGCGTCGGCCTTTGCTGCCGCAATTGGGAAGCCGACGCGGGCTGGCTCATCGCCAACCTCCGTGCAGACCGAAAGGACCCGACGCTGACAACCCGCCCCATCGGGGCGGTCATGGCAGAAACCGTCAAGAACGTGGTTCTGCTGCGTGAGCGAAGCGACACACTGACCATAGATGATCCAAAGCCGGCGCTGCATGAGCTGGTGAAGCTGACCCGCGGGAAGTTGTCCGCCGCGCGCCGGAAACTTTCCTCCGCGCTGATTCGCTCACGTGCATCGAGGCGCTGGGCACAGTTGCGGCTTCACCGCCGGCTACGCAGCGCCCGACGCATCCTCTTTGTCTGCAAAGGTAACGTCTGCCGCAGCCCCTTTGCCGAGGCGGTGGCGCGCGAGCGCCTCGCTGGGCTGGAGGTTGCCTCCGCCGGCTATTACCCCGTGGCCGGCCGCCGATCTCCCGAGCACGCCCGCGACGCGGCAGCGGCAGCCGGATTCGATCTGTCGGCACATCGATCGCAGGTCGTGACGGAGGAACTTGTGCGCGACGCAGACGTGATCTTCGTGTTTGACCAGGAGAATTATGAGCAGGTGACCAGGACCTACCCGCGAATACGCCAACGCGTCTTCTTGCTCGGCACCCTCTGTCCGGGCGACTCGCTTTTCATCGACGACCCGTGGGGGCTCGAGGCGGAGACTTTCGGGGAGTGTTACCGGCAGATCGCCAAGGCCATCGCCTGCCTGGCCGAAAAGATTCCAATGTCGGAGAGAAGCCCGGTTGCCGTTCGTCATCTGTCGCAGCGACTTTAAGGGCAAATCGGTCAGTATGTTCCCCCAGCAGCCAGATGAGCCGGGCGATGTGTCAGTCGGAACGGCTGCATCCCACCGCCGCGTTACTCTTAATGTGCTGGCCAATACGGTCAGCACGGCTCTCAATGCATTCTGCGGTTTTCTGATCCTGCCGTTTTTGATCAGCCGATTGGGGCGCGAGACCTACGGTTTCTGGGTGCTGATAGTCGCCACCGCCGGTTATTTTTTAGTCTTGGATTTCGGCGTATCGGGAGCCGTAGGACGCCTGGTTGCCGGGCATAGAAGCAAGGACGAAATACGGAATATCAATATTGTTATTTCCACGACAGCAGTCTTGTTGCTGGCACTTTGCGCTGTCGTTGCCGGGCTGAGCTATTTTCTGCCGATCCCTTTCTTTGCGTTATTTGAAGTGCCGGCGGCCGAGCAAAGCGACGTCGCCCGCGCGCTCTTGATTGTAGGCGTTACCACGGCGCTGTCGTTCCCCGGCATGATTTCCTACGGATTTCTTTGGGGCTACGAACGATTTGACGTGCACAACCTTGTCGAAATTCCAGTCGTGCTGGCGCGTACCGCGCTCACTTTCATCTATATCCAGTCTGGTTCTCAGCTGACGGAGCTCGCTCTGATCGTCTCGGGAACAAGCATAGCGGGTTACATTCTCCGCACCGCCTTGTGCTGGTGGGTCGAGCCTAGACTGAGCTTGAGGCTGCACTATTTCTCGCTACCCGTTCTCAAAGAAATGTTTGTATTTGGCATCTGGTTCGGTCTCCTGAGCTTAACCAGATCGCTGTTGCCGAATGTGGCCCCCTTCGTGATCGGCCATAGTTTGGGGCCCGGCCCGGTCACGACCTATACGATTCCCCGGTTGTTGATCGCTTACACCCACTGGATGATGGTTTCCGCGACCACCGCGGTGGCTCCACATGCGGCTGTTTATCATTTCGGCAGTGAAGGCGAGAAACAACAGCAGCTGTTTCTGCTCGGCGGCCGCTATACCTTTGCACTCAGCCTGTTCGTGTTGGGCGGCGGCGTCCTCTTCGGGTTTGAGCTCCTCAGCCTTTGGCAGGGCGCGCCGCAGCCCGAAGAGTACCGGCTTTTGCTGATTCTGATGGCCGGCGAAATCATACCGTTATCGCAATGGATCACATACAACATGATCGTCAGCATGGGCGTGCATCGCCGCCTTGCGATATTCGGCATCCTGGAGGCGTTGAGCGTTCTGGCGCTTTCGGTCCTGTTGGTCCGGGTGCAAGGACTGGAAGGCGTCGCCATCGCCGTCGCGGCGGCAGGACTGTTATTCCGGGGGATTCTGCAGCTTGGCTATGGGTGCCGGCTTGTCGACATCTCGCCATGGCGATACGTCCAGTCGGTTTTCCTGCCGGTCTTGCTGTGGTCGCTCCCCGCGTTCCTGGTGATGGCGCTCTACCGCCTCTGGGTGACGCCGGATTCCTGGGTGTTGTGGGTTCTATCGGCGCTGCTCTACGCCGGCGTTTACGGGCTGTCGCTACTCCCCGTTCTCAGGCGAACAATTCCAGCAAAGCGATCTGAAGCACTGCCGGAATAGTTTGGCTACCGCCATAAACGCTTGACACTGGCAGCGCTATACAAACTCAGGGCAGAGCGCTTCCCGAGCCCCTAAATCGGGACCAGCAGGGAATGCTGCTGCTTTTGCGGCAAAAAGTCCGCTTGTATGGCACCGCTGGTGACCTTGGTGGTGAAGGAGTACCGCATCACTACGCCGCCATCCGCTCGTCATATTTTGGATTAATCCATACTCCCTGAGGTGTGAGTATGGATACTTACCAAGCATTTTTTCTCGGGCTGATGGTCGCCTATACTCCGAGCCTGATCTTCTTCGCGTGGATGCTTTGGAGAGTTTCTTCTGAAGATAAACACGCTCGCTCGGCTAGGCTGCAATCCAATCAATAAATCGCCACGCGCCGTAGCTTGGTTGCTACCGACCATAACCTTTGGATCTGATCGCGAGGTAACCGCGCCTACCTTTGCGAAGACGCGACTTGCGTTACAGACAACAGGTCTCCTGGCATCAGAGAACTCGATGGCTCCGCTTCCATGAGTTTACCGGCATTTCCCTTTCCGCGCCTGCTTATTAAATAGCGAACTGATGGCTCCTGTTCTTGGTCCGGATCCTTTATTACGTTGAGTACTGCGCGCGTCTGTGCAAGCTCCCGCTCAAGCCTGATGATCTCGGTGTCGACTTCCGATTTTCTTGTTTCAGCAATGTTCAACGCATCGCGCTCGAAGTTCGTTATAGTCGACTGGACGCGGGCTATCGCGACGGAAAGATTTGCGGACTTCTCCTCAAGATCGGAAACCTTAATGTCCTCTTCGAGAGCCCGATCAGCAACGGTGAGCTTTTTATCCAAAAGCGACTGGATCTTCTCGCGTTGTTTGCGACGCAGTTGGAGTTGATCCTCGAGTTTTGATCTTTGTACGCGCAAGGCCTCCAGCTCTTGATGGGCCAGGTTTTTCCCCACAGCGAGCGAGTCGAGTTGCTTCTGCAAAGATATCCGTCGATTGTGCATGAGCGTCAGTTGCGCCGCGATAAGCTTTTCGGCTTCAGCCTTGCCCGACAGTTTTACCAGTTCATCGGGACTTTCAATGCGCTCGGCGCCTTGCTGCTCAGCCTTCAATCTCGACATTGCTGCGATCAGTCGTTGCTCATCAAGTTCTGCCTTGCGGCGTTGAAGCATCGTATCGGCTGCTTGCGATTGAACTAGCCCACCCACCGCTGCAACCGCCTGCTCTACCGTCAGGCCCGGCTGCCATGGCATTGGCCCGAACCTTGGAACATTCCCGGTAATAAAAATGGGCCGAAATTCCGACACCTCCACGGTCACATACACGTCTCGACCCGCGATGCCGGTAGCTCGCTCGCTGAGAATTTCTTCAAGTTGACCGATGGTTATATCTGCGACGGAAACTCTGCCCAATCCCGGGATCGTCACGGTTTCGTCCGCGTTCACGCGGTAATCGCCATTCAGCCGTGGGATATCGCTGAATTTCAGCGTCAATTTCTGCGCGTCAGTGACAGCCGTTGGAATCGCGGATTCTGACGCTGCGCCAGATGTGGCGTCCGATTTTGGCGACAGGCCTGCTGAGACGCCGGCAAGCTCATTGCCGAACGAAACGTTTCCCCAGCCCAGGGCAGCGACGAGAAATGCGACCCGTGACAGGCCAGCATACCTGAAGGTCATCTTGGAGCCTTGAAGTTATTATGCAGCCGGAAAATTGATTGCCCCACTCAAACGGCGGGCGGCGTCGTAGGTTCCAGTTGATCCGACCGATCTTTGCGCTGTTTCTCATCAACGGCGGAACGCTGCATATTGCGAGGCTTGTTTCGGCGTTCAGCTGCGAACGCAAGCCATGCGCCGGTCAGCGCAATTGATGCTGCCCCAAAAATGACCGAAGCAGCCAATGCAGCCGCAGCGCCATACGGAAACGCCATGGCAAACGCTAGCGCTGCGAAGGCCAACCCCGTTATTAAGAGGATGAGCAAATACCCCTCCGTTAGAGGAATCATAGCACCCCCTCAATACGATGTCAGCCGGCATCACAAGTCCGGCACTTAAATTTGTGCCCTAATCACCCTCTATGATTCTGGCGAGCTTCCGGCGGGCGGATTCCCAATCATCTGGATCAGTGCTCCAGCTGATCGGTGCGAGAACCCAGGTGGGGTCAGCGGGGTCTGCTACGTCGTTCTCCCATAAAACCTTCGGCACCATTTTCTGCACCAGCGCCGCGACGGCCTGCGGATTCACCTTGGCCGCCATGGTGATGTAATCCACGTCCTGAATGCCACGCCGCCAATATTTCAAGCGCAAGCTGGCGATTGGCCCGGGCAGCTCGTAGGACTCAGACGGGAAGGCTTGTCGATTCCGGGATAGAACAGCACTCCGTCGCCGTTGGATGAATTCCAGCCCGACATGCCAAGCACCGGATCGAATTTCGGCGCGCCACCGAAAGTCTGGGCGTTTTTAAAAACATTGGTCTCGCCCCGGCCTCCTTGGTAGTCGTTGTAATAAGTAGCGGACCAGAAGAACCAGCGATCGATGTTCTTCTTGTACTGGCCCCAGGCCAGTTCGCGCAGCGCCACGCCGTCGTCTTCGATGGCGAAGGAGCCGGAAGCCGGACGCTGACCATTGTAGAGGTAGACTTCCTTGCCTGAAGTCTGAGCACCAGAGACAGCCATTTCCCATGGAAGCTTTTTGGCCACAGCGATCCAGCTCGCCGAGATGCTCAAGGACGGGATCGATTCTCTTGCCTTCAGCAGGTCGGCTGTTGCGAAGGATTTCAGCTTGGAGCCGACGCCGGGGTTGCTTTTCATCCAGCCCGCCCAGGTTTCGGTTTGGGCATAGTCCTCAGATTCATCGATCAGATATAGAAAGCGGTCGGTCTTCGGATAGTTTGCCGCAAACCAGCTTTCCCAGCCGTCGGTGCGCTTCCACATGACCTCGCGGCTCGGTGTTCCCCACCAGTCCTGCCACTGGCCATAGGTGGCGATGGAGAAAACATTATTGCCCACGCCGGTGCCTGGTCCTCGGTAGCCATTGGCGGGAGTGAACAGTTCTCCCGAGAGGCGCGGCTCCCATTCCGGCCGCGGCTGATTGCGGTTCCAAGGGCCGGCTCCGCTATTGTCATCGATCAGAGAAATCTTGTGCCGGTGCGCCAGCAGCATCTGCCGGTCCATCACCAGCTTGGTCAGCTTGTCCTGCGGCGAGTTCCGATTGGGGTAAGGCACCCCGGTATAGCGCTGGGCGACATCATGGTAGCTCGTCGCCACCATGGTTTTGGCACTTGGCACATCCGGCAGGCTGAAATTGAGAACATCCAACCTGACCGGCACCCGGTACGTCACCTCGCCGGCGACCCGGATAATCACCTCGCCCTTGAACAGGCCAGCGGGAGCATTTTTCGGGATGTAGATATCCGCCCAGACGCTCTGGTTCTGCCCCGCTGCGATGGAAAACGTCGGCACCATCTCCATCGGCACGGCAATGTCGGGATAATGCTTGTCGTGGTCCGGACGATCGGCCCAGCCGCCGGTAAAGGTGTCATTCGCCGCCTTCGGCCGCCGGAACCGGCTGGGAATATGCCGCTCGTCGTAGGTTCCGTAGGACAGCGCGCTCAGCCCGCGGATCCTCAGATACCGCACATGGAACAGCTCGATATCCCGACGCGTCCAGTCAAAAACCCCGGTGGAGTTTTCAACCGGTGCCGAGTTGATCACAAAGCCGTTCGGTGCCGTTAGTCGATTAAACTCGACGGAAACCTGGCCAGCTCTGCTACCGGCGGCTTCAAGGACGAGATTGAAAGCGACAACTTCGTTTCTCGCTCCAAACAGATGGACCGCTTTCCCGTCCCAAGTGCGATTGAGAATGACTCGGTTGCCTTTCCTTGTTCTCAGTTCCTCCTGCGCAACCTTGTCTTCGCCGGTATTCGCCCAGACCGCGGTAATCGCGCCGGGAGCGGTCAAGAACCTGGGCCCATGCGGATACATCTTGGACTCGTCCGGTACGACGATGTCCTCCGATAAAGCGGCCTCTGCCGTATTGTTGAAAGGCAGATTTGAGGCAATGGCCGGCTGAACGGCAACGCTCATGACCAAGCTGGCGCCGACAGCCCAAGCTGTGCGCATAAAGAACGCCCCCGTATTTTTTTGTTTGCGCGTTGCGCTTGGCTCTTCGGCCACGGATCAAGGGACCCGTTGCACTCTGAGTTTCCACGCGACGAACGCGCGCTATACTGGGGGGTTTTTGTTAGAACGGGCTAAACGCGAACCCTAACTTTGCACCGATACGGAACAGTTTTCCGCATCGCCGTTGCTGTAGTTAAAATTCCGGGAAATAGATGTGCAGCCTTTGGCTTAATTTGTAGACGGCAAATCGCGGCGCCAAGCTGAGTAGCGCGAGACCGCTGCTGTCAGACCAACCATAATATATATCGGCCATCCGAATCCTTGGGTAAGAAAGGATCCAGCGACGCAGAACCCCACCAATCCGCTAATCAACGCAAACGCCGTCGCCGACATTATTGCCGGTGCCTCACTAACTCTCAAGCGAACGTACGATCGAAGTATTGAGCGAAAACAAACTCCGACCATTCCCACGAAGACGATTAGACCGGGCCAGCCTGTTTCGCCCAGCACCCCAAACCAGGTGCTGTGAGCCGTCATATCCCGCCCGGGAAAGTCTTCAACGTAGGAAAAGAAGCTCGGAGCAAAATTCGCGATGCCGACGCCGGCTAGTGGTTTGGCCAGCGCCATATTTATTGCCGCTCCCCAGGCCGACAAACGCTCTTGAGCGGATTCGTCCAGACCTTGCTGCAAACCTCCACCTGAGATCCTGCTCGAGATACCCATTGCCGAATAGAGCACGACAGCGCCAACGGCCACGAGAACGAGGACCGTTGCTTTCGACCTTACATGTCGAAGCCCGTAGGCGGCCAATACCGCCAGTACACCCAAGAGGCCGCCGCGACTTTGGGTAAAAACTATAGCCGGAATTATTGTTGCTATTCCCGCCGTACCCAGAATGCGGTTTAGGTTTTCGTTGCCTGGTAAAGCCAGTGCGGCTGAAAAGCTAAGCGGGAATAACAGCACCAAGGCCAGATCATTTGGATCGCCAAGCAACGAATTCAACTCACGGCCGACCGTTACCCGGGTGAGTTCGACAAAGCCGAGACCGTGGTAGGTGTTGTAGACTGTCACGGCCGCGATGAGGATTCCGCCTATGACAAAAACGCGCGCTGCAGCCTGGAAGTCCGCACTCGACCTGGGCAACCACGCGATAGCAAGCGTCATCAAACCTATTTTCCAATATACGGTTGTCCAGAAGGTCCATGACACGTCGCGGTTATATGCTACGGCTATCCCCAAGGTGGCCAAAACGAAGAACACACTGAACCATTTCAGCTCGGCGGACCAGACGGGGCGAATTGAACGCACAATAAAGATATGAGTGCACAAGCCGGCCACAGTCGCCGCGCCCAGAAGCAAGGGCAGTTGCAAGGGATAAAGGAACGGATAGGCCTCATGTAGCCGGAAGAAGGAAAAAGCTACGAAGGCCAAGCAAACGAAAAACGGTCGCGCGATGGCACAGACAAGCGAAGCCGCAAAAGCAGACGCGGCCAAAGGGACCAAGGGATCAGGCTGAAACAACCACAAACTGGCGAGCGCACAAGCCGCTGCCAGGCCTACTGCTGCTTGAGTTGACAGGTTGCTTGCTTCGATCCGCACCGTGCTCTCACTTGTGAGAAAGAAATCTCCGCGCCATCCGTCGCAGAGAATTCAAGCAATTCAGCCTTGTTCCCCTTTCCCGCGATATTAACCTCGGCTGGCGGAACAAGTTGGGCCCGTATACTGTTGTGTTGGGTCCGCTGCCAACCGGAAATCACCCCCCCATCAAAGGGGAGAAGTGACAGAGACTGTCGACGGGGTCGGGCCCAAGAAGCGCCTTATCATCAATGTGCTCGCCAATACACTGAGCACTGTACCCAATGCTTTATGCGGTTTTGTAATGTTACCACTTCTGATCAGCAAATTAGGCCGGGAAACATATGGCGTTTGGATAATGATTGTCGCTTCTGCCGGGCATTATTGCTGCTGGATTTTGGCTATCTGGAGCTGTGCGTCGGCTCGTAGCGGGTCTCGTAGCAGAAACGACCGGGAAACATCAATTGATACGGGAAACCCCAATGGACGAATGGGCAAGTTCAGCTGAACAAATTGCAATCTCGCAGATAATTAAAGGAACGCGTTTGCTCGGGTTTGTCAGTCCGACTGCCGCTTCAAGTACGTCGCTATTCGCGAGAATGGTTGCAGAAGCAATGGGCCGCACCGGCCTAAGAATTCTTTTGGCAAATCTGAACGCGACCCAAGAGGTTGTTCACGAAACGGCGGCTGTCGCCGTTTCGGAGCCGTGGCGCCCGATCAGTGATGAGAGCAACCGTCTTCTCGATATGCTTTCGGCAAACGTCACTGCAGAGACCAAGCCTTTGTTTAACAACAATGGATGGCTCGGCAGCTTCTTCGCCGAGCAGCTCCGCACCTATCCAACAGTGATTTTGGATCTGCCCCCTCTAATACAAGAACATAAGAACAAGCTCAGCCCGCTGGCCGCCGCATCGATTTGTCAGGGGATTGTACTGATGTGTCCAACGGGCGGTGTTACGCGCGCCCAGGTTTCACGCTCTCTTCAATTACTACAGGCGGCAGAGGTGAACGTAATCGGGCTCGTCGTGGAGGAAGGCGGGGAACAATCCGGTTGGAGAGACTTCAGATCACCGGCGCATGGGCCGGAGTTTTCGCACGCGCAAAAACGGCCCTAGGTCGGGGGCAGCCGTAATTCAGCAATCACCCTGAGAAGGTCGCGCTGCGTTGATCTGGCATCTTATCGATAGCAGAACGATCGGGGGCGCCGAGCGCCACATTGCAATCTTGTTACTGTGTCTACGCAAGAGGAACATTGCTGCTGAGGCCGTGCTCTACCGCGACTATGGCAGCAATAATCAGTGGCTCAGCCAACTTTCGGCAGATAACTTGCCTTTTCGAGTGCTGGGCGGATCTCCCCGAAGTCTCATCCAGGCACTTGCCCAAAAACGGCCGAAGCTGTTGCATGTGCACGGATACAAAGCTGGGATCCTCGGCCGCCTGCCTGCGCGTCTTCTCGGCATTCCTGTCGTCACTACCTTCCATTCGGGTGAACGATCGGGTTGGCCGCTGAAGCTTTATGAATGGGCAGACGAGTGGACTTCCGCTTTGGGAGAACGCGTTGCCGTCAGTTCGGCCGTTCAATCGCGTTTGCCGTTCAGTTCCACCCTCATCGTCAACTTCGTGCCTGAGAGCCCCAGCCCAAGAGAAACTGTCCTGCCTCGTCGCGTCGCTTTCGTGGGAAGGCTCAGCGCAGAGAAAGGTCCCGATCTTTTTTGTGCGCTCGCCGCGCAGGCGCCTTCCGGCTTGGAGTGGCATGTATATGGCGATGGTCCGATGCGGCGTGAACTTGAAGCGCGCTACGCTGGCGTCGTCGCATTCCACGGAGTCGTTCCCGATTTTAACGAGGTCTGGCCAACAATTGGCCTGCTGGCCATGCCTTCCAGATTCGAGGGCCTGCCCTATTCCGCACTGGAGGCCTTAGCAGCGGGCGTGCCGATACTAGCCAGCCGTGTTGGGGGCTTACCTGACGCGGTAGAGGAGGATGTCACGGGCTGGCTGTTCGATGTCGGTGACATCAAGACAGCCTTGGCGAAGCTCGACAGGTGGATGTCGCTCGATGCCGCAGCGCAGGGCCAGATGCGATTGAACTGTTGGCAACACGCCAAGTCGCGCTTTTCCGAAGCTTCGGAGCTTCCAAAGCTGATTTCGGTTTACCGCAAGGCAGGATACCTCATCCCACCAGAGGCCCTCACGGCTAATTTTAATCCTAACGCGAGTCTGGAACAGGGTTCCCGGCGCTGGCTTTACTGTGCCCCATCCAACCGACGGCTCGATCAATGATGCGTTGATAGAACTGGGGCTCGCCGCCGAGCGACATGGCATAGGCATGGCCGCGTTCGGCGGTGCGGTGCCGGAGTTGATCATCCTCCCAGCAGCGCCGGATCATCTCGGCGAGCGCCGCCGGATCCTCTGGCGGCACGAACAGCGCCTGGTCGGTGAGCACGTCCGATCCGCCCGGGCCCTCCGACATGATGACGCACTTTCCGAGCATCATCGCGTTGAGATAGGTGCCGATTCCCGACAGGAGACTCGACTTGAGGATCGGCAGCACGACCAGGTGCGCGCCTTCGAGAATGCGAATTTGGGAGTCCTGGCCCCCGTCGTCAGGCAACACCTCTACGTTGGCCGGGAGCTCGTCGAGACTCCGCGTGAATCTCGATCCATGCCTGGTTAGCTGGGCGAAGTCAGGCGCGGGGACCGCGGCGGGATAGTCGAACAGCTCCGCCGCGCGCAGGAATGTGTCGTAGTCGCGCAGCGAGCGGCCGAAGCAGAGGACGTATCGCCCGTCGGCGCGCGGCATCGCATCGTAACGGTACCGGAGGTTGGGCTTGAAAGGGACGAAAGAGCTGCGCTCTGGCGTGATGCCGTAGTACTGGGAGTATCCGCGAAGGTCCTTGAAATAGTGAATGAAGTGGTCAACTCGTGTGAGGAGCAGGCGCTTGACCAATGTTTTGAGCGCGGGACCTACTCCAGGCGGGGGAGCTCGAAGGACGATGTCCACACTCACCAGAGGGCGTCGGCGGCGGGGATGGACGAGGAAGTACCGGCACAGGTCCAGAACCAACTGTGGGTTGCCGTCGATGATGATGAGCGTCGCCCCATCCAACTGACTTCGGAACTCGGGGAACGTACGGGCGACGCGCGACGTCCCGGCCTGACCGTTCGCCGAGCGCCAGTGGCTCGGGAACCCGTCGATGTTCGTGAGAATCAGCATGCCCGAGTGTGCCCGGTCATGCGTCGGGGACGTAGCCGTTGGCGAGCCGCCAAGTGGCGTGTTCGACTACCCGCCGCATCCCGTCCTCGAGGCTGACCTTGGGCTTCCAACGAAGGAGAGCTTCCGCGTTTCGTCCGCCGGAGACGCGCTTGGCGACGCCCACCGGCCGGTTGTCCGTCCCCTTGACCTCGGCTTCGTATCCGGCGTGCCTAGCCATCAGCGCGGCAAGCTCGAGGAACGACGTCAGTACGCCGGATCCGAGATTCACCGCCGAGCCGTCGCTGATGGTACGGCACGCGAGGATGATGGCATCAACACAGTCCGAGATGTGAATGAAATCACGTCCCTGCTGGCCGCTGCCCCACACAAACAGCGGGTTTGTCCTCGCGGCCGCCCGGAGCGCGATGGCGGGAACGGGATACGACACATCCTGGTCCTCACCGTAGCCTGAGAACGGCCTAACGATAGCGACGCTCATGCGGTGCTTCTGCACGGCGATCTGCGAGAGATATTCGCCGGTCAGCTTGCTCCACCCATAGGTCATGTCCGGCGCGAGCACGCCGTTCTCGAAGTCGATCATTTCTTCGGACAGCAAGGAGAACTCGTCGGCCGTCTGCATGTTGATCGGATAGGCGGCGCTCGACGACGCGTAGAGGATGCGGCCAACGCTCTCGCGCGTGGCCGCCCAGAGGAAGAATAGCGAGTCGATCGCGAGGTCGATGCCGACTAGCAACGGCTTGCCTTCGATCATCTGACGCCCACCGACGATCGACGCGAGATGATATGTCTCGTCGAACGCCGGGAGGCGCGGAATGGAGAGCGCCGGGAAGTGACCGAGCTCGCCGCCCACGAGTGCGGCGAAGTTGGCGTTGATCAGCGTGAACGGCCGCGAACTCGATCCCCTCGAGCGCAAACCGCTTCCCCCAGCCGAGGTCCTGCGTCTCCCGGCCCCGCCGGAGCTCCCAGCGATCCGGCGGCTTCCCCGTGCTGTAGTCGTCGACGATCCACACCTCCGAGTCAGGATCCGACTGCAACAGCCCAGCCAGGAGATGGCGGCCCACGAAACCCGCGCCGCCGGTGACGAGAATGCGTTTGCTCATGAAAATCCCTCAAGCTCGATCAATGGAAAAATGGGACAGCACCATTCGAGGGCTTTCCCGAGCCAGTCAATTCCTAACGGCTAGCTGACCGCAGCAGTTTCAGCATCTCCGGGATGCTATCTTCCACAGCCGTGACGGCCTATGTTTCGGAACAAAAAGCCGTGAAGGGGCTTAACTCGAAGCTGCAGGCTTTGGCCCGGCAAGATATGTCTTGATAGCAATTGAGGGGGTTAGTCGCAGTGATCGAGCTGCCTACGCCCAGCCGCTGGAGGCCACCCGCCCACCCCCGTTCCGGTGGGCTTCGGACCCCAGGGAAGCGGGCTTCGAATTTTCATCCGGCGGTCGAAGGTCAAACGTCCTCTGGCAGCAATTTTGCAGACTTGTTGCGGAATGGCCTGCGTCGTATCGCCGAGGCCTCGTGGCGGCGAAGATATCTTTTGCTCACTCCGGTCTTGGCGATGCTGCCTTTAAGTCTCGCAGCCGCTTTAGTGCTTCCGAGATCCTACGAAACCTCCGCGCTGCTGCTCCTGCAGGAGAGCGCCAGGAATAATCCATTTGCCGGCGAGTCGGTTTCACCAGAAGTTATCCAACAAAAGGTTCCAGGGCTGGAAGCTTTGCTAAAGAGCGAGCAGGTTTTAGCGCCGGCAATACGCAGCATGCAGGCGGCGGGCTTGCGTAAGCAAGAGAACGACCTGCCGGCCGCAATCCGAAATTTGCGGCGCTCGCTATCAGTGGAACTGATAGGAACCGACTTTCTGGCGATACGTCTGATCGGTCCCAAGTCGAAGGGCTTGGGTCAAGAGCTTTCGATCGTACTTTCGAGCTTTCTCGAAGCGTTGCTTTCCGGGCCAAGTGGAAACGCTGCTCAAATCGTGCTGACGAAGCAACAACAGCAAATACTTTCCCTGGAACAAGAGAAAGCGGCCATGCAACAGGAGCTGGCCAAGGCCGCCGGCAGTAACGTCGAGGGCAGGACCAACAACAACGGCGGGTCTGTGGATCTGAGTCGCCAACTTATCCAGTTGGAACAGCAACTGATTAGCGCGCGCCAAACCTATGACAGCCTTGCTAAACGATACCCTCAGGCCACCGCGGGGCCTGGACCCGGTATTCTGAATGCACCCGGTAGAATCAAAATTGTCGATCCTCCCCAGGATCCGACCATGTCCACAACGTCCCGCTTAAAATTCCTACTTGGAGGGATCGCGGCGGGGCTTCTGCTGGGAGTCGCGTTGGCATGGGCCGCGGAATTGTTTGACCCCATCATTTATGAACGAGATGAATTGGTTTCCGTGACCGGCCTGCCGCTGCTGGCTGTTCTAGGCCGGACGCCGCAACTGTCCGGCTCGGGGCCGCCCATGGCAATGGGCGCAAAGCCGCGGTCTCGAGCCCGTCCCATACTGTTCACTATTGTCGCCATCGGGCTCCTCGGCTTGGTTTACGTGCTTGCGTTTGGTCGCCCGACTCAAATTCAAACTCCAAACTGGCTTTCAAGCATCGCAACACAAAAAACGACGCCAGTCGTTGAGCCCTGACCGCGGTTACGCTCGATGCCATCTTCTCCACGGGACGGGACGTCAAAGCGTAATAAAATCGCGCTTCTGAGTTTGATGAAGAAGGCCGGTGTCTTTGGACTTGCGCGCAAGGCGTCGCAGGCCGGCATCCGAATCCTTTGTTACCACGGCGTGTGGCGAGGGGCGGATCGATTTGCCGGAGATTCAATGTTTATGCTGGAGCGGACTTTTGAAAGCCGCCTCGCGCTCCTGCGCCGCCTTCGTTTTAATGTAATTTCGCTGAACGAAGCGGTCGCCGCCCTGCGCGGCGAACGCACGGTCCCGCCGGATTGCGTTGTCATTACTATCGACGATGGATGGTACAGCACGTACGCCCATATGGTACCGGCGCTGATGCGTCACGACATGCATGCCACCATCTACTGCGACACAAAAAACCTTCTTTCAAATCTTCCGATCCCACATGTCATGGCGCGCTATCTACGAAAGATCTACGCTCCGCATGCGGGGCTCTCGCCACATGCGAAAGAGGTCTTTTCTCGAGCCATCGATTTGGGCCAGGACGCTGAGTTTCGCTATTCAGCGGCACTGGAATTTGCGGATAGTTTGAAAGTCGACAGTTCCTCCTATGTTACACGGCGGGCTTTTTCCTATATGACCGAAGACGAGGTTATACAGACGGCGCGCAATGGGTTTGCGATCGAATTGCATACGCACTCGCACAGCCTGGCTGATTTCTCATTTGCGAAGGTTTGCGAGGAAATTTCGCTGAATCGGGAAGTCTTGGGCCGACTGTTAAACCTGCTGCCCTCGCATTTCCGGCATTTGTGCTACCCCAGCGGGATCGTGCCCCCTGCGGGGGACGAGCCCTTTCGGAATCTCAGGAATCGTTAGCGCAACAACAACCAGACCCGGGATAGCCTATCCGGGCATGGACCTTCTGATGTTGCCCCGCATCATCGACGGGGATCAGCTATCGGACCTTGAGTTTGAAGCCGAACTGTGTGGCGTCGGAGATTTTCTTCGCAAGACGCGCGCCCTCGGCTCAAACATTTTTGCTGGAGGCCGCCACCGATTTGGAGGCGACCATCGGGCCGGGATGTCGCGGTGACGCCGATGCGGATTGCCATAATATATCAAGGGGAGTATCCGCCGGCGGAGCGCATCGACAAGATCTCAAAGACTCTGATCGACGCCGGTCATGAAGTTTATCTGCTCTGCAACAACTACGGAAATCGGCGACCATCGGAAGAAAGAATCGACGGCCTTGTCGTCTGCCGTGTCAAGCCGACCTTTCGCAGCCCAACATTCAACCGCGTCCTGAAATTTCCTCTATTCGCTAATCCATTCTGGTTCTTCCAGATTCTATCGCTGGTTTATCGCTTCAGAATAGAAGCCATCCAGGTCATTGACCTACCACTTGCAGCAGCCGCTTGGGCGATAGCCAGAGCGTTCCGCATACCCGTGATCATGGATATGTGGGAGAACTATCCGGAGGCGCTGAAAGGCTGGGCAAAACTTGATTGGAAAACGAGATGGTTCAAGAATCCATTCGGTGGCGCGCGCATTGGAGGTTTGGCTCATGCCACGCATGGACCACACATTCGTGGTTGTCGATGAACAGAAGGACCGCCTGGTTACCGATGGAGTTCACCCAGACCGCATCTCCACTCTCACCAACGCGGTGGATGTGCAGATGTTTTCGCGGGCAATTGTAGATCGCCACACGCCGCTCGATGATGAGCCGGGCACGTATAAGTTGATTTATGTGGGGTTCATCACGGTCGAGCGCGGTCTCGATGACATTGTCCGCGCCGTGGGCCTGTTGCGTGGGAAGATGCCGTTCCTGCGCTTTTACATTGCCGGCACTGGCGCTTACGAAGCGCACCTTCGGGAAATAATTCTTGAGGAAGGAGTGAGTGACCAAGTGAAGCTCATAGGATGGATCCCATTCGATGACATAAAGATGTATCTGGCTAAGAGTGACTTGTGCGTCATCCCGCATGTGAACAATCTCTTCATCAACACCACCATACCGAACAAGCTTTTCCAGTACATGTTCATGGCAAAGCCTGTGTTGGTGTCTGACGCTAAGCCGCTGGCCAAAATCGTAAACGAAAGTTCATGTGGATTTATTTTTCAGTCTGGCAATGCAAGCGATGCGGCGGCGGCTATCGAGAGGGCTTACGCAGCCCGCGGCGACATGACCATCGGAGAACGCGGTAAAACCTCGGTATTAGAAAAATACACATGGGAAAAGGTGTCGCGCGTACTCGGCCAGATCTATAACAAGCCGCGCGATCCTGTCCGCACCGCACTACCTCAATGGCAGGACTGACGAATTGCGCCGCACAGTATTATTCGTTTTCGGCACACGACCGGAGGCCATAAAGCTGGCGCCGGTCCTATCGCATCTGCGTGACCGCTCCAGTGCCTTTGCGGTCAAGATTTGCGTGACTGCACAGCACCGCGAAATGCTGGATCAGGTGTTGAGCGTATTCGGGTTCAAGCCTGATTACGATCTCGACGTCATGACCCCCGGGCAATCGCTGCCGCAGGTCACAGCGCGCATCCTCTCCAAGCTCGAAGCCGTCGTTTCCGACGCAAAACCGGATCTCCTCCTGGTGCAAGGGGACACGACCAGCACGCTTTGCGGAGCTCTCGCCGGTTTTTATTCCAATGTCGCGGTCGGACATGTTGAAGCAGGCCTGCGCACTGGGGATATCAGGCAGCCTTTCCCCGAAGAGATGAATCGCTTGTTGGTATCGCGGCTCGCGTCTATCCATTTTGCCGCTACGCCTGCGGCCGCTCAAAATCTCCTGGCGGAAGGGGCGAACCCAGCCACTGTCCATGTTACTGGAAACACCGGCATCGACGCAGTGTTGTACGTCCGGGATCGATTGTCCGACGGCAGCCTCCCGACCCGCAATTGGCCATTTCTAGACGAACGCAAGAAGCTGATCTTGGTAACGGCACATCGGCGAGAAAGTTTTGGCTTGGGCTTTGAGCAAATTTGCGCAGCCTTGCGCAGAATTTCCGAAATGCCCGATGTACAAATCGTGATACCCGTACATCCCAATCCTAACGCGAGCGAACCCGTACGGCGTATTCTGGGAAATTGCCCAAACATCTATCTTATAGATCCTCTGGAGTATGTTTCCTTTGTCGACCTGATGCGTCGTTGCTATCTTTTGATAACGGATTCAGGCGGTATACAGGAGGAAGCGCCATCGTTGGGGAAACCTGTTTTGGTTCTTAGGGCCAAAACAGAGCGCCCAGAGGCGGTGCAAGCAGGAACGGCTACGTTGGTAGGGGTTGATACCGAGACAATCGTGGCGTCAGCAGAAAATCTCATCTTCAACTCTGAAGAATACGCGCGTCGTGCTCGTATTCATAATCCCTACGGCGATGGTCGTGCGAGTGGCCGCATTGCGGACATCATCCATAACTGGCCCTTAGAACCTAAGAAATCGAGCGCCGGATTTTCGGCTGCGGCGGAAAGCTAGGGTAATTTCCGACCGATTAACAGGAAGGCCCCTGCCGTTGCGCCGTCGGCGCTGCGGAAATACCGCAGCGGATAAACGATCAACGTAACAAGCCACCCGGTGGCGGCCGTCAGAAATCGATTCTTTTTGGACGTAAGCGCTCGTTGAATAACAAAAGCCAGGGAGGATCCCGTTGTGAAGCTGGGGTTTACCTCTATGATTTCAAAATGCTTCTTGCACAGGCTGCGCAGACCGTCGCCGCTAAAACGCCAAAGATCTAATCCGTCCGGACAATAAGGCTGCAGAAAAGGGGCATCCAGGAGCAACATTCCGCCGGGCTTGAGCACGTGATGAACCTGTTGGATGACGCGCGGCGGGTCTGCGCAATACTGCAGAACTGCCGACAGGACTACCGTATCAAAACTCATCTCCGGGAAGTGACGATCCAACTCATGGGCATCCCCGACAACATCGATCGCGGGCCCTGGCACAAGATCCAAATTGATCGAGTTAGGACCGAGGCGGACGTTCTTTGAACCAACATTAAGTATTCGGCCGCCAACCAGGCCATACCTTTCCGCGGCCGCTTCTATGGTGTCGCATTTTAAAAGTACGTTCGGTGGAACTGCGACAGCACGTAAAAGGGTTTCAAGGCGAGCAATCATTGCACTCGCTCTTTATGATTTCAGCGAGCTGCAGGCGGGCGGCTTCCCAGTCATCCGGATTGGTGCTCCAGCTGATCGGCGCGCGAACCCAAGTTGGATCAGCCGGGTCGGTTACACCATTTTCCCATAATACCTTCGGCACCATTTTCTGCACCAGCGCCGCGACGGCCTGCGGATTCACCTTGGCCGCCATGGTGATGTAATCCACGTCCTGAATGCCACGCCGCCAATATTTCAAGCGCAAGCTGGCGATTGGCCCAGGCAGCCCGTAGGACTCGGACGGGAAGGCCTTGTCGATTCCGGGATAGAACAGCACTCCATCGCCGTTGGATGAATTCCAGCCCGACATGCCAAGCACCGGATCAAATTTCGGCGCGCCACCGAAAGTCTGAGCGTTTTTAAAGACATTGGTCTGGCCACGATCGCCCTGGTAGTCGTTGTAATAGGTAGCGGACCAGAAGAACCAGCGGTCGATGTTCTTCTTGTACTGGCCCCAGGCCAGTTCGCGCAGCGCCACGCCGTCGTCTTCGATGGCGAAGGAGCCGGAGGCTGGCCGGTGACCATTGTAAAGGTAAAACTGCCGAGCATTGTTGGCGCGGAATTTATTTGCAGCGGTCTGCCAAGCTGAAGTGTCCCCCACCCGGAACCAGGAAGCAGCCACGTCTAGCGAAGGGACTTGGTCAGACGCCTGAACCAAATCAACGGTTGCGAAGGATTTCAGCTTGGAGCCGACGCCGGGGTTGCTTTTCATCCAACCCGCCCAGGTTTCGGTTTGGGCATAGTCCTCAGATTCATCGATCAGATATAGAAAGCGGTCGGTCTTCGGATAGTTTGCCGCGAACCAGCTTTCCCAGCCGTCGGTGCGCTTCCACATGACCTCGCGGCTTGGTGTTCCCCACCAGTCCTGCCACTGGCCATAGGTGGCGATGGAGAAAACATTATTGCCCACGCCGGTGCCTGGTCCTCGGTAGCCATTGGCGGGAGTAAACAGTTCTCCCGAGAGGCGCGGCTCCCATTCCGGCCGCGGCTGATTGCGGTTCCAGGCGCCGGCTCCGCTATTGTCATCGATCAGAGAAATCTTGTGCCGGTGCGCCAGCAGCATCTGCCGGTCCATCACCAGCTTGGTCAGCTTGTCCTGCGGCGAGTTCGGATTGGGGTAAGGCACCCCGCTATAGCGCTGGGCGACATCGTGGTAGCTGGTCGCCACCATGGTTTTGGCACTTGGCACATCCGGCAGGCTGAAATTGTGAACAGTCAATTCGACCGGCACCCGATACGTCACCTCGCCGGCGACCCGGATGATCACCTCGCCCTTGAACAGGCCAGCGGGAGCATTTTTCGGGATGTAGATATCCGCCCAGACGCTCTGGTTCTGCCCCGCTGCAATGGAAAACGTCGGCACCAGCTCCATCGGCACGGCAATGTCGGGATAATGCTTGTCGTGGTCCGGACGATCGGCCCAGCCGCCGGTAAAGGTGTCATTCGCCGCCTTCGGCCGCCGGAACCGGCTGGGAATATGCCGCTCGTCGTAGGTTCCGTAGGACAGCACGCTCAGCCCGCGGATCCTCAGATAACGCACATAGAACAGCTCGATATCCCGACGCGTCCAGTCAAAAACCCCGGCGGAGTTTGGTACCGGCTCAGAGCTGAGGGAAAAATCGTCGGGGCCGGTGAGACGATTAAATTCGACCGAGACCATTGCGGCTGGCCTACTCGACCCTGCTTCCAGAATGAGATTAAAGGCAACGATTTCGTTCCGGGCGCCGGCTAGACGCACGTTGTGACCATCCCAAGCGCGGTTGAGGAGCGTTGGATTTGCGCTTTTGCTGCGGATTTCCTCCTGGGTGACCTTGTCTTCGCCGGTATTCGCCCAGACCGCCGTTAGGGCCTCGTCAGATGCCGAACGCTGTTCGGCAGAGGCCGCAGCAGCCGCGCCAGTCTCTTGCGCATGCGAGGCCGCCTGAATAAGCCGGGCTCCTGCGGACGATACAAAAATGGCCGCCCCCAATCCCAAGGCGAACGTCCAATATCTGCGTTTGGGACGTCGCGAGGATCGGAGCTCGCCGGCGGCAGGCCTATGAAACATTTTTGCGTGCTCGCCGTTGTCTTGGGTGCCTTTAGCAGCCCGGGGGAGCTGTCTCTCCCCAATTTGTTGCAAAGCCCGTAACCGCGTGTCTGTTCCGCTTGAGCATCCTCGCGACAAACTTTTCCAAATGACCGAGCACATGACCAACGGCATAGTGCATATAGTCGAGCACATGGCGCCGGGTGGCATTGAAACGTTCGTCCTTGATTTGTTGCGCGTTGGCGAGGCGAGCGACCGCATCTTTAGTCTACAGGGAAATAAAGCCAAGCTACTCCTGAACTGGAGCGCTCTGCAGGAATTCGGAGATCGCCTTGAAGCGTTCGACCGCAAACAAGGTATCCGTCCGGGCCTGCCTGGCACGATCGCCTCGCGCTTGCGCGCGGTGCGGCCTCGCGTTGTCTTCGTGCACCATATTGGACCTCTTATTTATGGCGGCTTGGCTGCAAGATTGGCGGGCGTACCACGACTAATTTATGTCGAACACGACGCGTGGCACTACACGAACGCGCGCCATCGAAAGCTGGTTCGCTGCTGCTTCGGGTTGCTGAGGCCCAAGGTGGTAGCGGTTTCCAACCAGGTCAGAAGCGCGCTGATCCGGATGATGCCGCGGCTGGATGTGGCAGTTATCCCTCCGGGAATTGCCACCGACAGATTTATTCCCGGCAACAAAGCTGAAGCGCGCAGCCGATTGGGCCTATCATCCTCCTATCAGATCGTGGGGACAGCAGGTCGTCTGGTGCCGGTTAAAGCCCACCATATCCTGCTCAGAGCCATGGCGGAGTTGCCTGAAAATGTTCATTGCGCCATCGCAGGCGACGGGCCCGAACGGGACAAACTGCAAGAGCTTGCAAACGAACTCGGACTGTCGAACCGAATTCATTTTTTAGGGCATCGTGACGATCTGTGGCGGGTGTATCCGGCCTTCGATGTTTTTTGTTTGCCGTCAGAAGCAGAAGGCCTGCCGAGAACGGTGCTGGAGGCTCAGGCCTGCGGTGTCCCGGTCGTCGCCACCAATGTCGGGGGAATGGCCGAAGCACTCGATCCTGAAACAAGTCTGCTGGTGCCGCCGAACCAGCCTGTCGAGGTTGCAAATGGCATCCGCTCGATCTTGTCACGCGCGGAAAGCCTGAACTCGCCACGTCAGTTTATCCAGAAAAAAATGTCATTAGCGGCTACATCGGCGCAATTCCAGGCGTTGTACAGCCAATGACCTTGGTCGCAATTTTATATTGGGTCTGCATCGCCCTCATTTTATATCATCACGTCGGCTATCCACTTTTGCTGAAACTGGTTGCTCGATCTGCACGAGCGTCGCCCGCGTTTAAACCGACGGCCGTTCCGTCGAAATATCCTTCGATTACCATTATCATCCCATGCCATAACGAAACGTCCGTCATCGCAAAGAAAATTGAAAACACCGCGCGATTGGAATATCCGCGCGAGCTGTCGGTTGTCCTACTACTTGACGGATGTACCGACGACACACGGCTTCAGGCGCAAAATGCGATCGCCTCGCTTTCCGACACGCTACGCTGGCAGATTGTTGAGTATCGGCAAAATCGGGGAAAAATTGCGGTTCTGAATGAAGAAATCGCCCAAACACAAAGCGATATTGTTGCTCTGAGCGATGCCTCTGCCGTAGTCAATTCGGATGCCCTGTTACGTGCGGCTGCGCATTTTGCAACGCCTGACGTTGCGGTTGTTTGCGGTACCTACTCGTTACAAGACGACGCAGAAGCGGGCGAACAGGCCTATTGGGCCTATCAAAGAACATTGAAAAGTCGGGAGGCCCGCGTTGCGGCTCCGATGGGCGCGCATGGTGCATTTTACCTATTCAGGCGACGCCTTTGGACAAGATTGCCCGACGACACAATCAATGATGATTTCATCTTGCCGATGCGAATTGTTCGTGACGGCTACCGTGCCGTCTACGACGAGCAAATTGTCGCAACCGAGCTTGAAAACACACCCCCAGGTCAGGATTTCCGCCGGCGAGTTCGAATTGGCGCCGGGAACATGCAACAGTTTTTGAGACTTCTTAGCCTCGGAAATCCTCGACAGGGCATGACCGCTTTAGTGTTTTTGTCCGGCAAAGGGCTTCGTGCGGTCATGCCTTTCATCCTTGCTGCCGCAACAGTATTGAGCGCCGCCCTGATGGTCGGCGGCGGCGGAAAACTTTACGGGTACCTCTTTGTGGCAAAGATCGCGCTTTTTTTTGTAACGCTCCTCGCGTGGACCTTTCCTGCCCTGGGAAAGCTGCCGCTCATTGGGCATCTCGCCTATGCGGCGACCGGCCATCTTGCTTCTGGTTGGGGCGCGCTCCTCATGTTGACGGGTAAACACGCCAGCCTGTGGCAGCTTTCGGCTAAAAGTAAGCAATTGGCGGCAACAGGCGCGGATGTCCAGCCGAGCCGCACCTCTCCTCGGCAGTAAATCGGGTCGTCGTCCAGGGTCTGCCGAAACTTCCGGCAGCGATTCCCCATGAGGTTCTTAAGTCCGGCTGGAACAAACCTGTCGCAATCAAATTAAAGACTATGGACATTTGTCGTGGCCGGGAGGCGTGATGTTGGTAAGGGTGTTGAGTGGAATGAGTAGCATCGATGCCTCCTGCCCGGAGTACATCTCTAGCCACAGCAGTATCGATGCCTCCTGCGCGGAGTACGCCTCTGGCCCCGCAAAAATCGGATTTTATAATAAATTCAAGCGCTTAATCGACGTTTTCGTCGTGTTGGGCAGCGCCCCTGCCGTGCTTCTCGTGCTCCTTGTGGCGTCAGTCGCAATTTACCTGCTGGAGGGGAGGCCAATCTTCTTTACCCAAAATCGAGTGGGCAGAGGGGGCAGGGTGTTCCGAATGCTTAAGCTGAGAACGATGATTCCGGAGACGTGTAGCGATCAGATTTCGACGACTAAGAATGACCCGCGCATTACGCCTTTAGGAAGGTTCCTTCGGCAATCGCATATCGACGAACTGCCCCAGCTCTGGAATATCTTGGTAGGGCACATGACGCTCATCGGGCCACGGCCGGAGCAACCCGCCCTAGTGGATCGTTACCGCGAGAAACTTCCCAATTACGACTTGCGACATGCCGTACCGCCGGGTTTATCGGGCTGGGCTCAAGTGAACTTCGGATATGCCGCAGATCTTACTGAGACGGCCCGCAAGCTTGATTACGATCTTGAATACGTTCAGCGTTATGGTCCGTTAATGGACCTACTCATCATTGTCAGGACGTTCCGGATTTTCTTAGATCCTCGTTACGTTCGGTGAATTGCTTGCGCCGAGACGTGACAGTAGACGGATCATCGCCGCATTAAGAGCAAGTTGGCTAGCAAGCGCACTCCGGTGCAAAATGGGAGCCTGCGGCTATTCGCGCCCTTTTACGACTGTCGACGGAAGACATCCCAACTGACACACCCGCCCAGCCGCCAACTGAGGCGGCCTAGTGCTTATCAGCGTCTGCGGTCCTCCCACCATGCGCTCGGCCAAGCTCAACTCCGCGGCGTTGCCATCACGCTGGCGGTAGACCTGCCAAGAGCAAAGCTCGCTGACGGCAATGCCGGCTTTCCAGTTCCGACGGCGGGATATCTGCGCTCGTAAGGCGTAACGGTTAGCTGACCGATCCAGGCACGCGCAACTGCGAGGAATAGGCTGTCTCTAATTCAGCTGGATGATCGTCCGATGAACGTTTAACTTCACGTCTCGCCGTGCCGCTATTGTGGCAGCCGTCGGTCTGGTTGCCGCCCTATCGTTCAGCGGCGTCGCACGTAGTTGAACCGGATGCAGGCGGCAGCTTTGTTTTGGAAAATCTTTGGAAAGAAAAAGCCGGAGGTCCTAGCCATCACTTTTCCGGCTTCACTGAGCCGGCGGAGAGCAGCTTTTCCCAGTTCGCTTTAAACGCCGCCCCCGCCGCAGCGAGATCATCTGCAAGACCTTGCACCTCTACGCCTGGCGGCAGCGGACCGCGCAAGTTGATGCCGTAAATGCTCCAAGACCATCGCAAGCCTGCCGGCGTTGCAACGGCATAAGTCCGCCCGACATCGCGGCCATTAAATCGGAACACGAAATCGTCGTTCGGGCCGCCGAGATCTGTCTGGCGGAGCGTGTACTATTTCGCCGAGGAGAAATCTGAAGTGACTAGTTCAAACAAACCGAAGGCGATCAGCGCGGCCCCGACCTCATCTTTGGCCGGCTCTATCTTTCCGTTTCTAATCCAACTTTCGACTACTGCCAAATCCACAGCGCGGTGCACGATTGGGAGCTCGGCGACCATGCAGAGTGCGACTTCCTGGGGCGATCTGCCGTTCGCGCGACCCGCCTCCTGCACCAATGCGCGATGAGCAGGAGTGAAAATTCTCGGACGACAACCTAATCGCGAGAGCGCCCAATTCAAGCGCAGTCCATAGAACATGCTGGCCCCCTAGCGCGGTCTTTGCCCGAAATATTAGGCCCGCCGCACACCCACGTGCCGGGCTTTAGGCCCCGGCGGAAGCCGGGGAGTAGCTGGGCCTCAGGGGGAGAGGTAGCGTCCCGGTATTACCTATCATCACCGCCGTCAACTGAGGCGGCCTAGTGCTTATCAGCGTCTGGGGCCTTCCCCACCATGCGCTCGGCCAAGCTCACGATTTCGGCGTCGGATTGTTGGGTGATGCTCTTCACGTTCGCGATGTCACGGAAACGGCGCGCAAGTTCGAGGCACATTTCTCGGGTGGCGAGGTCGGTAATCCCCTTCGCCATCGCCTCGAGTTCAGCCGCCCGCTGACTGTAATAGCTTGGGGCAAACATGGTCGTTGCTCCAATCCGCCTTCAATAATAACGCAAGGTCGGGCACACGCGAACTCCCCCGCCCGCCGACGCGCTTTTTGCTGCCTGACCTATGCCGTACCTTTGAGGGAATTCGCGGGTACCATATCTGGGCTAAGTTACGGTCGGGCAGCAGGATTTGAACCTGCGACCCTCTGCTCCCAAAGCTTATACCACTCTATTGGCTGCAATTTGCTGCCATTCGCTGCACTGCCTAAGCCATTGAGGTGCACTGGCGCCTTCCGCGCGGGCTTCTCCCTCTACTGGCGAAGGATCGCTACCTCCACGCGCTCGTCGCTGAGTTAGCATTTTGAACCCTGTGCCTTCAGCCACTCGAAGATCATCAGTCGTTCTGCCCCAGTCGATCTCCTCTCCAAACTCATCATTGGATTGAGCGGTGTTGCCCCGGTGCTGCCCCAAACAACTTCGATGTCAAGAGCGGAAAAATCGCGCAGAAATCCCAATTCAAAATCAAAGAGTTGCTGGCGCGCCCGAAGAGATTCGAACTCCTGACCCCCAGATTCGTAGTCTGGTGCTCTATCCAGCTGAGCTACGGGCGCTTCGCCAACACGGGATCAAAGTCCCGGCGGACCGCGGATAGCTATAGACTTCGGCTTTCATTGGCAAGAGTTTGCGCCGCTTCATCGGGTCCTGCCGCCTGCGCCAAGGCGGCATTTTCTGCGCGGATACGCAGGTAAAGAATGCATGCATTGAGCAGGGTGAAAATCGCGGCAAATATCGGCAGTCCCAGCGCCAGCGGCACCACGGCTATTTCCAGGGCGACAATCAGGTAATTAGGATGCCTGAGCCAGCGGTATGGCCCGCTTGCGACCAAAGGCGCCCGTGGCAGCACGATGATACGCGTCGTCCAACGCCGTCCCAGGCTGGCGATCACCCAGAGGCGTCCCGCCTGCAGCAGGATGAAAACGCCAAGCAAAAGCGGATCGACGGAGCGGCCGTGGCCAAACCACCAAAGTCCAATGAGCCAGGCGCTGTGCAGCGCCACCATCCATCGGTATTGCGAGCGCCCGAATTCGATGCCGCCTTCGGCGAGCAGCCGCTGTGTGTTTCGGCGCGCGTGCAGAAGCTCTACCAGGCGCTGCAGCGTGACGAAGGCAACGAGCAGCGCACCCTCCGCCATGCCATCAACCATCCTAAGCCTCGATGGCGAGAAAGCTCGCGGTAAAGCCCGGACCAAGCGCGGACAGAACGGCGCTGCCGGAAAATCCCTGCTTGAGCGTCTGCTCCAGCACAAACATCACGGTCGGCGCCGACATGTTGCCATAGTCGCGCAGCACGCGGCGCTCAGCGCGCAGTGTCCCGGTTTGCAATTCCAGCGCGGCTTCCACCGCCTCCAGCACCTTCGCGCCGCCGGGATGGCAGATGAAGCGCGTCGTCCCGTTCAGGCCTTCGTTCTTGAGAAAGCGGCGCGCCGGAGCCGCCAGGCGCTGCTCGACGAAGCGCGGCAGCGAACGCGAGAGCATGACGCCGAAGCCGATCGGGTCCACGGACCATCCCATCACATCGAGCGTGCCGGGCCACAAATGCTCGCGCGCCGCCCCGATCTGTAACTCGCCCGGGTCGCTACCTCTGCTCAGTACCGCGGCGGCCGCGCCGTCGCCGAACAGAGCCGAGGCAATGACGTCGGCCTTGGTGATACGGTCGCGGCGAAAGGCCAGCGAGCAAAGCTCGACCACGACCACCAGCACGACAGCGCCGGGACGTGCACGCGCCAGCTGCGAGCCGATCGCCAGTCCGGACACACCTCCGGCGCAGCCGAGCCCAAAGACGGGAATTCGCTGCACGTTTGCGCGGAAGGCCAACCGTTTTGCCACGCGCGCTTCAATGCTTGGGGTGGCGATGCCGGTGGAGGAAACGGTCACAACAACATCGACGTCGCGGGCCGAAAGTTTCGCGCGCTTCAGCGCCTTTTCCGCGACCTCAATAAAAAGCGCGTCGGCGCCCTCGAGATAGGCCTTGGTCCGCTGCGGCCAGTCGCGCTGCTCGTCGAACCACTCGATTGGACGGACGGAATAGCGCCGCTCGATCCCCGCATTGGTAAAGACATCGATCAGACCAGGATAGCGATCGAACAGACGCTTGAAGAGGCTGTGCATGCGCCTTGCGACCTCGGCCTGGTCGAGCGGATACGGCGGCACTG
>CAVVSK010000021.1:0-52365 GCA_963750965.1 uncultured Alphaproteobacteria bacterium
TCTCCGAGGCGCCGGAAGCCACGGTTTGCGAAAATTCCTTGTAATGTTCCCTGTTTGCAGGGAAAAAGGGCAGAGCAGGGTGTGTCAACCACTGCGATGCCAGCCAGCCAGTGTTGTCTCTGATAATTGCACTACCCAAAAGCTATGAAGTGCCCGCCAATTGCGGGCTTTTTGCAATTCGGTTTGTCTCTGCAGGTGGCGTTGTCGAACCAACAAAAACTTTTTGCGGGTCTTGAAATCTACTGATTTTTGTGACGTCGCACAGTCCGGTGCGTTGTCGGGATTGTGCCGATGTGCATGCTGCCGAGAGAAAATCCGCGCCGAGCGCGAAGACCCGGAGCCGCGCCGCGTCCTCGACAACCAAGCGTAGCGGTCGGGCGCAACTGTTTGAACCTGTCCCACTTCTTCTGTCACGAGCTCGTGTAGCGGCTCGGTCGCTAGCGATTCAAAGAACCCGTGGTAGACGCCGGCGCAGAGGCGGGGGTGTTGGTAGCGGTGTCCATGTAGCTTGGACTAAATGAGTATCCGACAGCTACGAGCAAAAGGCCGATTATAAGCGCTCCGGCGATCAGGCCCCAGTTCGAGCCGAGTGTTGCGCCACGACTTCGATTGGCGTTGTTCATGATGGAATCCTCGCTTTTTCATGAAAAACGCGTGCCGGTGGTAGGTAGTTCCTCTCAACCATCCCGGTGTCCGGCAAAGAAAAGTAGCCCCACGTTGACCGCGAGGCTCCCTTTGCAGCCACAGGGTTGGACATTTATCAAACCAAGAGCCCTCCGTTAGTGTGCATAAACGGATGACTCCTCTGCGGCGCCTTGCTCACAACGTTGTGGGAGGAAGGGAATAGCACCGCTTAGTTTGAACGGAGGAGCGAGACTGTTCGTTCCCTGCTATCGTGGCGTACTTGGAACCATCGTGCTGCGACGCAATGACGAGTTCACGGATTCCACCCGCCGCTACCGTAGGGCCGCGTGATCACCTCTAGCAAGTGGCCGTTGATCTCTTCGAAGTAGACGCCGCGCCCGCCGTCGTGGTGGTTGATCTCGCCCTTCTTCGTTTGGCCGGGATCAGCCCAGTAGGGGAGCTTGCGCTCGCGGATGCGGCCGAAGATCTCATCGAACTCTGCGTCACTGACCAGGAAGGCGTAGTGCTGCGGGGTGACTTCCTCAGTATCCATGTAATCGAGGTTGGCGCCGTTCGCGGTCGCGACGACTTCGAAAGGCCCCCAGTGAACCGGCGCCGGCAGCCCGAGCATCTCGGCAAGAAACTTCGCGGATGCCCGGCCGTCGCGCGCGGACAGGATAGTATGATTGAACTGGATGGCCATAAGTTTCCTCCGGCATATTGCTTTCCTCGCCAGTCATGTGGCGCCGCCGGTTGCAATTGCAATGCCCTTCGGTTCGTCGTTCGTGGGCGCTTCGCAAAGCGTCAGCGATCGGCAGGGTTGGCGACGCGGGCGCCGCACGCGACTTTGTCGCTGGCACCACCTGCCCATGTGGCTAGTGGACGAACCGTTCCTCTCGGCACATCTATCGGTATGCATCCGGAGGTTCCATGAGCACACAAGTTCAAGACGTTTCTTCCGCGCTGGAACGCGTGGTTGCAGGTTTGTCGCCGAGCCTCGTTTCAGTCCTTTCCCATCGCATGCACGCCTCAGGCTTCGCCTGGAGCGGCGGACTTGTCATCACGTCGGACGAGGGAGTCGCGGAGGAGGCCGAAGTTCGCGTGACGCTGCCCGGCGGCGACAGCATGGCCGCCCGCATCGTCGGGCGTGATCCGAGCACCGCGATTGCCTTGCTCAAGGTCGAGCACGCTGACCTGCAACCCGTCGCGCTGGCCGCGACTATCCCTTCGGCCGGGTCTCTTGTTCTCGCCGTCGGGGCGGAGGACGGTGCACCGACCGCAGCTCTCGGCGTGGTTTCCGTCAGCCGCGGGGCCTGGCAGTCGTTGCGTGGCGGCGAAATAGACGCGCGCGTCGAACTCGATATCGCCCTGCGGCGCACTGCCGAGGGTGGTCTGATCGTCAACGCCGCCGGCCAGGCTTTCGGCATGGCCGTGTTCGGGCCACGCCGACGCATATTGGTCATACCCTCGGCGACGATCAGCCGGATAGCGGCGAGGCTTGAGACGCACGGGCGCATACCGCGCGGCTATCTGGGCCTCGGCCTGCAGACGGTGACGATCGAGGGCGGCGGTTCAGGCGTCATGGTGATGAGCGTAGACCCTGGAGGTCCCGGAGCGGCGGCCCATATTCATCAGGGTGATGTTCTGGTGAGCTGGGGCGGTAAGCCCATCAGCAGGCTGCAAGGGTTGCTCAAATCACTGGGTCCCGACAGCGTCGGAAAATCGCTGCAGATCGAGTTGCGCCGAGGCGGCCAGTCGCATCAGACAGAAATCAGAGTCGGAGAGAGGCCGACGGCTTGAGCGAAGCGCGCATGCGACACCGGTTGCGACTGGCCATCGACGTGGCCGATCCTGCACTCGCGGATCGGATCGCGTCCGTTTTGGCCAATATCGACGGGCTCGAACTTGTCGGCAAGCACGAAGAAACCGACGCGCTTGTGGTTTCCGAAGCGAAAGTAGCGCCTGAGCCGGACGCTGTCACGGCGCTCACCGCCCGCGAACTTGAAGTGCTCGCGCTGCTGGCGGAAGGCGCATCAAACAAGTTGATTGCCCGCTGCCTCGGTATTTCGGCGCATACGGCGAAGTATCACGTCGCATCGCTGCTGGAGAAGCTTGACGCCGTGAGCCGCACCGACGCTGTCGCCCATGCCGCAAGAATTGGTGTACTGCATCTTTGATGCGCGCGTGACGGAGGAACGTTGGTGTGAACATCGTGATAGCCATCAAACAAACGCGCGCGGCTCATGGTCGCGGCTCAGGAGGCTAACCCAGGGTATGTCTCTGCGCCCGGCATTAACCGCAACTAAATGACGGGCGATCAATGACTTGCGACTGGGATCAGCGGGACCAGCAGCGTGAAATTCGTGCCTATGGCAGACAACGGCCGTGTCAGTTCAGCACCCAACTGTATTGAAAGTGCATGGACCAATCGCGTGCCAAGCCGCTTGCTGGTAGTTAGGTCAAATTGCGGAGGCAGGCCAACACCCTGGTCCCGTACCGATACTAAAACTGCGTTGTTTTCCATTCGAACGAGTCGCACTTCGATCAAGCCACCAGGGCCATCGGGATAGGCATACTTGCCTGCATTCGATACGAGCTCATTGATGATAAGACCCACAAGAATGGCACGATCGGCCGCAAACTCAATTTTTTCTGGCGCGTCGAATCGAATCTTGCACGGAGCGACGGTAGTTTCCAAGTCCTCGATAACTTCACGCAGATACTCGACCAATTCGATATTCTCATCGTCAGCATTGTAAGCGAGCCGCTCATAAGCACGACCTACGGCGTTGACGCGGCTGGATTCCGTTTTCTTTATTTCATCCTGCCGCTCTGCTGCGCCGTGCTTTTGCTTGGCTTGCGGGAGCTGTGGCTGAATACGGTTGAAGAGCGCAGACGGTTGCCACAGCGGATTATGCGCTCGCAGCCGGAAATTGCTAAGGCGCAGGAGTTGTTAATTCTGCGCGCCTTGCCGAGGCTAAAAATTCCCTGCTACTCCGCCAGAATTCCCTGCTTGGCGAATTCAATTCCCTGTTTCCGTAAGCAGGGAATTGGAGTCTAAAGCGCCGTGTTATGGCTACTATCTGCAGTCTCTAGAGTGGGAAAACACGAGGATTTGGGAAATTTCCCTGTTAAATTCCCTGTTTGCAGGGAAAACGTGCAGAGCAGGGTAGTCTCACCACTGCGGCGCCAGCCAGCCAGTGTGGTCTCTCGTAACAGCGGCGCGATGACCTGCAGTTATGCCCGCAAATGGCGGGGTTCTTGCTGCCCGATTTGTCTCTGCAAGTTACATTATCGAACCGACTTCAGCGCAAAGTCTCTACGTAATTATTGGGAAATTCCCGTTTTGCGGAGCCGCGACGGAGAGATTTAGTTAGGTAACACTGCGCGGCGGCTTGGCAGTGATTGTGGATCCCTTCACCGTTTTCAGCATAGCCGAGTCCTGTGCGCGGAAAATCACCGGAGTAGGTGTCCTAATTCCCGGACAGAAAGGTCAGTTCAGCCACTGGAATAGCGCGTAAATGAAACAGGCCAGGTAGCCGAAAACGAATATCGTGCAGGCATAAAAGGTGAGATCGCGTCCGCGTTCTTCTGTCATGACTGACTTTACACCTTCACTTGAGTCCCGACTTCAACCACCCGTTCGGTTGGAATTTGGAAATAATCTGTGGCGTCGTTTGCCGTGCGCGCCAATGCGATGAAAATGTGATCTTGCCATTGCGGCATCTCGGACGTTTCGGCCGGCCGCAACGTGCGGCGCGACAGGAAAAAAGACGTCGACATGATGTCGAATTGCCAGCCGAGCTTGCGCGCAATCGCGAGGGCCTGCGGCACGTTAGGGGTTTCCATAAACCCGAAGCGCAACAGGATGCGGGAAAACGTCGCGGAAATTGGCTCGATGCGCACCCGATCCTTCGGGTCGATGCGCGGCTGTGGATCGATTTGGATGCTCAGGATGGCGTTACGCTCGTGCAGCGCCTTGTAATGTTTGAGGCTATGCAAAAGCGCCGTCGGCGCGTTTAGCGGGTCCGCAGTGAGGAAAACGGCGGTACCAGGTACGCGGACCGGAGGCCTTTGCTCCAACCGGGCGACGAGTTCAGCCAAGGGCAGTTCGAGACGACGCGTTTTCTCGGAGAGGATTTGTACCCCTCGGCGCCAAGTATACATCACCAGCATTACCATGGAGCCGAGTGCCAGGGGCATCCAGCCGCCCTCGAACACTTTCAGCATATTGGCGCTAAGGAATGTCAGGTCGATCAGCAGGAACGGGCCCATCAGGGCTGCGGCTGCCAACGCCGACCAATTCCACACTTTCCAGATGACAATGAAAGCCAGCAGGCTGGTCACCACCATCGTGCCGGTCACTGCGATGCCGTAGGCCGATGCCAGCGCGCTGGACGAGCGGAACATCAACACCAACAACAGCACACCGACCAATAATAGCGTGTTCACGCGAGGCATATAAATCTGCCCGAACAGAGCCGCGGAGGTATGGTGGATTTCGAGCCGCGGTAACAGGCCTAGCTGCACCGCTTGGCGGGTGAGCGAATAGGCTCCGGTAATTACTGCTTGGCTGGCAATCACGGTCGCGGCGGTAGCGAGCGCAACCATCGGAATCAAGGCCCAGTCGGGATAAAGCAGAAAGAACGGATTTTCGATCGTCTTTGGATCGGCCAGAATGAGTGCGCCTTGGCCAAGATAGTTGAGCGTGAGCGCCGGCAACGCGACCAGCAGCCAAGCGGCCTGGATCGGGCGCGGTCCGAAATGTCCAAGATCGGCATAGAGCGCCTCCGATCCAGTCACCACCAAGAACACGGCACCCAGGGTGAGAAAACCAATGAGCTGATGTGACAAAAGGAATCCGATTCCATGTAAAGGATTGAACGCCGCCAATACGTTAGGATTTTGCAGGACATGCCAGATGCCCGCTGCGGCCAAAGCAACGAACCAGACCAGCGTAACAGGGCCGAAAAAGGCTGCGACTTTTGCCGTACCGCGTGACTGAACGGCAAATAGAGCGATGAGGATCGCCGTTGTGATCGCCACTACGTAAGGCTCGAAGGCCGGCGTCACAATCTTCAATCCTTCGACGGCCGAAAGGACCGAAAGCGCGGGCGTGATCACCGCGTCACCGTAAAACAGCGCGCCACTGATTATGCCGAGGAAGATCACGAATGAAGCCCGCGGTCCTGCCCCCCGGCAAGCGAGTGCCATCAGAGCCAGCGTACCGCCTTCCCCATTATTGTTGGCGCGCAGCAGGACAAGAACATATTTCGCGGTTACCACGATCAGCAGCGCCCAGATCACGAGAGACAGAATACCCAGAACGACAGCTTCGCTCGCCGGGTTTCCGACGCCGACGGCGGCCGTAACGGACTCCCGCATCGCGTAAAGCGGGCTTGTGCCGATATCGCCATAAACCACCCCGATGCTGCCGAGCGTCAGCGCCCAAAATCCAGCAGAGGGTCTGTCAGGCTTCGCAGTTTTTGGTACAAGCGGGCACCGTACAGCGGCCACCGAAGCTAAACCGGCGTCGTTCATTGTGGTCGCTCATGCGTAGTTTGCGGAAGGACAAAGGCGCCTTTGGCAGGTTGGCGAGGTGCAGCCAACTTGTCGTAACAAGTGAGCCGCGACTGATCGTTCGTGAGAGAATTGCAATGCGATAGTTCGTACGTCTGACCGGTCATGCCGAGAAGCCAACCGACGAACGCCAGCACGCCGATGCCGAGGAGACCAAGAATTGGGGGAAACAGATTACTGGAAACGGCTTGTCTTTCATCATGCGATTTCATGGACAGACGTCCTGGCTGCTGCCCCGACATTGCATATCGAAGGACGGACGTAAGCTCTCAATGCGGAAATGGGCCGGCAGGCATAAAGGAGTTATAAAGACGGCGCGTGGCGTGCCCGGCGCGGCCGTTCTACCCCTGACCGCCGTCAAATCTTGCTAAGGCTATCTTTCGTTCGTCTCAGCGATCCGATAGCCAATTCCTGGCTCGGTGATGATAATCCGCGGCTCGCTGGGGTCCCGCTCGATCTTCAGCCGAAGTTGGCCGATATACACACGCAGATATTGCGTGTCGGCTCCATGGGCCGGGCCCCAGACCGCTGTCAGGATTTGCCGATGGGTGACGACTTTTCCTACATGACGGGCCAGAAACGACAGCAGCTCAAATTCTTTCGGCGTCAGCTTAACCTCGCCTTCCGGACGCGTGACGCGGCGGCGCACGCTGTCGATTTCGAGATCGGCGGTGCGAAGCATGGGGGTTTCCGCGTCGCGTTCGATCCGATGGCGCAGGGCAGTGCGCATGCGCGCCAAGAGTTCACCGACGCCAAAAGGTTTATTGACGAAATCGTCTGCTCCAAGATCGAGGGCCTCTATCTTCTCAGCCTCACGCTCGCGTGCTGACAGGACAATGATCGGTACCTCCGACCATTCCCGCACCTGTCGAATGACATCTTTGCCATCACCGTCGGGAAGTCCGAGGTCGAGAACGACGATGTCAGGCGCGTCTGCCGCTATCCGCTTGGTCGCTTCCGCGACCGTCCCAGCACTCATCAATTCGTAATTGTTGGCTTCCAATAGCAGGCTTGAGGAACCGCAGGATCGCCGCCTCATCGTCAACGACAAGAACGCGGATCCTGTTGGTCATCGCGGCTTCTCTCGCGGGAACGACAACGTGATGCGGGTACCTAGTCCGGCCGCGACCGGGCTCTCAGCGGTGATCGCGCCCCCATGTGCTTCGACGACGCCTTTTGCAATGGCAAGGCCGAGGCCGGTTCCTTCGCCTCCGTCCGACCTGGCAGCATATTCAGGAGGCGCACGCACGAACTTCTCGAAGACGCGTGGCAGAATACCCGCGGGTATGCCCGGCCCGTCATCTGTGACGCGCAACACGAACGCCTCGGGGGTCACTTCCGCATCGATCGTAACGTGTGTTCCTTTCGGGGTGTGCGAGAGCGCATTGTTGACGACGTTGCTGAGCGCCTGCTCGGCCAGGATTGCATCGGCGCGGACCAACGGAAGATCCGCCGGCAAATTCACTGCGAGCGACAAAGCCGGTTTTCTTCTCCGCGCCGCGGTGACTACCCGTTCGACAACCTCCCGCAGATCGACCCAGTCCTGCCTCAGTTCCAGCGCGCCGGCATCGATCCGCGCGATTGCGAGGAGATTGCGGACCATGACATCGAGACCTTCGGCCTCGGATTTGATCTGAGCGAGCAGATCGGTCTGAGCCTCCGTGATCGAGGCGGTCGCGGTAATCGAGCAGGCTCGTTGCTGATCCGAGAATCGACGCGAGTGGCGTGCGGAAATCATGCGATACCGAGGCCAGCAGGATGTTGCGGACTCGCTCGGTCTCTGCCGCGCTCCGCGCAATCAACATCTCCCGCGCGAGAAAGGCTCGATCGAGCGCCGCCGCGGTTTGTTCGGCGAGCGCTGCCAGCAAAGCGCGCGCTTCGGAATCGAGCGGAATGCTGGTCTCATCTCGAGCAATTCCAACAACACCGATTGTACTGCGCTGCGTGCGAAGCGGAATGAAGTGCCACGCGCTGTCGGATAGGATTTCAGTGTCGAAACCCACGGGTTCATTACGCGTAAACGCCAGTCGCGCTGCGCTTAAGCTGCCCTGATCACCAATGTCCTGCGGCGGCCATGCCGCCGTGAGCGTCAGCTCGCCCCGTTGATCGAGGAAAATGACGGCGGGACGGCGCAGGCTGGTGTGGATTTCGCCCGCCGCGCCGTCGGCAGCTGCGTCTACCCCGGTGAGGCCGGAGAGTTTCCATGTAAATTCATAAAGACGGCGCGTCGTTCGCGCCCGCTCATTTGCGGACTGAGCCTGATCGCGTACCCGCCCGGCCAGCGCGGACGTAACAATCGCAACGATCAGAAAAACAATGAGAGCGAAAAACTCGTGGGCTTCCGAAATCTGGAAGGTATAGAGCGGCTCGATGAAGAAGAAATTATAAGCTAGGAAGGAAAGCACGGACGCATAGATTGCATGCCACATTCCGAAGCTGACGGCCGCGAAGAGAACCGCCATCAGGAACACCATCGAAATGTTGGGAAGCGGCGCCAGCGCGGAAAACAGCCAGCCAGCGCCGAGCGCCGTCCCCACAGCGGCTGTTGACCAAACAAACGATGTCCATCGGAAAGAAGTCACCGGCGGCGGCTATCTCTTGACCATAGGCATGGCATGTTGCGCTGAGGCCAGCTTACATCGACAAAGTTGCTGCTCAAAACACGCGCTCGGGGGATACCCAAAGGCGTGGCCTCGTCTGTTCTTTTCCGAGTTGTTGGCTTTAGAAAGATGGTGCCGTCGGCCCCTTTATCGCATAACAGGGTTTTTTTAGGTCTCCGCTCGGCCGAATGCCCGAACGGGTGTCGTTTCTGTTTTTGCAGCTCATGCGCGAAGAAATCTCTGGCCCCTATTTTCGCGAAAACGTCGGAATTTCTGGGGAAATACAAAGCGTTTTTGGAATTGGCCGTTCGGCGGTTCGAATCCTGCGTATGACCTGAGTTTCGGATAGGCTAGTACACAACTATACCGGCAGCGATTGAATCGCCGGGCCAAAGCCCCGAAGTTAAAGACATGGTTGGCGCGCGCAGCGCTGAGGTTCCTTCGTTAACGAGTACGCGACCTAGATCGAACATGAAGCTGAATCCGCAAGACCTGGAAAAAATCACGGATCTCACGCTGGATAATTACAACGAGCGCGCCGAAGATTTCTGGGAAAGCACGCGCGATCACAACGTCCACCAGAACATCGCTGCGCTGTTACAATGCATCGAGGGTGAACCGCCTTTTACGATACTAGATTTTGGCTGCGGGCCCGGCCGCGACCTCAAGGTGTTTGCCGAACTCGGTCACATTGCGGTAGGTTTGGAAGGCGCCGCGCATTTCGCCGTGATGGCGCGCGCCCATAGCGGCTGCGAAGTATGGCAGCAAGATTTCCTCAAGCTCGATCTGCCGGACAACCATTTCGATGGCGTATTCGCCAATGCTGCGCTGTTTCATGTACCCAGCCAGGAGTTGCCGCGCGTGTTGCTGGAACTGCACGCAAGTCTGAAACCGGGTAGTGTTCTGTTCAGCTCGAACCCGCACGGCCGTAATGAGGAAGGCTGGAATGGTGGGCGCTACGGCGTGTATCATGATCTTGATACTTGGCGCCGCTATGTGTCAGCTGCGGGATTCGTTGAGCTTAATCACTATTACCGCCCCGCCGGGCTGCCGCGCGAAAAACAGCCCTGGCTAGCGAGCGTCTGGCGTCGGTGAGGATGAGAGCATCGAACAGCAGAGGGGAATCGATAATGCCAGTCAGAATATTTTGCGTGCAGGACGGCGCCCGCCGCGGGCACCTCGTGCCGCTGCAAACGTAAGGTCGCCCCAATCCTTCCATGATAAGTACGTCACCGACGGTGGGTTGGTAGCCTACTGTACCCACTCAGTGATGCCAGCAAGGTCGAAATAAGGCTGCAGCATCGAGTCCGTCGCGAAGGCTTGCGCGGTCGCGGCAAATAACATACTTACGTCCAAGACATACGCCGACGCGGCCGGCTCGGTCGCCAAGCCGTCTAAGCGAAAACGCCCATCCCTCGCCGCTGACGTATGCCTCTTTTTTAAAGGAGGCTGCTATGTCAGGTATTTCGTTCTTAAAAACGCATCGCTCTTGGGAAGATTGGGTTTGCATGCTGATTGGCGTGCTGATCGGGATATCTCCTTGGTTTACGGAGCAAAAGTATGATCAAGCCGTCATATGGAATGCGGTTCTAGTCGGCGCGCTTGTGCTCGGTCTTGCGCAGCTCGAATACGTGAGCCTGCAACGCTGGGAGGAAACCGCCACGATAGCGCTTGGGCTCTGGCTCATCGCGTCGCCATTCACCTTCGGTTACGCCGACGCTGGCCCGCTCCGGTACTGGCATTTCGTTTTTGGCGCCGTCGTGGTGCTGGTTGCGGTCCTGGAGCTTTGGCAAGACTGGAGGTTGAGCGATAAGGAACTTTCCGAGCATGGCCAATAGGGATAGCGACGCGTAGTTGAGAATCCCGACAGCGAAAGAGCCGCCTCCGGCCGCTTAATGGACATTAAGTTGCAGGCCCTGCGGCAGGGCCGGCGAACTCGTCTCGAGCGGCCAGAAGAACTAAAATGTATCCGTTGGCGTAAGCTCAATCCGTGTCGCGAACTGTTGGCTTTCCTTGTCCAGCCGCCCTGCCGTTGAAGGCGGCCCCGAGCCGTCCGAATTCTTGGTTCGTGAACATTTGTCAACGGTTGTAATCGCCCCTAGTTGAAACGCGACAATAGTCGCGAAGCAAGCCGGCCATGGACGGCTTGGCAGCGGTCAAGCCCTGCCGCGGGTCAAGATAAGCGGTGGATAGAGCCCAGCGTGATGCTTGAAACATCAATTTATATAGAATAATACGCATTTAGGATATTTTGTGCTCATACGCCCGATATGATCACCGCCGCGCAATTACGTGCCGCTCGTGCACTTCTTGGCATTGACCAGCGCAAGCTTGCCGAGAAGTCGGGATTGTCGCTGCCGACCGTCCAGCGCATGGAGGCCAGCAACGGTGTCATCCGCGGCAATGTCGACTCGCTCATGAAGCTCGTGACGGCGCTCGATGCTGCCGGCGTTGAGTTGATTTCAGACAATGCGACTAGTTCCGGCGGCGGACGTGGAGTCAGGCTTAAGGGCCCGCCGTCATGATGTTGGCCTTGGCTTTGTTCTGCATTGCCGCGCTCCTCATGGTCTCGATTTTGGCATTGTCGATCGCGCGTTCGCGTATCGGGCATTGGTTCGTTTACTTGGCGTGTCTGATCTGCTCGCTGATCCTGCTCTTTTTGGCGGCGGAGCACTTGATCGCCGCGAGCGTCCCGTTAAGTATCACCTTGCCGCTTGGGTTGCCCTGGGTCGGTGCAAATTTTCAGATCGATGCACTCAGCGCCTTCTTTCTTAGCGTAGTTAACCTAGGCGCCGCCGCCGCCAGCTTATTTGCACTGGGCTATGGAAGACACGAGCAGGCGCCGCATCGCGTGCTGCCTTTCTATCCGGCCTTCCTTGCCGGCATGAACATGGTGGTGCTCGCTAGCGACGCTTTCAGCTTTCTGGTCTGCTGGGAGTTCATGTCGCTATCCTCGTGGGCGCTGGTGATGGCGCACCATCGGGTTAGTGAGAATGCACGCGCGGGTTACATCTACCTCGTTATGGCGACCTTCGGCACGCTGGTGCTGGTGCTCACTTTCGGCCTGCTGGCAGGTCCAGGCGGCGGCTACACTTTCGCCGATATGCGTAACATTCCGCCAACGCCGGAACTCGCCGCCTGGGTGCTGATTCTGGCGCTGATAGGCACCGGCTCAAAGGCGGGCTTGGTGCCGCTGCATGTGTGGCTGCCGCTCGCTCATCCGGCGGCGCCGAGCCACGTCTCTGCTCTGATGAGCGGAGTGATGACGAAGGTCGCCGTTTACGGGTTCGTCCGCCTTGTATTCGATCTCGCCGGCGAACCGGCGTGGTGGTGGAGTATGGTGGTGCTTGCGCTCGGCGGCATTACTGCCGTGATGGGCGTCCTTTACGCGCTGATGCAGCACGACCTTAAGCGGCTACTTGCGTATCATACCGTCGAAAACATCGGCATCATTTTTATCGGATTTGGCTTGGCGCTTGCCTTCAAGGCTTACGGCATGCCGCTAGCCGCGGCATTAGCCCTTACCGCCGGGCTGTTGCACGTATTCAATCACTCCGTCTTCAAGAGCCTGTTGTTCTTTGGCGCTGGGGCGGTGCTGAACGCGACCGGAGAACGCGACATGGAACATCTCGGGGGCCTGATCCACCGAATGCCGCAAACCGCGTTTGTCTTCCTGGTTGGCTGCGCGGCGATTTCGGCTCTGCCTCCGCTCAACGGCTTCGTCTCGGAATGGCTGACGTTCCAAGCAATTCTTCTGAGCCCGACTTTGCCGTCGTGGGGCCTGAAATTCCTTGTACCGGCCGTGGGAGCGCTGCTGGCTCTATCAGCCTCGCTTGCTGCCGCCTGTTTCGTCAAGGCCTTCGGCGTAACGTTTCTTGGGCGCGCGCGCACGCCGGCAGCCCAGAACGCCCACGAAACCGACGCCTACTCACTTGCGGCTATGATGGTTTTGGCGGCACTGTGTCTGGTCGCGGGCATCGTGCCGGGGCTGTTCATCGATGCGCTGGCACCGGTGGTGCAGTTGCTGGTCGGCGAACGCATGCCGATGCAGCGCGGCGTTGAGTGGCTTTCAATCGTGCCGGTCGCCGAAAGCCGCAGCTCCTATAACGGCCTGCTCGTGTTTCTCTTCATCGTCGCGTCCGGGTGGCTGGCCGCGCTGGCGATCCATCGCTTTGCTTCTAACCGGCTGCGCCGCGCGCCGGCGTGGGACTGTGGTTATCCCGACCCAAGTCCGGCTACCCAATATTCGGCAAGCAGCTTCGTGCAGCCGATCCGTCGCGTGTTCGGCACTATAGTGTTCCTAGCGCGCGAGCGCGTTACGATTCCACCGCCCGGCGATACCGCACCCGCACGGCTGACGGTTAAACAGCGGGATCTGATTTGGGATGTGCTCTATATGCCGATAGTCGGTGGCGTCGGCTTGGCGGCCGAACGATTAAATGCGCTGCAGTATCTGACGATTCGCCAGTTCCTAAGTCTCGTCTTCTCTGCCCTTGTGCTGCTGCTTCTGGTGCTCGCGATATGGCTTTGATTTTGGACCTTGTCGTTCAAGGCGCGCAGATGCTGCTGGTGCTAGTGTTTGCGCCGCTCTTGACCGGCTTGGTCCGTAAGGCGAAGGCGCGATTGCTGCGTCGGCGCGGCCCGCCGCTGTGGCAGCCATATCTTGATCTCTTCCGATTGATGCGCAAGGACGTAGTGTTGGCGCACAATGCGTCCTGGCTGTTTCGTGTTACTCCTTATCTGATATTTGCAACCACCTGGGTGGCCGCCGCCCTGGTGCCGACTTTCCGGACCGGGCTGTTGTTCTCCTGGTCGGCGGATCTCATCGTGATCATCGCGTTGCTGGGCAGCAGCCGCTTTTTCCAGGCGTTGGCGGGGCTCGATGCAGGAACGAGTTTCGGCGGCATCGGGTCAAGCCGCGAGGTGATGATCGCCTCGCTCGCCGAGCCGGCGATGATCATGATCGTATTCACGCTCGCGTTGCTCGCCGGCTCGACACAGCTCACGACCATGGTGGGCTTCCTGGTTTCGCCGGAGGTCGGTCTGCGGGTTTCGCTCGGTATGGCGCTGATAGCATTGATCATGGTGGGACTCGCCGAGAACGCCCGTATCCCCGTCGACAATCCAGCGACGCATCTGGAACTCACGATGGTCCACGAGGCGATGGTGCTGGAATATTCCGGCCGCCACTTAGCGCTGATCGACCTCGCCGCTTCCGTCAAGCTCCTGCTGTATGTTTCGCTGATCGCGTGCCTATTTGTGCCTTGGGGAATCGCTGGGGCAGGCGCGAGCTTGGCGGCATCCGCGTTCGGTATCGCGGCTTACGTAGGCAAGCTCGCCGTTGGTGGATTTCTGCTGGCACTATTCGAAACTTCAATCGCAAAAATGCGGGTCTTCCGCGTGCCCCAATTTCTTGGCGCTGCACTGATGCTCGGCTTATTGGCGACGTTACTCTTGTTCTTCTCCCGGAGTATGTGATGGGCACTCTATCCTACGACGTCGCACATTTGCTGGCAGGCTCACTGGTGCTTGTGAGTTTCATGCAGCTCTATCAGGACCGGCTCTACGCGCTGCTCAACGTCTTTGCGCTGCATGCCTTCGTGCTAACACTATCGATCACATGGCAGGCTTACGTCCAGGACGCGCCGCACCTTTACATCACCGCTATCATCGCCCTGGTGTTTAAGACGATTGTCATCCCAGTGGCCTTGCATCGCATCATCGTGCGGCTTGGTATTCATCGCGAGATCGAAACTGTCGTCGGCGTGGGCCCGACCATGCTGCTCGGCATGGGTCTCGTCGCACTTTCTATGGTGGTGATGCTACGGGTAACCGCCGAGGCCAGTCCGTTCGCTCGTCAGGATCTTGCCTTCGCGCTTTCGGTGATCCTGCTTGGCCTGCTCATTATGGTCACGCGACGGAACGCTGTGAGTCAGGTGGTCGGCTTCATGTCGCTTGAGAATGGTCTGGTCCTCGCCGCGACTGGCGCGAAGGGCATGCCCCTAGTAGTGGAGTTTAGCGTGGCATTCTCGATCCTCATTGCTTTCATTGTGATCGGTGTATTCCTGTTCCGCATTCGCGAGCGGTTCGATAGCGTTGACGTCGGCGCGCTCGATCGCATTCGGGGAGAGCGGAGATGACACTGCCGTTTGAGCCGGTTGTGCTGGTACTAATCATCCCTTCGATCGCGGCGGCATTTTTGGCCGCTCTGCCAGGCTACCGGCTCACTGCACGTCTTAACGTATTGGCGACGCTGCTGACGTTCCTTGCAGCACTATCATTGATTTTCGGCAGACCACAGCAGGGCCCCTATCTGCTGGTTGACGACCTCAACAGAGTCTTCATCGTGCTGACCACCTTTGTTGGCTTCACTACCAGCCTATTCAGCGCCAGCTACATCGCGCATGAGCTCGAAAGCGGTCGCCTGACTCCAACGTTCGTGCGCTTTTACCACGCGATGTATCAGCTGTTGATGTTTGCGATGAACCTCGCGCTTATAACGAACAATATTGGCGTGATGTGGGTGGCGATCGAATTGGCCACGCTGACCACTGTAATGATGGTCGGCATCTATCGCACCCACGAGGCGCTGGAAGCGGCGTGGAAGTATTTCATCCTCGGTAGCGTCGGCATCGCCTTAGCGCTATTTGGCACCATCCTGATTTACATGGCAGCCCTTCCGATAATCGGCGGTGGCCGCGATGCCATGGTGTGGACAGTGCTGGTAGCTCACGCTGCGAAGTTCGATCCGGCGCTGCTCAATGTTGCCTTCGTATTCCTGCTGCTCGGGTATGGCACTAAAGTCGGGTTGGCGCCGCTGCACGCGTGGCTGCCTGACGCGCACGCAGAAGGCCCGACCCCGATTTCCGCAGTGCTGTCGGGGTTACTGCTCAATGTCGCGCTGTATGCATTGCTGCGCTTCAAGATATTGCTCGCCATCAACCCGCACGCGGTAGCGCCCGGCCCGCTGATGATCACAATGGGGCTGCTTTCGCTCGTGTTCGCCTCATTCATGCTGTACCGCCGGCGTGACATCAAACGCATGTTCGCCTACTCGTCGATCGAACATATGGGCATCATCACTTTCGCCTTCGGCATCGGTGGCTCGCTGGCTAACTTCGCCGGACTCTTGCACATGACCATGCACTCGCTCACCAAGTCGGCGATTTTCTTCGCGGTCGGCCACATCGCTCAAGTGAAGGGTACGCAGCGCATTTCCGACATGGGGGGCCTAACCGAAACCAACCCGGTGCTAGGATGGGGCTTGGTACTGGGCGTCGTAGCGATCGCCGGCCTGCCGCCGCTCGGAATTTTCATGAGCGAGTTTCTGCTCGTGACCTCGACGTTCGCGCGCGCACCGGCGTTGGCGGTGATCTTGGTGTTCGGTATCTTGGTTGGCTTCGGCGCCCTATTTCTGCGGCTCAATAGCATTGCCTTCGGCGAGCCACGTGGCGCGACCGCGACCGCCCAAGCTTCTTACGTGCCAATGTTCGTGCACCTGGCGCTGGTCTTCATGGCCGGCATCTACCTACCGGCGCCGCTCGTCGTCTGGTTCCGAAACGTGGCGGAGCTGCTGGGATAATGGCGATGACTACATTGAAAGACATGACGGCGAACGGCAGGATGGAGCAACACCGGCCCTGGCCACGCGTCCTGCTTGACGTGGAGGACTGGCGCGTTGCGGGCGGGCAACTGGTAGCAGGACAATGGACGCTGCTAGGGCTGTGGGGCGACATCGGTGCGGTCCACATGGCGGTGCTCGGCGAGAGTACTGACGAAGCCGCCGTGCTCAGCCTCGCCTGCCCGAAAGGTACTTTCCCCTCGATCGGAGCTCTTCACCCTCCAGCGATCCGCCTCGAGCGCGCGATTGCCGATCTCTTCGGGATTGAACCTGACGGAGCGCTGGACACGCGCCCTTGGCTCGATCTCGGCTTCTGGAATGTGCGGCACCCGCTCACCACAGGCGGGCCGGCGGTGGCACATCCGCTTTATCCTTTCCTTCCGGTCGAAGGCGAGAATCTGCACCAAATTTCTGTTGGTCCAGTGCACGCGGGTATCATCGAACCAGGACATTTCCGCTTTACCGCAAACGGGGAGACCGTGGTGCGGCTGGAGCAGCGCCTCGGCTACGCTCACAAAGGCATCGAGGGGCTAATCGCGGGCGCCACGCTCGACAGGGCGGCGCGCCTTGCAGGTCGTACCTCCGGTGACAGCACCGTCGCCTATGGCCTTGCATTCGCACATGCCATCGAAGCTGCGTTGCAAATACAAGTCCCACCGCGTGCCATCTATCTGAGGGCGCTGATGGCCGAACTCGAACGTTTGGCCAATCACCTCGGCGACTTCGGCGCGATCTGCAACGACGCGTCGTTCTCGCTCATCCACGCACAATGCCATGTTTTGCGCGAGCAGACTTTGCGAGCCTCCAATACCTGTTTCGGCCATCGGCTGATGATGGACTGCGTGGTACCGGGAGGGATCGCCCACGATCTCGGCTTAGGCGGGGCCGAAGCCGTCACCGCGTTGGTACGCGATCTACGGCGTATCTTTCCTTCCTTGGTTGAGCTCTATGACAACACCGCTTCGCTGCAGGATCGCACGGTAACGACCGGAATTCTTCGCACGGACCTTGCGAAGCAGTTCGGCGCGGGTGGCTATGTGGGACGTGCCAGTGGACGCTCCTTTGATGTTCGCAAGGATTTTCCATATCCGCCCTACGATCAACTCGAATTTAGAGTAGCAGTGCGCGAGGCTGGTGATGTAGATGCCCGCGTCCGCCTGCGCATCGACGAAATCGAACAAAGCCTGTCGCTCATCGATCAAATTTTGCGGCGGCTGCCCGACGGGTCGATCCAAACTCCTGTAAATCCGCTTGCCGGCGAGCGCGCAGAAGGCATTGGTTTCGTTGAGGGCTTCCGCGGCGACGTGCTGGTGTGGTTACGACTTGACGGCGACCGCGTGGCACGGTGCCACCTGCGGGATCCGTCATGGTTCCAATGGCCACTCTTGGAAGCTGTTATCGAAGGCAACATCGTCGCCGACTTTCCACTATGTAACAAGTCCTTCAACTGCTCTTACTCTGGACATGATCTGTAGGATTATCGCATGCGTCGAATGTTGTTCGAGAATCTCGCGCGCCGGCCGCTCACTGAAGCCGCACCGGCCGCGGACGATGCGGCCTTGGTTGAACTGGCGACCAACCTCGACCGTGCGGCGCGGCGTCGACTCGGGCGCAGCCTGTCGATCCGGGAGGTGGATGCCGGGTCGTGCAACGGGTGTGAGTTGGAAATCCATGCGCTCAACAATGCTTTCTATGATCTTGAGCGATTCGGTTTGCATTTCGTAGCCTCGCCGCGGCATGCCGACGTGCTGATGGTCACCGGACCGGTAACGAAGAGCATGCGCGAAGCGCTGGAGCGCACCTATAATGCAACTCCAGACCCGAAATGGGTTATCGCACTTGGAGACTGCGCAATAAATGGTGGAATGTTCACGGACAGTTACGCATGTGTGGGAAGCGTCTCCAGAGTCGTTCCCGTTGATCTATGCATTCGCGGTTGCCCGCCTTCACCCGTCGATATTCTAAAGGGACTAATTGCGTTAATAGACCATTCGACCAAAAAAGAGGCGTAGTCTGAGAGAGCGTAGCCATCCAATGATGTCATTCTTTAGAGCTGGAACCAGGCTGATCAGGAAGCAACACGTTAAACGTGCCCTGCAGAAATCTCCGTATTGAAAAGAGGCCGTCAATTTGAGACGGCCTCTTTTGCAGGTTGTGGCTATCCGTTGCGCGCCCCGTCCCGTCCTCACTTCGCTACGATCGCCGCGCCAAGTGCGCCGATACCGTAAGCCACACCGCCCGCCAACGATCCGAGCAAAAGCATCTCCACTCCTGAGACGAACCAACCACGTTTGGTAAAGACCGCGCGTCCTGCCCCGACCGCGAAAAGCGTAATGAGGGCAAGCGAAGAAGCCGCGATGAACTGAACTCCCTCAAGCCAAGGCAGCAGATACCCCAACAGCGGAACTAGGCCCGCCGCGACAAAGCCTATCAATGTCGCAACCCCATGGCCACCGGCCGCTGCGAGTGTCGGCAGGGAATCGTTCTGCGCATCCGAGCGCCGCGAGAGGACGTTGCTTGCAGCCATGGAGACGCCATCCGCAAGAAGGTTGGCAAAACCCATAATGAGAATGACGGAGGACGATAGCGCGGCACCAACGACGCCGGAAACGACCGCGAGTGTCGTGATAATTCCATCGTTGGCACCGAAAACGAGATCCGGAAGGTACTTGCTGATGGTCGTATACAACGCGCCATGGCTGGCTGGAACATGAGTGCGCGGAGGGCTTTGCCTAGACATCTTGTCTCCTTTCCGTCGCGAAAGCAGCTCTACTCGAGCATTCGTTTCCGCTATGGCCATGTCGCGCAGGGGTCTGCGACTATAATGATTAAGGCGGTCCCGAGATTGCCATGCAATCTCGTCCTGCTCGCTCGACGCCGATGGTGCATTAAGCAACGCTCATCGAGCGAAAATTAATTCAACCCTCATGACGCCAAAATTGCGTACTGACAATCATGGAAGGACGATGCGCGCCGTAAGGTCATGACTGCGAAGTCGCGATTGCTCAAATTCGCTCAGACCTGCTCGGTTCAGAAATATGCTCGCCGCATTCCTGACTTCGTTTTGGTGCCCTACCAACATGTGCCCACCAGTCTCGTATACGATCAGCTTGGCCTCGGGGATCCTCCTAGCCGCAAACTCAGCCGCAGGAAGCGTGTTAAACAAGTCGTCCCGCGCAGAGATAATGAGCGTTGGCGCGGTGATCGTTTCCAGCGGCAGCTGGCTCAGTTCGGGCGTGCTATCGATATTGATTCCCGGAAACCGTAGGGATAGGGGCTGGATGGACCTGACCATGTTCATCACGCGATCCTGGTCCGGCTTTGCCGCCACAGCTACCAATTCCGGCGGGACACCGATAAACCGAATTAGTACCGATGGCGCTACCTTTTCCGTGGCCCACCATGCAAAGTCAGCGCCATTATTGACCAGCCAAAATGCGAACTCACTACCGCGGCTTTCTTCGACTGAAACAGGACTGGTTGGTGAATAAGTTCCGGGGACCATAAGGATCAGCGCTGCGACCCTGTTCGGGTGCCGTATGGCGAGCTCGACTGCAGAACGCGCTCCTGCTGAAACACCCAGCACTATCGCTTTGGGAACATTCAGTTCGGAGAGAAGCGCCGCATGCGCATCGGCTTGGGCTGCCGGTGAAACATCCCGCGGAATGGGCGTGCACAGATATCCGAACCGCGAAGGTGCAATTATCTGGAAGTTCTCGCCCACAAGATCAATGGCGTTAGCGAGGCCCTGATCATAGCCGCCACCAGCGCCATGGATGGATAACAGCGAGATACCAGCGCCTCTCATGGCGTATTCGATGGGGCCGGCTACCGTGCTGGCGATCAGACCGTCTCGCTTGGCGGAATCGCGAGCGCGACCAAGCTCGTCCTTGTAGTGCAAGAAGACGAGACCGGCCAATGCGATCGCTGCAAGGACTATGATGAGGAGAAGACTTCCGATGCGTCTCATGGCATTTTGCCCTTCGGGGCCGAACTCCTATTGGGCTCAGTTTATCAACCCTCGCTGAGATGAATTTGATCTCGCTCAATTCTAGGGAATCGGGCGCGTACTTCAAAGATCACCACAAGCGCCCCGGCCGCGAGGAGTACCCAATCCTGAGGAACATTGAGCAATACGGCGGCGCTTCCACCGACCAACGACCAAAGCGCCGGGATCACAACTGCCCACCAGGGAAACGCATTTGACGTCAGAAGAAAGCAACCGAGTGTGAAGATCGTCACCGAACATGGGGTAACGCCGAACAGCGCCACCTGCGGGTAGCCATGCAAGATAAGGCCAATTAGCGGATACGCGACAGCCGCATAGAACACCAGGATAATGCCGGTCGCGGTGCGGACTGAATCCGTTGGTCTCGACGAGAGGAAGCCACAAGCCGCGATATACGTCAGTACACCGGCCTGCACCGCGAAGGCGGCAGCGAAGACATCGGCAAGCGGGTTTATGCGCGCGAAATAGAGCCAGTGGAACGAGATCCCGGTAAATAGCCACATTGTAGCGAGGGCCGCTGCAACGCTGCGATCGGCAGTCTCCCCTGAACGAACCAGCTCAAGGATGACGAGAAAGGCGACGCCGTATGCAACAATCTGCGCCGGCCATATTGCCAGATTGAAGGCACCGAAGACCTGGAGGAACTGCTCACTCGAGAAGGGAAGCATCCTGTATTTGCTTCTGATTGCTTCCGTTAATCCTTGATTCAGATCAAGATGGGGTTCGACCGCCGCTCGTGTGCAGGGCCCAGAAGCGCCGATTTTTCGCGCAGCGATCGGTTTTGCCGCCTTCGCGACTTATGGTTCCGGCAGCAGTCTCGTCGGAGTCAGCCTAACGCGCCAGGAATTCGCTCCAATCATCCCGACCAGCATGGCTGCGACAAACAGAAAGACTTTTGGTTCTAGCGTGACAAGATCCGTCAGCGCTGGGCCGGGACAAATGCCTGCAAGGCCCCAGCCCACACCAAACAGCGCCGCTCCGCCGACTAGCGGTACGTCGATTCGTTGCTGAGTTGGCAAATTAAATTTGTCACCGACGACGCACGCGTCTGCGACGAAATACAAAATTGAAGCCCAACGCTGTCACCCCAAGGCCACCAGCCATTACGAATATCAACGTCGGGTCCCAAGTACCCGCGACATCGAGGAAATTGAGAACCCGCGCCGGGTTCACCATATCAGACAGCGTGAGCCCGGCACCGAATATGGCTCCAGCCAGAAGCGAGTAAATTATCTGCATGTTGCTACACCACGTGGCGCATGAGGAAAACGGTTGCAGCAGCAGTAGTCATGAAAGTCGCCGTAGCGATGATCGAACGCATTGAAAGCCGAGCTAAGCCGCAAATGCCGTGACCACTGGTGCAGCCCGAACCAAAGGTCGATCCAACGCCCACGACGAAACCCGCAACGATCATTGTCGGCATTGTCGCTGGAAAGCTGATGTTACTCCAGTCCTTCAGGCCGACCGCCGTCACCAAGAGCGCGCCCAGTGGCAATCCCAGGACAAACGCCATACGCCAAGACCTCGCGACCGTGTCCCTGGTGGTCATGGTATTTAGCAGTATGCCACTTACGCCGGCGATCCGCCCGATAGTAAGCATCAACATGGTTGCCGCGAGACCAATGAGAGCCCCACCGACGAGTCCGGAAATTGGTGAGAAATCTGTCATCGTGGGTGCCCCAATGGTGATTGCTTGACGATACCCCCGGCCTTCTTCCAGGCATCAATGCCGCCTTGGATGTGGCAACTCGACGAAAGTCCGGCATCTTGCGCCGCCTGGACCGCCAGAGCTGAACGTTCGCCGAAGGCACAAAAGAAGAGAAGCCGTTTGCTGCCGGATCTCGCCAGCTCATGCAGCGCGCCACCACTGCTGATGTTTTCCTGCAAGCTGGCATAGGGTACGTGCAGTGAGCTAGGAATGGTGCCGTGCCGATCGCGCTCAGAGGGCTCGCGCAAATCAATCAGCACGACATCTGGCTGGCCGACGATTTCAATAGCTTGCTTGTGGCGTCGTTGACCAACCGCGCAACGCGATCTCCTCCTGATGAAAGCCGACCTTCATATTGGCAGGCACGGCGACGTCCATCATCTTCGGATTGGTAAGCTTCAAGTTGTTCATTAGCTCCACATATTCCTCAACTGACTTTACTTGGAGACGCGGATTAAATGCCTTTTCCTCTCCAACCGTCGAGACCGTATCGCCCTTATAATCGTGTGCAGGGTATACGAGCGTCGTGTCGGGCAGCTTCAACAGCCGCCCGAAAATAGAATTGTATTGCGCTCGTGGATCGCCGTTTTGGAAATCGGTGCGGCCAGTACCGCGAATGAGCAATGTATCGCCGGTGAAAACCCGGTCCGGCATGATAAAACTGTAGGAATCGTCGGTATGGCCGGGTGTATAGATCACATCCAGCACAAGCCCCTCAATCGTGAGCTTGTCGCCCTCAGCGAGCCGCATGGACACAACATCCGCCTTGGTCTGCTCACCCATGACGGTGATGCAATGGGTCTTGTCCCGCAGCGCCCCGAGGCCGGTAATGTGGTCAGCGTGCAGATGCGAGTCTACCGCCTTAACAAGTTTGAGGTCGAGCTCCTGTAACAGTTGGATGTACCGGTCGACCTTTTCCAGCACGGGGTCGATGATCAGCGCCTCGCCACCGCAGCGACTTGCTAGCAAATAGGAGTAGGTGCTGGACACCTGATCGAAGAGCTGGCGGAATATCATCTGTTCTCCGCTATGAGAGGTTGCGTGACCACAGCAGAACTTGCTTGTCATTCAACGACTGCGCAAAGCATTAAGTAGCTCACATCCCCCCTTTATTCATCTGCAACACCTTCAAAAGCATACCGCGAGTGAGGGCGCTTTGCCACAGAGAGACGCTGTTAAGCAGCGTTGGCGTAAGGAGTTTCCAAGGCTCCATCGCGCAGCGAGTAAATGTGGTCAAAACGGTCCATAATCTTATTATCATGCGTGACCACGATCACAGCGGCTTGATGTTCGGCGGCGACTTTGCGGAGCAGATCGATCACGGTACCGGCTCGTTGAGAATCAAGGGCTGCCGTGGGCTCGTCGGCGAGAACGATGCGTGGGTCGTTAGCGAGCGCTCGAGCAATGGCAATGCGCTGAGCTTCGCCGCCGGAGAGTTGTGATGGCATGGCGTCCTTGCGGTGCTCGACCTGCAGGTAAGCCAAGAGTTCCTCGGCGCGCTGCTTTGCCACCGCGGCTGCTGTCCCAGCAAGAATATGGGCGATAGCCACGTTCTCCCAGGCATTGAGAAACGGCAGTAGATTGTGTGATTGGAAGATGAATCCAATCTTTTCCAATCTCAAGCGGCGTAAATCATTGCGCAGCCATCGCCCGTCATAAACTCGCTCGCCGTTAAGTGTGAGTTGTCCACTGTTCGGCTCCTGGATGCAGCCGATAACGTTCAGCAGCGTACTTTTGCCGGACCCGCTCGGGCCGCGGAGGCCGACTACGGTGCCCGGATAGATATCGAGCGTCACGTCGCGAAGCGCGTCCACGCGTGTCGGGCCGTCACCGAAATGCTTGCTTATGTGGCGAACTTCGACAACCGGTGTCGTAATCATGCCATCACCCTGCCAGTGCCGCCGCGGGATCGATTTTGAGAGCGGTGTGCACGCCCCAGGCGCTCGCCAAAAGACAAACCAGCAATACGATAGCGGATAGGGCGCCTGCGTCCCAGGTTTCCAACACCAGCCGCCGCGGGAAATAGCCTTGCGCCAAATAAATCAGGATCATTCCGACGATAAAGCTGATGATCCCCATCGCGAGCGCCTGCTGCAGGATCAAACCGACGATACGAGTATCAGGCGCGCCAATCAGCTTGAGCGTGGCGATCGATTTCTTCTTGTCGAGCGTCATCGTGTAAATGATGAGCGCAACAATCACCGTGGAGACGACCAGTAGCAGGCTGGTGAACAGTCCTATTTGCCGGCGTGCTCGCTCTACCACCGAACGGGACAGTACCGTCTCCTGCGCTTCGTTCGTCAAAGCCGAGAGATGCTTCCAACGGGCGATGCCGTCGGTAAAGTGCTCAGGGTCGATCCCTGGCAGCAAGCGCACCAACACGGCGTTTACTGTGTCGCTCGATTGCGTGGCTTCGGGAGTACGAGCAATCTCGCGGCGACCTGCAGCGGGAGTAAGCAGGAACTGCAAGCGCTGTGCGTCGCGCAAGGTAATGAAGACGACCGGGTCTCCCCCAGAACCTACGAGGTTCCCGGTTAGCCCGACGACGCTAAAGGTGTCGCGCCCGAGCCTGACCTGTTCTCCCAGAGCGAATCCTGCGCTGCGGTCAGCCACCGCCTCGTACCGGCTGCGCAATATTGCTCGGCCTTCAATAATCGCTGGCGCTTCTCCAAGTCGCCCGATTTCGGCGCCGACCACCAGCACCCGTTTGATCTGCCCTCGGTGATTGACTTCAAGGTTCTGGTAGGACACCGAGCCGGCAGCGGCGACACCCCACTGCGCCGCGATCGCTTCGCGTGAATCGGCCGGCAGACGCGAGGCCTCAGCAAAGGGGCCGCGAGTCCGACCTTCAACGACCCAGACATCGGCCTGCGCACTGCGCGCTAGTCCGAGCGCTTCCTCGATCAGTCCACGATAAATACCGACCATCGCAAGCACAATGGCAAGCAGAAGGCTCAAGCCAACACAGGTAAGCAGAAAGCGACCAAGATTATGCCGGATGTCCTTTACTGCCAGATTCATGGTGATGGCCCAATCGCCGGCCGGACGGCTCGACCTTCACGCAAGTCATTGCTGGCATCGGCAACCACCTCGACACCTGGCTGGAGCTGCGAGGTGATCTGAATGCGCCCGTCAAGCAACCGCTCACCGAAATCCACGCGCTGTTTGGCGAGGCGGCCGTTTTCGATAACCCAGATGGTGCCGCTTCGCCCATCGAAGCCTTCCACATGCTTCAGCGGCACGAAGCGTCCGCTCGCGATAAACTTCACGATCTCGACCTCGGCTTGTTCGCCGAGAAAACGAAGCTGGTGCTGCGGGCTACAGGCGCGGCAGCGCACATAGACCCGCCGTTCCTCGGTGACTCGGTCGTTTTCCTGGTCGATGCGAACGATTTCTGCTTCGACCACCTTATCGGACTCCGAACGCAACCGAACAAACGCGGTCTGGCCAACCTGCAATCCGCCGGCCAGCGCTTCGTCGACATACGCGCGCACCCAAATCGATTCTGCGGCAATGAGCGTAAACACCGCCTCGCCTGGATTGAAGACGCTACCGAGTTCCTTGTGCCGGACGACCACTCTCGCATCAAACGGCGCGCGGAGCTCATGTTGCTCAAGCAGTACGGCATCGATTTGCCGTTGCGCTTGGGCGTCCTCTTTGAGCACCGCCGCAATCGCGGCATCCGCCTCGGTGACACGTAGATCAGCGTGAGCCATCTCTTCACCGGCCTGCGTGTCGTCGGCAGCCTCTTGGGCCACCGTACCGCGGCTGACCAGCGACTGCCTTCTGGCATTCACAGCCGTCTTCTGCTTATAGGCGGAGTTTGCGCGCTCGCCCTGCGCCTGCGCTTTGGTGAGATTGGCCTCGGCCTGCCGCACTGCGACTTCGCTTTTCATGAGTTTGGCGCGCTGCACAGAATCGTCGAGCTTTGCAAGCAGTCCGCCAGCCTTGACCAAATCGCCTTGGTCCGCCTTAATTTGCACGAGTTTGCCCGCGACCTGAAACCCGACCTTGGAAACAAGCTGCGCTTCGACGCTGCCGATCCCGAACACGCGCACCTCGACGCCAGTCTGTACCGGCACAGTCCGCACGGCGATTTCTCGTGCGGCGAGCCAGTAATAACCACCAGCGACAACGCCGAGTGCAGCTACTAAGGCCAGAGCGAGTTTAGCTGTTCGTGACATGGATCAAATTACTCGGCAATTGCGAGGCAGGCACGGCTAACTGGGAACGCACCGTGGAAGTCCTTTGCAACGTCTGACTGACAGGGCATTTGTCCGCGACCTCAAGCAACCGGGCGCGCTGTTCATCGGATAGCTGACCGGTCAGATAGATGATGCGTTCAAAGGTGTCTGAGGGTGGGCTTCCGTCTTGGCGGGCTGTCTTAGAATGCCGAACCAAAACAGAGCTTTTCTCAAGCGGCCACCCATGGCGCGTGGCATACATGCGCAGCGTCATAGTCGTGCATGCACCAAGCCCCGCCATCAAGAATTGATAGGGCGAGGGGCCACTGTCGTGGCCCCCGAGGTTTTCCGGCTCGTCGGCAGCAATCACATGCTGACCGGTGGTTACGACCTGGGCATAAGGGCCGTCCCCACTTTCTTGCACCGCTACAGGATCATCAGGTAGGGGGCTCATGCAGGGCACTCTAGAGCCTGCTGCAGGCCAGTCTTTGATCTAGAACAAACGCGGGTCCTGGCTCGTGCAAGCCTGAGAGCAGACCAGGAAGTTGCGCGGCAGCGCCAAAGCCGGAGCTTAGTCCGCTTTCCTATACTGCACCCCTCACGTCGCATATGGCGACACAGTATGTGCCATGACGATCGTGACGATGTAATAGAGCCAGTGCAACGCATAAGAATAGACAAAGCCGTTCGGAACCCGCAGGATCAGATGGGGAAAGACCAGGCCGAAGGCAAAGGCCGCCGCTGCGAACCGCACGACATAACCGAATGGCAAGCCGCCGAAGCCTAGCAGCAGATGGGCGCTTCCAAACAGGGTCGCGCATACAATAGCGATCGTCGAGATCGGGTAATTGTTTGAAGCGAGGGCGAGAACCAACGCGGCAATAAGAAGTTGCTGGAAAAGAATTTCGATCGACTTGGGTAGGAAGTACCATTCATTGGCGACCATGAGCTCGGGCGCGTCCCAAGATTCGGTCCAAACGATGGAAGGCAATTTCGGAAGACCCAAAACAGCGAAGGCCGCGACGGCGGCCACAAAAGCGAGCAGAAAAATGTAAGCACGCATTCGGTTCCGAAACGGAGTCCAGTTGTGGTACATCGGCCAAAAGGCGACGGAGGCAATGGCGATCCAGGCGGCGTAATAAAAGCCTATGGCAAAAGGCGCGACATTATAGCCGCGCTGGATCCCAACGGCGGGCAGCAATAGATAGTAGCCGAGATCCGACGTGATCCAGGCAGCCGCTATGGCCAAAACCGCGGCTATAGGGGAGACCAACTGCGAGCGCCGGCTAAGAGTCCGCAACCATATCGGGACAAGCATTCGCCCTTGGTGGTGCATGATGGATCAATCTATGATCTACAAGCCGAATTACCACGCGTCCCGAAAACTTCCAAGCAAAGTTAGGGCAAGCAGGTTCGCGGGATGGCGGATACTCTGTCAATGCCTCGTTCATCCGGAGCTTCAATGAGTCTTCGCGCGTCTAATGCGCGCCTCCGGCTTCAATCTTGCCGTCAAAAATCTCCGGGTTTGGTGGTCCTTCGACTTGCAGAATTCCAACAAGGCCCCGTTCTGCACGTGAGAGTGCATGGTCGACCAGGATGTAATTGCCCGGAACCTCAAGCTTGAACTCAACTATTGTGGCCCCACCAGCTGGAACTGTCACCGTTTGCACGCCGCGCGCCGGTGGGCTTTGCACGTCGCCTAAACTGTACACACGATCAAAAATCTCACCGATCACGTGGAACGACGACGTGTAGTTGGGCCCTCCCACACCAAAATAAATGCGAACGGTTTCTCCAACCTTGGCTTTCATTGGGTGAAGTTTGGAAAGCGCACCCACCGATCCGTTAAAGACGAAATATTCTGGCCGTTCATTAAGCAATTTCTCGACGCTGAAATCTTGGCTTCCGCGCTGGCCGAACGGCGCTTCGGTGTAGATTTCGCCCTGCATAACGTAAAGTTCATGATCAACAGGAAGAAGTCCGCCCTCCGGCTCGACCAGAATCAAGCCGTACATGCCATTGGCTATGTGGTGAGCAACCATGGGCGTGGCGCAGTGGTAGACATAAAGCCCCGGGGCGAGAGCTTTGAACTTGACCACCTTTTCATGGCCGGGATCGACTTGCATCGCCGCAGCCCCACCGCCCGGACCGGTTGCGGCATGAAAGTCGACCGAATGGATCATGCTGCTGTCGCCCGCATTCTTGAGATGGGCTTCCACCGTATCGCCGACGCGAACGCGCAGGAAGGGGCCAGGAACCTTTCCATTAAAGGTCCAGTAGCCGAAGGTCGCTCCATCAGCGAGTCGGCCTTCCAACTCCACGCTGATCAGATCAACCCGAACCGTTTGAGGCGTGCGGTTGCCAACAGGCGGGGGCAAATCGGTGGCTTCCCGTGAAATCACCGCCTCAACCACCGTTTGCGCTGGTGGACGTGCAGTGACCAGAAATTGACCTTGCATCCCTGCGAGCTGATGCCCAGGCACGCTGCAAATATACGTGAAATCGCCAGCGCGCTCGGCCCGAAATGCCAATGTCGTGCTGCTACCTCGTCCGGTAATGCGAGGCGATCTTGCATTCTGTTCGGGGAAAACAATGTCGTGTTCTGCCCCTTCACCGTTGATCAAGGTCATTTGGACTACTTGACCCTCGGCGGCGGAAAGTACCGGGTTGATTTGGCCATCGATGGAGCCGCCAACGCCAATATAGACCATTCGCCCTTCGCCGATGCCGGACCGGAGCGTATAGCGGACGTCCGGGATGTAAGCGACCGAAGGTCTCTGTTGTGGCGTCGCCTGCTGGGTTGGTGTCGGGGCAGTTTGCGCGATCCTGCTCTCGGCCGGCACTGCTGCGGTTGGGGACGAAGTTGCGGCAAGGTAAGCAATCACGTCCTTTCGCTCATTATCGGTCCTTAATCCCGGGAATGGCATTTTATTGCCAGGGACGGTCTTCTGCGGGTCGAGAAGGTAACGATCAAGCGTCGTGACGTCCCAGGTCATGCCCGAATTTCTTAGAGCTGGAGAATAGGCATATACCGGATCGCTGGCCGCTTTCTTCCCGACGATGCCGGCTAGGCTCGGGCCCAAGGTGTTCTTGCCGGGCTCGAGCGAATGGCATGCCTGACATTTGCGATAGACTTCTTTGCCGTGACGAGTGTCGCCGTTGGCTGCGGAAAGAGGCGAGGCTTGGTTGGATGGCGGTGATGGCGTTGAGGCTGGCGCGGCTTGAGCATGTTGGTCCAAGCTCGGCGGCGCCGATTGGACTGAACTTGATGGCACGGGCTGGACTGAGCTTAAGGGCGCGGACTGGACGGAGCTTGATGTTGGCGGCGGTTTCTGCTGCTCGGCGCTCGGTGTTTGGGGGAGGGCAGCAGTTACGTATTGAGGGGGCTTTCCAGGTGCCGGCTCCGTGGGCGGGTTTACCGGTTCCAGTAATAAGAAAACGCTGCCGAACACCAGAGCAGAGAAAATTACTGCCATCATAAACTCCCGCATTTTCGTCTCCGGTAGTCGCTTCGCTAGGGGGCAACCCTAAGACCAGTATCGCAGTCCGCCTCATCTAGGATGGATGGTGGCCGTCACCACCGGTTCTTATGTTGGGCTCTGTGTTACCGCACAATCAGCGCTGGCACCTTGCAGTGGCTGAGCACTTCATAGGCTTGGGCGCCGAGTATCAGCCGATTGATCCCGCGCCTGCCATGAGACGCCATCACGATCAGGTCGGCGCCGGTTTTCTCCGCTGTTTCGACGATGCCTTCCGCCGCGTGCCGGTTAGCCACATGCACCATTTGGGCGGCAACACCGGCGGTTTTGGCTTTGGCCGCCGCGGCATCGAGGATGCGCTTGGCCGCGTCGGCCGCCATCGTTTCGAATTGCAGCAATGGGTTGGGATTGTGCCTGTTCTTGCTGGCTTCCAGAGCAAGATCCATTGGCGACCATGTTTCGGTCACCGTCACCACGGTCACCTGCGCCCCCACGGTTTTCGCAAGGGCGAGGCCGTGCGCCAACGCGCGATCACCAAGCTCGGAGCCGTCTGTTCCGATCAAAATATGTTTGTACATGATAGTCTCCTGTATCGCGTCGAACTCACAGGAAGAGTACGGCCAGCGTGAAAGGCGCGCATTGTTCCAGATCAAATTCGCCAGTTAGGTTTATTTCCGAAGCGAAAGCCTGTTAATTCGAGCTCTGTCACGCCGGCGGCTTTGCGCTTATCCAAAGTGGTGAGATCGAGGAATGGAATCCATCGAAGGGCGGACGAGGGCTTGGGCGTGATCGATGCACGCAACTGATCACGTAAATTGGGTGCTCGAAGGTGTCAAAGGCCTGGCTTCCTCCTCGTTGTCTGGCGAACAGTTTTTGAGCGTGCTGAGCATGTTAAGCGGTGTGGCGTTTGGGCAATAATCCCGCCAGTCAGATGACGCCGGCTCGCTGGGATCTCTGGCAAACTCCTGCGCGAGATCCTGCGCGCACCGCATAGGGCTGCGGCACGATGTGCAGAGTCTCTGAAAGCCGCGGAACAATTCAGGTTCGGACCGAGCCACCTCTTCCGGGGTAAGGTTGAGAGCCACCATGCGGCGTTCCAGGAGATTGGACCCGTAGAGCCCATGACCCGACAGTGAGAGCAGCATCTCGGGAGGTAACGGATCGGGCTCCTGGGCGCAGCGCTTTACTTCGTCAGACCCGCGGAATTCCGGTTCGAACGGGTCGGGCCCGGGTCCGGTTCCGCGCCGCCACCATCTCGCGATAACACTGAGCATAGACCAGCGGTCATTTCGGGGAGGCAAAGCTGACATCCGACCCTCCTCTGGGATCTGTTGCTTCTCCCGCCGTTACGGCCAAGCCGAGAAGCAGATGCGAGCAGTCGCAGTAAGATGATTGCAAGCATCGTAGAAAAATGATCGCAAAAGAGACGCGGTCTTGTCTTGACCTAAATCAAATCGAACTAAGAAGGCTTGTAGGGCTTCTACCGAGGACCCTCGTCCGACGCGAGTGGACGTTCGCCGACTGTGCGACGGCCATTCGAAAGCTGAGGGTGGCGCGCGGTGCTTTGCCTACTCGGTCTCCAACCTGCGCCCTGCCGTCCGTTCCCATAGCCCGAGGCCGACCAATAGCACGGTGACGAGGCCGAGGGCCGCTAACGTGAATGTCGGCACATAGAAGGTCGTATAAACCTCCCAGCCGAGCAGGCGCAGCACTTCCGAAACGTCGGTGTAAATACCGACGAGATGGCCGCCGAGAGTGCCGGTAATTCCTAAGAGCACGCTGCCGAGAATGGCCAGACCGGCCATGACCCAACGCATCGCGCCGTCCCACACGGCCTCGCCCTGAATCCATCGCGTCGCGAGCAGGAGAGCCCAATAAGCTACGGTCCAAGTTGCCAACAGCACATGGTTGCGCCCAAGCGGCGTCGACGAGATCGTCTCCCAAGGCCACACCAAGAGGCCGATCAGAAAGGCAGCCAGTCCAAAAATAAGACCGGCAGCCAAAAGCGGGATCAGCGCCCGGTCGATCGTCTTGGCAAGCGGCCCGTCGGAGACCGTGCGAAATAGAATCGCCAGGGTTGCCGTCATCCAAAGCGCGATCGGAAAGTGGACCAGGACAACGTGATAGCCAGCCATGGTCAGACTCCTTGTCGGTATTGCATTGGCAGGTTCAGGGCAATGCCGAAGCCGGCGATCAAGAGCACGCCGGCGAGCATAGTCAGCAACCATTGGCGGCGGATGGCATCCGCGAACTCTGCCTCGACGCCATAATGCGCGAGTTGAACTTCGCTATGGCGGTATTTGACCGGCACACCCTTCTTGATGCTTTCGGCGCCGGCGTGCTTGGAGCTGTTGAGATGGGGCCAACTGACTTGACCAGGATAGAACAGCGTGACCGTGTGCCACGGTCGGTTCCATGTGGGCTCGTTACCATCAAAGCGAACCCCCACCAGTTCGGCATCGCGGCCCAAGCCGAGCGTGACCGGCAGAGAGATGTTATGCCATCGGCTACCGACCGCATCACGATGGACGGCAAACGCCAGATTGTAGATCCGCTTGTCCGACATGACCTTGTCGTCCATGGGTTTGCCGGTATCCATGGCTCGTTTCAGCGTCACGTCCCAATACCCGTCTTTCCAACGGCCCAGCCCCGCGACGGTAATGTCGGCATGCGAGCCGTCGCCTCGTTGTAACAGTCGGCGCGGGATCGTATCCCCGTCCTTCCATGCATAGTTCGCATCGAATGGAACTGCGGTGGCCTCGCTGATGAAGTAGACATCATCAAAGCCGAGTTTGTGTAGTACCAAATCGTCCCATTTTAAGGCTCGTTGATTGGATTTCTGCGGATCGAGCATGAATTTCGGTTGTTGTTTCTGAGCATCCCAATTATCGGAGAAGACTCCACGTCCGGCATCACCCCCGCGTACGTCAAATACATATTCGTCGTCGGAGGCACCGATAGGATTGGAGCGATGCGCGCGCCAATGCCACAGGTCGAGGAAGTATCCGCTCTTGCGCAACGCCGCCAATTCGTCCTCCGGAACGACCGAGGCCCAGTCATTGATATTTTGACGGGTGGCCGGCAGATATTTTCTGACCTCGGTCTGATTTCGCTTCGCGCCGAGATAGGGATGGGCTCTCACCTCCGCGGCTTTGGCCTCATTAGTGAAAAAGCGCATGCGGTCGCCGATGGCGATGTATCCGCCGTATCTAGCGAACTCGGGGATGCTGCCGTCGTCGACCAGCATCGTGACGCGGTCCTCGTAGATGCCGTCCGGCTGGGAGCCGGGGACACTGTCGCCGTGGCGAATCCACTTGCCGCCCTCGAATTTCAGCATGTCGTGATAGATGGACGGCTGCCGCGCCGGCCAGCGAAAGCGAAAGAAAATGTCGCGGTCGTTATAAGCGACCATCACTTGTAGGGGCATGGTAAGTTGCTTCGGGATATAAATATTCTGGCTGAGGTCATCTTTGATGACGCCAGTGCCGTGGCTCAACCACGATATTCCCAGCGCCCCGATAAAAAGGGCGAGCGCGGCGTATAGAGCAATACGTTTCATGACAACCTCTCCCTCGAATGATCAATTCTTCACCCGGTCTCCGGTCGTCGAAGTTGATCTAGATCAAGGCTTCCGAAAGAATTACCAGCGCGAACATTTGTTGGATGTTGTTGCACTCCGTATGCGCAAGCCTCCTGCTTGCTAAGCAATTCTGCGTTTTCCCTCAACGAGCGCAGGCACTTGTAGCGGCCCAGCACTTCAGCGCGTCCTCCCGCCGGGTGCAGGACGAACGTACCGGCGCGCCAATCAGCGCGCGGGTCGACCTTCCTGGGCTGCCTGGATGCTAGGCGACCAATTGAGCGATCTCGCCGTTGTCCGCTTTACCCTGCGCCCCGGCACTGGCCAATGTTCTTCATCGCGGCTCGCCGCCAGCCGCCGGCTTTTTGATCGCGCTTACGCTCATGAATTATCTTTTCTGCCTGTAAAAACTCTGCTCGGGATGGAGGCATGCCGCTACGACAGCCTGCTTTGATCGAGATCAATGCATGCATTATCAGCCGGTCAGGTATGTAGGTTTGCGGGCTGACAGCCCCGTGAGGGAAGTGAAGGAGGTCAATGTGGAGTTTGACAATCTCGTGACCCGATACGCGGCGAATCGCTGGTTGACGTTCACACTTGAAGCCGGTCACTTCCTATGGCTAAAACTAGGAAACATTCTTGATCGCGATAACCTTCCGCACCAGATCGGCGAGGTTACTAGCGTGCATCTTTTCCATGACCCAGGCTCTGTAATTCTCCACCGTGCGAGGGCTAATCTGTAGCTTGAACGCAATTTCTTTATTCGACAGACCCTCTGCGACCAACAGCATGACCTCAGCCTGTCGAGGTGACAATTCAGCAAAACGCGCTACGAGCAGAGCACGTTCATCTTGTTCAATGCGCAGTGTCTTTCCCTTTTCCAGTGCCTTCGAAAGGCTGTCCATAAGTCGTTCGTCGTCAAACGGCTTTTCGATAAAATCGAAGGCGCCCTCCTTTAATGCGCGTACGGCCATGGCGATGTCACCATGGCCGGTAATGAGGATAACGGGAACTGCTGCATCCCGCCTCTGGATCTCCTTCTGCAACTCTAAACCCGTCATTCCCGGCATCCGGATGTCCGAGACAACGCACTGTGGAGGCTCACCGGTTATCACTTCCAAAAACCGCTCTGCTGATAAAAAACCCCGCACGGAGAACCCGCGGCTTTCAAGTAACATACTCAACGAGCGGAGGATTTCTTCGTCATCTTCCACCAAAGCAATCGCCATACCTAGGTTCCCGCATCATCAACAACTGAGAGCGCAAAAAAGGCGTGAACTCCATTAGGTGTACTTTCAATGCGTAGCCGGCCGCCGTGAGCTTCAATAATAGAGCGCGATAACGATAACCCCAATCCGAGGCCTTCGCGCTTTGTGGTCGCAAACGAAGATATCGGCTCATCGAGGTCCGGATGCAGACCGGGTCCGTTGTCACGAACGCTGACCGTTACCGTTTCGTTCGGTCCGCGCATAGCGGCAATTATAATTCGGCCGTCGTGCCGGCCAGCATGCGCGAGCGCCTCGGCGGCATTCCGGAGAAGATTAAGGATGACCTGTTCGATCTGCAAACGATCTGCTCTTACCGGCGGCAATTCGCGATCGATGCGGGTCTCGCAGACTATCGCGTGACGGTCGAGTTCAGGGCGGCAAATAGCTAGCGTCTCGCCTATGAGTGTAGAGACTGGTATTGCGCTGGCTTCAATTTGTCCCTGCCCAATAAAGTCCCGCAAGCGGCGCACGACCGCGCCCGTCCGCTCTATCTGTGCGACCGCGTCCGCATTCGCCTTGGCCGCCCCGTCAATGTTCGGAGGATTCTGCTCTGTAGCAAGCTTTGCCAATCGCGAATAGTTCGCGGCAGCGGTGAGCGGCTGGTTGATCTCATGGGCAACTGCAGCAGCAAACTCGCCAATTGCTCCGACTCGCGCGGCTCGGTGAAGTGCTTCCTGATGTAGCCGGAGCTGATACTGAATACGTCGTTGTTCTGTGACGAGCATCCCTATCGTCAAGCCTGTCAGAGCCAAAACCACCATTAAGGCTTGGTAGATAACGACATCGCCTGTGCTTTGCCCTGACAACTCCAAGGCTACCATCAAACTAGCCTGGGTAGCGACCAAGCCGAGTGTTGCTCCGCCAAGGCCGAACCGCATCGCTACCCAGACAATCGGCAGCAATACCAAGTAAAAAAGCTGGAACTGATACGCGCCCGGCAAGCCGAATATCAGCCAGAGGCTGGTAACCAGAAGCAGGCCGATCGCGGTGAGTTGCCACGTCAGCGGCGGAAAGCTTCGGACCGTAAACGCTATGAGGAGGAAGGGCGTAAAAACTATCATTCCAATAAGGTCGCCTACGAAAGCTCGGGCCACAACCTCTGCCAGATCTTCCGGAGAGATTATATTGTACAGGAGCAACACCGAGCCGTGGCCGAGCGCCACAACTGCAATGCTGATCGGCGCAATAGCCAGCAGCCACAGCAGCGATTGTCTGGTGGCGAGAGTTGGGTCGACCCGCAGTTTAGGTAAACGCAGCAATAGCCCAGCGCCGCCGTAAGCGGCGCCGGTGATGAGGACCACAAGCATCTCAGCGGGGAGCGGAAGCGGCAGCTCGCGGACAACGAGATCGGCCAGAAACGGGGCAATGAACAACCAAGGCAAAAAAACGCGACCAAACAGAATTATGAGAGCGAAGCTTAGCCCCGTTTGCGGATTCCACGGCGTAATCCCGTATGTTGCATACGGATGGACGTAACTGACGAAGTCCAGCAGCACGTATCCAACGAGATATGCCAAGCCAACTGTGAAATACCGCATCGGGCCTTCCACCGGCGGCGCTTGGTCACTCACTCGCAGCGCCTGTCGTTCGTCATCTGTTTACTCCGAGCCGCTCATGAACACGACTAGGTATTTCTACGCTGGGAACATCCACATCGCAAAAGACCAGCAGGCATCACACGGAATAGCCTCCAATTGTTCACCCGCCTAAGTGTCGCCTGTAGAAGATCAGCCCAGGTGATCGTAACGTGTCCACGCACGGGCCCGACAGCCTCGCCCTCGTTGCTGCGGGACTATTCGCGGTAGCGGTAATCCATACGTTCTCGACCCGCTCGATCGAGCGCTTAGCACACGGAGACAATCACCACGCGGGTATTTGGCGCCTGTTAGCAGAAGTCGAAGTTGTGTTTGGCTTCTGGGCAGCAATCCTGATCGCGTTCATGAGTACGCAAGTCGGGACTGTCGGCGCGTTGGAGTATCTCGAGAGCCGCGATTTTACCGAACCAGCATTCGTATTCGTGATCATGGTAATCGCCGCCAGCCGGCCGATTATCGAGTTCTCACGTACCATTCTGCGGTTCATAGCGGCGTTGATACCAATAGCCGAGTTTGTGGCTTACTACGCCACTCTTCTCTCGGTGGGACCTCTCCTGGGATCCTTCATAACTGAACCAGCCGCCATGACTTTAACGGCCCTGCTTCTCAGGGACCGATACCTGCACAGCGGAGCACCCACCAAGTTTTTGTATGTCACGGTAGGGGTGCTGTTCGTGAACGTTTCAATCGGCGGTACCCTCACTCCTTATGCTGCTCCTCCCGTGCTCATGGTTGCGGAGCGCTGGGGCTTCGATCTTCCTTTCATGCTCATGACGTTTGGGTGGAAGGCCGCTCTTGCGGTGGCGGTGAACGCGCTCGGCGCCACCTATTTTTTCCGGTCCTACCTACGGGCGCCTCCGGATCACGTACCGCCAAACACGCAGATTGGCGTTCCGTCCTGGATTGTCTCGGTTCACCTAACATTTCTCATCGTGGTCGTGGTGTTCAATCACCACCCAACCGTATTCGTTGCCTTGTTTTTGTTCTTTTTGGGTTTTGCTGAAGCTTACAAACGCTATCAGTCGCCGCTTATCGTTCGGGAAGGGCTCCTTGTTGCGTTCTTTCTAGCTGGACTGGTCGTACTCGGGGGACAGCAGAAATGGTGGCTGCAGCCGCTGCTCGGCGACATGAGTTCGACGACGCTCTTCGCCGGCGCCGCCTTGCTGACCGCCGTAACGGATAACGCGGCGCTGACCTATCTTGGGTCGCTCGTCGACGATGTTTCTAGCGAGTTCAAATACTCGCTCATCGCGGGAGCGGTCACTGGCGGGGGCCTCACTGTCATCGCGAATGCCCCTAACCCGGCTGGGTTCGCGATCCTGAAGGGTAGCTTTGAAGGCGGCACGATCAGTGCGGCCGGTCTTGCTGCTGCAGCTCTCATTCCAACCCTCGTCGCAGCTGCCGCCTTCCAGCTGCTTCCGTGATCCTGAAGGAGGTCGCCTATGAAACATGGCACTTCAGAACCGCTGGCTCCTCACCAAACGAGTACTGCTGCGGCTCGACGCCGTTCAAAACAACTCCCATCACCCTTGCGGCTACTTGCCGTCGTTGACGGTACAGAACGCACCAACCGGATCGTTAATTACGTCCTCGCAGCGGCACAGGCCGCAGGGACCCCCCAGATCGTCGTGCTTAATGTTCAGGAGAAGCGCGAGGACGGTCGCCTACGCGGCTATCAGTCGTTCAAGAAAGACGAGATTGATAATTTGATGAATGAACGCGGCCGTTCCGTTGTGACCAGCGTGAGCCAAGTGCTCCAAGCAGGCGGTTTAGCCGCCTCTTGCAAGGTCAAAATCGGACGACCCGTTTCGACAATTCTGCGCTGCGCGGTCGAGGAGCGGTGCGATGTCATTGTTATAGGAAGCGCGGGGCCCGAGACTTTTCCCTGGCTCCTGCGGGAGGCAGCGTCATTTGCCTTCGCCTGGTCGGTGCCCGGGCGCATAGCCGCATTGGCGGCCGTGCCAGTTGTAGTGGTCAAGTAGGCACCGCCATTGGTGTTTCAGCCGCGCAAAAAGGCCGGCAAGAGGAACGTTGCTTAATGCTTTCTGATTCCTTAGAGCGGTGCGCTGCGGCACCCGAACTGCGAGGCTGGGCTTTTCCCCCTTTGCGCGCTAACCAGCGACTCTAGAAAGTGACGACTAGGCGCCCCCCATCTCTGTTTCACCAGTTTTTAACGAGTGAAGCCGTTGGCGGTGTTCTCTTGATGGCATCCGCTTGTGTCGCTCTGGCAGTTGCGAACTCGCCATTATCTCTCATCTATTTCGACGTTTTTAGAACCAAATTTGCAGGCCTGAGCCTGCTTCATTGGGTCAATGATGGCTTGATGGCCATCTTCTTTCTGCTGGTCGGACTCGAGATCAAGCGCGAACTATTGGAGGGGCAACTCTCAACTTGGTCGCGCCGCATTCTGCCCGGAACCGCAGCGGCTGGAGGTATGCTAGCGCCTGCGCTCATCTACATAGCTGTCAACGGCAATTACCCAGAAAACTTACGTGGCTGGGCCATCCCCACCGCTACCGATATAGCATTCGCTCTTGGGGTTCTCGCGTTGCTAGGCTCCCGCGTTCCCGTTTCGCTGAAAATTTTTCTTACCGCCATCGCGATCATTGATGACCTAGCAGCCGTCTGCATCATTGCTACGTTTTATACATCTCAGTTGTCAGGCTTTTGGCTTGCTCTTTCAGGAGCAACGCTGGGGCTTCTAGTCGCCCTCAATCAGGCGCGAGTAGTTCGGCTAGCGCCGTATCTCGCGCTTGGCGGGGTGCTCTGGTTCACGGTCTTCCAGTCAGGCGTGCACGCGACGCTGGCGGGCGTCGCCCTCGCATTCATTATTCCTATCCGATCGAGCCGTGGACGGCCGGATGCGAGATCTTCACCTCTTCACCGGCTGGAACACGCGCTGCAGCCATGGGTAGCTTACTTGATTGTTCCCCTGTTCGGGTTCGCAAACGCGGGTGTGTCATTCATCGGAATAAACACGACGGTATTGTTCGCGCCTGTCCCTCTTGGCATTGCGCTAGGCTTATTCGCTGGAAAGCAGATCGGCGTCTTCTTTACCACCTGGCTAGTTGTGACGTTTCGGTGGGCAGATCGGCCGGAAGCGGCCTCGTTCGCGCAAATCTACGGCGTGTCATTGATTTGCGGCATCGGCTTTACCATGAGCCTCTTCATCGGACTTTTGGCGTTTCCGTCGCCCGACTTGCAGGATGGAGTGAAAATCGGAGTGCTTACAGGATCCTTACTGTCAGCATTCATAGGAGTTTTGGTTTTATTCTTGGCCAGTCGGGGTAGTACCCCAGGGCTGAACAGACCCTACAATTCCAGCGGATTGCCGAAAGGACGACTTGGCGTCAACCTTCACTTCGGCGTTTAAGGTTGATTTGCTTTCGTCATCGCGTGCTATGCGGCGTCGTGGCTAGCGCCGCTAAATCGACCGGGCGTTCTCGAAGGCGCGCATAACCGATACCCGGCTTGAGGACGGCACCTTTTAATGGTGCGCTAGTGCGCAAAGATAAGATACCCAATCCAACCCACAATCACGATCACGACGAAAATAGAAAATGCCACCGCCAAAAAATCTACGGCTTGCTGCTTGCGGCTCGAGCGGAACGCCATTAAAGCCTCCGATGGCGGCCTACTCTGATTAATCATACCGACCGTTACCGCTGGATAGTTGAGGACGCGGCACGCCTCCCGGTTCGTAGGCGGCTCAAACCTCGGTGAAGTATTGGTAGGGCCCAATCAGAGTCTACGGCATTGGTCTTCTTTGTTCCCTTGAACGGTGTTGTTGCCGCCGGTCGGCGCAGGAACATTCTCCTTGCACTGTAGATTTCCGTCAATCAGGTTCCTGCGGATAGAAACGCCGCCTGTGTTCTGGAAAACCTGCACGTTACCACCAACCCGGTTTCGCAAAACAGCAAGCGGTCTGTTGTTGGAGTCATACAGGATGTCGGAGTCGATGCGGCTGTCGGAGACCACTGCAGAGCCGCCTTGGACGATTTGAACCGAGCCGATCACCCGCGAGGTATCCAGCACCTCAACCCTACGCGCATTTTCTGCCTGCACATTTCCTATCACTACGACATCTCGGCAAAAAGCGTTGCCCTTGCCTGGACTGTAATGGTTCCCTTCACTCTGGTTCCAAGTAATCTGCAGGTAGCGTCCTGTGGCACCCGGACATTGTCTAGCGTGGCGGCTCCAATGGTGCCTCTGCAAACGCGCTCTTCGGCGCCTGCGCTTCCAATCGGCAACGTAAGCAATGCAACGACAGCGAGGCCAATCGCCGGCGCTGATTTGAAGCTGATCATGATCGATGATTCCTTGCTGTGGCTTCGGCAGATGCGCCCCACGGGCCGTCGCGCACGCCCGGGCTGTTTGCCTCTGCAACGATTACGCGTGAAGAGCCGAAGCACTGATGATGACCTGATCACGCTGTTGCCGATAGCCGATCGAACGTCTTTTCAAGCATCGCGATGGCCAGCGCGTGAGCCCGCGCTTCATGTTTAGTATCGTTAAACTCTTTGACGTGATCGAGAGCGCGTTGTCGAGCCTCTTCCAAAAAAGCCGCCACTGTTTCGGAGTCAACGTCGCCGACAAGCCGCAGGATGAGCCGCTCCATCTGGGTCTGATAAATGTCAACCGCATCCCGAACGGCGATGTCACTGATGGCGTTGAGGTGTTTCATAGTCGCGCCCGTCAAATCGGAAAACGAAATAGTCTTTGCAGTTATTGAGGACCTGTTGGGGCGGAGTGTGTATTTATCTGCCAAGTGATGCTGCGCAGCGGGCCGACGCTTGGCTACGCCGACCCGCCACTTGCCATCAACGCCACGGGACGACGGCGGATGACACGAATATACAATATCAAAAAACCATCCGGCATGCCGCGGACGAATGGACGCAGCCACAACCATCTGCAGGCGTTGGAAAAGCTGGTGGATACAGCGCTCATGCGCTCATTTCTTGTGCTTGAAAGGCTCGGTTGCCCGCCAACATCGGCCCATAAAACGGAACACGAATCGTAGTCTTTACGTCTCAATTCCGAGATCTGTCGGCCGGAGCGTGTATTTATCGGGCATCACTGCAGGCCGGCACGTCGGCTCGCTTCCGCAATGCGCTGCGCCTCGTCAAAGGCATCCTTCCACTCCGTTTAGAAAGTGTCCTCTTCCACGCGCATGTAAGCTGCCGCGTTTTTGTTCTTGGTTTTTATCGGCATGCCCGGCCTGAGCGGTAAGGCGCATCTAGGCGCTTTGAAACGATACCCTCCAGACCGAGCCGACGGGCGTGGGCAAAGACGAGCAGGCCATCCTCCGCGATGTGTTCGCTCAATCGAATACCGGGTTTTGCTTGCGCAGTAACTTGCCAAGTTGCTTACGGCGTTCGCTCAGGGAAAGCGGGCGAATATCTGCGTCTTCCAGCACGAGCAGGTCGAAAACGTAAGCAAAGGCGTTGTGGTCGTTTGGGCGGGAGTGCAGCGCATTGAAATCGGTAACGCCATCAGGCCCGGCGCAGCAGCACTCTGCGTCCATAATGGCCCTGCGAACCGGCAACCGTGCCGCATCCTCGACAATCCAAGGATAGCGGTCCGTCCAATCGTTTCCGTTGCGGGTGAAAAGGCGCACCCGATTGTCGCGAATATGAATCTGGAGCCGGTAGCCGTCATGCTTGATTTCATGAACCCAGGCGGGGCCGGTCGGCGCCCGCTCGGCAACGCTGGGCAGGCAAGGGGATATGAAGGAAGCTGGTGCACGGGAAGACCGGCCCAGCCTAGCAGGGGAACGCCACAACATCACGCAACTCACACTGAACAGATGCCCGGCTTGGGGGTATACCGACTGCCGCTATCGCTGTGGAGTCCCGTGTGGTTTGTGGCGGGCCGCCGGGGGTTTAATAGGGCAACCCGACGGCCCTTACCAAAGGGGTACGGGGTAGTACCCCAGGGGCTGAACGGAGCCTACAATTCCAGCGGATTGCCGACAGGACGACTTGGCGTCAACCTTAACTCCGGATCCCGCGGCTGTGTTCGCCCCTTACTGCCGCCGTTTAATTGCTGAAGTGATCTCCATTAAGCTGTTTTGCTGCGGGCAATCAGGTGGTCGAGAGAGACGCCGCCCGGCCCGCGCGCCATCAGCAGCAACAGCAAGGCAGCCCAGGTCCCGTGCGTCGGCCAGGCGTCCGGATAGACGAAAATCTGAATCACCAGCGTCATGAGCAAAAGCGCCAGCGCGGAAAAGCGCGTGGCCAATCCGAGCACGAGCAGTACAGGAAAGACATGCTCGGCGAGCACGGCGAGATGCGCCGCCACTATCGGATCCATGATCGGCAGGCGATATTCCGACCGAAACAGCTCGATCGCTCCCTCCGTAACGCGCCAGTCCTCCACCTTGGTCTGGCCTGACTGCCAGAAAACGCCGGCGATCGATAGGCGGGCCAGTAACGCGATCGGCGAATAGGGAACCGATGCCATCACGCGGATGGCTGCGCCCACCAGACGGGAAAGACCGCCACGCGGACGGCCCGGAGCTGCCAATGTTTCACTCATCGTGTCTGCCTCTCCTCGAGAGCGATGTCGACCACCGCGCCCGCTTCGAATAGTAGGACAAGGTTAGCGGGGAGATCGAAATCGGAATGATCCAAAGCTGCCCGTTCGACGGCAGCCGCAAGCGGCAGCCCGGCGGCCAGTGTCAGCAGAAACGCCGCGCCGCCCGGCGCCAGTTTCCGCACCGTCACGTCAGACCGGGGCCGGACAACCAGCGCGTCTTCAGCCAGGTCTTCGTCGATCGGCCCGAGCTCCGCCTCGCCATTGTTCATCGCCCAGATGGTCACGATCGGATGCCGCGACCGCACCACCTGCAGCGAGGGGTGCAAAGTCACACCCGCTGCCGCAAGCGCTTCGCAGGGAATAGCCTGCAGGACTGAAAGGAGGATCGGCTGCGCATCCATGGCGTGATAGGCGCGGGTCCGGGCAGCTTCTAGCCGGGCGACGTCCGCCAGGTACGGTAACTCGGCGGCGGGTGCAAAAGCGGCGACGAAATCCCCAAAATCGTCGCCGTATTGCATGATCAGCGGCGAGCGCGGTGGATGTTGGAGGACGAAGATGCGCGCCATGGCGGCGAAGAACTCTTCGCCCACAATCTTCTCGATTGTTGGAAAACGCGCGCGCAAGGCATTGATAAGGCCGGCGACTACATTGTTTCGGTAGACGGCAAAACGTTGCGCGCCTGCGGGATAAGAAACGAGAGCGGCCGGCACAGGCTGTTCGGCGGCAAGCAGAGCTTCGGCGAAGATTGATTGCGTTGCTGCGAACATCGACTACCTCACGCGGCCCGCGCTTTCGCGGCGAGATCAAGGATGCTCTGTGCCTTGCGCGCTTCCTGCTCCAAAACCGCCCAAGACGGTACGTTGTTGTCCCATTCGATCAGGCTCGACACCGGGCCTATACGACTGAGCACCTTTTCATAAAGCGCCCAGACGAGATCCGCGACCGGACAGCCGTGGGCATCGATCAAAAGCGCGCCCTGGCCATCGGTCTGTTCGTCGTGCCCGCCGAGATGGATTTCCTTCACGCGCTCAAGCGGAAAGGCGGCGAGATAGCTGTCGGCGGAAAGGCGGTGATTGCTTGCGCTGACGAACACATTGTTGACGTCGAGCAGCAGACCGCAGCCGGTGCGCCGCGCGATCTCTTGAAGGAAATGAGGCTCAGGAATGTCGCTCTCGGCGAACGTGACGTAAGTCGAGGGATTTTCCAGCAGGATCTCCCGCTTCAGCGCGGTCTGCACGGTGTCGATATGTTCCGCCACGCGGGCAAGCGTCTCCGCGGTGTAGGGCAGTGGCAAAAGATCATTGAAAAAAACATTGTCATGGGAAGACCAGGCGAGATGCTCAGAAAAACTATCCGGCTGATAACGGTCGCAAACAACTTTCAGCCGGGCCAGATGCGCACGATCGAGCGGCTGCATGGAGCCGATGGAAAGCCCGACGCCGTGGATGGAAAGCGGCAGTCGCGACCGCAGCGCGGAAAGCTGCGCATGCGGGCGACCGCCGGCGCCCATATAATTCTCGGCATGTACCTCGACGAAACCGATGATCTGCCCGGCGTCGAGTATCTCGACGAAATGCTCCGGCTTGAAGCCGACGCCGGCGCGCAAGGGAAGCTGGGAAAGCTGCCGCATATTCAGGCCCGTATGAACGCAGGGACGCGCCGGCGCACCCCTGCCTCTTCGCGTCAGGACTTGATTGGCGTGAGAGAACCAGTGCCCTTCGGCGTCTTCATCGACGTACAGGTGCCTTTCGCCACATATTTCCAGGCATTACCCTGATAATTGACCTTGGATGTGCCCGCGCAGGTAGTGCCGGGACCTGCGGCGCAATCATTCTTGCCCGCAAGCGAAATGCCATAGCACTTGTCCATATTGGGCTGCTCGGCAACGGGCGCAGCGGAAGCCGAAGCGATCATGGCGAGCGCGGCGGCGAAGGAACCAGTCAGCGCGGCGGCAGTCAGCGTGGTTTTTGACATCGAAATCCTCCGTTAAAGCCAAAATTCACTACACGGGCGCCCTGCCCATGGTCGAACGGGCCGAATGAGGTCGGCCCTAAATCCAGTTCGGAGTGGAACGGAAGGTGGTTACGCCGTTAAATAATTTTTTTGCAATGAGACAGCTGACCGGGATGTAACAGGCTGCCTGCTTTATTTCGCCATTCCGAACACATCTGCTCGCGTTCGAGGAAAGCCTCCGATGGCGGCCTACTCTGATCACTCAGTGATGCCAACAAGCGTGATGACGATACCAATCATGAAGAGGGAGATCATCATAACGACAGCATAGGCCTCCCATTCGGTACCTACGAATCGCGCGCCCCTACCGCCGCGTGGCAGTGAATAAATAAAAGCCGCCAAACCCAGCGCAGCACAAGCCAAGCCTATGATTATGGTCATTGGCAGCCTCGTGTTTAGACGAACACAATAAGAGCCCTACGCCCCGTTGGAACGTGACTATTGGTCGCTTAGCGCCTGGCCGGGCCGCGTGTCAGCTAGGATTAAGGCGGAGGTGTCACAGGGTGGCCAAGCAATGAAACCACGAACAGGTCCGGATTGGCCTACCATCCTGGCCTTCGGCGTGTTGGTAGCATTTTTTCTTTTGGGTCTGTTGAGTAATTACCTCAACACGAAATCGATCGAGTAGCGCGGGATTCTGTTGGAGAGCAGCGTGGTGCTTTGGTTCTGTCTGCCAGGCATAGCCTCAGTCGTTCTTTCCGCCCGCGACACCTTGTGTCTTTGGCATTGTCAGCTTTTATGCTGAAATCTGTAGGCGCCTGGAGGTTACGGCTATGCCTGTCACCAGAACGCCCCGAACCGTCTCGTATTACAAGCCGGTTCCACAACGCTGACCCTTGATAAGGATGCCGACCAAGCGGTCCTTCAGCGCAAGTTACTTTTCTGGCGCCTGAAACCTTCAGAAGTGAGTCTCTCTCAAATTGCAGATGTTAGCGCTGATATGACTGTAGACCGCGCCTCGGGAGCAGAAATCTGGCACACGATGTTGGTACTCCATAGTGGAGCAGGTTGGGCCCTTCCGGCTGCAAACAAGCAGGAAGCTCGTGACAACATCGCCGCCATCCGCAAATTCCTAGATCTGCCTTGAGCAAGAATGCACTCGCTGCGAAAAAGAGTGTGGGCTCCGAGCCGTGGGCTCTGCCGGATGACTCCACAAGACTACCTGAGCCGTGCCTGATAAGAGAACCCGCGGAAAGCATTCGGTGACGACGGCCACGGCCCTTCCTCGATCGCTCGCGAGTTTGTTGCGGCCGATCCGGGCCATGCGGATGCATTATGTTCCGCTGCTCCTGGTCTACTTCGCCTACGGCGCACTGGGCATCATCGATGTCACGCGCGACATGTGGATTAAGGAGCGCCTCACGCTCAGTCCGGCGGAACTGGCGGGAATTGGCGTATGGCTGAGCTTGCCTTGGACCATGAAGATGGTGGTCGGGCAGTTCGTCGACAGCGTTCCGCTCTGGGGGTCACAACGCCGCGCCTATATCCTGATCGGCGCTGCATTCACCGCCGCCGGCATGCTGACGCTTGCCGGCAGCGCCGGCGGCTGGATCACGTTCGGCCGCCCCGACCAGCTTTATCTTCTCGGCGCCATGCTGATCGTGGTCGGGACCGTGATCCAGGACGTCGTCGCCGACGCCATGTCGACTGAAGTCGTTTCCCGCGTCGACGCCGACGGCAAGCCGCGGCCGGAGGAGGATATTCGGGCCGAGTTGGGGATGGTCCAGGTGCTCGGCCGCCTTGCGCTCGGTATCGGAATCCTGTCGGTGGCGGGAACGTCGGGATGGCTTGCGCAATTTCTGGCCCGGGAAACGGTGTTTCTCCTCGGTCTCATTGTCCCAGTCATTTCAATCATCGGCGTCCTGCTCATTCCGGTGGAAACTAGCGAGCGGCGGCCATTGGATTGGCGCATCGTCGGCGGCGGCATTGCATTTGGATTTACGGTACTTGCGATCGGCTTCGCCGGCGTGCCATTCGGGCAGGAAGTCATCTTTATCATCTCGATGCTGGTTATCTGCACGATGCTGTACTTCGTCACCCGCGAAATCGATCCCGCTACGCGCCGGGCGATTCTCGCCGCCAGCATCATCATCTTTGCGTTCCGTGCCACGCCGTCCGTCGGCGACGGTTATTTCTGGTGGACGCTCGACGTGTTGAAGTTCGACGAAGCGTTTTATGGCATTTTGCGCCAGACCGCGGCGATTATCGCTATCGCCGCGATGTGGATCTTCAGCAAACAGCTCACGGAATATTCCGTGACTAGGGTCCTGCTGTGGCTCGCGATCGCAGGCGCGATCTTGTCGCTGCCAAACATCAGTCTTTTCTACGGATTTCATCACTGGACGGAAGAGACTTTCGGATTCGGCGCGCGCGCCATTGCCGTCATCGACGCAGCCGCGACTTCTCCTTTCGCACAGCTCAGCATGATACCGCTGCTTTCGCTCATCGCTTTTTACGCGCCGGCGGGTCAAAGGGCGACCTGGTTCGCGCTCATGGCGTCGCTGATGAACATGGCCTTGGTGGCAGGTCAACTGCAAACCAAGTATTTGAATGAGATTTTTGTCGTTCAGCGCGGCGACTATTCCGAGCTTGGCGCGCTGTTGATTACAGCCACTTGCCTCGGACTGCTGCTGCCTCTCGGCGCTATCGCGCTGTTCGGCCGGAAGGTTTGATTTGCGCCAGCGCCCACCTCGCGTGAACGCATTGATCTGGATCAATATCGGTGCAGTTTTTTGGAGACAGCAAACCGTCTCGATCAGGCAGAAAGCCTTAAATTTTGTCCATCTCTTTGTTCACGTCTTGGCAAAGACACAAACGCGAGCCAAATCATACGCATGCGATCCAGCGGTTCAGCCAATGCTCTTCCGTTTCGTGTGGTCTTAGCCATCGTTTTTGGCTTCATGTCCCTTTTTCATGGGACGGTGATGGCCCATGCGAAGGCTAATCCGGCTGCTGCTCACCACGCCATGATTGCTGCACGCCATGTGGGTAAGGCCGGCAGCCATGCCGCTGGTCATCATCATCACCACGCCAATCACCAGCAGCAATCCGCTCCCACCATGCCGGACGCGGCTCCGTCATGTTACGGCGTCGGCTGCTTTATCGTGCTGGATTCAGCTGCGCCGCTTCCGCCGGCCGCGAGTATCCTGCCGATCGCGATATTGTCGCCTTCGATTGCGAGCGCGATGATACCCGTGCATGTAGATCCCGTTGTTCCACCTCCCCGAACCCAAGTCTGATCGACGAACATTGAAATTCGATCGGCGTTGACACCTCACGCAGCGTGAAGCGGCGCCGGAAACCAACAGACTTGGAGTGATCAAATGAAGAAAACTACCATTGCTTTAGCCGTGGCAGGGCTCACGCTCGTGTCCGCGGTGGCTTATGCCCAAATGCAGCATGGTCAGGGTAGCGACTCGTCCATGCATTCACGGCACGGTACGACGACGGGCCAAGGCGCGATGCATGGCAACATGCATGGCGGCATGATGCAAGGTGGCATGATGCAGGGCGGCAAGCACGGCAGCATGTCAGGCTCGCAGAGCATGCAACCGAAAGGCGACTCCGGGCCGTCCAGCCTGGCATTTCATGGCGTCAGCATGAAGATGCACAGCGCCATGGACATCGCCTATACGGGCAATGCCGATGTCGACTTCGTGAAAGGGATGATCCCGCATCACGCAGGCGCGGTCGACATGGCCAAGACCGTGCTCGCCTTCGGCAAGGATCCTGAGGTGAAGAAACTCGCCGAATCGATCATCAAGGCGCAGGAAACTGAGATCGCCCAGATGAATGATTGGCTCAAAAAGAACGGGCAATAACCGTTGATTGCTACCGGCGGGGCAGCGTTTGCGGCCCCGCCGGACCTATTTCGCCAGAACGGCCAACTCGAATTAAACAGGACGGCCGTTGGGCGTTTGACCCACATCAAAGCGGCCGCGGCGTGCGCCGGCAAAATATCCCTACCATTCGGAGGGATTGAGCCATGGACATTACCACCATAATTATTGTGAGCTTGATCGTATCAGCATTTCTCCTGTTCGCAGGAGCGTTGATGTATGGCGATATCGTCACTCGGCAGGCACGGCGAGCTCAGGCCAACAAGGCGGTGCAAGTGGTGCAAGCGGCGCGCGCGCCGTCGGTCGTCGAACATCGTGACGCAGCCTGACCTACTTTCTCGGACGTGGCTCGTCATTGAACGTGACCACGTCTTTTGCTTCTTGGCTCCGGCGGGCGATTTGTCGCTCGCCGGAGCTCAGGTTACCGCCGTTGATTACGGGTGTTCGACCGATGTCACCTGGAATGTTCGAAGCCCTTCTGCCTCATGAATGGAAACATATTCACCCACCACAAATCGCTCATCGGAAAACCGATAGCCGCCCTCGTCGTCATCGGTGCCCTTGATGTCATAATGGAAGGCCCAGTGGGTTCCTCGGCGGATGAGATGACCGATCTCGTCGTCCTCGCCAGGTCGGAAACGCGCGACGCGGCACGCAACACGGTGGGTTTCCCACAAATTGGCATCAATGTGGCCTTCGGTATCCAGCGGCGCGATTAAACGATAACCATGCTGCCGGCTGCCCGCGGGGTGGCCGGGTTCACGCGCCAGTTCGAGCCTGATCTCACGAAATTGGCGAGGAAGAGCTAATTTCACCGCGGGCTGCGAATGCTGAGTCATACTAAGCTCCTTGCTTGCGCGTAGAGAGTGAAAATCCACTTTCTACTTATCGCGCCCTATCGGCCCAACCTCTTTGATTCGGATCAATTCCGCGGTTGAGGCCGATTTTCGGGGTGGAATTCGTGCAGCAGGTACCGACCGGTCCAGACATGGGTGAATGGGACCGCCACGATCGTTTGCGCGACGGAATGCGTATTTTTGTCCGCATGCTGCGGCCGGACGATGCCGCGCTCTATCCGGATTTTTTGGCTGAAGTAACGGCCGAGGATATGCGTCTGCGCTTCCTTGCGCCTATGCGCGCATTGCGACGCGAGCTTATCGGGCAACTGACTCAACTGGACCCCGCACGAGCCACCGCCTTCGTCGCTCTTGATGAAGCCACCGGCAAGCTTTTGGGAGTCGCGCGTCTGCACTATGAAGGCGGACTGGATGGAGAATACGCCATCCTGGTACGTTCGCGGCTGAAGGGTCTCGGCCTTGGCTGGCTCCTGATGACACGGCTTATCGAATATGCCCGAACGATCGGCCTACGCCAGATCCACGGCCTCGTGTTTGCCGAGAATGCTGTAATGCTAAAAATGTGTCGCGAATTCGGTTTCAAGATTGCCGACGATGCAGAAGAGCGCGCGGTGAAGCGGGTAACCTTGGCGCTCACTTAGGCGGTGCTGGCTGTTCCCGGCCGAGCTAGCCCGTGCTTTTGTCCAAGCTGTTCTCTCATTATCCTGGAGATCGTTATACTGATACCGGCGCGACGCCTTTGCGAGCCGTGAGGGCCTCACGCGCCGCGTCCTTGAAGGGTTGGTCCGGCGGCAGGATCACTGAAGCCGACCGCACCTTTTGATGCGCGGGCTCGACCCCGGGCGTTCTGTTCTTTCTTCAACATGGATTGTGTCCTCGCCGTACTGCGCATTAACTGCGCAATAATGCGGCGGGCGCGGCCTAAAAAACTTGATTTGGATCAATTGGAAGCTACGTACATTCCCCGAGCCGGCAACTCACAGGTTTTGCGCCAGATCAACGCGGCTGAAACCAGCAGACTACATATTGCAGGCATGTTGAAACCTGTTCCCTCTATCAAAGCCGAGACGGTGCTGTGCCCTTCCTGCAACGCACCGATGACGCTCGTTCGGGTCACACCGCGGCTGGGAGGAATGGCTGAGTTGCATACGTTCGAGTGCAAGGTCTGCCGCGCGGTGCTTACTGAAGTGGCTGACGATCGGCTGAGTTCCGGTGCCTATCGCGGGCTACTTTGAAGGGAAGCGATGTAAGCTGCTAGATCCGCCGCTTCGCTGCGCGATAATCCCATGTTCGGCATAACTGGATGGGGATTGAGCAGAAAAAACGCCAGGCGATTCGCATCGAAGTCAGGGTGCTGGGCCACATTGGCAAATGGCGGAGGCACGTCCGCCACTCGGCCGGCTTCAGGTGTCACCGCATGACACCCGACACACCAACGGAGCGCAAGTTGCTGTCCGCGTGCGGCGTCCGCAGCCAACCCGACTGATCTGCAGACTCAGAACAATTGTCGTCAGCACCGATACCCAAAACATTGCAAACCTCACTACCAAGCTTGATTCAAAACCTCGTGCAGTGTCCAACGCCGCAGGTCACCCATGAACTGATCGATTAGAGCTTCCGTGGGCGGAGCGGTATGCAGCATTTGACTGCATCCCGCTCCGGCTGTGCTAGTTGGAAAACAGGCAGCAGCACTGGGCCTTTGTGAGGAGGTCGCGCGTGACCCCCCCGAAAATCCACTCCTGCAAGCGGCTATGACCGTAAGCGCCAGCCACCACGAGGTCGGCTGCATTTTGCAAGAGCAGCCCTTGAAATGACTCGAACGGCTCCTCGGTAGATACCAAAGCGTTTGCTCCCGCACAGACACCATGCAACCTGAGCCAGGCAGCAACATCTTCTCCGCGATGCGCCGCTGAACCGACGTCCGCGCGTTCTACGATTTCTACCACCGTGACATCGTTAGCCGCCCGCAGTAGGGGCAGGGCATCAAGCACCGCGCGACGTGCCTCGCGCGTGTCTTTCCAAGCCACCAGGATGTGCTTGGCTTCCAAGAATTCCGCTTCTGGTGGCACAATCAAAACCGGTCGGCCCGCTTGCATGATCAGTTCGCCCGGATCGAGTTCGGTAAAAGGATCGATATAAGCGCGGTCTCGCGCGGTGCCGGCAACGATCAGATCGGCAGCACGTGCTTCTTGAGCCACATACGTCGTGGGCTTCGCAAAGGCCTGTCTCCATTCTGATTCCCGTACCTTGCCCTCTGCGCAGGCGCGAAACCTGTTGGCGGCTTCTACCAGCCTGCTTTCCGTTTGCTCGCGCAGCTCGTTGACAATGGCAGCGGCAAGAGCTCCGTCGCCATAAGCCGGAGGGTTTACCTCGCAAGCGGCGACACCGATGAGTCTGGCATCGAACCGGCGGGCGAGCTCCGCGGCAATCGGCACCCTGGAATCGTTGGTAGCATCCAGGCTCTGATGCACTATAATGCTCGTGTAGGGCATGGCAGACCTCCGTGTTATTCGAGACTTTTCAAAAACGAGATGAAATCGCCGATCTGGCCCGGCTTTAGCTCAAACTCCGGCATGGCGGGGTGGCCCGTGAAAATCCCTTCTACGAGTGCTTCTTCCAGCATCTCGACCGGATATTTACGGTGAAGCATGCGGAACGGCGGAGCTTCCAAGAAAGGGCTAAGGCCTGACCGCTCGATCGAGTGACAACGGGCGCAGTTAGCACGAGCGAGGGCAGCGCCGCGCTCGACGCTCTGCGCCTGTGCCGCGCAGGCAAAGCTTCCAACGAGCAATGCTTGCAGAATTAGTGAGCTAAACAATCGCATCTTACTTTCCGCACGATCGAGGAGTGGCAAACTGATGTTGCAGTTAT
>CAVVSK010000022.1:0-315449 GCA_963750965.1 uncultured Alphaproteobacteria bacterium
GATGCTTCATGGTGATCTCCTGTGTATGGTGCGGAATGCACCTCCACACAGCTTCCAGATGCTCGATTATCTTCAGCCGCTTTGCGGCGAGGTCAATCATGGTGGAGGCGCGAGCAATCTACTGCGCATCACGATGCGCCGTTTTGCGACCTCCTGCCAAAAAGCTGCGGACTTTCGCCAGTGCTATTGTTGGTTAACGCTCTGTTGTGATGGCTAAGGGCGCTTGGGTGGTGACGGCACGTCCAAAGTTCCCGGCAACACCGTCGCCCGCATTTCGTCCAGTGCCCGCTCGATCATGTAGCCCGCAATCCCATCTTGTGTTTCGTCGGCGAGAGTCAGCGCGGCTTCAAGATGCTCGATCATCTTCAGCCTTTTGGCGGCGATCTGCTGTTGTGAAAGCATCTCAACAATCGTCCCTTGGGGTCGTCAAGGGGCTGAGCGAATCCAGTATTACTAATCGTCCTCGAATGTTCGAACGAGGGTCTGACCGCATTCCATGCATTCATACGTTCGAATTTTTAAGCGCTGGATGGTCGGATGAGGTTCGATCCGCGCGAGATCCATCGTCGCCCCGCACAAGCAATGCGGCCTGCCGATTAAGTCAGTCGTCCATCGTTCGTCGGTTGTGACCATTTGACTTTAATACTGTCTGCTTCCGAACGCGCGCAAAGCATCCAGCGCTCGCTCGATCATGTAACCCGCAATCCCATCTTTTGTTTCGTCGGCGCGAGAGCCAGCGCGACTTCCTAGATGGTTCGATCATCTTCGCGCGCGGCAACCTCCAGCGAGACGCTGTTGAGTGGGAAGGTGCCGATGCTGCTTTCAGTCGCCATGTCACCGGGCGGATGAACCCGCAGCACAATCCCGTGGCTGGCGTCGGGCAGTACGTCCGAAACGACACAGGGTTTCGGTGGACCGCGCCCCGGCGTCCAAGCAGCAAGTCCTTGCGGCCTTCGTCATTTCCTTAATCGACGCGGATAGATGTTGAGCGAGAGCTTGCGTCCCCCAGTTGCCTGGTTGGGACTGCCGCCCCGTCGCGAGCCAATCAAAATTTACGTCAAGGATAACCGCGAGCTTATGCAGCCGCTCGGCGGTGGGCTGGGATGCGTTGGACTCCCACAAGATGATCGAACGTCGAGCACGTCGCGAGTAAGCTCGCGCTGCTGCTTGCTCGCCTCGTGCAATGTCGACGTCGAAACCGTTTCTTATGTCTATTTGTTGAGCGGGACCACCAATAGAGTGGCGCCGCTCGAGTTCTGAAGCTCAGCAACGCCGCTAAGCTTCACCTCGTTCTGGCTCGTCACGAGCCGGCAGGAGTAGGGGACACCAGGCCCGACGGGCGTCGTAAAAAACACGCAACTCTTGCCGGAGAGAAGCGGATCACCGCAAGTATCGGTTGAAATTGGGGCAAGTGTCCCAGTGCTAGCCTTGTAAATACGCCGCTGGGTTATGTTCACAGTGGTCGTGCCGTGGTTGAAAATACGGCAACTGAAGAAGCCACCGATTGCAGGGGGCCCACCATAAACGGGACCGCTGGCTAGGATGTCGAATGCTTGCGCGGAACCACTCATCCAGATGAGAGTGACAAGGCCAACCAAACCGCTACGTAGCAACATGGCTATGCTCCCTTGTTACTGGCCCGCCGCAGGACCAGAGGACATGCAAATCTATAACACGCGCCGCTCAGATTGTCTTCGCCATGGCCTGAGCTCTAACTGATAGCTACCGGAAATCCGGCGAGCTTGTGCTGTCCCGTCAATTCAGTTCCGCGCGGGACGCTGCTCTGCAGTCCATCGATGCGAAGCTGCAGGCCGTCTATCGTCCGCTGCAACGTCTCGATCTTTTTGCGGTGCCGCTTGCGCTAGAAGCTTCGCAATTTTTGTTTGCGAATACCTCTTGTCGGTGCGGCTTCTGAATATCCGCTCACCCAGGCGTTCGCTCATTTGATCACCGCCAGTTTCCACGCGCCGCAGCGTTCAATCATAACGCGCCGTGCCGCGTTTCGTCCGCAGGCAAATGAGCGCGGCTTGTTTGTTGTCCGCATGAGGGCTAGCCGTTCGCCTCGTTGCCTGCCGCCTTCGCTGTTCAACCGGAGAGCACCGGCAGCTTTTTCCGCTAGCTCGGTCAGGGAAAAACCCGGATTTAAAACAGAAAATAGCAACGATTTCAAGGACCTATGGCGGAGCAGACGCCCGCCTTGGCGCCGGAGTCCGCGTCAGTCATTAAGGAAGGCGCTTGAGCGTACGACCCAAGTCGGCACCGCGTACGGCCGCGTCAGGGTTGTCATGAAGCGCTCGCCCCAAAATTTGACATCGTTGGCCAGCAACACCTGGAACATTTCATTGTGTCTGGTGCGGCGCTCTTCGAGCGGCATCGACAACGCTCGCGCAATGGAGGCGCCGACGGCCTCGGTGTCGTAGGGATTAACGACCAGCGCGGAGTCGAGCTCGCAAGCAGCACCCGCAAAGCGCGACAGAATGAGAACGCCCGGATTTTCCTCGTCCTGCGCCGCCACATATTCCTTCGCCACGAGATTCATACCGTCGCGCAGCGGCGTAACCAGCGCGGCTTTCGCCGAGCGGTAAAGGCCGGCGAGTGCCGTGCGGCTATGCGCACGGTTGACGTAACGGATAGGGGTCCATGCGGCTTCGCCAAAAGCGCCGTTGATCCGCCCGGCGGCTTCGCTGATTTGCCGCTCCATGTCCTCATATTCCCGGATGTCGGAACGGCTTTTCGGCGTGATCTGCAAATAGGTCACCTTTCCCCGGCAATCGGGGTGGGTGGTGAGAAAGTTTTCGAATGCATCCATCCGCAGCCGCAGGCCTTTGGAATAATCCAGCCGGTCGACGCCGATAATCATGTCGCGGCCAGCGAGACTTGCGATTGTCTGGGTAACGAATGGGGAGACTACCGAACGCCGCGCCAGCCGGTTGAACTCCACTGTCTCGATGCCGATCGGGAAGACACCAATCCGCATGACCCGCTCGCCAGCCTGGAAGGTGTCGGCGTCGCGGCGTGGTATCAGGCATTCCTTGCTCAGGTAGCGCGCCAAATTGGCGGCGTCGTTCTCGGTCTGGAAGCCCACCAGGTCATAATGGATCAGGTCGGGGATCAAGCGGTCGTGGTTGGGCAGGGCGGTGAGGATTTCCGGCGGCGGGAAGGGAACATGCAGGAAGAAGCCGATCTTATTGCGATGGCCGCGCTCCCGTAGCGTCTTCGCCAATGGGATCAGGTGATAGTCGTGCACCCAAACCACGTCGTCCGGCCGCAAAATCTTTTCCAACTCTTCGGCGAAATGCACGTTCACCCGCAGGTAACCGCCCAGATCCCGGCGTGAGAATTCTGCAAGGTCGAGCCGATAATGCAGGATCGGCCACAGCATCCGGTTGGCGAAGCCGTTGTAATATTCCTGATAGTCATCATGGACGAGGTCGGTGACGACGTAAGAGATGTCGCCATGCTGCGCCGTGCGGGTCTTCTTTTCTGCGGCGCTTGAAGCGATGCCGCCGCTCCAGCCGAACCAAAGGCCGGAATTATCCTTCAGCACTGAGCGGAGGGCGACCGCGAGGCCTCCCGCCTGGCTCTTACCTTCGCGCGTCGGAACCGCGACGCGGTTGGACACCACTACGAGGCGGCCCAATAATTATCCTCCCGGTTGTCTCCCGTCGGTCCGTCCCGGCCCGTCCCTGGCGATGTGCTCAAGCCAGCGCCGCACGTCGCTTGGCGCTTCGAAACGCTGCGCCACGCCCGGTACCATCCGCCCGACCGAGATTGCCATCCCGTCGAATTCCGGCACAACCGCGAAAGCTGCCTCGTCGGTCACGTCGTCACCTACAAATATGGGCCTGCGACCGGCAAAGGGTGCATGCGCCATCAGGTCCCGCAGAGCGGTGCCTTTGTTAAAGCCGCTCTTCTTGATTTCGATTACCGCCTTGCCAGGTAGGACCTCCACCGCGCCTTCCGGCAGGTCGCCGCAAATCGCAGCGACGGCGTCCTCTATGGCGCGCTTCTTGTCCGGCGCGAGACGGTAGTGCAATGCAACCGAATAACCTTTGTCCTCCATGATGATGCCTTCGTCGACCTCCGCGACCTCGATCAGGCGGGAGCGCGTTTTCCTGTCTATGAAGCGCGAGGGAGTGCCGTTGGCTTTGCCGTTCGGAGAGACTCGTATCTCGGCGCCATGCCCACCCACCGCTGAAAGCTTGAGCGGCGCGAAGATAAGATCGATGTCACTCAACGAACGCCCGCTCACCAGGGCGAGCGCGCCATCGGTGCGCTCCTGCAGCTTCGCCAGCGTTTTACGCAGCGTGGATGGCACGCGCACATCGTGCGGCGTCAGCGCGATGTCGAGCAAGGTGCCGTCAACGTCGAGGAGGATGGCGACTTGGCTTGGATCAATGGAATCAAGTTTCACGAGCTAACCTGAAATAAAATTGCAGCGCCGCGCCGGGCAGTGGGAGCGTACGAAGCGAAGGAACTTTGTACAGGATCTATCGCGCCGGCGTGAGGTTGAGACCTTATGTAAGAAACGCGCGAACAAGGTGGTTGTTTCCTTTGAAATAGGCCGCTGGCGCGCCGAACGGGAGGAATATATCAGAAACTACAGGCTATTACACTTTCAGAACGCGCGCGCCATGTGACTTGGCCCAAAATAGCCATTAGCCCGCGGTTATCCGTTCCAGCTTAACCAAGCTCCCGCCCGCGCAAGCGATCTCGGCGCGAGACAATCAGCCGTGGTCCTGAAACAAATTCAATACGGGATCAGCGATCCGAGCTGGGCCACCTTCTGCGCGTGATGCGCGAAGGATGCGCAGCATGTTTTAATCTTTGAATGGATCGAACTCGCCCGTGCCAGCCATCGCGACGACGAATGACACATGCCAATAGGGTCTCAGGCTAACATACCGCCCAACTGACCGCAGCGTGCTTTCGCACGCCGGGCATTATCAGAAGGCCGGTCTCAGGTGGAGCGCAGAGACGCCAAGGGCGACGTTGACGGAAACCGAGCCCTCGAGCGAGACCGGCTGCAACGCGACGGTACGCCCGGAACCTCCGAGCAGAACATTAGCGCCCACGCCGACACCAAGGCCGATGTCACCGCTGGCGCCTACATAATCGCCGGCAAGCGCCCCGGCTGCTCTGCCGGCGGTCGGCGCGAACACAGCCCAGTTGAGCACGCCTCCGGCGCTGGCAGCCAGTTGGCTTCCTTGTCCTCCGGGGGATTCATCCTGGAGGTAAATCGTGAGCCCGCCGTCGGCATCACGCTTGAGGTGCGGCAGCATCGGCGAGTTGATCAGATAACGGTTGAGCGGATTGGCCACGAGCTGGCTCGCCGGCAGGTCATACATTGTCAGCGACCAGAACGCGTTTACCGGCGGCAGTTGGCCCGGAGCGAAGCGCAGGGTGTAACGGTTTTCCGCCGTCGAGGTTCTGACCGTCGGCATCGACGCTGTAGATGGGATACAGCGCCTCAGCCTTGGAGTTGGCGTAGATGCCGAGAACCACGCCGTCCATGCGGTAGAGGTAGTTGTTTTTCAGATATTCCCGCGTGCCGAAAAGGTTGGCGGGGGTGACCTTGCCGGTATTGATCTCGGTCCGCTCGAAGTCCGGCCAATTCCTTCCAGCGCATCGGCCATGCCTTGTTCGATGGCCGCTTTCAACTCGGGCAGAGCTTATAGCGTTTAATGTCTTGCCGGCACCGACTCCAATCGTGGCGAAATGCGCCATGAGTTCCGTCTCGGACGGGACCGTCGGGCAGAATTGCAGGACGAAGTTCAGGATGTTGAAGAACTCGATCGACGTTTTCTCCTGATCCGGCGTCAGCGGCTTGATGAAATCGATGGCTGGCGCGGCCTTGGGTGCGGGCTGGCCGAGAAAGGCGGAGAGCGTCTGCACCTTGTAGCCGGCCTGGACCTTCTTCACATTGTCGATGTCGCCCGGGTTGAAGAGCTGGGTGCGATACGTGAGAAACACCAGTTCGGTCTCCGAACGAAAGACTTTGTCGATGCCCTTGGGCACCTCGCCTTTCCAGTTCGGCCCAGCGAGTAGGAAGGTGCCGCCCCCATTGCCAGTCGTGCGCGTACCGGCGTAGTCGAAGTTGAAAGTATAGTAATCGATGAGCTGGACGCTGAAATAGCGCTCCTTTTCGATCGCCGGCACGGTGAGCACGAGCGGTTCGGCACGCAGGTCCACCGCCGATCACGAGAAACAGATGCGGGCGGCATTCATACCGCACGCATCGGCATTTCGTTACTGGACCTGTTCGATCTCGCTCAGCCGCCACTCCTTCGTGAAGAAAGGTTCGAGCGGGCTGTAGAGGCGCAGAAGGGTGAACCAACCCTTGCCGGGCACGGTCTGGATCCAATTTCCCCGCTTCACGTTCGCGGGTTGGGTCGGACCGAAATAGACCGTGGTGGCGCCGTCGGCGTCCGCTTCGGCCGCAGGCGACGGATAGCCTTGGCTGCCGGCGCGTGGATAGCGTTGCGGCGTATCGAGCATTGAGCGCGACTGGTTGTCGTAGAGCGTGAACGACCAGAACGCAGCTGCGGGAATACCCTTCGGCAACGTCACCTTGTAGGTCTTTCCGCCGTCGAATTCGTTCTTGTTCGCGTCCAGAAAACCCATGAGGTATTGCGAGCCGACGCGAGGAAGCCGCATGATCATGCCCGGGGAGTCGAGCGTGTAGGCGTAGTAAAATGCGGTTTTCGAGTCGAGGGTTCGCGCACCGGTGGGCGGCAATGGCTGGAAGAAGCCCTCCTTGGTGATCATCGGAGGCGGCGTTTCGAAATTGGCGCCGCCCTGCCACAGCATGTTGGCCCACGATGAACCGGGATAATAAGTCCAATCGAGAGATTCGCGGGGACGCCAATTGAGCACGCGTCCAGCAGCATTTCCGACCGCGGCCGCGTCGGTAAGAATCTTCTTCATCCGGGCGTCGGGATTAAAGGGTTTTCCCTTCACGATGCCGATGGCCGCCAGTTGTCCTGCGAGCTCCGGATTGTAGGAATCGGCCGGCTCTTGCTGAATGTTGGCGTTGACCATCTCGAAGAACGAGTAATCACTCGGAGGAATTGTGTTGTATGACTTCCCGCTCGCGTCGACGAACTTGGTCGGCGGGAACCGGCGGATTGACTTCGAGTTTGACCTTGCCTTCGAGTGCTGTCGCGATGCTGGTGCCAAAGCCGCCCGGCGTGTAGGGGTATATCTTCATTGATTTCTTGATGTTATCGACGGTCGGCTTGGGATCGTTATCTGTGAGAAAAGCGCGCGCGGCATACATGACACGTGTCGTCTTCGACCGCGCGACGTAAAAGCCACCGTCGGGAACCGGCCCGTCATAGCCCGGTGGCAGGAGAAGATATTTTCCGCCTTCGCCGCGGTCGGGGCCAGGAAAACCAATATCGATGATCCATCCGAACCACATGTCGTTGATGGTACCGAGCCCCTTTGGCGGCTGTTCGATCACCATGGGGCCTTTCGTCAGATCCACGAAACTGAAGTAATAGACGGTGTCGGCGTTGGCCGTGAGATACAGCGACTTCGCATCCATCAGCTCGGGATAAATGGTGACCGTGTTGTCCTCTGCGCCGATGTTGAGAAGGCCCTTGCGGATCGCATAGGCGGAAGCGCCTCCGTAGCTGTTGAGGAAGGCATCCAGACCTCGAGTGAAATCTAGGGTGTCGTAAATCTTGGCGGCGGTTTCGGTGCTCGGCGCGCCGTCTTTGAATTGAAGTGGGCCGATGCGCGTCTCGACCTTATCCGGGGTGACGAGTATCGGCGGAATTGCAGAGGCCGTCTGGGCGGCGGCCAAATGGGGCAACGCCAGCACGGCGCAGACAGTCACTGCCGTCAAGGATACGAACTGCTTCATGGCATGCCTCCCGTATGAGCCGATGGGTCAGCACAACGTGACTGACTCCAGTTGCAAGATCGTGACACCGCCGGATCGAAACCGACATGCCCTTTGGTGCAGCCTCCCGAGACGCAGATCGCGGCGCTGGTCTTATAAATAAGCCGCGTAGGAGCTGACCCAGAGCAGAATCCCGGCGATGATGCCGATCACGCCAGCGTCCTTTGCAAACACAGTCGCGTTGCCGGAAACACCGGGCCGCAACTTGCTGCGATCCACCTTGGGCGGAATTGCGATCTCGGCAGGGAAAACGTTTGTGCCTCCGATGGCGTTGGTTCGCGCCAGCGTTCCCGATACGGCGAGCTGACCCTGCCCAACGCCCTCCGGGATGTTGGTTATCGTGGCGACATGCACCCGGCCTGGATCGTTTTCCAGAACCATTTGAACCTCTGCCGCGGCAACGGACCAAATAGACGCTCGTCGCACGCGTCCATTGGAGGCAATTCTGCGGCCACACGGTTGAACGCGATATTGCCCTTTGGTGCCATGCTCAAACGATTGGCCGACAAGCGATGGCTAGGCTGCAACGACGTTCGATCTCGGGCCTGATCTCACCAGCGCGGCGTTGCAGCCGCGCACGCTCGGTGCCGATCTATAAATGTTTACGTCTTTCTTTGCGGATGCTGGGCGTCGGCGTCGGGCCAGGGGTGGCCGGGCTTAAGGCCGGCCTGATGCCGAAGGCGCGCGACTTGAAATCGTCGAGCGTCGCGCCGCGGCATTACAAACGGCGCACTACTCTTCAAGCAGGCTTTGTCGCGCGGTTCGGGCGAATACCCATCGCCCGAAGGCAACCCCGATGCCAATCACCGCCAGGAGCAATATGCCGCCGATGACCGCTGTCTGTTGCGACAGGGCGAGGTGGGTCGGCAGATAGTTCAGCACCGTCTGCAATTGCCGAAGATCCCACACGAGCTTGGTGATGCCAAAACCTCCGACGAGCGCCATCAATGCGCCAATGACGAAACCGACAACCGACGGCCCGATGATGTTGGGCATGAAGAAGCGCACGACCGCAAGCGGGCCCGCCCCCCGGATGCGCAAAAGCGCCAACGTTCGCCGGTCTTCCACGTAATTGGCGTAAGCCACCGCGAAAATGCCGATCAACGCCAGCATGAGCCCACCAAGCAGATAAATTTGCACGTTCTGCCTGGCGAGATAGATGTACATGTCGCCCCCGAGGCGCGCGACTTCAGTATTGAGGTCGTGAACGTCAAGCGGCTTGATTTCGATTGTTTTCAGAACACGTTCCTGGAAATCACCGGCGATGCCGTTACCCGAGGCTGTGATGGTGAGAACGACGCGCGGGATGAGCACATCGAGGTCTGCAAAGGACTGGTTTCTAGCGTCGCCGATCAAATAGGGACTGTTCGTGAATAAGTGATTGAGGTAGTCCACGCGCGCGCTGATAAATCCTTCGCGTTCATTCACCGTGCGCAGCGGAACGCCCGGCAGGAAATGCACAGCGCCGCCGAACGGCACGCGCTCAAGCCTGCCAGCCGTGGTGCGGCCCACCGGCATCGGCTGGTCCAGGGACTTCTTGTAGAACGTGCCAACCGAGGTAGAACTCAGCACCTTGCCTTCGCCAAGGCGATGCATGAGCGCAGAAAATGAGTCGACCTGGCCCAGCTCCGGCTCGTGATAGACCGACCGGAGGTAACGGTCCGGCTCTGCGGTCAGATAAATTGGCAGGCCGCTGAAACCGCGATCCGGCATGTAGAGGCCCTCTACTAGGCCCTCGACCATATAGGTGACGTGCCGTACCTCAGGCAGTTTTTCGAGCTCAGCCAGCAGCGGATTGAGCCTTTGCTGCAAGCTCGCGAGACGCTCGCTCAAATCGCCCTTGGCCTGCGCCTCAGCCGGCATCAGATCTAATGCGTTGAGCGTCACCTGCAGATGGCCACCGAGCTGCACGCGGGCGCCGCGCTCGGTCTTGTTGTCGAACACGGCGATCATCACCGTCGGATAAAGCGCCAGGCTCGTCATCAGCGCCACGATCAGCAGGAAACTCGCGGCCCGGTGCCGCCGGGTTGTCATATGGCGAAGCGACGCCGTCTTGAGCGAGCCGGCGAGCGCCCAGGCGGCCGGTTTCATGATCGCTGACATCAGCCGTTCGGAAGAGGCAAGAAGCGACACCAACCCATAGATGAAAAGCGGGAAGGCGACAAAGTCGAGCGCACGGTCGGTATCCGCTACCCATGGCTCACTGCTGATATCGGCGAGCGACCAGTCTGCGATCCAGCCGATTACTTTCAGCCCGCCCAACACGAACGCGAGCCACTGCAGGGCGCCCGCTTGCACCTGCGTCGACCCAGTCTGGGAAACAGCCGTGCGGCGCAAAGCATCAAGCGGCGATATGCGTATGGCCTCCGCGATGAAGCGGCGGCCGGTCAGCAGCGCGATCGTAAGACCCACCACCAGGAACAACCCGAGGTAAATCGGTTCCTGGATTTTGCCGATGAGATCGATGGGGGGTATCCGGCCGAAATAGATCAGCAGCGGCAAGACCGTTCCGAGTACGGCGCCTGCTATTCCACCTAACAGGCCGCCCATCCCGACCGCGAGCAGCAGGGTTCGGCCAATAAGCCCGCCGGCAACGCCGCGCAGGCGCAACAGGCCTAGCTTGCGACGTTCATTGAGGAGCAGCAGTGCCGACAGGTTGGACAGCAGGATGCCCGCCATCAGCAGCAGAGGAAGCGACACCAGCAGACTGATCAAAGCGATCCGTTTGGCAATGTCGCTCATGCGCAGGAACATCACGCCGAGATTGTGATCAACCGCCGCGCTTGCGGTGATTTCCTGCACGTCATCGGTCATCCGGCTGCCGGTGGTGATGATCCGATGCAGCGAGCCTTCGATGTCCCATCCGGAAATCAGGTTTGCGCGGTCGAGCTTTGCGAGATGGATAACCTCAGGGAAATATTCGCCAGGACTGCCGTGGATGTCGGCATGACCATGGTCATGCATGAAACCGCGCGACACCGCATCGAAGCTGAGGATCAGCTTCGGGTTCCATGAACCGACCAGGATCATGCCGAGTTCGGGTACCAGTGTCGGCGAGCTTGTCTTCTCCAGGAACCAGCGATTGATCTCACTCGCATCCACCCGGATGACCCGTTCAATTGAGGCCGAGACCGCGATGATCCCGAGGGGATGTTTGTGCGGGCTGCCATGGTCATGATCGTGGCCGGCTTCCGCATGCTCCTCGCGCGGCTTGGCGACCAGTTCGAAGCGCTTGCGGTTCTGCAAACGCAACAGGGCGTCGCCCATCTGCGCTTTCGAGCCGACCAGGACGAGGGAAATTCCATTGCCGCTCGGGCGGAGATCGGGGGGGAGCAGATTTGCATCGGTGGCCATGAGCAGGGAGAGCCACGGCGTGCGCAGCTGCTGGCCATCGACCACCGATGACACCGCATAAGGCGGGATCGTGCGCAGGAAATAGAGGCGCTCAGCTGCCGCGATGCCCGAAACGGCCGCTATCGAACCGCTCAAGCGGTCGGCAAGAGGCACCTCGGCAGTCTGGTAGACCGATAGATCCCAGGGCAGCCGCTCCACCTGGTCGGCAACGTAGCGTTGCATCGCATAGCGCGAGGTGACGGTGACCGCCGAGAGCAGGAATACGATCAGAAAAGTAACGAGCCCGAACGACAGAAATACCCGCCGCCCTATTATTCTGAACAGCAGCGTTATGATCGATCCCGTGGCGGGCACGCTCGTTTCTCCACTCAACCAAAAAGGGAAAGGCCGTCAGGCAGCCTGTTCGATGGCGCCATCCCGCATGTGATAGACGCGGGGAAAGCGCTCGACGACCTTGGGATCATGAGAGGCGACGATGACTGTCTTGCCGCGGGATTTTGCGAGATCATAGAGAAGATCGGAGATAATCCGGGCATTGTTGCTATCAAGATTGCCGGTCGGTTCATCGGCGAGGATGATCGGCGGGTCGTTGACGAGCGCCAGGCATACGGCGACGCGTTGCTGTTCGCCGCCGGAGAGCTCTTCGGGTCGTTTGAAGCCCTTCTCCTTAAGGCCGACGGTTTCCAGCAGCGCTTCGGCCCGCGCGCGGCGTTCGGCAGAAGCCGCTCCCGCCATCAACATTGGCAACTCAAGATTTTCCATGGCGGAAAGGCTCGGGATCAGATTGAAAAACTGGAACACGAAGCCGACTTTGTGCAGACGATACTGCTCGAGTTGACGCTCGGTCATCTGCGCAACGTTTTCACCGTCGACCCAGATGTTACCGCCGCTTGGCCGGTCCATGCCGCCGAGCAGGTTGAGAATAGTCGTCTTGCCGCAGCCGGACGGGCCCATCAGCGCGACGGCTTCGCCGGGATGAACAGACCAGGTCATATCCTCGAGCGCCGTGATGCGGGCGGCCGCGGTCTGATAGATCTTCGAGACTTTCTCGAGCCGCGCCGACGCGGTGGCCTTGCTGACGCCGTTTCCTGTCATTTCCCCATCGTTTTCCTTGCGGCAATGTTGCCGGCGTTTTTCGCGAAACAGCTGTCCGCTACGGCTTGAAATACGGGTAGGTTCCCTGCTCGATGCTCTGCGCCCATCTCGTCCAATAGGCGCCTGGATTCCTGGCATATTCGTCATAGCTGCCGGCCGCGTTCACGCCGGGGATGGCGCTGATGTAATCGCGGCGCAGGATGGTCGAAGGATTGCCATAGCGGGACGCGAGCGCCCGGACATAGACATCGTCGAGCGCCGTCAAGCCGCCATGCTCGACAAGCGTCACCCACTGGTCGAGATCGCGTATCCGCACCTGGAAGGTGGGCAGCATGTTGTGGTTATGCATCGAGTGGCCCCGCGGCAGCGCGTGCTGTTCGGAAAAGTTGACCGTCTCCGGCGCCCAGTCGCCCGGCTTTTCGGGGCCCATCGAAACCTCGGCTCCGAACGCCCAGTGGACCACCCCAGCAACGTTGCGTTCCGAAAGGTTGATGCCTTCCAGCACTTCGGCGGGGTGCTTGAAATATTTTGGATTGGTGCCCATGCCGGCTTCGTAGAGCCACCAGTAGCCCGCCTTCTTCTGGTGGGGCCAAGTCAACTCCTTGGTGCCGGGATAATTTTGCAAAAGCCGCATGCCCTCTCCGTAGAGGCCTCCGCCACGAACGTCGCTGATCAGGCCCTTGCTTACCTCGATCTCGATGCGCGGGTGAGTTGCCGCGTGACTGGTGGTCGAGGCGATGACGCCGGTGACCTCGGGTTGCACCGGCGGGACGTAGGATTTTGCCAAGGCTGGATATTCGATCAGCGAATAGGGAAAGCGGCCCGTGCCCTGCGCCGGAAACATGTAGAGGTGGCCCTGCTGGTAAACACCCTCCGCCCAGCGCTTGGCCTCATCCTCACTGACATTGTAGCCGAACGCAGTCCCTTCGGGATCGGTGACCTCGACCCTGTCAACGAAAGCGATTGGCTCGATTGTCTTGGTCTCGACCAAACGCCAGACGTCCGACGGGAAAGCCGGCACCTGGCTCATCAGATCGTACAGGTCGAAATACGTGTAACTGCCTAGGTATTTGTCGGAGTGTTGTTCGAGCAGCCTGCGGGTGTTGCCTCGGCCGCCACTGCGCCACACGATCCAATCGATCTCCGGGTGCTTATCAAGATAAGCGATCAGCGCCTTCGGGATCCGGGCCGTGTAGTCTTTGGCAAGCGCCGCGAGCCTCTCATCCGTAATTTTCGGCTCCGGCCAGGTAGCGGTGAAGAGTTCGGGATCTTTTTGCCTTACCCATTCGCGACCACGCTCGGGCTTCACCATCAGGCCCGTGACCGTAAAGAAGTACTCAAGCTCGCGCTGCCCATCGCCGATGGTGGATTCCCGTAAAGCCTCGCGAACCGCCAAATAATCTTTCTCGGTGACGCCCAGCAGATCCCAGGTTGTTGCAACGACGGCGTTCGCGCCACGCTCTTTCATCGCGCGGGTGATGGCTTCCTGCACCATGAAATTGGGCTTCGGCTCGCGGATCTCGCCGACCACAATGAGCAAAGTCTTCCCCGGCAACACCAGGCCAAGCGGCGTGCGTCCGCCGGTCTGGCGCACGGCGGCGCGCGCTTGCGGCATCAACTCTTCGACGGAGTTGGCTTTTTTCAAATAAGAAGGGAAGGCTGGTTGCGGCACAGCCCGCGTCGTTCCCGGTCCTACAAGGCCCTGCTGTTTGCGCCGCTCCGCCATCTGATCCGGCGACCAGGGAGCATAGATCGCCTTGCGCTGCTCGAGTGTTTGAGCTGGCTGCGCGATGGCTGGTTGCGCCAGCACAGCTGTGAAAAAGCCCAGTGCGAGAAAGCCGCATCGGCGGATCGGCAAATTCCTCTTCGACATCGCTCCCTCTCCGTAATCTTTTATAAGCTGCGCAGAAAGTGTTTGCAGTCAAGCGCGTAACGGGCCGACTGTTGCTCGGCATCCACGAGCAATCCAGGTCGAGGTTAGTTTAATGTCTGTGGATTTGCCAGCGGGCTGCGCGGTGCCAAGTCCTCGCATCGCGATGACGCGAAAGGAACCTATCGCGATAACTAGGGGCGGCTCCTGCAATAATTTCAATACGGGGTCAGCTTTCGGAGGATCACCTTCTGGGTGAGACGATGAACGTTGCCGACTTTTCAACCCACACGAGGAGCCACTGCGGGGAGGATGCGCAGCATGTCTTAATCCTTGAATGGATCGAACTCGCCCGCGCCAGCCATCGCGACGGCGAATGGGCGCAGTGTATGCAACACCTTCACCGATCCTGCGTGTTCCGCCAGAACCTCTGGCAAACGTCGATAGGCCATCGGGCTTTCGTCCAAGTCAGCCCCAACCAATGTCACGCCGCGGGATTGCAGCCACGCGTCCATTTCCTGGCGTGTAAAGCGACGCTTGGCTTCCTTGCGACCGAACAGTCTCCCGGCTCCGTGCATAGTCGAATAGAGCGACGCCCTTGCCTCCGCGCTATCGACGCCTTCCAAGATCACGGCGTCATCGCCCATTGATCCGCCGACAAATCCGCGCTGGCCAGGGAAAGCTGGGGTTGCACCCTTGCGGACAACCCACAAATCCCGCCCGTTGTGCTTCTCGCGCCAGGCGTAGTTATGATGGTTGTGCACCATGTCGGTTACGGCGCCGCCAATGATCTTGCGGACACGTTCAATCACCCACTCACGGCCCGCGTACGAATAGCGCCCCGCCAATTCCATCGCGGCGATGTAGCGGCGACCCAATTCGCTGTCTTCGTCTATGACTGCGGGAGGCACGTTCATGCCATCCTGCCCGCCGGCGGCCTTCAGGTAGCGTGTCGCGCTGGTGTGGCCGAGGCCGCGGCTACCGAAGTGGACGCCGATCCAGACAAGCCCAGCTCCGTCGCGCATCAGGTCAACGTAATGGTTGCCTGAGCCGACGGTGCCGAGCTGGCTCACGGCTTTTTGCCGGTAGGCCTCCATATCGGATTCGCGCCAGGCATCATTGTCGTCGAACAGATCGTGTTCCACGCGCTCGTCATTCGTGCGCCCGACGCCGAAGGAAATAACCTTTTGCACGTCGCGGATGATCTCGCCGACGCGATCCTTGATCGTCTCGAACGGGGTATCCAGGCGGACGGCCATGTTGCCGCAGCCGATGTCGAAGCCGACACCGGAAATGCTGATCTGCTTTTCATAAGCGATCACGCCGCCAACCGGCTGCGCATAACCTAAATGTCCATCTGCGCAGATTACACCCGCCACCACATTGCCCACCGTCATGCAGTTGCGCATCTGGGCAATGGTCGTATCGTCGTGCTCGCCGAATACCTTTAGCGGGCTGTTTTGAAACTGGGGCGCCTGTGGCGCAATGCTCGCGCTGATCTGAGCCGCCGCATTCTCTGCTTCCCGCGCAAGATGTTCCTTACGGGCTGCATCCCGGAACGTGCACCACACCGGCATAGGGCGTTGGCCCAAACGGTCAATCTTGCCGTCAGGATCAAGTCCAGCCTGAGCCGCAAGCTCTCGCGCTCGTTGTTGATATGGATCGGACCGGGTCATCAGGGGGTCCTCTCCTTGCTCAACTCAAGGAGCGGGTTGTCGAATCGGCAAAGCGCTCGCTAAGTTATTAAGAGGGGTGGCTGGGGAACTAGGATTCGAACCTAAATTCTCGGAGTCAGAGTCCGATGTTCTACCGTTGAACTATTCCCCAATGTTTTCAAAGCCTTACATACAGGCCGCAGGTCTGTTTCCACGGCCTGATACCTGTTCGAAAGGCCCGATTAGGCTGACGTGCAACTATCTAGCGAAGTTATTTTTCCGCTGCCAGCCTATTTTGCACCGTCGTCCAATCTGGTGTTTGTCGAAAATCAATTCGACACCAGCAATTGAAGTTGCCCTGCGGGAGCGACTCCTTTATCTCCGCCGAGTGCGGAGGGAGGGAACCGACCAGGAGCAGGTCGGCACAAGGGCCGCAGGGCCGTCCGGCCACTTTAGATCCCGGACGGCCTTCGTTTTTCTGCTGCGCGTCGGATCGCAATTTGAGGATCCATCGCCAGCAGAACTGATGAGTTCGTTTATTTCTGGTCGACGGACTGATCGGCGCGTCGGTGAGGAATGGTCTCTTCTTCGCCCTGGTCGACCATGGTGGGGGTTTCGCCGGTATTTTCTGCCGGTCCGAGCGGTTCGACTGGCTCGCCATAGGGACCGACGTCATCGGGCCGAGGAATCGGTTTCAGCGTGACGTCGATATTGTCTTCTATCGCGATCAACTCGCGCGCCTTTTCCCAGTGCACGTCTTCACGGCCTTCCGGGCAGCCTTCTTCCTGCCACAGCTTGTAAGCGCGATCGCGCACGCGTTTTTCCCAATCGTCCATTGAATTTTCCTCCTGAACAACAACCGATAATCCCGCGGTCAGGTTCCACGCAGGAAAGGTGGGGTGGTTTTCAGGTCGCAGACGCCAGCGCGCGCGGCTTGCGTGCTTTTGCGGACTCTGCATGCATGACTGTGACCGGCAAATGGCCGAATAGCTGTGATACCGAGAGCTGCGATGCTTCTGCCGGCGGGGTTGGACCTAGCAGTGGCCGAATCGCGGAAAATCCGTCGAACGTTACCGACGTCTGCATCCATGCTTCTGGCGAAGGCCAGAAGCGGCCATATTCGGTGGCGCGGCTGAACAATCGCCCCGCCACGACGATGACGGTATCGCGGCCGTCGCTGCGCGCAAAGGCGACGATCTCATCCGCTTGCGGGCCTTCCACTCGCAGCGGCCGGTAACTGCCACGAGCGAATACGTGTTCGAATCGGTTGCGGATCGCCAGCAGCCGGCAAGTCAGCGCGAGCTTGATTCGGCCGCTTTGCCAATCCTTAGCCAGCGCCGCCCAATCCGGGTTTTCGGACTGTCTCTGCCAGCGCCGTGCTGCGGGCGGCGAAGTCGACCAGGCGGCGGTTGTCGGGATCGACCAGAGCCAAATCCCAGAACTCCGTGCCCTGATAAAAATCCGGCACGCCGGGCATCATCGTCTTCAAGGTAACCTGAGTGAGACTATTGAGCGCTCCTAACAGCGCCGCGCGGCGTGCGATGGCTTCGAATGAATCCAGGAAGGCGGCGGAGCGTGTTCGGTCGAGAATGCGCGCCAGAAAATGCTTTAGACCATTTTCATACCTTTCATTCGGCGCGAGCCAACTGGTCTGTTCCTTGCCTTCTCGCGCCGCTTTCACCGCATAATTTTGCATGCGGGCAACGAAATCTTGGTCGATAGCGCCAGGCCACGCGCCAAGCAAAGCCTGGTACAGCATATATTCGTGTGCAGGCGAGGGATTCTCCACCAGATCCTGCGTTGCAGCGGCATTGAGCTCGCGCCATTGGCGCGTGACTTTGCTCCACTCGTCAGCCAGTTCCGAAAGCGCGAGAATGCGGGCGCGGGCATCTTCGCCGCGCTTGGTGTCATGCGTCGCGCTGGCGGTGAGGCCATGTGGTTGGCTTTGTGTCCGCGACAGCATGCGCCGATGAAAATCCTCTGGTGTTAGCGCGCCGACGGAAAGATCGCCGCCCACCTCATTGAGCGCGAGCAAGCGGTGATAGCGGTAGAAGGCTGTGTCCTCCATCGACTTCGCCATCATCGGCCCGGTGAATTGCTGCACTTTGAAGGCAAAGCGGCGCACGCGCCGGATGCTATGGCCTTGGCGGCCGGGAGCAACCAGGTCAAGGGTGAGGGCGTCTTGCAGGAACTCGAAGATGTCCACGTCCGTGCCAAACCACTCCGCACGCGCGCGGGCGATGGTCGCTTCAATAACAGCCCGGTCGTTAGGCGAGGGCCCGGCGGGTGTGATGTAGGTGCGGTAGACCGGGAAATGGATGACGTAGGCTTCCAACGCGGCGCGCAGCCGCTCGGGAGAATAGTCGCGCGTGGTATAATGGCCGGCAGCGATGCGCGCGAGAATTCGCGTGAGCACGGTGAATTCGCTCGCCAGGATGTTGACGAGCACGCGGCGTTTTGCCCCGGCCAAAACTTGTTCAAATTCCCGGATGTCGCCTGATGCCTGGCGCCAGGCGCGGTCGAGCGTATCGAGCCCGCGCCAGTCAAGCAGGAAGTGGGAAATGACGTTCAGCCATTCATAACCGGTGGTGCCTGCTATGCCGGCAAAGCGCGGCAGCTGCTCGCCCTCGGCGAGAATTTTCTCGACTACGAGATAGAAGCCGGCCCGGCCGGGCGGCCGCGCATGGCGCACGAGGGTCTGCAGCCGGCGGAGATATTGCTGCGGGTCGCGCAGGCCGTCGATATGGTCGATCCGCAGTCCTTGCAACTGGTCTGCGGCGATCAATCGGCTGACAAGCCGGTGCATGGACACAAAGGTAGAAGGGTCCTCCACCCGCATGCCGGCAAGTGCATTGATGTCGAAGAAGCGGCGGTAGTTGATCTCGTTGGACGCGAGTCGCCAAAACGCCGGCCGATAATATTGCCGTTCGAGCAAGCGATGCAGCGCCGTTACCGCGCCGGGCACGCCGGCCTTCGGCTGAAAGGCCACAAGCCCACGCTCGATTATCTCGCTTCCGCCCGCGATCGCGGCAAGCTCCTGCTTGAACCGGGGAGCCTGGTCGCGTGGCGGGTTGCGCGGGCCCTTGGTGCGTGCAGCCAATTCCAGCAGTCGGCGGCCCGCGGGCTGCTCGGCAGCGCCGGCCTGCGCGACCACCTTGCTCAGAATCTCGCCATAGCGGCTCGGCCCGATCGGCATGCGGTGTTCGAAGTACCAGGCGGAAAAACTGCCCTCGCGCGGATCGTAGCGAAGTTCGATCTCACCGCTTTCCAGCGCCTCGCCATAAGGTCGTCCGAGGATCGGCAGCAGCACGCCGCCGCGCGGCCGCTCCGGCAGGGTCTCCCACTCGATATCGAACGAATCGGCATACGGAGATTTCTGTCCCCATTCCAGCATGTCGAGCCACCAGACATTGTCGGCGTGATGTACGCCCATATGGTTGGGCACGAAATCGAGAATGAGGCCGATGTCTGCCGTGGCCAGCGCTTGGCTCAGGCGAAGGAACCCGGCCTCGCCGCCGAGCTCCGGGTTGAAGGCGTTGTGGTCGATGATGTCGTAGCCATGCGTGCTGCCGGAGCGAGCCTTCAAGAATGGCGAGGCATAGAGATGCGTGATGCCCAGCGTTTTGAGATAAGGCACGATGGCGGCGGCCTGGTCGAAGTCGAAGTCCGGCGTTAGCTGCAGGCGATAGGTCGCGATCGGAACAACTGGTGGCATCAGGCTTCTCCGATGCTCCAATAAACCGACCATGGTGGCAATATTGCCGGGATTGCACCGCCCCAGATCGATCGCCCAAGCGGAGTTTCCTGCGGCCGCGCGGCTTCTGCCGCAGAAAGATTCGCGAGCAGGTTCAAGCTTGCTCCATCGCCCAGGCGCCATGCTGCGGTCAGCACATCTTGCTCCCATCGCGCCCACGCGAAAGCGGACTGCGCGAGCCGCGGCACGATTTCCTTTGTTCGTGTTGTCAGCAGGCTGCGCGTGTGCGCCATCCATTCCAGGCCGCGCGGCGTTTCGAGCGCGTCCCAGTCAAGCACGGCGGAACGGAAGGTTTCTTCGTCGAGCGGATCGGGAATGTCATCGCCGAGTTCCGCATAGGCAGGCTTGAACTCTTCGCGCCGCCCTTTGCGCACGGCTTCGGCAAGCGCGCCGTGAAAATCACAGAAGAAGGGAAACGGTTTGGTGGATCCCCATTCCTCACCCATGAACAGCAGCGGTGGCATGGGTGCGAGCAGCGTGATCGCGCTAGCGGCACGCAGCCCAGCCTCCTCCGCCTGCGTTATCAGGCGGTCGCCGCGCGCGCGGTTGCCGATCTGATCGTGATTCTGCAGAAAATTCACGAAAGCCGTCGGCGGCAAAATCCCGGAAGGCTCGCCGCGTTTGCGGCCGCCACGATGCGCCGATGCTTCGCCCTGATAGGCGAAGCCGGACGATAGGACGCGTGCAATATCGGTGCGCGGGTTATCGTGATAGTCGCGATAATAGCCGTTCTTTTCTTGCGTCAACAGCACATGCCATGCGTGGTGATAATCGTCGTTCCATTGCGCTTGGTATTTTCCGTCGTGTTGAGCACTGCGGGGGTCAAGCAGGCTGGCGCGGTTGTCGTCATTCTCCAGTACCAGGTGGATGTGCCGCCCGGTCTCTTTGGCCAGACCGCCGACCGCACGGCTTAGAGCATTCAGGATATGCGGCTCGCCCGGCTCGACGATGGCGTGCACGGCATCGAGCCGCAGCCCATCGAAGCGGTAGTGCTTCAACCAGTGCAGCGCATTACCGACGGCGAAGGCGCGCACCTCCGGCAGGCGATAGTCGATCGCTGAACCCCAGGGCGTCTGACCCTCGGTAAAGAAACGCGGCGCGTAGCGGCCGAGATAATTCCCTTCTGGGCCGAAATGGTTATAGACCACGTCGAGAAAAACCATCAGCCCGCGTTGATGCGCAGCGTCGATCAATGCTTTCAGATCGTCAGGGCGTCCATAGGCGCTGTCAGGCGCATAGAGCAGTACGCCGTCATAGCCCCAGTTGCGACGGCCTGCGAAATCGGCGATCGGCATTAATTCAATCGCGGTCAGGCCAGTTTCCGCAACATGGTCGAGCCGCTCGATGATGCTGCGGAAAGTTCCACCGGCGGCAAATGTGCCGACATGCAATTCCAGGAAGGCAGCGGTTTCCCAAGCGCGGCCTCGCCAATCGCTCGCCTGCCAGGCGAATTGATCATGGTCGATGATTTCACTCGGCCCTGATACATCCTGCGGCTGGAAATGCGAGGCGGGATCGGGCACCTCCAATTCGCCATCAATGCGGAACTTGTAAAGTGTGCCCGCGCCGGCACCGGGAATTCTGCTCTCATACCAGCCGTCGCCGCGCGCCTGCATGAGATGCGGACGATCGAGCATCAGCTCGACGCCTTTGGCGGCTGGAGCCCAAAGGCGGAAAGTCACGCCGTCAGGATGCAACTGGGGCCCGAAGATAATGTTCGCATTCATCTCGAGCCCGAATAAACCAGAACGGAACGCGCAGGCGCTTGTGATTTCCACCCCGCAGGCAGGTTTTGTCCAAGCGTCGCACCCGGCACCGTGTTGAGGATGGCCGTCCAGGTGTTGTACTGCGGGAATATTCGGCAGCGTGAATTCGATCGCTTCCGGCGCGGAATTAAGGACGATGAAGAGCGAGGGGCGACCGTCGAGCGGCCCGAGTACATAGGAGAGAAAGCGCCCTTCCGGAAAATTCCAGTCCTGTTCGGTCATTTCGTTGGCATGCGGCGTCAGCCATAGGGCGCCGAAGGAACCGTCCTCGCGACGCCCATCCACCCAATGGCGCGGCCGCAATTGCGGAAAGCGGCGGCGGATATCCGTGAGCTGCGCCACCAGGCCCGTCAGGTCGTCTCCGTCGCGGCCTAACCCGGACCAATCAACCCAGCCGATCTCGTCGTCCTGGCAATATGCGTTGTTGTTGCCATTCTGACTGTTTCCGACCTCGTCACCGGCAAGAATGAGGGGTACCCCCTGCGCCAGGAGCAGCGACGCCAGGTGATTGCGCCTGAGCTGACGGCGCATTTGCAGAATATTCGGATCGTCGGTCGGCCCCTCGAAGCCGCAATTGGTGCTCTGGTTGTCGTCGGAGCCGTCGCGGTTATCCTCTCCGTTGGCCTCGTTGTGCTTTTGGTCGTAGCTCACCAGATCGGCGAGAGTAAACCCGTCATGCACCGTGATGTGGTTGATGCTGGCGCGCGGACTGCGGCCGTCGTGGTTGAACAGATCGGCGGAGCCTGTCATGCGGCGGCTGACCTCGCCCAGCAGGTTTCCCTCGCCATGCGTATAGCGCCGCATCGTTTGACGATATTGATCGTTCCATTCCGACCAACCGGGCGGAAATCCGCCGACGCGATAACCGCCAGGGCCAATATCCCAAGGCTCCGCGACCAGTTTCACGCTTGCCAGCACCGGATCCTGCCGGATCGCGGCGAAAAAGGCTGAGCCTCTGTCGAAGCCGTTTGGTCCGCGTCCAAGCGTTGAGGCGAGATCGAAGCGGAAGCCGTCGACATGACAGACCTCGACCCAGTAGCGCAAGGAATCCATCACCATCTGCAGCACACGGGGATGGCTGACGTTCAGCGAATTACCGACGCCGGTAAAGTCATCGTAGTAGCGCGGCTCATCGGGTCGCAGCCAATAATAGGACGTATTGTCGATGCCCCTGAAGCTCAGCGTCGGGCCCATGTGATTGCCTTCGGCGGTGTGGTTGTAGACCACGTCCAGCACGAGCTCGATGCCGGCATCGTGCAACCGCGAAACAGTGGAGCGGAAGGCATCGAGCGCATTGTCGTTGGCGTAGCGTTGCTCCGGGGCGAAGAATCCGATCGTGTTATAGCCCCAGTAATTGCTCAGTCCGCGCTCGACCAGATGCCGGTCGTCTACAAAGGCATGGATCGGAAGCAGCTCCAGCGTGGTCACGCCGAGCCGGCGCAAATGATCGATCACTGAAGGCGCGGCCAATCCGCGAAAGGTGCCGCGCCAGGCGCGCGGCACGTCTTCACGCATTTGCGTCAATCCCTTCACATGCGCTTCGTAGAAAATCGTGTCTTCCCACGGAACGAAGGGCCGTTTGTCTTCGCCCCAGGTGAAGGCCTCGTCGATCACCACGGCCTTCGGCATGCCGCGCGCATTGTCACGGCGGTCGAAGGACAGGTCTTCGCGATGCGTGCCGGTGCGATACGCGAAATGCGCATCACTCCACACCAGCCGTCCCGCCAGGCGCTTTGCATAAGGATCGATCAGGAGCTTATGTGCATTGAAGCGGAAGCCTTGCTCGGGCCGGTAGGGGCCGTGCACGCGATAGCCGTAGAGCTGCCCTGGCATGATGTCATTGAGATAGCCGTGCCACACATCTTCGGTGCGCTCCGGCAGCGCGATCCGCTCGAGCTCGCGTTTGCCCTGGCTGTCAAACAGGCAGAGCTCCACCTTCGTCGCATTGGCGGAGAACAGCGCGAAGTTGGTGCCCCGTCCATCCCACGTCGCGCCAAGGGGATGCGGAGCGCCGGCCGAAAGCCGCATGCTACTGCTCTGGGACGAGAAAAATTGCAGCAAGCGGCGGAATTGCAAGACTGACCTCGGGGATGGGGCCTTCGTCCAACGTCTTCACCGCCCCGGCGTTCCCGACATTGCTGCCGCCATAGATCGCCGCGTCAGTATTGAGGACTTCCCGCCACGCGCCGGCGAAAGGCACCCGGACGCGGTAGTCGCGATAGACCTGCGGCGTGAAATTGACCACGACCAGGCAGCGCTCGCGTGTGTCATGTCCCTTGCGCAGCCAGGCGAAGACGCTGCGGTCGGCGTCATGCATCACCAGCCATTCAAAGCCGTTATGATCGCAATCCAATTCGTGCAGCGCCGGCACGTCGCGATAGAGCTTGTTGAGATCGCGAATGAGCGCCTGGATGCCGGCGTGCTTGGGATTTTCCAGCAGGTGCCAATCAAGCGAATGATCATGGCCCCACTCGCGCTCCTGACCGAATTCGCTCCCCATGAACATCAGCTTCTTGCCTGGATGCCCGAACATAAAAGCGTAATAGGCGCGCAGATTGGCGAAGCGTTGCCACTCATCGCCCGGCATGCGCCCCATGATGGAACGTTTGCCGTGCACAACTTCATCATGCGACAGCGGCAGGATGAAATTTTCCGAGAAGGCGTAGTGCAGACCGAACAGAATCTGACCGTGGTGATGTCTGCGGTAGATCGGGTCCTTGCTGATGTACTCAAGGGTGTCGTGCATCCAACCCATGTTCCATTTATAACCAAAGCCGAGCCCGCCCCAATCCACCGGGCGCGACACCATCGGCCAGGCGGTGGATTCCTCCGCTGCGGTGGTCGCATTCGGGTGCTGCAGGAAAACTTCCGAGTTGAAGCGGCGCAGGAAAGCGACGGCGTCGAGATTTTCCCGCCCGCCATATTTGTTCGGGATCCATCCGCCCTCCGGGCGGCTATAGTCGAGATAGAGCATGGAGGCGACCGCATCCACGCGCAGGCCGTCGACGCCATAACGGTCGAGCCAAAACAGGCCGCTGGCGAGCAGGAAATTCGCCACCTCCGTGCGCCCGTAATTGTAAATCAATGTCCCCCAGTCGAGATGCCGTCCTTGCAGGGGATTGGCGTGTTCGTAGAGAGCGGTGCCGTTGAATTGCGCAAGCCCATGCGGGTCGTCGGGAAAATGTCCCGGCACCCAGTCAATGAGCACGGCAAGGCCGGCCTGATGGCAAGCATCGACCAGAGCCGCAAAATCTTCCGGCGTGCCGAAGCGGCTGGTGGGTGCGAACAGGCCAGTCGGTTGATAGCCCCAGGAACCGTCGAATGGATGCTCGTTTATCGGCATGAATTCGATATGGGTGAAGCCGAGGTCCTTCACATAGGCCGGCAGCTCGGCGGCCATCTCGCGGTAGGTGAGCCAGCGGTTGCCATCTTCCGGCCGCCGGCGCCACGAGCCGAGATGCACTTCATAAATCGAGATCGGCGCGCTCAGCGCGTTGACCCCTTGCGGGGCGGGAGCTGGGCGCGGCACCGCATCCAGGTCGAGGACGATGGAGGCAGTGCTGGGGCGCACTTCGGAAGCAAAGGCAACGGGATCGGACTTCAGCGGCAACATCCGACCGTCCATTCCAACAATCTCGTATTTGTAATGATCTCCGACTCTTGCGCGCGGGACGAAGATTTCCCAGAAGCCGTTGCCGCGCACGCGCATCGCATGCCGCCGGCCGTCCCACAAATTGAAATCGCCCACCACGCTCACGCGCTTGGCGCCCGGGACGAACACCACGAAGGCCACCCCCGGGACGCCCTCGAGCGTCATCGGATGCGCGCCGAGCTTCTCATAAAGATGAATATGCGTGCCCTCGGACAGGAGATAGAGATCGAATTCCGACAGCACCGGCGGGAAGCGGTAGGGATCTTCCAGCTCGACGACGTTCTGGCCGAAGCGCGCGCGCAGCTGATAGCGCTGCGAGCCGTTGGGCAGACGTCCGGCAAAGAGGCCCGCGTCGTGAATACGATCGAGCTCGCTCTCATGCCCTTGCTCGTCGACGACGCGAACCTCCGCCGCATCGGGTATAAAGGCGCGCACCACGGCGACATCTTTCTCTATATGCCGGCCGAGATAGTGAAATGGGTCGGAATGCCGGCCCTCGATGATGGCGTAAGCTTCGCGCGGGAGTTTATTCATGACGGGCTCCCTTCGGTACGGGAGAGGATGCGCAGTGTGCCCGCGAGCGGCACGTGCAGCCAGTCCGGCCGATGCGCCAATTCATATTCGATCTCATAAAAAGCTTTTTCCAGCAGGAAGAAATCGAGCAGCCGGTCGGCGGTATTTCGCTCGGCGGGCCAGAGCCGTCCATCGGTCATCGCGCTGCGATAGGCGGCGAGGACGGCTTCCACCGAACGCGAACGCCAGTCGTGCATCGCACGAGCGAGCTTGCCGTCGTCATCCGGCGTGTTGCGCGTGGCGCGGTCCAGCGCTGCGGTGACGGAATAGTCTACAGAACGAATCAAGCCGGCGAGGTCGCGCGCAGCCGAAGCTTTTTGACGCCGGTCCAACAGGCTGCGCCGGGGCTCGCCCTCAAAATCGATAATGAAGATGTCGTCCCTCACGATCAGCATCTGGCCCAGATGGAAATCGCCATGGTGGCGGATCTTCATCGCTTCGATGCTGGCCGGCAGCATCGCGTTCAGCCTCTCTGGCAGGCGGTCCGCGTTGGCCAACAGTGTGTCGGTCAGCGCCCGGTCGGATTCAGAGAGACTTGAGCGGCGCCTGGGCAGATCTTCAAACAGACGATGGGCGCGCTCCAGCGTCCGATCGGTCCAGACCTTCAGATCATCCTCGGTGATCGGCTCGGGAGCAAAGTCGGCAATGTCGCTGCGGCTGGCGAGCGCAAGCTGCAGTTCCGCAAGGCGTTTTCCGATATGCCCCATCAACCGCAAATAGGCGCCCCGTTCCTGACTTTCGCTAGACGAATCGGCGGGAAGAAGGCGCTGTTCTTCCGCATAGCGGTCAAGATACGCGGTCGTCGCCCCCCAGGCGTCACCCTGATTTTCCACGAAGCGATGAACCACCGCGACCGCGCTGGGCTGGCCGTCCTCGACCAGTTCGACAGTGCCGATCAGCCTTGGGGTGTTAGCGAACACCGCTTGTTCCGTGAGAAAGCGCCCGATCTCGATTTCCGGATTGATGCCGGGCGTGCGGCGGCGGAAGAGCTTGACGACGTAATCATTACCGACCAGCGCAGTGGTGTTCGATTGTTCGGCATTGACGGCGCGGACATTCTCCGCGGTAGCGGGTCCAAGCGCGGGGAATTCTCCGACCGGACGGAATTCGAGCCGGAGGTTGCCGGCTTCGATCGTTTCGGCAGCCCGCACCTTGTCCAGCACGACCGAAATAAATTCCGCGTCGGCGGTGACGTCAAACATCGCGCCTTCGCGCGGGCCGCGACGCACGGCGGCCAGCATGTTCGGGTTTCCTTGCGAGCGGTCCATGCGCTGCCATTTCACCGTCAGCGGCAGGATGTAGTACGAGGTTTCGCGCGTACCCGTGGCCTCCACCAGCGCCAGCTCCATGCCGGGGTCGCCCGCCTTCAGCGGAATGGCACCCACAATACGCGTCAAGATCGAGAGGCTGCCGCGGTCGGCGAACCAGCGATGCGACGACAGGAATCCCGGCAGCACGTCGTATTCCAGGATCTGCTTGGAGCGGCCCTGCAAAAGCGAAGCCCAGCCGTCGGTGACGACGAGGGTCTCCAGTTCCGGCGCGGTCGTGAGAGTATCCGTCCGTTTCTCTGGGTTTTCAGACAGCTGGAACCAGAAGAAGCCATAAGGGGCGAGAGTGACGACGTAAGGCCGGTCGCCGATAGGCGGGAAAGCCTTGTTGCCGAGCAGCTCCAGCGGGGTGCGCCCGCGCCACGGAGAAAGATCGATCTCCGCCGCTTGCGCCGAGCGCGAGAGATTGGCCACGCAGAGCAGCACGTCGCCCTGATACTGCCGGACATAGACCAGCACCGACCGATTTGTCGGACGAATGAAGGAGAGCGAACCGCGGCCGAACACTTTACGAGACTTGCGCACGGCGATCAGCCGTTTGGTCCAGTTCAGCAGTGAGCCCAAGCTGCGCGCCTGCGCTTCCACATTCACCGCCTCGTAGCCGTAAACCGGATCCATGATCATCGGCGCGTAGAGCCGGGCGGGATCGCAGCGTGAAAACCCGCCGTTGCGGTCGGGCGTCCATTGCATCGGCGTGCGGACGCCATTGCGGTCGCCCAAATAGATATTGTCGCCCATGCCGATCTCATCGCCGTAATAGATGATCGGCGTGCCGGGAAACGACAGCAGCAGCGAATTCATCAGCTCGATCTTGCGGCGGTCGTTATCCATCAGCGGCGCAAGGCGGCGGCGGATGCCGAGATTAATACGCGCGCGCGGATCAGTGGCGTAGGTTGACCAGAGATAGTCGCGCTCCACGTCGGTGACCATCTCGAGCGTGAGCTCGTCATGGTTGCGCAGGAACAAGGCCCACTGACAATTCTCCGGGATATCCGGGGTCTGCCGCAGGATATCGGCGATCGGAAAGCGGTCTTCCTGGGCGATTGCCATGTAGATGCGCGGCATCAAAGGGAAGTGGTATGCCATGTGGCATTCGTCGCCGTTACCGAAATAGGCGCTGACATCTTCCGGCCACTGATTGGCTTCCGCCAGCAGCAGTTTGCCGGGTGCATAGGCGTCGAGCTCCGCCCTGATCTGCTTGATGACGGCGTGGGTCTCCGGAAGATTCTCGTTATTGGTGCCCTCGCGCTCGCAGAGATAGGGAATGGCATCGAGCCGGAATCCATCCACGCCAAAGTCGAGCCATCGCCGCATCACCTGCATCAGCGCGAGCAATACCCGCCGATTGCCGAAATTCAGGTCCGGCTGGTGCGAGAAGAAGCGATGCCAGTAATAGGCCTGGGCGGTGGAATCCCAAGCCCAGTTGGACTTTTCGGTGTCGTTGAAAATGACGCGGGTACCGGCATAGCGCTGGTCGTTGTCGCTCCAGACGTACCAGTTGCGCGCATCGGAGGTGGGCTTGCTACGGCGCGCTCGCCGGAACCAGGCGTGCTGGTCCGAGGTATGATTGATCACGAGTTCTGTAATGACGCGCAGCTTGCGCCGTTTGGCTTCATGCATGAAGCGGCGGAAATCCGACAGCGTGCCGAAATCGGGGTTGACCTGGCGATAATCGGCGATGTCGTAGCCGTCATCACGGCCGGGAGAGGGATAGAAGGGAAGCAGCCAAACCGCGGTGACGCCGAGGTCCTGCAGATAGTCGAGTTTCTGGGTTAGCCCCTCAAAATCGCCAATGCCATCATTGTTGCTGTCGGCGAAAGCCTTCACATGCAACTGATAGATGACGGCGTCCTTGTACCAAAGCCCATCGCCGGCCAGACTCGTTTCGGCTTTGATGTCGGTCAAAACATTCATGGTGTCACAATAAGCAACGGAACAGCAGCGCCGGATCCTGGTCCGGCTCGATGCGAAGCCGCACGCCGCCCCATTCGATCAGGTGCTGCTCACCGGTGATAAGGTTCTCAATCGCGCGCACACGCCGGCGGCCGCCTTGCGGACCGATCTCGATCTCTCCGAAGTGGAACCAGAACTGGCGCGTACCGCCGCGGTTCAATGCGATGGCAACAGCGACTGCGTTGTCGCCTGACGCGGATTCCTTGACAAAGCCGATGACGTCGTTGTCGTCCACCTGCGCGAAGCGAAGATTGCTGGTCTGTTGCAACGCCGTATTGCTTTGTCGCAGCCAGTTGAGATGGCCGATATAATTCTTGATGTTACCTTGCTGGTTCCAGTCCCGGGTCTTCAGCTCGTATTTTTCCGAGTGCAGATATTCTTCCTTGCCCGGGATCGGCTCGTGCTCAAGCAGCTCGAATCCGTTGTAGATCCCGTAATTGCCGGACAAAGTCGCGGCGAGCGCGACGCGCGACTTGAAAATCCAGGGATCGCCGGATTGCAGATGGAAGGGCAGAATGTCCGGCGTATTGACGAAAAAATTCGGCCGGAAGTATTCGCGTTCGGGATAGCCGGTGATTTCGCGCAAATAGCTTTCCAGCTCCTGCTTGCCGGTGCGCCAGGTGAAATATGTATAGGACTGGGTGAAGCCCAGCTTGGCGAGCGCCTTCATCACTTTCGGACGGGTGAAAGCCTCCGCCAGGAAGACGACGCCAGGGTCAATCGCCTGCACCTCCCGGATCAGCCACTCCCAGAACTCGAACGGTTTGGTGTGCGGGTTATCGACGCGGAAGATGCGCACTCCCTGCTTGAGCCAGAACAGCACAATGTCGCGCAACGCCGCCCATAGCCGCTCGCTGTCGGCGCAATAGAAATCCGGGTTGACGATGTCCTCGTATTTCTTCGGTGGGTTCTCCGCGTATTGGATCGAGCCGTCGGGACGGCGCTTAAACCATTCGGGGTGCGTGGTCAGCCAAGGGTGATCGGGCGAGCACTGGATGGCGAAATCGAGCGCCACCTCCAGGCCGTGCGTGGCGCAGGCGGCGACCAGGCGGCGGAAATCCTCCAGTGTCCCGAGTTCATGATGCACGGCGTCGTGGCCGCCGGCTTCCGAACCGATGGCATAAGGGCTGCCTGGATCACCGGGCTCCGCGCGCAAGGCGTTATTGCGTCCCTTGCGATTGGTATCGCCGATCGGATGGATTGGCGGCAGATAAAGCACGTCGAAACCGAGCGCTGCGATATCGGGAAGCCGCGCGATGCAATCGTCAAAGGTGCCGTGCTTGCCCGGGACGTTGCTCTGGCTGCGCGGCATCATCTCGTACCAGGCGCTGGCGCGGGCGAGCGGACGGTCGGCGATGAGCGGCATCTCGGGGCCGCGGGTCAGGTCTGAATTCTGCACTCTCGAAGTCGCCGCAAATAATTCTTCTGACAATAGCGGGGAGGGGTCGTTGCTCGCCTCGCATTCCCGGTAGACCTCGCTGATGATGAAAGCGTCCGCCTTACTGCGCGGCTTGAGGCCGGCAAGGATCTGGCGTCCTTCCTGCACCTCGAGCGTCACGTCCTGGCCGGCATCCCGCTTAACGAGAAAGTTGCGCCGCCATGTGCCGAAGACATCGGTCCAGGCCTCGACGGCGTAACGATAACGGCCGGGCGTTTCGGGCGTGAAGCTGCCGGTCCATCGGTCGTTCTGTTGAAATTTCAGTGGATTGCGCGACCATTTCTTGGAGTTTTCGGCACGCCAGATGAGTTCGGCGGCGAGCACCGCATGGCCATCACGGAAGATGTCCACCCATAGCTCGACCGGCTCCGCCGCGATACGCTTGACCGGAAAACGGCCAGAGTCCACGGCAGGATAGATGTCTTCGATGTAGATCCGCTGGCCGGTTTGGCCGCTGACCAAGGGAAAGCTCACATTTGCTGTCACGTTCCCGACCGCACTCTTTCCGTTTACTGCGACGCCCGCAGAAACGGCCATTAGATAAAGAATAGGCTGCTAGCGTTTAAGTTCCGTGTTAGGAAGTCTATCCTAAATACGTAGTTGACACCACAAGCCCCTTGATGTAGGGTTGAATCATCAGAGGGGCGAAGCAATGGCAACCGGCAAAAACATCTTCAAGGACAAGCAGTTCACAGACGAGGACGCGGCGCGGGAGTGGTTCGAAGCCGCCCGCTGGCCGTACGGCCCGGTCTGCCCGCATTGTGGTTCCTTGAAGCACTACGCGACGAAGAAGGCGGGTCGGTACCGTTGCGGCGAAAAGGAATGCCGCAAGGATTACACCGTCATGACCAAGAGCGTCATGGAAAGAAGCCATGCCAAGCTCACCCAGTGGGCAATGGCGTTCCATCTCTACGCTTCATCTAGGAAAGGCTTTACTGCCTCCAGCTCCAGCGGTTGCTGGGCTGCGAATACAACACCGCGTGGTTTCTTCACCACCGCGTCATGGAAGCAATGCGCCGCGGTGGCCTTGATCTTCCTCCGATGGGCGGTCCCGGCAAGGTTGTCGAGATTGACGAGGCGTACCACGGCAAGACTTCGGACGGGCGCGCCGTCGCCGCAGCGCAAGGGCCGTCCGTATATTACCAAAGGCTCGTGGCCCCGCCAACAAACGCGCGATCATCGCTCTTGTTGAGCGCGGCGGCAACGTTCGCTCATTCCATGTCCCGACTGCGGACGCGGAAACCGTTGCCAAGATCGTGCGCGAAAACATCCACAAGGAAAGCCGCTTACACACAGATGAAAGCAGGCTCTATCCGGTAGTCGGGGCTGAGTTCGCCGCTCACGAAACGATCAACCACGGCGCAAGAGAATATGCGCGCGGCGACGTAACAACGAATACGGTTGAAGGCTTCTTTTCGATCTTCAAACGCGGAATGCGCGGCAACTACCAGCATTGCGCGGAGAAAAACTTGCACCGCTATTTGGCGGAGTTCGATTTCAGATATTGCACCCGCAAGATTACGGATGGTGAACGTGCGGCGCTCGCTGTAAAGGGCGGTGAAGGCAAGCGCCTCACGTATCGTCAACCTCACTAAACCCGACTTTTCCCATCAGGCCGCGCGGTTCGCCAAGTGGCGAAAGAAGCGATTGCCCAAGCGCAAAGTTAAGCGGATTTGGTGCCGCTAGAAACTTCATTCTGCGTCGGAAACTCATTGGCTCTGAACGGCCACCAATGGCGCATCATTATTTGCCAAGGCTTGAGTATGTATTTTTGACCCGGGGCGCGACCAAGGGCATCAACGGCAGCGTTGAAGGCTATCGCGTTAACGCCGTGTTTGGTGGGCGGCTCATCCGCATAACTGCGGATCATTTCCGCCTCTAGCTCTTTGCAATCATGGCCAATCTCGCAGCGGGCTAGGATGTCAAACATGCGGGCCTTTAGAGACGCATGAAGGCGTGCCTTTGTGTCGAGCTCAAAAACCAAATCCGCTACGCCCGCAATGGTTGCTATGAAAGTTGCTGCCATCGCCCACCCGACGCTTTGCATGATGGTTCCGAACGGCCGTTCCGAATAGAACGACAACAAACATGATCCCCTTATGAAACCGCGTGTAGTGACGCTCGCGATCTTCATGATAGGCCGCGTTACGGATCGCGCGGAAGCGAGTCCCCTCTATTCCAGCTAGCGGCGGTCCTTCGGCGGCTTCGGATCGATCGGCCTGGTGTGATCGTGAAACGGGCCCCGCCTCGGTGGAGGCGGAGGGGGCGGTGGAGGCGGTGGCGTCGGTTTGTTCGCTGCCCATATCTGAATTTCCCGCATTGTCTTCCCCCGTTCCGGAGGCGGAGACTACCATGTTTATCTCTCCTTACGACCTGAGCGGCGTGGGGGCTTGGGATCTACCGGGAGAACTATGCCCTTTAAGCGGCGAAATGTTTTAGCTGCGGTTTTCTTGGCAGATTTGAAGCGCTTAGCCGTCTTCGCCTTTGCTCTTTTGGCGATGCCTTGTCCCCCTACGGGGAAGGATAGCACAGTCAGTTCCGGCAGGTTGCTTACGCCTTCTTAGTTTTTCTTTGTTTCGAAACACCCCTGCCAAGGTTCCGGGACTCGCCGGTCTTTTTCGGAATATCCTTCAGGCGCGTGGGCGGACCAGCAAACGCGCCGCGCAAGATTTTTTGCAACCTCTCTGTCGGTTCGGTTCGGGAGGATTTTTCGGCCATGAATCCAGAACTCTTGTTTCTACGGCGTTGCGAACAGGCGGCAATCTTAGTCCGATCAGAGGACGAGGCGGAACTCCTAGATTTGGCTGGGCTGTTACGGCAAATGCTTCTTGATAAGTTCAAGCTGATGGATGGTGCTAACAAAAGCGGAATTAAGCCGACATTCCACGTCGGAGTCTCGCATTTTGGTAGCCCCGATCCTTATGAAGACAAGACATTCTGGACCATCCTACAGGGTCTAGACCCCGAAACCCGTCCCCCTGGCTCACCTTCCGCCGAAATGACGCGCGACCAATTCTTGGCTCATGTCGTAATCAATCATTTCGGCGACAAAATCACGATAAAGGACATTATCAAGCGCGCAGCAGAGGAAGAAGGCGGGGTTTATTATGATCCTCGGCAGAAATCTTCTGCTATTTCCAAGGTGAATAAGATCGTCCTCGTAAAAGGCTTCCCCATCGGGACTTACCATTTGAAGGCGATTACCAGGGTGATGCTGCGGGGTTTGCAGCCTATTATTGACGACGCGCGGAAACGCGAGACGACTGCTCGATCTGGCGAATCTCTTCCATCGCCCGATAAATCCTCTCCACAAGATTCCCAATGAATGCGGGAGGCCCCGGCTCTGGCCAAGCCTCCATCACTCCCGCCTCGATCATCGCGGCGGTAACTTCTGTAGGATTACTTTCCGACAGCCTGCACATGCAGAATCAGGCTGCATAATCAAACCCTTATGTCAATACGACCTTGCCAAGGTGCTGATAATACTAGCATTTGTATGTGTGGTGTCAACTACGTATTTGGGAAGTCTATCCTAAAAATCCGTTGTTAGGAACAAAGCCCGTGCCATCCCGGTTGGCCGCCGGGGAGACACTTTCAGAAAATCTGCCGTATGGATCGCATTGAAGAGCGGGCGGCCCGCTGGGGTATTGAGAGCCAGTATCACGATGCCTTCGGCCGGTCCTGCTCGGCGGCACCGGAGACTCTGAACCGGTTGCTGGAGATGCTGGGTCACAATCGCGAGCCAGCGCAACGCCGTGTTCCGCAAACAGTTGTCCTCCGCAGCAACCGGGACGCCTCGGTGTCCTTGCAAGCGCCGCCCGGTACCCCGGTCGCTTGGTCGATCAAAGCGGAGGACACGTTTGCCCTGGGCGTCGGCGAAGCGCCCGTCGTGCGGTTGCCGGCCGATCTTCCGGTCGGGTCCTTCACGCTTCAAGTCCGCGTTGGAGACGATAGCGAGGAAGCAACCCTCCTGGTCGCGCCCGAGCGCGCTCATCAGAGCGAAAGCGAGGCGCGCTTGTGGGGCATCGCGGTGCAGCTTTATGGCGTGCGCTCGCGGCGCAACTGGGGACACGGCGACTTCACCGACTTGTCGGCGCTGATCGACATCGCCGCTGAGCGCGGCGCCGACGCGATCGGCCTCAATCCGCTGCATGCGATTTTTGACGATCATGCGGAGGATGCCAGTCCTTACTCCCCCAATAGCCGGCTCTTTTTCAACACGCTCTATATCGATGTGGAGGCCGTTCCGGGATTTCCTGGCGTCGATGCCGCCGGCTTGCGCGAGGAGATAGAGAAGCTGCGTGCCGCCGAACTGGTCAACTACCCGGCAGTCGCCCGCGCGAAGGCGAGAGCCATGCGCCTCGCCTACGCGAATTTTCGCGGCGGTGCTTTTCCAGATGCTATGCGGGCGTTTGAAGCTTTTCGCGCGCAACAGGGCAACACCCTGCAGCGCTTTGCCGCTTTTGAATTGTTGCGCCGGCGCTATGGCCTGCCTTGGCAGCAATGGGCACCCGAATGGCGAGACGCGGAAGAGACCGCCTTGGCGCGACTGCGGCGGGAGGAAAGCCACGAGATCGGCTTTTTCGAATTCCTGCAATGGGCCGCGCACGAGCAGCTTTCGGCCTGTTGCGACCGCATCCGCCGGCGCGGGCTAAAGCTCGGGCTTTATCTCGATATCGCGGTCGGCGTTTCCAACACCGGTTTCGATGCCTGGAGCGAACGCGAGGCTGTCCTCGATGCGGTAAGCGTGGGCGCGCCGCCGGACCCGCTCAATCTTGGGGGACAGAACTGGGGGATTGCCGGCACCAATCCGGTCGCGCTGGAACAGCAAAAATTCGAGCCGTTTCGGCGCATGCTGCAGGCCTCGATGCGTTACGCCGGTGCCGTGCGGCTCGATCATGTGCTTGGGCTCAAGCGGCTCTTTCTCATCCCGAATGGCATGCCGGCCGGGCAGGGGACGTATGTCCGCTTTCCGTTTGAGGCATTGCTTGCAGTGGCCGCGCAGGAAAGCGTCGCCAACCGCTGCGTCGTTATCGGCGAGGATCTCGGCACAGTGCCCGAGGGTTTTCGTGATGTGCTCGCGGACTGGGGGCTTTGGTCCTATCAGGTGATGATGTTCGAGCGCGAAGGCGACGGACGCTTCCGGCCGCCCGAAGCCTATGTGCGAAATGCGCTTGCGAGCTTCAACACGCATGATCTGCCGACCTTCGCCGGCTGGTCGTCGGATCACGATCTTGCGGTCAAGCGCCAATTGGACATCGATCCCGGCGAGAGCGATGAAGACCGCGCCAGAGCACGCGCTGCGCTGCGCAGCGCGGTGGGATTGCCTGACAATACCGAGCCAGATTTTTCAGCGGTGGCGGCCTATCTCGCGCGGACCCCATCGCGCTTGCTGGTGGTCGCGATGGAAGATGTGCTCGGCATCCTCGATCAGCCCAATATACCGGGCACGGTGCAGGAACACCCAAACTGGCGGCGGCGCCTGCCGGTCGCGCTGGAAGATATCGCACAACATCAGGGGCTTGCGGCGCTGGCCAACATCATGACGGCGGCTGACCGCGGTTGAGACAAAGCCGCCGCAGCGGTTGCGCCGCTTGGCTGCGTTGCATAAACTTACCGCGATTTTATCAATATCGCCGTGCTGTCGAGCCTTGAGGAGGTTTCGGCGCGGAGGAAGGTTTTGAATGGACGACGAGGCCGGGGGTACCGGTGGCGTCGACCGTGCCCGCGATCCGGAACCGCCACGGCGGCGCCGGTGGGGACGGCGATCATTTCACGCGTCGTATCAGGGCCGGGCGGCTGATAATGGCCATCGCCGCGAGGCGACCTATGCCGCGCTCGATCTTGGCACCAACAATTGCCGGCTGCTGGTGGCGCGTCCGACCGCTGACAGTTTCCGGGTGGTCGATGCTTTCTCCCGCATCATCCGGCTGGGCGAGGGTTTGTCGAAGTCAGGCCGCCTGAGCGAGGCCGCAATTCGCCGCGCCATCGAGGCGCTCGCCATCTGCCGCGACAAGATGAAAAACCGCATGGTGACGCGGGCCCGGCTGATCGCCACCGAAGCCTGCCGCGCGGCGGAGAACGGCGGTGATTTTCGTGCCCGCGTGGCCGAGGACGTCGGTCTTGAGCTTGAGATTGTCGATCGCGAAACCGAAGCCTCTCTCGCGGCCAGCGGCTGTTCGCCGCTGCTCGATCCGCAAGCGCAGGGCGTGATCTTATTCGATATCGGCGGTGGCTCTTCCGAGTTGGTGCGGCTTGGTCCCTCCCGGCCGAGCAATTCCGGACCGCCGCATCCCGACATTTTGGGCTGGATGTCGATACCGATAGGCGTGGTCAACCTGGCGGAACGTCACGGCGGCCATGCCGTCACCCGCGAGGTCTACGAAGAAATGGTTTCGGAAGTCGGCGAATATGTCGGCCGCTTCGCGCGGGAGCATCCAATGCCAGAGCTCGGCGACGTGCATCTGCTTGGCACCTCCGGAACCGTGACGACCATTGCCGGAGTGCATTTGGAATTGAAGCGCTACGACCGCCGCTTTATCGACGGCTGCTGGATGACCCACGAGCAGATTTCGAGTGTGATCGATCGCCTGCTCCTGATGAGCTACGAGGAGCGCGTTGCCAGCCCTTGCATCGGATCCGAACGCGCGGACCTGGTGCTCGCCGGTTGCGCGATCCTGGAGGCGATCCGCCGTGCTTTTCCCTGCCAGCGCGTGCGCGTCGCGGATCGCGGATTACGCGAGGGCATGCTGGTGCAGATGATGCGCGCGGACGATGTCTGGCACCGCGCGGCGGGTAGCCCGCAATGACCCCGCCGGTCAACAAGGACAGCGGCCGCGCGTTGAAGGTGCGAGTCAAGGGCGGCAGGGCCCGCTCGCTGTCGTCAAAGCTCTGGCTTGAGCGCCAGCTTAACGATCCTTATGTGGCGCGCGCCAAGCGCGAGGGCATGCGCTCGCGCGCCGCCTATAAGCTGGCGGAGATCGACGACAAGTTTCATTTCCTCAAAACCGGCGCCAAGGTCGTCGATCTTGGTGCCGCGCCGGGCGGCTGGAGCCAAATCGTCGCCAAGCGCGTCGGCGCCGCCGAGGGCAAGGGCCGCGTCGTGGCGATGGATCTGCTGAAGATGGAGGAAGTTCCCGGGGTGGACTTCCTGCAGCTCGATTTTCTGGACGAGAAGGCGCCGCAGGTGTTGCGCGACCTTTTGGGCGGGCGCGCCGACGTGGTGCTCTCGGATATGGCGGCCAATACCACCGGTCACCGCCAGACCGATCATCTGAAGATCATGGCGTTGGTCGAAGTGGCGGCTGAATTCGCCGGCGAAGTGCTCAATCCCGGAGGCACCTTTGTGGCCAAGGTTCTGCAAGGCGGAACCGAGGCTTCGCTGCTGGCTGGCCTCAAGCGCGATTTCGGCAGCGTGAAGCATGTGAAGCCGGCGGCGAGCCGAGCGGATTCCGCGGAACTGTATCTCGTTGCGACGGGGTTTCGCGGCACCGGGGCGCGACCGTCGTGACCCTGAAACTCGTCATTGGAAACAAGAATTATTCCTCCTGGTCGATGCGCCCCTGGATGGCGATGAAGATGGCGAGGATCGCCTTTGAGGAGCGAGTGATTTCACTCGACGATCCGGCTTTCAAGTCGGAGCTCCGCAAGCTTACGCCCGCAGGCAAAGTGCCAGTGCTGATCGACGGAGACCGGCACATCTGGGAATCGCTGGCTATCATCGAATATCTCGCCGAGAAATTCCCCGACGCGAAATTGTGGCCCCGGGACGCCGGTGCGCGCGCCCATGCACGGGTCATCTGCGCCGAGATGCATGCCGGCTTTGCGCCACTGCGCCACCACTGCGCGATGAACATGATGCGTCCGCCAAGGAAGCGAGAGCTTCCGCCCGAGGTGCAACGCGACGTCACGCGCCTTGAGCAGATGTGGACCGACTGTCGGGCCCGTTTTGGAGAAGGCGGCCCGTTTCTGTTCGGCGCTGCGGGAGCCGCCGACGCGATGTTTGCGCCCGTAGTTTCGCGCTTTCGTACCTATGATATCGACGTCGGCCAGGACGCGCGTGCCTATATGGCAGCGGTGATGGCGCTGCCGGAGTGGTCGGAGTGGGAAACGGCGGCGCGGCAGGAGACCTGGGTGCTGCCGCGCGGAGAGGTCGATTGGCCGAAAGTATTAAGAGCCTGATTTAACACCCCTCTGCCTAGCCTGCAGCAAGGAAGGACGCTGTTCTCGATGCGGACTTACAGGCAGCTGCATTGTTCTGCTAAGTTTTATCTGGGCGAGGAACCTCGCTTGTGTTTGCACATTTTCTTACGCGGCCCCTTTTCAAGCGGTCGCGATAAGCCGGCTCCCCCGGCGAAAGGAAGGCGGCTATGCATATTATATTCGCCATTGCCCGTGTGTTGCTGGTTCTGATTTTTCTTTTTTCCGGTGCCATGAAGCTTCTGGATATTCCGGGTACGGCGGCGCAGATTCAGCCGATCGTAACGATACCCGACGTGCTGCAGGATTTTGTTGCTCAAGTGGAGACGGCCACCAGCATGAAATGGCCGCAGCTGCTGGCGATCTTGGCCGGCGTGATCGAAGTCGTGGCCGGATTGTTGATCGCCTTCAACATCGGCGCGCGCGGCGCGGCTGCGGTGCTGGCTCTCTTCACCCTGGTGACGACCGTCTATTTCCACGCCTTTTGGAACATGAGCGGCGATCTCATGCAGACCAACATGATTCATGCCCTGAAGAATCTTTCCATCATCGGAGGACTTTTGATCATGGTGGTGCTCGGCTCGTGGCGGCCGCTGCGGCCCAACGAGCTCTAGGCAAGGTAGTCGTCGGGCTTTTCTAAGGAAAAGGGGCGGCCTTGCGGCCGCCCCTAAGTTTGATACGCCACGCGGGAGGAACCCGTAACGGCAGCCCCCAGACCTCGGGCCGCGTGCGCTAATCTATCCATTAAACGTATCTGATTCGCAGACATGCGTCATGGCGAAAATGCTCAGGCCGGTATCCAGGTGACGAGCCGGACGTCTTTATCCTTATCCAATATAAGCGTTGACCCGGCCTTGTAGCCGCGGCTGCGCAGCACTTCTTCGGGCGTGCAGGCAGGCACCTGTGGAAAGACCGGTCGCCCCCCCGGCAAGCGGACGTGATCTGCGCGCGTCAGATGGAAGGCGTCATAGCCAAGGTCGAGGAAGATCCCAAAAATCTCCGTGCCGCCGATCACAGCGAGCAGGCCGCCCCCGAGCCCGAGCATGTTCCAGGCTTCTCCGAAGGAGGCGCCGGCGGGATTCCATAACACCGCTTTGGGATTCTCCGGGTGCCGTGCAACGCCGGATATCCGGCGTGTTACGATCAGCCTCACGCGTTTTGGTGCATTCGGCCCGCCTTCGTGTGAATAACGTCCGTGCACCACCGCGTCGGCTTTGTCGAGCGATCCGTGGAAGAAGCGCTGGTCTGCCTCGATCTTCAGCGATGGCGGCATCACGCCGGCTGCGTCCGCCAGCATGCCGTCGGCGGAGATGATGGCGTAGCCTTCGATCCGGTCGGGGCGGGAAGTGGCCATCACGTCTCCATAACGCAAAAGCGCCGGGGTCGTGAGATCCCGGCGCTCCAATCGCAGGTCCTTGCGATTACTGGACGGTGCGGATCACGCTTGACATTGGGCGCGCATTCGCGGCGATGGGGTTCATCTCCTTCATGACCATCGCGTCATACTCCGGCAGCGATTGCACCGGCGCCTTCGACTTCATGTGCACGATCTTGTAGCCGCCGGCCTTCATTTGCGTGAGAACGTCTTTCACGGCGTGCGCCGTCCAGACGTGCACGTCGTGCATCAGCACGATGCCCTTGCCGTGTTTCTTGAGTTTATCCATCACCGATTGCACGACCTGTTCAGGCTTGCGGTACTTGAAGTCGAACGAATCGAAGTCGGTCGAGAACACCGCAAGGTTGCGGGAACCGAAATAGGTCATGATCTCCGGCGGTTGTTTCAAATACGGCGGGCGGATAAAGGCCGCTTCATAGCCGGCATCGCCGATCGCGATCTTGACCGCGCTGATGCCCTTCTCGATCTCGTCCTTCGGCTCGTAGTCGCGCACTTCGCGCTTGCCGCCGCCGACATTCATGCTGCCGCGGGTCTTGCTCAGGTCCTGATGCGTCCAGGTGTGCGAGCCGATCGTGTGGCCGCCCTCGGCGACCTTTTTCAGGATGTCCGGATAATCGACGGCGTTGCGGCCGATCGCAAAGAAGATGGCCTTCACGCATTCCTCAGCCAAGGCTTGCAACACGATGGGCGTTGTCGGCCAAGGGCCGTCGTCGAAAGTCAGTACGACTTCGCCCGGCTGCAGGAAGTCATACATCTTGAAATGTTCAAAGCCGAAGCCAGGACCGCCGGTGGTGTCGATTTCGACCACGCGCGACACCCCGAGTGCGTTCGGATTCTTGCACGACAGATCGGCGGTGCGTGCGGCAGCCGGCGGGGGAACGGCAGCTGCAGCGGTGATTGACGCCGGTGCCACCTTCGGCGGCGGTGCGACGCTTATCGGTGCCGGATCCGGCGTCATCGGACCCAGGACGCGTTGCGCGTGGGCGACGCTGAGCGTCGCCAAAGATAGTGAAATGGCAAGGATATAGGATTTAGCCCGCATCGTATTCTCCCTCCCGCAGAGCGCGGATAGCTAGTGCAAATGCGCCGCCCCGGCGGCACCCGAGTCGAGTCACTTGACTACTATTTCGGCATGATGATGCCTCAGCCCTGAGTTTTTAGTAAACAATTAGCTTGCGGCCGGCCGCATTTCTTTGGCGATGGCCGCCACAATTCGAGCATCCGACGGCTCGATGTCGGAGGAGAAGGCGGCGGCAATATGGCCGTCGCGGCCCACCAGGTATTTGTGGAAGTTCCATCGCGGGACCTCGAGCGGCCGTTCGCCCGCGGCCCATTTGTAAAAGGGGTGCGCCGAGGCTCCCTTCACGGTCACTTTTTCCGCCAGCGGAAAGGTGACGCCATATTTGCCATGCGCCGTGTGGCCTATTTCCGCCGGGTTGCCGGGTTCCTGACCCCCGAAATCGTTTGACGGTACGCCAATGACCAGCAGTCCCTTGTCGCGGAAGCGCGTCCACAACTGCTGCAATCCTTCATACTGAGGGGTGTAGCCGCAGAGGGAGGCCGTATTGACGACCAGGAAGGGCTTGCCCGCGTGTTCCGCAAGCCGAAGGTCCCCGCCTTCCAGCCGCTTGAAGGAGAAGGCATATGCGGTCGGGCGGCTCATTTCAGGTGCTCGTGAGGTAGGCGAGAGGGTTTGCGCGAGCGCTGGCGTCGCCCATGCGCCTGCAAGTAGGACCAGAAACCCTCGGCGATCCTGCAGCACGTCCGCCTCTCACGGTTTGTAAGGGGTCCCGATAAAGTCGCGCTTGACCAGATTAAGGCCGGCATGCCGAAGAAGGTCATAGGCGGTGGTGCAATGAAAATAGAAATTCGGCATCGAATGGTTCAACAACAGCCCTTGCCCGGTATAACTGCGCTCGCCGCTCGAACCCTTGATCTTGATTTCCTTGTCCTCAGTACCGTCGATCTGCGAGGGCTTGAGCCCTTTGAGGAAACCGACGACCTCAGCAATAAGCGCTTTGAGCTCGGGAATCGTGCTGTCGTCTTTTCCAACAGCAGGGCCCTCGGTCCCGGCCAGCAGGCCGCAAACGCGCGACGGATGCCGGCAGGCCTCCTGCACCTGGCGCCCCATCGAGTACATGTCGGGATATAGACGCATGCTTAAGAGCGCGGAAGGATCAATTTTCTTCTGCTCGGCATAAGCTGCGGCCTTGTCGAGAATGTCCGACAGCGCGGTGAGATGCTGAATGAAAATCGGCACGGAAACAGAATACATGGAGATCGACACGGCAGTCCCCCGGTTGGACAAAGGGTGCTAAAGCTTATCCGTTTTCCGCCGCGCCTCAACTCTTTAGAAGGGCTTATCGGTCACTGCCGAGTTCGCTCTTTTTGGTGATTTCAGTCTCGCTACGACTTGGCAGTTCATTATCCGGAGGCCGCCGCTGATCGCTGTCCTCGGCGGTGCGCTCTTTTTTACGGGCCCGCTTGTTCCTGGCAAACCCTCCTTTGCCGGTGCCGTCATCTTTGTCGGTGATGTAAGGGCCGCGTGGTCCATTCTCCGGCTCGCCGGTAGGCGTGTCGTCACCGATGCTCATTTGTCCCTTGGCCATGGCTGTTTCCTCTGTGCTCAGAATCAAACCTGCGGCAGAGGTCTGGTTCCAGTGGTGTGCGGCCCGCATTGCCCCAAAGGACAATTTGCAGCGACCTGCAAGAAGTTTAGAAAGTTAGTCACCCTCAGCGGGGCCTGCTCTTCAGCCCGGAGATGTCCGGGCCAGCGCAGGTGTAACCATCAAAACGGCGAGAAATGGCTTAATCCGCGACTTACTGCGGTTCCCGCTGCCATGGGGAACTGCTAGCTCTTGAAGGCGTTCTACGTCACGGTTATGTCTCCGCCGTCGGATTTAGGGGTTCAACTTGTTACGTTTTCTTTTCCCGTCGTTCGAAAAGCCACAGGCGCGCCAGCGCTATGTTAATATTGAGCCGGAAAGTCACGATTTCCGCGGCGTTGGCACGGTGCTGTTCCTCGCGGCTTCTTGCGGCGTCGCGCTCGCCTTCTGGGAACCCACACATCAGGTTACCACTCCCTTCGTTACCGCCTCCGCCCCGCGTTCGGTCACGCCATCGGCCTCCTCCCCGCGTTCGGCCACGCCATCGGTAAGCGCGTCGAAGGTCGCAGACCCTGAAACCACGGCCACGGTGGATGCAGAAGACGATCAGTCCGCTCCGACGGTGAAGCTCTCCACTTTGTGCTCGCAACGCGCTACCGCGCGGCGCGATTGCGCCAACGTGAAAGCCGTTAAGGATGCACGGTTGACGGCGCCGGATCCCGTTCCTGCCTCTGCATCTGCTCGTGCTCCGGCTTCCGTTCCGGCTTCTGCCGCTGCGCCCGTCGCTGCTTCTGGGCCTGCGCCATTGAATAATAATGAAGCGCCCCGGGCCGCGGTCGCGAAGGCGCCGGATCCCGTTCCAGCCTCTGCTTCTGCTCGTACTTCTGCTTCTGTCCCCGCTTCGGCCGCTGCGCGCGTCTCTCCTTCTGCGCCTGCGCCGTCGAAGGAAGTGCCACCGGCCGTGGTCGCCGCCGTGTTCGCCGCCACCGCGAACGTTCCAAAGCCGAAACGTCCGCGCCCTGTGGAAGAAGCGCCGGTGGAACGGCTGGTGAGGGTCTATGACCAGGTCATGCCCGACGGTCGGCGGGTCCCTGTCTATCGGCGGGCGGGCAGTGGCAGCCTTGAATTGGGCACCGTTGTCGATGGCGAATATCGTGCATTGCGTCCGGCGCGGCGAGCCAATCTTGAGCCGCCCGGACGTTATTTCGGACTGCAATAATCCCGCCTGTCTGCAATGCAGATTATCTGCGGCGCCGCCCCTTGTTGAAGGAGCGGTTGGCTGGTCTTAGTAAAATTCCTTCGCGTTGCGCTTTGCCGCGAACGGCCGTCTCGGTGCGTCCGAGCTTCAGCCCGATCACGCGGGTCGGCGTGTTCTGGCCTGCCAGCTGTTTCAGTGTCTGAATATCCGCGCGGTCCCACGGCTCGCGCGAATTACTTAGCCATGCGCCAGTCTCCAATCCGTGGAGGCTGAGCTAACGCCATTACTCCGCCGAAGTTTCGCCAGCATCACCGTTGGTGCTATCGTTGTTGCCGGTTTCGGGGAGAAGCTGATGCGTTTGCGCTTGTGCTTGCTGGCCCTCTTGCTGGTTGTTGCCCCATCCGTCGCGCCCGCCGAGACGGTGGCGGAATTCTATAAGGGCAAAGCCATCAAGGTGATTATCGGCTACGCGCCGGGCGGCGGCTTTGATGCCTATGCGCGGCTGCTGGCCGAGCATCTGCCGAAACACCTGCCCGGCAATCCGGCGGCCATTGTGCAGAGCATGCCCGGCGCGGCCTCGGTGAAGGCGGCGAATTACATTTACAGCATCGGACCGCAGGACGGCACGCTGATCGGAATTCCCAATCATGCCGTGCCGATGAATGCCTTCGTCTGGCGAGAGGTAGGCGACGGCCTCGACGTCACCAAACTCAACTGGATCGGCCGGCTCGATGCCATCGATGTAGTCAATGTCGCCTGGCACACGGCCGGCGTGAATAGCGTCGAGGACGCGAAGAAACGTCCGCTCGCCATCGCCGCTACATCGCCCACAGGCACGTCGGTGATGATGCCGACGGCGATGAACAGGTTGATCGGCACGCAATTCAAGGTGGTGCAGGGCTACAAGGGAACCGCCGAGCAGTATCTGGCGATGGAGAAAGGCGAGACCGAGGGCATGGGCAACGCTATCTGGTCGCAGCTCAAGCGTTCGCATCCGCACTGGATCGCCGAAAAGAAGCTCGTGCCGCTTTATCAGGATGGTTACAGGCGCGCCCCCGGCCTGGAGGATGTGCCGACCGCGATGGAACTCGCGAAGAATGAGGAAGACCGCAAGGTGTTTCGCCTGCTCGGCAGCACCGCAGAAGTCGGCCGTTCTTTCTATGTTGGCCCGCAAGTGCCGGCGGAGCGCGTCGCTGCACTCCGGCAGGCTTTTAGCGATATGACGAAGGACCCGGCTTTCAGGAAAGAGGCTGAGCAGCTCAATATCGTGATCAATCCGATGTCAGGAGAGGATTTGCAAAAGATGATCGGCGAGCTTGGGCTTTATCCGCCTGAGCTGCTGGAGCGCACGCGACAGCTTGTGGCGCCGTGAGACACAAACGGGGGCAGCGATGCCGAAAGTCCTGATCATTGCACTCGCGCTGCTCGCGCCGTCCTTCGCAGTTCGGAATGCGCAGGCCGCCAGCGTCACCATCGTCGCGCTCGGCGCCAGCAATACCTACGGCAAGGGCAGGGACGCGCATCCCGGCGGAGTGTCGCAATCGCAGGCCTATCCCGCGCAATTGCAGGCGCTGCTGAAAGCAAAGGGCATCGATGCGCGCGTGATCAACGCGGGCATTCCCGGCGATACCACCGGTGGCATGCTGGCGCGGCTGAATTCCGCGGTGCCAAGCGGCACGCGGATCGTCATCTTGCAGACCGGTGGGAACGACGCTCGTCGCGGTCTGGGCGCCGAGGCCGCCGGCAATACCGCGCAGATAACAAGCAAATTGCGGGAACGCGGCATCAAGTTAATCCTGCTGGATCGGCTCGGCGCCTATGCGCCGCCGAGCACGCGTGATCCGGACGGACAGCATTACAATGCGCAGGGGCATGCGGCGATCGCCGCCGGCCTGTTGCCGCAGGTGATGGCAACAATCGGAAGATAAATAAGAGGGAGGTTGTCGATGGATTATCCGGTTGCTCTGGTCGGCATTGGCAATATGGGCAGCGCATTGCTCGAGCGACTGATCGCGGCGGGGGCGAAGGTGCGCGCCTTCGATATCAAGGATAGCGCCATGCAGGCGGCGCGCGAGCGTGGCGCGCAGACGGTCGCGTCTTCCGCCGAAGCTGCGCGCGGCGCGAAGATCATCCATCTCTTCGTGTACAACGACCAGGACATCACCGACGCCATGCTCGGCGAAAAAGGAGTTCTGGCCGGCGCCGACAAAGGCGCGATCGTGATCCTCCACAGCACGATCCTGCCCGCCACGACGCGCCGGGTGGCCGAGGAAGCAGCGCGCAAGGCCGTGCGCGTGATCGACGCTTGCGTTACCTCAACGCCGCGCTATGTGCGCGCTGGCGAGGCCGTCTTTCTGGTCGGCGGCGACGACGAGGTAGTGGCGGAGATCGGCCCGCATCTGGAAAAGATCGGCAGCAAGGTATGGCATTTTGGTCCGCTTGGCTGCGGCAATGCCGCCAAGCTGGTGAAGAACCTGTCGAACGTGATGGAACGGGTGATGTGGATGGAGACGCTGACGGCCGTGAAAGCTGCCGGCATCGATCCGCGCCAATATGCCGAGATGCTGAAGTCGGTGATGCGGGGCTCCGCGATCTCGGACTGGGAAAAGATCATCCGGATCGAAGATGGCGTGGTCTCGCCGACACGGTCGGAAGGCGGGATTTTCCGCAAAGACGTGCCGCATGCATTGAAATTCCTGCATGAGCTCGGGTTGAAGCTGCCGCTGGCCGAAGGAACCGGCGAAGCCTCCGCACGCTTTGTGGCCGAGTCGCGAACAGCAGCCGAGGCCGCGGAATAGCGGGGCATTTCGCCGCGGGCGCCTGGTCCATTGACGGCATAATGTCTGCGAGATAGTTAGCCATCCATACTATTTCAGGGGCGCGCCGTACGGGTCTCTAAGCCGACAAACGGGGAGGATGACGTGAAGTATCGCACAAGCCTGGGGGCATTCGGTCTCCTCGCCTCCGTTTTAGCCGCGGCTGCGCAGGCGCAAACGCCGGCAGAATTCTACAAAGGCAAAACCGTCCGGCTCATTGTCCCGGCGGCGGCCGGCGATAGCTACGACACCGAAGGCCGGCTGATTGCGCGTCACCTCAGCAAATACATCCCCGGCAGCCCAACGATCGTGCCGGAGAATATGCCGGGCGCCTCGGGCCGCAATGCGGCAAGCTATATCGCCAATGTAGCGCCCAAGGACGGCACCGTGCTCGCGCTGGTGCAGCAGAGCGTCGTACTGGCGCAGGCGATGCGGCAGACCGGCATCAATTTCGACTCCGCCAAGCTGAACTGGATAGGCACCCCGTCGGCGCCGATCAGCGTGCTCGCGGTCTGGCACACCGCCGGGGTGAAGACCATCGAGGATGCCAGGCAGAAGGAAGTCACCATCGGCGCGACCACCACCGCCGGCAACAATTTCGTCTATCCCAAGCTGATCAAGGAATTCGTGGGCGCCAAATTCAAGATCATCACCGGCTATCCCGGTGGCTCGCCGATCGACATCGCCATGGAGCGTGGCGAAGTGCAGGGCCGGGGCTCAAATCCCTGGAACAACTATAAGCTCGCGCATCCACACTGGATCTCCGAGGGCAAGCTGATCGCACTGGTGCAGATGAGCGCGAATAAGCATCCCGAACTGCCCGATGTGCCGCGCCTCATCGACCTGGCGCCGGGCGAGGAGGCGCGGCAGATCTTCGAGTTGATGTCGGTGGCCGCCGATATCGGCCGGCCGATGGTGACCTCGCCCGGCGTGCCGGCCGACCGTGTGAAGGCGTTGCGCGAGGCTTTCGCCGCCACCATGCAGGACGCGGAATTTCAGAAGGAAGCCGCCAGGCTTAATGTCGACATCGATCCGACCATCGGTGAGGACCTGCAAAAACTCGTCGAGAAGGTGCTGGCGACGCCGCAGAGCGCGATCGATCTGCTCAATGCCACGGTGCTGAAGGGGCAGTGAGCCGCCGTACGCGTGGAACGCGGGAATGAGCGCATTTCTTTTGGAGAGCGCCCGTTATTTCTTCTCCATCGACACGCCGCCGGGACCAACATTGATCTGAAATCCCTTCGGCTCTTTCTTCGCCTCATAGAGTTGATAACCCAGCACCGCGACGGTGACGGCGAGCAGGCCGATAACGGCGTAGAGCAGGTTGATATTCTTGAGCTGCATAGCGACTCCGTGGTGTTGACCTGCTATTTCAGCTCCAGCACCACCGGTCCCGAAACCGGATCGGTGAGGCCGAGACCGCCGCCGAGATCCTCCAGCGTATTACGGAAAGTGTCGAGGGTCGCGATCATGTTCGGCCGCGCCGCGGCGAGCGCCTCCATGTCGGTCCATTCGGCGATGATGCAATAGCTGCGGTCGCCGGTCTTGATCATGTTGACGTGCTTCAGTCCGGGCCAGTCCCTTGGTGCATTCTTGTGGGCGTCGAGAAATTCCTGGTCGCGCCCGGGTTTTACGCGGAAACGGACAGCGTTAAAGGCAGTCATCGGGTCCCCCTTTTGCTGGGCAGAGGCCTCATGATGCGCGCGGCGAAAGGCCGGATGCAAGGGCCGTCCGGACGCTGTTCCGGCCGTTCGCCCTTCTGTTAATATTAGGACGGTCACAACGTCCGCGACAAAGTCTCCGCCCGGTGAAGGGAGGTGATGATGAACGGTACCGTCACTGCGCCGCGCACCAAGGTCCGGCCGAAGATCCAGCGGCCGCCGCTGCACAAAGTCATTCTTTTGAATGATGACTACACGCCGCGCGAATTTGTCGTGCTGGTGCTCAAGGCCGTTTTCCGGATGAACGAGACGCAAGCCTATGGCGTGATGCTGACCGCGCACCGCAAGGGCTCCTGCGTCATCGCGGTCTATACCAGGGACATCGCTGAAACCAAGGCAACGGAAGCGACCGAGCTTGGCCGCAGTAAAGGCTATCCGCTGGCTTTCACCACCGAACCGGAGGAATGAGAGGAAAGCCCGTCCTGCAAAATTTTGAGGGCCCCGCCGCGCGGTCATTGTCCTGTGTTAGCATCACGCCGGAGCGGCGATGCTTCCGGCGGATAAATGACAGGGAGGAAGCCTATGGGAATGCGCGGCCTGATCCTCGCGGTTGCAGCCTTGCTGGCGCTGGCCTGGGCACCGGCCGTGGCGCAGGAATGGCCCACGCGGCCGGTGACTCTCATCACCCCTGCGGCGGCCGGCAACAGCCCGGACGTGGTGACGCGAATTATCGCCGAGAAGTTGACGCAGATCTGGAAGCAGCAGGTGGTGGTGCTCAACCGCCCCGGCGCGGGTGGGCTGTTGGCGGCGCAGGCCGCGGCGGGGGTGGAGAAGGATGGCTACAGCCTTTACGCGACACAGGCCTCTAGCTTCAACGTCCTGCCGGTGGAGCAGGAAGGCAAGATGCCGTTTGATCTGGCGAAGGCCTTTGTCTCCATCGGCTTTATCGGCGAACAGCCGATTGCCGTGGGCGTGAACAAGGATGTTCCGGCGAAGAACGTGACCGAGCTGATCGCACTCGCCAACAAAACGCCCGACGGCATGCTGTTCGGTGCCACCAACCGCGGCGGCCAAGCCCATCTCACGGGCGAACTGTTCCGCGATCGCTCCAAAGCGAATGTCTCCTTCGTGCATGCCGCCGGCGCGGCGGTGTCGCTCAACGACGTGATCGCGGGACGCCTGCCGATCATGTTCGAGGCTTTGGCGGGGCTAAACCCCGGCATCCAGAGCGGCGACGTGCGGGTGCTCGGCGTCGCCTCGGCCAAGCGCTTGCCCAATCTGCCGGACCTGCCGACGATCGCGGAGACGGTGCCCGGCGTGGTGTCGAGCGGCTGGATCTTGCTGATGGCGCCGGCCGGCACGCCCGACCACGTCATCCAGAAGGTCAATGCCGATCTGCGCAAGGTGACGGCGATGCCGGACGTGATTGCGCGCTTGCACCAGCTCGGCACCTATAGCCGCGACCTCACGCCTGCGCAGACCGAGGAATTCATCCGCAGCGAAGAGAAGCTGTGGCATCCGATCGTGCGCGATCTGAAAAACCGCAGGACCTGAGGCGCAAGCGTTGAAAAAAGCGGCTGCCGATCAGGCCCCCGGTCCACCGGTGCGGCCGAAGCAGATTCCGAACAATGCGCGGTGTTGACCGGCTGGCTTTCACCACCGGGGCGGAGCCATAATGCTGCATGCAGCACGCATCGCGCGGTTGTGCGTTGATGTCGGGGTGAATGGCAGGGCGAATGACTGACACGCGTGACCCCAACGAATTGCCGGCGGCGGGCGGCGCAACGGAGCGCTACAAGCAGACCTATCCGGAACTGACGGCGCGCGAGATCGACCGGCTGCGGCGCTTCGGCGGGATCAAGCATTATGCCGACCGCGAGCAGCTGTTCGAGGCTGGCAAGATCACCTGCGGCATGTTCGTGGTGCTCAAAGGTCATGTTTGCATCTCGCAGCGCGACGGCCTCGGCCGTGTCACACCGGTGGTGGAGCAGGGGCCGGGGCAATTCCTTGCCGAGGTGAGCCAGCTTTCCGGCAAGGCCGCGCTGGTCGACGGCTATGCCGAAGGGGAGGTCGAGGTCTTGGCGATCCCGGCGGAAAATCTGCGCCGGTTGATGATCACCGAGGCTGAGCTGGGCGAACGCATCATGCGCGCGCTGATCCTGCGCCGCGTCAACCTGATCCAGAGCGGCACTGCCGGGCCGGTGCTGGTCGGCTCGCCGAATGCGGCGAACCTGATCCGGTTGCAAGGCTTCCTCACCCGCAACGGATTTCCTTTCCATGTGCTCGATCCAGCGAACGACCCGGAAGCTGCCGAATTGTTGGCGCGCGCGGCGCCGTCGCCCAGTGAATTGCCCCTGGTGATCTGCCTCGACGGCACCGTGATGAAGAATCCGACCGAAGTGCAGCTCGCGAGAGCGCTCGGCATGATCAAGGCGCCGACCACCGATATTTTGTTTGATGTTGCCGTGGTCGGCAGCGGACCGGCCGGCCTCGCCACCGCGGTCTATGGCGGCTCGGAAGGGCTTTCCATCGTCTGCCTCGACACCCGCGCCTTCGGCGGACAGGCCGGCGCCAGCGCACGGATCGAGAATTATTTCGGCTTCCCGACCGGCATTTCCGGCCAGGCGCTGACCGCACGCGCTTTCGTGCAGGCGCAGAAATTCGGCGCGGAAATGGTAATCCCAGGCGAGGTGAAGTCGCTCGACTGTTCGCGGCGGGACGGCAGCTTTGCGATAACGGTCAACGACGGCGTGGTGCTTTATGCGCGCTCGATCGTGATCGCCACCGGCGCGCGCTACCGGCGGCCGAAGATCGAGCGCCTGGAGGAATTCGAGGGCCGCGGCGTCTGGTACTGGGCTTCGCCGATCGAGGCCAAGCTCGCCGCGGGCGAGGAAATCATCCTGGTCGGCGGCGGGAATTCCGCCGGCCAGGCGGCGGTGTTTCTGGCGACCCATGCCAGGCATGTGCGGATGATGGTGCGCGGCGACGGGCTGGCCGCCAGCATGTCACGCTACCTGATCGACCGCATCGCCGAAACGCCGAATATCGAACTGCTCACCAATACGGAGATTTGCAAGCTGGAGGGAAACGACAGCGGGTTGGAGAAAGTATCCTGGCGTAACAACAAGACAGGAGAGGAAAGCGCCGGCGCGATCCGCAACGTCTTCCTGTTCCTCGGCGCTGATCCGGCCACCGGGTGGCTCGCCGGTTGCGGCGTTGAGGTCGACAAGGCCGGCTTTGTCATCACTGGTGGGCATTGCTCGAACGGCAATCCGCTCAACCCGCTGCGCACCAGCGTACCCGGCGTCTTCGCGGTCGGCGATGTGCGCTCTGGCTCGATCAAGCGCGTCGGGGCGGCAATCGGCGAGGGCGCGCAGGTCGTGGCCGCGCTGCACGGCTATCTCGCCACGCTCGCGCCGCCGACGGCCAAGGCTGCGGAGTGATGAGGCGCGCAATGGCCGATTCATGCACCCACGCCGACGCGATCAAACAGGTGACACCGAGTGCCAAGGGCTGCGAAGAGTGCTTGCAGACCGGCGACTGGTGGATGCACCTGCGGCTGTGCCGCACCTGCGGCCACGTCGGATGCTGCGACCAGTCACCCAACAAACACGCCACCGCGCATTTCCACAAAACAAAACACCCGGTGATCGAAGGCTACGACCCGCCGGAAGGCTGGGGCTGGTGTTATGTGGACGAGATCTTCCTGGAGCTCGAAAGCCAGACGCCGCAGGTCGGACCGATCAAGCGCTGGATGTGATTTCTCCTCGTGGTGAGGAGCGTCCGCAGCACGCGTCTCGAACCATGCAGGCCCCTGACGTTGTCCATCCTTCGAGACGGCGCTTCGCGCCTCCTCAGGATGAGGCCGAATTTTCTGCGGCCTCACAATTCAAGCAGCCAAGCAGTCCATTTCTTCGTTATCGCCGAACTTGATCCGGCGATCTTACTGAGGCGAGCGCTGTCTCATTGCGATCATGGCCGGAACAAGTCCGGCCATGATGAAAAACGCGGTGAGCGCGGGCTATTGCCTTACGGGCAGTACCAGATGCCGCCCACCAGAATGCAACCCGCGGTCTGCCAGTAGGCAGGGCGTACGCCAATACGGCGCCAGCCGACGGGAGCGACCCGATAGACGCCGCCTGGCCGATAGACGACTTTCTTGTTCACGACGACTTTTTTCTTCACCACCACTTTGTGGTTCTTATTGTGATTGACTTGAACCACCGCCGGATCGACCGCCGATGGCAGATTCTTTGACGAAGCCGATCCAGGCATGGCCGAAGCCGGCGAACACATGAAAGCTCCTGCCAGCAGGGCCGGTACAAGGCACTTAACGAATGACATTGTTTCCTCCGCATAGTTTCTAATATTAGTGGTGCCAGCTTACGGGCTGTGAGCGTCCGGAACAACCCTGCTGTGGCGCAGGGCCTGTCTTCAGCCCGGCTATGGTAAAAATGAACAATAGACAACAGAGGCATTAGGCTTCGGTTCATGATGAACGCGTAGGATTTCCGCTTCCGTTTGAAGGGAGGATTTGCCATGCGTGCACTTGCAGTTCTGGCGGTAGCGGCAGCTGGTTTCGCCGCGTTTGCTCCGAACGTGGCGTCGGCGGCTGAACTCGACGTGCCGCGAGAGGGCTGCGAGCGCGGGCAAGTCTGGAACGGTTATCGATGCGAATGGGCGCGGCCGCAGTTTAGCGAAGCGCCGCCGGTTTATCGTGCGCCACCGGTGTACGAAAGCTACGCCGAGTACGAGGAAGCGCCGGTTTACGTCGCTCCGCCGGTTTACGTTGCTCGACCTCTCTATGTCGCGCCGATCTATCGCGCTCCGGTCGTTCGCTACTATGCCGGGCCGCGTTATGTCTGGAGCCACGGTCACCATCGCCATCACCGCTGGCGCTAGCCGTCACTTCGAATTCAATTCCAAACAGCCAAGCTTCCAAGTTGTCGTCATGCCCGGGCTTGTCCCGGGCATCTCGCTTAGGTGCGGTCTTGCCCGGCTTTCGGGCCGCCTGATCGCAATTGCCTGCTGTCGCGGGGTCCGATATGCCCATACGGCAAATCCCGTTCAGTCCAGGAGAAGTTGATGTCAGACCAAGCCGTTGCCGAAGCCAAATCCGCCGCCGAGCTCGAAAAGAGTGGAAACTTCCTGGTCGAACCCTATCTCGACTGGGCCAAGGAGCAGCGGATTCCCATTCATGAGGATTTCGGCCTCGACCTGCTGGCGATCGAAACGGGCAAATGGGACTGGTACGGCGCGCGGGGCGCCTTTGCCCATACCCATGGCCGCGGCGACTTCATGGCCAATTACGTCGTCGAGATCCCGCCTGGCAGCAAGACCGCGCCGGTGAAGCATCTCTACGAGTGCTTCGTCTATGTGCTCTCCGGCCACGGCTCGGCGACGCTGTGGCTGCCGAACGGCGAGAAGCAGACCTTCGAATTCGGCCCGACCTCGCTGTTCGCGATCCCGCTGAACTGCCAGTACCAGTTCTTTAACGGCTCGGGACAGGAATCCATCCGCCTGTCCTGCACCAACGACGCACCGGTGACGCTCAACCTCTATCACAATCGCGATTTCGTCTTTAACAACCCGTACCAGTTTTCCGAACGCTTCGGTAAGTCGAACGAGTGGCAGGGCGAGGGCAAGCATGTGCCGGTCGACCGCGGCGATGTCGCCAAGCTCAACATCTGGGAGACGAGCTTCATTCCCAGTCTGAAGGACTTCAAGCTGTTCGAATACAACGCGCGCGGCAAGGGCTCGAGCAACTGCTCCTTCGTGCTGGCGGACGGCACGCAGCATTCGCATTCATCCGAGATGCCGACCGGCCGCTACAAGAAGGCGCACCGCCACGCCGCCGGCACGCATGTGCATGCGGTGACCGGCGTCGGCTATTCGCTGCTGTGGTACGAAGGCGACAGCAAATTCGTCGAGATCCCCTGGCGGCATGGCGTGATGTATACGCCGCCGTTCTGGATGTACCACCAGCACTTCAACACCGGCCCCGAGCGCGCGCGCTATTGGGCCTGCAGCCTGGGCAGCCGGCGCTATCCCTTCATCTCGCTGCGCAAGAAGAGCGCGGAAGGCGCCGGCACCGTTTCGGTGCAGAAGGGCGGACGCCAGATCGAATACGAGGATCAGGATCCGCGCATTCATCGCAAATGGCTGGAGGAGATCGCCAAGAACGACGTGAAGTCGGAAATGAGCGATATCTTCGACGAACCGGCGCTTCTGGCGCTCGATCCGAAGAAACTGACCGGGGTGATCAAGACGCCGGCGTCAATCGGGCCGGCGGTGTGAGAGCTGCGGAAATTCATGTCAGCCGAAGCCGTTGATGCCAAGTCCGCCGCCGAGCTCCAGGCAGGCGGCAGTTTCCTTGTTGACGCCTATCTCGACTGGGCCAAGGCACAGCGGATTCCCATCCATGAGGATTTCGGCCTCGACCTCCTGGCGATCGAAACGGCGCCATGGGACTGGTACGGCGCGCGCGGCGCTTTTGCGCATACCCATGGCCGCGGAGACTTCATGGCCAATTACGTCGTGGAGATTGCGCCCGGCGGCAAGACGGCGCCGGTGAAGCATCTCTACGAGTGCTTCGTCTATGTGCTCTCGGGCCAGGGCTCGTGCACGATCTGGCTGCCGGGCGGCGCCAAGCAGACTTTCGAATGGGGCCCGAAGGCGCTGTTCGCGATCCCGCTGAACTGCCAGTACCAGTTCTTCAACGCGTCGGGGAACAAGTCGGTGCGCCTGTCATGTACCAATGACGCGCCGCTGACGCTGAACCTCTATCACAACCGCGACTTCGTCTTTGACAATCCGTTCCAGTTTCCCGACCGCGTCGGCCAGCCGAACGAGTGGCAAGGGGAGGGACGGCATGTCCCGGTCGACCGCGGTGAAATCGCCCGGCTCAATATCTGGGAGACGAATTTCATTCCTAACCTGAACGACTTCAAGCTGTTCGATCTCGCTGCGCGCGGCAAGGGCTCCACCAGTTGCTCCTTCGTGCTGGCGAGCGGCACGCAGCATGCGCATTCATCCGAGATGCCGGCCGGCCGCTACAAGAAGGCGCATCGCCACGCGGCCGGCACGCACGTGCATGCGGTGACCGGGGAGGGCTATTCGCTGTTGTGGTACGAAGGCGACAGCAAGTTCGTGGAGATTCCCTGGCGTCACGGCGTGATGTACACCCCGCCGTTTTGGATGTTCCACCAGCACTTCAACACCGGACCGACGCGTGCGCGCTATTTGGCTTGCAGCCTGGGCAGCCGGCGTTACCCGTTCATCGCCTTGCGCCGGAAGAGCGGGGAAGGCCAGGGCACCATTTCGGTGCAGAAAGGCGGCCGCCAGATCGAATATGAGGATCAGGATCCGCGCATTCACAGGAAGTGGCTGGAGGAGATCGCCAAGAACGGCGTGAAGTCGGAAATGGGCGATGTCTTCGACGAGCCCGCGCTCCTCGCGCTCGATCCGAAAAAGCTTACCGGCGTGATCAAGACTCCGGCCTCGATCGGTCCGGCGGTATAGCTGTTGGTCTCATTAGAAGGCCCCGCGCATGACGAGACGCGGGGCCTTTAGGCGCTTCAGGCAACAAGAGTGAGGCGCCGGTAACGGCGTGACACCGGGAGCTACCCGGCTACACGCTAACCGCCGCAGGCTTTCGGCTGCTTGGCGCCCGCCACACCATTCCAGAAGCAGGTAAAGTACATCGGGTGGTTCGGGTCGACCTTGCTGACTTCAGTTTTCGCCGTTTCTTTTTTGGCGGATTTCTTTTTCTTCGTGGCGGCATCGGCGGGTGCGGCAGCAAGAGCGATAGCAACGGCGGCCAAAAGGCCGATCGATAGCTTTTTCATATAGGTTTCTCCCTAGTCCCGTTCGGATTGGTTCCCCGTAACGATGGCACTTTACAATAAGGCCGCGGCGAAAAGGAGCCCTGAAATGCACCGCGAGGGCACCCGGAAAACGCGGCGTTTACTCCTTTGGAGGGTCTTGCCAAACGCCGCAAGAAGAGCGTGGAAGGCGTCGGCGTGAACCCCGACGAAGGGCGTGAGTACCCGCAATGGGCGATGTCTTCGCCGAAGCCGCACAGCCGCGATCGGACGAAGAAAGGTCCTCTATGGGTCAATTAGCGCACACACCCAGGGCTAAAAAGGACTATGTTCGGTATAGCACCTGCACCAGATTGGCTTGCCGGTACCTGAGAGACGCTCCTGTGCTCCCGCCGAAAGGATGGAGAGCCACATGAGCCGGCCACCCAACAGCTTTTTGCAATCGCTGTCGCAGGACGACTTCGAGCTTCTTGGCGCGCATCTGCGTACCGTGCCACTTCCTCTGGCTAAAATGCTGTTCGACGTGGGCGGCAGGGTCGAGTGCCTGTATTTCCCACATTCCGGAGCGATCTCGTTCGTGGTGGTGCTGGCCGACGGTGGAATGGTCGAAGCCGCGATCGTGGGCTACGACAGTGTGGCAGGCACGCCGGCCGCCCTCGATGACGCAGTTTCGCTAAATCGGGCTATTGTGCAGGCCGAGGGCACCGCTTCGGTGATTGACATGCCTCACGCGCAGGCGGCAGTGGCCGCCAGCCGGACGCTGCGCAAGACGTTTTATCTGCACGATCAAATATTGATGGCGCAGGCGCAACAATCTGCGGCGTGCAACGCGAAACACGAAATCGATGCCCGGCTCTCCCGCTGGCTGTTGAGAATGCGTGATGTCACTCAAAGCGACACGCTTCATCTGACGCAGGAATTTATCTCCATCATGCTGGGCGTGCGGCGAACCAGCGTCACCCTGGCGGCTCGACAGCTGCAAGCATCGAAAATTATCAGATATCGACGCGGGCAAATCCAGATCCTCGACGTGCCGCGTCTGGAGGAATCAGCCTGCGAGTGTCACGAGGCGCTGAAGCTTCAGGCCGCGCGGCTCCTGGGGCCACCCGAAGTGAGATCGGCACTGTGAAGAAATAGCGGTGCGTTCGGCCGCCGCAGGTGGCTGGATGATGAATGGCGTTAGCGTCTCGATACGCGGCGCCCGCTACACGCCGCCCTCGAACACGCCCGATAGTGCTTTTGACAGACCTTCCTCCACCAGAGCGCGTGTTGCATTTTTCAGTTGCGCGCTTTGCGCTGCGGTCTGCGGCGTTGCCGGCACCCAGCTCCTGTCCACCTGCTGATACATCGCGCTTGGGGCCGCCATGAGACCCGCCGAGAAGAGCCCGGCGTCCGGGAGGGCGACCTTCAACACCGAGAAGGTATCGCCGTCATGAATTACGACGGAAAAGCTGGCGAAAACAAAAATCCGATCGACGATAGGCGACGTATCAACGATGCCGAGGCCCGTTAGGTGCTGATTGGTGGTGCTGTAGTTTCTGCTGGCCGGCGCCAGCGAAACATAGACGTCGCATTTCGGCGAAGCCGCGGCGATCGCGCGAATCCGCATCTCGACGGGATTGGATAGCCAGCCGCTGAACGGGGCGTTGGACTCCGCCGCCGCGGCGGCCGGGATAGCGATGCGCCGTACGGCGTAGCCCTTGCCGGCGATTTGTCCGATACGCCGCACGGCGGCTTCGTCGATGCCCCAGCTATCGATAGCAACTTTGTCCAGTGCATTGCCGAACACCGTCATGCCGATCTTCTGCACGGCGAACTGGTGGCCAAGCGTCGAGGCGACGCAGACGCTCTTGCCGCTTGGCGCGGGCTGCGCCGTCGCGCTTTGCTTGGCTTGTGCGGGCGCGGAAGGTTTTTGCGCAGCCGGCTTTGCCGCGGCCGGCGGTTTGGCGGCGGGTTGCACCGCTGGCCTGGCGGGCTTGGCCGCAGGCGCGGCATCGCCCGGCGTCGCGCCGCTCTGTTTTGCCGATGCTGGCGGTTGGCCCGCTGTTTGCGCTTGCACAGTTCCGCCCTGGCAGCAAAAGAATACCACTGTGGCAAACGCCGCTAATCCCGCCCCGATGATTTTCATGATGCCCCCCATTTCGTTTGTCTTGTACCCCCGCTCTATTTGTACCGAGTCACGGTGACGTGCAAATAATTGTGGCAGAAGGGGAGTTTTCTCCTCAATGCCAGGTGACTTCAACAATCGCCGGCGGTCTGGTGGGTAGCAAAGATTTCATGCTGGATGCCGTGTAAACAACAGCGAGGTTGAGCATACCGTCGCCCCCACGCGAAGTCATCCGCACGGCAAAACCCGTCGCGCGAACCGCACGACGCGTATAGAGTTGAGCAGGGGGATACCGGCAATGTTGCGGAAGCTTCTTGTTGCGGCCGTTCTCGCGCTCGTCGCCTCCCAGGGCGCTGAGGCGGAAGATTTCTACCGGGGCAAGACGCTTCGCCTGATCGTGCCGTCGGCGCCGGGCGGCGGCTATGACGCCTATGGCCGGACGCTGGCGCAATACATGGCCCGGCACATCCCCGGCGAGCCCACGATCGTGGTGCAGAACATGCCGGGCGGCGGCGGGCTGACCGGCGCCAACTGGCTCTTCAACATCGCGCCGAAGGACGGAACGGCATTCGGGCTCATCCAGCGCGGCGTGCCGTTCTATCCCTTCTTCGGCGACAAGAACGCGATGTTCAAGCCGATGGAGGTCAACTGGCTCGGCAGCATGACCGCCGAAGTCGGCGCCGTCTGGGTGTTCCACACCTCGAAAGCGAAGACGATTGATGACGCCTTCAAGATGGAGGTGGTGCTCGGCGGCAGCGGCCCGAACGACAGCGAGACCTATCCCAATTTGATGAACAACACGATCGGCACCAAATTCCGCGTCGTCTCAGGATACAAGGCCAACACGGAGACTTTGCTTGCGATCGAGCGGGGCGAGGTCGAGGGCCTGTCGGGATCGTGGTCGTCGGTCAAGGCCAACCGCCCGAGCTGGGTGAAGGACAATCAGGTGCGTCCGCTGGTGCAGATCGCCGGCAGCCGGCAGCCCGATCTTCCGGATGTCCCGCTCATCCTGGACCTTGTGAAAAAGGACGAGGACCGCGCGATGTGGCAGGTGGCGCTGGCGATGGCGCAGGCGGGCCGGCCGGTGGCCGCGCCGCCGGGAGTGCCGGCCGAGCTCGTGCAGATCCTGCGCAAGGCTTTCTGGGATACGATGCAGGATCCGGCCTTCGTCGCCGACATGGAAAGCGCGCGCCGCGAAGTCTCACCGGAAACCGGCGAGACGGTGGAGCGGCTGCTGCTGGAGGTATCGAAGACACCGCCCGGCACGCTGTCCAAGCTGCTGACCTTCATGCAGGGAAGCGGGAAGTAGGGCGCGTCGCTGACCTCGTGAACGAGCACGCGGTGCTGGCGCTCGACCCGGGCAAAGCTCGCCGGCGCAATCAAGGCGCCGGCATCGATCGGACCTCGCACCGCGTTCCGTGCGGCCGTACCCCGCGGAGCCAGGTTCTCATTGCTAGACGAACAATGTGCCGTACTTCAGCTTCTGGCCTATTTTCCTTCAAGCTCATCTCCGGCCGCATCCATTCGCGGCCAAGCCTCGGTGAGGATGACGCGTCGGTGGTCCTCTACTAAATGTCCGGCGAGACGATACCTTTCTTCTTCTAAAAAAATATTCTGAAGACCATCGCATTACTCTGCAGCAAAAAAGATAGTTCTTGGGCATTAAGGCATAAGTCACGGTTTAAGGGCTGGCTTATATGCAATTTCAACAAAGCCGATGTCTATGCCGAGGATAGGGGGCGACCGCTTGTGTCTGGTGCAAAGCTTCCTCGTTATACATACGAGTTAGCGTGAACTCTTTTGCAACGACGCCAGCAGGCAGGGCCGTCGCACGAAAAAGAGCCTGCGCAAAAAATCATTATCGTCTTAATTTTTGCGGCACTAGTCATGCTCATCGTTCTGTCCGCGCTCGACTATCGCTTCTGCTGGTCGCCCGTACCGTGGTACGTTTCAGTCGTCGGCTACGCGCTCGATAGCGCTTTCCTTCTATTTCTTTTACATCGTGTCGAAGATCTAATTAAGCCTATGCCAAGCGCCGATAAAAGTCGCAAACAGGGTGCCGATCGTAGTGTACCAGTTCTAAGGCTGAACGCTGTCGATTAGACACCGATGCGTACGTTCACATAGCGGGACGTCAGCCCGATAGAATTATACGTTGTCGCGCAACATTTCATTAATGTGCAAACAACAACCACTCGCAAAGCGCAGATCGTGGTACATCATTGGTTTGAAGCCCGATATTCTTTTGAAACGGACGTGCTCTACAGTTTCCGATTACCGAACGAGCAGAAAGTGCTGGGGATTTGCCGTGATACATTGCGTGGCTAGGGCGAAGTTGGCATCGACTGGAACAGTCGCTGACGATCGTCATGCAAGTTGCCGTCGTGTGGCCATTGCGAAGCTTCCTAATTTCTCTTCCCTCTTCTTCTTCCCCTTCACCGCTGCCTTCGCCTTCGCTGCCGGCTTCGGCTTCGGCTTCGTCGCTTCCGCTTCGCGGTCGGCCGCCTCTTTCGCCAGCCGCTGCTCGCGCAGCTTCGCGGTCCGCTCGCGCATGGCGCGGCCGGCCGCTTCGTATTCCGCCGCCGCCAGTTTGCCGTCGCGCGCCTGGTCGGCCTTGCGCTTGAAACTCGCCTCGGCCTTCGCCTGGGCCTCTTTGGATTGGTTGCTCAAAAAAATCTCCTGGTATTGTTCAATTCACCAAACCGAATTGCCCCCTTCCTGCCTCCCCCGCAAGCGGGGGAGGGGAAAGAATAAACGCCACCATCACGCCAGGCCATGCCGGCGCAAATCCACGGCGACAGCTACTTTTCTTTCTTGGCCTTGCGCTTGATGTCCGCGCCATGCGCGCGCTTGTAGCTCTGGATATCAGTGAACTTTCCTTTCTTGTCGCGCTTGGCGTAAAGCTTTTTGCCACTCGCGCTCTTGTGTGTGGTTCGCTTGGCCATGTCGCCCTCCGTTAGCTGCACCCCGTCGTCGATCCGCAGGTGTCGCATTTCATGCAGGTGCCGTTGCGCACCAGCGTGAAGTTGCCGCATTCGCCGCAGGCCTCGCCTTCGTAGCCCTTGGCTCTGGCTTCGGCGCGCTTCTCAACCGCCGCGATTTTCGCATGCGCCTGCGCGTCTGCACGTTGATCTGCTCCAGCTGCTGCGCTGGCGAGAGTTTCTGCGCGGGCTCGGATTTCAGCGCGACCGCGCCGGAGGAGAGGGCGGTGACATTGCCGCCACCCGCCACAAGCGGGGAGGCAGAAGACTCATCGCCGCGCACGACGGAGAGCCGGTCGGTGCGCGAGCGCGTGAGGCCCTTGGAGACATAGCGCGCCTCCGGCCGCACGTCCTTGCCTTCCGCCACGCCCTTGCCGAGCGCGTCGAACTGGGTTTCCGAGGGATCGACATGGCCGAGGTCGAAGCGCTCGAGATAGGAGATCGCCAGCTCGCGGAAGACGTAATCCAGGATCGAGGTGGCGTATTTGATCGAGTCGTTGCCCTGCACCGGGCCCTGCGGCTCGAAGCGGGTGAAGGTGAAGGCGTCGACATATTCCTCCAGCGGCACGCCGTATTGCAGGCCGAGCGACACCGCGATGGCGAAGTTGTTGAGCAGCGAGCGCAACGCCGCGCCTTCCTTGTGCATGTCGACGAAGATCTCGCCGATGCGGCCGTCGTCATATTCGCCGGTGCGGAGATAAACCTTGTGGCCCCCGACCACGGCCTTCTGGGTGTAGCCCTTGCGCCGGTCAGGCAGCTTCTCGCGCTCGCGCATGACCACGATGCGCTCGACCACCTTCTCCACCAGCTTCTCGGCCAGCGCCGCGGTGCGCGCGGCTTGCGGCTTCTCGATGAAGGCGGCGATCTCTTCCTCTTCCTCCTCCTCGTCGGCGATGAGCTGGGCGTTCAGCGGCTGGCTCAGTTTCGAGCCGTCGCGGTAAAGCGCATTCGCCTTCAGGCCGAGCTTCCAGGACAGCAGGTACGCGGACTTGCAGTCGTCGACGCCCGCCTCATTCGGCATGTTGATGGTTTTCGAAATGGCGCCGGAGATGAAAGGCTGCGCCGCCGCCATCATGCGGATGTGGCTTTCCACCGAGAGATAGCGCTTGCCGGTGCGCCCGCAGGGGTTGGCGCAGTCGAACACCGGATAATGCTCGGCCTTCAGATGCGGCGCGCCTTCCACCGTCATGGCGCCGCAGACATGGATATTGGCGGCGTCGATCTCGCGCTTGGTGAAGCCGAGCCAGGCCAGCAGATCGAACGTCGGTGACGCCAGCTCTTCCGCGGGAACGCCGAGGGTGTTGAGGCAGAAATCCTCGCCCAGCGTCCATCGGTTGAAGGCGAACTTGATGTCGAAGGCGGTGGGCAGCGCCTTTTCCACCGTGGCGATGGCTTCGTCGGTGAAGCCCTTTGCGCGCAGGGTGGTGTGGTTGATGCCGGGGGCCTGGCCGAGCGAGCCGTGGCCGAGCGCATAGACCTCGATCTCGGAGATCTGGTCGCCGGAATAACCCATCACGCGCAGGGCTTCCGGCACTGCGCGGTTGATGATCTTCCAGTAGCCGCCGCCGGCGAGCTTCTTGAACTTCACCAGCGCGAAGTCGGGCTCGATGCCGGTGGTGTCGCAATCCATGACAAGGCCGATCGTGCCGGTGGGCGCGATCACACTGGTCTGTGCATTGCGATAGCCGTGCTTCTCGCCCAGCTTCAGCGCCAGATCCCAGGCGCGCCTGGCATGCTCCGAGAGCGCGGAATAGAAGCTGGCCTGGCTGCCGGTCAGGATGCTGTTGTGGTCGAGCGGCACCGGCGGCGTTGCCACCTTCTCATAAGCCGAGCGCTCGCCATGCGCGGCGCGGCGATGGTTGCGGATCACGCGCAGCATATGCTCGCGGTTCTTCTTGTAGCCGGGGAAGGGGCCGAGCTTTTGCGCCATCTCCGCCGAGGTGGCGTAGCAGACGCCGGTCATGATGGCGGTGAGCGCGCCCGCAATCGCGCGGCCGGCGTTGCGAGTCATAGGAAATGCCCGACGACATCAACAGCCCGCCGAGATTGGCATAGCCGAGGCCGAGGGTGCGGAATTCGTAGGATAGCTGCGCGATCTCCTTCGAGGGGAACTGCGCCATCAAGACGGAGACTTCCAGCACTACGGTCCACAGCCGGGTGGCGTGCTCGTAATCCTCGACATTGAACTTGCCGGTCTTCTCGTCGCGGAAGGTGAGCAAATTCATCGACGCCAGATTGCAGGCGGTGTCGTCGAGGAACATGTATTCCGAGCACGGATTGGAGGCGCGGATCGGGCCCGACGCCGGGCAGGTGTGCCAGTCATTCACCGTGGTGTGGAATTGCAGGCCCGGATCGGCGCAGGCCCAAGCGGCATAGCCGATCTTCTCCCACAGATCGCGCGCCTTGACGGTCTTGGCGATCTTGTTGCCGCGGGTGCGGTGGGTGAGGTCCCAGCTGCCGTCGGACTCCACGGCTTTGAGGAATTCGTCGGTGACGCGCACCGAGTTGTTGGAATTCTGCCCGGAGACGGTGAGATAGGCCTCGGAATCCCAGTCGGTGTCGTAGACCGGGAAGTCCATGTCCTTGTAGCCCTGGCGCGCGAACTGGATCACGCGCTGGATCGAATTATCCGGCACGGCATTCCTGCGCGCGGCCTTGATCTCCCGCCGCAGCACCGGGTTCTTTTCCGGATCGAAGCAGTCGTCGCCCGAGCCTTCGCAATTCACGCAGGCCTTCAGTATCGCCTTCAGATGCCGCTGGTTGATCTTGGAACCGGTGACCAGCGCCGCGACCTTCTGCTCTTCCTTCACCTTCCAGTCGATGAACTGCTCGATGTCGGGATGGTCGGTGTCGACGATCACCATCTTGGCGGCCCGGCGCGTGGTGCCGCCCGACTTGATCGCGCCGGCGGCGCGGTCGCCGATCTTCAAAAAGCTCATCAGGCCGGAGGAGCGCCCGCCGCCCGACAGCTTCTCGCCTTCGCCGCGCAGGCGGGAGAAGTTCGAGCCGGTGCCGGAGCCGTATTTGAACAGGCGCGCCTCGCGCACCCACAAATCCATAATGCCCCCTTCGTTCACCAGGTCGTCGCTCACCGACTGAATGAAGCAGGCATGCGGCTGCGGATGCTCATAAGCGGTCTTGGATTTGGTCAGCTTGCCGCTCTGAAAGTCGACGTAATAGTGGCCCTGGCTGGGGCCGTCGATGCCATAGGCCCAGTGCAGGCCGGTGTTGAACCATTGCGGCGAGTTCGGCGCGGCGATCTGCAGCGCCAGCATCGCGCGCAGCTCATCGAAGAAAGTCTGCGCATCAGCGTCGCTGTCGAAATAGCCGCCCTTCCAGCCCCAATAGGTCCAGGTTCCGGCCAGGCGGTCGAATACTTGCTTGGAGGAGGTTTCGCCGACATAGCGCTCGTTCTCCGGCAGCGCGGCCAGCGCCTGAGCATCCGCGACAGAGCGCCAGAGGAAAGACGGAACGCTCTCTTCCTCGACTTTCTTCAGCCGGGCAGGGACGCCCGCCTTGCGAAAATATTTCTGTGCCAACACGTCGGAAGCGACCTGCGACCAGAAGGCCGGGACCTCAACGTCGTCCGCCCGGAAGACGACGGAGCCGTCCGGGTTACGGATTTCGCTGGCGGTCAAACGGAATTCGATCTCCGCATAGGGAGACTGGCCTTCCTTGGTGTAGCGCCGCTCGATGTGCATCGTTCTCTTGCCCCGTTTCTGGGCCGGTCGCCTGCCTCAGCATAATCTAGTGAGGCAATGCGCCGACACCTTGTTGATCAGCGCAAGGCTGCCCCGCGCCGTCGATTGACGCCCGCATACTCTTCGGACGACCCCCATCCCGGCCCCGGCGGTAGCCCCGCCTGGAACCGGTAGTTGCGGCCCTCTTGGGTCCGCTGCCCCATGGCGATGCAATGGCTGCGCAGAGCCTTTACAGCCCGGCGGAGCAAGGGTTGCACTTCCCTTTGGGGAGCGTCCGGAGGGACTAGAAACACCCGCCGCCGAACCCTTGAAAGCTAGGCCAACTCCACCGTGGCCGTCAAGAACTAGTACCGAGTCATGAATCAAACGCTAAATGTGGGGATAACGGGGGAAAGAATCGAGTGCGACGCGGCAAGTGTCGGAGATTCAGCGAAGATTCCAAAATGTTTTTTGTCGGGCCTGGCGAGATAGCTCCGCTATCCACCGGCAAGGGTCGGAAAAAAGATATCGGACACCCTACCTGAGCCCGGCACGACTTAGCGCTTTTGCCATGGTCCAAGCCGGCGGACACGCAAAAGTTGCAGAAACCCGCGCCCGCGGAGGCGAATCCAGCCCCAGAAATCCCCGACTCAAGCGGTGGTCGCGGCGCAGTCGGCAGGCGAGCCTGGGAAGGGAATTCGCCATCAGCGAATTTGCTGGGGCGACGCATGCGGTGAGCGTGGCAGAACCCCTCATCCTCGTCCTTAATTGAGGGCGAGCAGCGCCTTCTCAAGGGCTTTGTTTGGTAAGTGGCTTCGGCAAAGTCTTAAAACGCGACACGACTTCCAGCGCTGCGGTCGTGACAAGAACCCTCAGGGACTGTTGCGAACACTCTGCTCGTGCCAAGAAGCGGCAACAGGCCCGAAGCGTCATACCAAGACGTGGCCGACAGGAGACGCATGAAAATTCTCAGTGCTTTGGCGGTGAAAGAAGTCGTAGAGCCGGCCTGCCAAGCCTTCGCTCAGGAAACCGGCGAAACCTGCGATCATTTCTTTGCGCCGGTCGGCGCCTTGCAGGGCAGGATCGAAGCGGGCGAAACCGCAGACATCGCAATTCTCATCCCGCCAGTCGCTGGAGAAACTGCAGCAAGAGGGCACACTCACCGGCCGCTGGGATCTCGGCCGCGTCGGCATCGGGGTCGCCATCCGCGAAGGCGCGCCGCGCCCGAACTTTTCGACACCTGAAGCTTTCAAGCAGATGCTGCTCAATGCACGCTCGATCGCGCTCACCGATCCCGGCGTCGGCGGCACCGCGGGCATTTATCTCGCCGGCCTGCTGGAGCGCATGGGCATCGCCGCGACCATCAATCCTAAGGTGCAGTGGCAGAAAAACGGCTTTTTCACCGCCCAGGCGGTGGCGCAGGGTGAGGCCGAGCTAGGGATGACGCAGTTCAGCGAGATCGTGGCGGTAAAGGGCGCCGTCATTGCCGGTCCGCTGCCTGAACCGTTGCAGGCGGTGACGACCTATTGCGCGGGTATATTCACTGCCAGCAAGGCGCAGGACACCGCCCGCGCTTTCATCGACAAGCTACTCAGTCCCACTTTACACGCGAGCTGGAAAGCGGCGGGGTTCGACTTCCCGCAGCTAAGGTGAAGCGGGGGTGACCGCGCTCGGTTGCTCGGCAGATTGCGGCGTTATCGGCCGGCGCGGAAACGCCGCCGGATAATCCTGCAGCAGAAAATCGATCAGCTTTTCGCGGATCTCGCAACGCAGGTCTGAAGCCGCGGATGCGGAGTTTGCGCTCAGCAGAATCCGCAGCTCCATCACGTTTTCTTTGGAGTCCGACACCTGTAGTTTGAAAGTCTTGCGATTCCAGAGCGGCGACTGCTCGGCCAGCTCCTTGGCCTTCTCGCGCACGCGGGCAACCGGCGTGGCGTATTCGACATAGAGCACAACGCTCGCAATGATGTCGGAACCTTCGCGCGACCAGTTCTGGAACGGCTTCTCGATGAAATAAGTCAGCGGCACGATCAGCCGCCGCAGGTCCAACAATCGCACAACGACATAAGTCGCGGTGATCTCCTCGATCCGACCCATTTCATTCTCGATCATCACGGTATCGTCGATGCGAATTGGCTGCGTCACGGCCAGCTGCACGCCGGCCAGCAGATTGCTCAGCACCGGCCGCGCGGCGAGGCCGACCACCAGCCCGGCTACGCCGGCGGAGGCGAACAGGCTTATTCCATACTGCCGCACCGGTTCGAAGGTCATCAGCGCTGCGGCCACGGTGATGGTGATGATCACCGCATCGACAATGCGAAGCAGAATGCGGATCTGGGTGACATGTTTGCGGGCGTGGAGATCGTCTTCGCTGTCGGTACGAAAGCGTATCAAATGCAAAGTGGCGGCGGTGTTAAGCGCCGTGATAGCGGTCCAGCCGATCAGGCCTATCCCTGTGACGAGCAGCAGGCGCACGAGCAGGGCTCTGGTTTCGGGCGGCAGCGGCACAGTTGGCAGCGCAATGCTGAGGCCAAGAACGATCAATGCCAGGCGCGTTGGCCCGCTGATCGCCGCAAGCACCGACTTGCCGGAATGCGGCTGGCCAAATATTCGGTGCAGCAAGCGCATTGCGAGGCTATGTAAACCGAGCGCCAATGTTACCGACAGCCCCAAGATGATCAGGGCCACGATCCAATCCGGAGCAAAACCCAACGCTTCGCGGATGTGAATCAATGCCTCTCGGCTGCGTTCAAACATAAGCATCTCCTCGCGCGAGGTGCGCGGCAAAGAAAAGGGCCGGCGCGCAAAACGCCGGCCCCTGCCGCCCCCCGTAAATGGCGGACCTCAATTCGGCCCGCCGAACCGCAGCAAAGCCGCCGCGTCAATTCCAGCCGGCTCCGAAATTCCGTACCAATGCGAAGCGGAACAGATGAAAATCGTGGTCTGCACGGAAACGATCACCGAATGAGTTCAAGGTGCCGCCGTCGCCAGCGCTGACGAAAAGATATTCGGTCCGCGACATCCAGCCGGGAACAAAGAACGGCGCCTCAATGCCGCCGCCAACGGTCAGCCCGCTAAGGGTTTCGGTGCTGGAGACCCGCGGTCCACGGGAGCTGAAACGCGATCCTTGAAAGCTGTCTTGCAGGTTCACCCAAGCAGCGCCACCGGTGAGATAAAGCAGCGCGGCTCCGGTGCTGTAGCCAACGCGCGCACGCGCGGTCGCAACCCAGTTTGTCTCCACGCTAAGCGAGGCGGGATGATCAAAGTAGTCGGCGCTGCGGTGGTCGATTCCGAGCCAACTGAAATCCCCTTCCACGCCCAAAACCCATTGTGGCGCGAGGTGCCAGTTGTAGCCGGCGATGCCGCCGGCGGTGAAGCCGGTGCCGTGGTTGTTGATAACGCCGCGCCTCACGCCCGCGGGATCGCTGCCCTCGGTCGACGATCCCGCCGTTCCACCGACGAAGCCGGCGTAAGGACCGGTCCAATTATACGAAGCCAGGACGGGTTGCGGGTTGTTACCGAACAGGTAGTTCACCCCGAACTTCATAAGGTCATAACGATGCTTGTCGACCCGCACCATTCCGGGGGGAACAGCGGGACCCTCGCCGACATCCACGTAGAGCTGTTCAGCTTTCGCGGTCCAGTTACCGCCCAGCCGGGTTTCAATGCCGGTACCGACCACGAAGCCGCCATTTGTTTCCGAACGGCTGACACGGGGGCCGCCAAAGGCCGAGAAATCGTTGACATCCGTGATATGCACCCAGGCCGCGCCGCCGGTGACATAGGTAAGCGTCGGGCCAGTGGTATAGCCAACTCTCCCGCGCACGGTGCCGATCCACGAGGTTTTTGAATTGAGGCGTTGGTCGGGGAAATAATCTGTGAAGGCCCGATCAAGGCCGAGATATCCGAAATCGCCTTCCAGACCCACGACCCAGTTGGGATAGAGTTGATAATTGTAACCCGCAGTCCCGCCGCCGGTGAATCCTTGTCCGATAAATTCAACGCCTCCAGGACCCGTGGCTCCGGTGGGGTCGCTTCCTTCTGACCGCTGCAGGCCAACGCCGGCATAGACACCGAGGTAAAAGCCCGTCCAGTCGGGTGCAGTGAGTGCCTCTGTCAGCGCCGGCTTCGCTTTGGTCTGCGCAGGCAAGTCGGCGGCGGAAAGAGCAGACGCGGTCAGCGAACTGATGGTCGCAACGAGTGCGATCTTCGTAATGGATTTGCCCGTGCGCATCTGCCCTGCCCGCTTCCTACATCCGGCGATGCCGGCTGAGGCGTCGATTATTAGCTCATCGCTCGTCGCCCTACCGTCACCTTTTTGCCACAGATGCAGAAATCTCACTGGCTTGTGCACCGCTGGGCTCGCTGGACAGCTTGGATGCTGGGTGGCAGAACGAACCCCGCAACGACGGACTTCACGCACGATGAAACGCTTCCTGCAGCTCTTCTTCACCTGGTGGAACGGCGCCACTTTCGGCACGCTGCTCTGGACGCGCCGCTACGGCGAGTTGGTGGGCGAAGATGAAGCCGGCAACCGCTATTATCGAACCAAGGACGGCGCCGTCGACCCAAGCCTCGGCTTTGAACGCCGTTGGGTGATCTATAACGGCGATGCTGAAGCTTCCAGAATCCCGCCGGCCTGGCATGGCTGGATGCATCACACCGTAGACGTGCCTCCGACGCAGGAGAATTATCGGCCGAATGAATGGGAGAAACCGCATTTGCCGAATCTCACCGGTACGCCAGCCGCCTATCGGCCGCCAGGCTCGACCCTGGCTGCCGGCCGACGGCCGACGGCCACCGGCGACTACAAGGCCTGGGTGCCCGGCGACGGCTCGTGATCCCGCTCGGTTCCGGCACGCCGGGGACTCGCCCTTTCCCGGCCGTATTCTCCGTGTTAACCGGGGCGACCGGCGCGTAATGCGCGGTGTGTGGCCAATGTCTCGAATTTTCCTCCCCTTCATCCTGCTCGCCGTCATGGGCCTATCGCTCGCGGCGACGCCTGCGGGCGCGCAATTCGGCTCGATCTTCGGCAACGATCCGCCGCGGCCGCCGCAAGGCGTGCCAGGCCGTCAACAACCGCAACAGCGTCTGGACGATCCACCGCCGACCCTGCAACCGCCGGGTCCTCCGAGCCGGCCGAGACAGCCGCAGGGCAATATCCAATCCCAGCCGCTGCCGCCGCCGCCGGGCGGCGCCGCTCCCCCTCCCGTCACGTCGAATGCACCGGCGCCACCGGCCGGCTCAATGCAGCCCGGGCAACGTCCGGCGCGCGGCGCGCCGCAGCAACAACAACAACAACAACAGCCGCCGCCCGAGGCAGCGGCGCCGACCGATGAGGTCGCCACCCAACCGCCGGGCAACAAGGTGCCCAATCCCACCGGGGTGTTCGCCGGCCTGGACAAGATCACCGGCCGCATCACCAGCTTCGACGTGACGATCGACGAGACCGTGCAGTTCGGCGCACTGCAGGTGACGCCGCGCGCCTGTTACACGCGACCGCCGACCGAGACGCCGCATACCGACGCGTTCATCGAGGTGGATGAGGTGACGCTGCAAGGCGAAATCCGGCGGATCTATACCGGCTGGATGTTCGCGGCGAGCCCGGGGCTGCATGCGGTGGAGCATCCGATCTACGATATCTGGCTCACCAACTGTAAAGGTGGCGTGGTCGCGGAAGCAGCGCCGGAGCCAGAAGCGCAACCACAGCGCTCGACCCGCAGCCAGCAACAACAGCAAAGACAGCCGGCGGCGCAGCAGCAACCCTCACCACAGCAACCCTCACAACAGCAACCCTCACAGCAGCAAAGACAGCCGGCGCCGCAACAGCGCCGGGCGCCGCCGCGCGATTTCTAGTTTAGTTGGAGAGCGCGTGCCGCAATGCTTCGGCGCCGCGCAGCGGGCGCTCGAACGGCAGCGCCGCGAAATCGGCTTGGCCGACCAGCGCCGCCTCCAGCTGTTTGTGATATTGCCGGCGTGGAATTTCGGTGGCGCCGAAAGTCCGCAGGTGGTCGGTGACGAATTGCGTATCGAGCAACGCGAAGCCGCCAACGCGTAGCCGCGCCACGAGATGCACCAGCGCCACCTTGGAAGCGTCGCGGGCGTGATGGAACATGCTCTCCCCGAAGAAAGCGCGGGCGAGACTGACGCCGTAAAGGCCGCCAACGAGTTCATCCTGCTGGTATACCTCGATGCTGTGGCAATGGCCGCGCTCGTGCAGCTTGCGATACAGATTACGGATGCGGCCATTGATCCAGGTGCGACCACGTTCCGGCTTGGGAGCTGCACAACCTGCGATCACAGCGTCGAAATCGCGATTAACGGTTACCGTGAAACGGTCGGACCGCACCGTGCGCGCGAGCCGGCCCGGCACATGGAATCGATCGAACGCAATGATGCCGCGCTGCTCGGGCTCGATCCAATAAAGCGCGTTGTCATAGGCGCTCTCCGCCATCGGAAAGATGCCGCAGGCATAGGCCTTCAGCAAAACCTCCGGTGTGATCTCGACGGCGGCGCTCTCGCGGCTTGCCATAGGTACTCCTGCGAATACAGGGCTTTTGCAATTTACGATGCTAGCCGAAGAATGTGGAGCACCCTCTACGCATTAACCGGACGCTAGGCATAAAGTCTTTAAATTGGCGAAAGTTTGAACAAAAAAGCGCAAGGAAGCGGTTCACTACTCGAGACTAATGCGGGAAGGAGGACCGTATGGGCGAGATGCACCCGGTATCGACAAGGGCCACCATCCTGGTCGTTGAAGACGAAGCTCTAATAGCCGAAATGGTCGCCGAAGCGCTGCAAGAGCAGGGCTTCCATGTGTTCGTGGCATCGAACGGGGCCGACGCGTTGCGCTATGTCGAATCTGGAGGGGCGGTCGATGCGCTGTTTACCGATATGCACTTGCCGGGGGGTATGAACGGTTCAGAACTGGCAAGCCGCGTGCGCTCGCTCCGGCCGGAGATGCCGGTCGTCTATGCGTCCGGACGGTGGCATCCGACCGATCGCGAGCAATTGGTGCCATGCTCGGCGTTCCTGCCGAAGCCTTACGACCCTCGCGACGTCGGCGCCCTGCTGATGCGACTTGTCGCATCGCACCGGAAAGGAGCGATGCCGTCTTCTTCACCTCCCGTGGAGAGAGGTCGTGAGCGAAGCGGCCGGGTGACGCGTACGGCCTATCGGCAGATCTGACGCCTCACCGGAGTGGGCCGAGATTGCCGGCAATACTGATGCAACTCGCCCGGGCCCGTGCGTAACCGCCGTTACTCTTCCATCCCGCCGCCCGCGAGGAACTGCTCGAGCCAGTGAATGTGGTAATCGCCGTCGATAATAGCGGGCTCCCGCACCAGCGCGCGGAACAGCGGCAGCGTGGTCTCGATCCCATCCACCACCAATTCGTCCAGCGCGCGCTTGAGCCGCATCAGACATTCCGGCCTGGTCTTGCCGTGTACGATCAGCTTGCCCACGAGGGAATCGTAATAAGGCGGGATGCTATAGCCTTGGTAGACTGCCGAATCGATGCGCACGCCAAGCCCGCCCGGCGCGTGATAGTGCAGAATTTTTCCGGGCGAGGGACGGAAGGAGATCGGGTTTTCCGCATTGATGCGGCATTCGATCGAGTGACCGTGGAATTTCACATCATTTTGCGTCAACGGGAGCTCGCCGCCGGCCGCCACGCGGATCTGCTCCAGCACCAGATCGATGTCCGTGATCATCTCGGTTACCGGATGTTCGACCTGAATGCGGGTATTCATTTCGATGAAATAGAACTGGCCGTCCTCGTAGAGAAATTCGACCGTGCCGACGCCGAGATAATTCAGTTCGCGCATGGCAGCGGCGACAGTTTCCCCGATCGCATCGCGCGCGACCACGTTTAGGGCGGGCGAGGGGCCTTCCTCCCACACCTTCTGATGCCTGCGCTGCAGCGAGCAGTCACGCTCGCCCAGATGGATGGCGTTGCCGCGGCCATCGCCCAGCACCTGAATCTCGATGTGACGCGGCTTCTGCAGATATTTTTCCAGATAGACGGCGTCATCCCCGAAAGCAGCTTGCGCCTCGGAACGCGCGGTGGAGAGAGCGGTGGAAAGCTCGGCTTCGCTAGGGGCCACTTTCATGCCGCGTCCGCCGCCGCCGGCCGCAGCCTTCACTAATATCGGGAATCCGATCCGGCGGCCGATGGCGAGCGCCTCGCTGTCGGTCCCCACGCCGCCCTCAGAGCCGGGCACCACCGGGATGCCGAGCCGATCGGCGGTGCGTTTGGCCTCGATCTTGTCGCCCATCAGGCGGATGTGCTCGGGCTTTGGCCCGATGAAATGCACTTTGTGCTCACCGAGGATTTCGGCAAAGCGCGCGTTTTCCGACAGGAACCCATAGCCGGGGTGCACGGCGTCAGCGCCGGTGATTTCGGCCGCCGCCAGCAATGCAGGAATATTGAGGTAGCTGTCGCGCGCCGGCGGCGGCCCGATGCAAACGCTCTCGTCGGCAAGCCGTACATGCATCGCGTCGGCATCAGCGGTGGAATGCACCGCCACGGTGGCGACGCCCAACTCCTTGCAGGCACGCAACACACGCAAGGCGATTTCGCCACGGTTGGCGATCAGAATTTTGTCGAACATTTCAGAACCGCCTGCCTGAGCGGGCCGCGACGGGCGCTGTCATTCGATGATCATCAGCGGTTCGCCGAATTCTACCGGCCGGCCGTCCTCGATCAGTATCTGCTTCACGGTACCGGCGCGCGGCGCCGGGATCTGGTTCATTGTCTTCATCGCCTCGACGATCAGCAGGGTCTGGCCGGCCAGCACCTTGCTGCCGACCTCGACAAAGGGACGGGCGCCCGGCTCGGCCGCGAGATAGGCGGTGCCCACCATGGGCGATGCGACGACGCCGGGATGTTTGGCGGGATCGGGTGCCGCCGCGGAGGTGATGCCGGGGGAAGCCACAGTGGGCGCGCCCGACATTGGCGCCTTCGGCGCCGCTGGGGTGAACTGGCTGCCGCGCACGACACGCACGCGCAACCCGGACTGTTCGATCTCGATTTCACTCAGGCCGGTCTCTTCCAGCAGCGCGGAGAGTTCGCGGATCAGATCCTTGTCCACGGCAGACTTACTTTCAGAAGCGGATTTTTCCTTCGGCTTGGAGGCCACGGTTCAACTCTTTTTCTTGGCACCGTTGATGGCGGCGAGACCGACGATCGCGAGCGCGTAGCCGTCGATCCCAAAACCGCAAAGGCTCGCCTTGGCAGCCATGGCGACGAAGGAATGATGACGAAAACTTTCTCGCGCATGAATATTGGTGATGTGTACTTCGATCACCGGCGTATTCGCCGCCAGGAGCGCGTCGTGAATCGATACCGATGAATGAGAATAACCGGCGGCGTTGATGATAATACCGGCAGCCTTTTTGCCGCGCGCCTCGTGTATCCAGTCAATAAGCTCGCCTTCGCGGTTCGACTGGCGAAATTCGATGGTGAAGCCGTGCGTCTGGGCGGCCTTGCGGCACAGAGCCTCCACATCCTTCAGCGTCGCGCGCCCATACTTCTCCGGCTCTCGTGTGCCGAGCAGGTTCAGATTGGGGCCGTTGAGGATGTAGATGGTTTTCGCCATGACTGATTATCGGCAATTTCGGCGCGGGAACAGGAATAACAGGCGCGCAAGCCGTGCTTTTATAAGTGGCTGCGCGCGCAAGGGGAAGCCGGAGCGGAACGAACCGGGTCCATTTATCGATAAAGTCGCTGGCGGTCTGTTGCTGCAGCTCAACAGGTGGCTTTTCCGCACCGGGCGGCGTTGACCTTCTGCTGCAGATTCGCCAGCCCGACCGCGCCGATCACGACTTCCGAACCAACCACGTAGCTCGGCGTGCCGCTCAGGCCCAGCGCGTCGGCAAGCTTAAAGCTTTCTTCGAGTGTCGCCTTCGGCTCGTCACTGGCCGCGTCCTTTTCCAGCCGGCTCATGTCGAAGCCGGCTTCCTTGGCGGCCGACAGCGCCTGCGCCCGGCCGATGGAGCCCCGGCTGCCGAGCAGCCTCTGATGAAAGTCGAGGTATTTTTTGCCAGTCGAATCCTGCATGCGCGCTGCGACAGAAACCCGCGCGGCCTCGATCGAGGCTTCGCCGAGCACCGGGAATTCCTTCAGCACGACTTTAAGCTTCGAGTCGCTTTTCATCAGTTCAAGCATATCGGAGAGCGCGCGTTTGCAGTAGCCGCAGTTGTAATCGAAGAACTCGACCATCGTGACGTCCCCCTTTGGGTTGCCGAGCACGACCTGTCGCTTGGAATTGAATAGCGCCTCCGCGTGATCCCTCACCGCGCTCTGATGCTTGGCGGCCTCGGCGGCGGCCTGGCGCTTCTCCAATTCGATATAGGCTTCCTGCAGCACCTCGGGGTTCTTGACGAGATAATCCTTTACGATGCGTTCGATCTCCTTGCGCTGGTCAGGAGAGATAGTCTGGGCGCCAGCCGGCAGCAAAAGCACTGCGAAAAGAAGGGCCGTGGTGGCGGCGGAAAAACGCAGGAGCGATGTCATCAGCGGGTCCTTCTCGGAGTCAATTGACTTTGGCTTGCGAAGAAATGATGTCGTCGGCCTTTACCCAACCCGGGCTGCCGACCGGAAAGCGGGTCTTTGCGCGGGTGGCAAGATCGCGGGCGGTGCGCGCATCTCCGCGCATCACCGCCGCTAAGGCGGAAGCGAGGTCCGCCTCAGCAAGGTCACCCTTGCGGCCGAAGGCCATCGCCAGCTGGGTATAGGCATCGGGGCTTTCCGGCTCCTTGGCGAGCGCGCCGCGCAGCAGCGTCACCGCTTCCTCCGCATATTTGCTCTCTTTGGAAGCAATCAGCGCTTGCGCCAGCATGATCTGAATCAACGCTGGATTGGGCGCGATTTTCGCTGCATGCCGCAGGGGCGCAATAGCGGCGGCTGGCTGGCCGCTTTCCAGAAGTGCCTGACCCTTGAGCTCATAGAAATAAGGGTTGTTGGGCTGCGCCTGGATCAGGCTATCAATCTGGGCCAAGGCGCCGCGCAGATCCGAATGACGATAAGCTGATATGGCGCGAGCATAGCGCGCCGCCAGACTGGTGTCGCTGGCAGGATAGCGGCGCGCCACCGTGTCCGGTCGGTCGATGAAGCCGGAGATCTTTGCGCGCATAAGGTCATGGCGCAGTTGCAAATCGGCGGGGTCTTTCTTGTCCCAAAATGGGCTCGCCTTGGCGAGTTCACCCAGCGCGGCCACGCGGTCGGCCGGCATCGGATGCGATTGCAAATATGGATCGGCGAAGCGTGCTGCGAATAGCAGCTCATCCGCCAGCCGCTTGAAGGTGTCGTGCATGCCCTTGGGCGATTGATTGGTCGCGTTGAGTAATTTAACGCCCGCGCGGTCGGCCTGTTCTTCATGCGCGCGCAGATAGGCGAGCAAGGAACGGCGGATCATTTCCTGCGGTGCGGTCACCGCAGCCGCGCCGACATTCGCGGCGTTGGCGCTGCCGCTTTGGGAAGCGGCCACGACCGCACCGAGGCCCAGGACCATGGCTATGATCGATTGGGTCGAGGCCGACCTCAACTGCTCGCGCAGTTTGGAAAGGTGACCGCCGGCGAGATGCCCGGTCTCATGCGCCAGAACGCCAATAACCTCGTTCGGCGTCGTCGCCTCGCTTAGCGTCCCAGTATTGATGAAGATGCGGCGGCCATCGGCAACGAAGGCGTTAAAGGCGCGTTCATTGATAACGACGATGCGGATATTCTGCTGCGCCAATCCGGCGGCGCGCAGGACCGGCGCGCTGTAGTCGCGCAACAGCTGCTCGATTTCCGCGTCCCGGATGAGCGGCGCGCCCTGTGCCTGCGCAGCCGCAGGCATTGCGGCAAGCGTTGTCACTGCCAATGCCGCGAGCCGGGAAGCTGGCGTCGTGCGCTGTCCCTTGCTAGTTTTTTCCGCCAAGCTCATCACTTCACGATCTCAAACTGTGCCACGCGCGCAACGAGCAAAGGGGAAACCAATTGCGACGCAATCGAGCTTGCGCAGATTGCGTATACTTATCCGCGGTTCGCGCGCTACCTTAAAAATGGCGCATGACCTTACCCGAAACCTGGTTTTCGGGATCATGCGCCCGCACGCTAGGGATGTGAGCCACAGCGGTCAACAGATGTCCCGGAACACCCTGAATCTCACGCTAATCGGCCTTAAACACCCCGCCGCGGCAGCTCAGCGCCCCGTCGCAGGGAAGCGGTGGAATGCGGCAACAGCGGGGCGGTGCACGCCCGCCGCCGGCGCAGCAATGAAGCCTCGGCGCCATGCTTGAAAAGGCCAAACGCCTGATTTCGCCGTCGCTGCGCAGCAACGTGCCGCCCTTCATCGTTATGGATGTGATGGCGGCGGCGGCTCGCATCGAGGCCGCGGGCGGCCGTGTCATTCATATGGAAGTGGGGCAGCCGGCGGCTTCCGCACCGTCAACCGCTTTGGCTGCGGCGCGCGCTGCCTTGTCGGGAAGCTACCTGGGTTATACGGAGGCGCTTGGTATTCCCTCGCTGCGCCGGCGCATTGCGGGGCACTATGCCGAGCAATACGGTTTCTCGGTCGATCCAGCCCGAATCGTCGTAACCACCGGATCGTCAGGCGGATTCATCCTCGCGTTCCTGGCCATGTTCGAGGCCGGCGATCGCATCGCGCTCGCCAACCCCGGCTATCCGCCGTACCGGCACATCCTGTCCGCGCTCGGCTGCGAACCGGTGCTAATCCAGACCTCGGCAGAAACGCGCTGGGCGATTCCGTCGGAGGCGCTGCTTGCCGAACACCGGCGCAAGCCGCTCAAAGGCCTCGTGATTGCAAGCCCCGCCAATCCGACCGGCACCATGATGGAAGCCGCGGCGCTGCGCGCCCTGATCGAAGTAGCGGAGGCCGAAAGCATCCGCGTGATCTCCGATGAGATTTATCACGGCCTCGACTATGCATTGCCGGCAGAGACCGCGGCGCGGCTTTCACCCAACACGGTCGTGGTGAATTCCTTTTCCAAATATTTTTGCATGACCGGCTGGCGTGTCGGCTGGCTGGTGGCACCGGAAGTCCTGGTACGTCCGATTGAGCGCCTGCAGCAGAATCTGGCGATCTCGGTACCGACGCTATCGCAGATCGCGGCGGAAGCTGCTTTCGACGGGCGCGACGAAATGGAGGCCGTCAAACACGGCTACGAGGAGAACCGGCGCATTCTGCTGGAGGCTCTGCCCAAAATCGGGCTCGATCGTTTCCTGCCGGTGGACGGCGCCTTCTATCTCTATGCCGACGTTTCACGCTTCACGAATGACAGCATCGATTTCGCCAAGCGCATGCTGGAGCAGGCGGGCGTGGCGGCGACGCCGGGGCTCGATTTCGATCCGCTGCATGGCAAGGAATTCTTGCGCTTTTCCTACGCGGGCTCCGCCGCCGATATGCGCGAGGGGGTGGCGCGGATCGGTGAGTGGATCGTGCGAAAGTAAAAGCAAGTCGCGAAGCTCTCTTTCGTCATGCCTGGGCTCGACCGGGCATCCATGTTTTGAGAAAGCTGGCTCGCCGGAATAAGTCCGGCGATGACGATAGCGACGCCGTTTACCCCTTGTCCCCAAACATCCGCTTCGCCCACCAGCCGGTTTTGCGCGGCGTGGACTCGTCGCCGGAGGATTCGGCGGGCGGTGCCGGTTGTTCGCTCCTCGAAGCCGGGGTTGCCTCCGAACGCGGAGGCGGCGTGAAGCCTTGGCCGGAGGTGAAATTCGGCGCGGGCTCGCGAATGGTGGAACGGCGCTTCGGCTGCTGGGGCTGCTCCGGCTGCTCAGCCACTATTGGCTCTGCGGGCGGCACCGGCGACGCCGTCACGGCGGCCGGACCGCCGCGCTGGTCTTCGCCGAAGGGCCCCATTTCCGTTACTTCCAGGGGCTCCATTTGCGGAGCTGGCGTCGCTTCGGCAATGTCGCTGTCCAGAATGTAGGGCTGGCGCACGCCGCTTTCCTGCTCGCTGCGCTGCTCGCTATTCGTGGCGCCTTCGCGGTCGCGCCGGTTGCGGCGGCCGCCACGGCGTCCTCGCCGGCGGCGGCGAGGCTCGCCCTCGCGGGGCTTGCCGTTTTCGCCGACCAGCGAACTGCGCTCAGCGGATTGCTGCTCATCGTTATCGCCGAAGCCTTCCTCCTCAGCCGCTTCGGCCTCTATGGCCGGCTGCGGCTCGCCTGTCGTTTCGCGCGGCTCGCGCGGCTCTCCACTGCTGCGCCGGCCGCGCCGGCGTCGGCGCTTGCGGCGCGGGATACCATCCTCGCCGCGGGCAGCCTCCGGCTGTGCGTCGCCGGCTTCAGTCTGGCTTTCGTCCTCGAGCGCGTCCTCGAATTCTTCGTCTTCGGTCTCTTCTTCCGCGAAGGGGATCAGCGGGATCGGCTGCGCCGCCAACAACGCTTTGGCTGCTTCCGCCGTGTGCACCTGCTCGCCGCGGTCGATGGCGAAAGAAACCTGGCCGGTGATGCTGGGATCGGTCGTGATCGTCAGCGTGACGCGGAAGCGCTCCTCCAGGCTGCGCAGATGCGCGCGCTTGTGGTTGAGCACATAGATCGCAACTTCGGCGCGGGTGCGCACAACAAGATTATGCGTGGCGCTCTTGATCAGCGTCTCTTCCAGCGCGCGCAGCAGTTGCAGCGCCACCGAAGCGACCGAGCGCACATGCCCCGTGCCGCCGCAGGCCGGGCATTTCTCCGTCGAACTTTCGAGCACGCTGGTGCGAATGCGCTGGCGCGACATTTCCAGTAGGCCGAAATGCGAAATGCCGCCGACTTGGATGCGCGCGCGGTCGTGCTTGAGGCATTCCTTCAGCTTGCGCTCGACCGCACGGTTGTTGCGCTTCTCCTCCATGTCGATGAAGTCGATAACGATCAATCCCGCGAGGTCGCGCATGCGCAATTGGCGCGCAACTTCTTCCGCCGCCTCGAGGTTGGTCTTCAGCGCGGTATCTTCGATATGGTGCTCACGCGTGGCGCGGCCGGAGTTGACGTCGATGGCGACCAGTGCCTCGGCCTGGTTGATCACGATGTAGCCGCCAGAGCGCAGTTGCACTGTGGGAGAGAACATGGCGTCGAGCTGGCTCTCGATCCCGTAACCCGTGAACAGGGGCTGGACGTCCTTGTAGGGCTTCACGTTCTTCGCATGGCTCGGCATGAGCATGCGCATGAATTCTTTGGCATCCTTGTAGGCTTCCTCGCCGGCGACGATGACCTCCTCGATGTCTTTATTATAGAGATCGCGGATCGAGCGCTTGACCAGCGAGCCTTCCTCGTAAGTGAGCTTCGGCGCGGTGGATTTCAGCGTTAGGTCACGCACCGTCTCCCACATCCGCAACAGATATTCGAAATCGCGCTTGACCTCTGTCTTGGTGCGGCTGGCGCCCGCGGTACGCAGGATCACGCCCATGCCTTCCGGCACTTCCAGCTCCTGGGCGATTTCCTTCAATCGCTTGCGGTCGCTGGAATCGGTGATCTTGCGGCTGATGCCGCCGCCGCGCGCGGTATTCGGCATCAATACCGAATAACGGCCAGCGAGAGAGAGATAGGTGGTCAATGCCGCGCCCTTGGTGCCGCGCTCTTCCTTCACCACCTGCACCAGCATCACCTGCCGGCGCTTAATCACTTCTTGAATTTTGTATTGTCGGCGGCCGCGCGGCATGCGCTCCGGCACTTCCTCCAGGGCATCAGCGCCGCCGACGGATTCCACCGGCGGCTCTTCATGTTCCACTTCTTCTTCGGCGCCATTGCTTGCATCGTCGTCGGCGGAAGTGACGCCACCGCGATCGGCGTCGCCTTCCTGTTCCGATGCCTCAGCCTGTTGGATCATCCCGATCGGCTCGTCCGGCGTTAGCTCGGCGGCAGCCAGGTCTTCACGCTCGGCCGTATCAGCAACCGGTTCGCTGCTGTCGGTTTCGGGGGCTTGTTCCGACTCCGCCTGCTGGATCATGCCGATCGGTTCTTCCGGAACGAGATCGGCGGTGGCAAGATGTTCCGGCGTCGATGGCTCTTGCGATGGGTCGGTATCCAGCTGGATGTCGGAAGGAGCCTCGCCGCGGAAAATATCGGTCACCGTTTCGTCCGAGGCTTGCGCATTCCCGGCCTGCGCGTCCTCGATCGGTTCGCTTTTGACGGTTTCGTCCTGGCGCTGCGCGCCGCGATGGCGGCCACGCCGCCGGCCAGCCCGGCTGTCGGCCTCGGCGTCCGCGGCGCGGGCGGCGCGCTCATCTTCTTCGATCAGCGCCTGCCGGTCGGCGACCGGGATCTGATAATAGTCCGGATGAATTTCGGAGAAAGCCAGGAAGCCATGGCGATTGCCGCCATAATCCACGAAGGCGGCCTGGAGCGAGGGCTCCACACGCGTGACTTTGGCAAGATAGATATTGCCGCGAAGCTGTTTACGGGTGGCGGACTCGAAGTCGAATTCTTCGACGCGATTGCCGCGCAGAACTACCACCCGGGTTTCCTCCGGATGGGTCGCGTCGATTAGCATTTTGTTGGCCATTGATTTTTCTCATAGCGGCAACGCGGCCCGCCGGCGCCGTCGAACGCAACGAAGGCGAGGGGCGGCGCAAGGCGCGGGTTGCCTGATTTCTGGTTGAATTAATGGGGCATGGATTGGTGGCTGAAGCGGGCGCAAGCGCCGACACGGCATGGCACACAGGCGCGGAAGCTCCGCGCTGGCGAGGAAGCCGAATCTTGAGGCGTATATTGGCCATGACTTCGGGCCCGTAGCGACGGCAGCGCGAACGCGGCCGTGGTTTCTGGCGCTGAGGGCTGGCGGCGACACGCCGCCTCGCAGGGCTTCCGCCGTGCGGACAATCCGGCTGTTCAACAAGGACATCGGCAAGGGGTCAGAAAGCTGGCCCCTAACGTCCACCGTATCGGCCTCGGCATGAGGACGATCCCGGAGCGGACGTGCCGTATGCCCGAACGCGATACAACCGGGACTTGGAACCGTCAGCATACCTTTCTTAAGGCCGCCGGTCCCCGATAGCAAGCATGCTGGGCGGAGCAAAATAAGTGGCCGCGTGGGCGGTTACGGGGCCCTTTTAAGTTCCGATTCACTGTACCCCGCTTATGGAGTAAGGAGAGGGCACGAAGGGCTGGGATTCGATGTCTGTCCGGGCGAAAAGCCTCATTCTGACGCTTGCCGGCGCGGCCATGCTTGCCGGCCCGCTTGCGGCGTTGCCGACGGGCTGGTTTGCGCGCGCCGCCGCAGCCGGTTTCCCTCTCGCCACCGATTCCCGGATCGGAGGGGATGAGAATCAGACCCGCTTCGTCGTCGATCTCAGCGCCAAGGTCGGTATGCGCGCCTTTACGCTCGCCGATCCTTATCGCGTGGTGATCGATCTGCCGCAGGTCACCTTCCAGCTCAAGCCAAAAGCCGGTGAAAGCGGACGTGGGTTGATCAAGGCCTTTCGCTTCGGCCTGGTGATGCAAGGTGGATCGCGCATCGTGCTCGATCTGAAGAAACCGGTGCGGATCGACAAGGCTTTTGTTCTGGATACCGCCGAGGGCCAACCGGCGCGCCTCGTCATTGATCTGACGGCCGTCGACCGCGAAACTTTCCTGCGCACCATCGCGCAGGAGAACCGCGTTGCACCGCAGGCCCAGCAGAGGAAAAGTGACCAGGACACCAGCAAGCAAGCAGGGGATCCCCGGCCGCTGATTGTGCTCGATCCCGGGCACGGGGGCATCGACAATGGCACCCAAGCCCCCAGCGGAGAGAACGAGAAGGCCCTCGTGCTCGGTTTTGCCCTGTCGCTGCGCGACAAAATTGAACAAACTGGGCAAGTACCGCGTGGCAATGACCCGCACTGACGATGTTTTCGTGCCGCTGGCGGAGCGCGTGCGGCTGGCGCGGCAGCGGCAGGCGTCGCTGTTCATCTCAATTCATGCCGATGCGCTAGGGCGGGGCGATGGGGACGCGCAGGGCGCCACCGTCTATACGCTGTCGGAGACGGCATCGGATGCCGAGGCCCACCGGCTGGCCGAGGCGGAGAACAAGGCGGACGTCATCGCTGGCGTAGACCTGTCGACCGAGCCCGGCGACGTCGCCGACATCCTGATTGACCTTGCGCAGCGCGAGACCAAGGCCTTCTCCAACCATTTCGCCCGTAACCTGGTGGGCGAGATCAAGGCCGTCTCGCGTATGCACAAGAATCCGCTGAAATCGGCGGGCTTCCGGGTGCTGCGCGCGGCGGATGTGCCCTCGGTGCTCCTCGAACTCGGCTATGTCTCGAACCGGCAGGACCTCAAGCAATTGACTTCGGAGGTCTGGCGGTCCCGAACGGCCGATGCGGTCGTTACGGCTGTCGAGGCGTATTTTAGCACCCGTCTCGCAGGGGCGGCGGCCGCTCCGGCCGGTCAATGAGAGCCGTTGATACCCCGTCAGCCTCAGTTTAAACATAAGAAGGCGCGAGTCATGCGGCCGCGCGAGCGGTCGAAATGCCCTGAGTCAGGTCGGGCAAGCGTTGACCCAGGCAGGGGTTGCAGCGAAAAGTCGTCGCACGGGAATGGGATGGCTCGGCTATGAAGGCGACATTGCGGTTCTTTGGCTTTCTGTTCACGGCGGGGACGATCCTCTTTTTGGTCGGCGTCGCGGGGGCCGCCGGGCTGATGTGGCATTTCTCCAGTGATCTGCCGGATTATTCCCAGTTGCAGGATTACGAGCCTCCGGTGATGACCCGGGTGCATGCGACCGATGGCTCGCTGGTCGCGGAATATGCCAATCAGCGCCGGCTCTACATTCCGATCCAGGCCGTGCCGAAGATGGTGATCAACGCCTTTCTGGCCGCCGAGGACAAGAATTTCTACGAGCACGGCGGCCTCGACTTCCCGGGCATTGCGCGGGCCGGTCTGATCTACATTCAGAATTACGGCAGCAACAAACGCCCGCAGGGCGCCTCCACTATCACGCAACAGGTGGCAAAAAACTTCCTGCTCACCAACGAGATTTCGCTCGAGCGCAAGATCAAGGAAGCGATGCTCGCGCTGAAGATGGAGCGTACTTACTCCAAGGATAAAATTCTCGAGCTTTATCTCAATGAAATCTATCTCGGGCTTGGCGCCTACGGCATCGCCGCCGCGTCGCTGATCTATTTTGACAAGTCGGTGCATGAACTGACCGTGCAGGAAGCGGCTTATCTCGCCGCGCTGCCTAAGGCGCCGAGCGATCTCAATCCCTATCGCCAACGTGAAAGGGCGATCGACCGGCGCAACTATGTGCTCGATCGGATGATCGAGATTGGATACATCAACGCGCGCGAAGGCGAAGCGGCCAAGAAGTCGCCGCTCGACATCACTGCGCGGACCACGGGCGGGCATATCTTCGCTGCCGAATATTTTGCCGAAGAAGTGCGGCGCGAAATCTACGATCGCTACGGCGCCAAGAAGTTGTATGAAGGTGGGCTGTCGGTGCGCGCGACGCTCGATCCGAAGTTGCAGGTTTTGGCGCGCCAGGTTCTGGTCGATGGCCTTGTCCATTTCGACGAGAACCAGGGATGGCGCGGGCCGGTGCAGCAGATCAACCTTGCCGGCGACTGGGGAGTGACGCTGGCTGATGTCCGCTCGCTGACGGATATTGCCCCCTGGCGCATGGCGGTGGTGCTGGAAATCGGCGACCAGACCGCGCGCATCGGCTTCCAGCCCGCGCGCGAGCCAAGTGGCGCGGTGTCAAAAGAGCGTCAGGTCGGCATCCTGCCGCTCGACGGCGTGCGCTGGGCAAAGGCCGTCTCGGGGCCTAACCGCGGGCGCGTGCCGGCAAAGGTTTCGCAGGTGCTGCAGCCCGGCGACGTGATCTATGTCGATCCGCTAACCGAAAAGGACGGCAAAGTACGGGAAGGGCTGTATCGGCTGCGGCAAGTGCCGGAGATTTCCGGCGCTATCCTGGCGATGGATCCGCTTACCGGGCGTATCCTTGCCATGGTCGGCGGCTTCTCCTACGACCAGAGTCAATTCAACCGCGCCACTCAGGCCCTGCGGCAGCCAGGTTCGTCCTTCAAACCGATCGTCTATGCCACTGCGCTCGACAACGGCTACACGCCGTCGTCGGTAGTCCTAGACGCGCCGTTGGAGATCGATCAGGGCCCCGGCCAGGAGACTTGGAAACCGGAAAACTACGAAGGCAAGTTCTACGGCCCTTCGACGCTGCGCTTCGGCATCGAGCGCTCGCGCAACGTCATGACGGTGCGGCTGGCGCAGGACATCGGCATGCCGTTGATAGCGGACTATGCCAAACGCTTCGGCGTCTATGACGACCTGCCTCCTTATTTGTCGTTTTCGCTCGGCGCGGGTGAGACCACTTTGCTGCGCATGGTCACCGCCTATTCGATGTTCGACAATGGCGGCAAGCGCGTGAAGCCCACCCTGATCGATCGCATCCAGGATCGCTACGGCCGCACGATTTTCCGTCACGACGAGCGCGAATGCCGTGGCTGCGAGGCCGATAAATGGCGCAACCAGACGGAGCCGACGCTGATCGACCGACGTGAGCAAGTGCTCGACCCGATGACGGCTTACCAGATCACCTCGATGATGGAGGGTGCCGTGCAACGCGGCACCGGTACCGCTTTGCGCGAGGTCGGCAAGCCGATCGCCGGCAAGACCGGCACGACCAATGACGCCAAGGATGTGTGGTTCATCGGCTTCTCGCCCGATCTCGCGGTCGGGGTCTATCTTGGCTATGACAAGCCTCGCTCGATTGGCGGCCGCGCCACCGGCGGTGGCTTGGCCGCGCCGATCGTGAAGGATTTCATGAAGGTCGCGCTGGCCAATAAGCCGCCGGTACCATTCCGCGTGCCCTCAGGCATCAAGCTCGTCCGCGTCGATCCACGCAGTGGAACCCGCGTCGGGCCGGGTGCCGCCGCCATTCTTGAGGGCTTCAAGCCCGGCACCGCGCCGCCGGACGGGTATGCTTATGCCGACTATGAAGGAGGCGAGAACCGCGGTGGTGGTGGCCGCGCCTGGTCGGTGTCTCCCGACGACGACCGCGCCATTCGCCGCGGGCCAGGCGGTCTGTACTAGCCACGTCAGGCACGCTGCCACGACAGCGTGCCGCATCAGGTCAACCCGCGCGGTCAGTTCACCGGCCCGCGTTGGCGGCCGGTGACGGACCCTGCCGCCGGCTCCGTGCCGGTCGCGCGGTTGATGAGCACGGTCACCACCCACAGCACGACGCCGATACCGATCAGGACGCCAGCGATCTTGTATTGCACCGGATCGCGTCCGGTCCACGGACCGGCGAGAAAGGCGCAGCAAATGGCGGCGAGCACCGGCAGGACCGTCGGCGTGTGGAAATGCTTGTGCTCCACCGGATCGCGCCGCAGCACCAGCACGGTGATGTTGACGATGGTGAAGACGAAGAGCAGCAGCAGCGCGGTGGTGCCGCCGAGCGCGGGAACTTCGCCGACGAAGGTGATCAGCGCGAGCGCGAGTAGGGTCGTGAACCCGATCGCGACATAGGGCGTCCGCCGCGTGGGATGCACCATGCCCAATACCGGCGGCAGCACATGCTCGCGACTCATGCCGTAAACCAGGCGGCTCGCCATCAGCATGTTGATAAGCGCGCTGTTGGCGACCGCGAACATCGTGATGAAGCCGAATATCTCCACCGGGAAGTTCGGCGCGCCCGCTTGCACGACCTTCAGCAGCGGGGTTTCGCCCTGGCCGAGCTGGTCCGGAGGCACGAGCGTGATCGAGGAGATCGACACCAGCACGTAAATGGTGCCGGTGATCAGCAATCCGGCGAGCAGCACCTTGGGGAAGTGGCGCGTCGGATCCTTGCACTCCTCGGCCATATTGACCGAGTCCTCGAAGCCGACCATGGCGAAGAAGGCCAAAGTCGTGGCCGCGATCGCCGGCCAGAAGAAACTGCCGTCCGGCCCGGTCTTGAATTCCACCACGCGCGAGACGTCGCCCTGGCCGTGTGCGATCGCCCACAGGCCGATGAAGATGATGATGAGAAGGCCGGACAGCTCCACGCAGGTCAGCACGACATTGGCTTTCACGCTCTCGCCGACGCCGCGGAGGTTGACCGCAGCCACGAGGCCCATGAAACACAGCCCGATGATCGTGATGCCGAAGCCGCCTGCGGCGCTGAGATCGAACGACTGCGCGAAGTTGGCGGCGAAGGCGCGGGACGCGGTCGATGCCGAGGTGATGCCCGAGCACATGACCGTGAAGGCGACGATGAAGGTGATGAAGTGGATGCCGAAGGCCTTGTGCGTGTAGAGCGCCGCTCCCGCCGCCTTGGGATATTTCGTCACCAGCTCGAGATAACTGAACGCGGTCATCAGGGCGACGACGAAGGCAACTACGAAGGGCAGCCATACAGCGCCGCCCACCTGCTTGGCGACCTGCCCGGTGAGCGCGTAGATACCGGTGCCGAGAATGTCGCCGACGATGAAAAGCAGCAGCAGCCAGGGCCCCATGACCCGGTGCAGTGTCGGCTCGGCCGCCGCCGTTGGGCCCACCGTCTCAATGGATGTGACTGTCATGGAGCGTCCTTGCCCAAGGAGATCGTCTGAGCCGACAGACTAGGCAAAAGAGCGCCCGGCGCTTATTGGCCCGTGGTCCAATGTTCCAACCCCGTACCCCGGCCGCTGGTTGCGCTGCCGGCTGCGAGTCGCTACATCCTGCCTATTCTCGGGGGGATCCTGCGGAAACCATGCGCGCAGAAACTGAAAGCATTGTCGACGACATCAAGCGGTCCCTTGGGCTGCTGAGGAGGCATCTTTGACGTCGATACCTCGAAGATGCGTCTGGCCGAGCTGAACAAGCAGGCTGAAGATCCCGAACTCTGGAACGATGCCTCCCGCGCGCAGAAAGTGATGCGCGAGCGCACAGCGCTGGAAAACCAACTCAACGGCATCACCCGAATCGAGCGCGAGCTCGATGACCAGCTCACGCTGATCGAGCTTGGCGAGGCGGAAAAAGACCAATCCGTCATGGCCGAGGCTGAGGCCGCGCTTAAAAAGCTGAAGAACGAGGCGGCCCGGCAGGAGCTGGAAGCGCTGCTCTCCGGCGAGGCGGACGCCAACGACAGTTATCTCGAAGTGCATGCCGGGGCGGGCGGAACCGAAAGCCAGGACTGGGCCAACATGTTGCTGCGCATGTATACGCGCTGGGCCGAACAGCACGGTTACAAAGTTGAGTGGCTGGAAGAAACGGCGGGCGAGGAGGCCGGTATCAAGTCCGCCACCGTGCAAATCAAGGGGCACAATGCGTTCGGCTGGCTGAAAACCGAAGGCGGCGTGCACCGTCTGGTGCGGATCTCGCCTTACGATTCGAATGCGCGGCGACACACGTCGTTCGCCAGCGTGAAGGTCTATCCGGTGGTCGACGACCGCATCAAGATTGATATCGACGAAAAGGATGTGCGAACCGACACGATGCGTGCGGGCGGTGCCGGCGGCCAACACGTCAACAAGACGGAATCCGCGGTGCGTCTCACGCATATTCCGACCGGCATCGCGGTGGTCTGCCAGCAGGAGCGTTCGCAGCACAAGAACAAAGCGCAGGCCTGGGACATGCTGCGCGCCAAGCTTTACGAATTGGAATTGAAGAAGCGCGAAGCGAAAGCGGCGGCAGCGACCGCAGCGGAGACCGATATCGGCTGGGGCCACCAGATCCGCTCTTACGTGCTCCAGCCCTATCAGATGGTGAAGGATCTGCGCACCGGCGTGCAGACCTCAAATACCGGCGGGGTGCTCGACGGCGATCTCGACCCCTTTATGGCCGCGACGCTGGCGCAGAAGGCCTTCGGCACCGCGCCGGAGCTTGTCGAGGACGTGGAGTAGCGCCTGATCGGCGGGCGGTTTTGCCAACGAGGTCGTGTGCCGGGTTTAGGCAGGCGTGTTGCTAAAGGCTGCCCAGCCGAATTCCCGCGCGCAAAAATTTCTGCGGATCGACCGCGTCGCCCTCGACACGCGTCTCATAATGCAGGTGCGGTCCGGTGGAGCGCCCGGTGGATCCGACGCGGCCGATCGTCTGCCCGATGCGGACATTTTGCCCAACCGTGACATTGAACTCCGACAGATGGCCGTAGCGGGTGGCAAGACCATTGCCGTGATCGATTTCAACGAGCTTGCCATAGCCGCCATTCCAGCCAGCTTGCGCGACTTTGCCTGCGGCCGTAGCGCGGACCGGGTCGCCCACGCTTCCGCGGATATCCAGACCTGAATGCATGGCCGGCGCGTTGATGAAGGGGTCCATGCGCACGCCGAAGCCGGAGCTGGTGTCGATCTCGCCCGTCAGCGGCTTGCGCACGGGCACGTTGGCGAGCGTGCGGTTGAGGGAGTCGACATGCGCGCGCGCGGCATTGATGCGATAAAGCTGGCGCTCGAAATTGCCTACATCGTTGCGCGGCTTCACTGGAATAAAGGGTCCGCCAGTGCCGCTTCCGACCAGCACCGAGGGCACTTTGCCTGCATTCAGACCCAGCTCGCTGAGCACGCCGCGAATGCGGCGCGCCTTGGCATCGTAGCTCTCTTCCATCGAATTGAGCGCCGCGACTTGCGAATTCTCAATCCGGTCGAGCGAGGTCTGTACGCGCGCCAGCATCGCCTCCAATCCCTTGGGTTTTTCGGTAACTTGCGTCGCGCGATTTGCTGGTGTGCGTGATTCCAATCGCGCTTCGCGATCCGGCGGCGAAGTGAATATCACCTTGTTGCTGATCGGAGACGGTTTCGGCGCCGTCAAGGGTATGTCCACCGATTGTCCGCGCGGTGGGGTTTTTATCGAGCCGGTGATTGCGGGATCCGCGATCGACGTCATGCTTGAAGCGCGCTGTTCCAATGCCGACTGGCGGCGAAGCAATTGATCGAGCTTCTGGTCGAATTTTTCCTGATCCAGCATCTGACGGCCCGTGAGGCGGTCGATCTGGCCGCGCAGTTCAGCGACGCGGTCTTCATAGGCGAACTGCATCTCGGCCTGCCGCCCGATTAGCCGCGTGAGCACATCCTCGCGAAACGCGAAATAGGTGCCGGTGGCGACTGTCCACGCCGCCATGATGACCAGCGTGCCAATGACAACCCAAAACGCGACCGGACCGAGCCGCACCTGGTGGCCGGCGTGACCAAGAATATAGTCTCGCGCGGTTCCGGCACGGCGCGCGACCGGGTGGGGCCGTTTTTGAAGCTGATGCGGGCGGGCGGATTGCCCGGCATGCGGATAATAGGCTTCCGATCGAGACGACGACATCGACGCTCCCATGCCGGTCCGCACCTGGAAAGCCGGCCACTAGACGTGCCGATATCAACCTCACGTGGTTAATTTTCCGGAAACAGAATTATGACACGATGCGGGAATGGTAAATTTTACAATGCTTTCGCCGCCTCGAGGACTTCCTCCGCATGGCCGTCGACCGAAACCTTGGGCCAGATCCTGGCAATGCGGCCTTTCTTGTCGATCAGGAAGGTCACGCGCATCACGCCCATGTATTTACGGCCATACATGGATTTCTCGCCCCAAACCCCATAGTCAGTGAGCATCTTGTGATTTTCGTCGGAAGCCAGCGGGATCGAAAGATCATATTTGGCCTTGAACTTGTCCTGCGCCTTAACCGGGTCGGCCGAGACACCGAGGATAGCGGTGTCAGCCCGTCGAAACGCTTCACGCAGCTTGGAAAAGGCCTGCGCCTCGCGGGTGCAACCGGGGGTATCGGCCTTGGGATAGAAATAGAGCACGAGCTTCTGCCCGGCAAAGTCGGACAGCGAAATCTCACCGCCGCCGTCTCGCGGGATGGAGAAGGCAGGGGCCTTGCTGCCCGGGGTAAGTGCCACAGTCATGCGCCTTCCTTTCGTCGCTTTCGAAGGGTCAAGGTTCCGAACATGTTAGGGCTGGTGGCTGGGCCCGGGGGTGGCGATTTTAGTCTGACTTCCCAGCCAACAACAATGATTCGCCGGCTTTGCGATATTCCGTTGGCAATTAGCTTGGGCGGGCGGGCGCCCGGTTAGGGAATGGCGAAAAAAAAGCACAACATCCCCGGGCTGTCGGCACTTCGAAGACTGAAGGCCGGCCTGCGTCTGCGCTCGCCGGCGCACAAGGCCAAACGGTCCGTTCCGCCCCGCTCCATGACCGCGGCGCTGTGGGGGAGCGTGCGTCCAATTCTGCAACGGCCGCTGCTGCGACGCTCGCTCATCGGGGTGGGCGCGCTCCTCGCGATCGTCGGATTGGTATTCGGCGGTCTGTGGTGGCGGCTGGGCAGCGGGCCGATCGAATTTGACATGGCGACGCCGTGGCTCACTGCCGCGATCGAGGACAATTTCGGCGAAAACTACAAGGTCCAGGTCGGGGGTACGCAAATCGAGCGAGACGGGACCGGGCGCATCCGGCTTCGCCTGCGCGACATTACGGTGCGCGATGCCGAAGGAGCCATCGCAGCGAGCGCGCCGAAGGCGGAGGTCGGCTTTTCCAGCAAAACCCTGCTGACGGGGCATGTGCGCGCTGAGCGGTTGGCGCTGGTAGGCGCCGAAATGTCGGTACGCATCGAGCCGGGCGGCAATGTCACGGTCTTCGCCGGCTCCGACAAGCGCCCGATCGCAACGGCGTCGGTGCCACCGCCACCGCCTGGTCCGGACGGCGATTCGCCTGGCGAGCGCGATCCGCATACGGGTCCCAGCGACCCGACTTCACCCAAGAGCGGCATCGAAAATCTAACTGCCTTGCTCGCTTGGATAGATAGCCTGGGAGCAAGCGGTCTTGACGGGCACGATCTCGCGGAACTCGGTCTGAAGAGCGGCAATCTGAGCGTCGACGACCAGCGCAACGGCAAGCGCTGGAATTTCCAAAATATCGATTTGAGCCTGACGCGCGTCAAAAGCGGCAACGTGGTCTTTAAGGTGGAATCTGCCAGCGAGGATCAACCGTGGTCGCTATCGGCCACGGTGGCGCCACTGCGCTCCGGCCGGCGCGTATTCACCGTGGAAGCGCGCCGCGTCATGGCCAAGGATCTGTTATTGGCGCTGCGGCTCGGGGACGATCCGATCATGGCGCAGGTCCCGATATCGGCCAGCCTGCGCGCTGAGATAGGTTCTGATGGCACGACCCAGGTGCTGCAAGGCCGCATTATCGCAGAGGCAGGGTTTCTGACCGAGTCCACCGAGCCCTCGGCTCTCGCGATTGACCGCGCCGAGTTCAATCTGGAATGGGACCCGATGCGGCGTGTGCTTGCGGTGCCATTCCAGATTATCGCCGGCGGCAACCGGTTCACGCTCTTTGCGCATGTCGAGCCGCCGCGCACGCGCGCCGGCTTATGGAACGTGTCGATGACCGGGGGCACCGTCGCACTCGGCATGGACAAGAGCGGCGGTCCGCTGATCTTCAATTCTATCAAAATAAGAGCGCGCATCGATCCGAAGGAGCGGCGGCTGACTTTGGAGCAGGGCGATATCGCCAACGTCGAAATCGGCGTCGCGCTGACCGGCGAAGTGGATTTTTCCGCCGGCGATCCGCGGCTGGCCTTTGGCATTGCCGGAACGCGCATGCCGCTGGCGGCCATGAAGAAGTTGTGGCCGGCATTCGTGCAGCCGGAAGTGCGCAATTGGGTTAACGATCACATCTTGCGTGGGGATATTGAGCGGGTGGCGATTGCGACCAACGCTCATTTGTCGACCTTCAAGCGCGGCGGACCGCCGGTCCCGGACGACGGGCTTTTCATCGAGATCGTCGCGCGCAACGCTGTGTTGCGGCCGCTCGAGACGCTGCCGCCAATTGAAGATGCAGAAGTAGCCGTGCGGGTGACGGGGCGCTACGCGAGCGTCGGCGTAAACAAGGGCGTGATCGCCCTCCCGTCCGGTCGCAAGCTAACCGTCGCCAATGGCTTGTTCGAGGTGCCGGACAGCGAGGTACCGCAGCCTCCCACCAAGACGCGCATGCGGATCGAAGGACCGGTGCCGGTGGCGGCGGAACTGCTGGAAACCGAGCGCTTGCGCGAATTCGTCGGGATGCCTTTCGACATATCGAGTGCCAAGGGCAATGTGCTTGCCCAGGTTTCCCTTGCCTTTCCGCTGAAGCGCGATCTGCCGCCCGGTTCATCGACTTATTCCGTGGTGGCGGACATCGCCAACTTTTCTGCCGAAAACATGCTCCTGGGGCAAAAAGTGGAAGCGCAGTCGCTGCGCATTAACGCGGGCAACCAGGGTTATCAGATCAAGGGCGATACCAAGATCGCGGGCGCGGCGGCGACACTCGACTATCGCAAGGCGAAAACCGATACCGACGCTGAAGTGCGCCTCCAAACCAGCCTTGACGAGGCCGGGCGCGCGCGCTTTGGGCTCGACGTCGGTAACGTCATCACAGGTTCCGTTCCGGTGAAAGTCACCGGCTATATCGGCCCGCCCGAAGGAGACAGCCGCTTCATCATCGACGCCGATCTCACGCCGGCGCGCATCGATAATCCGTTGCCGGGCTGGACCAAGCCTGCCGGAAAAGCCGCGCGCGCCAACTTCGCCCTGATCACCCGGGGACAATCGGTGCGGATCGAAGACATGGTGATCGAGGGTCCCGGCACGCAGGTGAAAGGTATCATCGAACTCGATGGCTCCCGTGACATCGTGAACGCTCATTTTCCTGTCTTCAGTCTCGCCGACGGCGACAAGGCGACATTCAAGGCGGATCGCGCGCCGGACGGCACCTTGCGCGTGACCATGCGTGGCGACGTCCATGACGGCCGCGGCTTCATCAAATCGAGCGTTGCCGGCGCACGCTCCAACGCTAAAGACAAGCCGCCGACCGATCTCGATCTCGATCTGCGACTCGGCACCGTGATCGGTTTCAACGGAGAAACGCTGCGTAACCTGGACCTCAAACTCTCGCGCCGCGCGGGCGAAATCCGCAGCTTCGGCATGAATGCCAAGCTCGGCCGCGATGCCCAACTCAGCGGCGATCTTCGCCGTAAGCCGTCCGGCAGCAACGTGATGTATTTCGAGACCCGGGACGCCGGTGCGCTATTTCGTTTCACCGATAGTTATGCGCGCATGAACGGCGGGCGAATGTGGGTGGCGATGGACGCGCCAACGGGTAGCCCGGGGCCGCAAGAGGGCCTGCTCGGTATCAGCGATTTCTCCATTCGAGGCGAACCGGCGCTCGAGCGCGTGGTTTCCGGCGCACCGGCAAATGACGGCCAGCGCGAGGGCGTGAAATTCTCCCGCATGCGGGCAGAATTCACCCGCATGCCAGGTCGACTCGAAATCCGCGATGGAGTCGTGCAGGGCAATATCGGCGCCACCATCGACGGGCAGATCGATTACGTCAGCGACGAGGTGCATCTGCGCGGCTCGTTCGTGCCGCTCTATCAGCTCAACAATATGTTGGGGCAGATTCCGATTGTCGGGATTTTCCTTGGCGGCGGCAACGAAGGCTTGTTGGGCGTGACCTATGAAGTGATAGGACCACCCAATGCGCCGCGGCTGAACGTCAATCCGCTATCGGCAGTGGCGCCCGGCCTGCTGCGTAAGCTGTTCGAATTCCGCAACGCGCCAAGCGACCGCGGGTTTGAAGCCCTGCGGTAGGATTTTCAGGAATCACGCGCGCGCAGACAAGTCCACGCAATCTCCGCAAGCTTGATTGTTTTTCGCAAAAAACCAACTTCACTTGTTCTGTTCGCGCTTATACCGGCTTGACAAGGACGTGGCGCTTTTTGCCGAGCGATAGCTTGATCACGCCTTCTGCCGTCAGTTCTTTCTTGGTCAATACCAACTTCTCATCGGTAACCGCGGCGTCGTTCACCTTCAGCCCGCCGCTCTTGATTTGGCGGCGCGCTTCGCTGGTAGATGGCACCAACCCCGCCTTGATGAAAGCTGCCAGCACCCCCAGGCCTTGTTCAAATTCTTGACGCGGCAGCTCGACGGTCGGCAGCGAGGTGGCAAGACCGCCGGTTTCAAAAGTCGTGCGCGCGGTGCGCTCGGCTTCCTCGGCGGCGGCGCGGCCGTGCAGCAGCGCGGTGGCCTCGGTGGCGAGGATTTTCTTCGCTTCGTTGATCTCCTGCCCCTGCAAGGCGGCGAGCCGCGCGATTTCCGGCAGCGGCAACTCAGTGAAGAGCTTGAGCAGCTTCACCACATCGCCGTCTTCGCTGTTGCGCCAGAACTGCCAATAGTCATAGGGCCGCATCATGTCGGCGTTCAGCCACACCGCGCCGCTTTCGGTCTTGCCCATCTTGGCCCCCGAGGCGGTGGTAAGCAGCGGCGTGGTAAGCGCGAAGAGCTGCACATCCAGCATGCGCCGGCCGAGCTCGATGCCATTGACGATATTGCCCCACTGGTCAGAGCCGCCCATCTGCAGCACGCAGCCCTGGCGCTTGTACAGCTCTACGAAATCGTAGGCCTGAAGGATCATGTAGTTGAATTCCAGGAAAGTGAGCGGCTGCTCGCGATCGAGCCGCAACTTCACGGAATCAAAAGTGAGCATGCGGTTGATGGTGAAGTGGCGGCCTACTTCCTGTAACAGCGGGATATAGAGCAGCCGGTCGAGCCAATCGGCGTTGTTGGCCATGCTCGCGCCGGCCTTGAAATCCAGGAAGCGCGAAAAGACCGTACGGATAGAGGCGATATTGGCGTTGATCTGCTCATTGCTGAGCAGCGAACGGGTTGTGTCCTTGCCAGACGGATCGCCGATTTTGCTGGTGCCTCCGCCCATCAGCGCGATCGGCTTATGGCCGGTCTTTTGCAGCCAGCGCAGCATCATGATCGACAGCAGATTGCCTATATGCAGGCTGGGCGCGGTGGCATCGAAGCCGACATAGCCGGTGATCGGGCCGGCGGCTGCCCGTGCATCCAGGCCTTGGGCATCGGAGAGCTGATGGATGAAACCACGGCTCGCCAGCATATTGAGGAAGTCGGACTTGTAGGTGGTCATTGCTTTGGCTAATCGAGATTGCTGGCCGGTGGTGTAACAGGTCCGCCGACCGATTCAACCGGACTCGCCCGCCATGACCCCCCTGAAAGCTGTCGGCGCGATGAGCGGAACGTCGCTGGATGGCGTCGACGTGGCACTGGTCGAAACCGACGGCGAAGGTTTCGTCCGCTTCGGTCCTACCGGATATCGGCCTTATTCGGAGGGCGAGCAGCGACTGTTGCGGGACGCATTGGCAGAAGGCGCTTCGCTCACCGAACGGGGACAGCGGCCTGGCGTGCTGGAAAAGGCGGAAGCTTTCGTCACCAAAGTCCATGCCGACGTCATCCAGGAATTTTTGCGCAGCTATAAGATCACGCCGGCCGATGTCGCCATTATCGGCTTTCACGGCCAGACCGTCGTGCACAAACCGGAGAAGCGGCTGACGGTGCAGATCGGCGACGGCGGAGAGTTGGCGAAAAACCTCGGCATCGCGGTTGCGCATGACTTTCGCGCCGCCGACGTGACGGCGGGCGGGCAGGGCGCGCCGATGGTTCCCGCCTTCCATCAGGCCATTGCGCAAGGTTTGGACCGGCCGGGCCCGCTGGCGGTGCTCAATATCGGGGGGGTCGCCAATGTGACTTATGTTGAGGCGGGCAAGGATCCCGTCGCTTGCGACACTGGGCCAGGCAACGCGCTGATCGATGACTTCATGCGCGCGCATACCGGCAAGCCGCTCGACCGCGATGGCGACCAGGCCGCGAGAGGCCAGGCGGACGAGACCTTCGTCGCGCATATCCTCGAGCATCCGTTCTTCGCGGCGCCTTATCCGAAATCGATCGACCGCAATGCCTTCGCCTTCGCCAATGTCAGCCTGCCGACCTTTTCGGTTGAGGACGGCGCGGCAACATTGTCGCTGCTGACGGCCGCCTCGGTGGCGCGTGTCGTGCCGCATCTGCCGCAGCCGCCGCGCTCATGGATCGTCGCGGGTGGCGGCGCGCACAATCCGACCTTGCTGAAAATGCTGCGCCAGCAACTGGCGCCGGCCACGGTGGAAACGGCGGGCGCGGCCGGCTGGTCGGTGGATGCGCTAGAGGCGCAGGCCTTCGCCTATCTGGCCGTGCGCGTGCTGAAGAGGCTGCCGATCACCTTTCCGACAACCACGGGAGCGCCCCGGCCCCTGACTGGCGGCGTGGTGGCGCAGCCGTGATAGTCTCTCCGCTATGCTTAAGGGAGGGCGGGATGAAAGTGACATTCGTTGCGGTCGTTTTTCTGATCGGCGTTCTGTCCCAGCCGGCGGCGGCACAGAGCACGTGCAGCGAAGCCTATGCGGGATGCCAAAAGCCGCAGGATGGCATCCGCTGTGACGTCGTCTGCAAGGCATTTTGCACGAAGCAGAAGCGAGCCTGCATGAAAACAGGCAACTTCAACGGCAAGTACCAGAATTGGACGGGGCTGCAGAAGAAGTAGCGGACGCGTCCCACGCTGGACAACTTCAAGCCGCGCTTGGTTTACGGCCGGTGGCGCCGAGGCGCTTGTCGAGATAGGCGCAGACCGAGGTCATCAGCGGCTCGATCTTGCCATCGAAGAAATGATTGGCGCCGGGTACGACCTTCTGGTCGATCACAATGCCCTTTTGCGTCTTCAGCTTGTCGACCAGGCCGGTGACGTCCTTGTGCGGCACCACGGCATCCTTGTCGCCATGGATAATCAGGCCGGACGACGGGCAGGGCGCCAGGAACGAGAAGTCGTAGAGGTTGGCGGGCGGCGCGATCGAAATGAAGCCTTCAATCTCCGGGCGCCGCATCAGGAGCTGCATCCCGATCCAGGCGCCGAAGGAAAATCCTGCGATCCAGCAGCTGCGCGCTTCCGGGTTGATGGTCTGCGCCCAGTCCAGTGCCGCAGCGGAATCGGACAATTCACCCGTGCCGTGGTCAAAACTGCCCTGGCTTCTGCCGACGCCGCGGAAATTGAAGCGCAGGACCGAGAAGTTGCGGTGCGCGAAGGCGTAATACAGCTGGTAGGTGATCTGGTGATTCATGTTGCCGCCGAATTGCGGGTGCGGGTGCAACACGATAGCGAGGGGCGCATTCTTCTGACGCGCGGGATGATAGCGGCCCTCGATCCTTCCCGCGGGCCCCGTAAAGATAACTTCAGGCATCGATCATAACCTCATGGCGCAGGCGCCGCTGGAGAAAGGCTCGCTTGACGGCGACACGGGGCGCACGTAACTGTTTACAACTACTCTAAATTCTGGATTCCGCTGGCTGAATCGCCGGGATATGGCATCGGCCAGAGGCGGATTTTTATCACGAGCGGGGGGGCACAAAGCAAGCTTTATCGGCCCCAGTCCGGGGCCGGATACGGTATAGTTGCTCGCAGGACAAAGCCATGACCAACCGGATTTATCTTGACTGGAATGCGACCGCTCCGCTGCGGCGGGAGGCGCGCGACGCCATGGCCGCCGCGCTAGATCTTGCCGGGAATCCGTCATCCATCCACGCCGAAGGGCGGGCGGCGCGGCAGCTGATTGAGCGTGCGCGGGAGCAGGTGGCCACTCTGGTCGGCGCCGAGCTCAAAGCTGGTGACGTTTACCTCGGGCGGAACCGAAGCCAACAATCTGGCGCTTACCCCTGCCGTCCAGACTGGCGATCACAAGACTCCGCGCGACAGGCTGCTGGTCTCGGCCATCGAGCATGTTTCCGTGCGCGCTGGTGGCCAGTTCGTCGCGGACGCGGTGGAGGAGATCCCGGTCACTACCGCGGGAATGGTCGATTGCGCGGCCCTGGCACGGAGGCTGGCAGCCCTGGCGCCGCAGCGAGCGTTGGTTTCCGTCATGCTCGCAAATAACGAGACCGGCGTAATTCAACCGATTTCTGAAGTAGCCGCCGCCGCACATGAATCAGGCGCGCTCCTGCACGTAGATGCGGTGCAGGCTGCCGGTCGTGTTTCGTGCAATATCAATGAATTGGGCGCCGATCTTCTCACCATTTCTGCGCATAAGCTGGGCGGCCCGAAGGGCGCCGGCGCTCTGATCCGGCGGAACGAGACGCTGCACCTGCCGCATCCGCTCGTCCGCGGCGGCGGCCAGGAGCGCGGGCTGCGCGGGGGCACGGAGAATGTGGCGGCGATTGCCGGATTCGGGGCGGCGGCTGAAGCGGGGCGGTTGGCGCTGGAGACGGACGGTCTTCGCATGACAGCCTTGCGCGAGCGGCTGGAAGCCAAGCTGAAGGCGGCTGCGCCGACGGCCATCATTTTTGGGGAGGGTGCCGGGCGGGTTCCCAATACCACCCTGGTCGCGGTGCCCGGGATGAAGGCGGAAACCGCCGTAATCGCACTTGATCTCGCTGGTTTCGCCGTATCCTCAGGCGCGGCTTGTTCCTCTGGCAAGGTGCAGCCTTCGCATGTGCTGGCGGCCATGGGCGCCTCGCCCGAACTGGCACGCGGCGGGGTGCGCATCAGCCTTGGCTGGACCACCACCCAGAGTGAAATCGATTGTTTCGTCGATGCTTGGATTAAGGTCGCAGAAGCATTACTTAAAGAGACACGGGGACTGGCCGCCTGAGGGCATCGCAAAAGGGTGAAAATCCGGGCGCGAGACACGAACCATAACCGACTGATCCAACCCGCGGGCCTTGACCCCGCAGCGGAGGGAATAAATGCCGGCAGTGCAAGAGACCGTCGATCAGGTCCGTCGCATCGACGTCGACCAGTATAAGTACGGTTTCGTCACCGATATCGAATCCGACAAGGCCCCCAAGGGGCTGACCGAAGATACGGTCCGCTTCATCTCGGCCAAGAAGGACGAGCCTGAATGGATGCTGGAATGGCGGCTGCAAGCCTTCCGCCACTGGCCGACCATGCGCGAGCCGAAATGGGCGCGCGTCAATTACGGCCCGATCGACTACCAGGACCTCTATTACTATTCGGCGCCGAAGAAGAATCCGCTGCGCTCGCTCGACGAGGTCGATCCGGAAATCCTCAAGACCTACGAGAAGCTCGGCATTCCGCTGCGCGAGCAGGAAATCCTTGCCGGCGTCGAGCGGCCGGACGGCACGCGCTCGCGCGTGGCGGTGGACGCCGTATTCGATTCGGTCTCGGTGGCCACGACCTTCCAGAAGGAGCTGAAGCAGGCCGGCGTGATCTTCATGCCGATCTCCGAGGCCTTGCAGAAGCACCCGGATCTGGTGCGGCAATATATCGGCACGGTGGTGCCGAGCACCGATAATTTCTTCGCCACGCTGAATTCGGCAGTGTTCTCCGACGGCTCGTTTGTCTATGTGCCGCCGGGCGTGCGCTGCCCGATGGAGCTGTCGACCTATTTCCGCATCAATGAGCAGAATACCGGCCAGTTCGAGCGCACGCTGATCATCGCCGACAAGGGCGCTTACGTGAGCTACCTGGAAGGCTGCACCGCTCCCTCGCGCGACGAAAACCAGCTGCATGCCGCTGTGGTCGAGCTGATCGCCCTCGACGACGCCGAGATCAAATATTCAACCATTCAGAATTGGTATCCCGGCGACAAGGAAGGCAAGGGCGGCGTCTACAACTTCGTCACCAAGCGCGGCGAATGCCGTGGCGCGCGTTCGAAGATTTCCTGGACCCAGCTAGAGACCGGCTCCGCCATCACCTGGAAATATCCGAGCTGCATCCTGCGCGGCGACAATTCGCGCGGCGAGTTCTATTCCATCGCCATTTCCAACGGCCGCCAGCAGGTCGATAGCGGCACCAAGATGTGGCATTTCGGCAAGAACACCACGAGCCGCATCATCTCCAAGGGCATCGCTGCCGGCCGCTCCAACAATACCTATCGCGGCCTGGTGACCACGAGCCGGGGCGCCACCGGCGCGCGCAACTTCACCAACTGCGATTCGCTCCTGATCGGCGACAAGTGCGGCGCCCACACGGTGCCCTATATCGAAGCCAAGAATTCGAAGGCGGTGTTCGAGCACGAAGCCACCACCTCGAAGATTTCCGAGGACATCCTGTTCTATTGCCGCCAGCGCGGGCTTTCCGCGGAGGAGGCGGTGGCGCTGGTGGTCAACGGCTTCGTCAAGGACGTGCTGCAGCAACTGCCGATGGAATTCGCGGTCGAGGCGCAGAAGTTGATCTCAATCTCGCTCGAAGGAAGCGTTGGCTAGGGCATGGACGAAGACCTGGACCAGAAGTCTCGCGAGCAGCTCGTTGCCGAGGTCAAACGGCTTCGGGGCGGCATCCGCAGGCATCGCGACAGCAGTGGGCAGGACTTGTGCTGGCATCATCCGGCGCTCTGGAGCCTGCTTCCGGAGAAATCCGATCCGCTGCCGCAGGTGCCGCCTTGGCCGGAATTCATGGCAGGCTGCGTGAGATACCGGCAGTCGCTGGACATAAAATGACCGAAGGTCAGACAAGGTAGTCAAGTGATGGCGTTGCTTGAAATCAAAAATCTGCATGCCGAGGTAGACGGCAAGAAGATCCTGAACGGGATCGATCTTACGGTCGAGAAGGGCCAGCTGCATGCGATCATGGGTCCGAACGGGTCGGGCAAGTCGACGCTGTCCTATGTGCTGGCCGGCAAGCCTGGCTATACGGTAACCGAAGGCCAGGTGCTGCTCGACGGCGAAAATCTTCTGGCGATGGAACCGGACGAGCGTGCCGCCAAAGGCGTCTTCCTCGCGTTCCAATACCCGCTGGAAATTCCCGGCGTCGCTTCCATGACCTTTCTGCGTACCGCGCTTAATGCTCAGCGCAAGCGCCGCGGCCAACCGGAGCTTTCCACTCCGGAATTCATCAAGCGGGTGCGCGAGGTCGCGGGCAAGCTGGAGATCGAGCAGGAGATGCTGCGCCGCGCCGTCAATGTCGGCTTTTCCGGCGGCGAGAAAAAGCGCAACGAGATTTTGCAGATGACGTTGCTTGAACCGCGGCTGGCGATTTTGGACGAGACCGATTCAGGCCTCGATATCGACGCTTTGCGCATCGTCGCGGACGGCGTCAACCACCTGCGCGCGCCCGAGCGCTCCATGATCGTCATCACCCATTATCAGCGGCTGCTCAACTACATCGTGCCGGATGTCGTGCACGTACTGTCGAAGGGCCGAGTGGTCAAGACCGGCGGCAAGGACCTCGCGCTCGAGTTGGAAGCGCGCGGCTATGCCCAATATCAGGACGAGGCAGCCGCCTGATGGTGGCTCGCGGATGATCCGATGAACGTCGAAGTCAAACCCATGAAGACCGCGGCCGAGCTAGCGCTCGCCACAACCTTTGCCGCGGTAAGGGATCAACTGCCGGGCGGCGGACCGGTGGCCGCCTTGCGCGAAAACGCCTTCCGCAGCTTTGATGCGCGCGGGCTGCCGCATCGGCGGATCGAGGAATGGAAATATACCGACCTGCGTGCGCTGATGCGCGAGGCCAAGCCGCTGGCCGCGCCACCCGACGCGGCCGCCAAGGCGCGTGCTAAGGCGGCGCCTTGCCCGATCGGCGATGTGGAATGCCGCCGCATCGTCTTCGTCAACGGTGCTTTCGTCCCCGAGCTTTCCGATCTCGGCGCCCTGGAGAAGGGTTTGACCATCAGCTCGATGGCGGCGGCGCTGGCAAAGGGTGATCCGCTCATCACGCAGCATCTCGGCAAGGTGGTCGCCAGCGACGACGTGGCGCTCGCGCTCAATACCGCGCTGATGGGTGACGGCGCCTTGGTGCATGTAGCGGCGGGGGCGGTGGTCGACCGGCCGCTGCATTTGGCTTTCGTCGGTCCGGATACGGCCGCCTCAGTCTTCGCGCGCTCGCTCATCGTGATTGAGAGGGGCGCCCGGGCAATGCTGATTGAGAGCCATGAAGGGGCGGCGGATGCCGACTACCAGGTTAACGCGGCGTTGGAGCTTGTGGTCGGCGACGAGGCCCACGTCGATCATGTCAAGCTCATCGGCGAAGGCGCCAAGGCGCTGCATGTGTCGACTTTGCTTGCGGCCATTGGCGCGCATGCCCGCTTCAACACCTTTACGTTCACCACTGGCGGCGCAGTGGTGCGCAACCAGATGTTTATTCGCTTTGATGGCGTGGAAACCGTCGCCGGCATCCGCGGCGCCACGCTGTTGCAGAAGCGCCAGCATGCCGACACCACGCTCATCGCGGATCACGTGGCGGTCGGTTGCCAGAGCCGCGAATTGTTTAAATCAGTGCTCGACGGCGACAGCCGCGCCGTTTTCCAGGGCAAGATCATTGTCCGGCCGGGCGCACAGAAGACCGATGCCAAGATGATGACGCAGGCGCTGCTGCTCTCCGACCGCGCCGAAGCTGACAACAAGCCGGAACTGGAGATTTTTGCCGATGACGTGCAATGCGGTCATGGCGCGACCGCAGGCGCACTCGATCAGAACCTTCTTTTCTATCTGAAGACGCGCGGCATCCCGCAAAAGCAGGCCGAGGCGCTGCTGATCCAGTCCTTCATCGGCGAGGCGATCGAAGGCATCGAACACGCAGGTCTGCGCGAGATATTGATGGAAGCCGTCGCGGCTCATCTTTTGGCGCGAGGATGATGCGATGCATCCGGCAGTGAGCAACGGCACCTATGACGTGGACCGCATCCGCTCGGATTTCCCGATCCTGACGAAGCCGATCTATGGCAAGCCGCTGGTCTATCTCGACAACGCCGCCTCGGCGCAGAAGCCGCGCGACGTGCTCGACCGCAGTTACAAGAGCTACACCACCGAATACGCCAATGTGCATCGCGGACTGCACTACCTCGCCAATGCGGCGACGGAGGCTTACGAGGGCGCACGCGACAAGGTGCGCGGCTTCCTCAATGCCGCGCGGCGGGAGGAAATCATCTTCACCCGCAACGCCACCGAAGCGATCAATCTCGTCGCCGCCACCTTCGGGCGCGAACGCATCAAACCCGGCGATGAAATCGTGCTCTCGATCATGGAGCACCATTCCAACATCGTGCCCTGGCATTTCCTGCGCGAGCGGCATGGCGCGGTGATCCGCTGGGCGCCGGTGGACGACGATGGCAATTTCCTGCTCGATGAATTCGAGAAGCTGCTCGGCCCGCGCACCAGGATGGTGGCGATCACGCAGATGTCGAATGCGCTCGGCACCATCGTGCCGGTGAAGAACGTGGTGAAGCTCGCGCATGCGCGCGGCATTCCGGTGCTGGTGGACGGCAGCCAGGGCGCGGTGCATCTCGATGTGGATGTGCAGGATATCGGCTGCGATTTCTACGTCTTCACCGGTCACAAGCTGTACGGGCCTACCGGCATCGGCGCGCTCTACGGCAAACACGAGCATCTCGTTGCCATGCCGCCGTTCAACGGCGGGGGCGAGATGATCCGCGAAGTGTTCGAGGACCGCATCACTTATGGCGACCCGCCGCACAAATTCGAGGCCGGCACGCCGGCCATCGTGCAGGCCATCGGGCTGGGCGCCGCCGTCGATTATGTAACGTCGATCGGGAAGGCGCGCATCCGGGCGCATGAAGCCGCGCTGCTCGCCCATGCGCAGGACCGCCTGCGCGAGATCAATTCGCTGCGCGTGTTCGGCACGGCCAGGGACAAAGGAGCGATCATCTCATTCGAGCTCAAAGGGGCGCATCCGCATGACGTCGCAACCGTGATCGACCGTTCGGGCATTGCGGTGCGTGCCGGCACGCACTGCACCATGCCGCTCTTGGCGCGCTTCGGCGTCACCGCGACCTGCCGCGCCTCTTTCGCGATGTACAACACCAAGTCGGAGGTCGACAGCCCTTGCGACGGCCTTGATCAAGGCACAGGATTTTTTCGCATGAGTGATGACATAAAAGCCGCTGCACCAACACTTGCGCCTGCCGAGCCTGCCGAGAAGACCGCGGCGCTGTCGCAGGAGGAGCAGGCGCGCCTGACCGACGGCATCGTCGCGGCCCTGAAGACGGTTTACGATCCGGAAATTCCGGCCGACATTTATGAGATCGGGTTGATCTACAAGATCGATATCGCGGATGACCGCGCCGTCACCGTCGACATGACCCTGACTACGCCAAATTGCCCGGCCGCGCAGGATCTGCCCAAGTCGGTGGAGAACGCCGTCGCCAGCGTGCCCGGCGTCGGCGAGGTGAAAGTGAATGTGGTCTGGGATCCGCCATGGGACCCGAGCCGCATGAGTGACGAAGCGCGGCTGACGCTCAATATGTGGTGACGCTGCCTGGTATGTGACGACGTTGCGTGGCGGCGCAGAAGCATTACATCATAGGCAGGCAGATTCGCTGCCGCCGGCAAAGAGGATGAAGCAATGGCCGAACTGCGGCCCAGACCCCAGGTGATGCGGCTGACCGATGCCGCCGCGGCGCGCATCAAGGAAGTGATGGCGAAGGCGCAAGGCTCGATTACGGGCGTGCGCGTCGGTGTCAAGAACGGCGGCTGCGCCGGCATGGCCTATACGATGGAATATGCCACCCAGATCGGTCCCTATGACGAGATTGTCGAGGACAAGGGCGTGCGCATCCTCATTGACCCGAAGGCGGTGATGTTCCTGCTGGGGACCGAGATGGACTTCAAGACCGATAAGCTCGCTACCCAGTTCGTGTTCAACAACCCGAACCAAACATCCGCCTGCGGTTGTGGGGAATCGGTGCAGCTGACGCCGGCTGACGGTGCGCCCGTCGCGAACCACTGATGCGCGACGCTTGGCGCGCACCTCCGTTATCTCCGATCATATCTGCGAGCTGTTCGCCGGCTTTGGTCCAGTCGCCGTCAAACGCATGTTCGGGGGCGCCGGGGTATATGCCGGTGAAACGATATTCGCGATTGTCATCGACGGCGTGATCTATCTCAAGGCCGATGAACAGAGCATTCCGGCCTTCGAAGCGGAGGGCCTTGCCCCCTTCAGCTATGAAGCCAAGAACAAGCGCGTCGTCACGTCTTATTGGCGGATACCTGACCGTCTCTATGACGATCCCGAGGAGCTTGCGCAATGGTCGAAGCAGGCCGTGGCCGCGGCGAAGAGGGCCGCAGCCCGCAAAACGCCAGGCAAAAAAAACGTAAAGAAAAGACCTAAAGCTTAGGGCACTTTGCTCGCCGACCCGATGCCGCTGGGGACTAAGCCTTTACGCGCACCGGACGCAGCAGGAAGGCGGGCAGATGCGAGTTGTCGCTGTCTTCCTTGCGCTCGTGTTTCGGCTCGGGCTGCCGGCGCGGACGCGCTTCTTCGATACGGGTCACCGGAGCAGGCGGGGACTCAAATTTCCTCTTCTGCGGAGGCTGTCCGCTGCGTCCACGGCGGCCCCCGCGATGCTTCTGCTCACGCGGTTCGGCCTCGTCGGAGGGGGCGAGCTCGCCTGCCCGGGGAATGGTCTGGCCGGTAAGCTTTTCGATCGCCGCGACCGCCTTCTGGTCCATCGGCGCCACGATCGTGATCGCGGTGCCGGTGCGGCCCGCACGGCCGGTACGCCCGATGCGGTGCACGTAATCGTCCGCGTGGTGGGGCACGTCGAAATTGAACACGTGACTGACTTCCGGGATATCGAGACCGCGGGCGGCCACGTCGGAGGCAATCAGGAGCTTGGCTTCGCCCTTGCGGAAGGCCTCCAGTGCCGCCATTCGCGCGGGCTGGTCAAGATCGCCATGCAGCGCCACCGCATTAAAGCCGTGGCTCACCAGCGAGCGGTGCAGCAGCGCGACTTCGCGCTTGCGGTTGCAGAAGATGATGGCGTTCTTCAGATTGATCTCTGAGCGGATCAGGCGGCGGAGCGTCTCGCGCTTCTCGTGCGGCTCGCGACCGCAGGGGACGAGCGACTGCGTAATCCCGGCTGCGGTGGTGGCGGGGCGGGAAACCTCCACGCGCACCGGATTGTGCAGGAAGGTGTCGGCGATGCGCTGGATTTCCGACGGCATGGTTGCCGTGAAGAACAGCGTCTGGCGGGTGAAAGGCACCAGCTTGCCGATACGCTCGATGTCGGGAATGAAGCCCATGTCGAGCATGCGGTCGGCTTCGTCGATCACCAGCAGTTCGACGCCGCTCAGCAGCAACCCGCCGCGCTCGGTATGGTCGAGAAGCCGGCCGGGCGTCGCGATCAAAACGTCGACGCCGCGCATCAGCTTCGTATCCTGATCGCCGAAGGAAACACCCCCAATCAGCAGCGCGACATTGAGCTTGTGCTTGGAGCCGTAACGCGCAAAGTGCTCCGCCACTTGCGCCGCGAGTTCGCGCGTCGGCTCAAGAATAAGCGTGCGCGGCATGCGCGCGCGGGCGCGGCCCTTTTCCAGAAGATTCAGCATCGGCCAGACGAAGGCGGCGGTCTTGCCGGTGCCGGTCTGCGCAATGCCAAGCACGTCGCGCCGCGCGAGAACGTGCGGGATGGCTTGTTCTTGAATGGGAGTGGGGGCGGGGTAACCGGCGGCGCCAATCGCGGCGAGAACTTTCTCGGACAAGCCAAGAGTGGAAAAGGGCATGCAACCTCTATGAGGGACCGTCCGGGCCCGCGCCGGGAGAACGACGACCAGGTAATGGCGGGGGCGCGACGGTCGAATCTGTGTTCGATCGTACATAGCGAACATAAGCCCGAAAGGCCTAAAGTCAATGCCGCTGCAGTGCAATAAGTGGAATTAATACTTAACGTTTTTCAAGAAATCGACACGCGCGATCCGCAAAAGTGGGTACCGGTTTTGCGCCTGATCGCATGTTCTGTTCGAAAACCGCTCCCATTTGTCGGGATCACGCGGTCTCTTCTTCCCGGGCGGCTTCCGCGCGCCACTCCTGGCCCACCCCGGCGCTGGTCGGGAAGACCAGCGATTTGATCACAACCGCGACGGCGCCGGAGCTCTCCATCATGCCGCCGATGTCGATGAAGTCGAATTCCTTCAGTTCGAGGCCGTCGACTGAGACAATCGGGTTGGGCAGGCGCATCTCCTCGCGCAGATGGATGCCAAGCAGGCCGCCAACATCGCCATCCCCTGCCAGCACCAGCGGGTGACCGCGGCTCAAAACCGGAGCGAGCCCTTCGACCGCGCCGCGGCAGAAGGCATCGAGGCGCTGGAAGGTCGCCGAGCCCGTCCAGGGCACGAAGACCGCAACCGGGCTTTTGCCCTGAGCGAGATCGGCCTGCTTCAGGGCGGATGTAACCGCGACGGCTACTAATTTCGCGTCGATTTCCTCGTCCAGCGGCAGATGCGGGGCGATCACCGGTACGTTGCGCAGGGGGACGGCATCCAGCGGCGAGACGAAAATCGTGCTGCCGCTAACCTGCGTCGTGTATTGCGAGGCGCCGATCACGGTGGCGCGGATTCCCTGGTCGGGCGTCTCGATGCGCGACACCCAAGCTTCCACACGCTTGCGGATCTCGTCGGCAAGCAGCGGGCCAAGGTCGCCGAAGGAATTCTTTTCACGGCCGTAGATGAATTCTGAAACACCGCCGGAGAAAGTCACCTCGTCGACCTTGCCGCGATAGGCAAGCGGATCGAGTCGCAGCAGATGCGTGTCGCCTTCCGCCGGTGACGCGCCGCGCATCGCCTCAAACAACCGGTCCGCCATATGGGCGGCCAGTTCGCGTGCCACCTGCGGCGGCAACACGTCGCCGAGTTTGAGATTTAAACCGAGCGCGGCGGCGAAGCGGCGGCCGGCCTCTTCGATGCGGTTGACCTTGCCCTCGGCATCGACGCAGATCAGGCGCGCACCAACGTCAATGGCGGTCAGTCCGATCACCTTGCCGTCAGCGCAGACCGCGATCTTTGACGTGCCGCCGCCGATGTCGACATTCATCACCGTCGATGCGTCGCGGATAGAGCGGGCGACGGCGCCGGAGCCATAGGCCGCCATCACGGTTTCCAGGTTATCGCCGGCGCTGACTGCAACGAGTTTGCCGGCCTGGCCGGCGAACAATTCGCCGATCTTTCGTGCATTGCGGCGGCGCACGGCTACGCCGGTGAGGATCAGCGCGCCGGTATCAATCTCGTTCGGATCGACATTGGCGTCCTGGTACTGCTGCTGGATGAAGGCGCCGAGCTTCTCGGCGTCAATCTCTTCCGCGGCGGTATAGGGCGTAAGCAGGATGTCGGATTGGTAAAAGGTCTCGCGCTGGGTCACGACATAGCGGCTGTCGAGCCGCTCCAGCACGATGCGGGAGAACACGAGATGCGAAGTGGATGAGCCGATATCGACTCCGACGCTGAGGATGCAGATTTCATCTTCGCCTTCGAGCGTGCGCCCGATGCTGGAGAAATAAATCCGTCCGCTTTCGGTTTCTTCGACTGGCATCGCTTTCCTTCAGGGTCATCGGCCGCGCTGGCGGACGATCCGGTAATCGTCATGGCTGCTTGGTGGATACTGGATGCCCCGCTTTCGCGGGGCATGACGACCAGTAACGGCCCAATCATTCCGTCGGCAACGGGCCCTTGTAGTTTTTGTCGTAATATTCCGGGCGCATGCGGTTTTCGACGCCTTCCGCCGTGAGCCGAGCTTCGTATTCCTCGCGGATGAAGGGGTCTTCCATCCAATAGGGGATGGCGGTCCCGCCCTCGGGAATGTCACGGCCGGTGTAATCGGTGTGCTTTTCGCCGGGCGGGCCGGGCTCGCGGCCTGGATTGAAAGGACCGAACCAGGCGCTGAGCCGCAGCGGATCCTTGGAAGCGGCGAAGTGCTGGTGATACCAGCGCGCGCCGCCGGGCGCCGCGGTGACAATGCCGCCGAATTCATAGTCGACGCGCTGAACCTCGTTACCCTTTTCGTCCTTCCACGGCGTCACGCCGTTCCGCTCCGGCCAGGTGTAGGTGTAACCCTTGCCTTTTAGGCAGACGAGCACGGCCGCCGACGTATGTGCATGGGCCTTGGAATACCGGCCGTTCTCGTGCTGGCCGATCCAGTAATAGAATTGGTTGTTGGTCATGAACGGCTCGACGCGCCGCCAGCCCGGGGAGCGGCGGTTATCGAGCGGCAGATCGCAATTGATCACGTCGGGAATGAAGTTGGTGCGGCGCATCGCTAGGCCGCGCACCGGATCCGGCTCGACATCGTCCTTGTATTTGTAGAAGTCGTCCGCGCCGCTGAAGCGATCGGTGAAGCGGAACGGATTGTTGAACACCGCCTCGACGTTGTTGATCATGTTCAACACGTTCGGTGCCGTCGTGCCGCTGAGCAGCAGGGCAGGGCTAGAGCTGGCATTGACGATACGGTGCATGGCATTCATCGGGATCGAGAACATCGAACCCTTCTGCCATTCGAACGTGTGGCGCTTGTTGTCACCTTCCAGCCAAACCTCGGTGGTGCCGCGGCCTTCCAGCACAAGGAAGATTTCCTCGTACATGTGTTTTTCGGGATTAAGCGCGCCGGCGCCTGGCACTTCGACCACGTAGCAGCCCCATTTGCCTTCAGTGCCATAGAGCTGGATGTAGCTGCCGCGACCGCCGGTACGTTTCCAGGGCTTCAGCGGGAGGTCCTGCGTGCGCTTGCAGCCAACACCCCGAAAGATCGGAATCTCTTCCGACTCCATGAATAGGTCATAGGGAGTTTTCGGGCGGCCGAAATCGCCAAAGCCAGCCTTCCTGCCGCCGGATGGTTCATGCCAATGGGTCTTGTTGGTGACTTCATGCATGGCAAAGCGCTTCCTCTGGTGGGGCTAAGGTCGTGACCGGCCGGAACGGGCTGATTTTACACCCCTAGTTGCCCGAAAGCCGCAGTCAGTCAAGGGCTTCAGCGCATAGGCCGCGCCCTGGCCATGCGCCGGTCCCAGATGGGAAAGCGAGTAGGCAAGGCGAACGTTCCAGCCTTTCCGGGCTTCGTCCCTTTTCGTCCCGCCAAGCGTGCCGTTTATGGCTAGCTTTTCAGAAGGGAGCGGCGATGCGTACGCAAGTCGGAATTGTCGGCGCTGGTCCCGCTGGGCTGATGCTTTCCCATTTGCTGCACCGCAGTGGCATTCAAACATATCGTGCTCGAAAGTCGTAGCCGCGTCTATGTCGAACAGCGCGTGCGCGCCGGCGTGCTCGAGCAATGGGCCGCCGACTTGCTGGTGGAGACCGGCGTTGGCGAACGCCTGCAGCGCGAGGCGATGCGGCATGACGGAATCTTTCTCTGCTTCGACGGCGCGCTGCATCATCTCGATTTCCGTAATCTGGTCGGCAAGGGGATCGCGATCTATGGCCAGCAGGAGATCGTCAAGGATCTGATCGCGCGACGGCTGGCCGACGGTGGCGAGATTTTCTTTGGGGTGGAGGACGTGCGTCTGCTCGGCTTCGATACCGGCAGGCCGACAATCACCTTCGGGCATGAAGGCTCGCAGAAGGAAATCTCCTGCGACTTTATCGGTGGCTGCGACGGCTCGCACGGAATATGCCGCCTGAGTTTCCCACCCGGGACCCTCACCACCTATGAGCGCGATTATCCCTTTGCCTGGCTCGGCATTCTGGCGGAAGCGCCGCCGCCGGAGCGGGAGCTGATCTACGCCTTCCACGCGCGTGGCTTCGCGTTATGCAGCATGCGCTCGCCGACCGTTTCGCGGCTCTATCTGCAATGCGCGCCCGATGAAGACCTCAACGAATGGCCTGACGACAGGATTTGGCAGGAACTGCGCACGAGGCTGGACGGCACGCGCGCGCTCACCATGGGCAGGATCCTGCAAAAAGGGATTACGCCGATGCGCAGCTTCGTGGCGGAGCCAATGCAGCATGGCCGGCTGTTTCTGGCAGGCGACGCGGCGCATATCGTGCCGCCGACCGGCGCCAAGGGCATGAATCTGGCGCTCGCCGATGTGCTGGTGCTGTCACGCGCGATCCATGCCTTTTACGCTTCGGGTCGAAGCGATCGGCTCGATGCTTATTCGGCGACGTGCCTGCGGCGGGTATGGAAGGCGCAGCGCTTCTCGCTCTGGATGACGCAACTCCTGCACCGCTTCGCCTTTGAGCCGGATTTCGATTATCGCCGCCAACTCGCGGAGCTGGATTATGTGACGAACTCCCGCGCAGCTGCGACGGCGCTGGCGGAGAATTATGTCGGGCTGCCGATGGACTGACGCGGCGTCTAAACGTCCAACAGTTCTTCCGACGCGAACTCCGATTTTTCCTGGATGAAGGCGAAGCGGCTTTCCGCCTTCGTGCCCATCAGGCGCTCGACGGCATCGGCGGTGTCCTCGCGGTCGTCGGCCAGCAACACGACGCGCAGCAATGTGCGCTTGCTACGGTCCATGGTGGTTTCCTTCAACTGGCTCGCCATCATCTCGCCCAAACCTTTGAAGCGGCCGATCTCCACCTTCGCATTGGCGTGGAATTCTTTTTTCAACAGCTCGGCCTTATGCGTGTCGTCGCGCGCATAGACCGTCTTGGCTCCATGGGTGAGGCGGTAGAGCGGCGGCACTGCAAGATAGAGCTTGCCGGCGTCGATCAGCTTTGGCATTTCCCGGTAGAAGAAGGTGATCAGCAGGGATGCGATATGCGCGCCGTCCACATCGGCGTCGGTCATCACAATCACTTTCTCGTAGCGCAGATCCTCCTCGCGGTAATGCACACCGGTGCCGCAGCCGAGCGCCTGCACCAGGTCCGCCAGCTGTTGGTTTTGCATCAGCTTGTCTTTGGTCGCCGAGGCGACGTTGAGAATTTTACCGCGCAGCGGCATCACCGCCTGCGTCGCGCGGTCGCGAGCCTGTTTGGCGGAGCCGCCGGCGCTGTCGCCCTCGACGATGAAAATCTCAGATCCCTCGGCGCCGGTATTGCTGCAATCGGCGAGTTTGCCGGGAAGCCGCAGCTTGCGCACCGCAGTCTTGCGCGAGATTTCCTTTTCTGCCCGACGGCGTAGCCGTTCTTCGGCGCGCTCAACCACGAAATCCAGCAGCTTGCCGGCCTGGTTCGGATTGCCCGCCAGCCAGTGATCGAATGGATCGCGGATACCTTGTTCGACGATGCGCGTTGCTTCGGCGGTGGCGAGCCGATCCTTGGTCTGGCCCTGGAATTCCGGCTCGCGGATGAAGACCGACAGCATGGCGGCCGCGCCGGTCATGACATCTTCGCTGGTAATGGAAGCCGCGCGCTTGCCTTGCCCGATGCGTTCGGCGTGGTCCTTTAGCCCGCGCGTGAGCACGCTGCGCAAGCCGGACTCATGCGTGCCGCCGTCGCCGGTGGGAATGGTGTTGCAATATGAGGAGACGAAGCCGTCGGCATCCGCGGTCCAGGCCACCGCCCATTCCACGGCCCCATGTCCGCCAGTCTTGCCGGCTTTGCCGGTGAAGATATCCGGATGCACCAGGGTATCGTTGTGGATCGCGGCGGCGAGAAAGTCCTTCAGGCCTTCGGGGAAATGGAAGGTTTCCTGCTCCGGCACGTCATCGATGCCGCGCAGCATTTCCTTGGCGCAGGTCCAGCGGATCTCGACTCCGCCGAAGAGATAGGCCTTGGAGCGCGCCATCTTGAAGACGCGCTGCGGCTTGAACGCCGCCTTCGGCCCAAAGATTTGCGGGTCGGGGCGGAAACGCACTTTGGTGCCGCGCTTGTTCGGCACGCGGCCGAGTTTCTCCAGCTTGCCCTTCGGCGCGCCGCGTTCGAAGACCATGCGGTAATGTTGCTGCTCGCGCCAGACTTCGACTTCAAGCCGCTCCGACAGCGCATTGGCGACCGAAACGCCGACACCATGCAAGCCGCCCGAGGTTTCATAAACCTGGGAGTCGAATTTGCCGCCGGCGTGCAGCGTCGTCATTATGACTTCGAGGGCCGACTTGCTCTTGAACTTCGGATGCGGATCGACCGGGATGCCACGTCCATTGTCGGTGACGCTGACAAAACCGTCGGCCTCCATATCCACTTCGATGAAAGTAGCGTGGCCGGCCAGCGCCTCGTCCATGGCGTTGTCGATTACCTCGGCGAAGAGGTGATGCAGCGCCTTCTCATCGGTGCCGCCGATATACATGCCGGGGCGGCGGCGCACCGGCTCGAGCCCTTCCAGCACCTCGATATGGCGCGCGCTATAGCCGGAGTCCGCGCCGCGGCTTGGCGGTCTTGCAGATGAGCTGCGCCCCGAAACCTTGCGCCCGGGCTCCACTCTATCGAAGAGGTCGCCGGTTTTAGTTTTGCTTTTTGTCGCTTTGGCCATGGCGGGATCGATGCACGGAGGGGAAGAGGACGAATCAGGTCCCAAGACTATGCCACGAACTCAAAAGGATCGTGATTGCGGCGGAGTTAACGAGCAGAACTGCGCGAAAATAGTGGGGCTTTTCTGCAACCAAACAGCCGCTTAATCGTTGTTAGGCGGCTCGGTTGCGCCACCGTGGGGCGTCAGCGAACAAGTCACGGAGGTGCTTGTGGATTTTATCAAGTCCGTCGGCAAGCGCCAGTTTCCGCTGGCCCTCACCGATCCACAACCATTGCAGAAATTCGAGGGCATGTGGCGGGTCTCCGGACAGATCGCCGTCATCGGACTGTTTTTCTTCGCCATAATTGCCGCCATCGAATATGCGCGGCCCATTCTCCTGCCGATCGTTTCGGCCTTCATGCTGGGAATGATGCTGGGTCCATTGTCCAGCCTCGCGGCGAAGGCGCGCATCCCGGTCTTCCTGAGCGCGATCGTGTTGTGGCTGCTGGTCGTCGCGATCTTCTATGGGCTGGTCGTGCTCCTGTCCGCTCCTTTGGTGGAGTGGGCGGGCAAAGGACCCCAGCTTGGACAGATCATCAGGGAAAAGCTGGCGGTACTCGACCGGCCGATCTCCGCCATGCAAGAAATACGTAACGCAATTTTCCCCAAATCCGGCGATCAGCAGGAAGTGGCCTTCAGCTTCCTCGCGGTCCTGCAACCGGCGGCAGCCTTCGTCACGCCGGCGATCGGGCAACTTGTGATCTTTTTCGGCACGTTGTTTTTCTTTCTGATCGGCCGCGCGCAGCTGCGCCAGGTACTCGTCGTATTTTTTAAAAACCGCGACGCCCGGCTGCGCATGCTGCGCATTCTCAATGACGTCGAGCACAACCTGACGAGCTATCTGAGCCTCGTTACCATCATCAATTTCTTTGTAGGCCTGATGGCGATTGGGGTGACCTATGCCGTTGGTCTGCCTAATCCACTTGTCTGGGGTGCGCTCGCATTCCTGTTCAATTTCGTGCCGTATCTCGGCGCTCTGCTGATGGAAGTGGTGCTGTTGGCGGCCGGCCTCGTGACCTTCCCAACGCTCGGGCAGGCCCTGATCGCGCCACTGCTCTATTTGTTCTTCACCACGGTGGAAGGCCATTTCATCACGCCGGCGGTGATGGGCAAGCATCTGTTGCTTAACCCGTTGACGGTATTTCTCGCGCTGGTGTTCTGGACCTGGCTCTGGGGTCCTGTCGGCGCGCTGCTGGCGGTGCCGATCCTGATCGTCACGTTGATTGCTATCAACCATATCTTCCCGACTGAGGAAGCTACGTTGCCCGGCTAACAGAACGTGCAGCAAAAACGGATCGCGCACTGGCGCGCTCTGCTTGTTCGGGCTAAACAGAACCGGGGATCACTGGGGGCTTTATGACGTTTACGACTTTCGCGCAGGACGTTATCAATTTCGTGCGCGAACACCACTTATGGGGTCCGCCGATCGTTTTCGCGCTTGCCTTTGGAGAATCCCTGGCATTCGTTTCCCTGTTCATTCCGGCCTGGGCGATTCTTGTCGGCATCGGCGCGCTCATTAATGCGTCCGGCATTCCATTCTGGCCGATCCTGGTCGCCGCAGCGCTCGGGGCTGCCGCCGGCGACTGGCTCTCCTATTGGATCGGCATTACCTTCAAGGAGCCGATTGCCCATGTCTGGCCGTTATCGAAATATCCCGATTTGCTACCGCGCGGCCATGCCTTCATGGAGCGCTGGGGAATTTTGGGAATTTTTATTGGTCGCTTTTTCGGCCCATTGCGGGCTTCGGTGCCGCTGATCGCCGGCATTCTGGAAATGAATTATTGGCATTTTCAGATCGCCAATATCATATCGGCATTTGTATGGGCCTGGATGCTTTTGATCTTCGGCGATTTCGGATTCGACATCTATAAATGGTTCACCTGAACAAAGCTGCCCAAGTTTTGGCCGGACGGCTAATTTTTGCGGTTACAGGAATAAAGCCCAGGCGGACGGTGTTTTGCAGGCCGCGGGAGGTGCCACCATTCCGTTACGGGCCGACAGTGGTATATTCCGTACTGAAGTTTCGCTGAAAACCCCAGGGAGGATGCGATGACCGAGCTCACACGCCGTTCCATGCTCGCCAGTACCGCGGCTGTTGGCGCGGCTGCGGTATCGCCGACCGCCGGTTCGCCTGCCTTGGCCGCCGCTCCGCCGGCAGGCTCGCAGGCATCCGGCTTCTATCGCTACAAGGTCGGCGACTATGAGATCACCGTCGTTACCGACGGCGCGACGACGCGGCCACTGGAAGACAATTTCATCATCAACCAAAAGAAAGAAGACGTGAATGCCGCGCTGGCGGCCGCCTTCATGGAGAAGGACAAGGTCACCATTCGCTATTCGCCGATCGTGGTGAATACCGGTTCCAAGCTGATCGTGATCGACACCGGAACGGGCGAGGCCAATTTCGAGAGAAGCAAGGGCGCCGCCGGCCAGTTCCAGAAAAATCTGAAGGCCGCCGGCATCGACCGCAATGCGGTGGACATGGTGGTGATCTCGCATTTCCACGGCGATCACGTCAACGGGCTGCTGACCGCCGACAACAAGCCGGCCTTTGCCAACGCGGAAATTCTCGTGCCGGCGCCGGAATGGAAATTCTGGATGGATGACGGCGAGATGAGCCGTGCGTCCGCCGGCCGCATGCAGGATTTGTTCGCGAGTAACCGCCGCGTGTTCGATGCACTTGGCCGTAAGGTCACGCCCTATGAAATGGGCAAGGAAGTCGCGCCCGGGATCACGGCGGTGGCGACCCATGGTCACTCGGCGGGCCATACCTCGCATGTCATCGCATCGGGCTCCGGCAAGGTTTTTGTGCAAGCCGACGTCACCAACCTGCCGCAGCTTTTCGTACGCAATCCCGGCTGGCATGCCTCCTTCGATCAGGATCCGAAGATGGCCGAAGAGGTACGCCGCAAGGTTTATGACATGCTCGCGGCGGAAAAGATGATGGTGCAGGGATTCCATTATCCTTTCCCGGCACTGGCCTATGTCGAGAAAACCTCGACCGGCTACCGCGAAATTCCGGTGCCCTGGAGTCCGACGCTTTAGGTCAGGCGCCGACAAAAGGACGGCCATCCGCGGAGTGTCATTCATCTTGACCCCGACGGCGGGGGAGGCGTAAGAGCGCCGGCATGATGACGCTTGACCACATGCTGGTTTTCCGCCGCCGCGCCGCACAAGCGCCGGTGCGCGATCGCGTGTGATCGTCAGCGTGCCGGCGGGCTAGATTCCGCGGCGCTTCTTCCCATCTTCCGCGGCTTTCCGAATCCGGTACGGTAATGTCTTGCCGCGCTCGCGTTACGTGAGCGGATGATGGGTCGCGAAATCGGAGACTGCACAATGACAAAAAAGGCGGCGATCGGCGTTCTCGGCGCCTCCGGCTATACCGGGGCGGAGCTGGTGCGCTTGCTTTTGCGTCATCCGCGGGCGGAAATTTCCCTGCTCACGGCGGATCGCCGGGCCGGGCTGCAGATGCGGGAAGTGTTTTCGCATTTCTCGCCCTATCCCTTGCCGAAGCTCGTTTCGCTCGACGGCATCGATTGGGCCGCAGCCAAACTCGATCTCGCATTCTGCGCGCTGCCGCATGGCACGACACAGACCGTGATCAAAAAACTGCTCGCGGACGCGCCGCAAACCAAGGTGGTCGATCTCTCCGCCGACTTCCGCCTTACGGACGCGGAAGCCTATGCGCGCTGGTACGGCCATGCCCATCAGGCGCCGGAACTGCAGGGCGAAGCCGTCTACGGCCTGAGCGAGCATTACCGGCGCGACATCAAGAAGGCGCGGCTGGTAGCCAATCCCGGCTGTTACACTACCACCGCGGAGCTTCCACTCATTCCGCTCCTGAAAGCCAAGGCGATCGAGACCGACGAAATCGTCGTCGACGCGAAGTCGGGCATGACCGGCGCGGGCAGGGCGGCGAAAGAGGCGATGCTGTTTTCCGAGGTTTCCGAAGGCTTCAATGCCTATGGTGTCGGCAAGCACCGGCACATGGCCGAGCTCGATCAGGAATTCTCTAAGGCGGCCGGCCGCGAGGTGCTGGTGAGTTTCACGCCGCACCTTGTACCGATGAACCGTGGCATTCTCTCGACAATATATGTGCGCGGCCGGCGCGGGCGCAGTGCACATGACCTGCATGTCATTCTGTCCGAGGCCTATGCCAAGGAACCCTTTGTCCATGTCCTGCCGTTTGGCGAGACGCCGCACACCCGGCATGTGCGCGGTTCCAATATGACGATGATTGGCGTGGCGGCGGACCGCATCGCGGGCCGCGCCATCATCGTCTCGGCACTGGACAATCTGGTGAAGGGCGCATCGGGCCAGGCGGTGCAGAATATGAACCTGATGCTGGGTTTCCCGGAAGCGATGGGACTCGAGCAGGTCGCGCTGTTTCCGTAACAGCAAGCGGCAAGCGTCGGAACGCAAGGGTGTAAGACAGCGCAACGAGGAGGTCATGGGATGACCCAAAAGCCGGGAATTCAGGCCTTCTTCGATGGGCAGACCAACACCATCAGTTATCTGGTTTGGGATCCTGGCAGCAAGGAAGGCGTTGTCATCGATCCGGTTCTGGATTTCGATCCCCGCAGCGGCCGTGCTTCGGTGAAATCTGCGGAAGCCATCCTTTCCGCCGCCGAGAATGCTGGTCTCAAGATCACGCGCGTGCTTGAAACCCATGCTCATGCCGATCATCTGTCGGCTGCGCCCTATATCAAACAGAAAACCGGCGCTACCGTCGGGATCGGCGAGCACATCCGTGACGTGCAGCGGATGTTTGGTCCGATATTCAATGCCGCCGATATTTCAGGAGACGGCTCGGAATTCGATCACCTTTTTAAAGACGGCGAGCGATTCAACATCGGCGCATTGCAAGCCGAGGTGATCTACACGCCCGGCCACACGCCGGCCTGCGTGTCCTACCGCATCGGCGACAGCGTCTTCGTCGGCGACACGCTGTTTATGCCGGACTACGGCACCGCGCGTGCCGATTTTCCCGGCGGCGATGCGCGGGCGCTTTACCGTTCCATCAGGCGGCTGCTCGACCTGCCACAAGAAACCCGGCTGTTTGTCTGTCATGACTACAAAACGCCGGGCCGGGACCATTACGCCTGGGAGAGCACGGTCGGGGAGCAGCGCGCCCGGAACGTTCAAGTAAACCAGGGCGTAAGCGAAGATGAGTTTGTGGCCATGCGGCAGGCACGGGATGCCAAGCTCGGCACGCCCGAACTCCTTCTGCCGTCGATCCAGGTGAATATCCGCGCGGGAGAGTTTCCGCCGGCGGACGCCAATGGCGTGCGCTATCTGAAGCTGCCGGTTAAGGTCGCGCCGTAAGCGTCGCGCTAATGCGCGAGGATTTTCGACAGGAAGGCCTGCGCGCGTTCGCTGCGCGGCTTGCCGAAGAAGTCGACAGTCGGCGCGTCCTCGACGATTTCGCCGCGGTCCATGAAGACCACGCGCTTGGCCACCTGCCGGGCGAAACCCATCTCATGCGTTACCACCATCATGGTCATGCCGTCCGACGCCAGAGCGACCATAACGTCGAGCACTTCCTTGATCATCTCCGGGTCAAGCGCCGAGGTCGGCTCGTCGAACAACATGGCAATGGGATCCATGGCAAGCGCGCGGGCGATGGCGACGCGCTGCTGCTGGCCGCCGGACAATTCGCCCGGATATTTCTGCGCATGCGCTGACAAGCCGACGCGCTCCAGGAGCTTTGCTCCCTTTGCGAGCGCCTCCTCCTCACTGCGGCCGAGCACTTTGTTCTGTGCCAGCGTGAGGTTCCGCATCACCGACAGATGCGGGAAAAGCTCGAAATGCTGGAATACCATACCGATGCGCGCGCGCAGCTTGGGCAGGTCGGTGCGTTTATCTTTCACCGAAATACCTGCAACCTTGATCGTGCCCTGCTGGAAAGGTTCCAGCGCATTGATGCATTTAATCAGCGTGGACTTGCCGGAGCCCGAGGGGCCACAAACAACGACGACCTCGCCTTTGGCGACGTGGATGGTGCAGTCGTTCAGCACCTGAACCGGACCGTACCACTTGCTGACGTTTTCCATTTCAATCATAGCGGCCCTGCTCAGCGGATGATGGCGATGCGGCGGTTCATCCGGCGAACGGCGATCGAAGCCGCAAGCGAGATAATGAAATAGACCGCGGCGGCGAATAGATACATTTCCACCAGGCGTCCGTCGCGTTGCGCTATTTTGGAAGCTGCGCCGAGAAAATCCGTGATCGAGAGGACGTAAACCAGCGAGGTGTCCTGGAAGAGGATGATGGTCTGTGTCAGCAGCACCGGCACCATGTTGCGGAAGGCCTGCGGCAGGATAATGTAGGACATGGCCGTGCGGTAGTTCATGCCGAGCGCCTGGGCCGCTGCCATCTGGCCACGCGCGATCGACTGGATGCCCGCGCGCATGATCTCGGAAAAGAACGCGGCTTCGAACAGCGCGAAGGTGATCAGCGATGACATGAAGGCGCCGACTTGGATTGGCGAGGCGGAGCCGGTGATCCATTGCCCGATATAAGGCACGAGAAAGTAGAACCAGAAGATCATCAAGACCAGTGGCACGGAGCGCATGAGGTTTACGTAGCCAGTGGCGAAAATCACCAGCGGCGGAAAGCCTGACAGTCGCATCAGCGCAAGAAGCGTGCCCCAGATCAGCCCGAGTCCGGCGGCCATGGCCGTCAGAGTCACGGTGAAGGTCATGCCATCGATGAACAGATAGGGCAGGGAACGGATGATGATGTCGAAATCGAAGTTGCTAAACACGGCGCAACCTCCATCTCTGCCGCGCCTTCCACCTTTGACGCCACGACGGCTTGGCGCGCGCGGCGAGATAGCCGGGAATGGCGACGCCGCGTTCAAGCCGGCGCATGCCCTCGGTCACGACGATGTTGATGATAATGTAGATGATGGTCGCGGCAGTGAAAGCCTCGAACACCTGGAAGGTGAATTCCTGCATCTCGCGTGCGCGTGCGGTAAGCTCCATCAGCCCGATGGTAAGCGCGACCGAGCTGTTCTTGATGGCATTGATGAATTCCGAGGTCAGCGGCGGCAACATGATCCGGTAGGCCATCGGCAACAGCACGTAACGATAGGTCTGCGGCAGGGTAAGGCCGAGCGCGAGCCCGGCCGCGCGCTGGCCGCGCGCCAGGCTATTGATGCCAGCGCGTACCTGCTCTGCCACGCGTGCCGAGGTGTAGAGCCCTAGCGCCACCACGGCGGTATAAAAAGAGGCGTCGGGAAGCTGCTTTAGCCAGGTGCCGATATCGCGCGGCACGACTTCAGGCAGCACGAAATACCAAAGGAACATCTGCACCAGTAGCGGGATATTCCGGAACAGTTCCACATAGGCATTGCCGAAGCGGATCAGCCATTTATTCGGCGTTGTGCGCGCCACCCCGACCAGCGAGCCTAGGGTAAGTGCGATGATCCAGGCGAAGAACGCGGTGGTCAGCGTCCACCAGGTGCCGAGCAGGAGTAACTGGAAATAGGTATGCGCGCCGTCCGGCGATATCTGCCAGAAAATGCCCCAGTTCCAGTGGTAGTTCACAGCAGTTCCCCCGCTGCGCCATCACGAGGCGTTTTTCTGCTACTCGCGCCGCCGCCTGGAAGCGACGGCGCGAGCAAATCTACTTCAGCTGCTATTGATAGTCTTTCGGATCGCCGCTGGAGGTGGGATTAGCCACGACTTTCTTGAATTGCTCGGTCATTGGCAGGTTCAAGTTCACGCCCTTGGGCGGAATTGGCTTGGTGAACCATTTGTCGTAGATCGCGTTGATTTCTCCGCTCTTGTAAATGCGGGTCATCTCGGCATCGACAACCTTCTTGAAGGCCGGGTCTTCGCGGCGCACCATGATGCCATAGGGTTCGACCGACAGAGCATCTTTCGAGATGACATAATCGCCCGGCGTCTTAGCCGACGCGACGAGGCTGTAAAGCAGGATGTCGTCCATCACGAAGGCTGCGGCGCGATCGGTCTCCACCATCAGGAAGGCTTCGGCATGATCCTTGGCCGGCAGGATGTTGAGGCCGAGGTTTTTCTGCGCCCCGATTTCAGTGATCTGCTTGATATTGGTTGTGCCGGAGGTCGAGGTGATGGTCTTGCCCTTCAGACTGTCCACGGTCTGCAGATTGGCCGCCTTCTTCGACACGAAGCGGTTGGCGGTGACGAAATGGGTGATGGTGAAGCCGACCTGCTGCTGCCGCTCAAGATTATTGGTGGTGGAGCCGCATTCCAGATCGACCGTGCCGTTGGCCATCAGCGGGATGCGCGTGGCGGAGGTGACGGGGTTGAGCTTGACCTCAAGCTTGTCCAGCTTGACCTCTTTCTTCACGGCATCGGCGATCTTGCGGCACAGGTCCATCGCATAGCCGATCACCTGTTGTTTGTCGTCGTAATAGGAAAAAGGCACCGAAAACTCGCGATGCCCGATGGTGATCGAGCCGCTATCCTTGACCTTCTTCAAAGTCCCTGTGAGTTCCTGCGCGACGGTCGGCTCGGCGACAAGGCCCAGCACTGCGATCGCGGGCACTAAAAACTTGGCGTACATCGGGTCCCTCCTGCTTCGTTACACAAGAATTATGTCTGCCGGCTTCGTTAAGCGGAACCGGTTCGTCGTGAGACTTTAGCATAGTTTTGCAGGTAGGGCGGACGAGTTTGACGCGCGGATTGCTCCCAAAGCTGCGGCTGTGGGTCGCGATTTGAGCCTGATCAGGGCCTAATCGCGGACCTTGACGTAAGAACCCGGTGCGTCCTCGATCGCTTTCAGCTTGCCGGAGCCGGGCTGGCGTGCCTTCACCTCGGCGCCGCCATGGCCCTTGAGCCACTGCATCCAATCCGGCCACCATGAACCGGCGTGCTCCCTGGCATTAGTGAGCCATTTGTCGACATCGTCGCCGGCCGGCTTCCACCCGGTCCAGTATTGATACTTTTGCTGGCTGGGGGGATTGATCACGCCCGCGATGTGACCGGAGCCGGAGACAACGAATCTCACAGGACCGCCGAAAAATTTACTGCCCAGATAGACCGACTTGGCCGGCGCAATATGGTCGTCGCGGGTTGCAAGATTATAGATGGGCACCTTCACCTTGCTCAGATCGAGCCGCGTGCCGGCGATCTTCATCTCGCCCCGGGCGAGATTGTTTTCCAGGTAACAATTTCGCAGGTAAAAAGAGTGATTAGCCGCGGGCATCCGCGTCGCGTCAGAATTCCAATACAACAGATCGAACGCGGACGGCCGTTTACCCTTCAGGTAGTTGTTGATGATGTAGGGCCACAGCAGATCGTTGGAGCGCAGCAGGTTGAAGGTCGAGGCCATTGCGCCGCCTTCCAGATAGCCCTGTTCTTGCATGCGCTTTTCCAGCGTCGCGAGCTGCTCCTTGTCGACAAAGACCTTGAGATCACCGGCATAGGTGAAGTCGACCTGCGCGGCGAACAAGGTGGCGGACAACACCGGGTTGCGACGCTTCGCCGCCATATAGGCCAAGGTTGCGGCGAGCAATGTGCCGCCGACGCAATACCCGATGGCGTGGACCTTTTTTTCGCCGGTGGCTTTAGTGATGGCGTCGAGCGCGGCCAGCGGACCCTCGCGCATGTAATCTTCGAAATCCTTGTGAGCGAGACTTGCATTCGGGTTGACCCAGGAGACAAGGAAGACCGTCAACCCTTGATCCACGCACCATTTGACGAATGATTTTTCCGGCGTGAGATCCAGGATGTAAAATTTGTTGATCCATGGCGGAATGATCAGCATCGGTGTCTTCAGCACCGTCTCGGTCGACGGAGCGTATTGGATGAGCTGCATTAGTTCGTTCTGAAACACCACCTTGCCGGGCGTCATTGCGAGATTGCGCCCGAGCGCGAAAGCGGATGGATCGGACTGGCGGATTCTGAGCTCGCCGGCGCCTGCCCGGATGTCCTCCGCCAGCATGTGCATGCCGCGGACCAAATTCTCCGCATTGGAAGCGAAAGTTTCGCGCAGCAATTCCGGATTGGTGAGAACGAAATTCGACGGCGAAATCGCATTGGCGATCTGCCGGGTGTAGAACTCTGCCTTCAGCTTGGTGTGCGGGTCGAGATCGTCGGCTTCCTTCACCAGCCGATCGGCCCAGGTGCTGGTGAGCAGATAGGCCTGCTTGAGGAAATCGAAGAACTGGTTCGTGTTCCATTCCGGATCGGCAAAGCGTTTGTCGCGTGCGCTCGGCTCGGCGACGGGGGAAGCGGGCTCACCCGCCAGCCGTTTGACCGCGTTGCCCCAAAGCTCGAGATAGGCGTGGCCCAACCGCGATTGCAGATCGAGCGCGCGCTGCGGATCGGATAACCAGTATTCAGCAACCTTGCCGAGGGTGCCGACAATCTCGCCTAAATCCTGCGCAAAGTCGGTTTTGATCTTCCCTTCCTCGCGCGGCTTGATATAGGCGGACAGCGCCCTGCCGCCTTCCTCGATCACGCGCGCCAGATTGCGGGAAAAGGTTTCCACGTCGAAACTGGCGACTTGCGGCGGCGTCTTATTTTTTCGGGTGCTATCGTCCATAGGCCTAAGGCGGTGATCTTATCGCTGCGCCTCGCGGCGGGCATTATGATCTATATAGGGGTCCCGCTGGCCTGCGAACCCGCCGCCGCACGGCATCGCAGGGACAATTTTCCGTTTGCCGAATAATACCAAACAGAATCATAAGCTTATGTGACACTGCGCCGGAGCGGAAGACACCTTCCGCCGCGCTTCACTAGCCAGCCGTCTTCCGCCGGACATCCCGCGCTGGCGCGGGCGGCAGCCCATGCTAAAAGTCGCCAGCAAGCCGGAAGCAACAACGGGCGCGTTATGACGGCCTGGATGGCTGAACCGGCATGTTACCGGCGCCGAGGAGCAGAAGTCCCATGGAAGAATTTCACCGCGTCCGTCGTCTTCCGCCCTATGTTTTCGAAGTCGTCAACAGGGCGAAGGCGCTCGCACGCAATTCCGGCGCAGACATTGTTGATCTCGGCATGGGAAATCCGGATTTACCGGCGCCGGCCCATGTCATCGAGAAACTGAAGGAGACGATCGGCAAACCGCGCACCGACCGCTATTCCGCCTCCCGCGGCATTGCGGGGCTGCGGCGCGCGCAGGCGGCCTATTATGACCGCCGTTTTGGGGTGAAGCTCAATCCGGAGACGCAGATCGTCGCCACGCTGGGCTCCAAGGAAGGTTTCGCCAACGTGGCGCAGGCAATCACCGCGCCGGGCGACGTCGTGCTCGTGCCGAACCCGAGCTATCCGATCCATGCCTTCGGGTTTTTGATGGCAGGCGGGGTCATCCGCTCGGTTCCGTCCGAGCCGACGCCGGAATTTTTCGTCACCTTGGAGCGGGCGATCGAGCATTCGACCCCAAAGCCGATCGCGGCGGTGGTTTGCTATCCCGCCAATCCGACCGCTTATGTAGCCGAACTGGATTTCTACAAGGACCTCGTGGCTTTCGCGAAGAAGCACGAGATCATGATCCTGTCCGATCTTGCCTATGCCGAGGTCTATTTCGACAACAACCCGCCGCCCTCGGTGCTGCAGGTCAACGGCGCCATGGAAATCGCAGTGGAATTCACCTCGATGTCGAAGACATATTCGATGCCCGGCTGGCGCATGGGATTCGCCGTCGGCAACGAGCGCATCATTGCAGCTCTGGCGCGGGTGAAATCCTATCTCGACTATGGCGCCTTTACCCCGATTCAAGTTGCCGCGACCGCGGCGTTGAACGGGTCGGACGATTGCATCCGTGAAATGCGCGAATGCTACAAGCGCCGGCGCGACGTCCTGGTGGATTCCTTTGGCCGTGCGGGCTGGGAAATCCCCGCGCCAAAGGCATCGATGTTCGCCTGGGCACCGATTCCCGAGCCATTCAGGCCGCTCGGCAGCATCGAATTCTCCAAGCTGCTGGTGGAAAAGGCCGAGGTCGCGGTCGCGCCCGGAATGGGCTTTGGCGAATATGGCGAAGGCTTCGTTCGCATCGCACTGGTGGAAAACGAGCAACGCATCCGCCAGGGCGCCCGCAATATCCGGCGTTTTCTTGAATCCGGCGCGGAAACGTTGCACAACGTTGTTCCTCTCGCTACGCGGCGCTGACGCCGTCCGCACTTAAGGATCGGCATCAATGTTGGCGCCTCTCAGAGTAGGTCTTGCGGGTCTGGGGACGGTCGGCGCGGCCGTGGCCGGACAAATCGCACGGGCGCGTGAAGCACTCATCGGGCGCGCGGGCCGCTCGATCGAGCTGGTCGCCTATGCCAGCAAGGATCCGCCCAAAGACGCCTCGCTCGACTTGTCCCGCGTGCGCAAGATCGCCGATCCGATCTCGCTCGCGCGCGATCCCGAAATCGATGTCTTTGTCGAACTGATGGGCGGGGAGGGCGATCCGGCAAAAAGCTCGGTGGAGGCCGCGCTTGCGATGGGACGTCCGGTCGTGACCGCCAACAAGGCTCTGCTCGCCAGGCACGGCGTCGCGCTTGCCAAGCTTGCGGAGAAGAACGGCGCAGCACTTTATTTCGAGGCGGCGGTTGCCGGCGGCATTCCCATCGTCAAAACGCTGCGCGAGGGGCTGGGCGGCAGCCATATCAGCCGGGTTTACGGCATTCTCAACGGCACCTGCAATTACATCCTCACCCGCATGCACGAGGAGCGGCTGTCCTTCGCAGATTGCCTGAAGGAAGCGCAACGGCTCGGCTATGCCGAAGCCGATCCGACCTTCGACATCGGCGGATTCGATACTGCGCATAAGCTTGCGATCCTCACCAGCTTGGCTTTCGGCAGCGAAGTGGATGCGGAAGCCGTGCACGTCGAGGGCATCGAATCCATTACGCTTGCTGATCTCGATGCTGCCGATGAGCTTGGCTATCGCGTGAAGCTGCTCGGCGTCGCGCAGCGCACCGACGCAGGCATCGAACAGCGCGTGCATCCGACCATGGTGCGCAAGGGTTCCGTCGTCGCCGGCGTCAATGGGGTTACCAATGCGGTCGCGATCGATGCCGATACCATGGAGTTGACCCTGATCGGTCCGGGCGCCGGCGGGGCCGCGACCGCCTCTTCGGTGGTGTCCGATCTCATCGATCTCGCGGCCGAGCGCCGCATGCCTGCCTTCGGCCGGCCTGCCGCAGGCATGAGCAAGCCCACGCGGGCGCCGATGCAGCGTCATGAAGGTGGCTATTACATCCGGCTCTCCGCGGTAGACCGGCCGGGCACCGTCGCCGCCATCGCCACGCGCCTGGCGGAGCAGAATATTTCGCTTGAATCGATCGTGCAGCGCCACCGCGGCACCCATGGCGGCGAGGACCCGAATACCTCGGCCGGCCCGGTGCCTGTCATATTGATCACTTATGCCACCACTGAAGCAGCGGTCCGCAAGGCGCTCTCGGCGGTGGAGGCTGACGGGGCGATTGCCGAGCCGCCTCAATTGATCCGCATCGAAAAACACCGTTGATTGAACGATAAGCCCGAAGGGAAAGCGCTATGCCGTCGATCACCGTCCAGCCGCACCTTGCAATCGAGCGCATCCTGACGCTTGAGATCGTGCGCGTGACGGAACGCGCGGCGGTCTCGGCCGCGCGTCTGCGCGGGCGCGGCAATGAAAAGGCCGCCGACCAGGCCGCGGTCGACGCCATGCGGCGCGAGCTCAATAAGCTGCCGATCGACGGCACCGTGGTGATCGGCGAGGGCGAGCGCGACGAAGCGCCCATGCTGTTTATCGGCGAGCAGGTCGGCGCCAAGAACGGGCCGAAGGTCGACATCGCGGTAGATCCGCTGGAAGGCACCACGCTCTGCGCCAAGAACATGCCCGGCGCCATCGCCACCATGGCGATGGCGGAAGGCGGGACGCTGCTCAACGCGCCCGACGTCTACATGGACAAGATCGCCATCGGCCCCGGCTATCCGAAAGGCGTGGTCGATCTCGACGCGTCACCGGAAGAAAACATCCGCGCGCTCGCCAAGGCGAAGGATGTAAAGCCCTCCGACATTACAGCACTCGTGCTCGATCGCCCGCGTCACGCCGATCTCATCGCGGCCCTTCGCAAAACCGGCGCGGCGGTGGCGCTGATCACCGACGGCGATGTGGCAGGTGTCATCCATACCGCCGATGCCTCGACAACCGGTATCGACATCTATGTCGGGATCGGTGGCGCGCCGGAAGGCGTGCTGGCGGCGGCCGCGCTGCGCTGCATCGGCGGGCAGATGCAGGGCCGGCTCATCCTCGATACCGAAGAGAAGCGCGAGCGGGCGTTGAAGATGGGTATCAAGGATCCGCGCAAGCGTTATGAGATGGAAGACATGGTGCGCGGCGACTGCCTGTTCTCGGCCACTGGGATCACGACCGGTTCGATGCTTAAAGGCGTGCGCTTCAACAAACGGACGATTGAGACGGAGACCGTGGTTATGCGCTCCGTCACCGGTACCGTTCGCTGGATCCGCGCCGAGCACCGCCAGCTTGAAAAGTTCCATTTAGATTGACCTAGTGACCGCTGGAATCGGCTAAAGTCGTTGCGGGCCTATCTCGCCGGGCTCGGAAATGACCATGAATATCGCTTTTTCCAACCGCCTCTTTCTCGGCGTCGAACGCTCCGTCTGCGGCCGCGCATGGCGCGACCGGCTCGACGAGCGCGGCGCCGCGCGCGCGCTGGCTATTGCACAGCAGCACAACTTGCCTGAAATGCTGGCGCGCATCCTTGCCGGGCGAAACGTCGAGGTCGGCGAGGTCGAAAGCTTCCTCGATCCCACCGTCAAGCGGCTGATGCCGGATCCTTACGTGCTGAATTCGATGCAGGCTGCGGCCGAGCGCATCGCCGATGCGATGCAGTGCGGTGAGAGCGTCGCGATCTTCGGCGATTACGACGTGGATGGCGCCACGTCCTCCGCGTTGCTCGCTTTGTTCCTGCGCGCCGGCGGACTCGATCCGCTCGTGCATATTCCCGACCGCATCTTCGAAGGCTATGGGCCGAATGTGGAGGCGATCCGCACACTGGGCGCGCGTGGCGCGAAATTACTCGTCACAGTGGATTGCGGCACCACCAGCATGGAGCCTTTAGCGGAGGCACAACGTCTCGGCATTGATGTCGTCGTGATCGATCATCACCAAGCCGACGAGCAACTCCCGGCTGCCATTGCGGTGGTCAATGCCAACCGACGCGACGATCTTTCCGGCCTCGGCCATCTCGCGGCCGTCGGGCTAACCTTCGTCACCGTGGTAGCGGTTAGCCGCGAGCTCCGGCGGCGTGGTTTCTGGTCGGTGGCGCGGCCGGAACCGGATTTGCTGTCTTTTCTCCATCTCGTTGCGCTCGGAACGGTGGCCGATGTGGTGCCGCTAAAGGGCTTGAACCGCGCCTTCGTTTGCAAAGGGCTGATTGCGCTGCGCCGTCGCGAGCATGTGGGGCAGACCGCGCTGATGGATGTTGCGCGCCTGAGCGGGCCGCCGGAGCCTTACCATCTCGGGTTTCTGCTGGGGCCCCGCATCAATGCCGGCGGGCGCATCGGCCGCGCCGATCTGGGCGTGCGGCTGTTGATGGAAAACGATCCGGTGGAAGCGGCACGGATTGCCGAGGAACTCGACCGTCTGAACCGCGAGCGGCAGGTGATCGAGCAACAAACCTTGGCAGAGGCCGAAGCGGAAGCCATGGCGGCGCTAGGGCTCGAGGAAAAGGGCGCGGTCGTGGTAACCGCTGCGGCGGGCTGGCATCCCGGCGTGGTGGGGCTTGTAGCCGCGCGGCTGAAAGAACGCTATGGCCGGCCGGCCTTTGCGATCGCCATTGATCCGGCCGGCATTGGGACAGGCTCCGGGCGTTCCATCCCCGGCGTCGATCTTGGCCATGCGGTGCGGCGTGCGGTGGCGGACGGCTTGCTGATGAAGGGCGGCGGGCATGCCATGGCCGCGGGCGTCACGCTAAAGAAAACTGTGCTTGCGGAGTTCCGCGCTTATCTGGAACAAACCTTAGGCGAGGCGGTTGCGGTGGCAAGACGCGATGACACGCTGCGGATCGATGCGGCCTTGTCGGCGTCCGCTGCCAACACGGAGACGATGGCGATGATCGCCCGGGCAGGTCCGTTCGGTGCTGGCAATGGCGAGCCTATCGTGGCGTTTCCCCACCACACCCTCGTGTACGCGGACCCAGTTGGCCAAAATCATATCCGTGTGCGTTTGAAGGGCGGCGACGGCGGCTTCGTCAATGCCATAGCCTTCCGTGCGGCCGGCCAGAAACTTGGCAACGCGCTGCTGGAAAGCCGGGGCCGCGCCGTGCATGTCGCCGGCTGCCTTTCGCTCGACCGCTACCAGGGCGAGGAGCGAGTGCAACTACGTGTCCTGGACATGGCGCCCGCTAACGGTTTTATCCCGTAGCCCGGTGTAACAGAGCGCGAGAACGGACCATCAGGATGCCCACGCGCCGCGAATTGCTACAGGCAGGCGCCGCCGCGGCGGCCATCACTGCGGCAGAAGGCCTGGGTGGTTTTCGGCGCGCGTTGGCGCAGCAACAACTCACCGAAGCGGACCTGCTGAATTTTCCGCGGCTGGGCAATGTCACGCTGCTGCATGTCGCCGATCTGCATGGACAGCTGCGTCCAGTCTTTCTGCGCGAGCCTTCCGTCAACCTTGGTTTTGCCGAAGCGCGCGGCACCCCGCCACATCTCGCAGGCCGGGAATTCTTGCGCCACTATGACATTCCGGCAAAATCCCCGACGGCGCATGCGCTGACGCCGGAAGATTTTGCCGCGCTGGCGAAAAGCTATGGTCGCATCGGCGGCATCGATCGTCTTGCAACAGTCGTCAAGGCGGTTCGCGCGGAACGCGGGCAGGACCGCGTGCTTCTGCTTGACGGCGGCAATACCTTTCATGGCTCGCTTGGCAGCCATCGCACCCAAGGCCAAGACGTCGCCGATTGCTTCAAACTGTTGAAGCCGGATGGCGGAACGGTCCATTGGGAATTCACCTATGGTGAAGGCCGGGCCAGGGAAATGGCGGAGAAACTCGGCTATTCGGTGCTTGCACTTAATGTGCACGATGCTGAGAACAAGCGCGTTTTCCCGCCTTACAAAACGATTGAGAAGGGCGGCGTACGCATCGCCGTGCTGGGTCACGCTTACCCGCATACGGCGATTATACATCCGCGGAGCGTCTTGCCGCCCTGGACATTCGGCCTGCGCGAGCTGGAAATCACAAGAACAGTCGACCGCGCGCGGAGGGAAGGGGTTTCGCTTGTGGTGCTGCTGTCGCAAAATGGTTTCGACGCTGACCGCAAGCTGGCCTCCCGTGTCGAAGGTCTCGATATTATTTTCACCGCACAGGGCGGCGACGCATTGCCTGAGCCGGTGCGGGTAGGCAAGACGCTGCTGATCGCATCCGGCAGTCACGGCAAATTCGTTTCGCGGCTTGATCTCGACGTGCGTCCGGAAGGGCTGCGCGATTTTCGTTACAAGCTGATCCCGCTATTTGCCGATGCCATCCACGCCGATCCGGAAATGGCTGCGGCGGTGGAAAAAGCGCGCGCACCCTTCGCCGAAGAGTTATCGCGCGTTCTTGGGCACACCGAATCGCTGCTCTACCGGCGCGATACTTTCCGCGGAACATTCTGCGATTTGGCATGCACAGCGATGCTTACGGAGCGCGATGCCGAGGTCGCTTTTTCTCCGGGTTTGCGGTGGGGCACCACCGTGCTGGCAGACTCGCCCATCACGACAGAGGATGTCTTCAATGCCACGGCGATCAGTTATCCGCAGGTCTACCGCGCGAGCGTAACAGGACAGCGCATCAAGGATCTGCTGGAAGATGCTGCCGACGGCTTATGCAACAGCGATCCCTATCAACGGCTGGGCCGCGACATGGTCCGCTCGGGCGGGCTGCGCTACCGCCTTGACCCAAAGAAGGCGGTAGGCAGCCGCATCTCCGGCATCGAGCACATCCGCACCGGAAAGACAATCGATCCCGCTAAGACTTATATCGCCGCTGGCTGGGGTAGCGTCGCCGATCAAGTGGAGGGCCCCCCCGTCTGGGAGGTGATCGAGAGCTACCTCGGTCGCGTCAAGACCGTGCGCGTTAAGCCGCAAACCAGCGTGCGGGTGGTGACCGGCTGACGCTTCGCTTTGCCTACGCCCGTCCTTTCGCCTATGACATCGTCATCAACGGACGGCTACTTCATGAGCAAACTCCAATTGTCGTTAGCGGTGGGGCCTTACGACCGCACCCGCGCCCTGGTCGACGGTTCAGTGCAGATCGACGGCGTCGAGCCCATCTGCATGACCCTGTCACCGGAGGAGATTTTCTTTCGCGCTTTCCGCCACGCGGAATTCGATGTCTGCGAATTGTCGCTGTCGAGCTTCACGGTGAAGACTGCGCAGGGCAATTGCCCTTACGTCGGCGTGCCGGCTTTCGTGTCGCGCACCTTCCGCCACACCTCGATCTATGTGCGCACCGACCGCATTAAGAAGCCCGAAGACCTGAAGGGCAAGAAAGTCGGCGTGCCGGAATATCAGCTCACCGCCAACGTCTGGGCGCGCGCGATTTTGGAAGAGGAGTTCGGCGTCAAGCCCTCGGATATATCCTGGGTGCGGGGCCCGATCACGGACGCGGAACGCCCGGAGAAAATCTCCATCAAGCTGCCGCCGGACGTGAAGTTGGAGGACGCCCCCGCGGGCAAGACCATCTCGCAATTGTTGGCCGATGGCGAGGTCGACGGTTTCATCGCGCCGCGTGCACCCCAGCTTGACCTTGCCAAGCATCGCAATATCGGCTGGTTGTTTTCCGATCCAACGGCAGCAGCAAAGGACTATTACAGGCGCAGCGGAATTTTCCCGATCATGCATCTTGTCGGCGTGCGGCGTGAATTGGTGCAACAGCATCCCTGGCTGCCGGCAGCTTTGCTGAAGGCCTTTGAACGGGCCAAGGCGGCCGCTCTGGAATTGCTCAACGACACTTCCGCCACCAAGGTCACCTTGCCCTTTGTCGAGGAAAATCTGAAAGCCGCGCGCGAATTGATGGGCGAGGATTTCTGGCCCTATGGCGTCGCCTCCAACCGAAAGACGCTGGAGGCGTTTTTGCGCCGCCACCACGCCGAGGGTTTATCCTCACGGCTGGTGCAGGTCGATGAGCTGTTTCACCCGTCGACCTACGAGAGCTTCAAGATTTAGCACTTTGCCATCGCGTTCAGCGCCGACATCGGCTGCCTCACAACACGAACGGAATCCATCGCTTTACCCGCGCCCGATAAGAAGCATATTCACCACCGAATACTTTTTCGAGCCGCGCCTCGTCCTGCAGGACACGTCGCTGAAACCAGGTCGCGCGGGCAACGAGCAAAATAAGCGCAAACCACGACCAGAACGTCAGGACGAGACCCACCATGAAGATGAGGTGGCCGAGATACATCGGATTACGCGTATAGCGATACGGGCCCACGTCGATGATCCGCTGCGGCATCGCATCCATGCCGGCAGTCCCGCCCGCGCGTGGCAGCCGGTAATTCCCCACAAAAAGATATTGCAGATATCCCCATATCAGCAGGGGAATCCCCCAAGGCATTATTGTTAGGCTGCCGCGATTAAGCGCGAGCTCAAATGCGACGACGAGCAGGGGGCACATGATGAAAGTATGCACCGGCGTCCTCTGCAACCACCGAAGAATTCGGCTGCTTAGGGGCTTGCGCATATGCTGCATAGGTCATCCTCGCAAATTGTTTGCTTGCGCAGGATAGCGCGAGTTGGTCTAGACTAATGATCCAAGATCTTGAAATCTGGCTGGACCATGATCCGACAGAAGCAGGCTGCTTCGTCACCCCATGACAGGAGCCTTACGCTCTATCGCCAAGTATATCAGCGGATTCGTTCCGAGATATTGTCCGGGCGGCTGGCCGCCGGCACGCGCCTTCCATCGACGCGAACGTTAGCAAGCGAATTGGCCGTCGCGCGCGGAACGGTTGTGGCCGCATTTCAGATGCTCGCCGGCGAGGGCTATACCGTGAGCGACGGCGCGCGCGGAACGATCGTTAATTTGGCGCTGCCCCACGCTCGGAAACCAAAACCCTCGGCCGAGCTGGCGCAACCTGGTGACGAACTTTGCAATCCCATCCGTACCCCGCCGACACCGCTCGTATTTCAAATCGGATTGCCGGCGCTGGATGCATTCCCGCGCAAGCAATGGACGCATATCGCTACGCGTGTAGCGCGGCAGCTCGATGCACAGCAGATGATTAATCCCAATCTGCACGACGTCATGGGTTATGAGCCCTTGCGGCGCGCCATTGCGAGCTATTTGCGGATCGCGCGCGATATCACATGCTCCGCTGATCAGATTCTGATCACCGCAGGCTTTCAAGGTGCTCTTGGCCTAATCATTCAGGCGTTGCTCAAACCGGGCTCTAAGGTTTGGGTGGAAGATCCCGGATATTTCTTTGCCCGAAACCTGCTGCAGCAGGCGCGGCTTCGGCTCGTGGGCGTCAAGATCGATGATGCGGGACTCAACGTCGCTGCGGCGAGCCGTAACGCCCCAGACGCGGCACTCGCGCTGGTGACACCATCCCATCAATTTCCCCTTGGTATGACGCTGCCAATCGATCGTAGGCTTGCCTTGCTCGACTGGGCCGATCGCCAGCGCGCCTGGATCGTCGAGGACGATTACGACTGCGAGTTCCATCATCGCGGTCTTCCTCCTCCGGCGCTCAAAAGCCTGGATCGAAGCGGACGCGTTCTTTACGTCGGCTCCTTCAGCAAGGTGCTCTTTCCCGGGCTGCGACTTGGATATCTCGTCGTACCTGGCGCTATCGCCGAACGTTTCGCGCGCGTTGCGGCCGCCGCTTTTCCGACGCCTGCAATTATGATTCAGAAAACCGTAGAATCCTTCATGTCGCATGGCCATTTCGCCCGTCACCTGAGCCGCATGCGGACGCTTTATAGCGCCCGCCGCAAGGTGCTTGCTGCGGCAATCGAATCGACAATGCCGCAGTTTGTGGAAATCCGATTGCAAGACGGGGGAATGCATTTTGTCGCTTGGCTTAGCGGACGCTTTCGGGACGCCGAGATAATCCAACACTTGTACCGGAAGGGCATCGGTCCTGCGCCGCTGTCGCGCTGCTCGCTAAGGGCGTCGAGCCACAATGGGCTCTTAATTGGATACACCAATGTGGCAGAGGAGCATGCTGCATCGGCCGCACGCCGCATGCTTGCCGCCCTCCAAGGAGTTCGATGAGTCCAAGCTTTCGGACTTTAAACTGATGCCGAGATCACCCAGGCACGTGGCTCTGGATTCCGGAATCGCTCTCCGCGATGGCCGCTACCCGCCTTGCCGCAGGCGGGCGAGCACCCGCAGCCCGGGATAGCCGTCGGCAGGAGTAATACCGACCTTCTGCTGGAAGGCGCGCACAGCCTTCATCGTGTCGTTGCCGACGCGGCCATCGGTGCCTTGCGTGTCGAAGCCCATTGCCGTGAGACGCGTCTGAATCTCCTGCAATTCCGCCAAGGTCATCCTGCGCTCGCCGCCGGGAAATTGCTGCTGGAAATCCGGCAGGCCGCGGACCAGATCGCCGAGATGCAGCAGTGCCAGCGTATAGGCATCGGATGGATTGTAAGACCGGAAGGCAAAATAGTTCTGCCCGATCAGGAAAGCAGGACCGCCGCGCTCGGGGAGCCAGAGCCGCACTTCATCGCCGGGTCGGGCGAAACCCGCGCCATCAGCGCGCGCGACGCCAAGCTCCCGCCATTTGGCATAAGTACGCCTTGTCTTCTTGTCGGCCAGCTGCCGGTTGAAACCATCCGACAGCCGCACCTCGCAGCCCCAAATCTCGCCGCGCCGGTAACGTCCGCGCTTGGCGATATAGGCGGCGGTGCCGGCGAGGGCATCGTCAAGCTGGAAGGGAGAAATCTTTCCATCCTTGTTGTGGTCGAGGCCCATATTGAGCCAGACCTCAGGCATCCATTGGGTATGGCCCATGGCGCCGGCCCAGGAGCCGACCATCTCGGACGGCTCGGCCCAGCCGCGCTGAATGATGACCAGAGCGTTGAGCAATTCCTGTTCCCAGTATTTGCGCCTGCGCGGCTCTCCCCAGGCGAGCGCCGCCAGCGCCGGGATAACCGGGCGCATGTAGCGCGGATTGGCCACGACGTCGCCGAACGATGACTCCATGCCCCACAAGCCGAGCAGGAGATAGCGGTCGACGCCGTAGTCTTGCTCGACCTTCGCCAGCAGCGCCTCATGTTCCTTCGCACGGGCCTTGCCGGTGATGACACGGTGATCGGAGCAGCGGCGATTGATGTATTGCCAAAGCGCTTCGGTGAATTCCGGCTGCGCGCGGTCGAGCGCATAAACGGAGGTGTCCGGCTTTACGCCGCGCATCACGCGATCATAAGTTTGTTCCGATATACCTCGTGCAAGCGCTCGGGGCCGGAAGGCGGCGACCCAACGCTCGAAGCTCATCGAGGAATTCTGTGCCTGCGCAGGCTTGCCCGCGGCAAGAAAGGAGAAAGCGCCGAGCATGCCGGCGAGCCATGAGCGGCGGGTAAGATTCGACATAACTTGCATTCCAGCTGCGCAATGTGCCCAAGCAATGGCGGCGAGCGCGCTGCGGCCGCCCAGCGATGCCCGAGGATATCTCGGTTCCCCGCGGTGCGGGATCAGTCCTTGGCCCGTTCCACATAGGAGCCATCGGCGGTCATAACGACCACCCGGGTGCCGGTGGCGATATGGGTCGGCACCATGGTGCGAGCACCGTTCGAAAGCTTGGCCGGCTTGAACGAGCCCGAGGCAGTTTGGCCCTTCATCGATGGCTCGGTTTCCACGACTTCCAAAGTGACGCGCGGCGGCAGCTCGATCGACACCGCTATGCCCTCATGCATGCTCAGCTTCACCTTCATGCCTTCCTGCAGGAACGCCGCCTGGTCGCCGATTACATCGGCCGCTACCGCCACCTGGTCGTAGGTTTCAGTGTTCATGAAGTGGAAACCGTCGGCGTCCTGATAAAGGAAGCTGAACTCCTTATCCTCAACATGCGCCCGTTCGACCTGTTCCGTCGTCTTGTAGCGCTGCTGGGTCTTCACCCCGTCGCTGATCCGGCGCATATCGACCTGGGTGGTGGGAGTGCCTTTGCCCGGATGGAAGTTTTCGGCATTAAGCACGGCGTAGAGCTTGCCGTCGATTTCGACGATATTGCCTTTACGAAGCGAACTGGCGATGACTTTCACGGATATTCCTCGGATGGTGGAGGCCGGGCTGGCCCCATTGTGGGGCGGGTGCTCCAGCGATGATTTCGGGCCGCACCATACTGATCCTGAGGCCGGATGCCAGCATTTCCCGCGCTTTTGATGTTCACTGAGGCAATTTAGGAATGGCCGAGCCGTCGCCCTGGTGGACTCCGGCCCTGCATGCCGACCGGCGGCCTTTCCTGCTGGCCCGGGGCCGGATTGCAGCACGGCTACGGCAATGGTTCGCGGAGCGGGATTTCTTTGAGGTAGAGACCGGCATCCTGCAGCCTTCGCCCGGGAACGAGACCCACCTGCATGCCTTTGCTACCGAACTGAGGGGCCCCCATGGCGTATCGGTGCAGCGCTATCTGCGCACGTCGCCGGAATTCGCCTGCAAGAAGCTGCTGGCAGCGGGCGAACGGCGGATTTTCGATTTCGCCCGGGTGTTTCGCAACCGGGAGCGCACCGCGCTGCATGCGCCGGAATTCACCTTGCTGGAATGGTATCGCGCCAATGAGCCTTATGAGGTGCTCATGGAAGACTGCGCGGCCTTATTGGCTCTAGCGGCGGAGGACGCGGCTGTCACCCGCTTCAGCTTCCGCGACCGCAGCATCGATCCATTCTTGCCGCCGGAGCGCCTAAGCGTGGCGGAGGCCTTCCAGCACCATGCCGGCGTTGATCTGCTGGCGACCCTTGAGGATGGACAAATGGACCGCGATGGCCTTGCCGCCGCGGCGCGATCCGCCGGTGTGCAGACCGCGGAGGACGACACCTGGGGAGATATCTTCAGCCGCGTGCTGGTGGAAAAGATCGAGCCTAAGCTCGGCATTGGCCGCGCCACCATCCTGGACCAGTATCCTGCCGTTCTTTCCGCACTGGCGCGGCCGTCGCCGCGGGATCCGCGGGTTGCCGAGCGATTCGAGCTTTATGCCTGTGGAGTTGAACTCGCGAACGGGTTCGGTGAGCTGAACGATCCGCAGGAGCAGCGTCGCCGCCTGACCGAGGAGATGGCGGAGAAGAAGCGGCGCTATGGCGAGAGCTATCCCTTGGACGAAGATTTCCTCGCCGCCCTCGGCGCCATGCCGGCCGCCAGCGGGATCGCGCTTGGCTTCGACCGGCTGGTCATGCTGGCCACCGGCGCCTCACGCATCGATCAGGTTCTGTGGACACCGCCGGTCGATCCCCCCGATTAATCCCGCGCTTCGCCTTGTTTAAGGCGCGGAGGCCCGGCAAAACGCACCGCTCACGTGCGAGAATGGACCACCGTCATGAACTCGATTGAACGCACCCTCCGCAGCCCCGCGCAGCTGGCGACGAGCGGGCTGATTCCCGCCGACCAGGTGGCCGAGCTGGAAAAAGTCGCTGCACGCTATGCAGTTGCGCTCACACCCGCGGTGGCGGGTCTGATCGATCCGGGCAACGCCAATGATCCGATCGCGCGCCAATTTCTTCCCGATGTTGCCGAGCTGGTGACGAGGCGGGAGGAGAGGGCGGATCCGATCGGCGACGACACCCATAGCCCGGTGGAAGGAATCGTGCATCGCTATCCCGACCGCGTGCTGCTCAAGCTCGTGCATGTCTGCGCCGTCTATTGCCGCTTCTGCTTCCGGCGCGAGACCGTAGGCCCGGGACAGAAGCATGCGCTCACCCCTGACGCCCTGGAACAAGCGCTGGCTTATATCCGTGAGCATCGAGAAATCTGGGAAGTCATTCTGACGGGCGGCGATCCGCTGGTGCTGTCGCCGCGAAGGCTAGAAGCCGTCGTGAAGCAACTGGCGGCAATCGACCACGTGAAGGTGTTGCGGTTGCATACCCGCGTGCCGGTCGTGGATCCCCGGCGTATGACGCCGGCGCTGGTGCGCGCCGTCACAGCCTTCGGCAAGGCCGCCTATGTGGTCCTGCACGTCAATCATCCGCGGGAGCTGACGCGGGAGGCGCGCGCCGCCTGTGCAAGGATTGCCAATGCCGGCATTCCGCTGCTCAGTCAGTCGGTGCTGCTCAAGGGTGTCAACGACGATGCGCAGACTCTCGGCGACCTGATGCGCAGCTTGGTCGAGTGCCGGATCAAGCCCTACTATTTGCATCACGGCGATCTTGCGCCAGGGACAGCGCATCTGCGCACCTCGATTGAACACGGGCAGGATCTGATGCGCGGCTTGCGCGGCGACTTTTCCGGCCTGTGCCAACCCACCTATGTCCTGGATATCCCCGGCGGGCAGGGCAAGTCGCCGGTCGGGCCAAATTATTTGCAGGCGGTAGGGCGGGCGAGCTATCTCGTCGAGGACTATCGGGGCGGCCGGCACAGCTATCCGCCCGCGGCGGATAGCTAGCGGCGTAACTGTTCCAGCTCGGGAAACGGCTGATAGCTAGCAGAGGCGCAATAATCACGCAGGGGCCGGTAAGTTTCGCTCCCGGCGCCTGCGTCCCCGTCGGCTGGGCTGAGCTCGATCAGGCGATCGAATTTGCCGGAGACGAAGACCGCAAGGCGATCTCTTAAGCCGGTATAGCGTCCCGTATTGTTCTTGGCATTGTAGCGGAGGCAGCTGGCGTAGCGTTCGAGGTCGATAACCATCAGTTTCTGCGGCTCCGACATGGCCGCATTGCGCACATTCTCTGGACTATTGAGATAGGTGCGCATAAAGGCGAGCAGATCGGGTTTGTAATTCGCCGGCCTGACGTTCTGCGCTTCAAGGATCTTGCGTTCGGTCTCGATAGCGTAGCGGTCCGCGCATCCGCTTGCGGCGACGCCGATCAAAAGAATGAGCCAGGAAGTCTGCGCCATAGGTGCCGCAAGGAATCGGGTTTGCCGTGCAGAGCTAACGCATTGCGTGAGATTCATTCAACATCGAAAAAAGCGAGCTTCTTGCCGCTAACCTTGCGCAATTAAATCGCCCCCGCTTGGTTGCAATTTGGGCCGAATAGGCCTATGTCTGCAGCGTTCGAGATTTTGCCTGATCTGGTTTTTCCCCGAAAGGGGCTTCTCCCTGACAACGCTGAAATTCGGACAAGGCGGCGCGATAGTCGAGCCGCCGAACAAACGCCGATGTGCGTTACAAAGGAGCTACAATGGCCGTAGGTACGGTAAAGTTTTTCAACTCGCAAAAAGGCTTCGGCTTCATCCAGCCGACCGATGGTGGACCTGACGTGTTCGTTCATGTCTCTGCGGTCGAGCGTGCTGGTATGCGTGGCCTCGTTGAGGGTCAGAAGATCAGCTACGACGTGGTGAGCGAGCGCGGCAAGAGCGCTGCCTCCAACCTGCAAGAAGCATAAGCTTCGCTGATCCAGCAATGAGAAAAAGCCCGACGCCGAAAGGTGCCGGGCTTTTTCTTTATTCCCCTCAGGGCGACGACGAGATTACGTCACCTTGAGATTTTCGGCTGACTGCTTGCCGCGGTTTTCCACGATCTCATATTCGACGACTTGCCCCTCGTTCAGGGTGCTGAGGCCGGCGCGCTCCACAGCCGAAATATGTACGAATACGTCCCGACCGCCGCCGCCCTGCGGCTGGATAAAGCCGTAGCCTTTGGTCGGATTGAACCACTTCACAGTGCCTCGAGCCATCATCGATCTCCAAGTAGTAAACCTTGCAGCCACGGTCGCAGCCACACCACGCAGCTAGAATAGCGCAGATGCCACCGATACGCCATGCCCAGATTACAATCCGGTTGGTGCCCTCCAAAGGTCCCGGGACCGAACGTGCCCGAACTCACTCGCTTCGGCAGGGCCCGCCTCTCTTAGTAACAAATCGGTGATAAACTGAAGCGATCTACGGGAATCGAACCCGTGGTTCCCGTGAAAAGGATGCAAGAGCGTTCGCGGCATTACGCCCATGACTTCACGATGGCCCCGACGGCAAGTGGTCGTTCGGCATTATAGGGGTAGCTGATCGAGACACTTGCCGCGATCGACGACTCAGGCCCCGAGCGGGACCGAAATCCCGAATTTTAGACAAGCTCGGGAGGCGGCCGGCGGACGGAGGAGGCGGCGCGCCCCGATCGGACCGGCCATGCCGGACCACTCAAGGTCAAAGCCGAAAATCTGAACGGGACGGTCAGCCACTGAGGGCTGGTCAGGGCGGTGCGCAGACGCACTGAGCAGGTTTAGGGACTTCAAACCAGGTATACGCGGTCTGGCAGTTTCTCGCCCTTCGGCTCGGTGCGCGGAAAATGCCTCGCAAGCTCGTTTCCACACATGCCGATAGCAGCAACAAAGCCGTCAACGACGCGATCTTGGCGGGCGTGTTCAACTAGCGCATCAACAGCCGCCTGCCATGCTGATTGGGGAACGTGAGCAGAAATTCCATCGTCCGCAATAATCCGGGCGTAACGCTCCGCAAGCGAAACGAAGATCAAGATCCCGCAACGATCCTTTTTTTGCGCAATGCCGCGGGTGGTAAATTGCTCCATCGCGAAGCGGTAGGCGAGGCGGCGGCGCGCCCTTCGCGGGAGCAACGCTACGCGCACGCGCGGCAAGCACAACAAAACCGAGAGCACCACGAAGGTAGCGACCTGCAGCGACAAGATGCGGTAGACGGTCATGGACGTGAGAGCGACAAGCAACCAGGGCAACGCGAGCGCCGCAACCGCGGCCATGGCTACCGGCAAGGCCGTATAGCCCGTCGATGACTGGGCCAAGACGCAAACGATTTCGCCCGAGGTCTTATCCTCGGCAGCTCGGACGGCGTGCGAAATGCGATCGAGATCTTCTGCTAAAATGCTCATCACCAGCTCCCAGAAGCCCCGCCGCCACCCGACGAGCCTCCGCCTCCGGAGAAGCCGCCGCCTCCAGAGGACCCGCCGCCCCTAGAGAACCCTCCACTGCTGCGCGAACCTCCAGAATGAACGCCAGCATTCAACGCTACGTTCAGGACAAACCAGCGGAAACCGGGGGACACAATGAATAGCGTGACGAACGCGATGAGGAGCGCAACGATAAACCAGTTTAGCGGATCGTCGGTTTGTTGGCTGTCCAGGCGCAGGGACGGGCGCTCCTGCCACTCAGAAGCGTCGGTGGTTAGGACGGTGATGATGTCATCTATGCCCCGTGAGATGCCTTCGCCAAAATCCCCGACCTTGAAGCGCGGGGTGATCGCATTTGTGATAATGACCTTCGAAAGGGCGTCGGTGAGAGTGCCTTCCAGGCCGTAGCCAACTTCGATACGCACCCGCTTCTCATTGGGCGCAACCAGCAAAAGGATGCCATTATTTTTTGCTTTTTCGCCAAGCCTCCAGCTGCGGAACAGCTCGTTGGCGTAAGGCTCGATCTCCTGTCCCTGTAGCGAAGTGACGGTAGCAACGACAAGCTGAATGCCGGACTCGGCCTCAAGCCGGATGAGTTTCGGCTCGATTGTCTCGCGCGTCTCGGCAGGAATGATCCCCGCTTGATCGACGATGCGACCTGTAAGCGGCGGAAAGTTTTGCGCTAGCGCTGCAACAACAGCCGACAGCAATACCAGTAGTGCAATCACTGGACGTGTTCGGCTGCTCACAGCGGGCAACGCGGTCCAGCGAGCAGTCATTTCGGGTCTTATAAAGACGTTCAGAACTTCACTTGCGGTGGTGTCTGCGTGTTTTCGCCCGCGGCGAATTCAGCCATGGGTTTGTTGTTGCGGAAAAATGTTGATGCCCAGAGCAGACCAGGAAAAGTCTTGAGCTCTGTATTGTAGGCCCGCACTGCTTCGATGTAGTCGCGCCGGGCTACCGAAATGCGGTTTTCCGTTCCCTCAAGTTGCGACTGTAGTGCGAGAAAGTTTTGGTTTGACTTCAGGTCAGGATAATTCTCACTGACCGCGATCAACCGCCCAAGTGCGCCTGAAAGCTGATTCTGCGCGTCCTGAAACTGCTTTAGCTTTTCAGGATCCGTGAGCTGTGAGGCATCAATCTTTGTTTGCGTCGCTTTTGCGCGGGCTTCGATGACCGCGGTGAGCACATCGCGTTCCTGCTTGGCGTAGCCCTGCACAGTGGCTACGAGGTTAGGGATGAGATCGGCGCGACGCTGATAATTATTCTGCACATCTGCCCATTTCGCCTTGGCCTGTTCCTCGTAAGTCGGAATGTTGTTGTAGCCGCATGCCGAGACCGTCAGACCCAGCAACGCGACAGCGGCGATAGTACGGATGCGCAGCAACATTTTCATAGCGAGATCCTTCTTACGTAAACAGCCCGTTGAATGCCGCGAAGCCTAGCAGAATAGGTTTAGAGAGCGCCATCGGCGGGGTCCGGCCTAAAAACCGTTTCACGAGGCGCGCGGGTGATCACCTATCCAAGGAGGACGTCGCTGGCGGGGCGCCATCTTCCACAGTTTTGCACGCCACACCGGCGCAGGCGTAAAGCTCATCAATGCGCTGTAACATGCTAGACACGACGGCCGGAGCGAGAGACGCCGCGGCGTTGCTCAATTCATAGGGATCGGTTCGAAGGTCATAGAACTCCGTTTCCCCGCTATACCGAACAAAGGTCCACCATCTTGTCGCGATAGCTAGGAAATCGCTGCCTGTCGTGTCCAGCGCCCCGTCTTCTCTATCGATGGGCGGGATACCATGAACAAGCAACTGTTGGCGCCATGCCGGACCTCCGCCGTGCAGCACCGGCAGGAGCGAGCGGCCATCAACCCACTCAGGAATGGGTTTGCCAGCGATCTCCATGAAAGTCGGCATCAAATCGGCGTTGGTGACGATGCGGTGGTCAATGCCGGGAACGACGCCTGGTCCCCAAATGAGCATCGTAGATTTGATGCTTTCTCGGTAGGGCGCCACCTTGTGCATGAGCCGGTGCTCGCCCCAGAGGTAACCGTTGTCACTGGCAAAGATGATGTAGGTGTTCGCAAGCTGGCCGCTGGCCTCCAGCGCCTGCCAGATCGTCTTGATTGCCTTGTCGATGCTGCGACCGCTTTCCAGCATCCGACGCCATTTGCGCTCCAGAGCGCCGCGCTGCTCGGGTGACAGCCGGGCAATCGCGCGTACATACCCTGGCTTATCGGCGACATCCGCCTCGTTGAACGAGGGCTTCAAACCGGGAGTGAACGGTTCATTGGCGTAGAGCCCGGTGAACTCCTTGGCGGGAATGGCGGGCAGATGCGGCGCGATCGGACTAAATAGAAAAGCAAAAGGTTTTTGTAGGGTCGCCTGTTGCTTGACGGTGGTGCTGACCAGATTGGCCAGGACGTTGGTGGAATAGGTGGTGTCGGTGCTGCCTCTATAAGTGACGGCCTTGCCATTGTGGCTTGCGCTCCAGTTAAACATATTGGCGGCGCCGGCATAGACGGCATACCAGCGGAGCCAGCCCCTCGGAACGCTCGCAGGGTCAGTATAGCCATTGAGGAACTTGCCGAACATGCCGGTGTAATATTCGGGCAGCAGCGTTTTCGCCCAGGACTTCTGATCGAGGCCGTTTGCCATATAGCGGAAATAGCCGCCATTCTGCCCCGTGTTGTTGAGGACGCCGTGATTTTGCGGATACATCCCGGTCAGCAGCGACGTGCGCGAGGGACAGCAAAGAGACTGGCTGAAAATCGCGGTACTCGAACCGCCTCGCCAGCGGAGCCTTTGACATGAGAAACGGCATGAAAGGCTTCCCGGCGGCATCCCGGCCGGTGATCATATGCTCGGTCTGGTCGTCAGTGAGAATGACGACGATGTTAGGTTTGTTTGATTGCGCCAAGGCTGGCGCCGACCACGCCATTAGTAGGGCGAATAAGATCGATAAGCGAAACATCCAAACCGGCAAAATTTGACGGATTTCTACGCCTTCTCCGTCGAAACCTAACACGACGACAAAAATGCGCGAGGAAAAGGTCAGGAGGAAGCCAAAGGAATTGCCGCCTTAAGATCGTGAGGGACAGGCTGACGGGCCGTAAGGGCCCTGATGTGTGCTGCCATAAGTTCGGATCCTCTGCGCCACTCAAGGCGCTCGCTCCCGGTTGACGGAAAGATATTGGCTTTCCGTTGGACGCGACGGCAGGCGCGGATCCAAGCGTTTGATCTTGCTGGCGCGCCCTACGGGAATCGAACCCGTGTTTCCGCCGTGAAAGAGATGATACAGCGTCCCGGGGCTTTCCAGTTTTGGATTGCCGGATGTGCTGCTCAGGGCAGGCCTAGGAATTTGCGGACCATAATCATAGGCTTGGCTTGTGCTGTGCTGGCTGTGACGGCGTTCATTTATTCACTGCCCCGCGGCGGTAAGCACGCGTTTTTCGTAGGCACCGAATGGGAGGCATATGCGGTGGTTGCGATGATCAGCCTTCTCGCGGTGGGTCTTGTCATGACGGTTGTTGGCATCACTGACTGGGCACAGTAGGCAGCCATCGGAGGCTTCAATGGCATTCCGCTCCAGCCACAAGCAGCAACCCGTAGATTTCTTGTCGGTTGCGTTTTCTATTTGCGTTGTGATCGTGATTATTGGCTGGATTGGATTCCTGACCTTTGGTCACTAGCGCGCTTAAAAAGTGCCGTCCTCAATGCGCGTATAGGCTGCCGCGTTCTTGTTCTTCGTCTTTATCCAGCACTTCGCTCGACCTGAGCGATAGGGCGCGTCAATGCGCTTTGATATGATCCCCTCCAACCCGAGCCGGCAGGCGTGATTGAAGACGGTCACGCCGTCCGCTTCGATATGCTCACTTAGGGCCGGGCTTCGCTTTGCGCAGCAGCTTTGCAAGGCGGCGGCGCCTGTCGGATAGCGGAGCAACCCGGATGTCCTCGCCGTCGACCGCAAGAAGATCAAAGGCATAGGCAAATGCCTCGTGGTCCTTGAGACGAGAGTGAAGATCGTTGAAGTCGGTCACGCCGTCCGGGCCAGCGACGCAACATTCAGCATCCACGATGGCATGCTTAGCCGGTAGCCGCGCGGCGTCTTCGACTATCCAGGGATAACGATCTGTCCAGTCGTTGCCGGTCCGGGTGAACAAACGGACGCGGCCGTCGCGGACGTGGATCTGGAGCCGATAGCCGTCGTGTTTAATTTCATGGACCCAGCCCGGGCCAAGCGGCGCCTTGGGCGCGACGGTCGGGAGGCATGGGGTGATGAAAGCGGAAGGGGCGCGGGAAGATCGGCCCGCCCTTGTGGAACGCCACGGCATGATAGACGCTACTCTGCACTCGCCCACCCAAGGCCGGGATATAGCGGGTGCAGTCCCTTTTGTGGAGTCCAGTGGGAGCGTCCGCCATATCCATCGGAACAGAAGCGCTGCAACTGGAAGGCTGGATGTAACGACCGGTAGCGCTACTTTTCAATAGAACAGTCCGTAAGCCTCGTGAGCCAGTAGCAAGCCTATCGAGGCCACCGTCAGTCCAAGCGCGACACAAAGGAAGGCCAGCACTGCCATGATCGCGGCTAAAGGTTTGTCGTCGTCCTGACGATCATCGTAAACTTCTACATCGGATTCCTGCATCGGCAACCGCCTCCGGTTGCCCAAATCATGGCCTGCGGCCGCTCGCTGTGCCAAACCCAAAAACGGGTTAACCCCAATAAAATGATTCAGCAGCCAATCGCTTGGCACTTTTGCAAAATCCCAGCCCGCGTGCGGGTTTTGGAGTCGAAATGCCAGACGGAACCATCGTCCTGCGGCCCAACGAGTTCAGCCAGCCGGACTAGCAGAACCATGGTCGATAAATACACGCTCCGGCCGACAGGCCTTGGCGACAGCCGCGATGATTTCGTTTTCCGGTTCAATGGGCGTGACGTTGGGCGGACATATGCCGATGGCACGCCGGTAGGTCCTCGCTGGTATTGGTCGATCTATGGCATCAACTTGCGCGGCCCATTACCGGAAGGCGTAGTGGTCCAGGGTCTTGCCGATGATCTCGCTGCGGCAGGGGCGGCGTTCAAAGAGAATTGGGAAAAGGTGTTAGGCGCCGGTTCAGTGAAGCCGGAAAAGTGATGGCTAGGGCGTGTACTCATAAATCCAGAACGCTCACAGACTTGGCGATGTCCGCGCTACCCTTAGAAGCGGACATCCGGGCTAGCTTTCGGCACGTCTGCTTAGGGCCAAAAGCAGACATCGCGGCATATGCGACAAGCGCCAAGTACGTCAGGGCTGTTGATTTGTCCCGCGCTGATAAAGCGGCAAAATGATCTGAAATTCCATCCCTTCGGGGTTGTTTGGAGCCGCCGTCAACCGGCCCCCATGCGCTTCGACAATCGTTTGACAGATTGAAAGTCCCATTCCCATGCCGCTCGATTTTGTGGTGAAAAACGGCTGAAACATTTTTTTCACTATCTCTGGATCGACGCGCGGCCCAGAATCCACAACCCTTACCAAAACCGTTCCAGCGGAATGATCCACTTCAGTCCGCAGTGCCAGGATGCGCATTCTATGCCCAGAGTGGCTCATGGCTTCCACAGCGTTCATAACCAAATTCAAAATGACTTGCTGCAACTGAACCGGGTCGGCCGTCACGAGCGGCGGCACATCATCAGTCAAATTAGTCTGTAGTACGATGTTATTTGAATATATGGGGCCTGCGGCGACCGTAATGACCTGTCCAATGAGTTCATTGAGATTGACTTTGGTCCGTGTTGTCGACTCATGCTTAAACATTGCCCGGACGCTCTTGAGAACGTCATCGGCGTGATGGCTTCCTTCGATGACGGCTTCCAGCGCCTCACGAACCGCGTCGAGGTTGGGGTCCCGTCGTTCCAGCAATATAAGGCCTGCCTCTCCCGAGGCTGAAATTGCAGCCAGCGGCTGGCGGACTTCGTGGGCGATGGAGGCCGATAGTTCACCTGCGGTGGCGAATCGATTCATTCGGGCGAGTTCATTCACTCGCTGCAGTGAATGAGCTTCAGCAATTTGGCGGCGCCGGTGTTCGCGCAGTAGGCCAACGATGAGCGCGGCCTGTATCAAAATAACTGAAGTAATAAGCATAATTTGCCATCGATATTGTTCCCAAACGGTCGGATCGCGAAAGTAAATCTTACTTCCCGGCGGCAGGCGGCTCTCGCTGATGCCCCAACGCTGCACTTGTCTCCAGTCAAAAATCGGGCTTGCAAATTGGACGACTGATGTTTTGATTTCGCTCGGCTTCTCTCCGATAAGAATGCGAATGGCAACGGCGGCTGTCTGTCGGCTGCTGTCAGCCGCTAAGAGAAGCGGACCTCCTACGATCTCGTTGCCGAAGAAGGATTCGTCATAAGAAAAAATCGGCGCGTTGGCGACGGCATGTAGCCTGGTTAGTGGCGTGGCACCTTCGTGTACGACGCCTGCGGCATCGACGATCATCAGCTCCCAAAAGATCGCAGATTGCGGTGGGAGCGCCGAGGCGTGTTTTAGTAGCGCTTCGAATGACAAGTCATCCGTCCATGAAAGCTTAACCCGGTTTGCGAGCGGCTCCACCTCTTTCGCTATCGCTTCCTTCCAAAATCTCTCAATCGGAGAGGTCCCAACCACCACGATCACGTCTTTGGTGTTCGGCAACACTTGCAGGATATTCTCAAATGCAGCCAAATAGTTGATCCTTAGTGCGACGACGGCGTCGTTCTCCGTAAGACTGGAATACTGCACCCGACGTTGATCCACAGCCGTGAACACCATGGGGGTGTTGGGAAAAAGCTGCCGCCGGTGTCGCTGGACAAATGCTGCTGCAGGCGCCCCGATGCTCACAATTATGTCGGGCGAGCGTTTGGCGGAGAGAGCTCGGAGGTACTCTACGAACGGAACCTCGGGGTCTTCGTCGGGGGAACGGGCAGTTATAAGCGAGTGTTCAGTGATGTCTAGCGGCCATGGTGATTGTCGGTTCAGTTCCATACGAATGGTTCTGGCATATTCGCTCCACGGCTTGAAATCTCTGCCAAAAGAATGAAGCAGCATGACCTGCTTAGGCTCAACGGCCAGCGCGGTCGGGCATGCAAGAGACTGCGCCACGCAGCAAATAATTGCTGCTACAGAGCAGATACGCTGAGCCTGGGTCATTGCAGCTTCGTTGTATTCTCTCGATCTATAAGGAGACTAACATGACCCGAGAGAACAATACGACTGGCAGTGTCCGCTTTGGGTCAAAAGGCGAAATTCGGGCTGACCAGCGCACGTCTGCTTTAGCCCCAAAAGCGGACATCCCCTCGTTTTATGAGTACACGCCTTAGAAAAACCGCCAGGCCCACCGACTGGAATCGCGCCTTGGCCCATCCAATCAAGCTGCGGGACGGCGTTGTTATCAGCACGATGGCGCAAGCGGCGCGCTTGATGACCGAGCGGCTACCACCGCACCGGCAGGGCAAAGATGTCTGGCTACATGCCGCCGAGCTGCTGCTGAAGGCGCAGCGCACCGGGAAAAAGCGCGATCTGGAACACGCAACCGATCAGCTTTGCCGCGCGTTAGTGGTGGAGGGTTGGATAGCGTGAGCGTTGCGTCATGCGTAAAATTATCGGTCAGCAGATTAACGACGGGCCGCGCGAATACTTCGTTCAATGCCCGGTCTGTGGCGACCTAGTCGATATGCGCGATCTGGCCGAGGTTATAGATCACGACTGCGGCCCCCCGCCCGCAACGCCCCACTATGGAGGGCAACATGCCGCCTAAAACAAACGCCTCCCGCATTGATGATCTGGAACGCCGCGTTGCTGCACTAGAGCAACAGCTAAAGGCCCGGGGCAGCAAGGCCGGCTCTGCGAAACAGAAGTCGGCCGAGCTAAAGTGGGGGAAGCCCGGCGCGTCTGTTACGCGACGGCAAGCTTTCGCCTTGGGGCAAGCGTCCGATCTTAAGCCCCGATCCAGGTCTTGAAGTTGGCGACGATGGCGTCCCGCGTTGCCAAAACGGGCACGGTGGAGAACGCCGCCATGGCGATGGGTGATCAATGTTCTATGGACTACGCGTCAATTGGGCGCTGTCGCGCTTAGGGTGTCGTCCGAGAATTTTCACTTCTGCTCATCGCGCATTGGTGCAGGAGGCGGGTCGCGCGAACGGCAGATCGCCCCAGGAAGTGGGCGCGCCTGCGGCGTGCTGAAGGCGACAGGCAAAGACGTTGCCGAATGCTGATCGCGGAGGGACTAGCCAAGCCGTTTCATTGTAGCCGCGATCGCTTTATGAATTGAATGTCTAACATGTTCGAGCTACTTCTTGGGTGGAGGATTGCATGAACAAAGACATTACGCGGCGGACAGCGGCGGAGTTCTTTGGCACGTTCTGGCTCACGTTTGGTGGCTGTGGCGCTGCCGTGCTGGCCGCGGCGTTTCCAAGTCTCGGCATCGGTTTTCTGGGCGTTTCACTCGCATTCGGCCTTTCGGTCCTCACCATGGCTTACGCGGTCGGGCATATCTCGGGAGGGCACTTCAACCCGGCCGTTACGGTCGGCCTGTGGTCAGCAGGACGTTGCGCCAACAACCACGTCCTGCCTTACATCTTCGCCCAGGTGATTGGTGCGATCGCCGCGGCCGGGATGCTGTGGATGATCGCATCCGGTAAGGCAGGCTGGATCCCAGGGGGCTTCGCGTCGAACGGTTACGGCGAACTCAGCCCTGGCAAGTATAGCCTCACAGCGTGCTTGGTGACCGAGGTCCTGCTCACCTTCTTTTTCATCTTCATCATCATCGGTACGACGTCGAGAGGTGCCGCGGTGGGCTTTGCTGGCATCCCCATCGGTTTAGCCTTGACATTAATTCACCTGATCTCGATCCCCGTTACTAATACCTCAGTTAATCCGGCGCGTAGCACTGGCCCCGCCCTGTTTGCGGGCGGGGAGTATGTCGGACAGCTCTGGTTGTTCTGGTTGGCTCCGTTGATCGGCGCGGCCATCGGTGGCGTGATTGCGCGGTGGATGTACGAGCCGGCCGACATCACCGAAACACAGGTGGTCGATATCATCGAAACCGAAGTGGTCGAGGAACGGCGAGTGTAACCCCGGCGCGTTCAGGGCCGCTCTATCCTAGAAGCGTTCGCTTTAGCAGTTCAAAAGACTTAGCGAATCGCGAACCGCGAACATGCCGAGCACAAACATTGCGAGAGACAAAACACCAGCCAATATGGCCCCGAACGAAAATACATGTGCCGGCCAGAGCCAATGGCCGAAAGAGCTGCCCGGCTTGGCGATTTGGGTGCGAGCGGCGCCGGCGTGGCAGTAGTTCACCAGATACACGAGAGAGAGGGCGGCAGCTGCCGCTACCAGTCCCCATGTAAACCAAACGAGGTTGCTGCCGAACCGCTGGATCTGTCTGTCCTCAAAACACTCCGCTCCGGCCAGAGCACCGATGAGCCCCAGAAGCGCGACGGCCGCGCCACCGTTGATGAGCAGGAGAACGCGGGTCGCTACCCGACCAGATTTTGCTGCTGCCTCATTGTGCCATTTGAAGGCGTCCACCCAGAAATTATTGCTATTGCTCATATCGGTCTCCCGAGAGAAAGGCCGCCGCGCGTCGCGGCGGGCTTTTTGTAAGAACGACTAGCTGGGCGGTTACCTGGGGGCCAACGGCCACTCTCCTCGTAAAAGGCCGTCGATACACAGGAAGGTGTCTGCAATGGTGCGCGTTGTAGATGAGCCAAAATCAGCTATCTCGAGGGTGGGGCTGCTGGCTGCCATCCCACCGAACAAAAACCCGAAACGACTGAACCAGTGGCGTCTCAAAAAACCCGCGCGGACCTTGTATGACCTAACATCCAGCCTGAAGGTTTCATGTTTCGGTATTTGATGCCACCCACTCCGTGGGCTTTCCTTGCCGATACTGCCGGCATTCCAAATAGCGATAACCTGCCATCGATCAATTGGTATACGCCCCCAGACGCTGCCGTCCGAACTCAAATCGTCAATCGGCTCACGAGTTCCGGTCCCGTACGCGCCTTCATAAGATTGCAGGGCGCGGCCCCAAGAACGGCAATCGTCCAAACTGACGCGCTCGACTTTCATGGTTGCCTCCGGGCCGCCGGGGCGAGTTCTTCTTTCGCGCGCGTGTGCGCAACGCGAAAGGCCGGCGATCACCGCGCCGTCTGTCCAGACGATATTATCGCCCCGAACCCGCCATAGCACAGGGCAAATAGAGCCCGCTGCGCACCTTTGCGGCGGGTTGTAGATCGCCCTCAATCAGCAGGGAGGATGACGGCCATGTCCCATCGGCCTTTCGGGTCCGTAGAACTCGCATGTGGCCGGACCTGGTAACCCTTTTCGGAAGCGCTCTCGATCGCGCCGTGCACGATGGCGTGGAATCGTTGCCGGCATTCCTCAGTATCATTGGCAGCCCGTATCTCGAACGCATTGTTGCCGATGCGCTCCACTCGATGAAAATCCGACCCCTTTATCAATTGATCGATCGTCACAGTTCACACCTTAGGAGACGTCGGGTTTTGGCGCGGACACGATGGCCTAGGCACAACGGGCCGCCGCACGTTGCGGGCTTTATCTTCGTTGCTAACTTATTGGACACCTGTTGGACACCGCCCCGAAGCGAATTGCTAAGTGCTTGATTTCGCTGGCGCGCCCTACGGGAATCGAACCCGTGTTTCCGCCGTGAAAGGGCGGCGTCCTGGACCGCTAGACGAAGGGCGCGGAGGCCGGCGAGGTATAAAGTGCTTGAGGGGCAGCGGCAAGCGGTCACGGCCCTCACCATTTTCCGGTATTCGGCATCGATTTCCAGGGCTCGCGCGCGGGCAGCGGCTCGCCCTTCTGCAGCAATTCAATCGAATGCCTGTCAGGGGAGCGGACGAAGGCCATCTGCCCGTCGCGCGGTGGCCGGTTGATGGTGACGCCTGCCTGCATCAGCCGTTCGCAGAGCGCGTAGATATCGTCCACCTCATAGGCGAGATGACCGAAGTAGCGCGCCTCCCCATAGTCCTCGGTATCCCAGTTATAGGTGAGTTCGATCAGCGGCGCGTCGCGGCCGGTGCGTTTGCTCTGCTCAACCAGGTCTTCGTCGGCCGGCGCTGCCAGGAATACTAGGGTGAAGCGGCCCTGTTCGCTGTCGCGTCGGCGCACCTCCCGCAACCCCAATTTGTTACAATAAAAATCAAGCGCGTGGTCGAGGTTGCGCACGCGCAGCATGGTGTGCAGAAATCGCATTTGCCGACCCTTTCCCTGTCGAAACCGCCCCTGAGTATAAATGATCGCGCTTGATCTTGAGACCACCATCGACCGGCTGCGCGGATTAATCGAACGCTCGCGCGTGATCGTCCCGTTCACCGGCGCCGGCATCTCGACCGAATGCGGGATCCCGGACTTTCGTTCGCCGGGCGGGTTATGGACCAAAAACCATCCTATCCCCTACGACGACTTCATCTCCAGCCAGGAGATGCGCAACGAAGCCTGGCGGCGACGCTTCGCTTTGGAGGCAAATTTCTGCGCCGCGCGACCGGGGCGTGGACATCGCGCGCTAGCGTCGCTTCACCGCGCTGGAAAAATTCCCGCTGTCATCACGCAGAACATTGACAACCTACATCAAGTCTCGGGCTTTCCTTCGAAATGCGTCGTCGAGCTGCATGGCAATACGACTTATGCGATATGCCTTGGCTGCGACAAGCGTTACGAGCTGGCCTGGGTGCGCGACCGCTTTGAAGGGTCAGGAGAAGCGCCCGATTGTCCCGGCTGCGGCGGTCACATCAAATCGGCGACAGTCTCATTCGGTCAATCCATGCCGGTTGCCGCGATGCAGCGTGCGGAAGAATTGACGCTCGGTTGCGATCTTTTCCTGTCGATCGGATCGTCGCTCGTGGTGTGGCCTGCGGCCGGATTTCCTTTGATGGCAAAGCGAAATGGCTCGGCTCTCGTTATCATAAATCGCGAGCCTACCGAATTCGACAGTCTTGCCGACCTTGTTGTGCGCCACGACATTGGCGACGCGCTTGCGTCTTTCGTCTAAAAATGATTCGAATCACCAGGGATGTTCACAGGCGCCGGCACAATTTTGCATTTTTTATCTTTTACATCGGGCGCTCGGTGTTATCCTCGATTGCAGAGATTCGTCGAAGCGCCCGGAAGAGGCGCCCTAAGCGGCGGCCGTATAGCGTCATGTCGTCCGACGGGATTGAGCAGAAGATGCCCGTGAGAAATGTCGGGCTCGCGCCGCAAGCGGTTAGTGGAGTTGACGATGCAACGTCGGCAAATCTCATCGAGCTTACCGGTGTCATCAAGTGGTTCGACGTGGCGAAGGGATTCGGCTTTATCGTGCCGGACAACGGCATGGCCGATGTCCTGCTGCACGTGACATGCCTGCGCCGTGATGGCTTCCAGACTGCCCACGAAGGCGCGCGGGTGGTGGTGGAAGCCGCGCCGCGATCGAAAGGGCTGCAGGCTTTCCGCATCCTCTCGATGGACGAGTCGACCGCGGTCCACCCCGCGCAGATGCCTCCACCGCGCACCCATGTTACGGTCACGCCGACGAGCGGTCTCGAACGGGCCCAGGTGAAATGGTTCAACCGGTTGCGTGGTTTCGGCTTTCTGACGCGGGGCGAGGGCACCCCCGACATCTTTGTGCACATGGAGACCCTGCGTCGCTTCGGCCTCGCCGAGTTGCGGCCGGGGCAGTTCGTGCTGGTGCGCTTCGGGCCGGGACCGAAGGGCCTGATGGCGGCGGAGGTGCGGCCGGAAACTGGACCGCACGGGCTCGCCTCCCACTGAGCGGCCGGCTTAGCTTCCGAGCTTCTCCTGCAATAGCATCTGCCTTCCGCGCCGCGTTTCTGGCGCTTGGCATGATTGTCCTTGGCGATCCCGTGTGCGCGCAGACGGCAAGTCTTCCAAAGGTCGAGATTGCGACCAAAGGCGGCACGCATTCCTTCCTGGTGGAGATTGCGGCCAACGATGAGGAACGCGCCCGCGGGCTGATGTATCGCAAGGAGCTGCCAGAAGGCCGGGGCATGCTGTTCGACTTCAAGCAGGAGCAGGAGGTCGGCTTCTGGATGAAAAATACCTATATCCCGCTCGACATGATTTTCATTCGGGCAGACGGCACCATCCGCCGCATTGCCGCCAATACCGAGCCGCTGTCCGAACGGATGGTCCCGGCGGGCGGGCCGGTCCGCTATGTCCTCGAGGTGATTGGCGGCACGGCCCGAAAACTCGGAATTGAACCCGGCGACAAAGTTACCGGTGCCCCGTTGCGCTGAACGCAGGGTTCTCGGCCCTGTCGCGGGTTGCTGGCCTGAAGCGAAGCGTGTATCGAGGGGTTTATACGGCGGTTCACCGCCGCGCCTGGCGGGGCATAGCGCAGCCTGGTAGCGCATCTGCTTTGGGAGCAGAGGGTCGCAGGTTCAAATCCTGCTGCCCCGACCACTCTTCCACCTTACACATGTAAAGCTTTAACGTGAACGCACGTAGTCTGGGATGTGAATCCGGCAATTCGGGTTTATGAAACTCACGAACAACCACTATGCCTTCTTGGCAAGCGCCACTTGCGGCTTTCTAATTTGGTATTTTTCCAAGCAGATCACGGGAAACCCGGAGCCCTGGGATGGGAATTTTCTTGCTTACCTTTTTTGCCTGTTGGCCATTGGGTTTCTCTGTGTGTACCTATTTAACAGTAATCTGAAGGCGGTGTATTGGGGTGGATATTTAGGGCAGGCTTTAGTCGTGCGGCGGTTCATTTTTTGGTTGCATAACGCTTGACTTGTTTTGCCAAGGAGGCGCCAACTTGTTTCCGCTAGGAGCCGTTTTTCTGCTGGTTTATTCTTTGCCTTTACTTCTGGGGGGAGCTGCCGCATCTGCAATCCGCCGTCGCCAAGCGACCAACACCAGGATATGAAGACCTCATCATGACCGCACGCATTTACAAACCGGCCCGGACGGCAATGCAGTCCGGCGCCGCCAAGACCAAGGACTGGGTGCTGGATTATGAGCCGGAGGAGCCGCGCGTGGTGGAGCCGCTGATGGGCTGGACCAGCTCGGGCGACATGAAGCAGCAGCTGCGGTTAAGCTTCGAGACCAAGGAAGAGGCAGTGGCTTACTGCGAGCGGCACGGGATCGCCTATCAGATATCCGAGCCGAGCGAGCCGGCGCGCCGCGCTATGGCCTATGCCGACAATTTCGCCTTTACCCGCAAGGACGGCTGGACGCACTAGCGCACCCACGCTGATCCAAGCCTGAATCACCCCGAAATTGCGCAGAACGGGACCGCCAAAACAGGCGTCAATTTGTTTTCCTTCGGCAACAACCGCCTGAACGACAACGTATCCGAGGGGACGCCTTCACGCCGCAAGCGCAGGAGTGAAAACGAAGAATCAGGCCGGGCGCTCAGGCGCCCGGCTCTCCGCCTCAAAGCTACTTTTATCCGCGCCGGTGCCCAATTGCGGCGATAGGCTTTAATGCTGTAAGCCCTGCCGGCGTGGCCCCGTAGCTCAGCGGATTAGAGCAGCAGCCTTCTAAGCTGTTGGTCGGAGGTTCGAGTCCTCCCGGGGTCGCCAAGTGAAATCAATGGCTTACGAGAAGGTGGCGGTTCCGGATATGGGCTGAAAAGAGCCTCCGGGTACGCCAGGGGTACCAGGAATTTGAAAATGGAGAAAAAGGCCTTCGGTCGCGCGCTAGAGGAAGCTCGACACGCCCGAGAAAAACTTGATCAGATGCAGGGCGCGTCCGATGTGCGCGCTGTAGCGAAGCTTTGGTCGGAACTTCTCTCGCACGTCCAGCGGGCCTTCACGAAGTTGAAAATCGCTACGGCCAAAGGGCCAAGCAAGGGCTGGTACGACGATATTGAAAATCTCCGCAGTACCGACCCTCTGCTCTCTTATGTGCGTCACGCTCGAAATGCAGATGAACATGGGATTGATCGGGTCGCCGAACCGCGTTTTGGCGAGATCGGTATGTATTTGAAGGACGGCGTGAGGGAGTTTGCACATCGACAGGTTGGAGATCGGCGGTGGCAAGATCGTAATGGGGCCGGAAGTGGCCAAGGTTTTCGATGTCCGCGCTACGCCCGCTTACGTCGAACTGATCGCGGTGAAGGACCGTGGCGCTTTCTACAGCCCGCCGATGATGCACCTGGGAGAGGCTTTCGGACCAACCAATCCAGTTACGGTTGGAACGGCAGTATGCACCTACCTTGAACGCATCGTTGAAGAAGCAAACACTAAATTTGGAAATGCAACCGACCAACAAACCCCAGCTCGTTTCGCGCAACGACGGTGAGCGAGAAAGCCCGCCGCGGTGAGGCGGCGGGGTTGGCAGCCCCTCAACCGTCCGGTTTGTCGATCTGCGCCGAGCGCCTGAGTCTAGCCTTGCGTGCTGTGACCGGGCGGAGCTAGTACAATCACTTTAAAATCGAGAAAGCCGTCTTTGCCTTCGTAGATTGAATAGAGTTCGGCTGCCACAGGAACGCCCTTTGATACCAAGTCTGTGATGATCTCCGCCGCCAGTTCCCCGTGCAAGTAGCCAATGTGCCATCGCCCGACGGTACGTTTGAATAGCCCCCTGCGCTCAGCGACTCCAAAAACGGCAATTGCGTTCGAGTCGTGAGGATTGTCAGGTCGATGCTCAAGCTCGACGCCATAGACCCAGCCCTTCGCTTCTGCGCTTCGTGCAGCCTTCGAGAAGGCTGCGGCATCAGCTTTCCTGTACTGAACCCCGACGACGCTTTCCGCGATCCAAGTCTGCACCCACTGGCCGTCGGGCTTGTGTCGATCTTGAGCGTAACGCACCGCCCACCCCCGCGATCGTACCCGCGATCGTACCCGCGATCGTACCCGAAACTTTGCTGGGTGGTGAGATGAAAAAAGCCCGCCGCGGTGAGGCGGCGGGCCTGTTTCAAGCCGGTGCGTGGGTTCAGGCGGCGATAGCCGCCAGCGCGCGGTGCACATTCGCGAGAATGGAAAAGCCGAATAAGTCGATCTCGTTCTCGTCGGGATCATCCGGCCAGGACGCCGGAAAGGTTGCTTGCTGCCGGTTCAGTGAAGCCGGAAAAGTGATGGCTAGAAAAACCGCCAAGCCTACCGGCTGGAATCGCGCGTTGGCCTATCCTCAAGAAGTTGGCCTGACAGGCTTGGAAAGTCTAAAGTCTTAAGACTGCGGGCTGCTTTGTTTAGATCGTCCCCCCTCGCGAATGGAAACCAAATGAACAATCATTTTTATTTCGCGCTTTTGGCTGGTTGGCTTCTTCTGACATGCAATGCACAGGCCCTATCAAGCGGGACGTTTCTCCATGCGGGCGGGCCATGTGCCGTCGCGGGTCAAAGTGCCGTTCAGCTTTATGTTCCGCCAGATACGTCACCAAACGATAATAAAGCAGCAAGCGAGGTTTTTATGCCCAAGACATGCGCGGGGCCTGCTGTAGCAACGTTCAGTGCGTGGGTGGTGGCGCCCGCAGGTACCAAAATTTTGGTACGAATGGTGGCAAGATGCGTCGGCAGCGGCGGACAAACAAATAACCCTTGTACCGTTGGACAAGAAGTGGCAGCCCACCCAGGGACTACCATCCTTGCATCGAATGTGGAAGAGCCAGGCCAAGTTCAAACGGTGACCGGGCTTTGGACCTTTTTAAAAAGAGGTTTGTGGCGGTTCGAGCTACGGATCGGCGGTCCCGGTACAGTGAAGATCATGAATCGAACGCTATTTGTTCAGGCGTATTAGCCTAGGCTCATTCCACTTGGTGCTTTCGTTTTGTTCGGGGCTGTCCGAGGGCTAGACTGGCTGCATGAAAAAGTTGCTGATGGTCTGCTTGTTGGCTTCTTCGTCGTTTGGGGTTGCAGCTCAGCCCCAAGCTCCAGACAAGCTATCACCACCGACCGGTGGCGGCGATGTCACCTTCAATCGTATCGTCGTTGATGCGAACAACGCCGGCGATTGCAAAGCCATCGCCGACGTGGATGGCGATGGCAAACCCGATTTGATCGTCGGCGGTAGCAATTTAGCGTGGTATCGAAATCCCGACTGGATAAAAACCGTTGTGGCAACTCCGCAAAGCGAATTCTCCACGGACTGTCAGGCGATGGACATGAATGGCGATGGTCGCGTCGACTTAATCACGGCGGATGGTGGCGGCACCGGGAACGTAGTTTGGCTTGAAAACAGGGCGACTGGAACCTGGCCGCGGCACACGGTCGGAAGCCACGGCGAATGGGCGCACGATATCGAGGTCGCCGATTTCGATGGCGACGGAAAGTTGGACGTTCTTACGCATGGTCATGGATTTACTCATATGTGGTATCAAAACGGTGCCGACAGTTGGACCGATCGCAACTTAACTTCGATTGGCAAAACCAACGAGGGCATCGGCATTGGTGACGTGGATGGCGATGGCCGGATCGATATGGTTCAGGGTGGCTGGTGGTATAAAAATCCGCAGAATCGCACAGCACTATGGACAATGACCCAATTCGCTTCGGGATATGACGGTGGTGGCTACACCGCCGCGGTTGCTGATATCAATCGAGATGGTCGCGCCGACATCGCCGTGATCAATCAGCATAGCCGCGGCGAATTTGCTTGGTACACCGGTCCGCTGAATCCAACTCAAACAAGTTGGACTAAAAATGTGGTCAGCTCCGACATAGGGGCGCATAAGCTAACTATTATTGATTTAAATGGTGATGGCAGTCTCGATTTTGTCGCAGGCCTGGAACTTACCGAACTGCGCATTTACTTAAGTAACAGTGCGGCGACTCCGACCTTTACCTCGAAAACAATTAATACGACCGGTTGCCACAACACTCGAGTAGGTGACGTCACAGGCGATGGCCGCGTAGATTTGTTGTGCAATAACTATCTCGGAAACCCTCCGGTTCAGTTATATATCAATCAGGCTGTCGGGACGTTTCTCCATGCGGGCGGGCCATGTGCCGTCGCGGGTCAAAGTGCCGTTCAGCTTTATGTTCCGCCAGATACGTCACCAAACGATAATAAAGCAGCAAGCGAGGTTTTTATGCCCAAGACATGCGCGGGGCTTGCTGTAGCAACGTTCAGTGCGTGGGTGGTGGCGCCCGCAGGTACCAAAATTTTGGTACGAATGGTGGCAAGATGCGTCGGCAGCGGCGGACAAACAAATAACCCTTGTACCGTTGGACAAGAAGTGGCAGCCGACCCAGGGACTACCATCCTTGTATCGAATGTGGAAGAGCCAGGCCAAGTTCAAACGGTGACCGGGCTTTGGACCTTTTTAAAAAGAGGTTTGTGGCGGTTCGAGCTACGGATCGGCGGTCCCGGTACAGTGAAGATCATGAATCGAACGCTGTTTGTTCAGGCGTATTAGGGCATCGTCTCGAAGCGGATAGATGCGCCTTACCGCTCAGGCCGCGCGAAATGCTGGATTAAAACCAAGAACAAGAATGCGGCGGCATACCTGCGCGTGGAAGACGGCACGTTCTAGGGCAACTCAGTCGCCGGAAAACCCCAACTTGTTCAGGAGATACGCTTTAAGCAATCCCGTAGATAACTCTTTGAAAATCGTCAGTGGCAAGGTGGCAAACTCCGCTGGTGATAGTTTTTGTTTTATGGTTGCCCAAACGCCGTCATTTTGAAATCGCGGCTGCGAAATCGTGGCCCTCATAAGTCAGATCTGTAACAACAGCATCAATCTTGGTGCTCCTCCCACTGGGATGTGGTTTCCCCTCAATCAAGTCCGCTTTGATAAGCATCTCAACATGCCGGCCCACGATGCTGGGATCATACCCTTCTATTGTCAGGATCCGAGGCTTTACATCTGGCCACGATTGAATTTCGGAAATGATCTTTCGGATGAGCTCCATGTCGCGCGCCATCACCGCCCTCCCGAATGGGTTTAGGGCTATCGTAACACGATATTCAGTCCGTTCATCGCTGAGGAGTGGCGCTAACATGTTGACATGACCTTTCACGCCGGGGCGGCGATTCACGGTCTTCATTTCAGATCAGCCGCACATTAACGGCCTTCTCCTTGGCCGTGCGGGAATCGGTTACAACCTCAAAGGAAACACGCTGGCCTTGGCAAAGCATTTGGCCAGAGCCGCTAAGCCCGGTGACGCGCACAAACACATGGCTTCCACGCCCTTCGCCACGCGGCAGCGAGCCTGTTTATCGCGCATCTCGGCTGGACGCCCAAAAAGCTCCAGGTCGTCATGGGTCATTCGTCCATCCAACAGACGTTCGACCTATACGGCCATCTGTTTGAGGACCACGCTGGGGATCGCGAAGCGATGAAGAAGCTGGAAGCCGCGGTCGCGGCGGCGTAGTAGTTGCAGCAAGGATGCGACATCGTGATGAAAAGACGAATTATATCAACAAGACTTCGCAGCCTTCTAAGCTGTTGGTCGGAGGTTCGAGTCCTCCCGGGGTCACCAAAACATTTGAAGTGCTAGCACGTTGGCCGGGGAACGGCTGCGCCCCGGCTTAACGCTGGCTACACAATATCTCCCACTAAAAGTCGCATAGAGCTCGCCATGACCTCGACACGGGGCAGGGCCTCAGCGATATTTTAGCAATTCCGTCCGGGGAGACTTTCCATGTCCGCTCTAGCCCGCGCTGGCTTGGTCGCCGCGCTTGCCATTCTCGCATGTCTGCCTGCCGCCGCCCAAGATAAAGCTTTCCAGCGCAGTGATTTGGCCGATGCCGCGCTCCGGCTGGAGGCGGAGATCAAAAGCGATGCCGGGCAGACGCGCCGGCCCGCGGCGCAGCTGCGGCGCGACGCCGAGGCGGCTCTCCAGCGTACCGATCTCCGCACTGCCTTGCAGTTGCTCGGGCAGGCAGTGGCGGTAGCGCCCAACGATGCCGGGAACTGGCTGCGTCTGGCGCAAACCGTCCTGCAAGTCCGCAGCGCCAATGACCGCGAGCGCGCGGTATTGCTGGAGCGCGCATCCACCGCTGCCTATGTTGCGTATCAGCGAAGCAAAAGCCGCACGGAGGAAGCCGACAGCCTGGCCGTACTCGGCCAGGGCTTGGCCGAACGCAAGCTGTGGCGGCCCGCGCTTGACGCTTTGCAGCTTTCGCTCGAATTGCGGGAGGTTGCCGAAACGCGCGCGCAATATGAGCGCCTGCGCGACGAGCATGGTTTCCGTCTGCTCGATTATTCGGTGGATGCCGAGCCTTCGTCCCCGCGCGCCTGTTTCCAGTTCTCCGAGGAACTTCCCGGCAAGGGCACGGATTTCTCGCCCTTCGTTGCCCTCGCCGGCGTGGATCGTCCGGCACTCACCGTCTCGGACAAGCAACTTTGCGTGGAAGGACTGAAGCACGGGGAACGCTACGGCATCACGCTGCGCGCCGGTCTTCCTTCTGTGGTGAAGGAAACGCTGCCCAAGTCCGCCGACTTTACGATTTATGTGCGCGACCGCAAGCCGGTGGCGCGTTTCGGCGGCAAGACATATGTGCTGCCGCGCACGGGCCAGCGCGGTATCCCGCTGGTCAGCGTCAATACCGACAGCGTCGACGTGGAGATTTACCGCATCGGCGACCGCAGCCTGACCGACACCGTGATCGGCGGTGATTTCCAGCGCAATCTTGGACGCTTCGAAGTGGACCAGCTCGCTTCCGAGCGCGGCATGCCAGTGTGGAAGGGCCAGCTCGCAGTTGAAAATGTCCTCAATAAAGAAGTGACGACCGCCTTTCCCGTCGATCAAAGCGTCAGCGATCTCGCGCCCGGGGTCTATGTCATGGTGGCTGAGGCCACGGGGCCGAAGTCGAACGATTACGAAGCGCTGGCGACCCAGTGGTTCATCGTATCCGATCTCGGCATCACGGCTTATTCCGGTAATGACGGCATCCATGTCTTTGTCCACCAACTGGCGAGTGCCGATTCCAAGGCCCTGGTGGAAGTGCGTCTCGTTGCGCGCAACAATGAAGTGCTGGCCGCACGTAAGACGGACGGCAACGGCTACGCCCTGTTTGAACCGGGGCTGACGCGCGGCGAGGGCGGGCTCGCACCGGCGCTGCTGATCGCAACCGATCTGCGCAATGACTATGCCTTTCTCAGCCTGAAGACCCCGGCCTTCGATCTGTCCGACCGCGGAGTCGGCGGCCGCGTCACGCCGGCAGGGCTCGATGCCTTCGTCTATACCGAGCGCGGCGTCTATCGCTCCGGCGAAACCGTGCACATCACTGCGCTGTTGCGTGATGCGCGCGGGACCGCTTCCCTCGGCGTTCCTTTGACGCTCGTGTTGGAGCGGCCGGATGGCGTGGAATACCGCCGCATCGTGGTCGCCGACCAGGGTCTCGGCGGGCGCAGCCTGAGCCTGCCGATCGCCTCCACAGCCCCGAGCGGCACCTGGCGCGTGCGCGCTTTCACTGACCCGAAGCGTCCGCCGGTGGGCGAGACCACCTTCATGCTGGAAGACTATGTGCCGGACCGGATCGAGTTCGATCTCGCTTCCGCGGCGACCGGCATTTCCCCGTCTGCACCCGCGAAGGTGACCGTTGCAGGGCGCTATCTCTACGGTACGCCGGCGGCGGAGCTCGAATTGGAGGGCGAGGTCGTCATCACGCCGGTCAAGGAGCGACCCGGCCTCCCTGGATATCTGTTCGGCTTGGCCGATGAGGAAGTGAGCGCAACGCGCAATCCGCTTAACGATCTTCCTGCCACCGACGAAGAAGGCAAGGCCACCTTCACCGTTGGCCTCGAAAATCCCCCGCAGACCACGCGGCCTTTGCAGGCACAGGTGACGGTCCGCATGGCGGAGCCTGGCGGCCGCGCCGTGGAGCGCAAGCTCGAGCTTCCGGTCGTGCCGAAAGAGCCGATGATCGGCGTGAAGCCGCTGTTCTCCGGCCGCTCGCTTGGGGAGGGTGACGAGGCGCGTTTCGACGTCATCCTGGCCGCCCCGGACAACAAGCAGCTTGCGGCCAGCGGGCTGCGCTATGAGTTGCTGAGGGTCGAGTCACGCTACCAATGGTACAAATCGCCGGACGGCTCTTGGCAGTTCGAGCCGATCAAAACCACGAGCCGCATCGCCGACGGCAAGCTCGACGTGGCCGCCGACAAGCCGGCGCAGATCGCCCTACCGGTGACCATCGGCCGCTACCGCCTGGAAGTGTCCAGCGAAAATGCCAATGGACCGAAAACTTCCGTTGCTTTCGATGCGGGGTGGTTCGCGGAAGCGAGCGCCGACACGCCCGACCTGCTCGAGCTCGCCCTCGACAAAGCCGAATACATACCGGGCGACAACATGAACGTGGCGGTGACCGCCCGCACTGCCGGGCGTCTCACCCTGAATGTGATCGGCGATCGCCTGATCACCACGATCGGCCGCGACGTGAAGCCTGGCGTGAACAAGATCAATCTGAGCGTAGGCCATGACTGGGGCAACGGCGCCTATGTGGTCGCCACGCTGCGCCGGCCGCTCGACGTGCAGGAACAGCGGATGCCGGGCCGCGCCATCGGCACCCAGTGGTTCTCCGTCAACCGCCAGGCGCAGACGCTGGCGCTCGACATGCAGCTGCCGCCGCTTATCCGTCCGCAGAGCAACCTTCGCATCCCGCTGAAGGTCAATGGTTTCGGTTTCGGTGAAGAGGTGAGGGTGGTCGTGGCCGCCGTCGATGTCGGCATTCTTAATCTCACTAACTACAAGCCGCCCGCGCCGGAGGATTTTTATCTCGGCCAGCGCCGTCTCACCGTCGAGGTGCGCGATCTCTACGGACAACTGATTGACGGCATGCAAGGTACGCGCGGACAACTTCGGACCGGTGGCGACGCTTCCGGCGGCGAATTAAGCGGCAGCCCGCCGGCGCAGGCGCCGCTCGCGCTCTATTCCGGCATCGTCACCGTTGGCCGCGACGGAACCGCGCTGGTGGAATTCCCGATCCCAGCTTTTGCCGGCACCGCGCGAGTGATGGCCGTAGCCTGGGGCAAGGACAAGCTCGGCCATGCGGTGGGCGATGTGATCGTGCGCGACCCGGTGGTGGTCACCGCCAGCTTGCCACGTTTCCTCCTGACAGGGGACCGTTCAACCCTGCACCTCGATCTCGACAATGCGGAGGGCCAGGCGGGCGACTACAGCCTTGCGGTGCGCACCGATGGCGCTTCCGTGATCGCCGATGGGACTCGGACGCTGTCGTTGAAGGAGAAGCAGCGCGGTGCTGTGGTGCTGCCGCTCAACGCCGCCAAGGCGGGCTCGAGCATGATCCATGTGCGCGTCACCGGGCCCGGCAATTTCAGTTTCGATCGCAGCTATGCGCTCACCACCAATCCGGCGACGCAAACGCTAACGCGCCGCACGGTGCGAAGCATCGCCAAAGGCGAAAGTCTCACGCTCTCGAATGATCTGTTCGCCGATCTGGTGCCGGGCACCGGCGGGGTTGGCCTGTCGGTCGGCGTCTCGACCGCGCTCGACGCGGCAGCGTCGCTCGGCGCGCTGGAACGCTATCCCTTCGCCTGCTCGGAGCAACTCATCAGCCGGGCCTTGCCGTTGCTTTATATCAGCGACCTACCAGGGCAAGTCTCGCTTACGGCTGGGAATGTCCAGGAAACCATTCGCGATGCCATTGACCGCGTATTGGCACGCCAGGATTCCACGGGATCGTTTGGTTTATGGTCGGCGAGCGGCCACGACCCGTGGCTTAACGCCTATGCCACCGATTTCCTGACGCGCGCGCGGGAACGCGGCTTCGCCGTGCCGGATATCGCCTTCAAGCTCGCGATCGACCGGTTGCGTAATTTCGCAGGCAATTCGCCGGAGCCTTCCAAGAATGGCGCGCCCGCGCTCGCCTACACGCTCTATGTGCTTGCACGCAACGGCGCGGCCCCGGTCGGTGACCTGCGCTATCTCGCTGACAGTAAGCTCGGCGAGCTTGCTACGCCCATTGCGAAGGCGCAAATCGCCGCCGCGCTCGGCATGCTCGGCGACAAGACACGCGCCGAACGCGTCTATTTGGCCGCTTTGGAGGCCACCCCGGCGCAACCGCGGCTGGAAATCGGCCGCGCCGATTACGGTTCGGCGCTACGGGATGCCGCGGCGCTGGTGACGCTCGCCTCGGAAGGCGGCGCGCAGCCTCGCACCATCACGGGCGCGGTGCAGCGGGTGGAGGCCGCGCGCGGGCTCTCGCCCTTCACCTCGACGCAGGAGAATGCCTGGCTGGTATTGGCGGCACGCGCCATTGCGAAGGAGGCGGGCGCTGTGGCGCTCGATGTGGCAGGCGAAAGCCGGCAGGGAGCTTTCTATCGCAACGTGAGCGCCACCGACCTCGAGAAAGCGCCGCTGAAGATCACCAACAAGGGCGAAGGGACGGTGCAGGCAGTGGTTTCGGTCAGCGGCGCACCGCTAATCGCAGAGCCTCCCAGGGAAAGCGGTTTCAAGATCGAACGGAAATATTTCACTCTGGACGGCGAAGAGACTGATCCGTCAAAGGCCAAGCAGAACGAGCGTTTTGCCGTGCTGCTGCGCGTCACTGAGCCACGGCCGCAATTCGGGCGGATCATCGTGGCGGATTATTTGCCCGCCGGTTTTGAAATCGATAATCCGCGGCTCGTCTCATCGGGCGAGACCGGCACCTTGCCATGGATCGAAGGCGCCGTGGAGCCGGTCAATGCGCAGTTCCGTGACGACCGCTTCACGGCGGCCTTTGAGCGCAACAACGATAGCCCGCCGGTCTTCACGGTAGCTTATGTTGTACGCGCAGTGACGCCGGGGAAATACGTGCTGCCGCAGGCCTACGTCGAGGATATGTACCGGCCCGACCGTTTTGGCCGCACCGCGAGCGGTAGCGTCGAGATTTCGGCGAACAAATGAGCATGCCCGGCCGCATCAGGATGGTGGCAGCCCTGGGCGCGGCGACCTGCGCGCTACTCGGCGCGGCATGGTGGATTGCCGCCTTGGATATACCGCGTGCAGCCAACGTGACCTACTCCACCGTCGTGCTCGATCGGGAGGGGCGGCTCCTTCGTCCTTATGCCATCAGCGATGGGCGCTGGCGGCTGCGTGCGAGCGCACAAGAGGTGGACCCGCGCTACCTTCGCTTACTTTTTGCGTATGAGGATAAACGCTTCCCCACGCACCCAGGCGTTGATCCACTCGCGCTGGCGCGCGCTGCCTGGCAATGGGCCGTCAATGGAAAGATCATTTCCGGCGGCTCAACACTGACCATGCAGGTCGCGCGACTGTTGGAGCCGCGCAGCGGACGCTCCGTATCGGTGAAGCTGCGGGAGATGCTGCGCGCGATCGAGTTGGAGCGCTCACTCTCCAAGGATGACATCCTCTCACTCTATCTCAGTCTCGCTCCCTACGGCGGCAATCTCGAAGGCGTGCGCGCCGCCTCGCTTTCCTATTTTGGCAAGGAGCCGGCGCGGCTGACGACCGGGCAGGCGGCGCTGCTGGTGGCGCTTCCGCAGTCGCCGGAAGCGCGCCGTCCAGATCGCTCCACCGACGCGGCGCGGGCCGCGCGCGACCGCGTGCTCGATCGCGGGGTAGCCGCCGGGCTTATTCCCCCCGATGAGGTGGCGCAGGCCAAAGCCGAACCGGTGCCAACCGCACGCAGGCCGATGCCGATGCTGGCGCCACATGCCGCCGAACAGGCGGTGGCGGCGGCGCCCGAGCGCAACCTGCATCGCCTGACGATCGACGCAGTACTGCAGAAAAATCTCGAAGATCTCGCACGCGAACGCGCGCAGGCGATGGGACCGGATATTTCGGCCGCCATCATTGCGGTCGACCACGGAAGCGGAGAAATCCTCGCCCGCGTGGCGTCGGCGAATTATTTCGATGAGCGGCGAGCGGGCCAGGTGGACATGACGCAGGCGCTGCGTTCCCCCGGGTCGGCGCTCAAACCTTTCATCTTCGGCCTCGGCTTCGAGGACGGGCTGGTGCATCCGGAAACCCTGATCGACGATCGGCCGACGCGCTACGGCGGCTACGCGCCGGAGAATTTCGACCAGACGTTCCAGGGCACGGTATCTGTGCGGCATGCGTTGCAATTGTCGCTCAACGTGCCGGCCGTGGCGGTGCTCGAAAAGGTGGGCGCCAGCCGGCTCAGCGCGCGGCTCGGCCAGGCGGGCGCGCCGCTCGTTCTGCCCAAGGGCGAGGCGCCCGGACTGGCGATGGGGCTCGGCGGGCTTGGCATTACCCTCCGTGACCTCACGATGCTCTATGCCGGCCTGGCGCGGCTCGGCAATACAACGCCGCTGATTGAGCGTCTCGACGCCGCCGACGAGCCGGCGCCGCGGCGTCTGCTTGATCCCGTAGCCGCCTGGTACGTCGGAAACATCTTGTTTGACACGCCGCCGCCGGAACATGCACCGCACCGGCGCATCGCATTCAAGACTGGCACCTCCTATGGCTACCGTGATGCCTGGGCGGTTGGATTTGACGGCAAACGCACCATCGGCGTCTGGGTGGGCAGGCCTGATGGGGCGCCGGTGCCCGGATTGATCGGCCGCGCCGCGGCGGCGCCCATCCTGTTCGATGCTTTCGCGCGGACGGGCCTGTCCCCCGCGCGGCTGCCCCGCGCACCCAAGGGCGCTGTGGTCGCGGCGAATGGCAAACTGCCGCCGCCGCTACAACGTTTCCGTCAGGACACATTGTCTACTGGTGACTCTACTGCCAGCCCGCGCATCCTGTTTCCGCCCAACGGCGCCCGTATCGAGTTATCGCGCAGCAACGCCGAGAGCGATCCGGTGGCGCTGAAGATTGCGGGGGGCCGAAGCCCGCTCACCGTGCTGGTCAACGGCGTGCCCCTGGCCACCGATGGAAGCACCCGCACCCTGTTCTTTGCCCCTGATGGGCCCGGCTTCCTCCGGCTGACCGTGACCGACGCCAAGGGCGGCGCCGACAGCGTAACGGTGCGCGTCCAGTAGACTTTCGGCGCCTTTGCCGCATAGCTTGTTGGCTTCAAAGCCGCGACTACCCATGATGCTAGAATTCAGCCGACGAAGGACGGCACGCATGCTGGAAATCCCGGAGGACCGTTGCGAGCGTCATCGGATCTTCCAGGCCATCGATAGCGCGTTCAAGGCGGGCGACTTCGATGCTCTCGGCAAAGCGCTTGGTGGCTCGCCTTCCTGGTTTGACGAGATGATGCCATTCGAATTCGGGCTCGGTCACCCGCTGGAATACGCCATCTACTGGAGCCCGTGCCGGTTTATCGAAGAGTTGATAGAGGCCGGCTCAAACGTCAATTATCCGGATGGCGCCGGCTTTCCCAGCTTGATTGCAACGCTTTCCACAAACAGAGCCGATAAGCTGGATATCCTCAGACTTCTTATCCAGCACGGCGTCGATCTGCAGCAGAGAGGCGTCAACGATTGGACACCTTTGCACTACGCAGTGAGCCGGCACGATCTCGATGCGATCCGGCTCCTGCTGGCGTCCGGAGCTGATCCCAACGCCCGCACGCGGATCGATGACTATACGACCCCTCTGGAGGATGCCGAGGCCGCCGGAATGCATGACTGCGTCTTGCTGCTTCGCGAAGCGATGCAGCGGCGCCCGGGCGGTCGCGAAGATGACTGACAGTGCAGGGACCGGCGCGATCTCGGACGATCTTTCGTGGCGCTGGCACGACAACTTGATCTACGGCCTGAAACTCAATATCGGCGATCCTGAAAAGCAGGAATGGCATAGCGATCTCGTTTTCGATATCGATTTCATCGCCGAGTGGTTGTGCGAGCCGTCAGGCGCGTGTCGGTTTCGAGTAGCGCCTGCCACCCTGGTCTTCCACCAGGTTGGCGACCTAACGCTTGCTGTTGACCACGGCGATGAATGGCTTGACGGAGTGGGCAATCAGCCACGTCACCCGCGAGCGCCTAGATCGCCCATTCGACTATTGGCGCTGGACCATCGGACTGAGCATGCCGCCCGGTGGGGTAATCGCTTTCTGCTCCAGCGGCTTCACGCAGACGCTAAGAAGCGAACCCACGCTGTCATTAGAACAACGTGTGCCACGAGCAGAAAGGCGGGATACTTAGGGAGGCGCCGGCTTTCCCTGGGCGGGGCTTTTCTTTATGGTCCGCGCGTTTTCCCGGTATGGCAGACATGACCACGACCACGCGCGATACCTCTCGTCCTCAGCGGGGACGGGGGCTGATTGCTCTTCTGGATTTTGCAGGCGTATCACATGCACGCGCGGCATTGTTTTTGCTCGCGCTGTCGCTTCTGGCTTTTCTGCCGGGATTTTTCCAGATCCCGCCGGTTGATCGCGACGAGGCACGCTTCGCCCAGGCCACCAAGCAGATGGTGGAGACCGGCGATTATGTCGACATCCGCTTCCAGAACGAGGTGCGCTACAAAAAGCCGGTCGGCATCTATTGGATGCAGGCCGGCGCCGTGAACATCGGCGAAAAACTCGGTGTACCGGAAGCCCGCACAACTATTTGGCTCTACCGAATTCCTTCGCTGATCGGCGCCTTGGGCGCCGTGCTGCTGACCTATTGGGCCGCGCTCGCATTCGTCTCTCGTCGCGCCGCGCTGCTGGCCGGGGTGATGTTGGGTGCCTCGATTCTGCTGGGGGTGGAAGCGCGCCTCGCCAAAACCGACGCCATGCAATTGCTCTTCATCGTCGCGGTCATGGGTGCGATGGGGCGGGTGTACCTTTCCGAACACCGCCCCGGTGCGGCGGATATCTCGGGATGGAAAATACCGGCGATCTTCTGGACCGCTTTCGCCGGCGGTGTGCTGCTGAAGGGGCCGCTGATCCTCATGCTGGTGACGCTGTCGGCGTTGACTCTTATCGTGCTCAACCGCTCGGCGCGCTGGCTATGGAAGCTGCGGCCGATTCCCGGAATCCTGTGGGTGGTTGTTCTGGCTTTGCCTTGGTTTCTCGCCATTCTGTCTCGCAGCGGCGATACCTTTCTCGTCGAATCCTTGGGCAAGGATCTCTTCGCCAAGGTGGCGAGCGCGCAGGAATCGCACGGCGCGCCGCCCGGCTATTATCTTGCGCTGTTCTGGGTGACCTTCTGGCCGGCAGCGCCGCTCAGCTTGCTGGCTGCCCCTGCGGTCTGGACCGCGCGGCGCGAGCCGGGCGCGCGGTTCCTTTTAGCCTGGATCATTCCCGCCTGGATCGTGTTCGAAATCGTTGTCACGAAGCTGCCGCACTATGTGTTGCCGCTGTATCCAGCCATCGCCATCCTGACCGCCGGCGCACTCGATACCGGGCTCCTGTCGCGTAACCGCTGGCTCGTTCGCGGCACATCGGGCTGGTTCATCGTGCCGCTCGTGATCTGCCTGGCGGCGATCATCATCAGCATCTACATCGGCCGGCAGTTCGATCTTTTGCCGTGGCCATTCGCGACCGCGGCCATAATCATGGGCCTGATCGCCTGGTGGCTGTATGAAAGCGACGGCGCGGAGCGCTCGTTCCTGCGCGCTGCCGCTGCCTCCATCCTGATTGCCGGTGCGCTTTACGGTTTGATCTTCCCTTCAATGACGTCGCTATTTCCGAGCGTCACGCTGGCTGAAATACCGCGGGAGGCCGAGTGTCCGGATCCGGTAGCGGCATCCGCCGGCTATCATGAACCGAGCCTGGTCTTTCTCGCAGGTACGCAGACGCTCCTGACCGACGGTGCCGGAGCTGCGGATTTTCTGCGACAGGGCGGATGCCGCTTTGCCTTCATCGATTCGCGGCAGGAACGCAGCTTTGCGCGCCGTGCCGAAGCCATTGGCTTGCGCTACGCGCAAGGCCCGCGCATCGAGGCCTTCAACATCAGCGGTGGCCGCGCCTTCACCGTCGCGGTCTATCGCTCGGAAGCCGTGCAATGACGGTGCTGCGGCGGATCGGAAAAAATCTGGCGACGTGGCTGCGCGCCCTGGTGCAGCCCTCGCGGATTCCACCCGCGCGCCGCAAGCCGCTATGGCCGGTGAAAGGCTGGATTACCGTGGTCGCCTTGCTCGCACTCCTTCTCGTGGTCACAGCCAGCATGTTGCTGCTCGACGCCTTTCTGATCGGGCAGGCGCGTCTGCTGCCGGAATGGGTCCGTCAGATTTTCGAATGGATCACTTGGTTCGGGAATTCCGGCTGGTTCCTGTTCCCGACTGGCATGCTGCTTCTCGTCATTGCCGCGAGCCCGTGCTCAAAACTGCCGCGCTTCTCCCAAGCCGTGCTGGCAGCGATCGCGGTGCGCGCGGGATTCATCTTTCTTGCTGTCGGTGTGCCGGCGCTGTTCGTCACCATCATCAAAAGATTTATCGGTCGGGCGCGCCCTTACGTTTCTGAGATCACTGATCCCTATGCCTATGATCCCTTCATCTGGAAAGCCTCCTATGCCAGCCTCCCCTCCGGGCATGCCACCAATGCTTTCGCCGCTGCCATCGCGATCGGCGCGCTTTGGCCAAAGGCGCGGGTTCCCATGTGGATTTATGCCCTGGTAATCGCGATGAGTCGGGTGGTGGTGAACGCGCATTTTCCCAGCGATGTCATTGTCGGGGCCGTTGCGGGACTGGTGGGCGCGCTGCTGGTGCGCGGCTGGTTCGCCTCCCGACGCCTTGGCTTGGTGGTGGGTAGCGACGCCACCATCCACCGGTTGCCCGGACCCTCATGGCAGCGCACCAAAGCGGTTGCTCGAAAGCTTTTGGCCCCATAAAAGCTCGCATTCGCCAGAGGCGGCAGACTCAAATACGGATTGCCCATGAACGAAATCGAGATGCGCGATAGCGCGCAGACGCCGGCGGTGTCGGTGGTCGTGCCGGTCCGCAACGAGCAGGGCAATATCGGCCCGCTGGTGGATGAAATCGCCCAGGCGTTGACCGGCCGCTGGCGCTTCGAAATTATCTATGTCAACGACGGCTCGAGCGACGGTACTGCCGAAGAGCTCGTGCAATTGATGGCGAGCCGCCCGTACCTGCGCCAGGTGAAGCACGCTACATCCTGCGGACAATCCGCCGCGGTGCGTACCGGCAGCGAGGCCGCGCAGGCGCCGATCGTGGTCACGCTGGACGGCGATGGCCAGAACGATCCTTCATTCATTCCGGAGATGGTGCACAAGCTAATGGATGATTCGCGCATCGGGCTTGTGGCCGGCCAGCGGGTTGGGCGCAAGGACACCGGTTTCAAGAAGTTTCAATCGCGCATCGCCAACGGCGTGCGCAGCGTAATCTTGCGGGACGGTACGCGCGACACCGGCTGCGGATTGAAGGCCGTGCGCCGCGACGTGATGCTCGGCCTTCCTTATTTCGATGGGCTGCATCGTTTTCTGCCGGCGCTGGTGAAACGCGAAGGCCACGAGATCGGCTATGTGGATGTGGTGGACCGGCCGCGCCGCATGGGGACATCGAACTACGGCTTATGGGATCGGCTTTGGGTCGGCATTCTCGATCTGGCCGGCGTGTGGTGGCTGATCCGCCGCCGCAGGCGCGTCCCCCTGGTTTCGGAGGTGAAATCCAATGCTCATTGAACTCTCCCGCGCCGTCGGCGACTACCTTCACGACGTTTTTGTTGGAAACCTGGATTGGGCCATCCTGGTCGGGTACATCGCCCAGGCAATGTTCGCCATGCGTTTTGTGGTGCAGTGGATCGCCTCGGAACGGGCTGGCCACAGCGTGGTGCCGATGGCCTTTTGGGTATTCTCCATCGGCGGCGGGTTGATGCTGCTGGGCTATGCGCTTTACCGCAAGGACCCGGTCTTCATCATCGGCCAGGCCTTCGGAGTCTTCGTCTATCTGCGCAATCTGCAATTCATCCTGCGCGACCGCGGCAGCGGACGTGCGCCGGCGATATAGCTGGCGCATGATTCCGAAAAGTGGAGGCCGGTTTTCGATCGGATCATGCGCCAATTAAAATGAAGGTGGCGCGCGAGTCGCAGATAACTGTACGCAATGGCGCAACCTTGATTGCTTTCCGCAAAAACCGCTGCACGCTTTTGCTGATCGCGCGTTAGCGCCCGGCGGCGAGCGCAGCGAAGCCACGCTCCAGATCGGCGATCAGGTCGCCGGCGTCTTCCAACCCGACATGAAAGCGCAGGGTCGGTCCACCCGGGGTCCATTGCGTGACAGCGCGATACGCCGTGCAGTCGAAGGGGATGACCAGGCTTTCGAAGCCGCCCCAGGAATAGCCCAAGCCGAATAGGGTGAGCGCGTCGAGGAAGGCCCGCACAGCTTTGTCGGATACTGGCTTCAGCACGACTGTGAACAGACCGCAGGCGCCGGAGAAATCCCGCTGCCAAAGCGCATGGCCGGAATCGCTTTCCAGCGGCGGATAGAGTACGCGCGCCACTTCCGGCCGTTCTTGCATCCAGCGCGCGATCTTCAGTCCCGATTCCTGATGACGCGCGAGCCGCACGCTGAGCGTCCGCAAACCGCGTAGGGCGAGATAGATGTCATCCGGCCCGACACAGAGCCCGAGCGTGCCCACTGTCTGATGCAGTCGCGGCCAGGTTGCCGCGCTGGCCGCGATCATCCCGATCATCGCGTCGGCATGTCCGGCGATGTATTTGGTGCCGGCCTGGATCGAGAGATCGACACCAAAATCCAATGCCCGGAAATACAGCGGCGTCGCCCAGGTATTGTCCATCGCCACCAGCACGCCCTTTGCGTGGGCGGCGGCCACGATCGCCGGCACATCCTGTATTTCGAAGGATAGGGAGCCGGGGGATTCGACGAAAACCAGCCGGGTATTGGGCTTGAACAGCGTGGCAATGCCAGCCCCGATCACCGGGTCGTAATAGCTCGTCTCGATGCCCAGCCGCTTGAGCTCGGTGTTGCAGAGAATGCGCGTCGGCTCATAGACGCTGTCACTGACGAGAATGTGGTCGCCGGCGCGGGCCGCCGACAGCAGCGCGAAGGAGATGGCGGCCAATCCCGACGGTACCAAGGCGACACCGGCACAGGCCGGGCCCTCGATTTCCGCGATCGCCTGTTGCAAGGCTTCCGACGTGGGCGTGCCGCGCCGGCCGTAATGGTAACGCCCGCGGTTCGACAGCATATCGTCCGCGTTGCGGTAGAGCACAGTGGAGGCGTGATACACCGGCGGGTTGACGAAACCATGGTAGGAAAACGGGTCACGCCCGCCGGTGACGAGCCGCGTATCCGGCTTCAATTCAGGCTTTCTGCCGTCGGGTTTCTTGACCATGCGGCATATACCGCGTCCCTGGCCTTTGACGTCAACCCCTTGACCCTCATGCGTGATCATCCTGTGATTGGTTTCGAGGCCAGATGACCGCGATCGAAGACGACAGGGCGGCGCGCCCACCCCGCATCGCGCTCCACCGGAATCCGCGGGCGCGCAGCGTTTTCGTCCAGGCGCTGTTCGTTTTGCTGCTGTTCTGGTTCGCCTGGGAATTGGTCGCCAACGCCCGGAGCAATCTTGCCGCCAAAGGGGTCATCAGCGGCTTCGGCTTCCTCGACCATAGTGCCGGCTTCGACGTCAGCCAGTCGCTCATTCCCTACAGCCCGACGGACAGCTACCGCCGGCTTTATCTAGTGGGCCTGCTCAATACGCTGCTGGTTGCGGTGCTGGGCATCATCCTTGCCACTGTCCTTGGCTTCGTCATCGGCATCGCGCGGCTGTCCGGCAATTGGCTGGTCGCCCGGATGGCCGGCGCCTATGTCGAGCTGATCCGCAACCTGCCGCTCTTGTTTCAACTGCTGTTCTGGTATCTCGCCGTGCTTGGCACGCTGCCCGCCACGCGCGAAAGCATTTCGGTTTTTGGTGCAATCTTCCTGAACAACCGCGGCGTTGTATTGCCACGCCCGATCCTCGGCGAGGGCGCCGGTTCGGTGGCACTTGCTTTGTTGATCGCTCTGTTTGCGGTTTGGGTCTTGTGGCGCTGGGCGAGAAGGCGGCAGACGGCAACCGGGAAAACCCTCACGATCATCTGGCCGGGGCTGCTGCTGCTGATAGGGCTGCCGCTCGTTGCCCTGGCGGCGACCGGCTTTCCCATCGGGTTCGAGTTGCCTGAGCTGCGGGGTTTCAATTTTGTCGGCGGCTGGCGCGTCATTCCGGAATTCGCGGCGCTGCTGATCGGGCTTGTGGTCTACACCGCGGCCTTCATCGCGGAGACCGTGCGCGGGGGCATTCTCGCGGTATCACGCGGTCAGTCCGAAGCTGCCTATGCGCTTGGCATGACGCGGCGGCGCACGATGCGGCTCATCGTCATTCCGCAGGCGTTGCGGGTGATCATTCCACCGCTCGCCAGCCACTATCTCAACCTGACCAAGAATTCATCTTTGGCCGTTGGTATCGGCTATCCCGATCTATTCGCCGTTTTTGCCGGAACAGCGCTAAATCAGACCGGCGCCCAGGCCATCGAAATCATCGCCATCACCATGGCGACCTATCTTGCGCTATCGCTGGTAACCAGTGCGCTGATGAATTTTTACAACGCGCGGCTGCGGCTGGTGGAGCGCTGATCATGAGCGATATCGCCACCACCGCTTTTGTGCGTCCCAAGCTGCTGCAACCCTTGCTGCCGCCGAACCGGTTGCGCAAACGCTGGCACATCATGCGGAGCTGGGAGGATTTCCTCCTCACGGTTCTCTCACTCTACCTGATCTGGGTCCTGGTTTGGCCCGCCGTCAAATTCCTGTTCATCGACGCAGTATGGACCGGATCGAGCCGCAGCGATTGCCTGGCGGAAACAGTGGGGCATCCCGTCGGCGCCTGCTGGCCCTTCATCACCGCGAAATTCTCGCAATTCGTTTACGGCTTTTATCCCGAGAGCGAGCGCTGGCGCGCCGACCTGACGTTTGTCCTGGGCGGGGTGTTGTTGCTGCCGCTGCTGATCCCGCGCGCGCCGTTCAAAATCACGAATGCCGTGCTGTTTTTCGGCGTCTTTCCCGTCATAGGCTATTTTCTCCTGGTCGGCGGCGCTTTCGGTCTGCCTTACGTCGAGACGCGGTCCTGGGGCGGACTGCTGGTGACGCTGGTGGTCGCGGTCACTGGCATCGCCGCCTCGCTGCCGCTTGGTATCTTACTGGCACTGGCACGGCGGTCCGAACTGCCGGTCTTGCGCATCGGGGCCGTGATTTTCATCGAGTTCTGGCGCGGCGTGCCGCTGGTCGCTGTGCTCTTCTTCGCCACCTTCATTCTCCCGCTATTTCTGCCGCCGGCGTGGGAAATCGACGGGATGCTGCGTGTGCTCGTCGGCGTCTCGGTGTTCGCCGCGGCCTATATGGCCGAGGTGATCCGCGGCGGGCTGCAGGCGGTGCCGCGCACGCAATACGAAGGCGCGATGGCGCTCGGGCTCGGCTATTGGCGCAGCATGGGACTGGTGGTGCTGCCGCAGGCGCTGCGCGTGTCGATTCCGGGCATCGTCAATATCTTCATTGGCCTCTTCAAGGACACCACGCTGGTGCTGACGGTAGCGATCTTCGATCTGCTCGGCCAGTTACGCGCCGCCTTCGCCGATCCGAACTGGTCCTCCCCCTCTACGTTGTTCACCGGATTCGCTTTTGCAGGCGCAATTTATTTCCTGTTCTGTTTCGGCATGTCGCGCTATTCGCTGTTTCTCGAGCGGCGCTTGCGCCAGGATCGTGATCGATGACGGCTCAGCCCAGCAGCCATAGCGGCCTCAGCCCCACGCGGCATGCCACCGCGGTGAAGATGATCGGTGTGCATAAATGGTACGGCGACTTCCACGCGCTTAAGGACATAAATCTGGAGGTCAGCCGTGGAGAGCGCATTGTGATCTGCGGACCCTCGGGTTCGGGCAAATCAACCCTGATCCGCTGCATCAATCGACTTGAAGAGCATCAGCGCGGCCGCATCTTTGTCGACGGCGTGGAAGTCACCGCTGACACAAGGAACATCGATGAAGTCCGGCGCGAGGTCGGCATGGTGTTCCAGCAGTTCAATTTATTTCCGCACTTGACCGTGCTGGAGAATTGCACGCTGGCGCCGATCTGGGTACGCCACATGCCAAAAAAGGCCGCAGACGACCTCGCCACACGCTATTTGGAGCGCGTGAAGATCCCGGAACAGGCGCACAAATATCCCGGCCAGCTTTCCGGCGGCCAGCAGCAACGCGTCGCCATCGCGCGCGCTCTGTGCATGAATCCGAAGATCATGCTGTTCGACGAGCCGACCTCCGCACTCGATCCGGAGATGGTCAAGGAAGTGCTCGATACCATGGTGGAACTGGCGCGCGACGGCATGACCATGATCGTGGTCAGCCATGAAATGGGCTTTGCCCGCGAGGTGGCAAACCGCATGGTGTTTATGGACGAGGGGCAGATCGTCGAGATCAACGAGCCGGAGGCGTTTTTCGCTCATCCACGGCACGAGCGCACGAAGTTGTTTCTGCGGCAGATTTTACACTGATGCGCGGTTTAAGCTGCGCGCACGGTCGTCAAGAATTTCTCGACTTCCGACTGCAGCTTGCCGCCTTCGTTAGACAAGAGGCGCGCGGAATTGAGCACCTCGCTGGAGGCGAGACCCGTTTCACCGGCGGCCCTGTTGACTTCGGCGATATTGTCGGCGACGCGCGAGGTGGTTCGAATGGCATTTTCCACATTGCTGCCAATATCGTTGGTACTGGAACTCTGTTCCTCGACCGCCGCGGCGATGGTTTTGGCAATTTCGGAAATGCGGCTGATGGTCGAGCCGATCTCCTTGATCGCTGAAACCGAATCCTGGGTTGCTGCCTGCATTGAGGCGATTTGCGCGCTGATCTCCTCCGTCGCCTTGGCGGTCTGGGTCGCCAGCGTCTTCACCTCAGAGGCAACCACGGCGAAGCCTTTGCCCGTTTCACCGGCGCGCGCTGCCTCAATGGTGGCATTCAGCGCAAGCAAATTGGTTTGTCCGGCGATTTGGGTGATCAGGTTGACCACCGTGCCGATGCGGGTGGCCGCTTTGGAGAGCTCGTTGATGCGCACGTCCGTCTGTTCGGCTTGACTGACGGCCAAACCGGCGATGCGCGAGGATTCGTGCACCTGCTGGGTGATGTCGGATACCGCTTCGGTGAGCTGCATGGTTGCCGAAGCCACGGATTGCACATTGAACGAAGCTTCATCGGAAGCTTGCGACACCGCGCCAGCCAGGCGGCGCGTGGTCTCAGCGTTTTTGGTCAAGGTGCTCGCCGCACCTTCCAGGCCGCTCGAGGCAGTCGTTACGGCGCGAACGATGTTGCCGACCGCGCTCTCGAATGATCCGGCAAGACGGTGCATGTCGGCCTTGCGCGCGGCGGCGGCGGTCTTTTCCTTGGTTTCTTCCGCTTCGGCTTCACATTGCGCGCGCTCCACCGCCTTTATCTTGAACTGTTCGACCGCATCCGCCATGGCGCCGATCTCGTCTTTGCGGCCGAGTCCAGGCAGGACCACATCAAAATTTCCCGCGGCGAGCTTGCCCATTTGCGCCACCATACCGCCTAGCGGTTTGGTGACGCTGTGGATCGACCAGCGCGTGATGCCGAACAGGAGAAGCCCAATCGTGAGCGCACCGCCCATCATCAATTTGGTAAGAGTGGCGCCATGCGCGAGCGCCGCATCGATTGTGGTATTGACTTCGAGCACGCCGCGTACGTCGCCGACCTTCCAGTCCGTCTTGGGTGAGGTCGGGTCGGCGTTGTGACAGTTGATGCAGGCCTGCGCCATGGTATCGGCGACAGCGACGCGCACGATTTGCTTGCCGTTGCGACTTTCCGCGCGGGAAAAGACCTGCGCGGGATTGGCGATCAGGAAATCCCATGCTTGCTGTTGGAAATCGTCAAGCTTGCGATCCTTGAAAATGGGGAAGGGATATTTGCTGTAAAGATTGAAGTTGGTGTCCTTGTCGGCGAGCGCCGCGCTGAGGTCATGCAGCAGCGTGGCCGGCAGCGGAATCGCCTTGGGATTGTTTTTGTGGTCGAAGGACGCGTTGAAGCCGCCGGTGGCCAGGACTTTCTTCACGACATTTTCGGTGTAATAGCCGCGGATTGTCTTGAACTGCGCGGCGAGCTGTTCGCCTGCCAGCGTGGCATCGTTGATCGCCATGCTGGTCACTAGCCGCGGCACCGCTAGCCAGATCAGCCCAATGGCGATGACGATGGTCAGGGGAACGGGAATAATCAGCCGCTTCACCAAACTCCTGCGGCCGCCAAGAGAAAATAAAGATGCGGGATTTGCCAAGCAAATGTTCTTTCTGACGTGGTATTCCAAACAACAGCGGGGCGCAGGCAGACGGAGCCCAGTCGAAGTTTGACCGGATCCGGTAACGAAACCGTTAAGAATAACGAGACCTTAACGCGCCAGTCTCGTGCGCGAGCGAATCACGAGGCATCCGGCGAGAGGGACGGTCCAGCAGTGAGGTTAGCCGACGGGCGGCGAGGGTTACTTTTCCCGGGGAAGCATCAAGGCCGTTCAAGCACAAAGCCTGTTGGAACCCCATGAGCACGATGGCCGCGATCTTGCTCGGCGCCGCCGCCTTTATGCCGTGGTCGGAATTGTGCTGGCGGCGTCACCCGTGTCCGCATCCGTTGCCACCCGGTATCGCCCGCGGCTATTTCTGTCACCGGGACGCTGTGAAGACTATCTGCTAAAACCCGCCCGCAGAATTTTCATTCGGATTACTTCACCAGGAGGATGCGCATGGCAAACCCCTTCGTTCACATCGAGCTGATGTCGACCGACGTCGGCAAGGCTAAAGCCTTTTACGGCAAGCTGTTCGACTGGAAGTTAGAAGACATGCCGATGCCGGACATGACCTACACCATGATTCAGGTGGGCGAGGGGACCGGCGGCGGAATAATGAAAAACCCGATGCCGAACGCACCATCTAGTTGGGTACCCTATGTGGATGTTGACGATCTGGCTGCGTCAACCGCCAAGGCGAAATCGCTTGGTGCCACGGTGCTGAAGGAAAACGTCGATGTAATGGACCATGGCGCCTTCAGCATCATCACGGATCCCACTGGCGCCATGCTCGGCCTGTGGCATCAGAAGAAAAAGTAGGCGGCAGAAGACGAAGTGGGAGGCGAACGCGGTCGTCCGCCAGCTTCCCCGTGGCGCGGCACGATGATAGCCTTGGCAATCTGGAATCCGCGCAATCAAGCCTAAACGGCACGAGAAATAGAGGAAACGTCATGGCGATCAATATCGTAGACACACTGAAGCTGGCGCGCGAGACGAAGAAACGCACCAAGATTATGGATACCCGGAAGATGCATGCCTGGGTGCATTACTATCCCAACCCCGGCGACCATGACGAACTGCATTGTCACCCTGGCGACCAAACCTTCCTATGTCTCGACGGCGAATGCACCATGAGCTTTCCCGACGGCGGCAAGGCAGTGATGAAGCCCGGCATGGTGGCGCTGATCGAGGGGGGCTCGTTTTACCGGCTGGAAAATACCGGCACCGGCCCGATGATCTTGATGGGAACGCGCACCGGCCCGAATTCTGAGAACAAACACATCGATTACGTGACGCGCAAAGACATGAAGGGCGTGGATGGTCACGTCCGCTCACGCTCGGAATCGACGCGAAGTCACCAGTTAGCCGTCATCCGGAGCGCCGGTCATGCCCTCGGGCGCTGACCGGCGATCGACTTATTCTTTCGGCCGCAGCCCCTGCTTGGTGTGCATGGCGCGGATGAAGGCTTCGGCTTCCGGTGTGAGCCGTTCGGCGGCAGTTTTCACCAGGCCCTCGATGTCGGCATGCGTCATCGGGGCGATATCTTCGCTGATGCGCTTGCCCTTTTCGATGAACTCCGGATCGGCCGCAATCTTGTTAAAGGCCTCGCGATAAGTGGTGACGAAAGCCACCGGCGTCTCGGGCGGCAGCGCGACCCAGGGATCCATCAGGCAGATCGCCTCCCAATAACTGAAGGCGTCGCGCGCGCCTTTGTCCGTCAGCTTGGACGCTATCAGCTCTGCCATTACCGGCGTGTCGGCGAAATCGGTGCGGCGGCGCAGCTTGCCGTCCACCACGATGCCCGACTGCGACAGTAGCTTGTACTTGCCCGTGTCGGTCAGGCGTTTGATCAGGAAGGAATTGGAAGTCGAAGCGATGTCCACTTCGCCACGTTCGAGCGCGATCGTGGTTTCCGAAGCGCCGCGATAGCCGACGACCCATTTCGCATTCCAGTCAAGGAATTCCATTCCCCATGAGCTCATCTGCTCACCGGAACGCGTGCCGTCCACCGCGCCGACGGGAACCGGGGGCGCGGTTTTGTCCATCAGCCGCTGTTCGCCGGCCATGCTGATGACCTGGAAGGTGCCGCCGCGCGAAATACCACCGACGAAGTTGAATTTGGTCGGGTCGTATTGCGCGGTCGAAACGCGGTAATTCCTCGGATCGAGCTGCGTGCTCGAACCGGTCGTCAATGTCAGCCCATCCGGCTTCACTTGCCGCACGAAGAAATTCAGCGCCACCCGGCCGTCGGCGCCGGGCATGTTCTTGATCACCACCGCAGGATTGCCCGGCAAGTATTTCGTCAGGAACTGCGAGATCAACCGGCCGGTCGCATCAACTCCACCTCCTGCCGGATAGCCGATGATCATGGTGATCGCCTTCGGGTCAGACGACGCAGGCTCCGGATCGGCGGCGGCCCAAGCGATCTTTTGTGTGCCGATGGTTGCGCTGAAAATGGCGACGAAAGCAAAAGAGCGCCAGGCAATAACGGGCGATGACAAAGGCCGCATCATTTCCTCCCCTGACACTATTCTTCTTGTGTAAGGAGTATGAGCCGCCTTGACTGGTGCCGCAACAAGCGTCGGCACACATAGGGCAGCAACTCACGAGATTGCTCGACCTAGCCCCTCGCCACCGGCAGGTCCGGCCGCGATCCCCATTCCGCCCAAGAACCATCGTAAAGCGCCTGCGGCTTTTTTCCTAACGCGTCGAGCGCAAGCCATAACGTGGCGGCGGTAACGCCGGAACCGCAGGTAGTGATGATCGGCTTGTCGAGATCGACGCCCGCATCGACGAAGATTTTCTTCAGCCGCTCGGGCGGCACGAGGCGGCCATCTTCGATGATACTTGCAGCGGGGACATTCAACGCGCCGGGCATGTGCCCGGAGGCAAGGCCCGGCCGTGGCTCCGGTGCCTGGCCACGGAAGCGATCAGCAGAGCGCGCGTCCACCACCTGAGCAGCGTCGTTGCTGAGAGCCATCTGTACGTCGGAAAGCATCGCCACCTGGTCAGTCTGCATCTCGGCGGCGAATTTCTTCGCCGCGGGCTTCACGTCACCCGCTTCCAGCGGACGGTTCTCGGCTTTCCATTTCGGCAGGCCGCCATCTAGGATGAAAACATTCTTCGCGCCGAACAGACGGAAGGTCCACCAAACCCGCGGCGCTGACATCAGCCCAGCGCCGTCATAGACCACGACAGTGTCGTCCCTGCTGATGCCGAGTTTGCCGGCGGCTTCGCCGAATTGGTCCGGCCCCGGCAGCATGTGCGGCAGATCGGTGGAAGTGTACGAAATTTTCTCAATATCGAAGAACACCGCGCCTGGAATATGCGCGGCGATGTATTCCTTGTGCGGATCCCGCTGGGCGGCCGGTAAATAATACGAGCTATCCACAATCGCGACGGCCGGCTGGCCGAGGCGTTCGGCAAGCCAGTCGGTGCTCACCAGATGTGGGCTTGCGGGGGCACGCGCAGGCGTTGAATTCATGACCGATCCTTTCGGCTGGATCAGGGGCAACGCGGCAGCCTGCCGCAAGGTCCGCGCTATACATAAGGAATAGGGATGCTCGATTTGCGCTCCAGCCATGCCGGCACCGGCAGGCCTTTTTCGCGCAGGAATTCGGGATTGAAGAGTTTGGATTGATAACGTGTGCCGTAGTCTGCCAGCACTGTCACTATGGTGTGGCCAGGGCCAAGCTCCTTTGCCAGCCGCACCGCGCCGGCGACGTTGATGCCGGAAGAGCCGCCGAGGCAGAGCCCTTCGTGCTCCAGGAGGTCGAAAATTGCCGTCACCGCTTCCGCGTCAGCAATCCGGAAGGCAACGTCTATCGGCGCGCCTTCCAGATTTTGGGTAACGCGCCCCTGGCCGATGCCTTCGGTGATAGAGGTGCCTTCGGATTTCAATTCTCCGCTGGTGTAGTAGCTGTAGAGCGCGGCGCCGAACGGATCGGCCAGCGCGATCCGAACATTTGGATTGCGCGCTTTGAGCGCAATACCGACGCCTGCCAGCGTGCCGCCGGTGCCGACAGCGCAGACGAAGCCGTCCACCTTGCCGCCTGTCTGTTGCCAAATTTCCGGACCGGTGGTTTCAACGTGACCCTGCCGGTTGGCGACGTTGTCGAACTGATTGGCCCAGATCGCACCGTTCTTCTCCGAGCGCGCAAGCTGTTCTGCCAGGCGGCCCGACAGCTTCACATAATTGTTGGGGTTGGAATAAGGAACGGCCGGAACCTCGACTAATTCCGCGCCGCAGAGCCGGAGCATGTCCTTCTTTTCAGAGCTCTGGGTATCCGGGATGACAATGACGCTGCGGAAGCCGAGTGCATTGCCGACCAGCGCCAGTCCGATCCCGGTATTCCCGGCAGTGCCTTCAACGATGACCCCGCCGGGTTTCAAGGCGCCCCGCTTGACCGCGTCCTGGATGATGAAAAGGGCGGCCCGGTCCTTCACCGACTGGCCGGGATTCATGAACTCGGCCTTTCCCAAAATGGTGCAACCGGTCGCAGCCGAGGCGCGCTGTAATTTGATCAGCGGCGTATTGCCGATTGCTTCGACGATGCCGTTGCTGATTTGCATGGAAAAGGTCCGGATTGAGGCGCGGCGACCCTAAAGGACGCTTTTGGCCCCGACAAGTCTGCGGAAAGCGGGGAAGAGTTGAAATCCGGCCCTATGCCGCAAACCATTCGAAACCATACCGCCAACAGCCCCGTAATCCTTAGATCGGATTCACCCCAGAATCCTTAGATCGGATTCACCCATTCTTACCGGGCCACGCCCTATCATCGCGTGGATTGGGAGCGCGCGCTCAAAGCATAATTGAGCCGCGGTCGCGGGTAGCATTTCAATGAAACTCGACATCCATACGCTTTTCACCGTGACCATCTATGTAGAGGCACTTCTAGGCCTTTTGCTGCTGTTTGCCTGGGTACAAAATTTCAGCATCCATGCACTCGCCTGGTGGGGCTTTTCCGACCTGATGCGTGCGCTTTCGGTCATGCTGTTCGGCTTGCACGGTTCTGTCCCCGATGCGATCTCAATCGATCTTGCCAACGCCATTCTTTTCAGCTCGTTTGCCCTAACCTGGACCGGCGCACGCCTGTTCGACGGACGCAGTGTGCGGCCGCTCGGTCTCGTTGCGGGCGCTGCGATCTGGCTCGTATTCTGCCGCATTCCGGGCGTGATGGAGCTGACCGACCTGCGCGCGCTGCTCTCGTCCGGCATCCTGGCGACCTATACCTGGCTTACAGCCTATGAGTTCTGGCGGGGTCGCAGCGAGCCGTTGCTGTCGCGTTGGCCCGCAATCTTCGTGCTGTTCGTGCACGGCTCGCTGTTTCTCTTGCGCACGCCGGTCTCGCGTATGCTGCCCTGGTCGGAGAATAATTATGAGGTTCTCGGCAGCGTCTGGCTGGCCGTGGTGAGTTTTGAAGCGCTGCTCTTCACCATCGCGCTTGCCTTTATTTTGCTGGCGATGGCGAAGGAGCGCGCCGAATTCCGCCACAAGACCGCGGCCTTGGTCGATCCGCTTACCGGCATCGCCAACCGCCGCGCCTTCCTGACCGAAGGTATGCAGATCGTGAAGCGGCAGAGCATCAATGGCTGTCCAGGAGCCGTACTGCTGATCGATCTCGATCATTTCAAATCGATCAATGACCGCTTCGGTCATGCAATCGGCGACCGCGTGCTGCAGGTATTTGCCGAAAGTGCCAGCGCCAATATCAAGACAACCGATCTGATCGGCCGCCTCGGCGGCGAGGAATTTGCCGCGGTGCTTTATGACGTCGATCGTGAGCGCGCTTTGACCACCGCAGAGCGCATCCGCTCAGCTTTTGCCGCTGCCGCGGTGGAAGTGGACGGCCGTCCGGCGATGGCGACTGTCAGCGTCGGCATGGTGTTCAACGAAGACTCGACCTTCGACGTGCCGGCGCTGCTCGCGCAGGCCGATGAGGCGCTTTATCACGCCAAGGAACGCGGCCGTAACCGCGTCGAGATCGCTTCGCTCGAGTTGGCGCGCCGGCGCAAGCACGACGCGGACGCCCGTCAGGCGCCCGCCATGACGGGAACGACCGCCGCGTAACACTGAAAAGCTAGATTACAATCACCGCCGTCGGAAGTTCTGCTGCCGCCGGGGCGGAGCAGCAGTCGTGGCGCGTTCCGACTTGTGTCGGAAGCTGATACGTCCCCGCGCCAGGTCATACGGCGACATTTCCACGATCACGCGGTCGCCCACACCGGTGCGGATGCGGAACTTCCGCATCTTCCCGGCGGTGTAGGCCAGCACTTCATGCTCGTTGTCGAGCTTCACGCGAAAATTGCCGTCCGGCAAAACTTCGGTGACGACGCCGTCGAACTCGAGAAGTTCTTCCTTCGCCATGGCCGCTCCTTCGGTGCCCAGTTTAGCGCGTCGCACCACCGGCGTCAGCCGGGGATTTCGAGCGCCCGCGGCCCGGTGTGCGCATGAAACCCAGGCTTGCGATCTGGTCGGGATTCGACTGCGCGCGGCCTTCTCCATGTCCATTGCGCGGCTGCTGCTGCCGGTTCGGCCCATGGCCGGGATAGGGCGGACGCTGCCTGCGGCGGCCCTTGCCGGGCCGTTGACCACCACCGGCATCCGCTTGCCGCGGGGTCTGCCGTGACGGTTGTATCGGCGCGGAGCGCCGGTCGCTGCGCCGGTCGCTGGAGGGGATGGTAGATCCGGATCAGCCGTTCGATGTCGCGCAGGAACGGAGCTTCGTCGCGCGAGCAGAAGGAGATTGCGATGCCCTCGGCGCCGGCGCGCGCAGTGCGGCCGATGCGGTGAACGTAGCTCTCTGGGATGTTCGGCAGGTCGTAGTTGATGACGTGGCTGACGCCGTCGACATCGATGCCGCGCGCAGCGATATCGGTCGCCACCAGAGTGCGAACGCGGCCCTCGCGGAAGGCGGCGAGCACGCGCTCGCGCTGGTTCTGCGACTTGTTGCCGTGGATTGCTTCGGCGGCGATCCCGCCCTTGTTGAGCGCGCGCACCACCTTGTCGGCACCATGCTTGGTACGGGTAAAGACCAGTGCACGATTTACCGTCTCGGCGCGCAGGATTTCCGACAGCACGTCCGATTTGGCGCCGTGGTCGAGATGGATCACCCGCTGGTCGATACGTTCGACCGTCGTGGCCCCGGGCGTCACCGCGACCTTCTGCGGATTCTTCAGCATGTGAGCGGCGAGCTCGGCGATTTCCTTCGGCATCGTGGCCGAAAACATCAGCGTCTGCCGCTGGGAAGGCGTCTTCGCGACGATTTTGCGGATGTCATGAATGAAGCCCATGTCGAGCATGCGGTCGGCTTCGTCCAGCACCAGCACTTCGACGCCGTTCAGGCGCAAAGCATTCTGCTGCATGAGATCGAGCAGACGGCCAGGCGTGGCCACCAGGATATCAAGACCATTCATCAGATCGCGCACTTGGCGGCCCATCGGGACGCCGCCGATGGCGAGCGCGGTCTGCAGGCGCAGATGGCGCCCATAGGCGCGGAAGCTATCGAGGATCTGCCCGGATAATTCGCGCGTGGGGCTTAGCACCAGCACACGGCAGGTCTTCCGTTCTGCCCTGACCGGGTTCGCGGCGAGGCGGTTGAGGATCGGAAGCGCGAAAGCGGCGGTCTTGCCTGTGCCGGTCTGCGCGATGCCAATGATATCTGCGCCCGTCATCACAAGCGGGATGGTCTGGGTCTGGATCGGGGTGGGAGTAACGTACTTCTCTTCGGTGAGGGCACGGGTAATGGTTTCGGCAAGGCCGAATTCAGCAAAAGTAGTCAATGAACAAGCTTTCTGTCGGGCGAATCGCGCCCTGCGTTCTGCGAACGCAAAGAGCCGCGGGTCGCGGGGTTAAGACATCCCCGCGTGGCTGGGCTGTCGGGTGTTAGGAGAAGCCGGATAATGGGGCCGAAAACCGCTTATTGATTTTCGTTCACGCGGCCCGGGACTGACCTCGTTGGAGGCCGATAGTCCGGCGACGCACTGCATATGGCACGCCACTGCGGTCTTTTCAAGGCCGCATCGGTGCCAGGAGACGACCATGGTTAGCGCATTACGGGATACCGCAGCCGTCGATTGAATCCTCGCAGTATTCCTTCTTCAAGGTCCAGCGAATGCGCGGATCGGGATCAGAGCCGACATAAACGCCGTTCACATAGACATCGTGCGCCGGGTTGGTGCTGTAGGGTGACCCATAGCGCACGACGCGCTTCGGGGTCTTCGCCTTCTTCGCCTTGTGCGTGGTGGTCTGTTCTTTGGAATAGCTCTGCGCCTGGGCCTGCTGGCCGGCGCCGAATGCGAGCGCAGCGGCAGATACCGCCAGCGCTGTCGCGGCAACGATGATCTTCATTGCAGTCTCCATCCGGTGTCGCCCAAGCAAATGTCGGTTCGCTTCCGGGGCAATTCAAGTCAGCGGAGTTGACCGTGGCGTTTCGCGCCGGAGTCGGTCGCGCGGGCTGCATAGTTACGCCCGCGACACAGCGCCGCGCCTAAAGAAAATTGACCAGCACAAAGGCGAAGATGAATGCGTTGATCGGAGTCATCGACTTCCTCCGTTTTGATATTCCGATTAGTCAACCCAGAAGCGGGACGTTTGCTCCGGGCGTGGTGGCGCTTAGCGCCGCAAGAAGAAAGTGCGAAATGCCGGGCCGCCCGTGGACTACAAAACTAAGAGCAATTCCGGCAGCTAAATCATCAAGATATTCGATTTTATTAAGGTATTTGTTCCGTGCCCCCAGCCGATCCCCGCGGGCCGAGACATTGCCAACGCTGACATTTAGCAGCAAATGTGGTGGTATCGCACCGCCGTTGGGAGGCTCTGATGGTATTCCGCCAGGGCCGGAAGCAGCAACCGGTAGATTTGGTGGGCTACGGGTTTTGGCTCTCCGTCCTAATCGTTATCACGGGCTGGTTCTGGTATCTGATCTTTGTGTACTAGCGCGCCCTAAAAAGTGCCGTCCTCAATGCGCGTATAGGCCGGCGTGTTCCCATTCCCGACCTTGATCTAAGTCCTGGCGGCCTGTGCGGTATTGGCGCATCGACGCACTTTGATACGTCCTCAAGGCCGAGCCGCTGGCGTGAGCAAAGCGCAGCTGATTACGCTTACCTTGCGCAAGCCTATTGGCTGCAGTGGTGTGCATAGCTGTGTTTGTTTGGCGTTACCGAATCCGCCGTCGGCTTGCCTCCGTCACGGCCGCGTTTTTAGCTGTATCGGCTCCGGAGCACGGCTCTTTCCTATGGGCCGGACACCAGCCAGAATTCGGGAAACCAAGTCTTTTAATCACGCTTTACGCCAAAATTTTCCCGTGCTTAAAAATCCCTTGGGTTGATGGCGGACGACTATGCTTGTTGGGTCACAACGGGGACGTCATGAAACGCGTACTTGCTTCCGCTGCCTTGCTCGCCTTGTCCGCTTCCCCTGCCGCCGCTCTGACGTTGTGGCAAGGCGATATGTTTGTCACTGCCGTCAGCGAAACCAATCCAGGCACCTCATGTAAAAAAGTCGACGTGGCCGTCGGTGATTTCTTCCGCGCCGTATTCCGCCCTAAGCATTTAGCGGGCAATGGAAAGAATGACCTTCTGTCATTTGTTGGAGCTCAAAACGCGGTTCAACTTTTCCCCACTACACCCGCAGGCGGTACGCTGAATGGCGCGACCGCGGGTACCACCCGCATCATTTACGGCTCGGCCGGATTCCACAAGTTCACCGACGTCGAGTTCAGCGGGACGACCGTCACACCGGCTGAGCCGTTAGCAGATACCCCGACGGTCGCGATTGAGATCACCATTAAGGACGTTTTCAGCACAAACGCAGCTAGGCCGTCCGGCTGCAACGCGACCTATGCCGGCAGCCTAGCCGCTCGGGTGTCTGGCAATCTGCTCGGGATATGGGCGACGGGGAACGCGGGCTCACTGGCGAGCGCGGGAGAGATCCAGACCTTCACGGAGGATACCTCCGGCGGCATTCACTACATCGGCAACACCAACATCCCGATGACGACATCGGAAGAGTTTACGCTGTCGGTCAAGATGCGGAGCAAGCCTGGCCAGGCAGCGCGCAACCTGATCTTCGAAGTGTTCCTCTCACCGACCCAAACAGGCAACAAAATCGCCGGCATCGTCTCGCTGTCGGATGGAGGCAATACCTTCCTGGCGGCCAGCCCTGGCTTCGTCGCAACATCGATCACGCCGACGTCACTCGGGGATGGATGGTGGCAGATCGACGTAGTCTTTACCGCGCCGGTACCGCCGAACAATGCGATCAACGCATTTTTTCTCCTGCATCACCCGACCAATGGCGATAGCTATATCGGCGACGGTGCTGCCGGCATCCAATTCGAAAATGCCAAGCCTGACGGTGAACGATCCTTAGGCTTAGCTTGGGGACGCGCTTCATGAGACTAACGTTAGAATCCGATCGGTGCCGCCACGTTCTAACCGTTTGCACGGGCACCAGCCAAAAGGTAGATGCATCTCTGGGTAGGGTGGTGCAGTGATCCCAGGGGAGGACTGAGTATGTTCCTCAAGAATGGTTACGCTTTGATTCTGCTTTTGGCCATGTTTGCCGCAGGTGGCGCACATGCACAGGAGAGGGGCTGCACAACAGGCCGCGCATCCATTCCGGGCAACGCTGATTGGACGCAGATTTCGCCGAATGTCACGGCACGACATGTTCTTGTATCGGTGCGAACCAAGGGAACCTGGCATTTTTGTCCGCACAGCTGTTCAAGCGATGCCGGCGGCATTACCCAAAATCCGCCCACTGTTTCTGATGTTAAGCTTCTCGTGCTCCCGACAGCCACGGTCGGCACGCTGATTGGGAAGATCGGTACGGACCCGCAAATACGAAAATTAGGAGCGAGCGCTGCGTTCGTCGCCTGGGCAGATGGTCCGCTCTACGGCAAGATGAACGACCTGGATTCTTATCACGACAACAGCGGCAGCATCGATGTTACCTACGAGATCTGCCCCGCAGCCATTGTCAGTCCTTCGAAGTAAGGAACGGCTCAGCTAGCAGGATTGACCTGGATCACCGCGGCGGGCTTTTTGCACGGGTAATGTGAGCATGTCGTGAGCGGTGCTCATCTTCTCAAAGTGGTTTGCGCGAATACAGCCTTTTCCTGGTTGAAGCTGCACAACACGTGCGCTAGGCCCAGCTTCGCTCCCCTCTGTTCCGACCGACGCAACGACCCAAACTCCTTGGGTCCCCGGCAGATATTTGCGGTCACATCCAGCCTTCCAACTGCAATGCGCGACAGAGTTGATCGGTTGCGTCGCGGACGTCTGGTGCCTTGTCACTCTTTTGCGCCTGCATCAGCAGCTCTGCGGCGTGCTGCCACACCCGCTTCGATTTCCGAGTTTCCGGCAGCCCCATCATCAGCGCTGCAGCCTGCCGCAAGGTCGCAATCGTCGTCCCGTCGCGCAGCGTGAGCGGATAGGCGAGCGGGCGATTCCACCCGCTAGGCTTGCGTGTTTTTTTCGCCATCGCGTTGTAGTCCGGCTGCCTGACCGGCTTGGGGGGCGGGACGGGGGTTCCCGGAGGTTCCAAACCCGGCCACCATCGCGGGTCGTTAAAGGCGCTATCCGGTTGTTCCTCCCATCGCGCGGCGGCAGTCCAGCAGACCACTGCGGCCGCCAGCACGCATAGCGCGACGATCGGAAGTGGCGACCAAGCTGTGTGAGAAGCATCCTTGTATAAGGCGACGAAGAGCAGGACGAGGCCACTCGCAAACAGTACGGCTCCCAAGCCGCTCATTGTGGATCGCTGTCTAAGCCGTTCCAGAAGAACCATTCGGTACGCTCCGACTACCACGCGCAGGAAGAACCATTAAATCGGAAAACGAAATCGTCTTTCGGACCGCCGAGATCAGTCAGACGGAGCGTGTATTTATCGGAATCCTGAATTGTTGCGCGCTTCCGTCCATTGGAACTCGACATTGAGGCTCACGCTGAAGACGGGGGTTCACGCAGGCTGGGGTTGGTACCCTGTGGTACCCGGCACGATTAAGGGGTCGTGCCGGATATTGTTGGCTCCCCGGGCCGGATTCGAACCAGCGACCAACCGGTTAACAGCCGGTTGCTCTACCACTGAGCTACCGGGGAACGACGCGCGGCATGCCGTGATGTATCCCGGCATATAACAAAGCCGTCCCGCCATTGCAAAGCATGGTCGGACGGCCCGCTGCGACAAGAATAGGTGGAGGCCACGCCCGGAATTGAACCGGGGTACGCGGATTTGCAGTCCGCTGCGTCACCACTCCGCCACGTGGCCTTGAGGGGGCGTTACCTATAGGCTTTCAGGCACTTATGCAATCGCGGTGTCATTGCCTGTGCCACGTTCTGAATGGCCATCCGCAGGCTCGTTCTGAATAGATGTTCCTGCCGCGTTCGCGAGGCGGTGGGCGCGGCGCTTCCGGGTGACGGAGCCGGCCCTTACGGATTAGCGCATAGAGCTTATCGGCACTGCGGGGGGTTCGCCCCTGGACACCATTCCTTTCAAAACGAGAGTAATCTCAGGCGCGACCCATAGGAGGCAACAATGACCGAGCGTGATCACAATGGGATTTCCGCGCGGCTGTGGAGGCTCCCTGGCCAGTTGTTGCTGGCGCTGATCAATGCCACGGCGATCCTGGTGATCGTCGCTACGATTCTTGCTCTCGTCGCGATTGCACGCATCAATCATTTTGCCGGGAACATCGTTGCGACGATGACCGAGGCCGTACTGTCTAAAGTGGATCTGCCGTCGAAAGATGTGCTGGCGAATATCCGAGAGTTGACCGGAGAAGTCCGCGCGCTTGGTAACTCCCTCCGGGAGATCAGGACAGGAGAAAACCCAGTCCTCCAATCCGAGATCGTGCGACTGAAGGACTCACTTACCGCCCTAAGCACAAGCGTTGACCGACTTCGAAGCTCGAGATCGATCCTCACCGACGAAGTGGCTGCGCGTTTTGGCGAGACGATCACCCAGACGCTGATGAACCTGAGGGATTGCCGCTCCAGCGTTGGCGCAAATGGCAGCCTCGCTGACCTCAAAACTGAAGCGATAAGACCAAGCAGCGACGAAGCCAGCGTCGCGCGCGACAGGTTCAAAAAGTTGCGCCAGCGTGTTGGCGGTGAGCCTCCCAGCGGGGGAGCTTATTGGTAACCCACCATCGCTTGCGAGGCCGCTCTGGTCTCAATGTTCTGAGTACGGCCTTCGACGTTTGTCCGCACGACAAGGAAAGCCATTAAACTCACGGCCACGGTGATGCCTCCGAGCAGAAATCCTAACAGGCGTAGGCTATTAATATCTGCCATATCTACACTCTCCCCTGATCACTTTGCTATCGGGTCAAGGTCATTTCGGCGCGGCTGACGTTCGTCGTATTCGGGATCTAAGAAGCGTCCACCTTATGATGCACACTAATGCCATGGCGGCGTTGCGGGCCATTGCACTAAGGTGCACGGGCCATTGCACTAAGGTGCAGGGTCGGAGAAAGGGTGATTAGCCAATCGGCTACGCGCAAACTGCTGCCGGAAACGCACCCAATTTATGCCGCCGCTTCCACGCCGTAGCCATTCTGAATGACTTGCTAAGCCTTTGATTGGCTTAACCCGGCTTTCGCCCAGTTTTTTCAGAATGCGCGTTGAGGAAATTGAGGAATCAGGCGGATTTGCAGTCCGCTGCGTCACCACTCCGCCACGTGGCCTTGTTGGAAATCGGGCGCTGGAGCTCCAAGTGCCGCGTCTTCCCGACGTGTCCGCTTACAGGAGCCACCTGCCGGGCACAACGTCTAACGCGCCGCCAGACATAGGTTTTCGGGCCCTGGCGCTCGCGCTGCGCTTGCCTTTTAGACTCCCTTGCCGCAGAAGAGCCGCGCCTATCGGAGGTATAGATGATCGACTTCGCAACGGCGCGGCGGATGATGGTCGATGGCCAACTGCGTCCGAATGATGTGACAGACCCGCGCATCCTCGGCGCCATGCTTGAAACGCCGCGCGAGCGCTTCTTGCCGCAAGCGAAGGCTTCCTGGGCGTATCTCGATTTCGACGTGCCAATCCTTGAAAGTGCTGACGGACGGCCGCGCCGGCGCATGCTCAAGCCGATGCTGATCGGTAAAATGATTCAGATCGTCGACCTGCGTGAGACGGATGCCGTGCTCGATATCGGCTGCGGCACTGGCTATTCATCGGCGGTTATCGCGCAGCTCGCGCGCGCGGTAGTAGCGTTGGAAGAGGAAACGACGCTCGCCTTTGCTGCTAAGGAAAACCTCTATGCCCACGGAATTACTAATGTTTCTGTGGAAACGGGACCGCTCACCGCCGGCTACGCGGCCCGCGCCCCTTACGATGTGATTTTCCTGCAGGGAGCGACTGAGGTTGAGCCCCAGATGCTGTTTCCGCAGCTCCGCGATGGCGGCCGGCTGGTTTGCGTGCGCGACCGCGGTGGCCTGGGTACCGTAGTTCTCTATCGGCGTGCCGGGAACGACGTCAGCGGATGGCCGTCATTCGATGCAACCGCCAGCGTCCTGCCCGGCTTTACAGCCACCCCCGCTTTTGTTTTCTGACCCCGCACCGGGCAGGTGTGGCCCGGATGCGGCAATGACAATGTTTTTGCGTTGCAAGCAGGTAGCTGGGGTTTCGCAGCCGGGCCTGCCGCGGGTATGGTGGACTAGGCGTCATGAGTCGGGGGTGTTCTGCCGGCGCGGCTTTCGGCGGACACGTGGAGCAGTGGGGATGCGCGCGTCGGAGGGATTTGAGCTGATGCGCTGTGCCCGGTTGGGCGCAGTTCTTCTTCTCATAGCCGCGTCCATTGGTGGACTCGGGCAGGCTTCCGCGCAAACTTTGCCGGCGTCTCTCGTCCATGCCTACCAGAACAATCCCCAGCTCAATGCCCAGCGCGCGCAGGTTCGCGTTACTGATGAGGCCGTGCCGCAAGCGCTCTCCGGCTATCGGCCGCAGCTCAGCGTAACCGCCAGTGCGGCGCAGTCGTTCAGCAGTTCAACCAGCAGGTCTTCGAACCCCGTCCCCGGTGATCCCTCGCGCTTGGCCGTTGGTGGGCCTGCACAAACGCTATCGGGAGAGTTCACGCCTTACACGGTGGGCGTGACCGGAACGCAAACACTTTTCAACGGCCTCCAGACTGCGAACCGAACCCGTCTGGCGGAAGGGCAAGTTTCGGCGGCGCGCGAGGGCCTGCGCGTCATGGAACAGACGGTGCTGCTGGCCGCGGCCACGGTCTACATGGATCTGTTACGTGACGCCGCGATCGCAGACGTTCAGATCAGCAACGTGCGGGTGTTGAACGAGACGCTGCGGCAGACGCGCGACCGCTTCAATGTCGGCGAGGTCACCCGCACCGACGTGGCGCAATCCGAGGCCCAGCTTGCCGCGGGCCAGTTCCAGTTGACGAACGCGGAAGCCAATCTGACCGCGACGCGGGCGAATTTTCGCCGGGTGATAGGCATCGAAGCCGGCCGCTTGACGCCGGCCGCTCCGGTCGAACGGCTCGCACCCCGGACCCTGGCGTCCGCTCTGCACGTTGGGCTTGGCGAAAATCCGAACGTCACATCTGCCATGTATGGGATCGATGTCGCCGCGCTCCAGGTCAAGATCAATGAAGGCGCATTGTTTCCGACCGTTACACTGAACGGGTCGGCGCAACGGCTTTGGAATGGCTCCCTGACACAGGTTGAGCAGACAACCTGGTCAATCGGGTCTTCGGTGGTAATTCCGATCTATCAGGGCGGCGACGAGTATTCGCTGATCCGTCAGTCGAAGGAGACCGTAGCGCAACAACGGCTCAACCTTGAGCAGGTACGCGACCAGATCCGGCAGTTGATCGCGCAAGCATGGAGCTTGGTGGAAGCGACCAAGGCGCAGATCGAATCGGCCCAGGCGCAGGTACGTTCGAGCGAAACCGCCCTTAACGGCGTACGCGAAGAAGCACGCGTCGGCCAGCGAACCACGCTGGATGTGCTCAACGCCCAGCAAGCGCTGGTGAATGCTCGTGTTACGCTGGTCACAGCGCAGCGCGATCGGGTGGTGGCGTCTTACAACCTGCTCAATGCGATTGGAATTCTCTCGCCAACTACGCTTGGGCTGGCGACGCCGATCTACGATCCACGCATCCATTACCATCAGGTGCGCGACAGCTGGTTCGGGCTCCGCACCCCGGATGGCAAATAGGGCGTGCCGTTGCTGTGCTGGCGTCCGACAGCGCTTTTCCGCCGCAATCATCCACATGCCCTCTTCGCATCTGCCGCGGCGATGCAGATAATGTGTCGGCGAAACCGCGATTCGCAGCGCTTGCGCGAAGCCGCGGGGCAGCCGAAGCAGGGACACGGAAATGGCTCAAACGGCGAAGGCGCAAGAACCTTCCATGGAGGAGATCCTCGCCTCCATCCGCCGGATCATTGCCGACGACGAAAGCAAGACGCGTCCACCCGAGCCGTCCGATCTGGCACCCGCCGCCCCGCCGCCCGGGCCTGCGCCGTCGGCGCCCGAAGCACCGGAACCCGCGCCCGAATACGCTCCCGCTCAGCCGCCCAGCCCGGCTGCCCACCAAGAGACTGACGCCATAACCTCGCGCATGGACGCCGCCGCAACCGAGGATAGCGGCGAGGCCTCCGATGATCGCGTGGCCGATGTCCTCGATATGACCGAATCCATGGCGGCGGCTGCATCGCAGCCGCCGGTGTTCCGCACCATCGAAGACCAACCGGACGTATTTTTCGGCGAGGAGACGGAGCCTGCGCCACGGCCTCAGCGTTTGGAGGAGGCGCCCCGGTCGGCCCGCGCGCCGGATGAAATCCCGCTGATGTCTTCCTCCACAAGCGCGGCCGTGGATGCCGCCTTTAACAAGCTCGCTCATACCGTTCTGGCGCAAAATACGCGCACCCTGGAAGACCTGGCGACGGAAATGATGCGTCCCATGCTCAAGGCTTGGCTCGACGATAACCTGCCGGGGTTGGTGGAGCGGGTGGTGCGGGCCGAGATCGAGCGCGTCTCCCGCGGTCGCAGCTAGCAAATCACGGCTAAGCTCAGCCGAGAGGCGGGATCCCTCAAGCCGAACCGTTGACTTCGCAGGGGCCGCCGGGTTTCTTGCCCGCTACGCGACCCCGAGAATTGATTACGGAAATGATCGACAAGACTTATCAGCCTTCCGAGGTGGAAGGCCGCATCTACAGTGTCTGGGAAAAGTCCGGCGCATTCCGCGCCGGGCGGCCGGAACGGCACGACGCAGAGCCGTTCTGCATCGTCATCCCGCCGCCGAACGTCACTGGCTCGCTCCATGTGGGCCACGCACTCGACAACACGCTGCAAGATATTCTGGTGCGCTATCAGCGCATGCGCGGCAACGACGTGCTCTGGCAGCCTGGCACCGATCACGCCGGCATCGCCACGCAGATGGTGGTCGAGCGGCAGCTCATGGAACGGCAGCAGCCCGGCCGGCGGGAAATGGGCCGCGAGGCTTTCCTCAAGCGCGTGTGGGAATGGAAGGAAGAGTCCGGCGGCACCATCATCCGTCAGCTCAAGCGGCTTGGCGCTTCCTGCGACTGGTCGCGCGAACGCTTCACCATGGACGAAGGCCTGTCACGCGCGGTGATCAAGGTCTTTGTCGAGCTCTACCGCGCCGGGCTGATCTACAAGGACAAGCGGCTGGTCAACTGGGACCCCAAGCTGCTCACCGGGATTTCGGATCTCGAAGTCGAGCAGGTCGAAAAAAAAGGTCATCTGTGGCACTTGAAGTATCCGATAGAGGGTGTTGCAAACGAACATATAATTGTCGCCACGACCAGGCCGGAAACGATGCTGGGGGACACCGCCGTGGCGGTGCATCCGGATAATGAGCGTCTCAAACACCTGATTGGCCGTAACGCAATCCTGCCGCTCGTCGGCCGGCGCATCCCGATTATTGGCGACGACTATGCTGATCCGGAAAAAGGCACTGGTGCGGTGAAAATCACGCCCGCGCATGACTTCAACGATTTCGAAGTGGGCAAGCGCCACAAGCTGCCGCTGGTCAACATCTTCACGCCGGAAGCCAAGCTCAATCTCGCCGGCAATCACGGATTTCATGGCCGGCATCCGCTCCGTCGGATGAGCTCGACGACGACGCTGGCGCTTGCACGGCCTAGACCGTTTCGCCGCGCGCAAACAAATCATCGATCGCATGGAAGCGGCCGGGCTGATGGACAAGATCGAGCCCTATGTCCACACCGTGCCGCATGGCGACCGTTCCGGCGCGGTGATCGAGCCCTTCCTCACCGACCAGTGGTATGTCGACGCCAAGACCCTGGCGCAGCCGGCGATCGCCGCGGTGCGCGAAGGCCGCACGGAATTCGTGCCGAAGAATTGGGAAAAAACATTCTTCGAGTGGATGGAGAATATCCAGCCCTGGTGCATCTCGCGCCAGCTCTGGTGGGGCCATCAAATTCCGGCCTGGTATGGACCCGACGGCAAGGTCTTCGTCGCGGAAACGGAAGCCACGGCGAAAGCCGAAGCCAAGGCGCATTACGGAAAGAAGATAGCGCTCACGCGTGACGAAGACGTGCTCGATACCTGGTTCTCTTCCGGACTATGGCCTTTCTCCACCCTCGGCTGGCCGGACGACACGGCCGAGCTGAAGCGCTTCTATCCGACCAGCGTGCTCGTCACCGGCTTCGACATCATCTTCTTCTGGGTCGCGCGCATGATGATGATGGGGCTGCACTTCATGAAAGAGGTGCCGTTCCGCACGGTCTATCTGCATGGCCTCGTCAGCGACGAACGCGGGCAGAAAATGTCGAAGTCCAAGGGCAATACCATCGACCCGCTGGAACTAATCGACCAGTTCGGAGCCGACGCCCTGCGTTTCACGCTTGCCGCCATGACGTCACAAGCGCGGCGGGACGTGAAGCTCTCGGCCAAGCTGGTGGAAGGCTATCGAAACTTTGGCACCAAACTATGGAATGCCGCGCGCTTTGCCGAAATGAATGGCTGTGTGCGGGTAGCGGGCTTCGATCCGCAAAACGTCAAGGAGACGCTGAACCGCTGGATTGTGCACGAAACCGCGAAGGCGAACCGTGAAGTCACCGAAGCGTTGGAAAGCTACCGTTTCAACGACGCGGCCTCAGCAACCTATCGCTTCGTTTGGAATGTGTTCTGTGACTGGTACGTGGAGTTTTCCAAGCCGCTTTTGACCGGCGCCGATGGCGCGGCCAAGGACGAGACGCGTGCCACCGCCGCCTGGGCGCTCGACCAGATTCTTAAGCTGCTGCATCCCTTCATGCCATTCCTCACCGAGGAGCTGTGGCAGGTGACCGCGGAGCAGGGACCAAAGCGGGACACGCTGCTCCTGGTTACGCCTTGGCCGCAGGAAACATTCGAGGACACCGCGGCGGAAGCCGAGATCGGCTGGGCGATCGACCTGATCACCGCGATCCGTTCCGTGCGCGCGGAGATGAACATTCCACCGGCTACCAAAATCCCGCTTGTGCTGGCGGGCGTGTCGGCCGAGACCAGGGCGCGCGCTGGGCGCTGGGCGGAATTCTTGCAGCGGCTCGCGCGCGTGCCCGATATCAGCTTTGCCGACACCGCTCCCGCCGGATCGGTGCAGCTTGTAGTGCGCGGCGAGGTCGCGGCGCTGCCGCTCAAGGGCGTGATCGATCTCAACGCCGAGCGCGCACGGCTCGATAAGGAACTCGCCAAGGCTGATGCCGATATCAAGCGCGTTGATGTCAAGCTCTCGAACGAGAAATTCGTCGCCAATGCTCCGGAAGAAATCATCGAGGGCGAGAAGGAAAAGCGTCAGGAAGCCGAGGGCCGTCGCGCCAAAATTCTGGAGGCGCTGGAGCGCTTGAAAGGCGCGGCTTAGATTACCGCTGGAGTGACCTTGGGTATGGTACTGTTGGGTTGCCATGGCGGAGGCAACAATGGTCGAGCGACAGAATGTAAGTCTTTTGCAAAAGGCCTATGCGCGTTGGCATGAGACCCGCGGCGGCAGCGTCGATGACTGGATGGCGCTGATTGACGATAACGTCCGGTTCGGATCGCTCGCGCAGAACGCGCCGCAAATGACGTTCGCGACCAGCTATAAAAGCCGGGCGGCTCTCAAAAGCTATTTCGACGGTCTTCGAGCGGAATGGGAAATGATTCATTACACGATGAACGAATTTGTTGCCGAAGGAGAAGCGGTGGTCGCGCGCGGCCATGTCGCCTGGCGAAACAAACGGACTGGAAAGGAAGTAGAAACTCCCAAGATCGACTTTTGGCGTTTCCGCGACGGCAAGGCGGTCGAGTTCTACGAATATTTTGACACCGCCCGTGCTTTCGCGGCCGCATCGGACGACGAACCTTTGCGAAATGGCCTGCTGAGATAGGGCGAGTCTTTCAGCCCGTAGCGCCACGGCACCTCCGCCGCTTTGGTGATCCCGATACGCGGTCCGGTGACGACTTCCGGCTCGTTTGCGCGTGCGCGCAACTCAAACGGCGGCTTGTCGAGCGGCAAGCCGTTGTCCCTCTGTGTGATCGCAAGCGCTTGCCCCAGTTTCCCAGGTCCGGAACACAGCATGTGCTCATCTTTCAGCCCACGCCGGCGCCGCATGGCCGGAATGCCAGCAGGTCGGTTCAAGCGCGCGGATCAGTACGGCGCTGGCGCTGCCTTCCTCCTCGCAGACGAAGTTCAGACACCAGTGAATGCCGTAGGACCGATAGACATAGGCAAATCCTGGCGGCCCGAACATCACGGCATTGCGCAAGGTTTGCCCGCCATAGGAATGCGCCGCCGGATCCGTGTGGTGATAGGCCTCGACCTCGACGATGCGACCGCCGATGCCGTTTACCAACAGGCTCGCGCCGATCAGTTCGGGCGCCACTTCATGGACGCTGCGGGCGAAAAAACTTCGGCGAAGACGGGGAGGCTGCGGCATCTGCCGCGTTTTTTACCTTGGACAAGCTTCGGATGACACAAGAAGGCCCGGAGTAGGCCACTCACCGGTATTGTCGGCCGGCCCGTTGTGTCCCAGCGGCCACAGGATTCAGGAGTTTTAAGCCTTCTTGCATGATGGTGCTGGCCGCGCCGCGATTTGGCCATACCGTTCGCCGAGATCAATGCGGTCCCAAGCCGCCGCGTGCTTTCCGGCCGCAAGCTGGAATGAAAAAAGGCTGGGCGGGGCGGGGGCCCGGAAGTGCGATGGACGCCAAGACCAAAACCAACCTGAAGGCGAAGCTGCCCAGCCGGCACGTTACCGAAGGTCCCGCGCGCGCTCCGCACCGGTCTTATTATTACGCGATGGGACTGACCACCGGTCAGATCCACCAGCCCTTCGTCGGCGTCGCGAGCTGCTGGAATGAAGCGGCTCCCTGCAACATCGCTTTGATGCGCCAAGCCCAGGCAGCGAAAAAGGGTGTGGCCGCAGCCGGCGGCACTCCCCGCGAGTTCTGCACCATCACCGTCACCGACGGCATCGCCATGGGCCATGCCGGGATGTATTCGTCGCTGCCTTCGCGCGAGGTCATCGCGGATTCCGTCGAGTTGACGATGCGCGGCCACGGCTATGACGCGCTTATCGGCATCGCCGGCTGCGACAAGTCGCTGCCGGGCATGATGATGGCCATGTGTCGGCTCAATGTCCCCTCAATCTTCATCTATGGCGGTTCCATTCTGCCCGGCACCTTCAAAGGCAAGCAGGTGACGGTGCAGGACGTCTTCGAGGCGGTGGGCAAGCATTCGGTCGGCGATATGTCGGACGAAGATCTGGAGATGCTGGAGCAGGTGGCCTGTCCCTCGGCTGGCGCCTGCGGCGCGCAGTTCACCGCCAACACCATGGCGACCGTTTCCGAGGCCATCGGGCTCGCTCTGCCTTACTCGGCCGGGGCGCCCGCGCCCTACGAAATCCGCGACGCCTTTTGCATGACCGCCGGCGAGCAGGTCATGGCGCTGGTAGGCGAAGGCCTCCGGCCGCGCGATATCGTCACCCGCAAGGCGCTGGAGAATGCGGCGGCAGTGGTGGCGGCTTCCGGCGGGTCGACTAATGCAGCGCTGCATCTTCCGGCGATCGCGCATGAATGCGGCATCGAATTCAACCTATTCGACGTCGCCGAGATCATGAAGCGCACGCCGTACATCGCGGACCTGAAGCCGGGCGGTAAATACGTCGCCAAGGACATGTTCGAGGTCGGCGGCATTCCGCTGCTGATGAAGACGCTGCTCGACCATGGCTATTTGCATGGCGATTGCCTGACCGTGACCGGCCGGACCATCGCCGAGAACATGAAAAGCGTGAAGTGGAACCCCGACCAGGACGTGGTTTATCCGGCGAACAAGCCGATGAGTGCGACCGGCGGCGTGGTCGGATTGAGGGGCAATCTGGCTCCGGAGGGAGCGATCGTGAAAGTGGCCGGGATGTCGGTGCTGAAATTCACCGGCCCGGCGCGCTGCTTTGACGGCGAAGAGGCCTGCTTCGAGGCGGTGAAGGACAAGAAATACAAGGAAGGCGAGGTGCTGGTCATTCGCTACGAGGGTCCCAAGGGTGGCCCGGGCATGCGCGAAATGCTCTCGACCACCGCTGCGCTCTATGGCCAGGGCATGGGCAACAAAGTAGCGCTCATCACTGACGGACGATTCTCCGGCGCCACGCGCGGCTTCTGCGTCGGCCATGTTGGGCCGGAAGCCGCGGCGGGCGGGCCGATCGGGCTTCTGCGCGATGGCGATATCATTGAACTCGATGCCGAAAACGGCACGCTCAATGCGAGACTGACCGACGCGCAATGGGAAACGCGCAAGCGCGAATGGAAGCCGCGCGAAAATCATTCAGGCTCGGGGGCCTTGTGGAAATACGCCCAGCAGGTGGGATCGGCGCTGCACGGCGCGGTGACGCATCCCGGCGGCAAGGGCGAGAAGGCGACCTATGCGGATATCTAGCGCCCTTGTCAGTGCTCTGGCGGCCGGCCTTGTTTTCGGAGCGGGGCCGTCGGGTGGATTTGACGGCAATTCGCCGAGCAACAGCCTGTCGCCGCAGGAAGCCTTCCGCAGCGGTCCCCTGGCGCCCAAGGTCGGTCACGATAAGACCATAGCTTCCCTGCAATACGCGGCGGAGAACGGCAACGCTCTAGCGCAATGGAAACTCGGGCGCATGTATGCGGATGGCGATGGCGTCCCGCATGACGACCTGCGCGCCTTCGAATATTTCCGCCGTATCGTCAAAAGCCACAGTGATGATACCGGCAACGCGCGGGATCCGCGCTTTGTCGCCGATGCCTTCGTTGCGCTCGGCCACTACTATCGCGACGGCATTCCGAATTCTCCGGTGAAGCCGGATCCCCATCGCGCACGCGCTATGTTTTCCTACGCGGCGTCGTATTTCGGCGATCCGGATGCGCAATTTCACCTCGGCCGGCTCTATCTGAAGGGCGAAGGCGTGCCGAAAGACCCGAAGTCCGCGGCGCGCTGGCTGGCGCTGGCCGCGGACAAGGGTCAGTACGAGGCGCAGGCGACACTCGGGGAGATACTGTTCCGCGGCGACGAGAAAGTGCCGCGGCGGCGAGCGCTCGGCCTGATGTGGCTGACATTAGCAAGCGATGGCTCGGGCGATCAGGTCGCCTGGATTGCGGATGCGCGCGAGGCCGCCTTCAAGCAGGCAACCGAAGACGAACGCGCGCTTGCGCTGACCTTGATCGAGCGCCACCTGAATCGCCCCAACCGGTAAGAGCGTCCGATTAACTTTGGCTAGCGCGGCTCGATCGCCAGATCGATAAAAACCGGCACGTGATCGGACGGCCGCTCCCAAGCCCTTACATGCTTGTCGATGCCCGCGCCGTTTAGCCGATCGGCGGCCTGCGGCGAGAGCAGCATGTGGTCGATGCGAATGCCGCGGTTCTTTTGCCAGGCTCCGGCCTGATAGTCCCAGAAGGTGTAGACCCCAGGCGCGTCGGTTGTGGCGCGCACCGCGTCGATCAGTCCCAAATTGGTTAGCGCCCGGAAATGTTGCCGGGTCTGCGGCAGGAATAGTGCGTCGTTGACCCAAGCCTCGGGATTGGAGACGTCGATCCCTTCCGGGATTACATTGAAATCTCCGGCCAACACAAACGGCTCCTCCAGCGACAACCGCTCATCTGCAAAGGCAAGAAGCCGCTTCATCCATTTGATTTTATAATCATATTTTTCAGTTTCAGGCGGGTTTCCATTCGGCAAATAGAGATTGGCAATGCGGATCACGCCGCTCCTTGTGGAAAACTGGGCTTCCAGGAAGCGCGCCTGGGCATCACTTTCGTCGCCGGAAAGTCCCGACTTCACTTCGTCAAATGGCAATTTGGACAGAAAAGCGACACCGTTGAAGGCTTTTTGCCCGTGAGTGGCAATGTTGTAACCCAGCGATTCTAAGCTTTCCCGCGGGAAGTCCTGGTCGATGCATTTGGTTTCCTGCAGGCAAACGATGTCCGGCTGCCGGGCGGCAAGCCAGGAGACGAGATTATCCAGCCGTTGTTTTATGGAATTGACGTTCCAGGTGGCGATCCGCATGGCGGGGTACCTAACCCAAAGCGGCGCCAAGTGTAAGGCGGGCAGCTAAGAACCGGCTAAATGACAAAGCGTTATAGTGCAAGGGACGCCGCCATGTGATAAAAGGCCTCCCGCGAAAAACGAAATAAGTGTCGAAGGTGGGCGAACCGGGGGAGGGCTAAGGCGGGACTTCATTAACCATGAGGTCCCGTGCGGACAAGGGAATGCAGGAACACACTTCATCGCAAAAGTCTCAAGCGGCGCAACGCGTTCGCCCGGCTGGAGGATTTGGAATCCGCACATTGATGCTAGGGGCGGCCATCGTGCTGGTCGGCGTGACGGCCGTTTGGCTCGCGGGTGGGTTTACCAGCTCCAGCGGAGCGGTCGCCCAATCATCGCAACGCGAGCGGGGGCAGGGCAGTAGCCGCGGCGTTCCGGTCGAAACGGCGCAGGCGGCGAAAAAGAAGGTGCCGGTCCGGATTGAATCACTGGGCACCGTCACGCCAATTGCGAGCGTCGCCGTCAAAACCCGCATCGATACCGAAATCGTCCAGGTCCATTTCGAGGACGGCGCTTTCGTTAAACAGGGTGATCTTCTCTTCACGCTCGACAGCCGCGCGCTGCAGGCTCAGCTGAAGGAAAAAGAAGGCACCTCCATGCGCAATCGCGCTGCGTTGGAAGGCGCCGATCGCGATCTGCGGCGTTACACCGAGCTGATCGCCAAGGGAGCCACCAGCCAGCTCAATGTCGATAATGCGACCACCCAGTCCAACGTGTTGCGTGGCCAGTTGGCGGCGGATGAATCGGCAGTCGAGAACCTTAAGGTGCAGATCGGCTATTGCACGATCCGGGCACCGATTTCCGGCCGCGCCAGCATGGCCGCTGTAAAGGTCGGTAACTACGTGCGCTCAGCCGATTCCGTGCCGCTCGCCACCATCATCCAGGCAGCGCCGGTTTACGTCAGCTTCCCGGTCCCACAGCGCAGCCTGCCGGATCTGCGCGAAGCTTTGCGCGCGGGGACGGCGACCATTCAGGCGGCGATACCCGGCGATACGCGCAATGCCTCGGGACAGGTGACGATGATCGAGAACACCGTGGACGCGACCACCGGGATGGTTATGGTGCGGGCCACCATGCCCAATACCGACGATCTGTTGTGGCCGGGCACCCTGATCACCGTGCGTATGACGATCCGCGACGAAGATGCGGTGACAGTTCCCTCGACGGCGGTCCAGGTCAGCCAGACCGGATCCTTCGTCTTCGTGGTGAAGAATGGCGCGGCCACTGTTCAGCCGGTAACCGTGGCGCGCAGCGTCGAGGGGGAGAGCGTAATAGCAAGCGGCCTGGCCGGCGACGAGACGGTCGTGACCGCCGGTCATCTGCTGCTGTCGGACGGCACCCGCGTGGCCGCCCGGGAAGCCAAGCCGGGCTCTTAGCGATGGGTATTTCCGAACTCTGCATCCGAAGGCCGGTCTTCACTTCGCTGGTCACGATGACGATTATCGTGTTCGGCGTCTTTGCTTACCGGCTGCTGCCGGTGGCCGCTTTGCCGTCTGTTGAATTCCCGACCATTACCGTCAACGCCAACTTGTCCGGCGCCAGCCCAGAGACGATGGCCGCTTCGGTGGCTGCGGTGATCGAGCGCGAGCTCTCGAAAATTTCTGGCATCCGGTCGATTACCTCGACATCCACGCTTGGCCGCACCCGCATTACCGTTCAGTTCGATCTGGAACGCGATATCGATGGAGCCGCGCTCGACGTGCAGTCGGCGCTATCGGTGGCAAACCGGCGCATGCCGCCGGAAATGACGACCCGCCGAGTTTTCGCAAGGTCAATCCCGGCGATTTCTCCATCCTGGTGATCAGCCTGCGGTCGGCGACGCTGCCGTTGTCGACGGTGGACGAATACGCGCAGACCGTGCTGGCGCAGCAGATTTCCCAACTTCCCGGCGTGGCGCAGGTCGACGTCAACGGCTCGCAGAAATTCGCGGTCCGCGTGCAGGTAGACCCGATCGCGGCAGCGGCGCGCAATATTTCGCTGGAAGAAATCCGCCGTGTCATCATCCAGACCAATTCCAACTCGCCGGTCGGCACGCTGTTCGGCGACAAGCAGAACACCACGCTGGTGGCCACCGGCGCCATGCGCCGGGCTGAGGAATACAAGCGGGTCGTGGTCGCTTATCGCAACGGCGCGCCGGTCAAGCTCGACGAGATCGCCCGCGTGGTCGACGCCGTGGAAAATGACAAGATCGCCACCTGGTTCAATGACGAGCGCGCCATCGTGCTCGGCATTCAGAAGCAGCCCGGTGCCAACACCATCGCCGTAGTGGATTCTATCCGCGAACGCCTGGACAAATTCCGCGCGCAAGTGCCGCCTGCGATCTCGCTGGAATTTCTCAACGACCGCTCGGTTTCCATTCGCGAGTCGGTACATGACGTGCAGGTGACGCTGGCGATTGCGGTGGCGCTGGTCGTCCTCGTGATCTTCCTCTTCCTGCGCTCTGTCTCGGCCACCATCATTCCGGCGCTGGCGGTGCCGGTGTCCCTGATCGGCACCTGCGCGGCGATGTATGCGCTCGGTTTCTCCATCAACAACATGACGCTCTTGGCCTTGACCCTGTCGGTCGGTTTCGTGGTCGACGATGCCATCGTCATGCTGGAGAACATCGTCCGCCATATCGAAAATGGCATGCGTCCGTTCGAAGCGGCGCTGAAAGGCGCACGCGAGATCGGCTTCACCATCGTTTCGATAACCTTCGCATTGATAGCGGTGTTCATTCCGGTCTTGTTGATGGGAGGTATCGTCGGCCGTGTCTTCCGAGAATTTGCCGTTACCGTGGCGGTGGCAATCTTTATTTCCGCTTTCGTTTCGCTGACGCTAACTCCGATGTTGTGCGCACGCGTTTTGCGCCATCACAGCCCGGATGAAAAGCAAAACATCGTGCTGCGCATGTTCGAAGCGCTGTTCCAAAAGGGCTTCCGTGGTTATGAAGTCACGCTGAACTGGGTGCTGAGCCTACAAGCCAGTGATGCTTCTGGTAACGGCTGGCACTCTGGTCGCCACCGTCGTGCTTTTTATGGCGATCCCCAAAGGATTTTTCCCGCAAGAAGATACCGGGTTCATTTCCGGCAGCACTGAAGGTAATTCCGATATTGCCTTCCCGGCGATGGTGGAACTGCAGAAGCAGGTAACAAAGCTCATCCGCGACGATCCCACCGTGGAAACAATCAATTCGACTGTGGGTCCGACTGGCGCCAACGCGGCGGCCAATTCCGGCCGTCTGTTTATCAAGCTGAAGTCGCGAACGGAACGGACGGAATCGGCGAACCAGATCATTCAGCGCTTGCGGCGGACCGCGAACCAAATTCCGGGCATGAAGGTAACGTTTCAGCCGGTCCAAAATCTGAATATCACCGGCCGTTTCTCCAAGAGCCAGTATCAGTACACCTTGCAATCGAGCGACACTGCTGCGCTCTACGCCGCCACCCCGATCATGCGCGACAAGATCGCCAACGTGGAGGGCATCGTGGACGTCGAAACGGATTTGTATATTACAAATCCGCAGATGACGGTGGAAATCGACCGCGAACGCGCAGCAATCTACGGCATTTCGATCGAACAGATCCGGCAGGAGATGTTCAACGCCTTCGGCTCGCGCCAGGTGGCGACGATTTTCACCTCCGACAACGACTATGCGGTCATTCTTGAAACCAAGCCGGAATTCCAAACCGATACTTCGGCGCTGTCGCGCATCCATATTAAGACCGCCAGTGGGACATCCGTGCCGCTGGAGGCGGTCACACACATCACACCGACGGTCGGTCCGCTGCTGGTAAATCATCAGGGTTCGCAGCCCGCTGTGACGATCTCCTACAACCTAGTGCCGGGCATGTCGCTTGGAACCGCTCAGGACGCGATCAGGAGCATCGCCCGCGAAAGCTTGCCCGACAACGTCGTCGGAGATTTTCAAGGCACGGCGCAGGTGTTCGAGGATTCCAAAAAAGGCCAGCCGATCCTGCTGCTGGCGGCGATCTTCGCCGCCTACGTGCTGCTCGGAATTCTCTACGAAAGCTTCATCCATCCGATCGTGATCATCTCCGGCTTGCCGTCCGCCGGCGTCGGTGCGCTGCTGACCTTGATGGCCTTCAAGATGGACCTGTCGGTGATCGCCATGATCGGCGTCGTGATGCTGGTCGGCATCGTGATGAAGAACGCGATCATGATGCTCGACTTCGCCATCGTCCGGCGACGTGTTGGGCTATCCGCCGAAGCGGCCATTCGCGAGGCCGCGCTGCTCCGCTTCCGCCCGATCATGATGACGACTTTCTCGGCGATTTTTGGCACCCTGCCGATCGCGCTTGGCGCTGGAGCGGGGGCCGAATTGCGCCAGCCCCTCGGCATCGCAGTGGTCGGCGGACTGTGCTTCTCCCAACTCCTGACGCTCTATATTACTCCGGTGATCTATACCTATCTCGACGGGCTCGACCGTATTCTCAAGCGTCGTCTCGATCCCCCGAAGGAAGAACTTCCGGAAGAAGAGCAGGCAGAGCAGCGCCCGGTTGCTGCCGAGTAGCCAAGCCCGATGCGGTGCAGCATGCGCTGATCGGCTGTGCGCGGGGTTGCATTGCGCGCGGCAGCGAGGCCGCATAGCATTGGCCACCTTTTTCCATCAGGGGCAGGTCTTAGGCCATGGCGTACAACATTCTCCTACTGGGCGCATCCTATGGGTCGCTGCTCGCCTCGAAGCTGCTGTTCGGCGGCCATACGATTCACCTGGTCTGCCTGCCCGCCGAAGCCGACCTCATCAACGCCGAAGGCTTCAAGGTGAAGCTGCCGGTGCGTGGCCGAGCCGAGCCGGTCCTGCTGGAATCTCGGAAGTTGCCGGGCAAGGTAACGGCGGGACCTGCGGCTGGAGTCGAACCGAAGCAATACGACCTCGTCGGCCTGTGCATGCAGGAGCCGCAGTATCGCTCAGCCGGTGTTCGTGAATTGCTCGACGCCGTGGGTCGGGCGCGCGTGCCCTGCATGTCGATCATGAACATGCCGCCACTGCCTTACATGAAACGCGTCCCCGGTCTCGACCATGCGGCGCTTGAACCGGCCTACACCGATCCGCGCGTTTGGGATTCGATCGATCCGAAGAAAATCACCCTCAACAGTCCGGACCCGCAAGCGATCCGCCCGCCCGACGGCAAGGCGAATGAACTGCTGGTTACGCTGCCGACGAACTTCAAATGCGCCCGCTTCGAGGACGATAAGGACACCGCCATCCTACGCCAGCTCGAGAAGGACGTGGAAGCAGCGCGCTTCGACACCCCCGAGGGCAAGATCGAGTTGCCGGTGAAGCTGAAGGTGCATGACTCGATCTTTGTGCCGCTGGCCAAATGGGCGATGCTGCTGGCCGGTAATTATCGCTGCATCACCAAGGACGGCATGCGCACGGCGCAAGAGGCGGTGCACAGCGACATCGAGACGTCACGCTCGGTTTATAACTTCGTCAACGACCTGGTGGTGAAGCTCGGCGCCAATCCGGGCGATCTTGTGCCGTTTGAGAAATACGCCGCTGCGGCGCAAAGCCTGACGCGCCCGGCCTCCGCCGCCCGCGCACTCACCAACGGAGCGCCCAATATCGAGCGCGCCGACAAGCTGGTTCAGCTCGTCGCCAAGCAAAAGGGCCTGAGCCATCCGGTGATCGACCAGATCGTGGCGCTGGTCGACTCACGGCTGGAGGCCAACAGGAAGAAGGCCGCTTGACGGGAATGCCCTAAGGGAGCGGCGCCGTTGCCGCCGCGCAATTTTGGAGGAAGCAGATGCCAACATCCTCGCCTGCAAATTTATCGATGGTAGTCGCCTTCGCACTGTTTCCGCTTACGGTTCAGGCACAGGCTCCTGTCACGGCGCTGCCGGATGGCAATGGCAAGGATTTGGTCGCGGGCATCTGCACCGGATGCCATCAGACCGACCAGATCACCCGTAGCTCCGGCTATAGCGGCGAGCATTGGAAAGAGCTGATCGGCACCATGATCGATCTGTCGCCCGACCAGGCAACGCAGGCGACGATCATCCAGTATCTCGCCGAAAAATTCCCGCCAAATACCCAACGCGCGCCGAAGCTGATGCCAGGACCCGCACAGGTCACGTTCAAGGAATGGCAGGTGCCGACTCTCGGGCAGCGCTCGCGCGACCCGGTCGAGGCGCCGGACGGCACAATCTGGTTGGTCGGTCAGTTCGGAAATCTGATCGGGCGGATCAATCCGGCGACGGGTGAGATGAAGGAGTATCCGCTGCCGCCGAATGCGAAGCCGCATAGCGTGACGCTCGATGCACAAGGCACGCCCTGGTACACAGGCAACAGGAACGGGACGATCGGCAAGTTCGATCCCGCCACCGCCAAGATCACCGAATACAGAATGCCTGACCCGAGCGCGAAGGATCCGCACACGCCGATCTTTGATCAGAAAGGGATCATGTGGTTCAGCTTGCAAAACTCCAACATGATCGGCCGTTTCGATCCGGCTACCGGCGACATCAAGCTGGTCACCGCGCCCAGGCCGAATGCAAAGCCTTACGGCGTCAAGATCGATGCTCAGGGCACGCCGTGGGTGGCCTGCAACGGTGCGCCCTGTCTGCTCAAGGTCGACCCGGCCAGCATGGCGCTAACCGAAATCAAATTGCCGCTGGAAGGTACCACCGTGCGCCGCCTCGACATCGCCGAGGACGGCATGATCTGGTACGTCAATTCGGGGCAGGGGCGGATCGGCCGCTACAACCCAAAGACCGGCGACATTAAGGAATGGGCATCACCGAGCGGCCCGAAGTCGCATCCTTATGCCATCGCGGTGGTCAACGGCATCGTCTGGTACAACGAATCCGGCATGCGGCCGGATACGCTGGTGCGGTTCGATCCGCAGAACGAAAGCTTTCCAGAGCTGGCCGATTCCTTCCGGCAACGTCCATGCCGGTATCATTCGGCACATGACTGCAACGCGGGACGGCAACCTGCTCATTCACCAGAGCAGCACCAACCGGATTACATTGGTGACGCCGAGGAGCCGCGCGGCGGCGCGCTAGGCCACCTTACGAACCATCTTGTCGAGATGGGCAATGACTTGTTCGACGTGCATCACATCGGCGTATTTGTGATGCAGGTCGAATAGGTTGACTTTGTGGCTGAGCATCGAGCGGTCGAAGGTACATTCCTCCACCACCGTGTTGTGGAAACCGTAGGAATAAGCGTCCACCGTCGAAGCGCGCACGCATCCTGACGTGCTTTCACCACAAATGATCAGGCTCTCGACGCGCAGGTCCCGCAGATGCGCGACCAGCGGCGTGCCGAAAAAGGCGGAAGCACGTTCCTTGTAGATCACGCGCTCGCCCGGCTGCGGCGCCAGCGCCTCGATGATCGCATATTGCTCTTCAGTTTCGCCCTGCATCTGGCGATTAGTCGACTTCACGCCGCCGGTGTCGGCATGGCGCGTGGTATAGATCACCGGCACGCGCGCGGTGCGGGCGGCCTTAATTAGTCGCTGGGTCGGTTCGATCGCCTTCCAGGCATTCTCGCCGCAGGAGCCGGGATGCCCGCGATTGGCCTCGCGGACCGGAATATTTCCGCCGCCATAGGCGTTGCGATAGAGATCGATCGCGAGCACCGCCGGCGCCGGCCCGACATAGGTCTCGCGGCGATAGGCAGCGTAAATTTCGAGGATTTCCTCGTCGACCACGTCCTTCCAGCAATGATCGTTGAAATCGGTCATGGCGCTGCCGTTTAATGTCCCCGCACCAGGTCGCGGGTGCGCTTAACAATTTGGGTCGGATATTGATAGAGGCGGCGGATGATCTCTTCCGCTTCGCTGGCCAGGATCGGCTGCACCGGCAGCCCGGATTTTTGCGCTTCTGCCAGGAACTCGGGATCCTGCAGAAGCCGTTCAAACGCGCTGCGTAGCGCCGCCGCGCGCTCGGGCGGCAGATCCGGCGGCGCGATGAACGGACGGCCAAGTGAAAGCCGCGACAGCAAGAGCTCGATCACCTGCCGGTCCTGTTCCTTGCTGACATAGTCCAGCACGCCGGGCACGTCCGGCAGCTTCGGATCTTTCTCCAGGGTCATCTGCACCATCAGCTTCATCTGTCCTTTGGCGATCTGATCCTCCACATAGGTGCGGGCATTGGCGGAATAACCGGTGACGAACAGGCCATGCAATTCACCGCGCTCGATCGCCAGGAAGATTTCGGGCTGCGCCTTGTAGATCGGAATGACCTTGATGCGGGTGCCGAACAGCTCGTTGAACAGCCGCACATAGGTGGCGGCGTCGGTTTCGCTGCCGGTAGAGCCGAAGAACAGCTCGGTCTTTTTGGCTTGTTCCACCGTCTGCGCCGGCGCCTTGGTGGAGACCACGCCCATGCCGGACTCGCGCGCCAGACTGCCGAGCCAGGTGAGGTTGAGCGGATCGAAACGCGCCTTGGATTCCTCGCCGTAAAGCAGCGGGGCAGTGGGGATGGCGCGGTCGAACAGGGCGAAGACGGTGCCGTCCTTCGGCGCGACATTATAGAGGTGGTTGGCAGCCACCATTCCGCCGGCGCCGGGCATGTTGTTGACTATCACGGCCGGTTGCCCCGGCAGGTGCTTGCCGATGTGGCGCGCGACCATGCGGGTATAAGCATCGTAGCCGCCACCCGGTGCGGTCGGCGCGATGATGGTGACGGTCTTGCCGCGCCAGAATTCGGTTTCTTGGGCAACAGCCGGCGACAGGCAGGCGCCGAGCCACAGCGCCGCGGCAACAAAATTCAGCAAAAAAGCCGACAAAAATAGTCGCAGGACGTCACCTCGCGCTTACAGCCGCGTCATTGGCTACCCCATCATTAACGGAACTGTGGGGCTGTCAATGCGGCGAAGGAACGTAAGGCTTTCGGCGGCGAACTAGTTTGCTCGCGGACAAGCCCGGGGGGTGGGCCTTCGCTGAGCTTGAGCTAGAGCGAGAAGCTGGTGCCGCAACCGCAGGAGGCGGTGACGTTCGGGTTATTCACCTTGAAAGAGGCGCCGATCAAATCGTCCACGAAATCGATCTGCGAACCAGCCAAATATCCGAGCGAGACCGGATCGATCAACACGATAGCCGCCTCGCGGGTGATCACGAAGTCGTCGCTGGCCTGTTCATGTTCGATGTCGAACTTGTACTGGAAACCGGAACATCCGCCGCCTTCTACGCTCACGCGCAGTTTGGCGCCCGGCGCTTCGCGTCCGAGAATCTCGCCGATCTTGCGTGCCGCCTCTTCAGTTACGACAACTGCGGGGGTCATGCCGGGACTCATCTGCTGTTACGGTTTGATATATAAGGGCTTTCCCCATAGAGGCAAGACCACGACGGCGGGCGCTATTTGCCTGCCTTCAACAAATCCCGGACTTTCTTGGCGACGTCCATGCGCACGCGCATTTGCCAATCGATGTCGGTGTAGTCGGAATATTGCACGCCGGGCTTGGGGATGACGCGGGGATCGAGGAAGGATTCGTCGGCATCCGTGCGCATGGTCGCGGCCTGCGCATTTTTCGAATAAAGCTCGAGCGCTTCTTTTCCCGCCATCCAGTTCACGAACACTTTCGCGGCATTCGGATGCGGAGCCTTGTTGGCGACGCTGAGCAGGGATGGTGCGGGGGTGACGCGGTTTTGAATGCCATCAAGCTCAAAGAGCTCCACAAGTTTGTAGCCTTCGTTCACCAGCGCGCGCATGTCGTCGATGTGGCAGGTCAGGCAGATCGGTGCGCTGCCGCGCGCGAGCCAATCGCTCAGCTGACGCCGGTCACGCTGCACGATGGCCTGCTGATCGATATAGAGCTGCTTGACGAAATCCGGGCCGATCTGAGTGTAGAAATGCGCGGCGCTGCCGGCGCCGGCGCCGCCTGCCGCCGCCGGATCCTCAGTGGCGATTTTGCCTTTCCATTTTGGATTCAGGAGGTCTTTGACGTGACGCATCTCCTCCGGCTTGACGTAATCCTGATTGACAACCATGTGGCTGTCGACGCTTCGGAACATCAACAGCAGATACTGTTTCTCCGGATCGGCGAATGGGATCACGCCGCTCTTCCACTTCGACGGATCGGTCACCTCCGGCAGGATCAGCATAGGCTTTAGCGGATCGATCATTTTCTCGGCGTAGAGCACCGAGATACTGGTTCCGCCATTCGACATGAAGACGTCTACCGAATAAATCCCAGCGGCGCGCTCGGTGCGCACCTTGCCCACCGTTGTGCTGGACTGGCCGGCGATAAGCTCGACCTTGATGCCGTAACGCTCGGTGAATTTCGGCAGGATCTCGTTGCGCATCGCGGGCGAGGGCTGGCCGAGCACGACAACCGTGCCTTCCTTCTTCGCGGCGGCGACGGTTTCTTCCCACTCCTTTTGCCAATTCGCGGTTTGCGCCTGCCCGGTCGCTGTCAACGCGAGCAACGCAAACAATGCTGCGAACTTACCGGATCGTAGCATCTTCATCCCCAGGAGCCTTGGACGGCGGTTTCTTCCCGAACGGCACAGGCGCGAAGTCAATTCCGGATGTCCTGCAGAAACAGGCTGGTCGGAATTTCATGGCCGAGCCCGCGCTTCTTGACCTCTTCATAGACCTTGCCGGCGACGGCATAGAATTGCGCGCCTTGCAGATTACCGCGTTCCGAATAGGTGATCTGGTCCGCCGAGGTGCGGCCTTTTGCCTTGCCGCTCAGCAGGTCCGCAAGCGTGATCCGCTTATCCGGAAGGGCAACGCCGTGTACACGGCCTTTGGTGCGGCCATCGCCATGCTTGGGCTCACGCGGACGCGCTTCGTAGCCGATGTGCTCCGCGTCGGTCGCAAGCTCCGGATGCCCGACCGGCGCCGGGCTATCTCCGAAGCGGAGATAGGCATCGACCCGCGCGAGTGCTTTCGGATCCGGCTTGCCGCTGCCGCCGACCACCACGATATGCGCGCCCTTTTCGATCAGGCTGCCGTCGGTCACCGATACTGCTGAGTCCGTCAAGGCCGCGACGATATGCGCCCCCTTGTAAATGTCTTCCGGCTTGTCGCAGACCTTGACCTCGATGTTGTAGCGGCGGCGCATTTCATCGGCAAATTTTTCGCGGTTTTCTTTAGTCGGACTGAAGACCTGCAGCTTCTTGATAGTGCGCACGGCGTTGAACGCCTGCATGTGGGTACGCGCCATGCCGCCGGAACCCAGCATGCCGACCACCTCTGCGTCTTCATTGGCCATGTATTTGGCACCGATGCCGCCGTCGGCGCCCACGCGCATATGTTGCAGCACGCCATCATTGATGATTGCCAACGGCTCGCCAGTCTCGATCGAGGTTAGCAGGACCAAGCCGCAATAGAGACCGGGCTTGGTGCAGTATTTCTCTTGTGTGGTCACGCCGTTGTAATTGTCTTCCCAAATGATGTCGGATTTCATGCGAATGGCGAAATAGCCCGCGGTCGAGCCGCCTTCCATGGTGCCCCATTGGTAATTCTTCTTTGGATCGCTGGTGGGAATACGGATGTCGATGCGTGGGCGGCAGACCGCTTCGCCGATGGCCAGATTCTTGTATGATTGCTCCAGCGCGGCGATGGTGGTTTCCATCGTCAGCACCTTCTCCACTTCGTGATTGTTGATAATCAATGTCATCGGCGCGTTTTCCCCATTCGTATTCGCCACTTCGTCGGCGGCAGGCGGTACGCATTGTGTATCAGTGCCCGTTACCATAGTTAAGGCCGGCCAGGGGCGGTGATTTAAGGCGAGAAGATGATGGCCATCGATGCCGACGGGCGTGCCGTCTATGCCGCGCATCCCAGCGCAAGCCGCGGCCGGCGCCACTCCGAACCGCAAAGCCCGACGCGCAACGCCTTTCGCCGTGATTGCGACCGCCTGATTCACGCCACCGCTTTCCGGCGACTCAAGTACAAGACCCAGGTTTTCGTCTTCCACGAAGGCGATCACTATCGCACCCGGCTGACGCACACTCTCGAGGTGGCGCAGATCGCGCGGGCGCTGGCGCGGGCGCTACAGCTCGACGAGGATTTGAGCGAGGCCTTGGCGCTGGCGCATGACCTCGGCCATCCGCCTTTCGGCCATGCGGGTGAGCGGGCGCTGGACGCCTGCCTGCGTGAGCACGGCGGCTTTGATCACAACGCGCAGACGCTGCGCATCGTCACCGAACTGGAGCGACGTTATCCCGACTTCAACGGTCTCAATCTCACCTGGGAAACCCTGGAAGGGATCGTCAAGCACAATGGGCCATTGACGACGACGAGCGGCGACCCGGTCGGGCGCTATCGCGTGCAAGGCTTGCCGGAGGCGATCCGCTGCTACAATGCGATCCAGGACCTGGAGCTCTGGAGCCATGCCAGCGCGGAAGCACAGGTAGCCGCCATCGCGGATGATATTGCCTATGACGCACACGACATTGATGACGGCTTGCGGGCCGGCCTGTTCGCGCTCGACGATGTCGCCAAGGTGCCGGTGGTTGGCGGCCTGATCGCAGAGATCCGTGCAGATTATCCCAAACTGGAAACCGAGCGGCTGGTGCATGAGCTGGTACGCCGACTGATCGGGACCATGATTGAGGACGTGATCGCAGAGACAGGGCGGCGGCTGACAGCGACCAAGCCGGGGTCGGCGGCGGAAGTACGACGTGCCGAACGGCCGGCGGTTGGATTTTCACCGGAACTGGCCAAGAGCGATGCGGCGATCAAGGGTTTTCTATATCCGCGGATGTATCACCACGCCCGCATCGAACGGATAATGAAAGACGCCGAAAAAGTCGTGCGCGACCTGTTCGGGCACTTCCAGGCCAGATCGGAGGATATGCCGGTAGAGTGGAGTGCAGGCAGCGACGATCACGCCCGGGTGCGCGGCATCGCCGATTTCATCGCCGGGATGACTGACCGTTATGCGTTGATCGAGCACGCACGGTTTTTTCCCAACACGCCGGCTTTGCGATGAAGCGGAGCGGGCCTTAATCCGGCTTCGCGAGCGGCGCGACGGCGGGACCGTTCAGCGCGGTGCCGTCGGGCGCGAAATGCGATCCGTGGCAAGGGCAGTCCCAGCAGGTCTCGAGCGAGTTCCAATGCACATGGCAGCCGAGGTGAGTGCACTTTGCCGAGCGCAGATGCAGTTTGCCCTTCGGATCGCGATAAGCGGCGATCTTCTGCAGGCCTTGCCGCACGATTGCGCCATCGCCCGGCTTTAGCTCGTCGAGGGAAGAGATTTCTCCTGGCGCGATATATTCGGCGAAATTCTTCAGCGGCGTGACATTCTCGCTGATGAAATTCTGCACCGCGGAGCCTGTCTTGCGGGACGGGTCGTAAAGCTCGCTCCATGCGCTCTGGCCTTGCAGGATCAAATCCCGGAGCACCAGACTGGCGACCACGCCATGCGTGATGCCCTGGCCGGAATCGCCGGTGACGACAAAGATATTTTCATTGCCGGGATTGCGGCCGATGAAAGCCGAATAGTCCACCGGATCCATCACCTGTCCCGACCAGCGGTGCGTGACGCTGCCGAGTTTCGGCAGCAGATTGCGGATCCAGGATTCGATCGCTTCGAACCGCACCTCCCCGTCGTCGGCCTCGCCGGTCTTGTGGTCGGCGCCGCCGGCGATGACGTAATCGAAATTCCCGCGTCCGGGTTGCAGCCGCACATAGTGATAGGGATCGAGCGTGTCCCAATAGAGCCCGTCCTTCAGCGTGTCCTTCGGAATTGTCAGCGCCATGGCATAGGTGCGATAGGGCGCCTGCTTGCTATGGATGACAGCAACATCATTGATCGGTGAATTGGTCGCCACCACCGCCCAGCGCGCGCGCACCGTGTGGCCGTTTTCGGTTTGCACGGTCACGCCATCCGCATCCTCGCTGATCTCGTCGACCCGGGTATCGGCGAAGAGCTTTCCGCCTCTTTTCTCGATGGTGGCGGCGAGCCCGCGCAGATAGCGAAGAGGATGAAAGGCGCCCTGGTTGGCGTAGCGCAGACAGCGGAGGTCGCCGAGCCCTTTGAACGGAATGCCGGTGTGCCACTCCACCGCCACGCCGACCTTCTTTGCCGCGTCATATTCGGAGTTGAGCTCCTCGGAAGGCTTTTTGCCCAAGGCCGGAAACAGGAATCCGTTCAGGCGACGGAAGCTGCAATCGATCTTCTCCTTTTCCTGGATCGCCTCGATCCGGTCGATCGCCGCGGCATGGCTTTGATAAAAATCGCGCGCCAGCTTCTCGCCGCGCATGTTGATCAAGCTTTCGAAGCCATCGTCTGAAGGCGAGGTCAGATGCGCCGTCGTGCGCGAGGTCATGCCCTTGCCGATTTTGCCCCGGTCGAGCACCACGACCGAATGGCCCTGTTGGGACAGCTCATAGGCGGTGGAGAGCCCGGCGATGCCGGATCCGATCACGACCATGTCGGCGCGCTCGTCGCGCGTCAGTGTGGCCGCGTCCGGCGCCACGTCGGTGTCCATCCAAAGAGATCGGGTTTTTTCGTCGGCGACGTTCATTACAGCCTTGCCTTGCTGCCAACGCGAAAACGCGGCAGTCGTTCCAATATTGGACTCTAGGTGACGATAGGGACTGTTTTGACTCGCCGGCCTAATTGCGTTAGGCGGCGCGTAATGCCTTATTTGATCGGTCTTTCCTAATGTCCGCGCCAAACATTTTCGCCCAGGTACTCGACCGCATCCGTGCCGCCAACGATTCTCTGATCGCAGCGGGCGAACTACCGGCCGGCAGCGACCAATCGCGCGTGGTGGTGGAGCCGCCGCGCGATCCCGGGCACGGCGACATGGCTACGAACGCCGCCATGGTGCTGGCTAAGGATGCCGGCAAGAAGCCGCGCGAGCTCGCGGAAGCCATTGCCGCCAAGTTGCGGACCGATCCTTTGATCGCGAAGGTCGATGTGGCGGGTCCGGGCTTCATCAACCTGACCCTGCATTCGGGCGCCTGGCTCGAGGAGCTGCGCACCGTCATTGACGCCGGTCTGGATTATGGTCGCGGCGATGCGGGGCGTGGCGAAGCGGTCAACGTGGAATATGTTTCCGCCAATCCGACCGGGCCGATGCATGTCGGCCATTGCCGCGGCGCGGTGTTCGGCGATGCGCTCGCCAATCTGCTTGCCTTCAGCGGCTTTAAGGTCACCCGCGAATACTACATCAACGACGCCGGGGCGCAGGTCGATGCGCTCGGTCGTTCGGCCTTCCTGCGCTATCGCGAGGCGTTGGGCGAGGACATCGGCGCGATCCCGGAAGGGCTTTATCCGGGTGAGTACCTAAAGCCGGTCGGGGAAACGCTGGCCAAAGAATACGGGGCGTCATTGAAGGCCAAGCCCGAGAGCGAATGGCTGCCAGTGGCGCGCGCCAAAGCTATTGCGATGATGATGGACTCCATTCGCGACGATCTCGCCGCGCTCAATGTCCGTCATGACGTATTTTTTTCCGAGCGATCGCTGATCGAAGGCACGGATCAGGTCGCTGCAACCATCGAGGATTTGCGCCAGCAGGGTCATGTCTATGAAGGGCGGCTGCCGCCGCCAAAAGGCGCCCCACTGGAGGATTGGGAGGATCGTGAGCAGACGCTGTTCCGCGCCACGGATTTCGGCGACGATGTCGACCGGCCGCTAAAGAAATCGGACGGCGGCTATACTTATTTCGCCTCCGATATCGCCTATCACAACAGCAAGTTTGACCGCGGCTTCCGCAACCTGATCGACGTCTGGGGCGCCGACCATGGTGGCTATGTCAAGCGCATGCAGGCCGCGGTGAAGGCGGTAAGCCGCGGAAAGGCGGAACTCGACGTCAAGATCGTGCAGTTGGTGAAGCTTTTGCGGGCCGGAGAGCCCGTGAAGATGTCGAAGCGCTCGGGCGACTTCGTGACTTTACGTGAAGTGGTGGATGAAGTCGGCCCCGACGCGGTGCGCTTCATGATGCTCTACCGCAAGAACGACGCGCCGCTCGATTTTGACCTTGCCAAGGTGATCGAGCAGTCGCGGGACAACCCCGTCTTTTACGTGCAATACGCCCATGCGCGCGGACAATCGATCTTCCGCAACGCCGTCGAGGTGTTGCCCCACCTCCCAGCGGCCGACCGGGAACGGGCAAAGCTGCTGAGCACGACGCCGCTCGATCGGCTCTCAGACCCCTCGGAACTTGCACTGATGCGGCGGCTCGCCCTCTATCCGCGCGTGGTGGAAGCCGCCGCCTTGGCGCACGAGCCCCATCGGCTGGCGTTTTATCTCTACGAACTGGCCAGCGAATTTCATACATTCTGGACGCGGGGCAATGATGCGCCACATTTACGCTTCATTATCCGAGATGATCCACAACTGACCCTGGCTCGCCTTGCGTTGGTGCAAGGCGTTGTTACGGTTCTCGCCTCGGGGCTTGCATCTCTCGGCGTTGGGGCGCCGCAGGAGATGCGGTAGGCGGAAGAACCGCAGGGTATCGGGCAACAAACAACCGGCGGATAAAGCATGGCGGACGACAGCAATTCTCGCTCATACCGGCCGGCCGATCAGCATTGGCCTGCCCGACCTGCAGCTGCCAGCCCAGAAGTGGGCCCTGATGACACCGACCCTCTGGCGGAATTAGCGCGATTAATCGGACAATCTGAACCTTTTGGCGACTTAAATAAGGACGCCCCGCGTCGCAGCCCCTCTGAGAGCCGTCCTGAGCCGGCCACGATGCCGCGGGTGCAGACGCCAGCGCCGGCTTCTCCACCCGAGCGTGATCCCTACGGTTCCCCGCGGCAATTCAGCGGGCAACAATTCGGCGACTATACCGAGCCGCAGCAAGAGAGTTTCCAGCCGGCCTATGATCCTGCGATCTACGGCACGCCACAGCAGGAACAGGTTACCTCCTACCCGCCAGGGGCTTATTACGACGATCCCCCACATAGGCCGCAGGGCGAGGAAGTCTTCGAAGACAATTACGGCGAGGAGCGCCCACGCCGCGGCCTGAAGCTCGCCCTACTGGTCGCGGGACTGGCGATCGTCGGAACCGGCGGTGCCTTCGGCTATCGCGCGATCTTCAGCGGCGGCCCTTCCGGCCCGCCTCCGGTGATCAAGGCTAACACGGCGCCCAGCAAAATCGTGCCGGCGCCGACGGCCGAAGCCTCCAACAAGCAGATCTACGACCGCGTTGGCGACGCCTCCAAGGCCGAGCGCATCGTTTCGCGGGAAGAGAAACCTGTCGAGGTGAAGGACAATTCCCGGTCGCCGGCGCGTGTCGCTTTCTCCGGCTTGCCCCCGTCCTCCGGGGCGCAGGATACGGCGATGACCCCTTCGCCCCCGTTGAACACCGATCCGGGCGGCCCGGCGTCAGCCGAGCCGAAGAAAATCAAAACCGTGACCATCCGTCCGGATCAGACGGGCGGCACAGGCAGCACTCCGGCACCGCGGCCGAACGCTGCCCCGCCGGCCGCACGAGCGGCTGCCGCCGCGCCGGTCCCACCAGTAGCCGCCCCAGCGCCGTCCCCGGCCCGCGCACCGCTCTCGCTTAATCCGCAGGTGGCGAGCGCCGATGCCTCGGCACGGCCGGCATTTCCGCCGCCGCCCTCGGCCAGTGCGGCGCCAGCCGCGCCCACCCGGGTTGCGTTAGTGCCGCCGGCTGCGGAAGCGACGTCCGGCGCCTACACGGTGCAGATATCGTCTCAGCGCAGCGAGACCGAAGCGCAGGCCTCCTTCCGTAGCCTGAAAGGCAAGTTCCCCAGCCTTCTGGGCGACCGTCAGCCGATCATCCGGCGGGCGGACCTTGGCGAGAAGGGAATCTACTTCCGCACCATGGTGGGACCCTTCGCCTCGATCGATCAGGCTACGCAATTCTGCGGCAGCCTGAAATCTGCCGGCGGACAGTGCGTCATCCAAAGAAATTAAGGCTGGTGTCCCGAATCCCAAGTTCGCATACGCAGCGCCGCGAACACCGTTGCGAACTTCGGATTCCAAAGAGCCTTGGAAGGCGTAGCGCCGCTGCTTTGGCTTTGGTTCAGAAGCTTCCGGTCTGCCCAGCTGCGAAAAATCCGCCGACTTCCGAACCGTCACACAGGTGGCTGTTGACCCTCACGGCGCGCGCGGGCTAATCCGCCGCGATGCAAGCGCGTGCCTTCATTACCGGATTGGCCAAAACGGCCATTACTCCTGAGGAGCACGCGTTTCTCACGGACGCGCAGCCGTGGGGCCTGATACTGTTCAAGCGGAATATAGATACTGTTTCGCAAGTGATTGCGCTAATTGCTAGTTTTCGTGAAATCGTAGGCCGCGCAGATGCGCCGGTGCTGATTGACCAGGAGGGCGGGCGTGTGCAGCGCATGGGTCCGCCGCATTGGCCCAGCTATCCGCCCGGGGCAGCTTACGGGCGGCTCTACGACCGCGATGCGGCCAAAGGCCTGGCCGCGGCGCGGCTGGGAGCGCGGCTGATCGCCGATGATCTCGCCAGGGTCGGCATCACCGTGGATTGCCTGCCGGTGGCAGATGTGCCGGCTAAAGGCGCAGATGCGGTGATTGGCGACCGCGCCTATGGCGAGACGCCGGAGAAGGTGTCCGCGCTGGCGGCCGCAGCCGCGGCAGGCCTGGCAGACGGCGGCGTGCTCCCGGTGCTGAAGCATATCCCGGGGCACGGACGCGCCACGGCGGACAGCCATGCCGCGCTGCCCGTGGTCACTGCCACCCGGGCGGAACTCGAGGCCAGCGACTTCGCCGCCTTCCGGCCCCTGGCGGGGCTACCGTTGGCCATGACTGCGCATGTTGTGTTTTCCGTAATCGACCCCGTGTCACCGGCCACGACTTCGGCGAAGATGATCCAGAATGTGATTCGCGACGAAATAGGATTTCAGGGCCTTCTGATGAGCGACGATATTTCCATGGGCGCACTCTCCGGCTCGCTGCGGGACCGCACGCGTGCGGCGCTCGCTGCGGGTTGCGATGTGGCGCTGCATTGCAACGGCAAACTCGAGGAGATGCGCGAGGTCGCGGCTGAAAGTCCGCTGCTTGCGGGCCAGGCGGCGCGGCGTGCGGAAACGGCACTCGCGGTGCGCCATGCACCGAAAGAGATCGATATCGCGGCCGCGCGCGAGCAGTTCGCGGCCTTGATGGCGGAAGCCGCGGTGACATCATGATCGCGGGCGATGCACCTTTCGAAGCGGATCTGGCCGAGCGCGGCACGGACGAGCCAGCTTTGGTCGTGGACGTAGAAGGTTTTGAGGGGCCGCTCGATCTTCTGCTCATGCTGGCCCGTCAGCAGAAGGTGGACCTCGCAAAGATTTCGATCTTGGCGCTGGCCGATCAATATCTCGCCTTCGTCGAGGAAGCGCGCAAGCTGCGGCTCGAGCTTGCCGCCGATTACCTCGTAATGGCGGCGTGGCTGGCCTATCTGAAGTCGCGGCTGCTCTTGCCGGATGCCGGCGGCATCGAAGGTCCGAGTGCGGAAGATATGGCGACCGCGCTGGCCTATCGGCTGCGGCGGCTGGAAGCTTTCCGCCATGCCGCCGAACGATTGCTCGAACGTCCGCAGCTCGGACGCGATTTCCACGAGCGCGGCGATCCGGAGCCGATTGCCGAGATCAGGCGGCCGCAATGGACGGCGACGCTCTACGATCTGCTCACGGCCTATGCTCAGCAGCGCCAGAACAAGGCGCTCGCGCATGTGCGTTTCGCCAAACGCACGGTGTGGTCGCTCGCCGAAGCGCGCGCAGCGCTGGAGCGGCTGCTCGGGCAGGCGCAGGACTGGAGCCAGCTCGACGAATATCTGTTCAAATATCTGGTGGAACCGGCGATGCGGCCTACCGTGTTTGCGTCGAGCTTCGCATCCGTCCTGGAACTGGTTCGCGAGGGCGTGGCGGAAATTCACCAGCACGAGCCGTTCGCGCCGATCTACTTGCGCAAGCGTATAGTGGCGAATGACGTCGCCGCCGGCGATTCGATCGGGGGCACCGCGCTGAGGGCGGTAGAAACATAATAAGAGGGAGCTATGGGAATGCCAAGTGTGGCCAAAAGGCACCTGGTGATTGCGGCGGACGAGGTTGAGTCGATGAGTGAAACACGGCCGGAAGAGCTTCGGCTGGTGGAGGCGCTGCTGTTTGCGTCGGCGGAGCCGCTCGACGAGAAGGTACTAGCGGCACGATTGCCGCAGGGCGTCGACGTCAAAACGGTGCTGAAGCAATTGCAGGCGGAATATGCGCCGCGCGGCGTCAATCTCCTGCGCGTCGCCGGCAAATGGGCGTTCCGGACTGCCAACGATCTGTCCTGGCTGTTGACCAAGGATTCTGTTGTGCCGCGCAAATTGTCCCGCGCGGCGATCGAGACGCTTGCTATTGTCGCCTATCACCAGCCGGTGACGCGAGCGGAAGTGGAAGAGATCCGCGGCATCTCGGCGGCGAAGGGTACGCTCGACGTGCTGCTGGAAACGGGTTGGGTGCGCCCGCGGGGACGCCGCAAGGCTCCGGGCCGGCCCGTCACCTACGGCACGACCGAAGCTTTCCTGTCGCATTTCGGCCTGGAAGCGCTCGACGATCTGCCGGGATTGGACGAATTAAAGGGATCTGGCCTTCTGGATGGCCGGCTGCCGCCGGGCTTCTCCGTGCCCAGCCCGTCTGACGATCCGGCCTTGCGCGATGACGAAGACCCGCTGGAGCCGGAGGATCTCGACCTAGGGCTCGCGCCGCCGGCCTCACGGGGTGAGAATTAAGGCAACGCTTCCGTCATCTAAACGGATGTAGGACCACGGCCTAAGTCCTTGTTTTTGCCGCGTCCGGGGCCTAGCTTCGTTGCTGAAACACCGGCGGACCGATGGCCGCAATCCCGTCGATGCGGAGGATTTCCGAATGGGTTCCCTGAGTATATGGCATTGGATCGTGGTCGGCGTGATCGTGCTGCTGCTGTTCGGGCGCGGCAAGATTTCCGAATTGATGGGTGATGTTGCCCAGGGCATCAAAGCCTTCAAGAAGGGCATGGCTGAAGAAAAGGCCGACACCGATACGTCCAAGGACACGCCGGTGAAGACCATCGACCATGCGCCTGGTACGTCGCCCGACATGAAAACCCACTCCGAGAGCGAAAAGCGTTTCGGAGGCGGCACGGTCTGACCGCGACGCGCCTTCCGCATGTGAAACCGGAAGAGCTGCGAGGCACACGACGGGCCGCGGGTTTTTGGAGTTGACCCTCGATGTTCGATATCGGTTGGGGCGAGTTTCTCGTCATCGGCATCGTCGCGCTGATCGTGATCGGCCCGAAGGAATTGCCGGGAGTGCTGCGCTCGCTCGGCCAGGGCATAAGCAAGATCCGCCGTATGGCCTCCGAGTTTCAGGGCCAATTCCAGGAAGCGATGCGCGAAGCGGAAATGGCCGAGTTAAAAAAATCGGTCGATGAGGTGAGCGCTGCCGCACGCGGCTTTACATATTACGATCCGATGAATCCCGACGGTCTGGAACCGAAGGCGGAGGCCAAATCCGCCGAGACCGCGACATTGCCCGCGCCGGAAGAACCTCCCGCATTGCCATCGCCGACGGAATCGTCGGCGCCCGCCTTGCCCGAGCCCGATCTCAGTCCCGCGGACACGCCCAAGCCGGGTGAGGGCCGCTCGTCATGAGCCACGAGGACATCGAGGCTACCAAGGCGCCTTTGATGGAGCACCTGATCGAGCTGCGCTCGCGGCTGATCAAGGCGCTCATTGCCTTCGCCATCACCTTCGCGCTGTGTTTTTACTTCGCAAAAACGATCTATAACATCCTGGTCTGGCCCTTTGTCTGGGTCGCCGGGGTGGAGAATTCGAAATTCATCTACACCGCGCTGCTGGAATATTTTGTCACCCAGCTCAAGCTCGCCATGTTCGGCGCGGCCTTTCTGTCTTTTCCCATCGTGGCCGCGCAGATATACATGTTCGTGGCACCCGGGCTTTACCGTCACGAGCGCCACGCATTCCTGCCTTATCTCGTGGCGACACCGTTTTTCTTCGCGCTGGGATCGATGCTGGTCTATTTCCTCGTGCTGCCGTTGCTGGTGCGCTTCTCGCTCGGCATGCAGCAGGGCGGCGAGGGGGTGGCGGAAATCGCACTCTTGCCAAAGGTGGGCGAATATCTCTCGCTGATGATGAGCCTGATCTTCGCCTTCGGCATCGCCTTCCAATTGCCCGTGATCCTGACGCTGCTCGGGCGCGTCGGCATCATCACCTCGCAGCAGCTGAAGGAAAAACGCCGCTACTTCATTGTCGGTGCCTTCGTGCTGGCGGCCGTGCTGACGCCGCCCGATGTCATCAGTCAGCTCTCGCTTGCGCTGCCGCTTTTGGTTCTCTACGAGGGCTCGATCTGGTCGGTGCGTTTGGTGGAGAAGAAAGCCAGGCCGGCCGCCGCCGGCGCGCCCGAAGCCAAGCCGGCGGAATAGCCTGTTCATTCCGTCATGCCCGGCCTTGTGCCGGGCATCTCGCTTAGGTAGGCAACGCCGTGCGTTTCTTATCGGGATGGCCGGAACAAGTCCGGCCATGACGCGGAAAAGACTTCATCATGCACGACATCAGATGGATCCGCGAGCATCCGGCCGAGTTCGATCGCGGGCTGGAACGGCGCAACCTGCCGGCGCAGTCGAAAGAGCTGCTGCACGCTCGACGAGCGCCGGCGCGCGGCCATTACTCAATTCGAGCAGGCGCAGGCGCGCCGCAACGCGGCGTCGAAGGAAATCGGCGAGGCGAAGAAGAACAAGGACGAAGCCGCGGCCAAAAAGCTGATGGCGGAAGTGGCCGCGCTGAAGGAGCAGCTCGGGCAGCTCGAAGCCGACGCCAAGGCGGCGGAAGAGGAGCTCAACAAGGTCCTTGCCACTATTCCCAATCTGCCGGCGGACGACGTGCCGGACGGCAAGGACGAAAAGGCCAACGTTCAAAAATCCGAGTGGGGGACGAAGCGAGATTATGCCTTCAAGCCCAGGCAGCATTTCGATCTCGGCGAAGCGCTCGGGCAAATGGATTTTGAGACCGCCGCGAAAATCTCCGGCGCGCGTTTTGTGGTGCTGAAGAAGGGCCTGGCGCGGCTGGAGCGCGCGCTCGGCCAGTTCATGCTCGACCTGCACACGACCGAGCACGGCTATACGGAAGTGAACCCGCCGCTGCTGGTGCGCGACGAGACGATGTTTGGCACGGCGCAATTGCCGAAGTTCGTAGAGGACCAATTCTTAGCTACCGGTGCCAGATGCGGATAGATCTGCTGCCGAGCTACGATGAAGCTCGCGATCGACAGCGATAGAAGTTTCGCATAGCGGAGCGCCATCGGATGCAATGGCTACAAATCTCACGACAACGTATTGGTACGATCGCGTCGTTCTCAGAAGAATATGCTGACCCTTTTGGCTCATCCCCACCGCCGAAGTGCCGCTGACCAATCTCGTGCGCGAGTCGATTGTAGAGGAAGCCGAGCTGCCGATGCGGCTCACTGCCTGCACGCCCTGCTTTCGGGCCGAAGCCGGCGCGGCCGGCAAAGACACGCGCGGGATGATCCGCCAGCATCAGTTCACCAAAGTAGAACTGGTTTCGATCACCACGCCGGAAGAATCCAGAAACGAGCACGAGCGCATGCTGACCTGCGCAGAGGAGGTGCTGCGCCAGCTCGATCTGCCATATCGCGTGGTGACACTCTGCACCGGCGATATGGGTTTTGCCGCGCAGAAAACCTATGACATCGAGGTCTGGCTGCCGGGGCAGGGGATGTATCGCGAAATTTCCTCCTGCTCGGTCTGCGGCGATTTCCAGGCGCGCCGGATGAATGCGCGCGTGCGCGGCAAGGACCGTACCGTACGCCATGTCCACACGCTGAACGGCTCGGGGGTCGCGGTCGGCCGCGCGCTGATTGCGGTGATGGAAAATTATCAGCAGGAAAACGGCGCGATCGCCGTGCCGGACGTGCTGGCGCCTTATATGGGCGGCATCAAGACCATCGAGCGGGCATGATGCGCATCCTCGTCACCAACGACGACGGCATCAATGCCGAAGGCCTCGAGGTATGCGAGCAGATCGCGCGCGCCTTGTCCGACGAGGTCTGGGTGGTCGCGCCGGAATACGATCAGTCCGGCGTCGCGCATTCGCTCTCGATCAATGATCCGCTGCGCCTGCGCTCGATCGGTACGCGCAGATTTGCGGTGAAAGGCACGCCGACCGATTGCGTCATCATGGGCGCCTATCACCTGATGAAGGACGGCCCGCCCGATCTGGTGCTGTCGGGCGTTAATTTGGGACGCAACGCCGGCGAGGACGTGACTTATTCCGGCACCGTCGCCGGCGCAATTGAGGGTGCCATCCTCAACATTCCGTCGGTCGCGCTGTCGCAGGCTTGTGCCATGACCGATGGGAAATTGCCGCATTGGGAAACCACAATCCAACACGCCCCCGACCTGATCCGGCGCGTGCTGGCGGAAGGCATTCCGAAAGACGTGCTGATCAACATGAATTTTCCGGATTGCCCGCCGGACAAGGTGCGGGGCGTTTCGGTGACCACCCAGGGCAAGCGCAACCAGGCGCAGATGGCGATCGAAAGCCGCCGTGACGGCCGCGGCAATCCTTATTACTGGATCGCCTTCAAAGGCCGGTACAAGCCGACGACCAGCGACGGCACCGACATCTGGGCGCTGGCGGATAATCGCATCTCGATCACACCGCTGCGGATCGACATGACGGATGAGCCTTACCTGACGCGGCTGGCGGAAGTCTTTGGATAAAGCCGCCGCCGGAGCCCACCGGATCGGGTCCACGGCAGGCTTTGCAAGGGTCCTGCTCTACGCCGGCAGCAGTTGCGCCAGCATCCGCTTCAACTCGTCGAGCTGGAACGGCTTCTGCAAGGTCGGCCGGTTGCGGTAATTATCGGGCAGTCCGCGGCCGCCATAGCCGGTGACAAACATGAAGGGCAGGCCGCGTTTGCCGATCAGGTCGGCTACCGGGTAGACGTCCTGCCCATCCAGGTTCACGTCGAGGATCGCAAGATCGAAATCCTTGGTCTGGGCCATCTCGGCCGCTTCATCGACGCGTCCGGCCATGCCGACCAGATCATAACCGAGGTCGGTGAGCATATCCTCCAGCAGCATGCGGATCAGGAATTCGTCCTCGACCACGAAAATACGGCGCCCAGTCCGCGGGGAAGCTGGGTCTGTGGCCGCGTTCATGCAAGGATTCCTGTAAGCGCGCCGATCGCGCGGTGGCGGAATATAGCCCGGCTTCAGAGGGCCGCAAGAGCGGTCACCGTCGGCCCTTGAGCCTATATCGGCAGCGTCCATAATGGCATGTCGGCGGCAGTTGAGAGGTAACAACAACGTGGCTGAACTATCGCAGGATCCGGAGCGCGTCGGACGCATGGAATTCATGCTGACGCTCCGCCGGCGCGGGATCAGTGACCAGGCCGTATTGCGGGCTATGGACGAAGTGCCGCGCGAGCATTTTGTCGCGCCGGACTGCCTTGACGTTGCCTATAGCGACCATGCGCTGCCGATCGCTTGTGGTCAGACCATCAGCCAGCCTTATGTCGTTGCCTATATGACCGAGCAGCTTGCGGTTGAACCGCAGCACCGCGTGCTCGAGATCGGCACCGGCTCCGGATATCAGGCCGCCGTGCTGTCGCGCTTGGTGCGCAAAGTGGTGAGCATCGAGCGGTACCGTACGCTTGCGGAAGCAGCGCGCAACAGGCTCCGCACGCTCGGGTACGACAATGTCGAGGTGGTGGTGGGCGATGGGTTTGCCGGTGTGCCCGCGCGCGCGCCTTACGACCGCATCATCGTCACCGCGGCGGCCGAGAATGTCCCCGAGGTCCTGGTCGAGCAGCTTGTCGAGAGCGGTGTACTGCTGCTGCCGCTTGGTCCCCACGATGGCACACAGGAGATCGTAAAATTAACCAAGACCAACGAAGGCTTGGTGCAAGAGCAACTCATCGGAGTGCGCTTTGTGCCGCTGTTGCGCGGGCAGGCACGCGAGTTGTGAGATGCCAATTGGCTTTTGGCCCGTGCAGGCGGCGCAACGGTCGTTTAAACCTTGTTTACCTCAACAGTGTTAACTCACTCAATCGTATCCGTTGCGTCTGAGTATGAGTGGGTAAACCATGCCATCCCCCGTCGCGTTGCGCGCGTCTTTGCGGCCCTCGTTCATCATGTTGGCGCTGGTGGCCTTGAGTGCCGCCGGTTGCAGCTCCGACACCAGCCGCTTCGAAAGCCCTTTCTCCAATCCCTTCGCTTCCAAGCCACAGTCGGGCGCAGGCGATGTGACCGCATCGGTAAATTCCGCATCGCGACCCGGTGGCGTCGAAAGCAAACCGCTGCCAGCGCCCGGGCAGGCGGCCGGCTCGCTGCCGCCTCCCACGGGGCCCGCCACGATGCATGCTGGGATCGCTGGGGGGAGCGCACCTCAACCCGCCATGACCGGCGCAGTCAGCCCGCGCTCCAATCAGACCGCCGCGGCGACAGGCTCGTCTGAATCGGCCACGCATACGGTAACCCCAGGCGAAACCATGATCGGGATCGCTAAGCGTTATAACGTCGCGCTGAAAGATCTTGCGAAGGCCAATCGCGTTGAGCCCCATGCGCAAGTGAAAATGGGCGATCGCCTGGTCATTCCGGGCCGCCCGGCCAGCACCAAATCGCCGGCTCTTGCAGCGAAACCGGCCCCGGCCCCGACCCAATCGCAGTCCAAGGCGGCAGCGGCTCCCGAGAAGAAAGTTGCGTCGATCGAGCCGCAGCACACGGCGCGCGCCGTGAGCCCCACGGCCAGCTGCCGAGGATACAGCAAAGGCTTCCGACCCGCCCTCATTCCGCTGGCCGGTGCGCGGTCGCATCATTGCTGGCTTCGGACCGAAGCCAAATGGTCAGCAGAATGATGGTATCAATCTCTCAGTGCCCGAAGGCACCCCGATCAAAGCGGCGGAAGACGGCGTTGTCGCCTATGCCGGTAATGAGCTGAAGGGTTACGGCAACCTCGTGCTGGTCCGTCATCCCAACGGGTTCGTGACCGCCTATGCGCATGCCAGCGAGCTGCTGGTGAAGCGCGGTGACACGATCAAACGCGGGCAGATCATCGCAAAAGCTGGACAGACCGGCACGGTCTCGTCACCGCAGGTGCACTTCGAAATCCGCAAGGGCTCGTCGCCGGTCGACCCGACACAATATCTCAACGGCGCCTAGCTCGTTCCGACACCCTTCCTGATGCTGCTTGCAGCCGGACGCCGAGCCGTCCGGCGAGATCCTGCACGAATTGCCACGCCACACGGCCCGAACGGGCGCCGCGTGTTGTCGCCCATTCCAACGCCTCCCGCGTGAGTTCTTCGCCGGAAAGCGGAATGCCGAAATGCGCGACATAGCCTTCCACCATGGCAAGGTATTCGTCCTGGCTGCAACGGTGGAAGCCAAGCCATAGTCCGAAGCGGTCTGACAGCGAGACCTTCTCCTCGATCGCCTCGCCAGGATTGATCGCCGTGGCGCGTTCGTTGTCCACCATCTCGCGTGGCATCAGGTGCCGGCGGTTTGACGTGGCGTAGAGGATCACATTGTCCGGACGACCTTCGATGCCGCCTTCCAACACAGCCTTGAGCGATTTGTAGGAGGTGTCTTCGCTATCAAAAGAAAGATCGTCGCAGAACAGGATAAAGCGGTCGCGCGCACCGCGCAGCAAATTCATCAAAGCGGGGAGGCTCTCGATGTCCTCGCGATGGATTTCGACAAGCTTCAGCTCGCCGGAAGATGTGTCTGCGGCTGAGCTGGCGGCGGCATGCGCCGCTTTCACCAGCGACGACTTGCCCATGCCGCGCGCGCCCCAGAGCAGCGCATTATTGGCGGGCAGGCCGCGCGCGAAACGCTCGGTATTTTCCACCAGCAGGTCGCGCACGCGGTCGATGCCCTTCAATAACGACATCTCTACGCGGTTGACGCGCGGGACCGGCGCCAGACGATTCCCCTCGGGATGCCAGACGAAGGCGCTCGCGGCGGAAAAGTCCGGTATCCGTGGCGTGGGCGGCGCGATTCGATCGAGCGCGGCTGCGATACGCGCCGTGTCGCTCAGGGCAGGGCGGGCTGACCCGGCCTTAAGTTTGGTCTTGCCTTTTGGACGGCTGGCTTTCGGCATGTAACAGGCCTCAACATAAGTCGGATATATCCGACTTATGCCATTCAGGATGCCAAACTCCCATAGATCCGAGGTTGGATAGCTGCTCCCTTAGCGGGCCTGCCGCTGCCCTGCAAGGAGGCGACAGGAAGCATGAAATAGCCCCCTGCGGCCGAGTCTGCCGCGCATTGCAATTAAGCCGTCGACCGCTATAGTCCGCGCGTTTTCGAAGCCCAAGCTCAACGCTGCGGAGCAGTCCGCACCGGCCCACCCCCAAAAGGAAGCTCCATGCTGATTTCTCCTGCATTTGCGCAAGGTTCCCCCTTCGGCGGCGGCGGCGACCTGATGACGCAATTGCTGCCATTCGTCCTCATTTTCGTGATCATGTATTTCCTCATCCTGCGCCCGCAGCAGAAGCGCGTGAAGGCGCATCAGGAAATGGTCAAGAATGTGCGGCGCGGCGATACTGTCGTTACCTCCGGTGGCCTTGTCGGCAAGGTCACCAAGGTGATCGACGATGACCAGATCGAGGTCGAAATCGCCGATGGAATCCGCGTTCGCCAGGTGCGCGCCATGGTCAGCGACGTGCGCGCCAAAGGCGAGCCGGTGAAGGAAGAAGCGGGCAGCTAAGCTTTAAAGTCGTCCAGGCTTACGCGGATCGAACGGTCGAAATCCAATGCTTCATTTTTCTCCGCTGAAGGCGGCAGCGACGCTGCTCACCGCATTCTTCATCTGCCTCGTCGCCGTGCCGAATTTCTTTTCCGAAGAAACGGTGAAGAGCTGGCCGAAATGGGCGCAGCGCCACATCGTGCTCGGTCTCGACTTGCAGGGCGGATCGCACATCCTGCTCGAGGTGGACACTGCGGCTGTGCGCAGGGAACAGTCGCAGGCTTTGCTTGACGACGTGCGGCGCGTGCTGCGCGAAGCGCGCGTCGGCTATACCGGCCTTGCTGCTCGCGGCAACAGCGTCGAATTGCGTCTGCGCGAAGGCACCGACATTCAGCAGGCGATGAGCAAGCTGAATGAATTATCGCGCCCGCTTTCGGGTATCCTGGCGAGCGCGGGTCAGCGCAGCCTCGAAATCACCCAGACCGGTGGTCTTGTACGGCTGACGCCCACCGATCCGGCCATTCTCGAGCGCATCCGCCAGGCTGTGGAGCAATCGATTCAGATCATCGAGCGCCGTGTCAACGAACTCGGCACCGTGGAGCCGCTGATCCAGCGGCAGGGCGTCGATCGCGTTCTGGTGCAGGTGCCGGGCTTGCAGGACCCGACCCGGCTGAAGGAATTGCTCGGCAAGACTGCCAAGCTCGATTTCCGGCTGGTGGATCTTTCGCTTCCTGCCGATCAAGCGCAGCAGGGCGGTGTGCCTCCGGATTCGGAACTTCTTTACGGCGCCAAGCAGCGCGAGCCCTACGTCATCAAGCGCCAAGTCGCTGTTTCGGGCGCTGACCTCACTGACGCGCAGCCTGGCTTCGATCAGCGAACCAGCGAGCCGATCGTGAGTTTTCGTTTCAACTCAAACGGCGCGCGTCGCTTCGCGCAGATTTCGCAGGAGAATGTCGGCAAGCCTTTCGCCATCGTGCTCGACAACGAGGTGATCAGCGCGCCGGTTATCCGCGAAGCCATCCTCGGCGGCAGTGGTCAGATCTCCGGCAATTTTAACGTGCAGGAAGCCAACGACTTGGCGATCCTGCTGCGCGCGGGCGCATTGCCGGCGCCGCTCACCATCATCGAGGAGCGCACCGTGGGGCCGGGCCTCGGGCAGGACTCCATCGAGAAGGGCAAGACGGCGGCTTACGTCGGCTCCGCGCTGGTCATCATCTTCATGTTTCTGACCTACGGACTGTTCGGGCTGTTTGCCAACGTGGCCGTGGCCATCAACGTGGCCATGATTTTCGGCATTCTGTCGCTGCTCAACGCCACGCTGACGCTGCCAGGGATCGCCGGCATCGTCCTCACCGTCGGCATCGCCGTGGACAGCAACGTGCTGATCTATGAGCGCATCCGTGAGGAAGTGCGCGCCGGCCGGACGCCGATCAACGCCATCGACGCCGGATTCACACGGGCGCTGGCGACGATCTTGGATTCCAACATCACGACCTTCATTGCCGCCGCCGTGCTCTTCTTCATCGGCACGGGACCGGTCCGCGGGTTCGCCGTGACGCTCGGTATTGGCATCATCACGACCGTATTCACTGCCTTCACCCTGACAAGGCTGATCGTTGCCTATTGGGTCCGCTGGCAACGCCCGCAACATGTGCCGATCTAACTTCATCCCATCGGTCAGCTGAGAAAGACGACAGTGCGCCTTCTTCGCATCGTTCCGGACAACACCAAGTTTGATTTTGTGCGCTTCCGGCGCATCAGCTTTCCTTTATCTGCACTTTTGTCGATCGCCGCGATTCTGCTTTATTTCACTCATGGCTTGAATTTCGGCATCGATTTTCGAGGCGGCACGCTGATAGAAGTTCGCACCCAGGCGGGCGCGGCCGATTTGGCGCGCATGCGCTCGACCATCGGCGAGCTTGGGCTTGGCGAATTCCAACTCCAGCAATTCGGCACGCCGCAAGATGTGTTGATCCGCATCTCGCAGCAGCCAGGTGGCGAGGAAGCGCAGCAGGCAGCCGTCCAGAAGGTTAGAAACGCGCTCGGCGACCAGGTGGAATACCGGCGCGTCGAAGTGGTGGGTCCGCGCGTCTCAGGCGAGTTGCTGTCTTACGGCATCATGGGTCTGATGCTCGCGATCGGCTCGATTTTCATTTACTTGTGGTTCCGCTTCGAATGGCAATTCGCGCTGGGCGCCATGATCGCCAACGTGCACGATCTGGTGCTCACCATCGGGTTCATGTCGCTGGCGCAGATTGATTTCGATCTCACCAGCATCGCGGCTCTGCTAACCATCCTGGGCTACTCGCTCAACGACACGGTGGTCATCTACGACCGCATCCGCGAAATATTGCGCCGCTACAAGCGAATGCCGATGCCGGAGCTGCTCAATCTTTCGATTAACCAGACGCTGTCCCGCTCGGTCATCACTCACGTCACCGTTACCCTAGCCTTGTTGGCGCTGCTGCTGTTCGGCGGCCAGGCCATCCACAGCTTCACGGCGACCATGATCTTCGGCGTCGTGCTGGTCGGAACCTATACGTCGATCTTCATCGCCGCGCCCATCCTGATCTATCTGGGCGTCGGCACCGGCCGGGATGCCATCCGGGGAGACGACGCCAAGGCGTGACGCCTCCGCAAAGGCCTTCCATGACAGCGGACGCGAGCGGTTATTGCGAACAGCTGGTGCGGGAGGCGGACAAGAACCGTTTCCTGGCCACATTGTTCGCGCCCGCGGCGCATCGTCCCGCGCTCTTTGCCCTGTATGCTTTCAATGCCGAGATTGCGCGGGTGCGCGACATCGCACGCGAACCGATGCCGGGCGAGATTCGGCTGCAATGGTGGCGCGAAGTGTTGGAGGGCGGACGAAGCGAGGAGGCGCGAGCGCATCCCGTCGCCGCAGCGCTGCTCGAGACTATGGTGGGCTGCAGATTGGGGGCGCAGTCTTTGGCTGCATTGGTCGACGCCCACGCTTTTGATCTTTATGACGATCCGATGCCGACGCTGGTCCATGCGGAAGCCTATGGCTTGAAGACCTCGTCGGCGATCTTCGAGCTGGCCGCCAAGATTTTGGATGGATCGGATGCCGCCGTAAGTAGCCTCGCGCGGCACGCGGGCATCGCTTATGCCCTGGCCGAGCAGCTGCGGCTTTTTCCGCGTCATGCGGCACGGCGCCAGCTTTTTGTTCCGTTGGATATTCTGCAGCGCTATGGCGCGAATACGGAGGATGTTTTTGCCGGCAAATCGACACCGCAATTGCGCGCGGCCCTGGCGGAAATGCGCCTGCATATCCGGGGGCATCTGACGGCGGCCGATGATCTGCTCTTGACGGCTCCGGCGTCCGTGCTTCCCGCCTTTCTTCCGATTGCCCTGGTGCGGCCCTTACTGAAGCAAATGGAGCGGCGCGGCTACGATCCCTTTAGCAGCATCGACGTGCCGCAATGGCGGCGGCAATGGGCTTTGTGGCGCGCCGCGCGGCGTCCTCGCGCCATGGCGGCGCGCTGAAGCTCAGAAGGCGAAGCGGTCGCGCAGGTTGCGCCGTTCTGCCACGATGCGGGCCACCACGGCCCGTTCGCTCTCGTTGACAATGAGGCTGTCGATCAATTCCAGCTGGTTCATCGCGACAAGCTGAAGGATTTCCGTGCGCACCGCGCCGGCGGCATTGCGCGGCAACGCGCCGCTCAACTGCAGATGCTCGGGCGCGGCCGGGCCGGGCTTGATAGTGAGGAAGTCGCGCAGTGCTGTTTCCGGGAGGACGGAGTTCACCTCGACAAAGGCATAAAGGCCGGTGCCGGCGCGGCGATCCGGGAAAGCGACGATAGCGACGTCGCGTACGGAGGGGTGCTCGCGCAAGCGCGCAGCGATCACCGGCGCATCGTTGACCAGTCGCGGCCCACCGCCCTCGCGGTCGGTGAAGTTGAACAGCCCCCGCGTGATCGCGCGATAAAGCCTCTTGCCGGTCGCCATCCAGACCCGGGTGAACCAGCTCTTGCGTCCCAATATTCGCAGTTCGGCAGGGGTAAGCGCCTCCGGCAGGTAGCGTCGCTTGTGTTTCAGAAGATGCCGCAGATCCTCATAGGCCAGAATGCGAAACAGCCGCCCGCGCCGCGAAAAGCAGAAGGCGAGCTGGAAATCGGTCAGATAGCAGCGTCCATCGGCGCCGCGCAGCCAGTTCTGTTCCTTCGCGAGGTCGTTGTGGCAGATCCCGGCGCGGTGCAGCCGCCGTAAGACGGCCTTGGCGGAGTTGAAATAGGCGGGGTCGCCGTGGGGCTTGGCGATATGCAGCGCGACGCCGTCAATCCAGCCGCGCACCAGCTCCTGCCGGCCGCTGAACAGAAGCGCTGGCGCAATCTGTAACGGTCCGGCTCGGTGCAACGCCCGGCTTTCGCGCGTGAAGAGATGCCGCGCGACCGGGCGCGACCACCAAGGTACCTCGTCGATTCTTCGCAGGACGGCCTCGACCTCGCGCTCCGCAGTGCGGAAGCGGCCGCGCTCAACGGTGGAGAAGACGTCGCGCTTGAGCACCACCTCGCTCACCCAGCGATCGGCAATTTCGCTTTTTCGCTTCATTCGGCGGCGGCCAGGCGGGCACCGCCCGCCCATTGCCCGAGATCGGCCAACGCGCGCAGACAGAGCGCGCGCTTCTTTGCGATGGACTTTTCGACGCCGCGCAATCGCTTGCCGTCAGCATCCTTGGCCGGGACCTGCGCGAGCGGCGGGAAGAGGCCGAAGTTGATATTCATCGGCTGGAAGGAGCGGGGGCCTGCGTCCATGGTTTCCACATGTCCGCCGGTGATATGCGCGAGCAGCGCGCCATGCGCGGTGGTGGGCGGCGGCGGTGCGAGTTCTCCGCCCCGCTGCTCTGCGGTGGCGAAACGCGCTGCCAGCAGCCCGATGGCTGCGGATTCGACGTAGCCCTCGCAGCCGGTGATCTGCCCGGCAAAGCGCAAGCGCGGCATAGCCTTCAGCCGCAGCGTCTCGTCGAGAAGATTTGGCGAATTCAGAAAGGTGTTGCGATGCAGGCCACCCAGCCGGGCGAATTCGGCCTTCTGGAGCCCGGGAATAGTGCGGAAGATGCGGACCTGTTCGGCATGTTTCAGCTTGGTCTGGAAACCCACCATGTTGAACAGCGTGCCGAGCTTGTTGTCCTGGCGCAGCTGCACGACCGCATAAGCTTTCACCTGCGGGTCATGCGGATTGGTAAGTCCGAAAGGTTTCATCGGTCCATGCCGCAGCGTTTCCGCTCCGCGTGCGGCCATCACCTCGATCGGCAGGCAGCCGTCAAAATAAGGCGTGCAAGCTTCCCATTCGTGGAAGCTGGTCTTGTCTCCGGCAAGCAGCGACTCGACAAAGGCGGCATATTGCTCGCGCGTCATTGGGCAATTGATGTAGTCGGCACCGGAGCCGCCCGGGCCTGCCTTGTCATAGCGCGACTGGAACCAGGCGACTGAGAGATCGATGCTCTCGCGGTGCACGATCGGAGCGATGGCGTCGAAGAAGGCAAGCGCGTCTTCGCCGGTGATCCGACGAATAGCCTCAGCCAGCGCGGGCGAGGTGAGGGGCCCGGTGGCGATGATGACGTTGTCCCATTCTTCCGGCGGCAGACCCGCGACTTCCTCGCGCACGATTCGGACCAAGGGGTGCGTCTCGAGCGCGGAGGTAACTGCAGCGGCGAATCCGTCGCGGTCCACTGCCAAGGCCCCGCCCGCAGGCACCTGATTGGAGTCCGCCGCGCGCATGATCAGCGAGCCAAGCCGGCGCATCTCCTCATGCAAGAGACCGATGGCGGACTGTTCGTGATCGTCGGAGCGGAAGGAATTGGAGCAGACCAGCTCTGCCAGGTGATCGGTCTTATGCGCGTTGGTGGAGCGCTGCGGACGCATCTCATGCAGCGCCACCGGCACGCCCCGTTGGGCGATCTGCCAGGCCGCCTCGGCGCCCGCCAGCCCACCGCCGACAATATGGATCGCTGGTTTTGGTTCGCCTGCCATGGCGCATAGGTAGGTCATTGCGGGGCCGGGCCGCAATCATCCCGGCCCCGGGAAGCGCACAAACGAAAGCGCCCGCTGGAGGGCGGGCGCTTGCTTCGTTTCCGAGCCGCTCAGGCGGCGAGGGTGCGTTCGTAGGCAACCCGCGGGATATCCGCCCGGGTCAGTCCCATTTCCCGGAGCTCGCTGTCGCTCTTCCGGGCCAAATCCCGGAGAATGTCGCTGCAGAGACGCCAGGACCGCAAAAAACGAATGACGTGAATAAGCATATTAAGGCCCTTTTTTATAGCCGCAGCCAAATTCTCCGTCGAATTACATCGAATCTTCGTTCGCGGCGCTATTTGATCCAAATATAGGCCGAATTTCGCAGTGCACAATTCAAGACTGCTGCGCCGCAGCTACGCGTTATACGCATAGCTTTCTTAATAATATGGTAACAAATTGCGCCGCCTTTGATGGGTTTGCGACCCTTCAGGGCTCGCCCTAGGCCGCGCTCCGGGAGCTGTGGGGTCCTTCCGCTACCTCTTCGGTGATTTTGGCCGAGAAAGCCTCCAGATCTGTCGGATTGCGGGATGTCACGATCCCCTGGTCGGCCACGACCTTTGAGTCCTCCCATTTTCCGCCAGCGTTGATCACGTCGGTCTTGATCGAGTGGTAGGACGTGCATTTCAGACCCTTGATAATACCGGTTTCGACCAGCAGCCAAGGCGCGTGGCAGATCGCGGCGATGATCTTCTTCTGCGCGTTGAAGGCGCGGATCAGCGCCAATGCCTTGTCATTGACCCGCAGCAGGTCCGGGTTGATCTGACCTCCAGGCAGCACCAGCGCGTCGTAATCGTCGGCGGAAACCTCATCGAGCGTGCGATCAACTTGCACGGGGCGGCCCCAATCCTTCTTCTCCCAGCCCTTGATCGAGCCCTTTTCCGGCGACACCACATGCACGGTAGCGCCGGCTGCCTTCAATTTGTCGCGCGGGACTTCGAGTTCCGACTGCTCAAAGCCGTGAGTGGCGAGGATAGCGATCTTCTTGCCGGAAATTTGCATCAATACCTCCTGCGGACTTTTGTGGCTGGCCCCACCCCGCTAACCGCGCAAGCGCAGCATGAGTTCCTGGCAGTTTGCGGGAGCAGGTATACGCTTACGCTGCGGGAGCAGGTATGCGCTTACGCCGCGTGCGCTTCCTCGCCGGAGGCGAGCGCCGCTTCGATCCGCTGGATTAGTGCGCGAGCCGAGTCGGCACTCAGCTCCACGGCTACGCGCTGCATGCTGCCCTCGACCTCACCAACAAAATCAATGTTCAGGGAATGGTCGAGCGGGGCATGAAACGGATGATCGAAATAGATGTTGGCGGTCTCGATCCGCATCCAGCCCTTCGGTCCCTTGGCGCTGCCGACGACCTTGGCCGTCTCGGTGATGTAGGTGCACATGATTGGTCTTCCTCTCGGACGCGTTTACTTGGAAAGATGCTTTTGGAAGAAGGCGAAGACCTTCTGCCAGGCATCTTGCGCCTGCTCGGGACGATAGGCCGGGCGGGGAGCGTTGAAGAAGCCGTGGCCGGCGCCGTCGTAGCGGTGGAATTCATAATTCTTGCCCGCGTTTTTTAGCCGCTCTTCGGTCTTGTTGACGTCTTCGGGCGATGGATTCTTGTCGTCGTTGCCATAAATGCCGAGAACGGGAGCGGTGATCTTCTCTGTGAGCTCGATCGGCGGGACGGGGCGCTTCGCCGGATTATTCTTGTTGTCGGCAAATTTGTTCCCGCCCCAGCAATCAACGAGCGCATCCACATTGGACAGCGACCCGGCACAAAGATAGGCGTGCCGGCCTCCTGAGCAGAAACCGATCAAGCCGACTTTTCCGTTGGCTTCCGGTTGCGCCCGCAGATAGGCCATCGCTCCCGCAATATCACCCACAACTTGACCGTCGGCCACACCGCCTTCCGCACGCGCCTTGGCCGCGATGTCGTCGGGACTGCCGGGGCCGTCGCGGTGATAAAGGTGCGGCGCGATGGTGGCAAAGCCGTGCTGCGCCAGCTTGCGCGAGGCCTCCAGAATCCATTCGTCCCAGCCCGGAGCGTGATGGATGAGCACCACGCCGGGGAAGGAGCCTTTGCCGGAAGGCTTGGCGTAATAGCCCTCTATCATGTCGTCGTTTTGGCCTTTGAACATCACGCATTCGCCGGTCAAACCTGGGTAGCTGCTCATGGTTGCTCCTGAGGCCGTTCGAGTATCGGTTGGGATCATGCGGTGACGCTGGCGCCACCGAAGCGTTCTTTCCAGCGTGGAATAACTTCGCGGTTGTAAACATTGTCGGGCACCTTTCCCGCCAGCGCCGACAGCACCGAGCGGGTAGCCCAGGTGATGCCGGGGCGTAGCTCGCCGCCGGCGCTGTGAGCGGCGGAATGCGGCGAGAACAGCACCTTCTCGCCGAGCGCTCGCAGTGGAGAATCCAAAGGCAACGGCTCTTCCTCAAAGGCATCGATGGCCGCTGCCGAAACCCGCCCTGAGGCAATGGCGCGAGCAAGCGCCGCCTCGTCGACGATCTTTCCGCGCGCGGTATTCATCACCACAGCGCCCGGCTTGATCATGGCCAGCTCACGCTCGCCCAGCATGAAGCGGGTTTCCTTGGTCAAGACCACATGGAACGAGACCACATCGGATTCCCGCAGCAGCGTCTCGTAATCGACTTGCCTCGCGTTGGAGAATAGGAAGCTTGTCGGTGAAATGTAGGGATCATAAGCCAGGATGCGGATGCGCCAGGGCGCCAGTAATTGCGCCACGCGGCTTCCGATGCGGCCAAGGCCCACGATGCCCAGCGTGATGCCTGGATAATCATCGGAAAGCCGGCTGCCGACATAGCTGCCACCATGGCCCGGCTGGCGCCATTGGCCGGCGCGCACGGAGGCGTCACGCTCGCGTATTTTCTTCAGGATCGTCAGCATCATTGCGACGGTGGTTTCAGCGACGGCGAAGCAATTGGATTCGGTCGGCGCATGGCAGACCATGATGCCGAGGTCGGTGGCGGCCTCGACGTCCACGTCGTCGACGCCCACCGTGTATTTGGCCACGATGCGCAGCCGCTGCGATCCTTCCATGATGCGGCGGCTGACGGGCGTGTGGCGGATCGAGGTGCCCATCAGCGCCACGGTGTCGCGTGCAGCTTCGGCAAAGGCATCTTCGTAATCGCCGCGCGGCAATTGCCAGTCGAGGCTGCCCAGGGCGACCTGGAAGCCGGCGCTTTCCAGTTGATTGAGGATAGACGGCGGCTCCTCGCGCGGCGCGAAGATCAGAATTTTCGGTTTGGACATTTCCCCGCCTGTTGTGGTTATCAACCTAAGTTACGATGACCGGCGCTCTCTTGCCAACGGCGGCGCCTCTTGCCAAGCCGGGCAGGGAAGGTGCATGGCAGAATGCTGAGTCTGGAGACCTGCCTGATGCTTGTCCAATCCGTCGCCGTCGCCCTGCATCTCGTAGCCGCCGTGATCTGGGTCGGGGGCATGTTCCTCATCTATATCTGCCTAAGGCCGGCGCTCGGCACGCTCGAGCCGCCGCAGCGCATGCGGCTGATGCGGGCGACGCTGGCGAAGTTCTTTCCTTGGGTATGGGGCGCGATCCTGCTGATCCTGGCCAGCGGCTACTGGATGGTATTTGTCACCTTCGGCGGGTTTTCCGGCGTCGGCATGTACATCCATTGGATGCAGTTGTTTGGCTGGGCGATGATCGGGCTGTTTATATGGCTGTTCCACGGGCCATGGCTGGCCTTCAAGCGCGCGGTGGACGCGCAGGATTGGCCGACGGCGGGCGCGAGCCTCGATCAGATCCGCCAGATCGTCGCAGTGAACATGCCGGTCGGCATGCTGGTGATCATCATCGGAGCTAGCGGCCGCTACTGGGGCTAGGCTTCGACCATCGTCTTGAACCCGCCCCAGATCATGCGCTTGCCGTCGAACGGCATTTCCTTCGGGTTCATCATGTCGGCTAGCCGCGGGTCCTTCATCACTTTGCCCATCACGCGGTCGCGGTCCTTGCGCGACTTGTAAACGATATAGGAGAACACCACGACCTCGCCGGGTTTCAGCTTCACGCTGCGCGGAAACGAGGTCCATTTTCCCTTCTTCACGTCGTCGGCCACGCATTCCACAAATTCCAGCGCGCCATGATCGCGCCAGACCTTGGAAGCCTTCGTCGCCATGCGCTTGTAGGCTTTCAGGTTCTTGCGCGGCACCGGTACGACAAATCCATCCACATAATGCATGACGATCCTCCGTTGTTGTGGCCGCGATGGCAGCCCGGCTCAGTTTTTCTCCACATGCGCGGCCAGGCGTTCCAACGTCTGCTTGCCGCCTTCGATCGCACCATATTTGGTGACCACTTCATCGCGCTCCTGCGCGGTCGCGAACAGGCTGCGCATGGTGAGCAGGGTTTTGCGTCCCTGCGCCTGAAATGTGACGGTGACGTGGAAGCGCACGTCCTCGTGCTCATCCTCGCCGGCGTGGCGATAGACCAGACGCTCGGGCTTGACCACCTCGGTGAAGATGATCTTGTTCTTATAGTCGCGCCCGTCCGGGCCGTGCATGACGAAGCGCCACACGCCGCCGGGCTTCACCGACATTTCATGGCTTGTGGTGGTGAAGCCGCGCGGTCCCCACCATTGCACCACCTGCTTGGGGTCGGTCCAGGCCGCGAACACCAGCTCGCGTGGGGCATCAAGCAGACGGCTGAGAACGATTTCCCGGTCCACGGTGGTGCTCTGGGCGGTCTGGTCCATGCTGAAATCCTACAGAGCAGGGTGCTGATGTGCTGCGCTACTGCGTCTTCTCGCAGTTGATCATCCAGGGCGTACCGAAACGGTCGACCAGCATGCCGAAGCGGTGCGCCCAAAAAGTCTCCTGGATCGGCATCGTCACCTGACCACCTTCGGAGAAGGCTTTAAAGATACGGTCGGCTTCAGCCGGTTCCTGGACAGTGAGCGAAACCGAAAAGCCCTGCATTGGCCGGTGATGCTCGGGTGGCGCGTCGGAAGCCATCAACACTTGATCGCCGAATGTCATGCGCGCGTGGATAATCTTGTCCTGCCATTCCGACTTGGTGTGTTCCGCTGCTGGCGTCTCTCCATGCGTCATCATGCCGATAATTTTTCCGCGCAAAACTTTTTCATAGAAGGTGAAGGCTTCCTTGCAATTTCCTGTGAAGAACAGATAGGGGTTCAACTGCATGGGCTTTCCTTTCACTGCTGCCGACGCTGTCGTCTCTGCGGTTTATTTTCCATCGGAAACAGCGCGAAATAAGGCTGCGCCTCCTCCAGCACCCGCGCGAAAGAATGCCGCGCCATCAGCCGGTCCAGATAGGCCGATAGATTCTTTTCCGTCCTGCCAAAAGGCAGGACCGTATTGGCATAGAAAAGCGCTGGCGCCGCAGCGCAGTCTGCCAAGGTAAAATCGTCACCCATCGCCCAGTTTTTCGCTTGCATCGACGGCTCCGCCACTTTGTAGGCCTCGCAGCAGTTGCGTCTTCGCCTGGTCCACGCCGTGGGCGTCGTTCTGGCCCGCGGGGCGCAACCGGTCGGTTACGATCTTCTGCATCGGCTCCTGTACATAATGGTCGTAGAAGCGGTCCCACATGCGCGTCTGCCAGGCGCTGTCCGGATCGGGTGGCAGGAATCGCGTTGCGCCCGGATAAAAAGCATCGAGGTATTCAATGACCGTACTGGACTCCGCCACGGTGCGATCGCGTGTGTCGTCGCGCAGAACCGGCATCTTGGCCATCGGCCAAACCTTCCGGAAGGCCGCGCTCGAGGCTTCGTTGGCGAGATCAACGATGATGGGCTCGAACGGGATGCCATTTTCGTACAAGGCGATCAACGCTTTGTGACAGAAGGACGCAAGCGGATGGAAATAGAGCTTGAGAGACATCGAGCACTTCCCTCCGCTTGCGCAAACTCAGGCGTCTTGCACGGCTTACGCCAGATAGGCCGCTAGCTTATCCAGCGTTCCGCCCCAGCCTTGGTGCATGCTCGCATGCCCGGCGGCGAAAGTAGCGCGCTCTTCCTCGGTCGCATTCAAGGGGGACCACCGGACAGTAAACCTGGTTTTTCCGCTTTCTTCTTCAAACAAGAAGGTCGAAAGCATTTCAAGCGGCCAGTTCGGAGCCATGGGATGGCGGGTAACGCCGCCGGCCTCGTCGGAAAATGAATTTACAAAAACCATGCGCGAGGGTGGCGTGATCTCGCGGTAGACGAATTTGCCCCACATCGTGTTACCGTCGGGCGTGCGCATGGCGTAGTGATAGCTTCCGCCCGGGCGCAGATCCATTTTCGACTCGATGATCGTGACGCCTTTCGGGCCCCACCACTCCTTCAGGCGTTTTGGCTCGGTGAAAGCCTTCCACACCAAATCGCGCGGCGCATCGAAGACGCGGGTGATGACAAATTCCTCAAGATTATTTCTTTCGTCCACGCTTTTTCTCCCTGGCTTGGATTTTCCGGAGGTAATCGTCGAGACGGTCAAGGCTCTCTTCCCAAAAACGACGGTACTGCTCGATCCATTTGGCAACGTCTTTCAACGGGCCGGCTTTCAGGCGTGCAGGGCGCCACTGCGCCTCGCGGCCGCGCGCGATCAAGCCAGCGCGTTCCAGTACCTTCAGGTGCTTTGACACGGCAGGGGCGCTCATATCAAAAGGCTTCGCCAGTTCGGTGACGGAAGTTTCGCCGAGCGCAAGCCGCGCAAGGATCGCACGCCGCGTGGGGTCGGCGAGGGCCGCGAAAGTTGTGCTGAGACGGTCTGGCGTCATAAATAACCAGTCAGTTAATTAACCTACAGGTTTAATACACCGCAATCCGAATTGGGTCAAGCGGCAGGCTTCACGATTTCGCGACAAACAAAAACGCCGGGGCAGGGCCCCGGCGTTTAATTCTGTAGCGGAAAACCGTCGTTACTTGATTTTGTATTCGCGGAACTCGACGTGCTTCTTGGCGATCGGATCGTATTTCTTCTTCACCAGCTTATCGGTCATGGTGCGCGAATTCTTTTTGGTCACGTAGTAAAAGCCGGTGTCGGCACTCGACACGAGCTTAATTTTCAGCGATGCGGCCTTGGCCATGAGAACCTCGACAAAGGGGTGTGGAGTTGGGCCGGAACCTACCGATCAGGCTCGATATGTCAAGGAATTACAGCAATTCACGCACGAAACGCTGGTTTTTCATTCGATAACAGGGCACGGGCAAGTCAGGGCCCATGCCTGCAGCCGCGCGAACTTCCAGCTCCTCCAGGATTACAGCGGTAATGGTGTGAAGCCCGAGCCGCGGCGTCTCAGCCAGCGGAACCCAAAGCAGCTCCACCAATTCAGCTTGCGGGCCGACAATTCCGTCGGTGCGATGGATGATGGCCTGCGCGTCCACGGCGAAAAAGCGGGTGTCGAAGCGGCGGGATAGGCCCGGCGGTGTGATGGCGCGGGCGACGAATTGCAGGGGCGCCAGATCGGGATAAATGCCGGCATCAGTGAAGGCCGACCACAAGCCGCCGGGCGCGGCCGGCGGCGGGTCTTGTTTCACGCCGAGCATCAGACCGGTTTCTTCGAATGTTTCCCGTATGGCGGCGAGCGCCAGTGCGCGGGCTTTCCTCGCGCTCGCGCCTTGCATCAACTTCGCAACAGCATGCGGATCGAGTTCGCTTGCCGACGGCATGCGCGCATCGGCGGCTTCCACGCGCCCGCCGGGAAAGACAAATCTGCCGGGCATGAAGGCGTGGTTTTCGTGGCGGCGGCCTAGCAGGACCTTCGGCTCGGCACCGTTGCGATTGAGGATGATCAGCGAAGCAGAATCCTTCGGCCGCGTTACGGGATGTGTCGGGATAATTTTTCCCAGTGCATTGAGGCGATCGACCCCGTTTGGCATGGCAAATTATCGCCGTCGCTTTTTGCCGCGCGAGGCGGATTTCGGCTCTCGTTTTTTGTCCCGCTGGGAACGGCGGCCTTCGTGCTCGACACGAGGACGGTGGCGCTTGCTCTTGTCGATCTTCCCGCTGGAGAGCAGTTCGAAGCGTAGCGCGCCGGCCACCGGAGCGGCCTCAACCAGGCGCACGCTGACCGCGTCGCCGAGCCGGTAGGTTTCCCCGCTGCGGTTTCCGATCAAGGCATGACTGCGTTCGTCGTAGCGGAAGAACTCATCGCCGATCGTCCGTGCTGGAATAAATCCGTCCGCGCCGGTTTCGTTGAGCTTGATGAAAAGCCCGGCCCGGGTGACGCCGCCGATGCGGCCCTCGAACTGCGCGCCGACCCGGTCGGCAAGGAAATGCGCGATCAGCCGGTCGACGGTCTCGCGCTCCGCTTTCATCGCGCGGCGCTCGGCGGCTGAGATGCGGGCGGCCACCTCGCCCAGCGCCGTGACGTCCTGCGCCGGCGCAAGACCGTCGCTGCCGAGCTTTAGCGCGCGGATCAGGCCGCGATGCACGATCAGGTCGGCATAGCGTCGGATCGGGGAGGTGAAATGGGCATAGCGGCGCAGGTTCAGTCCGAAATGGCCGTAATTTTCCGCCGCATATTCGGCCTGCGCCTGGCTGCGCAACACCACTTCATTGACCAGCGCTTCGTTGTCGCTGTCCTTGACCCGTTTCAGGATGCCATTGAACAGGTGAGGGCGCAGCGCGCCGCCTTTCGGAAAGGAAATATCGAGGGTGGTGAGGAATTCGTGCAGCGCATGCACCTTTTCTGGCGACGGCTCGTCATGCACGCGGTAGATCAGCGGGGTCTGCGTTCGCTCCAATGATTCCGCCGCCGCCACATTGGCGAGGATCATAAATTCCTCGATCAATTTGTGCGCGTCGCGGCGCTCGGCCGTGACCACCCGGTCCACCATACCGGCGGCGGTCAGGATCAGCTTGCGTTCCGGCAGTTCGAGATCGAGCGGCTCGCGCTCGGCACGTTCCTTTTTGAGCAATTCGTAAGCGGCATAGAGCGGCTCGATGATGGACCCAACGATCGGACGCGTGACCTCGTCCAACTGCCCGTCGATGGCCGCCTGGGCCTGCAGATAATGTAGCTTGGCCGCCGAGCGCATCAAAACGCGGTGGAAGCTGTGCGAGCGCTTGCGGCCATTTGCGCCGATCACCATGCGTACGGCGAGCGCAGCACGGTCCTCTTCCGGCCGCAGGGAGCAAAGGTCGTTGGAGATGCGCTCCGGCAGCATCGGCACGACCCGGTCGGGAAAATAAACCGAGTTGCCGCGTTCCGCCGCCTCGCGATCGAGTGCGGAGCCTGGCCGGACGTAATGCCCGACGTCCGCGATCGCGACGGTAATGACAAAACCGCCTGGATTGGCCGGATCCTTGTCGCGGGTGGCATGCACCGCGTCGTCGTGATCCTTGGCGTCGGGCGGATCGATGGTGATGAGCGGCAACTTGCGCCAATCTTCACGGCCCTGCAGCGCTGCCGGCTGCACGGCGTCGGCTTCTGCCAGCACCTCGCGCGGGAAGACATGCGGCAGCGAATGGGCATGGATGGCGATCAGGCTCACCGCGCGCTCGCTTTTTAGCGAGCCAAGCTTTTCCTTCACATGGCCGATCGGAAGACCGAGCCTGCCCTGGCGCGCGATCTCCACCGCCACCAGGTCGCCTTCCTGCGCGCCGCCCGTCGCATTAGGGGGAATCGTCAGCTCTTTTCCCATCTGTTTTTTGTCGATCGGCGCCAGGCGTCCGCCACCGTCTGGCGCCGGCCGGAAAATGCCGAGCACGCGCAGCTTGGCGCGATCCATGATCTTGGTGACGCGGCCGCTGTGGCGGATACCGCCGTCTTCTTCGGTTTCCTCGGTGCGCAGCAGCACGCGGTCGCCGACGCCGGCGATTTCCGCAGGCCGCGCGCGGCGTGGCACATGCACGCGGATGCGCGGAGCGGGGCCATGCGCCTCCTCATCCCATTCGGTGGGAAGCGCGATCAGCTCTCCGTCGCGGTCGCGCTCGGCGATGTCAGCAACGACAACGGAGGGCAGGGCGCCGGCGGGGTGCAGCTTCTTGTGGCGGCGCTCCAGCCGTCCTTCGTCGCCCAATTCACGCAGCATGCGCTTGAGCGCGGCGCGGTCATTGTTCTTGAGGCTGAAAGCGCGCGCGATCTCGCGCGTGCCGACCTTGCCGGGCTGCTCGCCAATGAAGGCGACAAGCTCGTCCTTGGAAGGCAGTTGTGTGCGTTTCTTGCTGGAGGTTTTGGCCAAGGAGATATCGGGAGCGAGGAATTTCGCTCCCTCAATTTAGGGAACCGGCGGCGATTTAGCCACAGGAGCGGGTGGGATCCGGCCCGATCCTATTTGCGCGCGCCGCGTGCATCCGCCACCTGGACGCGACCCTTGACAGGGCCTTTCTTGCTAGCCTTGGCCTGAGACTTGGAGGGAGAGTTTTCCGCCAGTTTTACCGCGGCAGCCTTTTGGCGCTTGCCCTCGGGTAAAGCGGCGGTGAAGCCGGCGCTGGCGACGATCGCCTTGGGCTGCGCGATCTTACTTGCCACGGCGGCAACCTTGCTTGCGCCCTTGACCTTGATCACGGCGACTTTCGTATCCGCGGTTTCACCACGGCTACCGTAACGCTGGTCGACTTGCTCGGCGGCCCGGCAACGACTGTCGTCTTGCTCGAGGGAACTGTCGACTTGCTCGCCGAGGCGGTAACAACGTGACTGCGCGACGGCGGCAGCGGAACAACTTCGCTGGGAGTATCGGCGAGATGAGCAATCTCCTGACAGGGTGCGCGTGCGGGAATGCTGAACTTCGCACCTAGCGGCTTGCCGTTCACCCATTTTTCAGCCGGCACACCGGTGATGGTCATTACGTAGTGCCGGGTCTCGTCCGGTAGTTTGCCGCGCTTGTCGATCCATTTCTGGACGCGGCCCATGCCACCATTATAGGCGGCGGCAGCGAGGCCCCAGTTGCCGAACTGGTTGTAAAGCGAGCGCAGGAAGCGCGCGGAGGCGACCAGCGCCGCATGCGGGTCGAACGGATTTTTCAGGCCCCATTCCTCGGCCACCTTGGGCATGAATTGCGCAACGCCTTGCGCGCCGGCGGGGCTGACGACCTCCGGATTAAATCCGCTTTCCTGATTGATCAGGCGGACGAAAAAACCGACCGGCAGTTCATGCATTTGCGCTGCGGTTGCCAGCGTCTCGCACATATCCGTTTTGGTCTTGCCGGCGGATTGCGGGCGCGCGAGGTCCAGCAGCATCGCCAGAACCTGATACTGACTCATCGCTTGCGATTCTTCGGTCTCAGCACCCCATTGGGCGAGGCCGATGCTTCGCTCGATGTTGCCGGGCATGGGAGCCGGCATGGCTTGCGCGGATGAAAAAGATGAAACGGAAAACGTGACGGCGATCACAAGAAAGAGAGTGACATGAGCAGCCAGTGATTTCCGCATGCAAAACCCACCCCGTCAGGGACCCGGTTTTCCCCGGTGTCCTCAAAGCGCTTGTCTTAGAAGGAGAATCTCCCCCGGCGAATGTCACGGGGTTGTGAAGTGGGAAGCCGACGGTTTTGTGGATTTCGTGCGGCTTCAAGGTGGAAATGTGGCGACGCCCACCGGCGCTTGGAACTATTCCGAGGCTCCCGCGTTGCAGGCGCCTTGCCGGGCAGAGCCCTGTAATTGCTCAGCTTTTGGCTTGGGCGGCCGATTTCTTCGCGGACGGGGCCTTGCGCTGCAGCCCTTTTCTTGGCGGGTTTTTTGACCGCAGCCGTCTTGCTTGTTTTGGCTTTCGCCCCGCTGGCCGCCTTGCGCGGAGGCGCCTTGCGCCGGGAGCGCGAACCACCGCCTGCCTCGGCGCGGGCGTCGATCAATCCTACGGCTTCCTCCAGCGTGATGGTTTCCGGCATTTTGTCTGCCGGCAGCGTGGCGTTGATGCCGGCATGACTGACATAGGGACCATAACGTCCATTCTTGACCACGATCGGTCCGCCCTTGACCGGATGATCGCCAAGCGAGCGGCCGGGATCGGCGCCGAAGCGGCGCCCGCTCGGGCCCTTCAACTTCTTCTCTTCGATTAGCGTCACCGCCCGGTTGAGCCCGATGGTGAGCACGTCGTCGCCGGTTTCGAGATTGGCGTAGGTTTTCTCGTGCTGCACATAAGGACCGAAACGACCGACGCCGGCCTTGATGGGCTCGCCGCTTTCCGGATGAAGGCCGACTTCGCGCGGCAGGGCCAACAGGCCAAGCGCGAAGTCGAGGTCGACCGAGTCCAGCTCGGTGCCTTTCGGCAGTCCGGCGCGCTTCGGCTTTTCGCCGTCGACTGCTTCTCCCAATTGCACATAGGGACCGAAGCGCCCGCTCCGCAGCGTCACCTCCAGGTTGGTGACCGGATCCGTGCCGAGGACTTTCACGCCGCCTTCGCCCAGCGCGTCGCCACCCGGGGTCATCTGCCGGGTGAATCGGCACTCGGGATAATTCGAGCAGCCGACAAAGGCGCCGAACTTGCCGAGCTTGAGCGATAATTTGCCCACGCTGCAGTTCGGGCATTGCCGCGGATCGCCCCCTTCCGGGCGCGGCGGGAAGATATGCGGCGCCAGAAGATCGTTGAGCGCGTCGAGCACTTCGGTTACGCGCAAGTCCTTGATCTCGGTGACTGCGCCGATGAAATCGACCCAAAAATCCTGCAGCACCTTGCGCCAGTCGATCTCGTTGTTCGAAATGCGGTCGAGCTGCTCTTCCAGCGCGGCGGTGAAATCGTATTCGACGTAGCGGGTGAAGAAGCTCTCGAGGAAGGCCACCACCACGCGGCCCTTGTCTTCCGGATAGAGCCGCTTCTTCTCGATGCGCACATAGCCGCGATCTTTCAGCACCTGCAGGATAGCGGCATAGGTGGAGGGGCGGCCGATGCCGAGTTCCTCCATGCGCTTCACCAGCGCGGCTTCCGAATAGCGCGGCGGCGGCTCGGTAAAGTGCTGCTCGGCGGTGATCGCCTGTTTGGTCAGCGTCTCGCCCTCGCTCATGGCGGGCAGGCGGCGGGATTCCTCGTCCTCGGTGTCCTCGTCATGACCTTCCTGATAGAGCGTGAGGAAGCCATCGAACTTTATTACCTGGCCGGTGGCGCGCAGATCGATTTGCCGGCCGTCCACCTTAGCGGCCACTTCGACGGTGGTGCGCTCCAACTCGGCGGATTGCATCTGGCACGCGACCGCGCGGTTCCAGATCAGCTCATAAAGCCGCGCCTGGTCGCGATCGACCGATGAGGCCACCTCGCGCGGCGAGCGGTTGGGATCGGTGGGGCGGATCGCCTCGTGCGCTTCCTGCGCGTTCTTGGATTTGTTCTGGTAGCGGCGCGGCGCATCGGGAACGTAATTGCGGCCATAGTCTTGTTGGATCATACCGCGGATGGCGCCGATGGCTTCTTCCGCCATGTCGATGCCGTCGGTACGCATGTAAGTAATGAGACCGACGGTCTCGCCGCCGATGTCGATGCCTTCGTAGAGTCGCTGCGCCAGCCGCATGGTGTGAGCGGGTGAGAAGCCGAGCTTTCGGCTGGCTTCCTGCTGCAAGGTCGAGGTGGTGAAGGGCGGCGGCGGATTGCGCCGCGCCGGCTTGGCTTCCACCGATGCGACGGTAAAGCGCGCCTGTTCGAGTCCCTTCTTGAACGCTTCGGCTTCGGCGCCGGTGCCGATGTCGAGGCGCTGGATCTTTTGCCCGTCGGCGCCGACAAGGCGAGCTTCGAAGCTCTCTCCGCGCGGCGTCGCCAGCGTGGCCGCCAGCGACCAATATTCACGCGCAACGAAACGCTCGATCTCGAGCTCACGATCGGCGACCAGCCGAAGCGCCACCGACTGCACACGGCCCGCGGAGCGCGCGCCCGGCAATTTGCGCCAGAGCACCGGTGAAAGCGTAAATCCGACTAGATAGTCCAACGCCCGGCGCGCGAGATAGGCATCAACCAGCGCGCTGTCGATGGCGCGCGGATTTTTCATCGCCTCGGTCACCGCCTGTTTGGTAATGGCATTGAACACCACGCGCTCGATTTTCTGCTGCTTGAGCGCGCGCTTTTCCTTCAATACTTCGAGCACGTGCCAGGAGATGGCTTCGCCTTCGCGATCCGGGTCGGTGGCGAGAATGAGCGTTTCGGCGCCCTTCACGGCGCGGGTGATGTCGGCGAGGCGTTTGGCGGCCTTGGCATCCACCTCCCAGACCATCTTGAAGTCTTGCTTGGGATCGACCGAGCCATCCTTGGGTGGCAAGTCACGCACATGACCGAAGGAGGCCAGCACTTCATAGCCGGGACCGAGATATTTATTGATGGTCTTCGCCTTGGCGGGCGACTCCACGACGACAATTTTCATGAAAACCCAAAGGGTTAAAGGGATGTTCCGGCCGCTGTCCGGCTGCACCGGCTCCCGCGAGTTGTCCGGAAGATGGGTAATAGGACCTGCACTGTCAAATAATCCGGTCTCCGGTCCCGGCCTCGGACCGTCTTATTGCGGAGGTATGTGAACAAGATTTTAACAACCTGCAGGGGATTTAGGGGTCTGAAACAGCTTTAGGATGTGCAGCCGCGATCGAGGAATCCGTGAAATGGCGGCACGTTATAAAAGCGAGACCATGGCGCCACCATGACGCTCCAAGCGCCCGGCGAGCTCAAGTTCGAGCAGAACAATGCGCACCGCTGTCGGCGAGCAGCCCGAGAGGCGGATAAGGTCATCGATCGCAACCGGCGTAGGCCCAAGCAGCGAGGCAATACGCGTGCGCTCATCATCCGCGGCGGAGCCCGCGCCATCGGCTGGTGAGAATTCCGGTTCCTTCAGGACCGGAGCAGGCGGCTCACCCATGATCGGACGGAGCACGGGAATGATGTCGGCGGCTTCGGTCACCAGCGTCGCGCCCTGTTTCAGCAAGCTATTCGTGCCTTCGCTCCGCGGATCGAGTGGCGAGCCGGGCACGGCAAAAACCTCGCGGCCTTGTTCCAGCGCCATGCGGGCGGTGATCAGCGAGCCGGAACGCTTGGCGGCTTCGACGATCACCACGCCGAGCGCCAGCCCGGAGATCAGGCGGTTGCGGCGGGGGAAATCCCGCGCACGCGGCTCCCAGCCGAGCGGCATTTCGGAAATCGCCGCGCCCTCCGTCAGGATGGACTCGAGCAGGCCTGCATGCTCGGGCGGATAGATCCGATCTTGCCCGCCCGCCAACACCGCAACGGTGCCGGTGGCCAGGCTCGCGCGATGCGCGGCGGCATCGATCCCGCGCGCCAAGCCCGAGGCGATAACAAAACCGGCCTCACCCAATTCGCGCGCCAGCCGTTCGGCGAATTTCACCCCCACGGCCGAGGCGTTGCGGGCGCCGACAACGGCAACCATGGGCGACGCGAGCACATCGGTATTGCCGCGCACCGCCAGCAGCGGCGGCGCGTCATCGATGCTTTGCAGCCGCGCCGGATATTCCGCCTCGCCTAAGCGCGACAAAGCGGACCCCGATCGCACGCGCTGCCTCGATCTCCTGCGCGGCGTCTTCACGCGAGCCGATGCGCGCGGGCCGCGATGCCCCGCCACGCCGCGCCAAATCGGGCAGGGCGGCGAGCGCGGCACGAGCGCCGCCGCAGTGATTGATCAGGGTACGGAATGTGCGCGGGCCAATGTTGTCGCTGCGGATGAGCCGCAGCCAGTCGAGCCGTTGCTCGTCCGTCAGGCGAACGTTTGCGATTGGCTCAACACGATTCACGCTGTCCCCCGCCATGCCGGTATTAAAGCGCCGGCCCTGGCATTTTATTAGCAAGGGCCGCGGTGGGCGAATAGCGCGAAACGACGCTTTGTTTCTAAGACCCCTTATCCCGAGCCAGCTTTCACCCCTGCTGGGATATGTTTCAACCTGCGAATACGTTGAACGTGGAGGTGAACTATGTCGGATAAGGACGAAAAAGACACTTGGCCGATCCCAAAATACAACTTGGGATCAAAAAAGCACCTACACGCTCTCGGGGTCATCTCAGTCGGATTCTCGTCCTTTGAGCGCGCTGTTGAGGCACTGTATCAACATCATCCACGGCTGCAGAAAATGCCGGATGAACTGATCAACCTGTATTACTTCAGCCTCAACGACGAAAAACGTATCCAGGCCGTGCGGTCGATTTTTAAATGCTTTGAGAAGGATGAGAAAGTTGTCGCTGCCGTCGATAATTTATTGTCGTATTTTCAGTGGTGCCGAGAGGTTAGGAGCCAGTTACTTCACGCCGAGCACTATCCTGCCACGTTCGGTGGTGATCCAGAGGTACTTCATCTTTCGAAGCGAATGAGCAAGCAATCGCCGGAATTAGGCTACATGGCCTTCACGGTGCGCACTCTAAGGGACATTGCCGATAAGATGCGTGTTGGCATCGTCCAGGCCGCAACGATTAATATTCACCTTAGAGTTCGCGGCGTTCCTATCGAAAAAATGCATGTGTTGCTGCGTGTGTATGCGAAGGATGAGATGCCGCCCATATTGCAGATACCGAAAAAGTTGAAGTTGGCGGTAAAGCCACTAGAGCCGCTTTCCGGTGGAAGGGATGACTGATGGCGGAGCAATATTTAGGCTATATCCTTCCCCAAGAGGATGGGCAGGTTCGCTTCATGCGCTTTGACGAGCCCGTGAGCGACAATTTCTACAAACAGTTCGACGAAATAATCAGCGTTACTTCAGAGATGCGGCCGTACGTGATCGACTTCATGGGCCTACAAGAGAACTTTAAGGCATTCGAACGGTTGCCCGGCGAATTCAAGACCAGCATTGAAGCCGCGACAAATCCAATTATAGAAGGCTCCTTAGGTGGTTCGCAGCGGCTGTGGAAAGCGCAGAATGCGCTATCAAATTTCCTATACTCAGCCAGCGCATTTCGGGACCGATCACTCACGAGAGTCCGCGACCGATACGGAGAACAATCGGAACATTGCGTCAAGCTAAGCAACGTCATTAGAGAGGCGTACGACGGCTCCTTCGACTACCGGCTGTTCTACAACCTTCGCAACTACGCACAGCATCACGATATTCCACTATCGCTCGTGCCGATCAAGGCCTCGCGCAACAACGAAAGCTCTAAGATGGAGGCGACCGTATCGGTAGTGCTCTCGCCTCAGAAGTTGGTGTCAAATCCCAAAGTGCAGCCGAAGTTTGCGGCAAAAGAGCTGTTGCCGCTTACGGACAATCTTGATTTATTGGTCGGCGCTAAAACGTTCTTCCGCCTGCATGCCGGGCTGATGAAACTAATCATCGGCCTGCAAGGTCCAAGACTCGCTATCATGCACTCCTACCGAGAGGAGGTGGAGAAGCACCTTAAACTTCCTGCAGGGGCATACCCGGTGCTCTGGGAAGGTGCAATGCCGATGGCCAAAGGAGAAGAGGCAAAAGCGAAATTCACGCACTTCTCGTTCGACGAGCTAAATCTAATCCTGGCAATGTACGAGCATGTCACTCGCCTCTGCTCAAACACTGTTGATTAGTGAGTTTGCACGAGACTGCGCTGGGCGCGAACGGGATGCCGGCAGCCAGCCGGCACAGGCCCTGATTTTACGGTAGTGGGCCGGCAGGCGAATGGCGGTAAACGAACGCTTTGTTTCTTTGCTTAACGCCCGATCTTGCGTTCGGTGCCGTTCAGCAGGCGCGCGATATTGGCGCGGTGCATGAACCAGATCAGCGTCGTGAGAATGAGGAACAGCGCGGCTTCGGCGGGATATCCCATGAACCACAGGAGAGCCGGCATAGCCGCGCTGGCGACCAGTCCCGACAGCGATGAGTAACGCGTCGCCGCCGCCACGGCGATCCAGATCACGCCGAAGGCGAGCGCCGCCTGCCACACCAGCGCGAGCAACACGCCGATATAGGTCGCGACACCCTTGCCGCCTTTGAATCCGAGCCACACCGGAAAAAGATGACCGAGGAATGCGCCGAGCCCCGCCGCCAGGCCGCCGGCGATGGCAGCGCCAAGCCCGAATTGCTGCGCGACCAGAACGGCGACGGTGCCTTTCAGCATGTCGCCGATCAGCGTCGCCGCCGCCAGCGCCTTGCTGCCGGTCCGTAATACATTGGTCGCGCCGATATTGCCCGAGCCGACCGCGCGCAGATCGGGCCCGCCGGTCAGCTTGGTCAGGACCACGCCAAAGGGAATTGAGCCGAGCAGATAGCCGAAGGCCAGCGCGAGAAGGATGTGAGGATAGGGCGAGCCGAACATTGTTAGATCGCGCGATCAAACGTATTCATAGACGGTGCGGCCGGCCACCACCGTGCGCACCACGCGGCCCTGCATCTTCGCTTCGTCGAAGGGCGTGTTCTTGCATTTTGATTTCAGCTCGGTGGGATCCAGCACCCAGGGCAGGTCGGGATCGAACACGATCACGTCCGCCGGCGCGCCCGCGCGCAGCGTGCCGCCGGGCAAACCCAGCAGCTCAGCCGGCCGGCTCGACATCGCCTTGAGTAACGTGATCAGCGAAAGCTCCTCGCTGTGCACCAGCCGCAGCCCCGCCGAGAGCATGGTCTCGATCCCGATGGCGCCGGGCGCCGCCTCCGCGAAGGGCAGCCGCTTGGTCTCCACGTCCTGCGGATTGTGGTCCGACATGATGACGTCGACAAGTCCCGATCCGACTGCGCCCACCAGCATGGCGCGGTCGTCCTCCGCGCGCAAAGGCGGCGCGAGCTTCAGAAAGGTGCGGTAAGGCCCGATGTCGTTGTCGTTGAGCGTGAGATGATTGATCGAGGCCGAAGCCGTGATGGTAAGACCCTCTTCCTTGGCGCGGCGCAGAACGTCGAGACTTTCACCACAGGTGAGCGAGGCGGCGTGATAGCGCCCGCCGGTCAATTCCAGCAGCCGTACGTCGCGTTCCAGCATGATGGTTTCGGCCGCGCGCGGCACGCCCATCAAACCGAGCCGGGCGGCATATTCGCCCTCGTTCATCACGCCTTCGCCGACCAGATCGGGATCTTCCGTGTGATGCACGATCAGCGCGTCGAAGTCGCCGGCATAAGTCAGCGCGCGGCGCATGACCTGCGCATTGGTGACGCTCTTGTCGCCATCGGTGAAGGCGAGTGCGCCGGCGGCCTTCAACAGGCCGATCTCGGTCATCTCTTTGCCTTTCATTCCCTTGGTCAGCGCAGCCATGGGATGCACATGCACGATGGCGGTGTCGCGCGCGCGCCGCAGCACGAAATCCACGATGGCCGGATCGTCGATCACCGGCGTGGTGTCGGGTTGGCAGACAATGGTGGTGACGCCGCCGGCGGCTGCCGCCTGGGCCGCGGTCGCAAGCGTCTCGCGATGACCCGCGCCCGGCTCGCCGATGAAGGCGCGCATGTCGATCAGGCCGGGCGTGACGATGCGGCCGCGGCAGTCAATGACCTCGGTGCCTTCCGGCACGCCGGCCGCGCCGATCCCGCGCTTGGCTTCCCGGATCACGCCGTCGGCGATCAGCAGGTCGCCAAGAATATCGAGATCGCGCGATGGATCGATGATCCGGGCGTTCGCGAGCAGGATGGGACGGCGGTCGGAAAACATCAGCGCTTCTCGTGGATTCTTTCAACCAGGGTTGCCGCGATATTGACGGCAAACAAGACAAGCCAAAGACCTGCTGCGCCCAAGAGCACTGCTCCCGTTAAGTTCCAAGTGAGCTCACCAATTGCCCAAATTAGTCCAAGTACTACGAGGGCGCCCAGTGAAACGGCGATCAGTAATCTGGCGGGCTGTCCCTTGGCCCAGATCGTCATTGCTAAAAACAATTCTTCCATCAGACTCATGCGTTCGGCAAATGGCGCGAGAGGGCTTCCAGCACGGCCATGCGTACGGCGACGCCCATCTCCACCTGCTCGCGGATCAATGACTGCGCGCCGTCCGCCACCGCCGTGTCGATCTCGATCCCGCGGTTCATCGGTCCCGGATGCATTACCAGGGCGTCGGGCTTGGCGTAGCTCAGCTTCTTTTCGTCGAGGCCGAAATAATGCGAGAACTCGCCCATCGACGGGATGAAGGAGCCGCTCATCCGCTCCTTCTGCAGCCGCAGCATCATCACGATGTCGGCGCCGGCCAGACCCTCGCGCATGTCGCGGGTGGCTTCCACGCCGAAGCGTTCGATGCCGGGCGGCAGCAGGGTCGAGGGTGCCACCACGCGCACCCGTGCGCCCAAGGTGTTGAGCAGGATGATGTTGGATCGCGCCACGCGCGAATGCAGGATATCGCCGCAGATCGCGATCGTGAGCCCTTCGATGCGGCCTTTGCGGCGGCGGATGGTAAGCGCATCAAGCAATGCCTGGGTGGGATGTTCATGCGAGCCGTCGCCGGCATTGATCACCGAGCAGTCGACTTTGCGGGCGAGTAGCTCGACCGCGCCGGAGGCGTGGTGGCGCACTACTATAATGTCGGGCCGCATCGCGTTCAGAGTGATCGCGGTGTCGATCAGCGTCTCGCCCTTGCGCATGGAGGACGAGGAGACCGACATGTTCATCACATCGGCGCCCAGTCGCTTTCCAGCCAACTCGAACGATGCCTGGGTGCGGGTGGATGCCTCAAAGAAGAGGTTCACCAGCGTGCGGCCGCGCAGCGTCGCGGTTTTTTTCTCGATCTGACGATTAAGGTCGACGAATTCCCCGGAAAGATCGAGGAGGCCAACGATGTCCTCCCGGGAAAGTCCTTCGATGCCCAGCAAATGGCGCTGGCTGAGGACGAAGGAGGACTTCGGCGCAATGTTCATTAAAGCGCTGTCTTAGGCGTTGATCGGGGCCAAGGCAAGGCGGCCGGAGCGAAGGTGGGTCAATTGTCCCCGCCGTTTCCTGCGGGGGGCGTCGGCGATCCGTGATAACGTTAAGAAAACGTGGTGAATCGCCATGCCCGGCTCGCCCCAACCCGATCCACCAGAAGACTTCAATCAAGCGCCGCCGCTCGGCGATGTCGATCTTTTCGCCATCGACCGGCCACTGCAGGAGGCGGTCGCCGCCAATGGCGCCGGTGCAGAAGCGCAAGCGCTCACGTCCTTCGGACGGCACTGGGGCAGGGCAGAGCTGATCGAACAGGCGCGTCTCGCCGACAAGAATCCGCCCCGGCTCGATGCCGGCATAGTCGAATTCCACGCCGCCTATCATCGCTTTATGACCGACAGTATGGCGGCTGGCCTGCATGCGATGACCTGGCGCGCAGACGCAACGGCGGAGGCGGCGCCGGCCGAGGTCGCGCGGGCGGCGCGCTATTTTATGGTGGCGCAAGTGGAGAGCGGGCACATGTGTCCGATCACGATGACCCGCGCCTCCGTGGCGGCGCTGGCGGGCGAGCCCGCGCTTGCAGTCATGGTGATGCCCAAGATCATCTCGCGCAGTTACGACCGGAGCTTTCGCCCATGGTGGGAGAAATCTGCCATGACGCTCGGGATGGGCATGACGGAAAGGCAGGGCGGCACCGACGTGCGCGCCAATCGCACCCGGGCGGTGACGGACGGCGATGGCTATCGCATCACGGGAGAGAAATGGTTCATGTCCGCGCCAATGTCGGATGCCTTTTTAGTGCTGGCGCAGGCGCAGGGCGGACTCACCTGCTTTTTCATGCCGCGGTTTCGTCCAGACAGCAGCGTCAATGCCCTGCATTTCCGGAAATTGAAAGATAAGACGGGCAACCGCTCCAATGCCTCAACGGAAGTGGAGTTCAGCAATGCTTACGCGCTGCGCGTCGGCGAAGAGGGCAAGGGCATCCGAACCATCCTGAAAATGGTGCAGATGACGCGGCTGGATTGCGCCATCGCATCCGCGGGATTAATGCGCGCGGCGCTGGTACAGGCGCTGCACAACGCACGGCACCGCCGCGTATTCGGCAAGCGGTTGCTCGAGCAGCCGATGATGCGGAGCGTGCTGGCCGATCTTGCGCTGGAGGTGGAAGGCGCATTGGCGCTGGTGATGCGGCTATGCCGCGCCGTCGATCTGGCGGCGAGGGATGAAAGTGAAGCAAGTCTTGCGAGGCTGCTGACGCCGGCCGCCAAATACTGGATCTGCAAGGCCGCGCCCGCCTTCGCCTACGAAGCCATGGAATGCCTCGGCGGCAACGGCTACGTGGAAGAGAGTAGCATTCTGCCGCGGCTTTTCCGTGAGGCGCCGGTGAACGCGATCTGGGAAGGCTCCGGCAACGTGATGTGCCTCGACGTGCTGCGCGCCATGCGCAGCGAAGGCGGTGGCGCACAGGCAACGCTCAGCGGGCTTTCGCGCGCGGCGGCGGGTCTGGCCGGCGCTGGCGAAGCCGTGCAATTGATCCAGCGCAGTTTCACGGGCGATAACGCCGAAGCTCAGGCGCGCACCGCCGTGGAGCGGCTGGCGCTGCTTGCCGCTTCGGCTGCGTTGCATCGCAGTGCACCGGACATCGCAGCGATATTTGCGCGCACGCGGTTGGCCGGCCGGCGCGGCGCGAATTTCGGTACGAGCGACTTAAGCGACGAGGAAGCGGCGATGCTGCTGGCGCGGGTGCTGCCCTAAAGATTCGCCAGCCTGTCGAGGGCGCCTTGCAGGATGTAGGCGGCCGCCTGCTGGTCGATGACCGCGGCGCGCCTGGCGCGGCTGGCATCGGCTGTGATCAGCTCGCGCTCCACCGCCGCGGTGGAAAGCCGCTCATCCCATAACGCGATCGGCAGCTCGGTCAATTTCGCAAGATTGCGCGCAAAAGCGCGGGTGGATTGCGCCCGCGGCCCTTCGCTGCCGTCCATGTTGATCGGCAGACCGAGCACGAAGCCAACCGCGCGGCGTTCGGCGGTGAGTTGGAGCAGGCGCTTGGCGTCGGCAGTGAAGTTCTTGCGCGCGATGGTTTCCACACCGGCAGCCAGCTTGCGGTCGGGATCGGAGACCGCGACGCCAATAGTTTTGGTGCCGAGGTCGATTCCGATCAGCGCGCCGCGCGGCGGCCAAAGGGTTACGGCCTCAATCAGGGGAATAATCGGCGCCAGCATGCCGGTTGGCTATCACATCGTCGCAGCTGATCATACGCGCATGATCCGGCGAAGTGGCAACGGGTTGCCGATAAGATCATGCGCAATTTTAATAGGTTAGCGCGATCCGCAGATAAGTATACGCAATCTGCGCAAGCTTGATTGCTTTCGCAAAACCGGTATCCACTTTTGCTGATCGCGCTATGTTGCGGCTATTCTCCCGCCGTCCTCCGCAAGGATGCCGCCAAAGGAACCTGTCATGCAGATCACCTGGTACGGACATTCCGCCTTCCGCCTCGACTTCAAGGGCCAGGCAGTATTGATCGATCCTTTCTTTACCGGCAATCCGGCTTTCGCCTCCGACAAGGCGGCGGCGATCAAAGGCGTAAGCCATATCCTGCTCACCCATGGTCATGGCGACCATGTTGGCGACACGCTCGACATCGCCAAAAGCACCGGAGCGACGGTGACCGCGAATTTTGATCTGGGTATGTGGCTGGTCGGCAAGGGGCTGCAGAATCTCAATCCGATGAATACCGGGGGCACGACAAAGCTGGGCGACTTCACCGTGACGCTGGTGCGTGCTGACCATTCATCCGGTGACATAGCGGACGGGATGCCGATCTATCTCGGCAATCCGTGCGGCGTGATCGTGAAGGCCGCGGGCGAGCCGACCGTCTATCACATGGGCGACACCGACGTGTTCGGTGACATGGCGCTGATCAACGAGCTGCATCAGCCGAAAGTGGCGATGATGCCGATCGGCGACCGCTTTACCATGGGAGCAAAGAGCGCGGCTTTCGCGGTCAAGCGCTTCTTCAAGCTCGACGTCGTCATCCCGTGCCACTATGGGTCCTTTCCCATCATCGACCAAAGCGCCGACGAATTTTTGGCCGAGATGAAGGGCGCCGCCACCAAGGTGATCGTACCGGAGAAGGGCAAGGCCTTTTCGGTATAAGGCGGATTATCGCCGCACGAGGAGCAATCCATCTGAATAAGCGATTTGTTGGTTTTGTGCGCACGGTGTAGAGGGCTGCACGCCGGCCGCCAACACCGCGGCTCGGGTGTGCGCAGGCTCTAGAGGACCCAGCATGACAGGCGTCTCCGAAAAGCGTGACGGACCGGTCTACTACACATGGGCCGGCCTTATCGAAGGCGCGCGGCTCGCGCTGCCGGTGATGCCCGGCATGGTGATGTTCGGCGCCGCCTTTGGCGCGCTCGCGGCACAGAAGGGCCTGAGCTTGCTCGAGGCCACTTTGATGAGCGCCTTGGTCTATGCCGGCGCTTCGCAATTCGTCGCGCTCGAGATGTGGCCCGAGATCGCCACGCTCGGCGGCATCGCTGTGCTCGGCTTGGTCACCGCCACCGTCAACATGCGGTTCATATTGATGACGGCAGCGCTGCGGCCTTGGTTCGGCACTTTACCCTCTTGGCAGAGCTACCCGGCGTTGTTCACGGTTACGGATCCGGGCTGGCTGATCGCGATGAATTATCACGCGCATGGCGGGCGCGACGCCTCCATTCTGGTAGGTGGCGGCCTTGCCTTCTGGCTGCTGTGGGTCGGCTCGGTGGTGCCGGGTTATCTGCTCGGCGCCATGGTGACCGATCAGAAAACGTTCGGCTTCGACGTGATCATGCCAGCCTTCTTCGTGGTGATGCTGGTGCCGCTGTGGCGCGGCGCGCGCCGCGCAATTCCCTGGGCGGTCGCCGGCGGCGTGGCGCTGGTGGTGGCGGCGCTCGTGCCCGGGTGGTGGTTCATCATCATCGGCTCGGTCGCCGGGGCAATCGCGGGAGGATTCATCGATGAGTCTTGATCCCATGGTGCTGCTGGCCATCCTGGTCATGGCGGCGATGAATTACCTGATGCGTGCCGCCGGTTTCTGGGTGATGGCGCATGTGCCGCTCACCCGGCGCAAGCAGCGCATGCTGGAGGCGCTGCCGGGCGCGATTGTAGCGGCGACGGTGTTGCCGATCGTGGTTCGCAGCGGGCCGGCAGCCGGGATGGCAGTCGCCGCCGCGGCGGGTGTGATGGTCGTGAGCGGCAACAGTTTCCTTGCGGTGGCGGTCGGTGTGGCGGCGGCGGCCCTGCTGCGCCTGCTGGGAGCGGCTTCTTAGTTAGCGCCAGAACGGCTTGACGCGCGCAAACACCCGATAGGCGCGCTCGGCCTCCGCCATCGCGGATTGCATGCGAGCCTCTTCGTGTCCGGACAGTCGGCCCGCGGCGAAGGCCTTTTTCGCGCGCACTTTGCGCGGGCTGCCGTCGCCATTCTTCTCCTGCGCCAGTCCCGCGCTGAGTACCTCGTGCACGCCGATATCGTTCAATTCGCCAAGCGCGTCCTGCAGCTTTTCCAGCGCGGCGATAAAGCCCGCGCGCCGCTTTGCCGATTTTTTCCCCGGAAAGGCGTCGGCGAAGAATTCTGAGGCGTAACGCACCTTCTTGGCCTGGATGCGCATCTTGTGTCGGCGCTCAGGGCTGATTGCTGTCAGGTGGCGTCCCCGCTTGAGGATATTCTTGCGACGGCGTTGCAGCTCGTCGGCAGCGGTTTTGGCGATGATCTGCTGGCGGCGAATATGCGTGAGCTCATTGTCATTACGAGTCCACTCGCCGATCTCGATCCAGGACGCCACCGCGAGCATCAGCTGGCGGAAGCGAAAGGAATTGATCGAGGAATGCACGCGGGCATAGGCTGCGTTGCGCCGCTGCCGCAAATCCTTGAGCAGGCCGGTAAGCCCCGGCTTGTCGCGCCGTCCGTCTGCCAATGGCTTCACCACGCGTCCGATGAATACATCGAGTTCGCGCGCGGACCCGAGCTCGCCGCTGAGCCAGCGAAGCTCGGCTTTCAACTCGTAAGTTTGGGAATCGATCAACATGGGCGAGAATAGCGACAAGGCCGCGCGCAGTCGGCGCACCGCTACCCGCGTCTGATGCAAGGCCTCCGGCTTGCCGGTGCGGATCAGCGCACGGTTGGCAATGATCTGATGCAGACAAGCGCGCGCCACGGCTTGCAACGCAGTTTGTGCGCTCAATTCCGGCGTCAGCGGCACCGGCAAGGCCTTCATGGGCGGCTGTTTGCCTTCGATCAGCTCATAGCCGCGCTCGGCTTTGGTGCGCACGGAAAGCTGTAGGGGCAGGTCCTGCGCGAGGGACTGCGCCAATGCGAACATGTCGGCGGTGGTGCCGCGCTTTAGCTCCAACTCCATTTCGCACAGCGCCGAGGATTTGCGCCCGGCCGCGACCTTCCCCTCGTCGACCGAGAGCTCTATTTCGCACTGGGGGTTGCAAAGCGGATAGGTGGTACGGCGCACGTCCGTTTCGAACACCGGCTTCAGGCGGCGCGCTAGTTTTTTGGTCAGCAGGCGCTTTAGCCCGGTTTCGCGCGCGGCTTTCAGGTCGGGTTGGATGCCGCGGATCGGCTGCTCCCACTCGTTGCGCGCCAGCAAGGCTGCGCGCTCACCCTCCTGCTTGACGGTCTGCATCCGACGCCGGTTTTCACGTCTTACCCGCAGCGTGAAACCGGATTTCCGCAATTTGAATTTGGCGGTGTCGAAATAGACCGAGACAATTTTCTTGGTCCGCGGGCGCGCAGGCGCCGTCTTGAGCAAGGCATTGCGGCCGACATGCTCAATACTCGTGGCCGGAAGCTCAAGCTTCAATTCTGTTTCGCGCGGGGCGGACATGGGAGGGTACACTGTTTGAACGCGCACTATTCCTTATCCTGGAAAGGGATTCCAGCAGCGTTTAGGCGGAGAGAGGGGAATTATGACAATTGTGATGGCGTGGGCAGGGCGATTGTGACAGCCAACCGGCGGTGAACAGGATTATGACACCACTATTACGAGGGTTCGTGACAGCGATCGCGTTAATTTGTTGGACTTTAGGCTTAGCGCGTGCGTTGCGCGGGCAAGCCCGCGGATCAATTCCTCCGTGAAGGGAATGACATTGAACAGCACCGCGGCGGCCATCGCCGTAAGCGCGTAGCTCAGCGGCAGCGGCTGTCGCTGCCGCGCTATCTCGGCCATGAATTGGTCGCCATGTGCCCGCTAGGTCGCGTTCTCGCGCTGTAGTTCGGAGGTTTGAATGCCGCAGCTCACGCTCTATCACGCCGCGCCGTCGCGGTCCTCCACCGCGCTCTGGATGCTGGAGGAGATCGGCGAGCCTTATGACGTCAAGCTGCTGAATTTGGGCAAAGGCGATCAGCAAAAGCCCGACTACCTCGCCATCAATCCCATGGGCAAGGTGCCAGCGATAAAGCATGGCGATGCCGTCATCACAGAGTCGGCTGCGATCTGCACGTATCTGGCCGATGCTTTCCCGCGCGCGGGCCTAAGCGTTCCGGTCGGCGATCCGCGCCGTGGCGTTTATCTGAAATGGCTGTTTTTCAGTCCGGGCGTTCTGGAGCCGGCGATGACCGACCGCGCTTTCCCGCGCAAGGAGGAGCCACGCCCCAGCATGCTCGGTTACGGCGACTTCGAGCGGGTGATGAAGGTCTTGTGCAAGGCGGTGACGTCGGCGCCCTTCCTGATGGGTGATCAATTCACCGCTGCGGATGTAGTGATCGGCGCCACTGTCCGCTGGGGCATGATGTTCAAATTGATCCCGGAGCTGAAAGAATTGAGCGATTATGTCGCGCGCTTCAACGACCGGCCCGCCCTGAAACGTGCCGAGGCGAAAGATGCTGATTTCAGAAAGCAAAGCGGCGGATGAGGCGCTGCCCATCCGCCGTTCGCATCCTAGGATTCACGAACGTGAGAATACCAAGCGCGCGCTAGGGTTCCTTGTCCTTGCTGTAAAACGGAAACAATGACGCCGGAAAATCGGCGGCGTAGCGCCGGCCCTTCGGCTGTTTCTGCCGCAACTCGATCGGTGGCAGGTCCGCGACGTCGACGACCTTGCGGTACAAATGCCAGGTAGCGTGGCCGAGCACCGGAATCACCACCGCCAGGCCGACGAAGAAGGGAAGCGAACCGAGCAGCAGCAGTCCGGCGACAATCAATCCCCAGACCGCCATGGTGACCGGATTGCGCGCAATCGCCCGCAGCGAGGTGGTGATCGCCACCGCGGCGCCGACGTCGCGATCGAGCAAGAGCGGGAACGAGACCACGCTGAACACGAAACTGACCACAGCAAAGACAAAGCCGACCGCGTTGCCGAGCAATATCAGCTGCCAGCCTTCCGGCGTGGTGAGCACGCTGCTGATGAATTGCGGGAGGGATGCCGGCGGCAGGTAGCCGAAAAGCGATTGATAGATTTGCTGCGCGAGGCCGATCCAGGTCAGAAAGATCGCCAGCAGCAGCAGGCCGAGCGCTGCGATGGCGGGCAGCGAGGGCGATTGCAGCACGTCGAAGGCATGGCTGGGATCGGCTTCCAGCCCGGCTTCGCGGCGGCGGCTCATCTCGTACAGGCCGATAGCGGCGATCGGTCCGATCAGGGCGAAACCGGCCATGATCGGATAGGCCAGCGGCAGGATGTTGTAGCCCATGGTCAAGCCGGCCGCGAAAACGGCGACCATTGGATAGATCAGGAGCAGAAAGAGCACATGGCTCGGCATGGCGGAGAAATCCGCCCAACCGCGCGCCAAGGCATCCAGCAGGTCCGAGATGGTGATGGTCCGGATAGTGGGCCGGGCGGGACGCGCTTCCGCCCCGGCGATGACATGGAGTTGCGCCATAGCGATCCTCCCTAATATCTGCCCCGTAACAGCAGGACATCGCACAGGGTCTGCTGTGGTTATGGCTTAATCAAGTGCGATTTTTATAAAGCCTTACGGCCACATTCAGGGTTTTTCCTCCGCCGACGTGACGACTCCTTACCCATATCCTTTGGCAGAAACGGCCTCGAATGCGGCTTACGTTCGGGCGACAGTAGCCGAAGTCGACCCTCGCGCGCGGGTACCAAGCTGAAAGCAAGCCCAAAGCCACCGTGTAACAAGCTCGTGAGCGGGGGCCATTCCGATAACGGCCGCGCCGGCGCGGCCGAGAAAGCCGCCGAATCATGAGGCGTTTAATTCTGTTCGCGTCCTTCTATGCGATCGACGAGACCACAGCCCGCGCAGACGTAGGTACTCACTTCGCTGAAAGGAGCGGTTGGGTGCGGCTCCACCCTTTGCAGCTCCATCCTTGTTGCGCATTGCGCGCACCGCGGGGCAGCGGCCAAGTAATGAGGAAAGGACAAAACCCTACCTGCTACGGGCATTAAAAGCCTCCCATGCCGATGCGAAACGCTGACGCCCGCTTCGGGTTCCCGAGCAAGTAGAACAAAGTGACCTGCTGAGGCTTCGGATTTTGCTCCGCAACGGGCATCGCGCCGCGCTGGGCATGTGACGGGGTCAAGATTGACTGACCGCGATTCGCTATCGCGACGGCAGCGCCCATGTGGCGGCCGGCGCTGTCACATGTTTCGGCCATCGAACGGCATGGCCTTGACCGCATCCAGATCGACGCCTTCCAGACAGCGTATGTTGATGGCGATGGCGGGCGAGCCGTCCGGCATCTTGCCGCGGGCAAAAGGCTGCACACCGCAGGTGCGGCAGAACAGATGCTGGATGATCTTCTTGTTGAACTGGTACGGTCGTCAGGTCTTGCTCGCCGGAATGCAGCGTGAACTGGCTGGGGGAAATAAAGCTGAGCAGGAGGCCCTTGCGCTGGCAGTGCGAGCAATTGCACTTCAGCACCTGGGTGAGATCGACGGTCGCCTCGTAGCGCACGCGCCCGCAATGGCAGCTTCCGCTGTAGGTTTGAGTTTCCGACATTGTTAGTCCCTCGGTGCAGGCGGCGATCAGCGCGGAGCCACCAGATCCTGAAACTCCGGATGCGTGTCGATATAGTGATGCACGAAACCGCAGCGCGGCACCACCTTCAGCCCCTCCGTGCGGGCCTGCTCCAGCGCGCCATGCACCAGCTTTGAGGCGATGCCGTGCTCGCGCAAGGGTCGCGGTACTTCGGTGTGATAAAAAATGAGCCGGCCGGGGGTCGCGTAATATCTCAAGATCGCAGGGCCTTCTCCGGTAGCGAGCTCGAAGCGGGACAGGGCGGCGTTATTGTGAACGGCGGCGGGCGTTTCGGTCATGCGCTTCATATAAACAGACGGCGGCGCATATGGTTTCCCTTAAAATCATCACCGGCGGACAGAGCGGGGTGGATCGCGCGGCGCTCGACGTTGCGAACGAACTGGCCATTCCTTACGGCGGCTGGTGTCCGCGCGGCGGCTGGGCGGAGGATTTGACCGATCCGCCCGGCTTGCTGGCGCATTACCCACTGCTGCGGGAGACGCCGCTCGCCGATCCCGCGCAACGCACGCAATGGAATCTGCGCGACAGCGACGCCGTGCTCATGATGACGTTGACCGGCGGGCTGGCCGTCTCGAAGGGGACCGCGCTGGCGCGGGAGATAGCCGAGCGTGATGGCAAGCCGTTGCTGGTGGTCGGGCTGGAAGAGACCGATGCCGTGCCGAAGACAAGACAATGGCTCCACGGATTGCTGAGAGGTCAAGCTCCGAACCAGCTGCTGGCGCTCGGCATCGGCGGCCCGCGCGAGAGCGAGGCGCCGGGGATTTATCGCCGAGCGGTGGAATTTTTGCGCGCGACACTTGCGCCCACTTAACCCTCCCCCGCAAGCGGGGGAGGGCAAGGGCTGTTGCGCAGGCAGCCGAACTAGGCTGAAAGAGCCCGGGGATTTTTTCGGGGAGGGTGCGATGAAAGCCGACGAAGCCGCCGAGATGATGGAAAAGGACAGGGAACGCGATCTGTTCAAGCAGCGCGCGGCGGTGGCGATCGCCGTCTTCGCCATGGTGCTGGCAATCTGCGGGCTTGGCGGCTCCAATGCCGGCAAGGAGGCGGTCAATAACAATGTGCTGGCCTCCAACTTTTTCAATTTTTACCAGGCCAAGAACATGCGGCAGACCGCCTTCATTCTCGCCGCCGACGAAATCGAACTGGACCGACTGACCGATCCGGCCGTGCCGGAAGCGACTAAACAGGCGCTGCAGAAGAAGCTGGACGACTACAAGGCGACGATCGCGCGCTACGAATCCGAGCCGGCGACCAACGAAGGCAAGAAGGAGCTGCTGGCGCGCGCCAAGGAGCACGAGGAACGATGCGCGACCACGCGCTGAAGCAGGATCCGTATTTCGATTACGCCGAGGCGCTGCTGCAGATCGCGATCGTGCTGATTTCCGTTTCGATCATCGCCAGCCTGCCGTGGCTGGCCTTTTTCGGCGGCACGGTGGGATTGATCGGTGTACTTCTCACGATCAACGGTTTCTGGCTGCTGGTCGAGATACCGGGGCTGAGCTGAGCCCACTTTTCCCTTCTCCCCGCGTGCGGCGGCTACCAAATTTTCTCCTCATGGTGAGGAGCGTTGCGCAGCAACGCGTCTCGAACCATCGCAAGTCGGCTATTGCCGACTGCGCCGTGATAGCGCCGATCCTCGGTATCATTCGTCATGCCCGGGCGTGACCCGGGCATCTCGCTTAGGTGAGCAGTGCCTTCCTGATTGAGATGGCCGGAACAAGTCCGGCCATGACGAGCGATACCGATTTAAATGTCAAACAGCCAAGCGTCATCCGCCCGTGTTTTTGTCAGGCGACGGGTGCGCCTGTCTTCGTATCCCCAGGGGCCGGGGAGTCGTTCCCGAAAAATGGGGCCCGGGGGAGTTGTCCCCCGAAAAATGTCCGAGGGAGCGGAGCGCCGAGAGGCGCATCAACAATTCCACGCTTGCGAGGCGCGGCGCGCGTCTTGCGCCGTAGACAAGTTTACGCAGTCTGCGCAAACGTCCACGAGACACGCTCGCCTCTCGGCGCTCCACCGCGGCGATTTTGGCCGACGGGACTGCTCCAATCAGCACCCGGACCGACCTTTCGGCCTCCTGATCCCGCGGGCTTTCGCCTGCGTTCGTCCGGGCGCGATCTACCAACTATGGCGAGCCCTCGTAGTAGGGCCAGGCAGCACCCCGAGGCTCCCGGAGATGGCTTGCGAGACCATCCGCAGGCGCCGCACCCGCTCCGCCAATCAAGACGCCTCTAGATGGCGCCCCCGGATGAGCAGGCAGGAACAGGATACAGAACTCCTCTCCGAAAAAGGCCCTCATGCACGAGATATTCCAGGATAAGTGCAAGAATTTGTTTTTGTTACGAAAAACCTGTGCGTATCGCGGATAACAGCACCCGTGCTTGAGCCGTTAGACCTCGCTTTCGGCTCCATTCGCAGACTGTAGACTTGCAGCAATTTTTCTGAATCGCTCAAGAGAGCCGCTTCCAAGCTTTCTACGATCTCTGCTGCGAGTTCATCCGGAGGCGGCAACAGATATCCACCCAGCTTCACCTCACCTCCGCCTTCTTCGCGCCCGCTTCACCCGGGGTCACGCGCTTGTCCAGCCAGTCGGCGATCACGGCGGCGATCTCCAGGTTATTCTTCTCCAGCATCAGAAAGTGGCCGTTGCCGCGGATGCCGATGTCGGCGAGCTTGATGAAGTCCACCGGCACGCCCGCGCTCTGCAGGAATTTCGCGTTGCAATGCGCGGTGGGCGCGCCGAACGACGCCTCCGCCGACATCTGCAGCGTCGGGATGTTCCTGAAGTTGACCAGCTTCTTCAGCGGCTCCTTCTGCTCCCAGCAGCGCGCGAGATCGGGGGCGTCGGGCTTGTCCTGGCGCACCAGCACGAAATCCTCGATGCCTTTCACCGGCGGATCGTAAGTGATCGGCGCCCGGGTGACGCCGAAGGGCTTGCTCAGCCCGCCGTCCTCGTACCAGTCGGGCGCGCCGACCAGCTTGACGTCGTAGAATGACGAACTGCCGGCCTCGACCATCAGCAGCGCCTTCACCAGTTGCGGGCGCGCATCCGCCGCGAGCCAGACCGGCGAGCCGGATTGCGAATGCGGCGCCAGGATCGCCGGGCCGATCTTGTCGAGCAGCGCGACAATGGCGTCGCGGTTGATGGTCTCGCGCAAGGTGCCGGCGCTGCTCTGGTTGGGAAACATCGCCGCCATGAACTGGTCGAACACCGGATCGCCGACCGTGCCGGGGCCCGGCCACTGGGTGTGCAGCTTGGCCTGCGGGAACAGGTTGTATTTCTCGACGGCGATGAATTCCTGCTCGATCTCCTTCGGCGTGCGCGGCCGCGCGCTGCCATAGACGCTCGCGATATAGGGCGAACGGCCGCGGCCGACCTGGTCCATGATGTAGACCGCGTAGCCCTTCGACAGGAAATACTGCCCCCAGCCGTCGCGGCCGTCCGGCGTTCCCATATAGGGCGCGCCCGAGGGGCAGCAGCCTTCGATGAAGACGATCGGGTAAGGATGGGTGCGGTTGGCCGGGATGAAATATTCGACATAGGACTGGCCGGCGAGAACTTGACCTTCTTTGCTCTCGACATATTTGCCGCCGACGAAGAAATGCCCGGCCTTGGCGATGGTGAGCGGCCCGACGCCGTCGGCCTGCGCCGCGGTGGCGGCGGCGAAGATTTGCGCGAAGGCGGCGCAAAGTGAGCGGAGCGTGAGGGACGCGGTCTGCATCGGCTTTCTCCAGAGTGCCCGGCTTTGAGAAGGCCGATTATGAGCCGGTCAGGCAAGGAAGCAACGGCAGCACGGCGGTTCACTTCTCCCGAGAAGAACGCGCCCGGCATTTCAGAATGCGCTAGACTGAACCCGCAAACAGTAGAGGTGACCCATGGCAGATATCAAACGAAACGCGATCGCGGTCTGGCTCGGCAGCGGCAAGGAAGGCCACGGCACGCTCAACACCCAGAGCGGCGCGCTCACCGACACACCCTATTCCTTTGCCCAGCGCTTCGGAGAGGAGAAGGGCACCAACCCGGAGGAGCTGATCGCCGCGGCGCATGCCGGCTGCTTTGCCATGGCGCTCGCCTTTCAGCTCAGCGGCGCCGGCCATGAGCCCAAGCGGCTGGAGACCCGGGCCGACGTCTCGATGGTGAAGGAGGGCGAAGGCTGGCGGATCGACGCGGTGGCCTTGCAGCTGAAGGCGAACGTGCCGGACATCGACCCCGAGAAATTCAAGGAGCTGGCGGAGAAAGCCAAGGCCGGCTGCCCGGTGTCGAAGCTGCTGAACGCGAAGATCACGCTGCAGGCGGATCTGGTGTAGGCGCGCGTTCTTTCGATTCAGTTTCAAACAGCCGCTCCCTTTCTCCTCATGGTGAGGAGCGTCGACACGCAAGTGCGACGCGTCTCGAACCATGCAGGGCCCGGAGTTCTTATCCCATCCTTCGAGACGCCCCGCTGCGCGGGCTCCTCAGGATGAGGCAGAGTTTTGACCCGGCGGCGCAGACAAGTTGCGCAGTCTGTGCACGTAGACTGCGTGACGGCCATGAAGCAAGCCGATCACTCCAGAGGCTCGACCTTGATGATCGACCCGCCGTGATTGCTGCCGACCCAAAGCGCGCCCGGCAATTTCGTATCGTCGAGGAAAACGCGCCGGATATTGGTCGGCCGCGGCAGTGGATAGTCGGTGAACTGGCCGCTCTTGATGTCGAGCCGCGACACCCGGTCGGTCCACATCGAGCCGGTCCAGGCTTCGCCGTTCCTGCCCGCCACCGCGTCATAGGGCGCGCTCCAGGGCGTCGGTGTCTTCCATTCCTGGATTTTGCCGGTCGCCGGATCGAACATGCCGATCGCCTCGCCCTGATATTCCGCGAACCAGAGCCGGCCTTCCGGATCCACCCGTCCACGCCGCGGGCGTGAATTCGGCGTCGGCGTCAGGAACACCGTCATGGCCTTGGTCTTGGCGTCGATCTTGGCGATATTGCCGGCGGAGAAGTCGAGCAGATAGACGTTGTTCTCCGCGTCGGAATGCAGACCGTAAGTGCCGATCTTCTTATCGTTACGCGGGTCCTTCGGCGCGCCGAGATTTTCCCATTCCTTGGTAGCGAGATCGAGCCGGTAGATGAAAGTGCCGTCGGAATTCTTCACCCAGACCTTGCCGTCGACATGGCTTCCGTCGACCGCGAGATGGCTGAACTGGGCGCCGTTGGAGTCCCATTCCTTCGGGATCGGGTAGGTCTCCATCTGCTGCGTCTTCTTGTCGAACTTGGCGATCGCGCCCTGGTAGCTCAGCCCGATCCAGATGTTGTCCTGCTTGTCGACTTCCAGATCGAGCGCGCCGAGTGGAAAGCCCTTTCTTCAGCTCCGGCGTCGGATATTGCGTCACCTTGCCGGTTTTGGTGTCCATCTTGCCGAGATAGAGCTGGCCGAAGTCGGAATACCAGGCGTTGCCGTCCTTATCGAGGATGACGTCATGCGGCTGGATCTGCCGCTCCGGCAGGTCGTATTCGGTGATGATCACGCGCGTCGACTTGCCGGTCAGCCGCGGCAGGGTTTTCAGCTGCCAATCCCACTCATCGCGCTTGCTCAGGTTGACGTTGGCGAGCCATTCCGTGATCGCCTTCATGTCGCCGCCGCGGTCGCGGATGCGCTGGAAGTCGCCGTAGAGTTTCTGCGGCCGCTCCGGTGTGCTGCCGGGATAATAACCGGTCATGCGGTTGATGACCGCCTGGAAACCGTCGGAGTCGTGCTTCGAGCGCACAATGCGTTCCAGCGTGTGGCAGCCGACGCAATTGAGCAGGTACTTCTTGTGCTCCTCCTTGCCCGGCATGCTGATGACCCATTCGGCATTGGTCAGCTGGGCGGCGAGGTTTTTGGTCTTGCTCAACTTGAGGTCGGCCTTGGTCTCCTTGCCGGCAGCGACGTCGGCCGCGCCGGCGCCGTCAAGATCGTAGCCGGCGGCGCGAATTTGCAGCGTGTAATGCCCCGGCTCCAGCCGCGCGGCCGGGAAGCTGTAACGGCCCTTGTCGTCGCTGACGACCGAGATGGTGATGCTCGCGCCGTCCTTTTTGGCGCTGATCACCACGCCTTCCATCGCGCCTTCCTCGGCTGAACTGACCTGGCCGGTGAGCGCCGCGGATTGTGCGGAGGCAGGTGTGGACAGGGCGCCGGACTGCAGCAGCACGAAGGCTGCGGCTCCGGTCAATGCGTTGCAGAATTTGGAGAGAGTCGACGACATGGGCGTGCCTCCGGTTGGGGGCCGCGCTCCGGCTTAAGCCGGCGGGATTTTCATCAATTGTCGCAAGCGCCCCGTGGAAGGGACTCTGGCACCGGGCCGCGGGGAAGGGAAGGGCGGTTGCTGCACAGCTTCAATTTAATTTCAAATATGGTGCCTCTCCTCATGGTGAGGAGCGGCGCACGCAAGTGCGGCGCGTCTCGAACCATGCAGACCACTTATGCGGCCCGATCCTTCGCGACGGCGCTTCGCGCCTCCTCAGGATGAGGTGGAGTTTGTTGCGCGCTCACGATTCAAACAGCCACGCTTTCTTCTCCCTCTCCCCGGTGGGAGAGGGTCGGGGTGAGGGGGTTCGGGCCCAGTGGGCATGCAAAAACAGCTGCCATGCTATAATTGCGAGTCGATCGCTGAAACCTGGTCTTCCGAAGTCCTTCTGCGGAGCATGATGTCCAAGGTTCCAAAATTCGAACCGGAAAAACTATTTGAAGGCTCATTGAGGCGTCTTCAAACAGAGGCAAAATATTTCAGTCGCTCTACTACTCACAAGCCAGAACTGGGACGCCTTAATGAGACGCACCTAGTGAGACTACTTCGAGATTATTTACCCGCGAGATTTGGAATAGGAACAGGTTTTATTGTTTGTGGGGGCGCCAATCCTGCACAAAGCCCCCAGTGCGATATCATAATTTACGACGCGATCAATAACGCGCCACTTTATAAATCGGAGGCTTGGTCCGTCTATCCGATCGAAATGGTATATGGGGTTATTGAGGTAAAAACGACGCTCAACAAACCTGCGCTTCGAGAAGCATTCGAGACGTGTGCTCGAATACGGATAATGGCAGGAGACAAGGACGCGATGGGCAACAAATCGTATTTGCGGCAGGTGCAAGTTGAGCCCCGCAGCCCGGTAAGGCACGAAGAAGCCCGGGCTAAGCTGCCGCCGAGATTTTTCGTCTTTGCCTATCGAGGATGGAAAACAGCAGCAGCTTTAGAAGCTAATTTTAGAGCCGTAAGTGACGAGATGACGAACGCGCATATTCATGGAATTTGTTCTCTGTCCAACGAAGAGAATTTTTATGTGTCTCATCGAGCTTTCGCAAAGGGAGATGAAAAGTATGCGCCCGTGGTGCGGCATGGTTTTAGAAGATTTCTGCTGAGCTTGCCTCTGTCCTTAAGTTCGATGCTTCCGCTCGAGCGGCAAGGTTTAGGTTTCGAGCAAGTAAATTTGGGCCATTATTACCAAGAAGGATGATTGGTTCGCGGCTTGACTTGGCCGCTCCACTGCGGCGCACCCTGCTTGAGGATCTCGCATTACGGGCGCCGGAATGTCTTGATCGTTGCGGGCTCATCTCCCGGGGTCTCTTCTTTTTTCGGGGATGCAGCAAGCCCGGCTAGATCGCCGATAGTTAGGTCGGCCAATTTGATGGTGGACGCTCGGCGCACCGGCACTGGCGGCAAGAAAGATGGTTTTGATTTTTAGCGACGACTTTGAAGAGGGCTACACGGGACGATGTACATTGCTATTTGCGTTTAGTTTTCGTTGATCGAAAATCGATGTACCCGCCAGAATCTATGTCCGCAGTAAGAAATAGAATCTCTCTCCTTTTTCGGGCAGCCTGAGTGGTGCGAAGGCCCGATTTGGGTCTAGGAGCTAAGGCTGATCTTTTTAGATATTTTTTCGGATTATTTTCGATGCGGCGCATTAATGTGAGCCCAGAAATTGTTGGATCTGTGCTTCTGATATCGATTCCTTGCATCCTTCGCTCACCCTACGACGCTGACCAGCCCCGACCGTCTTGTAGCATTCGCAGCGGCCATTGTTGTCGACAGTAAATTCATACAAAGTGTTGTTTTCATTCTTTTTCCAGGAGCGCTTGTCTGGATCGCTTACTAAGCGCCAGTCCAATGTATTGCCTTCAATCAAAGCCAGCGTATTTGCAACGTCGATAGCAGACTGGAATTGCCTCGACATATCGGTCTCCAAACACTGCTTAACTATGGTTCGAAGCCTATTTGGGATATGCGGTGCAAACGCCTTTCTGTCTGGAAATCGGCCATTGCGCACGTCGAATTTAAACTTATCACGATCAAACGCAGCACCCGTGCCGTAACTCGCATGCTGAGCATAGAACGATTCGTTGCCGTTACACATCCGATAAAGCGTCAAGCCGAACTGATAAATATCGAAGGTTAAATCGAACTTATCTCCATATGTGGCTTCGGGCGGCACCATTTTGAAAATACAGGCGATCCTGCAATGCGACGCCCGCAAGGTTCATCTGCTTGGCAAGGCCAAAATCAGAAATCAGCGCTTCCATGCGTTCGGATAGTAGAATGTTGTCCGGTTTGACGTCGAAGTGGATTAAAGACTTAGAGTGAATATTGTGCAGTCCGCTCAAAACTTGGCAAGCAGCCGTAACTATCTCTCTGACAGTCATATGTTTCCCAGTAATGAGGCCTGCCACCGATCCCTTTCGGTAGTACGGCATCGCCACATACACGTGATCGGAATCAAAACACGCGTAATGAACCTGGACAACGTTAGGGTGCGCACTTGCATAGAGTGCTTTTGCCTCATCGAAATAATTAGCAGGATCAGCGATCTTATTTTTTTCTACTTGTTTGATAACGATTTCTGCATCGAGAATCCTCGGGCGTTTGTATGCTCTACTCCGCCGCCTCGATCCCCTTCTTCCGCACCACCCGCCGCGCCAGCACCGGCTTCAGGAATTGCCCGGTATAGCTGCGCTTCTCCCGGACGATCTCCTCCGGCGCGCCTTGCGCGACGATCTCGCCGCCGCCGTCGCCGCCTTCCGGGCCGAGGTCGATGATCCAGTCGGCGGTCTTGATCACTTCCAGATTGTGCTCGATCACCACCACGCTGTTGCCCTGCTCGGTGAGCTCGTGCAGCACCTCGAGCAGTTTCGACACGTCGTGGAAATGCAGGCCGGTCGTCGGCTCGTCCAGGATGTAGAGCGTGCGGCCGGTGGCGCGCTTGCATAATTCCTTCGCCAGCTTGACGCGCTGCGCTTCGCCGCCGGACAGCGTGGTGGCCTGCTGGCCGACATGGATGTAATCGAGGCCGACGCGGTGCAGCGTCTGCAGGATGTTGCGGATGCGCGGCACCGCCTTGAAGAAATTCAGCGCCTCTTCCACCGTCATGTCGAGAATGTCGGCGATGGATTTCTGCTTGAAGGTGACTTCCAGCGTCTCGCGGTTGTAGCGCTTGCCCTTGCAGACATCGCAGGTGACATAGACGTCGGGCAGAAAGTGCATCTCGATCTTGATGACGCCGTCGCCTTCGCAGGCCTCGCAGCGCCCGCCCTTGACGTTGAAGGAGAAGCGGCCGGCCTGGTAGCCGCGCGCCTTCGACTTCCGGCAGGCCGGCGAACCATTCGCGGATCGGCGTGAAGGCGCCGGTATAGGTCGCGGGATTTGAGCGCGGGGTTCGGCCGATCGGCGACTGGTCGATGTCGATGATCTTGTCGATATGCTCCAGCCCTTCGATGCGGTCGTGCGGGGCAGGGGCGTCGCTGGCATTGTTGAGCTTGCGCGCGATCGCCTTGTAGAGCGTGTCCACCAGCAGCGTGGACTTGCCGCCGCCAGACACGCCGGTGACGCAGGTGAACAGCCCGAGCGGGATTTCGGCGTCGAGATTCTTCAGGTTATTTCCGCGCGCATTGATCACCTTCAGGCTGCGCTGCGCGATTGCGGCTTGCGCCGCTGCGGGATCTCGATGCCGAGTTCGCCGGTGAGATATCTGCCGGTGAGCGAGCGCGGGCTGCGCATGATGTCGTCGGGCCTGCCTTGCGCGACGATCTCGCCGCCATGGATGCCGGCGCCGGGGCCCATGTCGAGCACATAGTCGGCGACGCGGATGGCGTCTTCGTCATGCTCGACCACGATCACGGTATTGCCGAGGTCGCGCAGGCGCTTCAGCGTTTCCAGGAGCCGCGCATTGTCGCGCTGATGCAGCCCGATGCTGGGCTCGTCCAGCACATAAAGCACGCCGGTGAGGCCCGAGCCGATCTGCGAGGCGAGGCGGATGCGCTGGCTCTCGCCGCCGGACAGCGTGCCGGAGCCGCGCGCGAGGGTGAGATAATCCAGCCCGACGTCGACCAGGAAGCGCAGCCGTTCGCGGATTTCCTTCAGCACCCGCACCGCGATCTCGTTCTGCTTGTCGGTGAGGTGCTTTGGCAGCTCAGTGAACCATTCGCCGGCGCGCCTGACGGACATTTCCGAGGCCTGGCCGATATGCAGGCCGGCGATCTTCACGCACTGCGCCTCCGGCTTCAGCCGAAAGCCGTTGCAGGCCTCGCAGGGCACATCGGTGAAATATTTGGAAATTTCCTCCTTCGCCCATTCGCTCTCGGTTTCCTCGAAGCGGCGCTCGAGATTGGGGATGATGCCCTCGAACGGCTTCCTGGTGGTGTAGCTGCGCAGGCCGTCGTCATAGGTGATGCGGATTTCGTCGTCGCCGGAGCCGTAGAGGATGGTGTCCTGCGTCTTCTTCGGCAGGTCCTTCCATTTGGTCTCGAGCGTGAAGCGGTAATGCTTGCCGAGCGCGGCCAGAGTCTGGACGTAATATTGCGAGGACGAGCGCGACCACGGCGCGATGGCGCCTTTCTTCAAGGTGAGGTTCTTGTCGGGAACCACCAGCTCGGCATCGACATGCTGCTCGACTCCGAGCCCGCCGCATTCCGGGCAGGCGCCGAACGGATTGTTGAAGGAGAACAGCCGCGGCTCGATTTCCGGGATCGAGAAGCCGGACACCGGGCAGGCGAATTTCTCCGAGAAGACCAGCCGCTCCGGGCCGCTCTTGTCGTGGATCTTCGCGCCCTTCTTCTTGACGGCGTCGGCGGCGGCTTCACCGGCAGGCGTGTCGGCAAATTCCGCCACCGCCATGCCTTCGGCCAGATGCAGCGCGGTCTCAAAGGATTCCGCCAGCCGCGTCGCCAGGTCCGGCCGCACCACCACGCGGTCCACGATCACGTCGATGTCGTGCTTGAATTTCTTGTCGAGCGCCGGCGCCTGCGCGATCTCGTAGAATTTGCCGTCGATCTTCAGCCGCTGGAAGCCGCGCTTCATCCACTCCGCGATCTCCTTGCGGAATTCGCCTTTGCGGCCGCGCACCACCGGCGCCATGATGTAAAGCCGCGTGCCTTCCGTCAGCGCCATCACCTTGTCGACCATCATCGAGATGGTCTGGCTCTCGATCGGCAGTCCGGTGGCGGGCGAATAGGGCGTGCCGATGCGCGCCCAGAGAAGCCGCATGTAATCGTAGATCTCGGTGACGGTGCCGACGGTGGAGCGCGGATTCTTCGAGGTGGTCTTCTGCTCGATCGAGATCGCAGGCGAGAGGCCGTCGATCTGGTCGACGTCCGGCTTCTGCATCATCTCCAGAAATTGCCGGGCATAGGCCGAGAGCGACTCGACATAACGGCGCTGGCCTTCCGCATAAATGGTGTCGAAGGCGAGCGAGGATTTGCCCGAGCCCGACAAGCCGGTGAAGACCACAAGCTGGTCGCGCGGCAGTTCCACATCGACATTCTTGAGGTTGTGTTCGCGCGCGCCGCGGATCGAAATCACACGGGCGTCGGCGCGGCGGACGGGTCGCTGGTCGGAGAAGTCAGGCATTGTTGGGGGTTAAAGTCCGAATATGTCCAAAGTCAGAACGTAGTGAGAACGTGCGGGTTTTTCCAGTAGCAAAGACGCGAGAGTCGCCACCTTCAGTATGAATGTTGAGGACAGAGGAATAAGCGTCGTGCGCCGGCGTTTACGACTCTGGCGGGCGCCGCTGACGGGACGGCGGCCCGACGATCAAGACCATGAGGTTCATCATGCGCGCACGTGTTTTGGCTCTTGCCTTGGCGACCATCGCCGCCCTGACGATTTTCGGCTCGACGGGAGCTTCGGCACAGGGACGTTCCGCTGTTTGCCGTGCTCAACGGCGGCAACGAATGCAACGGCGCGAATCCGCCGCTGTGCAGACAGGGCGACCTCGACGCCTATGGCTCGGCGACCCTCATTGTTCCGGGTACGGACTCCGCCCGGGTTTGCTTCGGCATCGTTGCCGACAATCTAGCGGGCGCCACCGCCGCGCATATTCACCGCGGCGATGGCGGGCAATTAACGGCGCCATCGTTGTGACTCTGATTCCCCCGACGCGCCCGCGGGGGGCAACCCCGGCGCCTCTTCCGGCTGCGTCTGTCGCAGGGGCGGCGTTAGTGGCGGCAATCGAGCAAATCCCGACACTTGTTCTATATCAACGTGCACAACAACGCCGTTTCCCGGCGGTGCCATCCGCGGCCAGCTATTCTGAACATTGGCGCCGGTTTCCGTCCGCTGTCACAGCTCAAAGAGCCGTGACAGCGGCCTCGTTACCTGCTAGAACAAATCAAGAACTAGGGTGTTGTCACCCGCCGTCTGTGGACAAGTCGCGCCGGCCGCGCGCGGCATGCGCAGGCAGCGGCTAGGGTGGCGCCGAACAGTGGGAGAGTTTCATGGCAGGCAGCGTCAATAAGGTGATCCTGATCGGCAATCTCGGCGCCGATCCCGAGATACGGCGGACGCAAGACGGGCGGCCGATCGCCAATCTGCGGGTCGCAACCTCGGAAAGCTGGCGCGACAAGACCACCGGCGAGCGCAAGGAAAAGACCGAGTGGCACCGCGTGGTGATCTTCAACGAGGGCCTCTGCAAGATCGCCGAGCAGTATTTGAAGAAGGGCTCGAAGGTTTACCTCGAAGGCTCTCTGCAAACACGCAAATGGCAGGACAAGGACGGCCAGGATAAATACTCCACCGAGGTGGTGCTGCAGGGCTTCAATTCCTCGCTCACCATGCTGGATGGCCGTGGCGCGGGAGCGGCGGCGGCGGCGCCGAGGAGGGCGGCGATTTCGGCTCGCCCGGACCGACGGCTTCGCGCCGTCCGGCCGCAGCTGCCGCCGGCGGCCGCCGCGAGGACATGGACGACGAGATTCCGTTCTAGCCGGGCTTGGCTTGCGGCAGCTTTTACCGATCAAGCCGCTGTTCCAGGATCTGCTTGAGAGGCGGCTTCGCTCGTCTGTTTGTGGGGTCACCACTTGCTTGTAATGGCGCGGTTCAGCTTGCCGAAGGCAGGCCACCGCGTGGAGCGCAGGGTTCAGATTCCCTCCGTACAATACCGTCGCAACATCTCGCCTATATTTTCCGCTTGACGACATACCGACCAGTTGGTATGTTGCATTGTCAATCAGGGAAACCACCATGGCAAGCAGAGCGAAAGCGCAAGCAAAGATCCCGGCGAAAGCCAAGCCGTCCGCCAAGGGCAAGCTGCTCGACGCCGCGGTGCATGTGGTCCGGCAGAAGGGTTATGCCGCAACGTCGGTGGACGATCTCTGCAAGGCCGCGGGCGTCACCAAGGGCGCCTTCTTCCACCACTTCGAGAGCAAGGAAGCGCTCGCGGTCGCAGCGGCCGAGCACTGGAACGAATTCACCAGCGAATTCTTTCGGCAGGCGCCTTATCACGCGCACAAGGATCCGCTCGACCGCGTGCTCGGCTATGTCGATTTCCGCCGGCAGATTCTGCGCGGCGAGCTCGCGGATTTCACCTGCCTGCTCGGCACCATGGTGCAGGAGGCTTACGACACCAGCCCGAAAATCCGCCAGGCCTGCGACGCCAGCATCTCGACCCATGCCGCCAATGTCGCGCGCGACATCGCCGCCGCCAAAAAACTCTACGCCCCGAACGCAACTTGGAGTCCGGAAGACCTCGCGCTGTTCACCCAGGTGCGTCGTGCAGGGCGCTTTCATTCTGGCCAAAGCAAAAAACGGCCCGCAGGCGGCCGAAGCCAGCATCCTGCATCTGAAACGCTACATCGAATTTCTGTTCAACAAACACACAGGGAGATGAGCCATGACCAGAATCATTCCAAGTCTTTGGTACAACACGCAGGCTGAAGAAGCCGCGAAGTTCTACGCCTCGATTCTTCCCAACTCCAAAGTCGACAGCGTCTCGTCACTGCCGGCGGAAAGCCCGAGCGGACCGGCCGGCTCGGTGAAGATTGTGGAGTTCACGCTGCTCGGCCAGCCTTTCTTCGCCATGAGCGCCGGGCCGCTCGACGACTTCAATCACTCGGTTTCCTTTCAGGTCGAATGCGAGAACCAGGCGGAAATCGACCGGCTGTGGGACGCGCTCGGCGCCGGCGGAACGATCGAGCAATGCGGCTGGCTGCGGGACCGCTACGGCCTGTGCTGGCAGATCGTGCCGAAAATTCTCGGCGAGATGATGAAGGATCCCGACCGCGCGCGCGCAAAGCGCGTGGCGGAAGCGATGCTGAAGATGGTGAAGCTCGACATCGCCGGCCTGCAGCAAGCCTATCACGGCGGATAAGGGAGGATTGCCCAATGGACTCGTGCACATCTTCCCCAACGAATCCGTCGAATATCGCCACGCCCGCGCGCGCCTGCTCGACGAAGAAGTTACGCTCCGACGTGCCATGGAATCTGTAGCAGCCGCACGTCGCGCCTTCCCGCCCGGGGGAGAGGTTCCGGAGGATTATTCTTTCGATGGCCTCAATCAGGCGGGGCAAGTTGCCAAAATTCGCCTCTCCGAACTCTTTGCCGACGGCACCGACACGCTGATCGTCTATCACTTCATGTTCCCCCGGCACGTGAATGACGACCGGCCGCAACCTTCAACGGGATCGCTCAAGGACCTGCCGAAGACCGAGGGCCCTTGCCCCTCCTGCACGGCGCTGCTCGACCAGCTCGATGGCGCGGCCGCGCACCTCGCAGCGGCAGGCATGAACTTCGCGGCCGTCGCAAAGGCCCCGCTCGATCGCGTCGTCGCCTTCGCCCGCGACCGCGGCTGGGATCAGCTGCGCCTGCTGTCGGCGCCGGCAATACGTTCAAGCGCGACTACGGCGGCGAAGACGCCGACGGGCAGCAGATGCCGATGCTGAGCGTTTTTCAGCGCGGAAGCGACGGACGCATCCGCCACTTCTGGAGCTCGGAAATGCTCTTTGCGCCAACCGATCCGGGCCAGGACCCGCGGCATGTAGGCACGATCGAGCCGCTCTTTAACTTGATGGACTTCACGCCCGGCGGCCGGCCGAAGTGGGACGAGCAATTGGAATATTCGTGTTGCCACTGAAACGGCGCGCAACGGAAGCGGAAGAGGAGCAGATAAGGGGACGACAATGACACAAGCAGATATCGCTACGGTCTTTGTTCCACTGATGTCCGTGGTGACCAATCCGCGCTTTGCGCTGTGGTGCGGGCGGGGTCTGAGTGGCACTGTGATCGGTTTCATGCTGCTGGACGGCCTGATGAAGCTGCCGCCGCTGCCGGTCGTCAGCGAAACCATGGGACAGCTCGGGTTTTTTGCCACGCCCGAATTGGCGCGCGGCCTCGGTCTCTTGGGCCTGATCTGCACGCTGCTTTATGCCTGGCCGCGCACAGCGGTGATCGGTGCGATACTACTTACCGGCTATTTCGGCGGAGCGATGGCGACTCATCTGCGCGCAGGCAGCCCATTGTTCAGCCATCTTCTCTTCGGATTCTATCTCGGCCTGATGGTATGGGGCGGCCTGTTCCTGCGCGATCCGCGCGTTCGCGCCTTTCTTTTCCCCTCACAAACAAGTGACAAACCCCAACCAGCGTCAAAACCAAGGAGTTGATCATCATGGACAAGCAAACCTCACGTGGCGTCAGCAAGCTTTCACCGCATCTCGTCGTGGCAGGCGCTGCGGACGCGATCATTTTTACAAGAAAGCCTTCGGCGCGACGGAGCTCATGCGTCTCGAGGGACAGGACGGCAAGCTGATGCACGCCTGCATCCTCGATCAACGGTTCCTCCGTGATGCTGGTCGATGAAAATCGCGAGTGGAAGGCGTTGTCGCCCAAAACGCTCGGCGGCACGCCGGTCACCATCCACCTGATGGTGGACGACGTCGATGCCACGCACGCCAAGGCGGCTGCCGCCGGCGCCAGGGTGGTGATGCCGCCCACCGACATGTTCTGGGGCGATCGCTATGGCGTTGTCGAAGATCCGTTCGGTCACAGCTGGTCGATCGCGACGACGAAAAAGGTGATGACCGAGGCCGAAATCAAGGCGGCTGCCCAGAAGGCGATGAGCGGCGAAGGTGTGCCGGCCTGAGGGCATGGTTTAGTGAAATCGAACAACGACGATCAAGGGAGACAAGTCATGCGCGTCATGGTTCTGGTGAAAGCGACGAAAGACAGCGAAACGGGCATCATGCCCACGACCGAAATGTTCGAGGCCATGGGCAAGTACAACGAGGAACTGGTCAACGCCGGCATCATGCAGGCCGGTGAAGGCCTGCATCCGTCCTCGAAGGGCAAGCGCGTCGCCTTTAACGGCACAAACCGCACCGTCATCGACGGTCCCTTCGGCCAGACCGGCGAACTGGTCGCCGGCTTCTGGCTCTGGAAGGTCAAGGACATGGACGAGGCGGTGGCGTGGGTGAAGCGCTGCCCGAATCCGATGCCCGGGCCGAGCGAGATCGAAATCCGGCCGATCTACGAGATGGCCGACTTCGGCGAAGTCGTGACGCCGGAAGTTGCCGAGCGCGAGGAGCGGCTCCGCAAAAAGGTGGCGAGCCGCTAAAGCCGGCCGCCGCCGCGACTTGGCTGAATAACCTTAAGGCCGGCGCTCTGCGCCGGCCTTAGCCTGTCAGCACCGCGCGCACGCCGTCGACCACGAACTGCACCGCCAACGCGGCCAGCAGCACGCCGAGCAGGCGCGACAGCACGACATTGCCGGTGATGCCCAAAATTTTCTCAATCCGCGAAGCGGCGAGGAAGACCACGAGGCAGAGAGCGACCACCAGCACGGCCACGGCGATCAACCCGCCCAGAAGCGCTGGCTGACCGGCCGCGCGGCCCGACAACAGCACCACGGCGGTGATGGCCCCGGGTCCGGCCATCAGCGGGATGGCAAGCGGGAAGGCGGCGATATTGCGCACACGTTCTTCCAGTGCCTGTTCCGCGGTCGCGGCTTGCCGCTGGATGCGCACTCCGAAGACCATTTCCGAGGCGATGGAAAACAAAAGCAAGCCTCCGGCGATGCGGAACGCGGGCAACGAGATGCCCACGGTGGCAAGCAGCTTGTCGCCGACGAGTGCGGTGCCGGCCAGAACGCTTGCCGCGATCAAGCTAGCTCGGATCGCCACCTGACGGCGCGCGCTGCGCGGCATGCCGTGCGTGATGGCGACGAAGGTCGGCGCGAGTCCGACCGGGTCGAGCACGATCACCAGGGTGACAAAGGCCGAGATGAGAAAATCAAGCGGCATGGAACGGCCACTATCTGCCGTTTACGACAGCCCCAGCAAGCGCGTTTTCGCGGGCCCTTGAGTAAGACAAAAACCTTAATTTAAGGCATTGAATCTACATGTGAAATTTGTCCGTATAGGGGCTGATTTTGAGTAGCCTTAGGGATCTGAATCAGCTACAAAAACTCAAACAAATTTCGCGCGAGATTCTCATTGTCCGATATTGAAAATCCAAAGCCGGGGGACCACGGCCCTTCGGATCTCCGACCGATTTCGATCACCGAGGAGATGAAGCGTTCTTATCTCGATTACGCGATGAGCGTAATCGTGGCGCGGGCGCTGCCGGATGCGCGCGACGGGCTCAAGCCCGTGCACCGCCGCATTTTTTATTCGATGAATGAGCAGGGCCATACGCCCGACAAGAAATATGTGAAGTCAGCGCGCATCGTCGGCGACGTGATGGGTAAATATCACCCCCACGGCGACCAGGCGATTTACGACTCGTTGGTGCGCATGGCGCAGGATTTCTCCATGCGCCTGCCGCTTGTGGACGGGCAGGGCAACTTCGGATCGGTCGACGGCGATCCGCCGGCGGCCATGCGCTACACCGAATCCCGTCTGCACCGCGCAGCGATGGCGCTGCTCGAGGATCTCGACAGCAACACGGTCGATTTTCAGCCGAACTACGACGGCAATGAAAAAGAGCCGGTGGTCTTGCCGGCGCGCTTTCCCAATCTGTTGGTCAATGGCGCGGGCGGCATCGCGGTCGGGATGGCGACCAATATCCCGCCGCATAATCTGGGCGAGATCGTCGACGCCACCGTGGCATTGATCGACAACCCGGAAATGGGCATCGAGGATCTGATCGAAATCGTGCCGGGGCCGGATTTTCCCACCGGCGGCATTATCCTCGGCCGTGTCGGCATTCGCGGCGCCTATCATCTCGGCCGCGGCTCCATCGTCATGCGCGGCAAAGTCGCCATCGAGACCATCCGCAAGGAGCGCGAGGCCATCGTCATCACCGAAATTCCCTATCAGGTGAATAAGGCCTCGATGGTGGAAAAGATCGCTGATCTGGTGCGCGAGAAGAAAATCGAAGGCATCGCCGACCTGCGCGACGAATCCGATCGCGATGGCTACCGCGTGGTGGTGGAGCTCAAGCGCGATGCCATGGCCGATGTGGTGCTGAACCAGCTTTATCGTTTCACGCCGCTGCAATCGACCTTCGGCGCCAATATCGTGGCGCTCGACGGCGGCCGTCCGCAGGTGATGAACCTGAAGGATCTGCTGTCCGCCTTCATCGCCTTTCGCGAGGAAGTCGTTTCCCGCCGCACCAAATATCTGCTGAACAAGGCGCGCGACCGCGCTCATATCCTCGTCGGTCTTGCCATTGCGGTAGCGAATATCGACGAGGTGATTGCGCTGATCCGCCGCTCGAAGGATGCCAACGAGGCGCGCGAAGCCCTGATGGAACGCGAATGGCCGGCCACCACCGCGGTCTCCCTGATCGAACTGATCGACGATCCGCGCCATCGCGTCTCCTCGGCCGGAACCGCGCGACTCACGGCGGAACAGGCAAAAGCCATTCTAGACTTGCGGCTGCAACGGCTCACGGCGCTGGGCCGCGACGAGATCGCCGTCGAGCTCGACAAGTTGGCAAGCGAAATCGCGGACTATCTGGAGATCTTACGCTCGCGTGCGCGTATCCAGGGCATTATCAAGAACGAGCTGCAAGCAGTGAGGACGCAGTTCGCTACGCCGCGCCGCACCGTCATCATCGACCAGGAAGGAGAGGTCGATGATGAGGATCTGATCCAGCGTGATGATATGGTCGTAACGGTGTCGCACGCGGGATACGTCAAGCGCGTGCCACTCTCGACCTATAGGGCGCAAAAGCGCGGCGGCAAGGGCCGCGCCGGCATGCAGACGCGCGAAGAAGATTTCGTCACGCGACTCTTTGTGGCCTCGACACATACTCCGGTGCTGTTCTTCTCCTCGCGCGGCCAGGTTTACAAGGAGAAGGTCTGGCGGCTGCCGCTGGCGGCGCCGCAGGCTCGCGGCAAGGCCATGATCAACATCCTGCCGCTGGAGCAGGGCGAAGTCATCACCACCATCATGCCGTTGCCGGAAGACGAAACGTCCTGGGCCAATCTTGACGTGATGTTTGCCACGACCAAAGGAACGGTCCGCCGCAACAAGCTGTCGGATTTTGTCGACGTGCGCCGCTCTGGCATCATCGCCATGAAGCTGGACGAAGGCGAAGCCATCGTCGACGTGCAGATTTGCACGGAAAAGGACGACGTATTGCTCACCTCGGCCGAGGGTCAGTGCATTCGTTTTGCGGTTGAGGACGTGCGCGTCTTCACCGGCCGCACGTCGATGGGCGTGCGTGGCATCGCGCTCGGCGAAGGAGACAAAGTGATCTCACTGTCTATCCTGAGACATGTGGAAGTCAGCGCCGAGGAACGCGCCGCCTATCTCAAGCGGGCAAGCGCCGTGCGCCGAAGCGCGGGCGAGCCGGAGGAGGGCACGGCGGACACCGAGGAAGCAAACGGCGCCATCGAGCTCGGCGAGAAGCGTTATGTGGACCTTTCCGCGGCAGAACAATTCGTCCTGACGGTTTCCGAGCGCGGTTTTGGCAAGCGTTCGTCTTCGTATCAGTATCGGACCACAGGCCGTGGCGGCAAAGGCATTGTCGCAATGGACATCCGTGAGAAGGACGGCACGATCAAAAAGAAAATCGGCCGGCTCGTCGCCTCTTTTCCTGTGGAGGAAAGCGATCACATCATGCTGGTGACCAATGGCGGACAATTGATCCGCTGTCCGATCGACGGTATCCGCATCGCGGGGCGCGGGACGCAGGGCGTGATCGTGTTCGATACGGCAGAAGATGAGCGCGTGGTTTCGGTGGAGCGCCTGTCGGAAGAGGACACAGGTAATGGCGAAGAGGCAGCTTAGCCCGGTTTACCAGCCGCTAATCTCGTTACCGGGAACCGTATAGATGCGGCTGCCGCTGCGTGGGGATTCAACCGTCACTATTTGACGGCTACGGCGTCCGCCTGACTCGCGCGCCGCGGCTTCTTCAACCGCCTGCAGGACTTCCTCAGGCACGGAACTTCGCGCTCGCTCCTGCGCAGCACTGCGGGTTCGGCGGTTCGTCTGTCCCTCGGCAGGTGCGGCCTTGACTGTGGCGACCACTTCCTCCGGCACGTCGCCGTTTTCCTCAATCGCCTTTTGCCGCTTGGCCTCGCGCCTTGCAGCTTTCTCCGCTGCGCGGGCAGATTTTGATTTCGTGGCAGTCCCGTCAGCGAAAGCGTCAACGCCAGCCGCCATGGGCGCGGTTGAGGCCGCGGCCGGGGTTACAGGCGCAATACGTATATTGGCGGAAGGATCGGACGTGGCCCGCGCCTCAGAATTGCTCGTAGCCGGCGGATTGGCAGGCGCCACTGCGGCCTGCACGGTCGGGGTAGTTGCGGTCTGCGGGGCAGGATTTTGAGACGCAGGCGCGACCTGCTGCTCGGGCGCCGCGACGACCTTTTCTACCTTCGGAGGCGCGTCTGCCACGGGCGCAGCTGGCGGTCCGATCGGCCTTTCCGCTTTGGCGACGACTGGGCTTTGCGGCGCAGGTTTCGGCTTTGGTTCCACGATAGGTTCCGGCGTCCTTACGGTTACCGAGTTGCCCTTATCGGTAACGACACGAACCTGGCGCGTACCGCGCGCGGCTTCGACGCGTTGCGCACAACGCTGGTCGATATAAGGCCACGCCTGTTTGTCGCAGAGCGACTCATCCGCAGCCGTGGTTGTTTCGGGAACGGGGGTTGCGGCAGAAGCAGCTTGGGATGTGGTTTCAGGATGTTCGGGCAAGGCGAGGAAAACGCCCACACCGAGCGCAATGGCGGCAACGGCAAACAACACCGTCATTGAGGGTATGTAAGAAGTGCCGTGGGGAACCTGTTTCCACAGGACAGGAAAATCTTGCCGTCGAGACATGAGCCTCTCCTGGGGACGTTGGTTTCACCCTCCCTTTAGGTGTTGTACCCACCTAACGCGAAGGCTAGCCTCAGGGTTCCGACAGCATCCCACCCCCCAAAACCCATGGCACGCACCGCTCTTTACGCAGGCTCTTTTGATCCGGTCACCAATGGTCACCTCGACGTTGTGACGCATGCCGCGCGGCTGGTTGACCGGCTGATTCTCGCCATCGGCCTGCATCCCGGAAAAGCGCCGCTGTTCACCGCCGATGAACGGATAGTCATGCTGCAGGAAGCCTGCGGACCTATCGCGCGCGCGGCAGGCTGCGAAATTCAATGCGTCACCTTTGCCGACCTCGTCGTGGTGGCGGCGCAGCGGCTCGGCGCGACCACGCTGGTGCGCGGCCTGCGCGACGGTACCGATTTCGACTACGAGATTCAGATGGCAGGAATGAACGCCGGCATGGCGCCGGAGATCCAGACCATATTCCTGCCGGCATCGCCCGCGGTTCGCCCGATCGCCGCCACACTGGTGCGGCAAATCGCGGGCATGGGCGGTGACGTTTCCGCTTTCGTCCCGCCCAATGTCGCGGCGCAGTTGAAAAAGAAATTCGCTTCGAAAAAATAAATCCAAGGAGTTTCGCATGATCCGCTTTCTCGCTGTCGTCATCGCGCTTGTCTGCGCGGCACCTGCCTTCGCGCAGGCGCCCAAGCTTCCCGCCGGCGTCGATCCGCAAAATACATTGGTGATCGACACCACCAAAGGCCGCATCATCGTCAAGCTGCGCACCGACCTTGCCCCCAAGCATGCCGAGCGCCTCAAGCAGCTCGCGCGCGACGGCTATTACAACAACGTTCCGTGGCACCGGGTGATGGACGGCTTCATGGCGCAGACCGGCGACGGCCAGAATTTCAACGGCACCGGCGGCTCGAAATACCCGAACTTGCCGGCCGAGTTCACGCCGACGCCATTCGTGCGCGGCGTGGTTGGCATGGCGCGCTCCAACGATCCTAACTCCGCCAACTCGCAGTTCTTCATCTGTTTAGGCGACGCTTCGTTCCTCAACGGCAAATACACGGTGGTCGGCGAGGCTGTCGCGGGCATGGACGTCGTCGACAAGCTGAAGAAGGCGCCCGCGGGCTCGCAGAGCGGCGCCGTCACCGATCCGGACAAGATGACGAAGGTGCAGGTCGCCGCCGACGCCAAGTAGTTTCTGCCAACCGCCAGTAAGGAAATAATTATGGCTTCACCCGAAGATACGATCATTCTCGAAACCACCCAGGGCAAGGTGGTTATCGAAACCCGTCCCGACCTCGCGCCGGGACACGTCGCGCGGATCAAGGAACTGGTGCGCGAAGGATTCTACGACGGCATCGTGTTCCACCGCGTCATCGAAGGCTTCATGGCGCAGACCGGCTGCCCGCACGGCACCGGCACCGGCGGCTCCGGCAAGAAGCTGAAGGCGGAGTTCAACAAGGAGCCGCATGTGCGCGGCGTGGTCTCAATGGCGCGCGCGCAGGATCCGAATTCCGGCGACAGCCAGTTCTTCATCGTGTTCGACGACGCCCGCTTCCTCGACAACCAGTACACCGCCTGGGGCAAGGTGATCGAAGGCATGGAGAACGTCGACAAGATCAAGCGCGGCGAGCCGGTGCAAAACCCCGACAAGATTGTGAAGGCGACGATCGCAGCGGACGCGAAGTAGTTTTGGCCGTTCCGAATTGTTACGTGATGGCCGGGCTCTGTCCCGGCCATTTCACGTTTGAACCTGCTAAGTAACAGCCATGCGCACCGACCTGTTCGATTTCGACCTGCCGCCGGAGCGGATCGCGCTGCGGCCAATCTCGCCGCGCGATGCCGCACGGCTCCTGGTCGTGCGGCCGGGCGGCACGCCGGAGCTGGAAGACCGAGGCGTGCGCGATCTGCCCCAACTCCTGAAGTCGGGCGATGCGCTGGTGGTCAACGATACCAAGGTGATCCCGGCGCGGCTGAAAGGCCGGCGTCTTGGGCGCGGCGAGACCCAGCCGGCGATCGAGGCCACGTTACACCGCCGGCTCGACAGCTCGCGCTGGCGTGCCTTTGTGCGGCCGGCAAAACGCCTGGAGACGGGCGATGTCTTGCGCTTCGGCACCGAAGGCCGCGTGTGTTTTCTAGGCCAGCTCGACGCGACGGTAGAGGAGAAAGGTGAGGGCGGGGAGGTGACGCTTTCCTTCTCCTTCCACGGCGCGGTGCTTGATCAGGCGATCGATGAGCGGGGCGACATGCCGCTGCCGCCTTACATTGCGTCGCGCCGCGGCATCGATGCGAAAGACCGCGAGGATTATCAGACCCTGTTCGCACGGGTAGAAGGATCGGTCGCGGCCCCGACTGCCAGCCTGCATTTCACGCCTGAGCTAATACGAGGATTGCAGGCGAGGGGAGTCTCTCCGCATATGGTCACGCTGCACGTTGGCGCCGGCACCTTCCTGCCCGTCAAGGGCGACGACACCGAAAGCCATATCATGCATCCGGAATGGGGCACGGTGAGCGCGGAGACGGCGGATGCACTTAACGCGGCACGGCGCGCTGGCGGCCGTATTGTCGCTGCCGGATCTACCGCGCTGCGCTTGCTGGAAAGCGCCACTGGCGAAGACGGCATTACTCACCCTTTTGCCGGCGAGACCTCCATCTTCATCACGCCGGGCTACCGCTTCCGCGCCGCGGAAGTGATGCTGACTAATTTCCACCTGCCGCGCTCCACCTTGTTCATGCTGGTATCCGCCTTTTCCGGCCTCGAGGTGATGCAGCGCGCCTATGCGCATGCAATTGCGTCGGGCTACCGTTTCTACTCCTATGGCGACGCCTGTCTGCTGTTTCCCGCGCGATGACGGTTATGCCCGATCCCTTTTCCTTCCGCCTGATCAAGAGCGACGGCGCCGCGCGGTTGGGCGAATTCATCACGCCGCATGGGCGTGTATCCACGCCAGCCTTTATGCCGGTGGGGACGCAGGCCACGGTGAAGGGATTGACGCCGGAAATGGTGGGTGCCACCGGAGCCGAGATCGTGCTCGGCAATACTTATCACCTGATGCTGCGGCCCGGCGCGGAGCGCATCGCGGCGCTGGGCGGGCTGCACAAGTTCATGAACTGGCCGCAGCCGATCCTGACCGACTCCGGCGGCTTCCAGGTGATGTCGCTCTCCGGCCTGCGCAAGCTGGAAGAAACGGGCGTCACTTTCCGTTCGCACCTTGACGGCGCCATGTTTGAATTGACGCCGGAGCGTTCCATTGAAATTCAGTTGCTGCTTGGCGCCGACATCATCATGCAGCTCGATGAGTGCCTGAAGCTGCCGGCAGCTGCCGCCGAGATGGAGCGCGCCATGCAGCTGTCCCTGCGTTGGGCCGAGCGCAGCAAGCGCGCTTTCGACCACGCGCCGCCGGGCCACGCGCTGTTCGGCATCGTGCAGGGCGGGGACAATACGGAGCTGCGGCTGCAAAGCGCTCGCGCCCTGATCGGCATCGGCTTTCACGGCTATGCCATTGGCGGCTTGGCGGTGGGCGAGCCGCAGGAAGTCATGCTGAGAACGGTGGCGGAAGTCACCCCGGCGCTGCCGGCGGACCGCCCGCGCTATCTGATGGGCGTCGGCACACCGGAAGACCTTCTTGAGGCGGTGGCGCGCGGAATTGACATGTTTGACTGCGTGCTGCCGACCCGCAACGGCCGCCATGGCCTGGCCTTCAGCAGATTTGGCCCGATCAATTTGAAGAATGCGCGCCACGCCACCGACGCGCGTCCGCTCGACGCCGAAAGCGCCTGCCCGGCGGCGCGGGATTATTCCCGCGCCTATCTGCATCATCTGATGAAGGCGAACGAGATGCTGGGCGCGATCCTGCTCACCAGCATCAATCTCCATTATTACCAGGACCTGATGCGCGGCATGCGCGAGGCCATCGCGCAGGGGCGCTTCGGGGATTTCCGCCGCGCCACCAAAGAGGGCTGGGCGGCCAAGGCCGATATCGTGGAGGACTAAGCTACTTACACTCCACCGCCGAGGCTTCCTGCCCGTCGCCCGGGGCGGTGACGGCGCAGGCCTGACCGACCTTGAGCTCCTTGCGTTCGCCCTTTTTGCCCGCAATCTGCAGGTTGGTGCGCGAGCCCGAGATGGCGGTCTTGTATATCTTGCCGTCGCTCAGCTTGATGGTGATCTTCGCACCGTTGTCTTCGATTTCGGCGATGGCGCCTTCCACCGGCTTTGGTGCCTCGACCTTCGCCAGCGCCACCGGGCCTTTGGGCTTCAGCGCGTCCTTGAGCCGATCGACCATCGGCTGGGGTGTCTTGCCGAGGCGCTCGTACAGGTCCTGCATCGCGTCGCCGTCGATATACTCCAGCTCGCGTCCCTCCTTGGTGTTCTCGGCGATGAAGTCCGCGTCCTTGACCATCTGGTTGAACGCGGTGCGGATTGCCTTCACCCGGTCAGCCGGCACGCCCGGCGGCAGCACATAAGGCCGGCCGATCTGCAGCGGGGTGTCGAACAATTCGAACAGCGCCTTGTCTTCAGGATTGCTCGCCAGTTCCATGGCGAGCGGCACATTCGGCAGATCGGGATGCCGGTGCAGACCCGCCTGCAGCAGGATGTTCACTTTGTTCGGACCTTCAAACCAATGCTTGTTCCGCACAAGCAGCGACGAATAGGTCGTGCAGACACCGATGGCTTCGCCGCGCTCCACCGCAAGAGTTCCGGCGGTCTGCGATGGATAACCGGAGATCACTTTGAATTTGGTGCCGAGCACATTGTTCAGCACCGTGGGAATGTTTTCTGAGCTGTTGGGGCCGCTGCCGGCGACGATCAGCTCCTGTTTCATTAGTTCGCTGGCGGTTTTCACCGGGCTGTCGTGCCTCGCGAGGCAAATCGTGGCTTCGCTCGCCATGCTGCCAATCCAGTTGAACTTCGCGGTTTCGAACTGGGTGCCTTGCTCGCCGAGAATCTGCATCAGCGGTATCTGCCGCTGGATCTGCCCCAGAACCGTGCCGTCCTTCGGGGCCACGTTGTAGAGCCAGTTGGTAGCGACCAGACCGCCCGCGCCGGGCATGTTCTGCACCACGAATTGCGGATTGCCGGGAAGGAATCTGCCGAGATGCCGTGCGACCAAACGGCTATAGCCGTCGTAGCTTCCGCCGGGCTCGGAGCTGACGACAATGCGGACGGTCTTGCCCTTGAAGAAATCCTCGACCGCGTTGTTCGCCTGCGCCAGCGCAGACGTCGAGAGAGCAAGCCCCGCGCAAAGCACCAGCAGGAATTTGGACGTCATGGCTGTTCCTCCCAATTTTTTTTAAGGGTCAGAATTCCGTGTCGGCATGAGCCGCAGAATGCCCGGCAATCGGCGGAATCGTATCGAGCTAACCGCCGCGGCGGTATCCACCTTATGGGAATAATGGTTTTTCCGGCAGCGAAGAAGGCTGCCAGCGCAGTAAAAAATCGGCCTCCGCGGGGAGCGGAGGCCGGCTCGATCTCGCCAGTCAATCTGGTTTTAGGGACTGGCTATTTGCACTCGACCTGCGAGGCCTCCTGGCCGTCCGCCGGCGCCGTGATGGCGCAGACCTGCCCGACCTTCAGTTCCTTGCGGTCGCCTTTCTTGCCGGCGATCTGCAGGCTGGTGCGCGAACCCGAGATGCTGGTTTTGAAGGGCTTTCCGTCTTTCATCTTGATGGTGATTTTCGCGCCATCGTTTTCGATGTCGGTGATGGCACCCTCGGTCGCGGCAGCCGCCTCGACCTTGGCGGTGACCGTCGGTCCCTTGTATTTGATCACGTCTGCCAGTCTTTCGATCATGGCCTTCGGCGTCTTGGAAAGACGCTCCAGCAGCGCCTGCATCTCGTCGCCGCCGACGATGTCGAGCTCGCGGCCTTCCTTTTCTGCGTCGGCCAGGAAGTCTTTATCCTTGACCATCTGATTGAAGGCCGTGCGGAGCGCCTTGACGCGCTCGGGGGGCACGCCGGGCGGCAGCATGAACGGCCGGCCGATCGCAAGCCGGGCGTCGCTGAACTCGAGCAAGGCCTTGTCCTCGGGATTGGTGGCGAGTTCGAGCGCCAGCGGCACGTTCGGCAAGGCCGGATGCTTTTGGGTCGAAGCTTGCACCAGGAAGTTTACCTTGTTGTCCCGGAACCAATGCGCATTACGCGTGCTGAGCGACGAATAGGACGAACACACGGCGCTGACTTCGCCCCGCTCCATCGCAAGCGTGATGGCGGTCGACGACGGATAGCCAGTGATGAGCTTGAACTTTGTTCCAAGCACGTTGTTCAGGGTCGCTGGCACGGTCTCGGTATCATTGGGGCCGCTGCCGCCGATGATCAGCTCTTTCTTGCGCAGATCGTCGAAGGTCTTGACGTCGGTGCTCGCCTTCCAGGAAACGCAGACCGTCACTTCGCTCGCGAGGCTGCCCAGCCAGTTGAATTTGGCGGTTTCGAATTGCGGTCCCGGCTCGCCCATGATCTGGACGAAAGGCACCAGGCGCTGCACTTGCGCCATTGCAGTCCCATCTTTAGGCGCGGCGTTATAGAGGAAGTTTGCCGCAACGATGCCGCCGGCGCCTGGCATGTTCTGCACGACGATGGTGGGATTGCCGGGAATGAATTTGCCGAGATGGCGCGCAGAACAGGCGGGCATAGCCGTCATAACCGCCGCCGGGTTCTGATCCTACCAGCAGACGGATCTGGTTGTTCTTTTTGTAGAAGTCGGCAACAGGATCGCTCTGGGCGAGCGCGGATGAGGCGGCCACCACGCCGCAAAACGCAAGCAGGATACTGGATTTCATCGTGTTTCCTCGTTGTTTCGCGATCCCTGGGCTCGCTCTTAGGCTCACAAATTCCTCCCCCCGCCACAACGCGGCGGGATGTCGCCATTCTAGCAGTCCGATCCGGCGCACTCCACGCCTGCATTTCTTTTCGGCCTGTGCTGCCGCGCCTTGGGCGGGCACCTTTCCGGCATGGTGAAGGGGGGTTAACCGCCGCCGTAAAGCCAGGCGATGCCGTCATAGGCCTGCTGCGGCGTGCGCGCGCCCAGCATGATGTTACGCAGCTCGGCTGTGACTCCGCGCGCGTGATAGAATTCGCCATAGACCCGGGCCATGATCTGCACGCGGCCGGTGCGCAGATAACGCGCCGCCTGATAGGCTTGAACCGCCGCGGCTAGATCGTCCGGCTGCTCCGCTACCTTTTCTGCCAAAACGACCGCATCCTCGGTTGCCTGGCAGGCGCCTTGCGCGAGATATTGCAGCATCGGATGAGCGGCGTCGCCCAACAGCGTGACGCGGCCCTGCGACCAGTTCTTCACCGGCTCCCGATCGCACAACACCCACATGCGCCAGGTTTCGATCCGCTCCAAAAGCCTCAGCACTTCCGGCCGCTGGCCGCTGAAATGCTTCCACAGCTCACTCGGATCGACTTCCGTGTTCCAGCCTTCCTCGTAGCGGTCGGAATGGAACACCGCGACGAGATTATAGAGCTCGCCACGGCGCAGCGGATAATGCACGAAATGTGTGCGCGGCCCGGCCCAAAGCACGACGTCAGGCCGCCAGAGATCGTCAGGCACCTCTGCGCGCTTGAGCACGGCACGATAGGCGATATGGCCGCTGACACGCGGCGAACCGTCACCGATGATCCTTTCCCGCGTCTTCGACCACATTCCATCGCAGCCAATCAGCGCGCGGCCTTGCACCCGTTCGCCGCCGTGCAGAATTGCCGTGATGCCGGTGCCGTCATCCTCAAAACTCTCCACGCGCTGGCTGGTCTCCAGCGAAACCAGATTGCTGTTTTGACAGGCTTTCAGGAATACGCCGTGCACGTCGGCGCGATGACTTACCGCATAAGGCTGCCCGAAGCGGGCAACAAACTCGTGGTCCAACGGCAGCCGCGTGACCAGATCGCCGGACAGGGCGCAGCGCATCTCCATGGCCGACGGCTGCCAAGCGTCAGCCAGTAAGGCGTCTTTCAATCCAATGCGCTCGGCGGCGACAAAAATATTGGGCGAGAGTTGGATGCCGGCGCCGATCTCGCGGAACTCGGCGGCCTGTTCCAGCACGCGCACCCGAAAGCCCTTGCGCGACAGCGCATGGGCGGCCGCCAGACCCCCGATGCCGCCGCCGGCGATCAGGATCGGCAGATCGTGCCCATTGCTCTTTTTCACGCCAACACTCCCAATGCTCGCCGCAATTATTTAGCGTGAAGGAAAACCGGCCGCCAGCGCGTGAAAAAGCTCGGCAGCCGCTTCGAGGCGGCTGCCGGCTTATCCACACGCAATACAAATGGCAGAGATTACGCAGGCGAGGGAAGTTCAACGCCTTCGGCGAGTGTCACCGCAGTCTGAAAATCGTGCCCGCAGGATTCGCAGGCCCAGGAGTGACGGATATGGCCGTCACTCAAAAATTCAGAAGCTTCCGCGGCGACGAGGGTATTGCCGCAGCGAGGGCAGCTTGGGTTACTCAAATAACGCCGGAACTCGAACGCGAGGGGTGCTTGGCTATGAAGGCTCATGGCGCGCTCCTCTGTCGGTCTTCCTAGACGATAGAAGTGCAGTGTGGCAGGGCCGCGACTTCAAGGTGACAGGCTATATCAAGTTCCTTAAATGGGAGAGGTGTGGATAACTGGCTTTTTATATTAATCGCCAGCGACATACGACCCGTTGTTATTCAGACGCCGGGAAGTGCCTGTCTCTCGTGGCGCGTCCCGCTCTCGTGAATGTGATGGAAAGAATTGGCTCGAGTGGCGCCGCCGGGCCCGAAGTTAGCGCCAGAACTGATGCGGGACTGCGGTAAAAAGAATCATCGTAGAACGCTTGGACGGAAAGCATTCTGTGGAAGACTTCGTCGCATGAAGGAAAGCAAAAGATAGATGTCAAAAGAGGCGGATCGAGCCAATTTGGAACGCATGGTGCGCGAGGCGATGGAAAAGAATGCCCTCGCGGTAAAAAAGGGCGACACGCGTATGGAAGCCAAATGCGGAAAATGCGGCGTCGTCAATCGCGTGAAAGTTGCGCCCGGGCAAACCCGGGCCAAGTTCAAGTGCAAGGAGTGTGGGCATCAACAGAGCACGCTGTGAGCCGAAAGCCGCGCAACGTGACAGATTCTGGACCGAGCGCTTCATCTTCGCGCATAGGCGATGCTTCACCGAACAGGGGGCGGTGCGGCGGAAAAAATCTCTACGCTGGTTGCTTGAATAAAATGCCGCCCGCTCGCGCGGGCGGCATTTTGGTGCCGTCAGACTCGACGATACGGTTTATCCCAATCAAGAAATTCCGGGACTGGCTCCAGCCCTTCGCGATGGCTGCCTGCCACCGAGGCCGCAAACCAGGCCACCGCCGCTCCGAGCAACGCCACTGCTGCGGCTATAAAGGCGAGGATGGCGCCGCTGCGCCGGGCACGCGCAATATTCTCCTTGGCGCGGGCGGTCACTTCGGCCACCCGACGTTCGGCATCGGGCTGCGACAGACCGGTATTCGCCGCGACGAGACGGTTCAGGTAGGTCCGGTCTTCGTCGAGCATGCCGCGGTGGCTGGATGCACTGAGCAGGATTCGGGCAGCTTCCGCCCGGGTATGATTGATGTCGCCCTGCATCTGACGTCCGCGGAACAGACGGTCCAGATCAAATGCAATGATGTTTTCCCCAGCCACGGAGGCTGCGGGACCGGCAGAAGCGCCGGACGGTGCCGCCAGTCGGCTGGCACCCAAGGCCAAGGCCGCCAGCATCAAAGCCGTCAGGAGAGTGGCAAGGGCCCAGACCAGCAGGCCATGCATGCCGTCGCTGAAGGCCATGTCAGGGCTAGAACCGATTCGTGTCCGCAACCGTCCCGCGACATAGGCCCCAAGACCATAGGACGCGACGCCCACGAGGATCAGGTACAAGCCCGAAAGCAACACCAGAGCCATGGAAGCATCCCGCCAGGTGGGCGCGGACGAGGCGACGGAAATACCGACGCCCGCTGCAAAGCCATGCAGAACCATGGCCACAGCTGCGGCGACGAGCGAACCCGCAATAACCGGGCCCCAATGAACCCTTGCAACAGTTGGATCCGCAATTGTTGCGGTGCGAACTTCAACCACAGTGACCTCCTACAATATTGGTTCAGCGCAATCCGAAGAACGAGAGAATCGCCAGGATCACCACGATCAGTCCGATCAAATAAATGAGTCCGTGCATAGGTCGCCTCCTTTCTTGCCGGCGCAGCCGGAACAGCGCGCCCAAGGCAGGAACGAGAAAGCGGCCTGGAGGTTCCGAGCACGGCGCAGAATGATGACGCCACTGCGAAGGACGTAACGGCGATTCTCGACTCGCTTCGAGCCAGCTAGTCGGCGCCTGAGTAAGCCGCTACTTCGTGTCGTCCCGCTCTTTGGCCAAGAGACGCTCGAGGTGTTCGGCCAGTTGAAGGTAGGCGTGCGCAAGTTCGAAGTAGGCGATTTTGGCGCTGGGATCGGACGTCAGCTGCGCCTTGTTTTCGAAGTCGGCAGCCCGCTCTCGATAAAGATCTGACTTTGATGCCATGTGCCCGCCCCGCGCGACTGTCGGAGTTAAGGTTCACGCCAAGTCTTCCTGTCGAATCAATTACGCTGGGGTCAACATAAGCGCCGAAAATAATTGTGGTCACAACGGCAGGGTGGCTGTCGTCCCAAGTATCTGCGGAGCCTGTGGCATCGCTTTTGCCGGCATGGCAAACCGTCCAGCGTCAAAAAGTGCCAGAGCGGAGGCTAACCTCTGTCGCGGCTTAGCCGTGCCGCAGGTGAAACAGCTCACTGAATAGATACGGACCAAAACAATACACGGATGTCCACAACAGAGCGCCAACCACCTGGGCGGCCAGAAATCGGTGCCATGGCATGGCCAAGGAGCCGGCCATCAAGCCATTGACCTGACGTAAACCGGGTAAGAACCGTGCAATCACCACGATCCAAGGCCCCGTTTTTCGGAACTGCGCTTCAATCGCGCTCAGCCGTTGCGGCGTGAGCTTAACGTAGGGACCGTAAGTGCGTAGGAGCGCCCTGCCGCCGAAGCGTCCAATCAGGTACCCCGTCAGATCCCCCAGGATCGCGCCGGTTAAGGCTCCGGCAAATACTGACGCAATCGACAGTTTCTGCTGTGCCGCAAGCAGAGAAGCCGCAATCATTCCGGTCTCGCCAGGTAATGGCGCGCCGATGGATTCAAAGTAGATCATAAAGAAGATCGCGATCGCTCCATACGCGTCGATAAATGGTTCGACGTGTGCCCAGCCACTGTGTAGCGTTGCGCGCATCATTTTGACGTGGGTCGCTGCGAGCACCCCAGTAAATACATTCGCACTCTAGACTACTACCTCGACTTCAGCACGCTGCCTCTTGCTCCTAATCGCCCACATACGGAGACTTGAAGCAGAGCATAGAGGCGGCCGCCCGGCGCGATCTATGGCACAAAGTGAACGACGGTATTGGTGCCCATGACGCTTACTCCCAGGCCGCCCTGGCGCAGTTTGGGGAAGCCGCGCCGAAGCTTACGCCGCCTGGCGTTGAGGGAGAATTTCCCCTCTGGACTATCTGCGAGGCGCAATAGGTACCGTCAATGATCGGGTTGCAGGACTGCGCGACTGCCGCCGCGCTCAGCAGCAACGTTGATACCGCCACCAATGCACTCTTGCGGCTCATCTGTTTCCCGCCATCGCCTCAGTTACGCGTCAACGTAAGGTGGATTTTTCTTAGATCAACCGTGGCTAATGCTGCTCGGCGCGCTCGATTCTCAGCAGGCAGCCGAAGTCGTAATGGGTGCGAAAGATGAGGTGGATGGATGGGACCTTGAGCTGTGCACGCCCGTCCTTGTTTGGCTTATAAAGGGTGCTAAGCTATCTAACAGTGCGGGTTGATGTGGCGTGGAGTGCTTCGTGCGCTACTGTTTCCCGTTTGCAAAACCATGGCGCGGAGCGTCTAAGCGGTATTCGTCATGAACGTGCAGCCGGCCATCATCCATCTCGTTGACGATGATACGTTGTTCCGCACGTCAATTTCGCGTCTGTTGAAAGCTTCAAGTTTTCAGGTTGTCATCCACAATACAGCAAGCGAGTTCCTGAAAATGCCGCCGAGCTCCGATCGCGGCTGCATTTTGTTGGATGTAAAAATGCCGGATCTGGATGGCTTCGAGGTGCAGCATCGCCTTTCAAAGTTAGGGATCAACTTACCTATCGTGTTTTTGACTGGACATGGCGATATTGCAAAGGGTGTACGTGCTATCAAGGCTGGGGCAGAGGACTTTCTACCCAAGCCCGTGACCAAAGCCGAACTTCTCAACGCGATTCAACGCGCTCTAATGCGCTACGATGACGTGCACCAACGAAACTCCCAATTCGACGCTTTTCGTTCACTTGTGGCAACGCTTACACCGCGAGAGCGGGAAGTTTTTACGTGGGTGGTCCGCGGCAAACTCAACAAGCAAATTGCCTACGACCTGGGGACCTCGGAGCGCACCATCAAGGCGCACCGCCACAGCATGATGGATAAGCTCAAGGTCCGATCGCTGGCGGAATTGGTTTCAATGGCTGAACGGATCGGTTTTCTGGCGGAACCCAAAGACAGCAAGTCCGGCACCACCAAGCCCGGCAGCTAAAGAAGATTGTTTAACCGTCCGCATGTGGCGTGTCTTTATTCATTCTGCATTCATCCTGCCCCTAGGTACAATACCCTTTTGGGGCGAACTGTATAAAACTCGAATATGACCCCTTTATTCCCATCTAAACATGCGCGCCCCGTTTGCGCGTCAAGTTTATTGAGTATGCCACTCATGCGGAATACAATCGTCGCCCTCGTCGACAACGACCCATGCATGCTCAAGGCGCTTCACCGCCTGCTGATAGTGCACGGCTTTGACGTCGAGACTTATGTCTCCGCAGAGGCCTTTCTTGATCGCAGCGCGGCGAATGAAGTGGATTGTCTCATTCTCGATATAAACCTGGATGGCATGTCCGGCATTACCTTGCGCCGGCAGCTGGCCACATCCGGCTCCGGCCTGCCGGTTATTTTCATGACCGCCTTCGATAATGAGCGCACGCATCAGGAAGCTCTAAGCGCCGGATGTATTGCATATCTGCTGAAGCCTTTTCCCGCGGCATCGCTCCTCCGCGCGATCGAGAAGGCGGCGGCCTAGTGCCTCGAATCTGCGGTGCGCCTGATGCAGGTCTGGTGCAGGTCGTACCGGCCGGGATCGCTATGGTATCCCGTGTTGGACGGCCCCTCCCGAGGGGTCGAAACCTCGCAGGCGACCAGCCGGTGCGGAATGATCGGTCGTCATCGATAACTATAGAAGACGAGATTCTGGAGAGATCATGAATGCGCTTTGGCTAAGGGCAGGGTAAAGCGAAAGAGCGCGCCGCCTCCGGGACGGTTCTCCGCCCATATTTTGCCTCCGCAATTTTCAACGATCGTCCGCACAATCGATAATCCAAGCCCAGTGCCTTGTTGCTTGGTTGTATAAAAGGTTTCGAAAACATCTTTCAGCTTGTCATTGGGAATACCGGTACCGCTATCTGACACCCACACCTCTACCTCGAAGTTTCCGCCTAATACGGTTTGAAAGGTCATTTTACGTGCGTCTGGAGCGCAGTTCTGCATGGCATCCATCGCGTTCATCGCCAGGTTAAATATTACTTGCTCCAGATGCACCTTATCGACACGCACGGGCAGTGCATGCTGCACCTGATGGGCGCTCACCAGAACGCCTCTCTTTTTTGCTTCAGGGTCAAGCATGTGGAGCGCAGCTCGAAGTGCATCATTCAGGTCGAATTCCTGAAGCTCGGACTCACTCTGTTTCTTTAACAATCCCCGCAAATGCGTGATGATGTCTGCCGCGCGTTGATCGGATGCACGTATGTCGGCGAGTATCTCCAGGACCTGCCGGTTGTCGCCCGGTTTCGCGGCAAGGAGTATCTCGGCAGCCTCCGCGTTGGCCATGATGGCGCCGAGGGGCTGGTTGAGTTCATGGGCAATAGAGGATGACATCGCACCGACGGCAGCAACACGGTCCAAGTGAATGATCTCGCGCAGGCGGCTACGCAATTCGACTTCGAGAGCGCGCCGACGGTGACGTTCGAGAAGCAACCATGTGATCATCGCGGCCTGAAGCAATACGATGGCAAAGGCGGTGCTCAACTGCCAGCGGTATTGCTGCCACGCGGTCGGCTCGCGAAAATGAATTTCGCTGCCCGGGGGCAACCTGCTCTCGGCGATATTCCAGCGCTGCATTTGCCGCCAATCGAACAGCACTTTGTTGCCGGATACCTCCAACAAAGCAGGCCCTGCACGCTCAGAATCCGCCAAGAGCTGCAACACCAGCTTGGCGGCCTCCACGCCCTGTTTAGAAACGCTGTACACACTTCCCCCTACGATACCGCGACCGACATATTGATCGAGGAACCCATAAACGGGCGCACTCGCGGCAGCAGAAACAAGTGGTACGACATTGTGTGGAACGAAAGACTCGCCAGCGCCGTCTTGAAAAAGCGTCGTGAACAGCACGATGGTCTGCGGAGGCAGGCCCGCGAGGTCGACAAGCAGTTTTTGTAGTGGCGCCGCCGTCAGATATCTGAACGCGAGGCGGCTCTCATAAACACCAAATTGCTGTCTCGCCTGTTCGAGAAGCCGAGTATCGAACTCCGATGTCCCCGTTACAACAGCGATGTGCTTGGTGTCAGGATGCAAGCCGAGCGCAAGCTCAAGCGTTGGTGCAAACTCCCGCTTCAGAAGAACGCCGTGGACATGAGGGGGCAACGAGCGATCACCGAGTTCTCTTCTGTCGATCCCGCAGAAAACTATGGGAGTTCCGGGAAAGATTGCGTCCCCATGTTTCAGCAGAAACTCGAGCGAGGGCCCAAACGTGGCGACTGCCACGTCAATCTTCTTGTTCGCATATTTCTCGCGAAGGTAATCTTTCAGGAGTGTTCGGTAACTATCGGAGTCAAACCGAGAGATATCCATCGTCTCGCGATAGGTCTCGATATGATCTGAGGAATTAGACGCGAGCGTCTGGACAAATTCAGCTGCAAGAGCCGCCAGACCGGGTAACTCGACGCGCTCGTCGAAAAGCAAAACGATATGTCGCGTCGCTGACGACGCAGGCAAAACACCGCCGATCCAGACTGCTAAAGCGACACACACCAAACGCAAGGCGGTGCAGTAACTCATGACAAGCGGCTTCCGCGATGAACACCCAAACGCAGGATAAATGTACTTGGTGGCTCGAGGAAGGGATGGTACCGCATCTTTTTTGGTCACCATCCTCGACAACAAAAAGAACGCAGCAGCAGAATAACATATCACCTTGTGCATTTCTAACAGCGTTTCAGACCGCTTGCGGGTCATTTGGCTTCGGCGTTGGCCACGTGGCTACCTCAATGCCATACTGCACCAAGGGACAATATCCCAGCAGCCCCTCGCAACGTAAGCTCGTCAGCGATAGTCCCAGAGGGGGAGAGTTCGATGCCGGTCATTAGATTCGGAAATAAACAACAGATCTCGTTTGACCCCGAAGCCATCAACATAATCTCGGCTGTCTTTGAGAAAGCGTGTGACGCTCTGGGCCTCAGCGACCGCCGTGACGCCCTTACAGAATTGCTTGCCAAGAAAGTCATTGAAGCTGCGCAATCCGGCGAGAGCGATCCGCTTCGCATCTATCAGATGGCCATGGATAGCCTGAGCGAGACAGCTCCGGGCTATCCCGGGTGGTCGGTCGGAAGCCGAAACAGTGCCAAATCGACGCATGAGCGGTGCGGTACACGCGTCTCCTCCAGCGCGGGATACTTAGAGGGAAACCGCTGGCAAGTGCGCGCTTGATGAGTGCCGGCTGAGGAACGGCGACGACGGCACGCCATCACGGTAAGGAACGCGCTGGAGCCTTGGGCATAGCTTTTGCGGGCTGAGGCGCGTCGGTGCGGCGAAAGAGATACACAAGAACGGCAACGGTCTTGCGCAAGCGCTTATGGTCCGCCCAGAACGCGTAACTCCATTCAGAGGGCAAAAAGATTGCTCGAATTTGTGCGCAGCCCGGTGGGAGAATTCACACCAGCTTCCACAAGTCCTTGTGCATGACCGCATCGGCGCGGTCGTATCTCGTTGTAAGTGTGAGTCAACCGCTGTGGCACTTGTTGCGTCCTTGGCGGGTCACTGGCGGGTTAGTTGAAGCCCGCTGCTTACCGTACGCTTACCGATGCGAATTTGCGTAGCTTGTAGGTGCGCTGCGCGCGCCGCTTGCGCCATCGTGCTGATAACATCGCCGTCCCGCAGCTTGATTGGATGGGCCAAGGCGCAATTCCAGTCGGTAGGTTTGGCGGTTTTCCTAGCCATCACTTTTCCGGCTTCACTGAACCGGCGGCGAGCAACCGTTGCCAGCTCTCTTTGAACGCCGCCCCTGCGGCAAAAGCCGGCGGCGGTTGCGTGAGCCAGTCTGCCCATCCCACTTGGCAGGTTGGCCCATTGTTCTATGGAGGAACTGATCTATGATAAAATTGTAAGGTGATTATGTATCTTGCAAACCATGCAACGGGAGACTAGGGCACGAACTTCTGGATCCGGACGTTGTCCACCCAGACACCCTGATAGTTGACGCTCTGGTCGGAAACGAACATGAACTGAACGTACACCCCGTGCTTGCCCACACAAGGCTTCAACGAGAAGATCGTGTTTTCCCACATCCCAACGTTCCCCGACACCGCCTGCCCGGTCCACTCCCCCCCGACGCCGCCGTCGCAGGTGTATTCCCAACGGAAGAAGTCGTAGCCCAACTCCGTGTCTAGCCAGTATTGGAAGAACATTCGGGCATCCGTGGCCCCGCCGGCGAGCGAGAACGGGCCGTACCGCATCCAGGTGCAGGTGTTGTAATTGTGCGGTGTCACGCCCCCCCGGGGGTGGACGGCGGCGATGCCGCTGTAGGCTTTGCTAGAGGTCTTGTTCCAAATGCCCTGCGTGCTGGTATAGCTGCAGTCATAGGTAATCCAACTCCCTGTTGGGAACGTCGGCCCCTCGAAACCTTGTACGTGGATGTTCTGCCACCCGGCCGCCTGGCTCTGTTCCGACGCGAGCGGGACGAGCACGGCGAAGAGCGTGAGCGCCCGAAGAACTGCCCTGAAGCGTCGCTTACTCATCATCGCCCTCATCCAAGAGTTGCTGTACCGCGGCGGCTACACTGCTTTGACTGAGCAGCTCACCATTGCAATCCCCCCGCCGTCCTCCGACTGCCAACATTGCGAGCGAGTCTCAGGACGTCACAATTTTCGTGCTGTTTCAGATGCCCCCAAGCGCTTATGACGCTGCGCCCAAACAATAAGAGAGTCGAGTAGTATTTAGGCGTATTGTTGAGCGCAGCGAGACAGTCGAGCAGCGGCCTGGCGTGACATATTTTAGAACGTGCCGTCTTCCACGCGCATATAGGCTGCCGCGTTTTTGTTTTTGGTGTGGGCGGGCCGCCGGGAGGCATTCTCGTGGGTCAGCCAGGCGGCCCTAACCGTAGGGGTACGGGGACGCGTAACCCCGGGGGCTGAGTCCAGCTTACAATTCCAGCGGATTGTCGACCCTTAACTTGCGCGGGAGACTTGGCATCACGGTTAAGGTTTATTTGCTTTCGTCATCGCGTGCTCTGCGGCGTCGTGGTTTGATCTTGTCAACAAGAATAGTGCCATGGAAAAATGCCACGCCCTCGTAACCGCGACGAAAGGGGATGGTTTGTGCCAGCCGAAGGGACGATGGCTCGCACGATTTATGACGTCTTGGTAGCTGCGGAACAATGTGAAGAAGAGTTCAACGCTGCCGCTTTGGCCCGGTTGCTCGGCACCACCGTCAATACAGTGAAAGCAACGGCTTGGAGAATACGGGGCGCCGCCAAATCGACCGGGCGTTCTCGAAGGCGCACATAACCGATACGCGGATTGATTACGGCACTTTTTCAGGCGCGCTAGTGCGCAAAGATAAGATACCCAATCCAGCCCACAATCACGATCACAACGAAAATATTGCGCGGCGGTGCGCTATGCCGTAAGCCGCAAAACAAAATGCCCGGCGCAAGACCGGGCATTTTGCCGGAGAGGCGCAAGCTATCAGCAAACAGCCTGCCGCCTAACTATCACGTAGGTGCCGCGGGATCGGTCGTACACGCGAACGCGTCTGATACAGGTCGCCGCTGCCGAAGCGGTCGTGTAGTAAGCCGCGTCCTCGTAGCCATAGGCTGGATAGCCGTAGCCATAGCCATAACCATAAGGATAGCCATACGCTCCGTAGCCATAGCCAAGGCCGTAACCCACCGCCAAACCGGCGGCGCCCCAGCCCCAACCATTCCAGTGATTGCCACCATGGTGATGTCCATGATGCCGGTGTGCGTGGCGATTGCCATGGTGCACGTTATGCTCGCGGAAACCGCCCTGAGCAACGCGCATGCCGCCGCCACGGTAACCGCCCTGAGCAACGCGCATGCCGCCGCCATGGAAACCGCCGCCGCCCAACCGCATGCCGCCGCCGCCCACCGCATGCCGCCGCCACCGCCACGATGGAAGCCGCCTCCGCCGCCTCCGCCAAATCCGCGGACCTGGATCACGAGACCGTCGTCCTTATCCCCGGCCGCAAGCGCGGAGAGCGGCCGGGCCACCTGCGAAGTGGCGGGAATTGTGCTTGCAACGACCGCGGCCGCGGCAAGCGCCGCCAGCGTGAAAGCGCCAGAAAGAGAGGTGCGCATAACCACGTCCTCCATTTACAGTTTATACCAAGCCCAACAAATCTTGCCGGTGGTTGTTCCTTGTCCTCTGGGCCAATGCGGGCAGCCGTATCCGGCCCAGCCTTCGGCGTCTAACGCGCGGCGAAGCTGCCCCGTCGCGTGGTGAAGATCCTCGGACTTGCCGCTCGCTTGCGCTTCCATCAGCAGCGCGGCGGTGTGCTGCCAGATCGCTTTCATCTGTCGCTGCTTTGAAGCCGCTGCGTCATCAGCCCGGCCGCCCGAGCCATCGTCTCTATGACGTGGCCGTCGCGTAGCTTGATCGGGAAGGCCAGGGGACGCTGCCAGCTCACAACTTTGGAACGGGTACGCATTACTGTTTCGCTTGTTGCAGATCGTGTCGCGGATGCTTAGGGCGGGAAATGCCCAATCTGCAAGGCTTGTTGCACTGTTGCGCTTGTTTCGCATTTCTCGGCTCATGGGGGCGGCAATTTAACCTCGGGGGCTTCCCCGGTTATCTGCTTGAATGAAGCCGCTGCATCTTTGGCTTGGGTGAAGTGGCCTTCTATCAACAGAGTGCCCACATGGTGCAAATATCCCACCAAAAGCGCCGCTCCGTCTGCCCTGCGAGTAAGAATATCGCTATGGGGAACCCATATTCCGATAGCGTCAGCTCTTATCGAGCACGACTGCAAGCGGGGGTGCATGTCCGCGATGTTCTGAGGCCATGGCCTCACAGTCTTCTGACGGTCGGCGATCTCCATGGCAAGGTTCTGCATTCGGTAACCGGCGATCTTCTTGCCTCTTCTCGGCTGCCGTCAATGCGACGCAAGAACCAGTCCAGCCAAGCCCCCGCCGCAAGGCCGCTGACAAAGAACAAAGCAGGATAAAACCATGCGTGTTCGGTAACTGAGGAGACGGTACGGATGGCCCGCCCGATGACACCCAACGCCAGTTCTGGGTTCGCGTAAACGTAACTCGACGCGAGATTGATTACGAATGGCACGAGAATGGTGCCCAGAAGAACCGCTAGGAAAACCCGAACCCAAACTGCAAGCTTCCGCATTTCTTATCTTCCCATAGTCTTCGCAAGGGCTGCGGCTGGGAAGATGAAATCGCAGAAGTGCTTGATTTTGCTGGTGAGCGCGGTGGGACTCGAACCCACGACCACCTGATTAAAAGTTATAGGGGAAGGGTAGGCACTGGGAAGCAGAAGGCAGCATAAGTATCAACAATCCCTTGTTTTCGGTCTAAATCAGCGCATATACCTTATGACTGTGTAGGCACGAAGCAGCAGGAAACAGCGTGACAGTGTTTCCCATATGCTTCCCAGCCACAGATAGGGGCGCCCGATGAAACTCACACAAGCCACCGTTGCGCGGCTGAAACTCCCGGCAGGCAAGGGCGAGGCGATACACTTCGATGATGACGTTCCGTGCCTCGGCCTCCGATTGCGGGAGGGCGGATCACGGACCTGGATCGTCCAATATCGGGTAGGAAAGAAGCAGCGCCGGCTAACGCTCGGTAGCACGGCGATTCTTGATTTAGGGAAGGCCAAGGATGCGGCCAGGGACGCGCTGGCTAGGGTGAGGCTGGGCGGCGATCCATCGAACGACAAAGCTCTAGCGCGCGTTGTGGCGTCCGAAACCTTTGACGTGATCGCAGAGCGTTTCCTAGCGCGGCAAGAGACGCGGCTTCGCCCGTCGAGCTACGCGGCAACCAAATACTATTTGCTGACGCTGTTTAAGCCGCTGCATCGGTTGACGCTGGCCCATATCACGCGGGCGGCTGTCGCTGGGCAGCTCGGGCGGATTGCTGACGGCAATGGCCCCGTTGCGGCAGACCGCGCCCGTGCGGCTCTCTCTGCGTTCTTCGCGTGGGCAATCCGTGAGGGCGTAGCGGAAACAAACCCGGTGGTCGGCACCAACAAGGCGACGGACCCAGAAGACACCAAGCGCGACCGCGTGCTGTCTCACCACGAGTTGCGAACCATCTGGCGCAACCTGGGCGAAGGCCACTTTGCCGACATCGTGCGGCTGTTGATGCTGACAGGACAGCGGCGCGACGAAATAGCAGACCTACGATGGTCCGAGATCGACTTTAGCAAGCGCCTGATTAGCCTCCCTGCGTCCCGCACCAAGAACAAGCGGGCGCACGACATTCCGCTCAGCAAGTCCGCGCTGGCGATACTGAGACGGCAGCCGCGACTAGCAGGGCGAGACTTTGTGTTTGGTGAGGGCGAGCAGGGCTTCCAAGGTTGGTCAAGAGCAAAGGCTGCGCTGGACGCCCGCGTGAAACTCAACCAGCCTTGGCAGCTACGCGACTTGCGACGCACGGCGGTGACCGGCATGGGCGATATAGAAGTGCCCCCGCACGTTGTGGAAGCGATCGTGAACCACGTCTCAGGCACCAAGGGCGGGGTTGCCGGCGTCTACAACAAGTCGGTTTACTCGAAAGAGAAGGCGGCCGCGCTTAGCAAGTGGGATGCAGAGCTGGAACGGCTTACCTGACCTTTGGCACGTCACCTGAATGCCCTAATATCAGTTTTCTGGCGGGCAGAGCGGTCTTAGGTCCTGAAGCAGGCAGTTCCAATGCTTGGATTTTTGCGGAGTCGAAGGCGGAAGTTGGCAGAGGATAGGAGGCGCAGCGCGGAGGAATGCATGGCTGCGTGCAAAGAGGTATGGATAGAATTGAATAGTCCGCCTCAGACAACCGACGCCGCCGCTCTTGCTGAGCAGATAGACCAGTTTTCTGTTTGGGCGTTCCGTTACATGTTCAAAAACCACCCCGTAACAAAGCAGTTTCCACCCTATGATCTTTGGAGGCTCGTCTTCGGTTCTGTGTTGGATGCAAAAACTCATCCGGAGCCAGTGGTAGAGGAGGCTATCGCCTTGCTACGCGCCAAATATAGAACCGATAATCGGCAATCATAGGGTATCCGCAGGGAAACCCCAATAAACAAGCCTTTCTTGCGATTTACCCGCCAAGCATTTGCTAGTCGGGAAGCATATGGGAAACAGGAGAGTCCCATCTGTAAAGAATAGCTCCGCTAAGCAGCAGCAAGTGCAGGAAGTGCAGGAAGTCCGCGGCAGTCATCCCCGGTTCATGTAGGCCCCGCTACTTTGCAGATGGGCCTGAAGGGTAGTTGCATAGCCCCTTCACAGAGTCCCCGGCGGCCCTGGCAGTGACAAGGGTGGGATTCGCCTCCCGCGCTCTTGACTTCAGGGCCGTTCGCTATTTTCGCTTGCTCAGGGTGAAAATGAAAAGGACCGCCTGGCAACTCATACAAATACCAGACGGCCCACATGCACCGATGCCTGGCGCGAAGCGCTGCCGGTGATGAAGGTGAATACTAGGCATATGTCCGGATGCAGACTGAGCAAAATTCACGACAAAGCCAAAATATCGCGGCTAAAGGTTAAGTTTGCTCGCCGCTCGGCACGGTGAAGCCATAAAATTATGGCGCGCGCTGGGGGGGCCACCGGAAGATGTCGCTTCTCGCCTGCCTCTTGTTGCGGCGGCATACAGCGCGACGGCTGAGCGAATACCGTCTGGGCCATCCAACTATTTAAGCTCACGATTTTAGGTAAATCTTATGTCCCGGTCGAGACACACAGGACCATGCCCGCGACTAGGGGATTACGCTTAGTTGAAATGACTATGTACGGCAGGTCTTAGGGCGTGAGCAGTTTCCTATTGAGGCTGCCGAAATCGTTGCGGCTTTTGCGGCGATTTCGTTCCTCGCGTGTCGATTCCTCTCGCGCGGGAAAGGCACCTATCGAGATTAAAGTCAGCGACAATCACCAATCGGCAGATGTTACGGCCACCCGTCGAGCACGTGCCCTAGGCTGCTCTTGCAGCATTTATGCTGAGCGGGGCGTTAGCGGCAACCGTCGAGTGCTGATGGCAGAAGCCGCCGCGCCCGATCCCGACAACAAATGGTATCGGATCGCGACCATTCGGCCAGATGGCTCCTACTCCTTCAAGGCTGAGTTATTCGATGATGCCTCGATTGTGGTTCCGCCTATCTCGAGTTGGGGACCAGCTGACTGATCGCATGAGCCGCAGGCTACTTTAAAACGTTGGCGACACCTCCTTGGGTTGCGGCCCCTGTGGCGCGGGGACACCGTCCGTCAGTTTAGCCACAGAAGCAAAGACTAAAATCAGTCTTCAATTGTCACTGGTTAAGCGCAACGCCTTCTGGCCCTTAAGCGCGACAAGCTCTGCTGCTGCTGTTTCACCAGTGCCCGCAACGCTGCCACGTCTCGCTGAAGATCGGCGTTGGCAGTCTCAGCCGCCGCCGTCGCTATCGCCTTTACCTGCCCAAGAGTGGCGGCATCGGTATTAGCCACGCCGTGCTGAACATTGACGATGCGCCGCCGCGCCGTGGCGGTGCCTACCGAAACGGTGTCGGCGACGTTGGCGAGGGATCCGCTGCCGAGCGCCACTGACCTCGGCTGGTTGGCAGCGGCGGCATGGCCGATGGCAAGAGAAGAGGCGGCATTTGCAGCCGCGAAACGCCCTACCGCGGTGCTGCTGCCAACCGTGGCTTTGGCGTCGGTACCGACCGCGGTGCCGGCGAACGCTGTGTTGGTGTTGAAACCAACCGATGTGCCGAAGTCGGCGCTCGCACTGTTCTGTCCGATCGCGATGGAGCGGAAGCCATTCGCTTTAGCGCCGGGAAGATTAGTGTTGTGTCCCCCACCGATGGCTATGCTATAGCCGCCAACCGCGGTCGCTGCATGGGCCACGGAGTCGCACCTCCTAGGGAAGTGGAATGAAAACCATTCGCCCCAGCGTTAGCTCCCATCGCGACGATGCCGTCAGTGGAGCCGCCCGCATAGAGTCCCATCACGGTGGCATACAGACCGTTTGCGCGGGCAGATGCACCTAGTGCGCTGGAAGAATGACCATTGGCTTGGGCTTGAAAACCCATTGCCGTGGCGCTGGTAGCCTGCGCGCTGGCGTTTCCCCCGACTGCGGTGGCACCCCCTGCGCTGGCGTTAGCTTGGCAATTTGCATTCGCCAGCAAGATCGTCTTTGGCACGTCTCCCGAGTTGCATCCTGCCCATGCTGGCGGCATCCCGCAGAGCAATCCTAAGACGACGGCGCAACCAGTTCTGGCGATACTGGAAAGATACCGGCCCTGTGTCATGGCAGCCCCTCGGTTCAAAATGGTTCCACGCGGAAGTTCGGAATGGCGGCGAGCAACAAATGCGGCTATTTGACAAAAAGCTCACCTCCTCACCGGAACGGTGGTTGCGTGTTACAACGTTGTTCGTCCAGTCACTTCGCAAGTGCGGCCGACTTCTGTCCTTTCAGTCCGGCGAGCTCCTGCTGTTGCTGGGCGAGCAATTCCTGCTGCCGCTGCACCAGCGCTTCCTGCCGCCTCACGGCCGCTCTCAGATCCGCCAACTCCCGCCGAATATCTGTATTGTCGTTGTTGCTAAGCATGGCTGTCTCAGCAGCGGCTGTCGCGATGGCTTTCACCTGCCCAAGAGTAGCGGCATCCGTATTACCCACGCCATGTGCGAGGATTGACGATGCGCCGCCGCGCCGTGGTGGTGCCAACCGAAACGGTGTCCGCGACGTTGGCGAGCGAGCCGCTTCCGAGCGCGACCGAGCGTGCTCTTGAAGCCACCGCACCGTGACCCAATGCCACCGCTGAAAGGGCGCTCGAATTGGCAAAGCGACCCAATGCCGTGCTGCTGTCGCCTTTTGCTTGTGCATCCGTGCCCACGGCGGTGGCGGCAAAGGCGGTGTCATTGTTAAAGCCAATTGAAGTGCCGAAATCCCCTAAACCGAAGCCGGTAAAACCGCTTCCATCCCCCGTGGTGCTCCTGGCCGATCGCGATCGAGCGATAGCCGACGGCCTTAGGGGAGGGGTTATACGGGAAATCGTCGCTCCCGCCAATGGCGATGCTGTAGTCACCGATGGCCCCGGCATCGGCCCCTAAAGCCGTTGCATAATGGTGTGCCGAAGCCCCATATCCGACCATGGTTGCGCCATTCCAGTTTACGTTCGAGCCGCTAAAGTAACCCACTGCTGTCGCTCTCGTGCCTGGAGCACCGGCCGAAGCCCCAAATGCCACGCTTTTCACTGATGCACGCGCACCGGCGCCAACAGCGGTTGCGAAATCTGCATCAGCAATCGCCCGGCAGTCCGGGCTGTTGAGCATAGAAGTGTTTCCGAAATCTCCCGAGTTGCATCCCGAGATCGCTGGCGTAGCGGCGCAAAGGGCAGCGAAGGCACCCGCCAGTAACGCGATGCGATGCGAGATAGCGGATGTACGACATGGCAGCCCCCTTGGTTGCGGCCCCTGCGGCGCGGGGGCACCGAGCGCCAGTCTAGCCACAGGGAGCCAGGGCGACAATCGGTCTTCGGATCGTCGGACCGTCACTGACTAAGCGCAGCGGCCTGCTTCCCTTTGAGCGCGGCAAGCTCTTGCTGTTGCTGTTTCACCATTGCCCGCAACTCTGCCAAGTCCTAGCTGAAGATCGGCGTTCGCCGTCTCAGCCGCCGCTGTCGCTATCGCCTTTACCTGCCCAAGAGTTGCGGCATCGGTATTACCCACGCCATGTGCGACATTGACGATCCGCCGCCGCGCCGTGTTGGTGCCTACCGAAACGGTGTCGGCGACGTTCGCCAGCGAGCCGCTGCCGAGGGCCACAGAACTCGCTTTATTAGCCACCGCTCCATGACCCAACGCCAGCGCAAAGTGGCGCTGGCCTTGGCAAAGCGACCAAGCGCCGTGCTGCTATCCGCCGTGGCTTGCGCGTCGGTGCCGATGGCGGTGCTGGCGAAAGCGGTATTCGTGTTGAACCCGACCGAGGTGCCAAAATCGTCAGTTAAGCTCGCCTGACCTATAGCGATCGACCGGTAGCCCAACGCATTAGCCCCACGAAATTCGGGGCTGGTGCCGCTGCCTATCGCAATGCTGAAATCCGCCTTTGCGAGCGGTCCGAAGTG
>CAVVSK010000023.1:0-67524 GCA_963750965.1 uncultured Alphaproteobacteria bacterium
ATCCCGCCACCGCAAGTTTCGCGATTAGCCTGTCGAGCCGTGACAGATCCTTCGGGCCGTGGTTGTTGAGGAACCCGTGTCCGGCATCGGGGGTATACCTTAATGTCATGGCGGATGCGGGCTGCGGTTAGGACTGACTCAAGTATACCGGGGACCTTACGTACTCCTGGCCACCGATCTTTGGCCCCATAGCTGGCGACGATCGGGCAGGCCCGGGGCAGAGCGCGCTGAGAATCTGGTGTGAGGCCGCCGTAGTTAACGTTTGCGACAGAAAAATCATGATCGGCCGCGAGCATCAGCGCGAGCCCGCCGCCCATGCAAAAGCCGATAACGCCGGTTTTGCAGGTGCAGTCCTCTCGTGCGGCGAGCCAGGCACGGCTAACGGCAAGATCGGGGAGAGGGTGCGCAGGATTACGGATGGCAGCAAAGAGGCACGTCCACCTACTGCCCCAGTAGAATAGGTCCGGCGCTAGCGCGAGGAACCCTTCGGACGCGAGCCAGTCGGCCTGTTCATGCAGGTCGCGGGTGACACCCGCCGCGTCATGGATGACGACTATACCCGGCTACGGTCCGGCGCCCGAGGGTCGACTGAGGTAGGCGGGCATCTCACCCCGTGCGGTTCGGATGCTCACGTCCATGATTTGGACTCTGCGACGCCCGCCTAGCGCCTTCGAAGGGCATTGCGCAATCTCGCGCTCACGCTTGCCCGAGGAAGTAGGATTTCACCCAAGGACGTTTGGTTGAAATTAAATCACGCATTGACTGCGGCTCCTTGACTTAAATCAAGGCGATGGTGAGCCACTTCAGGTGATGTTGGGTGAAAGGCTGGAGAATGCTCATGAAAGCCTGTGATGTAATGGTTTTTCCTGTGATTACGGTGAGCCCCTATTCCTCTATCGGAGAGGTCGCGGACATCTTCCTGAAACACCGCATCAGCGCTGTGCCGGTAACAGACGATCTCGGTCATATTTTTGGTATCGTTAGCGAAGGTGATTTGATGCGTCGTGCGGAAACACGCACCGAACGTCAGCATGCTTGGTGGTTGTTACCCTTCACAGGACCGCAGACTCTCGCTGCGGAATATGTGAAGGCACATAGCCGCAAAGTCGCAGATGTCATGACGCGCAATGTCATCACGGCAGACCCTGACACGTCACTGCAGGAGATTGCGACGCTGCTCGAAAGAAATGCCATCAAACGAGTGCCTATTGTCAAAAACGGGCGGCTGGTTGGCGTTGTCGCTCGTGCGAATCTCGTTCAGGCAGTGGCCAGCGCGCCAAAGGCGCTGCATGTTCAACCTTCTGACGCAATCATCCGGGACGAACTACTCAAGCACCTCAAGACGCAGCCATGGGCGCACACGTCATTATTGAACGTTACGGTCAGGGACGGCGTGGTGCAGTTGTGGGGAATGACCACTTCGAGGGCTGAAAAGGAAGCAATTCGGGTTGCCGCCGAATCCATACACGGTGTTCGTGCTGTCAATGACAACCTCGCCGACAATTTTGTTCCAGCCGAGATGCTGGAAACGAAATCGTGACGCCATCAGTGTCCGGATTGACTGCACTGACGGCTGCGCCGCATCAATTGGCCCACACCTCCACGGAAAACACGACTAGGTCTGTATGCCAAAAAATTGTTTGATGGGAGACGTCTGTCATGAAGGGATTTGTTGGAGATATTGAAGAACTGGCCAAGGACAATTCAGTTTTCCGGCGCGTGGTGTATACGGGCAAAAACCTTCAGCTCGTACTCATGTCGCTGCAGCCCGAGGAGGAGATTGGCGAAGAAGTACACAAGGATCGCGACCAATTCTTTCGCATCGAGAAGGGACAGGGCGAGGTGTGGCTCGACGGCAAACGCTCGGAAATCCAAGAAGACGACGCTATCCTTGTACCTGCGGGTGCCCGGCATAACTTTATCAACACTGGCCACCAGCCGCTGCGGCTATATACTCTCTTACGTCGTGCGTGATGTGTGCGCATTTAACTCAGGGAGGAACCTAGGAGTATTTTTGGTAGCATTGTCTCAGCGATTTTCGTAGCGCAAAAGCCGCAGGCGATGCCATCTCGTCAGTGACAGCCGGGGCCGCTAAGCCTCAGCCAATGACACGCGAGCAAGTGGAAGCGCAGATCCAAAAGGTTGCCGACAGTACTGGCCGTAAGGACTACAATTGGAAACAGTCGATTGTCGACCTAATGAAGCTTCTTAACCTCGATTCGAGCCTGAACGCGAGAAAGCAGCTTGCAAAGGAACTGGGCTATGCCCTCGACGGGTCGGCGGAGATGAATATCTGGCTGCACAAGCAGGTTATGGCGAAGATGATGGAAACGGGCGGTGTAGTCCCCAGATAGCCTGAAGTAAATCAGCGGAGGGGACTCACGCCGGAGTGAGCGTGTATTGGCAGTGAGCCTGGGTGAGCGTTGCCAAGCAAAACCATCGAGCGCTGGTTCGCTACCGGCCGTGTGCTTGATTTGGCCTTGTCCGATCCTCTTGCCTTATCAGGGATAATCAGTCCTGAATGGAGCGAATATAATTGATGACCTCTCTCGCCGTGCCCCTGTCCAATTTAAAAATCGGCATGTCTGGGTGGCCTGGGAGAATGGTGCCGCGTTCCAACGTTTCTCGTAATTTGTCGAGATCGTGGCTGTTTCCCAACCGGCGGAACGGTGGCGCGGCCGGATGAGGGCTATTGCCGCTCGGGCCGACAGCATGACACATTGCGCAAAGCTCCTGTACCAAAGCGGCGCCTTGTTGGGACTGTGAGAGCACCTGCGCAGAGGCTGCGAAGAAAAGTGTGCCAGCAATCCCCAAGCACACAGTTGCAGTTAAGATACGCGAAAGCGGTCTCTCATCGATATAGCTCATTCGGTTTGACACCTCAGCTAGCTTAGCGGGCGGACGCAGTTCACAACGTCGTCAACCCTATTCTTTGCGACAAGCCAATCAGAAACAACCGAAACTCACATGGCTCACTGGGCGCTTCGTCCGAATCGGGCGCAAGATCAAGTTTCGCGTTTAATCCAGCTCAAGTTCGTGTTCGATCCAGATCACCTCATTTTCCACACGGGTTACGCCCGGGATATTCTCTGCCATCACCGTGAGGGCGGATATCTGACGCTCGTCGAGAACGGCGCCTTTCAATGTCACGACGCCGCCTTTTACTGATATGTCAATACCGCCGGGGGCCCATCGCTCCGTTTTCAATTCATCAAAGACGCGTTGCCAAATGCCATCGTCATCCAGCGGAGTCGCAGTTTTTGTCGCGGCACTGATAAAGGCTCGCACAAGGTCCCTGCGCGTAATCATGCCGATAACGGCTTTTCCCACAGTCACCGGAACTCGCTTTATCTGATTACTCTCCATGATCTGAACGACGGCGTCGAGTTCGGTGCCCTCCGCCACTGTAAGGACCCTCGGTGTCATGACCTCGTGCACCTTACGGCCGGCTGCCTTGACGTAATCTTCGGCTAGAGCACCCGATCCGACTAACAGTTCCGCCCATCGCGACCGCCGTTTTGTTGTTCCTAGTTCATTGCGGCGCAGGAGATCACCTTCCGTAATCACCCCGACGAGAGTTCCGCCATCCATCACCAAAACGCCACTCACGTTCATCTCAACCATCAAACGAGCGGCGTCGAGAACGGATGCATCAGGCCCTACGGCGATCACGTCAGCGTTCATAACTTCGCGGGCTTTCATCGGATCCTCCCAAGCTGATCTCAAAAGTTACACAATTACGACGAGGCCCGATTTGACCTGAGTCAAAATACGCACAGACGCAATCTGCTCGGATAAGGGGCGTGAACCGCCGTGAATGGGATCGCCGGGCATTCGACGCGGCGCAGGCGGCCACGCTGATTTTGAGTTGGATGACCGCATACCAACTCCTGCATCGTGTGGCCGGGTTGCAGCGAAGGCAGCGCGTGCTCGTGCAGGAAGCCGGTACTGTCAGTCAGGCGCTGCTTACGCTCGGCAAAATGGCCGAGCTCGAGGTCTGGGGCACGGTGTGGGGAGAACATACCGGGCTCGTCCGCGATCTCGGCGCTACGCCGATCGACTACCAACGCGGAGACTTTGCGCGCGTCCTGCCGGGCAGGTTCGACATCGTGTTCGACGGCATCGGCGAGGACGGCTATCGGCGTTCGTTTGCGGGCTCAAGCCGGTATTGGAGCATATATGGCATAAACCTGCGCGGGCCGCTGCCGCCAGGCGTAGAGGTGCAGGGTCTTGCCGATGACCTCGCTGCGGCAGGGGCGGCGTTTAAAGAGAATTGGGCAAAGCTGTTAGGCGTCGGTTCAGTGAAGCCCGAAAAGTGATGGCTAGAAAAATGACCAATCCTACCGAATGGAATCGCGCCTTGGCCCATCCAATCAAGCTGCGCGACGGCGATGTCATCAGCACGATGGCGCAAGCGGCGCGCTTGATGACCGAGCGGCTGCCACCGCACCGGCAGGGCAAGGATGTCTGGCTGCATACCGCCGAGCTGTTGCTGAAGGCGCAGCGCACCGGAAAAAGGCGCGATTTGGAACACGCAACCGATCAGCTTTGTCGCGCGCTGCAATTGGAAGGATGGATGTGAAAAAGGCGGTCCCGACTGCGCAAGAAGCCGTGGCCGCCGGGATACGCTTTTCGACCCCGCGCCTCCGCGCCCTATGACCGGGGGCGCGGCTAATCAGCGAAAGGTTTTGACGATTGAAACTTCACGCCGATCCGGGTCTCGCCTCGCCAAACTACGTGGCATAGCCGGCGTGACTGATCGCCATCGAACACAAGTTCAAAGGCGCCGGGGACTGGGCCGTGAACCTCCAGGGAAGCTCCGGTTTGCGAAAGATTGCGAACGACGCACTTAACGGGGGCAGCCGTAGGCCAAACGATTTGCGCACCCTTCAGCGTTCTTAAACGAGATGCGATTCGGCGATCACCGCGACCACCGCCACTTACTCTGCGGTCATCAATGACGGGCGCGACTCGGTCATCGATGACGGGCGCAACTCGGGGCTCAATGAGAACAGTGTCGCCAGGACGTGTTTTCCTGCCCATGAAATATCCCAGCCGATCCGACGGGAAATAGTCTGCTCGAAAGCAAAGCAAAAATTCGTTATAAATTTCTGAACCGGGCGAGCGCCTAGCGAGTTGCCGCTGGCGTCGTGAGCAGCCAAACCCTCCGGGCCGCCAGGGCGAGCGAATGTCAGCGCCCATCGCAGTTCGCGTGAGAATTCACTGATCCGAGCCCAAAATTCCTTGTTCGGTCAGGTTAATTCGCTGTTTCGTTGAGCAGGGAATTTGCATACAAACCGCCCTGCTGCGGCCACTATTTGCAGTCTCTGGAGTGGCAATCCCCGGATTTGCGCAAATTCCCTGTAATATTCCCTGTTTGCAGGGAAAACGGGTAGAGCAAGGTGCGTACAGCACTGCGTCGCCAGCCAGCCAGTCCTGTCTCTCCAAACAGCCTCGATTGAATCGGCAGTTATGCCTGCCAATAGCGGGCTTTTTGCCACTCGGACAGTCTCTAGGCATGGCATATTCGAAGCAACATTTCCGATTCGCGGCCCAAGTCTCCACTCGATCATTGAAAAATTCCCGTTTTGCGGAGCCGCAAACCGGAGACCAAAGTTCTCAGTCACTGGCGGCCGACGTGCCAGTGGAAAGAAGGCAGCTAAACTTCGCAGGCTCGCGTGAAGGAGTCCGCGTCCGCGCATTGCTGGATTGAAGCAGAGCTGTCGGAGCACTCGCGATATTTGGCACTAACGTTGCTAAACTCGCTCGACTGGGCCACTACCTGTGACCCTGATCACAGGCTCAACAACATCATAGAAAGTGGTGCCTCGAGCAAAGTTTCACGGAACGCTCGCTTTTACCAACGCGCTCGCGTGTTTTGGCCAACGTCGAGCACCACGTGTATAGAAGCCTCTTTCAAACGCGGGAAGGGTGAAGAGACTGTGGGTCGATCGGAGTGCGTGAGTTTGAATCCTGTTTCGTCAGCTGGCGGTGGCACGATCGGCCGCATCGATCGCTCGGCTACAATCGTGTCGTCGTTTCCCTCAGCCTTCCAGACCGCTTGCCACGGGGACATTCTCGCTTTCGAGCTTCATGCCGGCGGCGAGCGCCACGGTTTCTATCAGCGCCGCAAAGTCGAGAGCGAGATAAGCCTCGGCATCCGGCTTAAGGCGCGCTGCTCCGATATGTCCTTGCAGCACCTCGCGCGCCGCCGCCGTCACCGGCACGGGAACGGCAAGCTTGTGGGCCGCATCGAGTCCGAGATCCATGTCCTTCTTCAGCAGTTCGGGGGTGAATGTTGTGGTCCAATCGCAATTGACCAGCGCGGGAGACTTGTAACGCGTGAACAAAGAGCCCATGACGCTATTGTTGATGAAATCGAGAAACGCGTGCCGCGGCACGCCTGCCTTCTGTGCAAGCAACGTGATCTCAATCAGGTTGTTGATGACAACGCCGAGCATCACGTTATGGGCAATCTTGCAGATGCGCGCGAGCTCGCCGTCGCCCACGTAGGAAACCCCGCGCGGCGACAGGGTTTCCAACAGCGGCTTGACCTGATCGAACGCCGCGCGGGGGCCGGACACGACCTGCGACAGCTTGCCGACCTTGACGCATTTGGCGTTGCCGCTGACGGGGGCGGCGAGAAAACGAATGCCGCGCGCGGCAAGCTCGGCGCGGATATCTTTTGATTCTTCGACGCCGATGCTCGAGCAATCGACCACGATACCGGGCAGGTTGAACTTGCCATCGCCGATCACACCGTCTGCCCCGAAGCAGACCTCGCGCAAATCCTTGCCGGCAGACACCATCGTGAACAGCACGTCGACGCCGCGCAGTTCACTACTGCGATCCACGATGGTCGCGCCGAGCTTGGCCAGCGGCTCGGCCTTGGCCCGGGTACGATTCCATACCTTTACCGGCTGCCCTGCCTTGAGCAGGCGCTCCGCCATCGCATAGCCCATGCGGCCGATGCCAATCCAACCGATATCCATGAACAGACCTCTTTGTCTTTTTCCTACAAAATCAACGCCATTGGCCGCTCAAGCAAGGCGGCGCAGGCGCTTATCAGCCTCGCCGCGACCACGCCGTCAATGGCCCGGTGATCGCAAGACAACGTGAGCGTGCTGCGGCTTTCGACGGTGATACGGCCTTCTCGAACCACCGCGCATCGTTCGACGGCGCCGATGGTGAGCGCCATGACGTGCGGCGGGCGGACGATGGCGGCTGTTGCGGCAACGCCGCTCGCACTCATGTCCCAGACCGCCGACACGCCGTAGAGCTGCTGTGCATCGGAGCTCTCCGCGGCGGCGATTTCGCCGGCGATCGCCCCGAGGCCTTTGCCATTCGCTGCCCGGACGACCTTGGTATTCCCCTCGGCCGTGCCGACGGCGATGTCGGCCTGTTGGAAGCGCAGCATATGATCGTCGGCCCATCGCACATTCGCCTCGGTAACTTGGGTCAGGGCGACTGCGAGCGCCTTCACGACGCAATCGCGCAAAGTGACGTGCGAAGCAGGATCGAGCGCGTTCACCTTCTCGATCAGCGCCAGCAACGAATTGAGGGGAGCGTCGCGGCGGACGTAGAAGTGCGGGATGGAATGCTTCGCCGCTGCTATCTCTTTGGCCTGGCCACGCCGCCAAGCATCGTGCGGCACCATTTCGAAGGATGCGGGATCGAACAATCCTGCCAGCTTCGCGCTCAAAGCGGGGGCGGGGCGTGCGCTTGCGTTGCTTGCGTCGACATCTCTCGCGACGACGCGTTCGCGCGGGCCGGAGCCGTGAACCGCGCCTAGGTCGATGCCGGCTTCCGCCGCCAGTCGGCGGGCGAGCGGCGTAATCGCGATGCCGTTGGGCAGTCGCGCAACGCCATAGTTGCGTTCCGGCGAGCGGACTTCACGGAACGGGTCATACGGCCTGCCGGCGCGGGCCTTGCTGGGCGCCGCCGCTGTGGAAATGGTGGTTGTGGAGATCCTCGATGCTGGTGCCCGCTCTGCCGCCTTTGCCGGGCTGACGTGTATTTTCGGTGCTGAGGGCGCGACCGGGGCGCCTGCGTGACCAATCACTGCAACGACTGTTCCAACCGGAACGGTTTCGCCCGCGGAAACACGGATTTCGGCAACGACACCGGCGACAGTCGTCGGCACCTCCATCGCCGTCTTGTCGGTTTCGACCTCGAAAAGGTTATCGCCGGCATTCACCTGATCGCCGACTGATTTGAACCAGGTACTGATCTTGCCTTCGGCTACCGTTTCACCGAGTTGCGGCATCAGCACGTCCATGGCGCGGCTCAGCTCGCCAGACTTCGACGCACCGTCTGGACGATGCGCTCGACCGAGGGAATGACGGCATCCTCGAGATTGTCGGCGGCGGGCAGGGGGATATGCGGCGTGGTGATGCGAACCGGCGCCGCATCGAGATCGTAAAAACCTTCCTCGGAGACGATGGAGACGATCTCCGCGCCCCAGCCGCACAGCCGCGGGTTTTCCTCGACGGTGAACAGCCGATGTGTTCGAGCTACCGACGAAAGAATGGTCTGGGTATCGAGCGGCACCAGCGACCGCACGTCGACAACCTCAATATCCACGCCGTCCTCGGCCTTAAGCCGTTCCGCCGCCGCGACCGCGCGCGGCACCATCAGGGCGAGCGCAAGAATGGTGGCGTCCTTGCCGGGACGCAGGATGCGCGCGGTACCGAGCGTGTCGAGGATTTCGCCGTCCGGCACCTCGCCCTTGGTCGGATAGAGCGATTTGTGCTCGAAGAAGATCACCGGATCGGGATCGCGTACGGCGGCGGCAAGCAGCCCGATGACGTCGGCGGGGTTGGACGGCGCCACCACCTTGAGTCCCGGAATCATCATGGCCCAATTTTCCACGCTTTGGCTGTGCTGGGCGCCGAAGCGCGAACCAGCTCCGTTGGCGGTGCGCACCACCAGCGGGCATTTGGTCTGGCCGTTGCTCATGTAGCGATGCTTGGGGAACTCGTTGGCGAGATAGTTGAAACACACCGCCAGGAAATCCGAGAACATGATCTCGGCGATGGGTTTAAGGCCCGTCATCGCCGCGCCCATTGCGGCGCCAAGGATCGCCTGTTCGGAAATCGGTGTGTCGCGCACGCGCTTTGGCCCGAACTGCTCGAGCAAGCCTACTGTCGTTTTGAACACGCCGCCCGCCTCCGCGACGTCCTCGCCGAGAAAGACAACGTCGGCATCGCGTGCCATCTCCTGCGCGATACCGCGGGCGACGGCGTCGCGGTAAGTCAGTTCCGCCATGCGGCACCTCCGTCGGCGTAAACGTCGGTGGCAAGGATGTCGAGCGAGACAGGTGGCGCTGCCTTACAAGCCTCGGTCGCGGCATCGACGTCCTTCAACACGTCACGCTCGATGCCAGCGATCGCATCGTCCGGAATGCCGAACATCTTCAGCCGTTCGCGGTAGACCTTCACCGGGTCGCGCTTGAGCCACTGCTCGAGTTCGCCGGGTGGCCGGTATTTCGCCGGATCGGCACGCGAATGGCCGCTGTGGCGATAGGTCAGGCATTCGATCAGCGACGGCCCATCTCCCGCGCGGGCCCGGGTATAAGCCGCTTGCGCGGTGCGATACACGACGTCCACATCGTTGCCGTCGATGACGATACGTTCCAGGCCATAGGCCGATGCGCGATCCGCGGCGGGATATTCGACCGCCGTCACGTCCTTGATCGGCGTGTATTCCATGTAAAGGTTATTCTCGCAGACGAACACGACGGGCAGCTTCCAGATCGCGGCGAAGTTCAGCGCCTCGTGGAACGCGCCAATGTTGGCGGTGCCGTCACCAAAGAACGCGACCGACACGTCGCTCTCGCCTTTGTACTGGGCGCGCCAGGCGGCGCCGCAGGCGATCGGCAAGTGGGCGCCGACGATGGCATAGGAACCCATCACGCCATGCTGTTCGGATGTCAGATGCATCGAGCCGCCTTTGCCGCGCATCAGACCATTGTCGCGCTGCATCAGTTCGCCCAGCACCTTTTCGACCGGCACACCGCGCGCAAGCGTGTGGGCGTGGCCGCGGTAGGTGCAGAAGCTGAGGTCGCCCGGCTGCATCGCTTCGGCAAAGCCCGCGGCGATCGCCTCCTGCCCGAGCGATAGGTGGCTCGTGCCTTTCACGAGATTCTGCAGGAAAAGATCGTAGGCGCGCTGCTCGGCGACCCGGATCACCGTCATGGTCCGGAACAATGCGAGCCGCGTAGCCTCGCCGATGTCGTCGTTGACGGGGGGATCTAAGCGGGCCGCCGGAGCCGGTTGGTTCGCCATGGCCGCGATCAATAGGCGTTGGAGATGGGCAAATCTTCCGCGGGGAACAAGGTGATCACCTTGCAGCCGGTGTCAGTGACGACGACCTCTTCCTCGATGCGTGCGGCCGAGGCGCCATCGGTCGCCGGACAATAAGTCTCGAGCGCGAACACCATGCCGGTTTTTATTTCCATCGGATTTTCAAGCGAGACGAGGCGGCTGATGATCGGCCGTTCGTGCAGCGCAAGTCCGAGGCCGTGGCCGAACTGCAGCCCGAACGCCGCCATCTCGTCGGGGAAGCCGAATTCCTCGGCCTTCGGCCACACCGCCGCGACCTTGTCGGTGCTGATGCCGGGCCGGATCATCTGGATCGAAGCGTCGAGCCATTCGCGCGCGCGCTTGTAGGCATCGCGTTGCGATTCGGTCGCCCGCCCGACGTTGAAGGTGCGGTAATAGCAGGTGCGATAGCCCATATAGGACTGCAGGATGTCAAAGAAGGCCTGGTCGCCCGGTCTTATCAGGCGATCGGTGAAATTGTGCGGATGCGGATTGCAACGCTCGCCGGAGATGGCGTTGATCGCTTCGACGTCGTCGGAACCCATGACGTAGAGCATCGCGTTGGCCTTGGCGACGATATCGTTCTCGCGCACGCCCGGCTTCAGTTCCTCCCAGATCATGTGATAGACGCCATCGACCATCGCCGCCGCCTGGTTCAGCAGCGTGATCTCGTCGATACTCTTGATCTCGCGCGCGTCCAGCATGACCTGCTGGCCGTCGACCAGCTTGACACCGGCGCGCTCCAGCTCGAACCACATCGCCGGTTCGATCAGGTCCACGCCAAGCGGCAGGTCGGCGACGCCCGCAGATTTCAGCAGGTCTTTGATCTCCTCGGCGTGGCGGCGCATCAGCCCGGCGGACGGCGGCACGGTGCCTCGTAGTCCCGTCAGTCCGGCACGGAAGTTCTCCGTCGGCAGCCAATCGCAAAAGAGCCGGTGGTGCACGGCGGCGGAGCCGAAGTCCCATAGCACCGGATCCTGGTCGCCGGCCAAGAGGGCGAAGCGGGTCAGCTTATCGCGCTCCCATTCGCCGATCTTGGTCGAGGTCACGTAGCGGATGTTGTTGACGTCGAACAGTAGCAGTGCGCCACATTCCGAATTCTTGAGCGCTTGTCGCGCGCGCGCGATGCGGTAGCTGGTAAGTCGCCGGAAGTCGACCCGGCCCTCAAAATCAACCGCCATTTTCCCAGGCGCCTGGATCGGTCGCTTCCAATTCCAGTGCGGCTCGACGGAACGGCTATCGGCCGCCTGTGCGACTTGCCGCGCCGCGACGATTTGGGCTGGCGCGATGGATTTGTGATCCGTATGAATGGGCGTCTCCTGCTTTTCGCGCGATGAGCACCTTTGTGGGCTCATTGGTTGGACGGTTCTCTCTTGAACCGGTCGAACCTAGACTTCCACCACCACCAATTCCAACGGAAAATTATCGACGCATTCGTGACCGGTCTTGGTGATGATGAAGGTGTGTCCGAGAAACATTCCGAACGTCCCATCGGCTGTGATGGGATTCGGCTCGGCCATCATGATCATACCCGGCTTCAACACCTTCTCGAATTCCTCGCACACGACATTCTCGGCGTTGACGTGCGGATGATCGGTGACGAGGTCGATGCCATGGCACTGAATGGGACGCGACTGCACCCCCTTGTCGCGGAAGAACTTGGCGGCGAGCCGCATGTTCTCGACCGGCTTTCCCGGCGCGATCTCGGCGACGATGCGCTTGTAGCCGGGCAGGGTGATTTCCTCCCAGAAGTTGCGCACCATGTCCGTCGGCTGGCCAATGCAGATAGGCGAACCGACCTGCGCGGTGTAGCCGCGATAGCCAGCCGCCAGCTCCATATTGATGTAGTCGCCCTTGGACAGGATGCGTTGTGACGGTCTTGGATTGCCAAATACCATTGCGGGATTGGTCATCGACGATGATGCGATGATCAGGAAGTCAATATCGCCGCCGCCTTCGAGGATGGCCGAACCTGCTGCCGCGCGCAGCTCGTACTCCTTCACGCCTGGTCGGGCCCGCGCCGCGACCGCTTCTATTGCCTTCTGGCATAGCAGGCCAGCCTTCCGGACGCAGTCAAGCTCCTCGGCGCTGTGCACCGAGAGTAGCTCGTGCAGGAAGCCGACGGTGAACACGAGCTCCACATCGGGAAGGCTGTCGCGCAACACATTGTATTGGTTGACCGGCAGGTAATCCTTGTGACGCTGATCAACCTCCATGAGACCGATCCGCCCACGCTCGAGCTTAAGTTCCTTGAGGCGCTCGACCATCACCTCCGCGAAGCGTCCGTTCCGGCTGTGCCGGACGTCGCTCACGGCCACGGCGACTTCCCGGCGAACGGCTTCCGCATGAGTGCCGCCCATGGAATAGATCATGGTCGGCTCGCCGTCGAGCGGCACCAGCACGTAACACGCGAGCGAATGCCATTCCCAATGGCCGGTCAGCCACAGCATGCCGGCGCCGAAACTCCAATGGCTGGGCCCGCCTGGCACGATCATGCAGTCGAGTTTCGCCTCCCGCATTTTCGCCCTAAGCGCCGCATAGCGACGGGAATATTCGTCTTTAGAGAACTGCTCGTAGACCGCATCCCGGTAGTACGGCGTATCGCGCATATTGGCGAACGGCAGTGTCTGGTCGAGCTTGGTACGAACCTGGTCCCAAGGCTGCGGTCCGATCGGCCGCGGTTTGTCGTCCATGATAGTTGATCCCCTGGCCGCGGTAGACCTATTCCGTGCAATTGCCTATTTTGATCCGGCCGCCGGCGGCTTCGACCGCCTCCGTTGCGAGCTTAATATTAGCGACCTGTTCCACGCTCGGCCTTTTTGCCGCCTCAACATCGCCATTCTCGATGCTGCTGTTGATCGACCATTCGGTGCGCTTGGGATCGAAGCCTTCGTTCACCGACCACACGCAATTCTTGGTCAGCGCGTCCCAAGCATATTCTACGGCCTGTTTTGATTTCTGGGTAGCTTCGACCATGATCGGCATGACCTTGTCCTTCTCGCGGTAGATTGTGCGGTTAGCTTCGATCATCGCCGCCGCTGTGTCACGCAGCAGCTCGCGGTCACGCGCGATCCATTCGGTCGACGCGCCGTAGGCGTTGAACATGTACATCGGCATCACATCGGCGAGCTGAGCCAGGACATTGAGCGTCGGCTTCTGCTGCTTCGCGAGAAACACGTCCTCCGGGTGCAGGGACACTCCGTCGATCTGTCCGGCCACGAGGCCGGGCATCCGTCCGGCCGTGGCGGTCGAGATGAACTGCGCATCGTCGACGGTCAGTCCGGCGGACTTCAACACCTCGCGACCCATGCGCCAGTTAAAGCCGCCGACACCGCCGCCGGTGGCGCTGAGACGCTTGCCCTTAAGATCGGCAGCCTTCTTCACGTCTTCCGCGACCATGTAGGACTGCGGTAGTCTGGGTGCCATGCCCCAGAACTGCTGCACCTTTAGGCCTCGCCCAACCGCGACGTCTGTGATGTTCACGATCGCCGTACCCTGCGCAGCCGCCGTGGTGGCCGTCGCCGATTGCCCGCCCTCGAACTGAACCAGCGTGGCATCGATGCAGCGCTTGGCGAAATAGCCAAGCTCCTTAGCGACATAAGGCGACGTATGCACGACGTTCGGCGGCGCGACCGAAATGCCGATGTTGATCTTGCGCATGGTGGGACAATTCGGTGCCCCTTGCGCCGCTGCCTCATAGGGATTCAGACTAGCAACCAGCACGGTGCTGGAAAACGTCAACAAGGCCAGATGCGAAGTTCCAAGACGAGCTTTCGACATGGTGGTTTCCTCCCGACCCATCTCTGCTTTAGGATTTTCTGCGCAAACTACCTCAAGTCCTATTTTCCAATTCTAATCCTGCTCCGACGCCGCGGTCCATGGCGCAACGAGCCGTTCCAAAACCCGCAATAGCGCCGTCAGCGTAACACCCAAGAGTCCGAGGGTAACAATCGGCACGAACATCTTGTCGACCTGATATGTGCCGGCCGTGCGCACAATCAGGTAGCCGATGCCCGAGATGGCGGTGTAGAGATCGGCCAACACCATGCCGATTAAACCGCGCCCGACCGCCAGCCTTAAGCCCGTGACGATGAAAGGCAACGCCGCGGGCAACACAATATTGACCCATAGCTGCTGCTCAGAGCAGCGGAAGGCGCGGCCGACTTCCAGCAGTTTGGGGTCGACGCTTTTGACACCTTGATAGGTGTTGATCACCATCGGGAAAAAGGCGAACAGGAAGAGAATAATGACCTTCGCCTTGGTCTCGAACCCGGCCCACAGCACGATCAACGGTACCAGCGCGACGGTCGGCGTCGAATAAAGGAAGGTGATGTAGACACTGAAGGCGACATCGAGCGTCCGGAACCGCGCGAGCAAGAGACCGATGGCGACACCGGCGGTGGCCGCAAGGCTGAGGCCGATGGCCAGCACAATAAGGCTCGGCCATAAATACTGCCAAAGCTCGCCGCTGCCGATCATGACGATCGCTGCGGCGATGATCTTGAGGGGAGTGGTGAACAGCACCGGATCGGCTTCGCGACCGGCGAACTCCCAAATCGTCAAGACGGTGGCGACCGATACAGTGCGGATGGCCAGCATCTGAAGCTGACGGCGGCGCTTGCGTTCAACCGCCACCTTGCGGGCACGCGCCTGCTCCTGGCTCTCATCGCCAACATTGCCCGCCCCGCCGGCCATGGCTTGAACCGCGTCGCTCACGCTGCCTTTACTCCTCGCGGCTGGCCTGATTGAAGCTGCCGCCAGATATGCGACCTCAGTTCCGCAAAGCGGGGATCGGCTCTTACGGCGTCCACGTCGCGCGGGCGCCCAAACGGCGTGTCGAGGAATTCCTTGATGCGTCCCGGACGCGCCGTCATCACCGCAATGCGGTCGCCCAACAGAATCGCTTCATCGATCGAATGGGTGATAAACACCATGGTCTTTCGCTCGTCCGGTCGCTCCATCAGATGCAACAGTTCCTCTTGCAGCACCTCTCGGGTCTGCGCATCGAGGGCTGCGAACGGCTCATCCATCAGCAGCACGGATGGGTTCATCGCGAGCGCACGAACGAGCCCGACCCGCTGCTGCATGCCGCCCGAAAGCTGATAGGGGTAGTGCTGTTCGAAGCCCGCCAGGCCTACCAGCTCCAGATAGTGGGCAACGCGCTCTTTGATCTTCGCCGTTGGTGTTCGCGCCATCGCGAGCCCGAATGCCGCGTTCTCGTAGACGGTCTTCCACGGCAACAGGCCGAAGTGCTGAAATACCATCGCCACGCCGTCCGGCGGCCCATTGACCGGCTTACCGTGAACCAGCAGCTTGCCTTCGCTGATATCGGTGAGGCCGGCAATGCAGCGCAAGAAGGTGGTCTTGCCGCAGCCGCTAGGGCCCACGATGCACAGGATTTCGTTCTGGCGCACGGCCAAGGATAGCTGGTGGAAGGCGACCACGGCACCGTCGAGAAAAAGCTTGCAGGCGCCGTCGGCGGCGATTGCAGCCTTGCCTTCATCCGATGCCGAAACCATTCTGCGCCCCTAACGCCGGTTCGACCCGCAGGCAGTCTGGCATAACTATCTCTGACCCGCCAAGCGAAAGCGCCTGTTGCAAGGCGTCGCAACCCTGGGGAAACCCTGTGCCAGGCGGCCGCAACTCACATTGACAGTGACAAGGGATTACGCTTCGCTTCCTGTTTCCCACCAAATATGAAGCCTCCCGGACACGTCGCAGCCATGGCCCAAGCAGATGTGATCGCGATCGAAGAACACTTTGCGACGCCCGAGTTGCAGGCCTTAAACGAGGAGGCCGGGGCAAAAGGCCCTCTGATAGATCGGCTGAATGATCTCGGCGATCTCCGCATCCGCGATATGGACGAGGCCGGGATCGACCTTCAGGTTCTTTCCGAAACCGCGCCGGCGGCTCAGGCCCTCGACCCCGAGGTTGCCGTCCGCATGGCGCGGCGTTCCAACGATTACCTGCGTGCTGCGATCGACGCGCATCCCGACCGCTTCGCCGGCTTTGCCACTTTGCCGACGCCCGATCCGACTGCCGCTGCGGATGAGCTTGAACGCGCGGTCACCAAGCTCGATTTCAAGGGCGCCATGATCATGGGGCTGACGAGCGGCTACTATTTTTTAGACGACAAGAAATTCTGGCCGATCTTTGAACGCGCGGCGGCGCTCGATGTGCCGCTCTATTTTCATCCGGGGAATGCGAACAAAGCGGTCTATGACGTGTATTTCAAAGATTATCCCGTCCTGCAACGGGCCGCGCTTGGCTTCACCCTCGAGACAATGACGCACGGTGTACGGATCATCATGAGCGGCGTGCTTGATCGCTATCCCACTTTAAAAATTATTCTCGGGCATCTGGGTGAGGCAATTCCGTTCCTGCTGTGGCGCATCGATAATGGCATTGCGCGCCAGATGAAATTGCCGCGCAGCTTCACCGATTATTATCGTCAGCACTTCTACATCACCACCAGCGGCGCACTGTCAAATTCGGCGCTGGCGTGCTCCATCGAAGAGATGGGAATAGATAGAATTATTTTCGCCGCCGACTGGCCGTATCAGCCGAACGTGCCCGCGCGCAAATTCATCGATGAGGCGCCGATCAGCGAGCAAGACAGGAAATTGATTTTGAGCGGAAACGTGCGCAAGCTGCTGCGCCTCTGAGCCGCCAGGAATACGGAACTGTGTGGCTTGTCTTTGGCGTTCACCCCTCTGCCTTTCAGCGGCACGGCTCCCACCAAGGTGATCGTCGGCTTATTTTGATCAAAAACCACATTCCCGAATTTGAATTACAGCGACCAGAGACCGGGTTCGATCGGGAATGCGTGAGTTCGAATCCTCTCGCCTCAAAACGCGTTCGGAGGGTTCAAGGGATCGACATTCGCAATCGGACCGGCGCTCCGTTATCAGACGAGTTTCGGGCAGATCTTCGCGCATGTTGAGCAGGAGATTGTCTCGAAGAATCGGTCGCAGGGTACGTCATTCAGGTTAAAGGGTGTATTCCGCTTTTAGCCGTCGGCACTTTACGCTGCAGTGGAGCGCCGGCGTGGTGAAGTTCCGCAAGGTCGCGGTTAAGCCGCTGTAAGCCGCGCAGCTTGTCCGCCTGGGCTCGGCCAAAAAAGTCGCGAGCAATTTGGAGCCGGGATACTACGGCGACGGCGGCGGACTGTTCGTTGGTCCTGCTTCACGAAGAGTTTAGCACCGCGTCGGTCGAAGGCCGCCCGTGGCCGCGACGTTCGGCAGAATCGTTGTTTGACCTGCATGAGCGAGCGGCTTACGATCGTCTGTCAGCACTAATCTCTCCACCTGATAAAGTCATTTGTCAGAATGTGATTTCGGGGTGCTCAAAGTTGAGTCCGATGGTTGAGTCCCTTGCAAAGGCGATTTGGTCTAGCGCGCCTTGCTGCGACCAGTCCGAACTTCCAAGAGCGAGAATCGGGCACTTGCCTAATTTATGGGCGGATACAGTGCTGACTGAGCGTACGTCTTGCTAATTATCTCATGATTTTGAGGGCTTAACACGTCAGTCCGCCTTGGCACGTCCCTTGCGAAGTCCTGAACGCGCGTAAAGCGCCGGGCTTATGCGCGCGTCAAACAGGGGATTCAGATGCTCAAGTACTTCCATAGGGCCACAGAGAGGCCGATCGCCCGGCGATGGCTCGCCGCCATCACCGGTCTGACCATAGCAGCCGCATCCGCGACATCGGCGGCGGCGCAGGACACCATCAAAGTCGGCATCCTGCATTCGTTATCCGGCACCATGGCCATCAGCGAGACCACGCTGAAGGACGTGATGCTCATGCTCATCGACGAGCAAAACAAGAAGGGGGGTGTTCTCGGCAAGAAACTCGAAGCGGTGGTCGTCGATCCGGCCTCGAATTGGCCGCTCTTCGCCGAGAAGGCGCGCGAGCTGATCACCAAGGACAAGGTGTCCGTGGTGTTCGGCTGCTGGACCTCGGTATCGCGCAAGTCCGTGCTGCCGGTATTCAAGGAGCTCAACAGCATCCTGTTCTATCCGGTGCAGTATGAAGGAGAGGAGAGCGAGCGTAACGTCTTCTACACGGGCGCCGCGCCCAATCAGCAGGCGATTCCAGCGGTCGACTATCTGATGAAGGACGAGAAGGTGCAGCGCTGGGTTCTCGCCGGCACCGACTACGTCTATCCGCGCACCACCAACAAGATCCTCGAGGCCTACCTGAAGGCCAAGGGCGTGAAGCCCGAGGACATCATGATCAACTACACGCCGTTCGGGCACTCCGACTGGCAGACCATCGTGGCCGACATCAAGAAGTTCGGCACCGCCGGCAAGAAGACCGCCGTCGTCTCCACCATCAACGGCGACGCCAACGTTCCCTTCTACAAGGAACTCGGCAATGCCGGCGTGAAAGCGACCGACATTCCGGTCGTCGCCTTCTCGGTCGGTGAGGAAGAGCTCGCCGGTCTCGACACCAAGCCGCTGCTCGGACATCTGGCGGCCTGGAACTACTTCGAGTCGATCAAGACGCCGGAAAACGACGGAGTTCACCAAGAAGTGGAAGGCCTATACGAAGAATGCCAAGCGGGTCAGCAACGACCCGATGGAAGCTCACGTCGTCGGCTTCGCCATGTGGGTGAAGGCGGTGGAAAAGGCCGGTACGGTCGATCCGGACAAAGTGATCGACGCATTGCCCGGCACCAAGGCGCCGAACCTGACGGGCGGCATGTCGGAAATGCTTCCGAACCATCACATCACCAAGCCGGTCTTCATCGGCGAAGTGCGGGCTGACGGTCAGTTCGACGTGGTGTGGAAGACGCCCGGCCTGGTTGCCGGCGACGCCTGGTCCAAGGAGCTCGACGGGTCCAAGGACCTGATCGGCGACTGGGTGAAGCTGAAATGCGGCAACTACAACACCAAGACCAACAAATGCGGAGGTCAGGGGTCCTAACGTTACGCAACGCTCAAACAACAGCGGAGGCGGCAGCCCGCCGCCTCCGTCTCTCGCCGGGAAACGAGAATGTTTAGGAACGACTTTCGGGCCGCGGCCATTTTTCTGGCCCTGTGCCTGTCTCTTCGGCAATGCGACGGCGCGGGCGGCTAGCTTTGCCGACGCGATCGCGCCCTTCGCCGCCGATTCCTTCTCCGATACCGAAGCCGCCATTGCGGCGGTCGCCAGCCAGCGGCCATGCGTTGGCGCCAAAGGTAATCGGCGCCCTGCAGCAGGGCCAGCTGCTGTTCGATGCCAATTCGCGCCGGGTGGTCATCAAGGAAGGCTCCACCCTGATCGACGCCGCGACCGGCGAACGCGTCGGCGAGCCCGCCGCGAACTTCGCGCCGGTGCGGCTGACCAACCGCCTGCGCCGTGTCGTGGAAGCCGCACTCGGTGGGCTCACGCTTGATGTCGTCAGACACGCGCACGCGGCTGGAAGCGGCGCAATCCGTTTTCAAATCGCGCGATGCGGCGACTTTGCCGACGCTCGATGCCGCGATCGCCAAGGAGCAGGACAGCGAAGTGAAGCGCGCCTTGCTCGCTGCGCGCGCCGCGGTCGTGCTCTACAAAGCGGACGCATCGGAAGCTGACAAGCTTGAAGCCGTCTCGACCATTCGCGCGCGCGGCGACCAGGAAGCGGTGGCGCTGCTTGCCGGACTTCCGCCCGATACGCCGCCGGCGGTGAAAAACGCCGCCCAAGCCGCCATCGTCTCGATCGAGAACAGCCTGGCCGGATGGGTCGCGGTGCAGAATGCCTGGTACGGCCTTTCGCTCGGCTCAGTGCTGCTGCTCGCCGCCATCGGCCTCGCCATCACCTTCGGCGTGATGGGCGTCATCAACATGGCGCATGGCGAGATGGTGATGCTCGGCGCCTATACCACGTTCGTGGTGCAGGAAATCATCCGCACCAGTTATCCCGGCCTGTTCGATGTTTCACTGGTGATCGCGGTTCCGCTCGCCTTCCTGGTCGCGGGCGCCGTCGGCATCCTGATCGAACGCACGGTGATCCGCTTCCTCTACGGCCGCCCGCTGGAAACGTTGCTCGCCACCTGGGGCATTTCGCTCATCCTGCAGCAGGCGGTACGCACCATTTTCGGGCCGACCAATCGCGAGGTGGGCGCGCCTTCCTGGATGAGCGGCGCCTTCGAGATCGGCCAGATCACCATCACTTATAACCGGCTGTGGATCATCTGCTTCACCCTGGTCACCTTCGTGGCGCTGCTTGCGATGCTGCGCTTCACCCGGCTCGGGCTGGAAATGCGCGCGGTGACGCAGAACCGCGCCATGGCGGCGTCGATGGGCATCCGCACCGCGCGCATCGACGCGCTCACTTTCGGGCTCGGCTCCGGCATCGCCGGCATCGCCGGCGTGGCGCTGTCGCAAATCGACAATGTCAGCCCGAATCTAGGTCAGGGCTATATCATCGACAGCTTCATGGTGGTGGTGTTCGGCGGAGTGGGAAATCTCTGGGGCACATTAGTCGGCGCGTTTACGCTCGGCATCGCCAACAAATTCCTCGAGCCCTATGCCGGCGCCGTTTTGGGCAAGATCGCCATCCTGGTGCTGATCATCCTGTTCATTCAGAAGCGGCCGCGCGGGATGTTTGCGCTGCGCGGACGGGCGGTGGAAGCATGATGCACGCTTTCGCCGACCGCACGCTGGGAAGAGTAGGAACCATTGTTGTCGCTGCGATCCTCCTGCTAGCCGTTGTGGTGCCGGTGCTGAACCTGTTTTTCCCGCCGGAATCTCCGCTGCACGTGCCGAGTTATCTGGTCGCGCTGTTTGGCAAATACATCTGCTACGCGCTGCTGGCGGTCTCGATCGATTTGATCTGGGGCTATTGCGGCATCCTTTCCCTTGGCCACGGCGCCTTCTTCGCCCTCGGCGGCTATGCCATGGGCATGTATCTGATGCGGCAGATCGGCACGCGCGGCGTGTATGCCAATCCGGAGTTACCGGATTTCATGGTGTTCCTGAACTGGCCGGAGCTGCCGGTCTATTGGTATGGTTTTCAGCACTTCGCCTATGCCGCGCTGATGATCGTTCTGGTACCGGGGCTGCTAGCATTCCTGTTCGGCTGGTTCGCCTTCCGGAGCCGCGTCACCGGCGTCTATCTCTCGATCATCACCCAGGCCATGACCTTCGCCCTGATGCTCGGCTTCTTCCGCAACAATTTTGGTTTTGGCGGTAACAACGGCCTGACCGACTTCAAGGATCTCCTCGGATTTAACGTGCAGGCGGCCGGCACGCGGGCGGCTTTGTTCGCGGCCTCCTGCGTGGCGCTGGCGCTCGGCTTCGTGGTCTGCCGCGCCATCATCACCTCGAAATTCGGCAAGGTGCTGGTCGCGATCCGCGACGCGGAATCGCGCACCCGCTTCCTCGGCTACCGGGTGGAATCCTACAAGCTGTTTGTCTTCACCGTCTCGGCTTGCATGGCGGGCGTGGCGGGCGCGCTCTATGTGCCGCAGGTCGGCATCATCAATCCGAGCGAATTCGCGCCGGCCAATTCCATCGAGGCGGTGATCTGGGTGGCGGTGGGCGGCCGCGGCACGCTGATCGGCCCGATCGTCGGCGCCATCCTGGTCAATTACGCCAAGACCACCTTCACCAGCGGCATGCTGGCGCCCTACTGGCTGTTCATGCTGGGCGGGCTGTTCGTCGCGGTTACGCTGCTGCTACCGCGCGGCATAGTCGGCACCCTTCAACATTACTGGGCGGAACGCCGGCAGCGGCGCTTGCCTGAAGGCGAAGCGCCCGTGCCGTCGCCGGCGCCCGCGGAGTAGGCCAATGATCGCGCAAACCACCACGGCTCTGCTCTATCTCGACGGCGTCAGCGTTTCCTTCGATGGTTTCCGTGCATTGAACCAGCTTTCGCTCGCCATCGAGCCGGGCGAGATGCGCGCCATCATCGGTCCGAATGGCGCCGGCAAGACCACCATGATGGACGTAGTTACCGGAAAGACCCGGCCGGACGCCGGCGACGTCTATTTCGGCGGCGGAGGCTTCGACCTCACCAAACTGGACGAGGCCGAGATCGCCGAGCTCGGTGTTGGACGGAAATTTCAGAAGCCGACTGTGTTCGAGATGCATACGGTGGAGGACAACCTCCTGCTCGCGCTGCGCTGCGACCGCGGCGTGCGCGCAAGCCTGCTTTGGCGCGATACGCCGGCACAGGCGCACCGCATCGACGAACTGCTCGACCTCATCCGGCTGCGGCCGGTGCATGACCGGCTCGCGGGCGGCCTCTCGCACGGCCAGAAGCAGTGGCTGGAAATAGGCATGCTGCTGGCGCAGGAGCCCAAGCTGTCTGCTGGTGGACGAGCCGGTGGCCGGCATGACCGACGCGGAAACACGGCAGACCGCCGAGCTGCTGAAAGAGATCAACCGCGACCGCACGGTGGTGGTGGTCGAGCACGACATGGCCTTCGTGCGCGATCTCGACGTGAAGGTCACCGTGCTGCACGAGGGCGGTGTTATCGCCGAAGGCACGATCGACGATGTTTCCGCCAATGAGCGCGTGGTCGAGGTCTATCTCGGGAGATGAGCATGCTGGAAGTCAACGCCATCGACCTGCATTACGGCGCCGCCCGCGCGTTGCGCGGGGTGTCGCTCACCGCGGAAGCCGGCAAGGTCACCTGCGTGCTCGGAAGAAACGGCGTCGGCAAGACCAGCCTGCTGCGCGCTTTGGTGGGGCAGCATGCGGTCAGCAAGGGCAGCATCCGCTTCGGCGGCGCGGACATCACCACGTTGCGGCCGGTCGATCGCGCCCGCCGCGGCATCGCCTATGTGCCGCAGGGGCGTGAAATCTTTCCCCTGCTCAGCGTCGGGGAAAACCTGGAAACCGGATTCGCGCCATTAAAGCGCGACCAGCGTAGAATTCCGGACGACGTGTTTTCGCTGTTTCCGGTGTTGAAGGACATGCTCGGCCGTCGCGGCGGCGATCTTTCCGGTGGGCAACAGCAACAGCTGGCGATTGGTCGCGCGCTGGTGATGCGGCCGCGCCTTCTACTGCTGGACGAGCCGACCGAGGGCATTCAGCCTTCAATTATCAAGGATATCGGCCGGGCTATCGCTTACCTCCGCAGCCTTGGGCAGATAGCCATTGTTCTGGTCGAGCAATATCTGGACTTCGCGCAGGAACTCGGCGACCATTTCGCCGTGATGGACCGCGGCGCCATCGTCTATTCCGCGAGACGCGCCGAACTCAATGAAGGCGCGCTCAAGCGTGCATTGGCGATCTAGGGATGGACGTGGGTAACGTGGCGATATTGCAGCAGCCGGAAATCTTTGCGGCCAACCGCGCCCGTGGCGTCATCGCCATCGGGGTGGATGCCGCCGCGGGCGTTACCCGGCGAACGACGGTGCGTGAGGAAGGCTCGCTGCGTGTGCGCTTTCCCGGCCCCATCGCCCCGGCCTTGCAGGCGGTGATCGTCAATACCGCCGGCGGAACGGCCGGCGGCGACCGCTACGACATTGCCTGCCATGCGGGTGCCGGCGCGAACCTGACCGTGAGCACGGCGGCGGCGGAGAAGATCTATCGCTCTATGGGGATGGATGCCGAAGTCTCCATCAATTTGACTGCCGAAGCGGGCGCGGCGTTGGCCTGGCTGCCGCAGGAAACCATTTTCTTCGACAATGCACGGCTCTCGCGCCGGATCGACGTGACGCTGGCGGAAAACGCTTCCGTGCTGATGGCGGAGGCCATCGTATTCGGCCGTTCGGCCATGGGCGAAGCGGTGCGCAGTGGCAGTTTTACCGACCGTTGGCGCGTGGAGTGCGGGGGCAGGCTCGTTTTCGCGGAAACGGTTCGGGTGGATGGGAAAATCGCCGCACGTCTTGCTGAGCCGGCCGTCGCGGGCGGCAGCATTGCGCTTGCTACCGTGCTAATTGCGCCAGGCAGCGACGCGCAGGTCGAGGCGATTCGCGCCAAGGCCGACCAATTCCGCGGTGAGGTCGGTGCTTCGGCCTGGAACGGCTTTGCTTTAGCGCGGCTGTGTGCCCCCGATGGCGCCGCGCTGCGGCATGATCTGGTAGCGGTGCTGGGTGCGCTCGGCCGTGAGACTTTGCCGCGGCTGTGGTCGATGTGAGACGGCGATGAACCTGACTCCGCGCGAGAAAGACAAATTGCTGGTCGCCATGGCGGCGATAGTGGCGCGTCGGCGGTTGGAGCGCGGGGTAAAACTTAACCATCCCGAAGCGGTCGCGCTGATCACCGATTTCGTGCTGGAAGGCGCGCGGGACGGGAAGAGCGTTGCCGAGTTGATGCAGGCGGGCGCGTCGGTGCTCACGCGGGCAGAGGTGATGGACGGCATCTCTGAGATGATCCACGACATCCAGGTCGAGGCAACGTTCCCTGACGGCACGAAACTCGTCACCGTTCACAATCCAATCCGGTGAGGTGGCATGATCCCCGGCGAAATGTTCATCAAGGATGGCGAGCTGATCCTCAACGCCGGCCGCAAGACGCTGATGCTTACTGTCGCCAACACTGGCGACCGGCCAATTCAGGTGGGCTCGCATTATCATTTCTTCGAAACCAACCCGGCGTTGCGGTTCGACCGCAAGAAGGCCAAGGGCATGCGGCTGAACATTCCGGCCGGCACGGCCGTGCGCTTCGAGCCGGGTCAGTCGCGCGAGGTGACGCTGGTTGCGCTTGCAGGCAAGCGCGCGATCTATGGATTTCGCCAGGAGGTGATGGGGAGGCTCGCAAAAACATGACGGGCGAGCTTGCGCCTGCCCGTCACGTTTTCAGCGCTGCTACCAGCAGCCAAAAACCAGGATCAAATCGGTCACAGAACGTAACACCGGTAGCGGTATCCACGTCCCTGGCCAATCTGGTCAAGGTGACCCTCGTGTTCAGCGTGAGCCGTCCGCGAGAGGTCTGTAATCAGAATATCGCGCGTGGGATGGAGGCAACTGAAATGCTATCCCGTCGGCGCTTGGGGATAACACTGGGGACGAATTGAGCCGTGTCATTGAAAATAAACCGTTCTGCCTATGCCGCTATGTTTGGCCCAACGACCGGCGATCGCGTGCGGCTGGCCGACACCGACCTCATTATCGAGGTGGAGAAGGACTTCACCACCTATGGCGAGGAAGTAAAGTTCGGCGGCGGCAAAGTCATCCGCGACGGCATGGGGCAGAGCCAAGTCACCAACAAAAAGGGTGCCGTCGATACCGTCATAACCAACGCGCTGATCCTCGATCACTGGGGCGTCGTGAAAGCCGATGTGGGACTCAAGGAAGGCCGCATCGCCGCGATCGGCAAGGCCGGCAATCCGGATGTCCAGCCCAGCGTCTCCATCGTGATCGGTCCCGGGACGGAAGTGATCGCCGGAGAGGGCAAGATCCTTACCGCCGGCGGCTTCGACAGCCACATCCATTTCATCTGTCCGCAACAGGTGGACGACGCGCTGATGTCGGGCGTCACTTCGCTTTTAGGCGGGGGCACCGGTCCCGCGACCGGCACCAACGCCACCACGTGCACGCCCGGTCCATGGCATCTCGGCCGCATGATCCAGGCCGCCGACGCTTTTCCCGTGAATCTCGGCTTCGCCGGCAAGGGCAACGCCTCACTGCCCGCCGCGCTGGAGGAGCAGATCAAGGCGGGCGCCTGCGCGCTTAAGCTTCACGAGGACTGGGGCACCACGCCGGCCGCGATCGACTGCTGCCTGTCGGTGGCTGACGATTACGACATCCAGGTGATGATCCACACCGATACGCTCAACGAGTCGGGATTTGTAGAGGACACCATCAAGGCGTTCAAAGGCCGCACGATCCATGCCTTCCATACAGAAGGCGCTGGTGGCGGACATGCACCGGACATCATCAAGGTGGCGGGCCTCAAGAACGTTCTGCCGTCTTCCACCAACCCAACGCGGCCTTTCACGAAGAACACCATCGACGAGCACCTCGACATGCTGATGGTGTGCCATCATCTCGACCCATCGATTGCGGAAGACCTCGCCTTCGCTGAAAGCCGCATTCGCAAGGAAACTATCGCCGCCGAAGACATCCTGCACGACCTTGGCGCGCTCTCGATGATGTCGTCCGATAGCCAAGCCATGGGCCGGATCGGCGAAGTCATCATCCGCACCTGGCAGACCGCCGACAAAATGAAGCGGCAGCGCGGTCGCCTGAGGGAAGAGAAAGGTGACAACGACAATGCGCGCGCCAAGCGTTACATTGCCAAATACACTATCAACCCGGCGATCGCGCATGGCGTCTCGACGCACATCGGCTCGGTGGAAAAGGGCAAGCTGGCCGATCTGGTGCTCTGGACGCCGGCCTTCTTCGGGGTGAAGCCTGACATGGTGATCAAGGGCGGAACCATCGTGGCCGCACTGATGGGGGATCCGAATGCCTCGATCCCGACGCCGCAGCCGGTGCATTACCGGCCGATGTTCGGCGCTTTCGGCAAGGCGCTGACCGCGAGCTCCGTGGTTTTCGTCTCGAAAGCGGTCTTGAAGGGAGGCCTGCGCCACAAACTCGGCATCGAGAAAGAATTGGTGGCGGTGGAGAAAACCCGCAGCATTTCGAAAAAGAGCATGGTGCATAATTCCGCCACGCCGAAGATCGAGGTTGATGCGGAAACCTACGAAGTCCGCGCCGATGGCGAATTGCTCACTTGCGCCCCGGCGGATGTGCTGCCGATGGCACAACGTTATTTCTTGTTCTGACCATGCAACGCGCTGTCGCCGTCAAGCCTGCCGATAACTGGGATCCCGCTTTGGCGGTGGACCGTGTCGTGCTCGACTCCGACGAGCGCTATCGGCGCCGCGTCGTGCTGACTGGCGAGGGTGGCACCATCTTCCTGCTCGATCTGCCGCGCCCGGTGATGCTGAAGGACGGCGACGGGCTGGTGCTGGAAGATTCCCGCATGGTGCAGGTGATCGGCCGGCCGGAGCTGCTGGTCGCCATTACCGCCGTCTCGCCCGAAAAATTGGCGCGGCTGGCCTGGCATATTGGCAACCGCCATATCGACATGCAGGTGGTGGGGAGTGAGCTGCGCATCCGGCGCGATCATGTGCTGGAGGACATGCTGCGGCTGCTTGGTGCAGAACTGACGCTGCTTGAAGCCCCCTTCTATCCGGAAGGCGGCGCCTATGAAGAGCGCGATGGCCATGCACACGCCTGATGGGACTGGCATGACGCTGGCGCCCGCGCAGCTTTACCGGTTGATGGCATGGCTTTCGCCATCCTTCCCGGTCGGCGCCTTCTCTTACTCCAGCGGGCTGGAATGGGCGGTGGAGGCCGGCGACGTCACCGACGCCACGACTTTGCAACGTTGGCTGCAGACGGTTATCCCGCATGGCAACGGGTTTTGCGACGGCATCTTCTTTGTCCAAAGCTATAGCGCCGTTTTGAGCGGCGACGATGTGTTGCTGGACAAAGTGGCAGAGCTGGCCATGGTCTTTACGCCGTCCAAGGAGCGCCAGCTCGAGACCACCGCGCAGGGGCAGGCTTTTCTTCAAGCCGTGCGGGCGGCGTGGTCATGCGAGGCCTTGCAGCGGATTTCCGAGCGATGGCAGGGCGCTGTTGCCTATCCGGTTGCGGTGGCGGCCGCGGCGGCCGGCCATGGGATTCCGCTCGAGCCGGCGCTGCACGCCTATTTGCATGCCGTTACTGCCAATCTTATTTCCGCCGGCGTGCGACTCATTCCACTCGGACAGACCGATGGCCAGCGGTTGCTCGCCGCTCTGCAGGACGTGATCGGGAAAACCTGTGATCGCGCATTAGCAGCAACGCTGGACGATCTCGGCAGCGCGGCGTTTCGTGCCGATCTCGCCAGCATGCGTCACGAAGCCCAATACACCCGGTTGTTCAGAAGTTGAGTGATCCGATGAACCAAGTAAATGGTCCGCTGCGCGTGGGAGTTGGCGGCCCGGTGGGCTCCGGGAAAACCTCTTTGATGGACGCCTTATGCAAGCGCCTGCGGGAACAATACGATATCGCCGCCATTACCAACGACATTTACACCAAATGGGACGCCGAATATCTCGCGCGCTCGGGCGCGCTAGCGCCGGAGCGCATCGCCGGCGTGGAGACCGGCGGTTGCCCGCACACGGCTATCCGCGAGGACGCCTCAATCAATCTCGCAGCGGTGGCGGACATGATGAAAAGATTTCCCAAGCTCGACCTGATTCTGATCGAGTCGGGCGGCGACAATCTCGCAGCGACCTTCTCGCCCGAACTGGCCGATCTCACCATCTATGTGATCGACGTGGCGGGCGGCGAGAAGATCCCGACCAAGGGCGGGCCGGGCATCACCCGCTCCGACCTGCTGGTCATCAATAAGATCGATCTCGCGCCGTATGTCGGCGCCTCGCTGGAAAACATGGAACGGGAGACTAGGCGCATGCGCGGCACGCGACCGTTCGTACTCAGCAACCTGCGCACGGGCGAAGGCCTTGACAAGATCGTGCGCTTCCTTAAGGAGCGAGGCGGGCTCACGTAAACTGCGAGAAACCGGCCCGGCTATACAGACGGATGGCGCGACCCCGCAGAAAAATGGTGGCTTGACTGATCGCGCGCCGGTATCAAACAATGCTTCGGCCCCTTCCGAGACAAAACGACCAGCTGATACATCACCGGCACCTACGCGCCCAATTTCGCTAACGGGCTGCAGCTGTATCGCGGCAGAAGACGCTGACCGTCTGCAAGCCTGATATTAAGTGCTAGGCTTCACGGTTCGTCTCGCGTGACCCTGTGCCTTGGGCATGACTTGGGATCGCGGTCGTGATCGGGGGTTAGTCCCGAAAAGTATTACAAGCGCGCCGCCCCCTGGTATTCTTAAATATGAATATGGAGGACGCATTAATGAGACATGTGTTGTCGGCCGCGGCGGTTGTTGCCGCCTCGTTCATCGCGGGGCTAGGGCCCGCCTTCGCTCAGGATTTTCCAAATCGCCCGATCACGGTTGTCGTACCCTTTTCCGCTGGCGGCCCGACCGATGCACTTATTCGAACCCTGGCCGATCGCATGCGCGTGAGTCTCGGTCAATCTATTCTGGTGGAGAATGTCACCGGTGCTGCCGGCACCATTGGCGTGGGTCGTGTCGCACGCGCGCCAGGCGACGGATATACGCTCAGCTTTGGTCACTGGAGCACGCACGTGATCAATGGCGCGGTCTATCCGCTTCCGTTCGATTTATTGACAGATCTCGAACCGATCGCTTTGCTAACCAGCTATCCCATGCTGCTCGTCTCCAAGAATGCTTTGCCCGCCAATAATTTGAAGGAATTTGTCGACTGGGTGAAAGCCAATCAGCACAAGGCGGCGGTGGGCAGCATCGGCGCTGGAAGCGCCGCGCACATCGCCGGCGTCTATTTCGAGAACATTGCCGGCGTGAAACTCAACTACATCCCGTATCGCGGTGCGGCCCCCGCCCTTCAGGATCTGCTGGCTGGCAACATCGATTTCATGTTCGATCACGTCTCCAACGCACTGCCGCACGTGAAGGAAGGCAAGATCAGAGCTTATGCTGTGACCTCCGATCAGCGGCTGCCATCGGCCCCTAGCATCCCTACGGTGGATGAGGCCGGATTGCCGAAGCTGCACGTATCGATCTGGTTTGGTCTCTGGGCACCGCGGGGCACCTCGAGGGATATCGTCTTGAAGCTCAATTCGGCCGTTAAGGAAGCTCTTGCCGATCCGGCCATTCGCGGGAAGCTGGAGGCACTCGGGCAGGTGATTCCTCCCGCCGATCAGCAATCGCCGGAGGCGCTGGCGGCGCATCAGAAAGCGGAAATCGAGAAGTGGTGGCCAATCGTCAAGGCCGCTAACATCAAGATAGAAGCGCAGTAAGCTCGCTCGCGCGGCTGAAGCTGGGAACGCTTATGGTGTACCGGCCGGCAGGCGCTCGGTTGTGATCAACAGACGTCGCAGTAATATTCTGAGTCAACATGCCTGAAAAATTCATCGAGTACTATGACGCCATGTCGTCCCCCTGGACCTATCTCGGTCACAAGCGCTTTGAGTCCATCGCGCATCGGTTCGGTCTGACCATTCGCCACAAACCAATGGACCTGCTGAAGGTGTGGTCGGTTTCAGGGGGATTGCCACTAAAGCAGCGTGCTGAGCAGCGTCAGAAGTACCGACATCTTGAATTGAGGCGATGGAGCGAGATTTTGCAGATCCCCTGCAATCTGGAGCCGGCCTATCACCCGGTCGCGGACCGGCGGGCCTGTTACCTCGTGATCGCAGCAATGAAGCGCGGCTTCGACTGGAGCAAACTGACGCATGCCATTCTGCGCGCGGTCTGGGTTGAAGACCGTAACATTGCTGACCACGACACATTAGTGGCAATCGCGGACGAGAACGGTTTTGATGGGCGCGCCTTACTGGCTGCAACCGAAGATGAGGCGGTCAAGGCGGAGTATCAGGCTAATACCGATCAAGCCGTCGCGCTCGGCGTATTCGGTGCGCCGACGTATATATATGAAGGCGAAATGTTCTGGGGGCAGGATCGTTTGCATATGCTGGAATGGCGGCTGACGCAGAAGGCGGGCAGCGACCTTAGTAGATTCAATTTCGGATAACTTTCGATCCATCTCGTCTTGAAGGCGCGACGGCCTCGGAGCGGCTCGATTAGAGCTGCATCAGCCCAATATCGTGTCGCGACGGTATATTGACGCGGAGCAAAGGAAGCCTTCGGAGAACGCGTCCTTCATAACTACACGACGTTTAGCCCGTGATATTCCCTGCTTTTGCGCAACAATTCCCTGCTTGCAAATTTAAATTCTCTGTTCCGTTGAGCAGGGAATTTGCGTCTAAAGCGCCGGCCGACAATACTATTTTGGAGTCTCTGTGGTTGCCAGGAGCGGCGATTTGGCGAAAATTCCCTGAAATATTCCCTGTTTGCAGGGAAAAGGGGCAGAGCAGGACGCGTACATCACTGCTTCGCCAGCCAGCCAGTGTGGTCTGTCCTGACAGACTCCGATAAATCGCAAGTTATGCCCGCCAACAGCGGTCTTTTTGCCACTTGGACAGTCTCTAGGCATGGCATGAAGAGACTGTGGGTCGATCGGAGTTTTAAATTTTATAACGGGAGCGTTGACGCCCCACACTTCTTCGGCGACTGGAGATATCCCCCGTGGCAGTTGCCGATCAAATAAAAGGGGCACCGCTTCGTATATTATGCAATATCGTGAGCAATGCCCCCAATGCTTCAGATAGATTGGCAGATAACTTATGAAGACATTGATCGCTATTTCGATCTTGACTTCCGCAATAGTATTATGGCGCGTAAGATCGTTTTGGATAGCTTTTATCCTCGCTGCGACCGCATCCTTTGTAATTTGGGCTCAAGCGTTGATTGCCGTGTCGGTCATTGCGACGCATCCGCTCGTTGCATGGAAGGGCCAGTATTTTTTCGTCGGCAGTTTGGCTGTTTCGATAGTATGTTTTCTTGTGATGTGGTGCGGCAGGGAATTCGTTCTGCCATTTTGGAAGAAAAAATGATGAATTGATTATCTCTGAAATGTTTATTGGAAAAAGTCGATGCAGGACGTCTTTGCCCCCGGTCACCAGTTCAAACTATATCTATATAATGGGTTGCAGGGATCTCGACGTGTCTCAGCGGATCCTGAATGTCTGCAGTGCTTATCACCTTAACGGTCATCGACCGTAAAAGAACAGCGCGGCAACGTTTATCGTGTCGCCGCGCCGGAGCTCGTATGACGCTCGGAAGCGTCGTGCGATTACCAGCGATAATAACCCCTGCGGAAGCCCCCATATGCATAGGAAGAGTAGGGATACCGGTAGCCGTAGCTCACATAGGGATAGGAGCTGGCGTAGTAGGGGTAGCTGTAACCAGAATAGTAATACGGATATCCATAGCTACTGGCGTAATAGGGATAGGAATATCCGCTGGAGTAGTACGGATAGGAGTAAGCGTAGGACCGGTAGGGTCTGTAATAACCATACCCGCCGTAACCGGCATAGCGCCGATAGCCGCCGTAATAGCCCCGGTGTGCGTAGCCGCCGCGGTAAAAGCCTCCCCGCCGGTAATAAACCGGCTCGGTCAGCTGATCTTTGGCGGCGGCGGCAGCACTCGCTCCCATGCCTGAAGTCATTGGCACGGCAGCTGCCATGGTCGGCACGCTGAGTGTAAGCGCAATAGCGCCAAACATCGTTGAGGCGAGTTTTTGCATTTGATTTCTCCGGTGCGACTTAGCCTGGAAAAACCATAAGTCCTTGCCGCCCTTTTTCTATTGTCCCTCAGGCCAATATGCGTGCAAACGCCGACGCCCTTATATCTCATAACAGGATGACGGATTGGTTGCGATCAGCGCAGCTATCGTGCGCCGGTCGCTGTCACCGGCGCATGCGAGGTCGCCGAGAGTGAGTCGCCTGTGCTCGGTGTTGCGGTGCCATACGCGGTTGCCAATGTGCTGCTTACGATGCTGGGCCCCATCATCGTGGGCACACTTTCCGCGGCATGAATGTCCGCCGATAGGTCAAAATGAAGAAGCAAAAAATCGTATTCGTATTTTTTATTCAGGCGCTTGCCCAGGCGGCATTGATTGTCCCGTCACATGCATTCGACCTCGCCGGCGCGTGGGCGACGGAAAAGGCCACATGTCCGCGAGTCTTTACCAAGAACGCCACGTCGATCGCGTTTGCCCCCGAGAGCGAGCAGTGGGGCAAGGGATTCATTGTCGAGGGCAACACCATCCGCGGCTTATCGGTGAAATGCGTTATCAAGTCGAAAAAGGAAACCAAATCGGAAATTAATATGATCGCGAGCTGCGCGACCGATATCATGATCGATCAGGTGCAACTGCGTTTCAAAATCACGGGTCCCAACACTATCACCCGGGTGTTCCCCGGAATTAAGGGCGTCGAAACCCCATTCAGTCGTTGCCAGTTCTGATCGCCCGCAATGTCTGTTCTCTGCTTCGGCGTCAGCTCCGCACGAGGGCGGATGTCAGGAGGTCGCTGACGCCAGTCGCCAGCTGAAATGGAAACCGCTTACTTTGACGCCTCAGTATCAGCGACCTGTTTCCAGGTCCGATCGGGATTATACGAACTCATGCGTTCGGCAAGCCTAGCCGTGTCGGGCCCAAGATCCTTTTGGAACACTGCACCGGCATAATTGACGATGAAAGTCATGACGCCTGAGTTTCTGTATTCCGCGGGATAAGCGACAAGCGCAAATCCGCCGATCATCTTGCCGCGCACGATATACTCCAGTTCCCCGCCGGGAGCCGCCGATCCTTGCTTTGTCAGGACCTTGAAATAGTAGCCGTGGAAGGGCGCCCGCTCGCCTCCAGCCCGGTAGCCTTGTGCAGTCGCCCTTGCGACGAGCTCACCCAGAGGGCTGGGCTCGTCACCTTGGGAAGTCGGCCAATAGAGTCCGTCTTTCTTTCCAGGCTGGCTGATGATGCGTTGCGCGTATGTTTTGACGCCAGCGCCGGTACGATCTTTTTCTGCGTATTCATTCTGCGCATCAACGTAGGCAAGTGAGGTCTGGATTGCGTCCAGCTCATTTTTACCGATGCGGCGCGCCAGAATCTCCTCACGACCCGCCGTTGTATCGAACCGCCACTTCCCATCCTTGAGGACGAGCGGTATCGGCAGCGGAAACTCCTCTTGTCCAACGACCACGGTGGCTTTGTTGTCGCCTTCCATCGCAATCTGATGCTTGGCATCATAGGCGGCGACAAAGTTCTGGCGTGTCGTAGCATCGGCAACGAGATCTCCCGACGAGACGATGTCTTCGCCATCGGCTCCCAGCACGGTCACCATAGCTTTCCGCTCACCCGTCTTGACTGCATTGACAAGAGCACTAGCGGCCTCGTCGGGCGTGTTAAACGCTTGTTGAGCGCCGGCAACAGATGCGGAAGTGCACACGAGCAACACCGCTGCCCACAAAACCCTCTGTCTCAGAAGGGGGGCATGAAAACAATCTGCCGATGAAAGAACTTTGTTCATGACGTCCTCGCTCGCAGAACTGTCAGTGTGAAATGGGGAAAGCGGCTGGCATACGGCCGCCCGACGCTATCCATTGCTCGTAGGTCTGGAACTTGATCCCGAGCTTGTCGTAGTAGACCCGCAGGTAGCCGTCTCTGCCACGCACTACGGCATTTGGCACCGCTGCTTGCACTTCCTGCGCCATCACGCCGACATAAGCACGATCGCTGCCGTAGTAGCCGAAACGATAGAGACCGACGCCATTGCCGAGTTGACCGAGAAGGGAGATGTCGTGCTTCAGCGCGATGTCCGATCGCCGTCCCCCACCGCCGCGACCGCCACCACCGCCACCGCGACCGCCACCGCCACCGCCTCGAAAACCACCGCCGCCGCCTGCTCGTATGCCGCCACCACCACCGCCGCCGAGGCTCGCATGGCCGCGCGCGGACTGGGCGTGCGCTACCCGACCTGACTGCATATTTCCGAGGCCATTGTAGCCGCGGCCGGGCGATGCGATGGACGCACCGCCGGAAGGGCGTTGACCTGCGCTTGGCCTTTGGCCCGTGCTTGGCCGTTGACCTGCGCTTGGCCTTTGGCCCGTACTTGGCCGTTGACCTGCGCTTGGCCTTTGGCCCGTACTTGGCCGTTGACCTGCGCCTGGCTTCTGACCCGACCCAGGCCGCTGACCTGCGCCTGCGCCTGCGCCCGGCTTCTGGGCGCCGCCAGCACCGGTACCGGGGCGGTTTGCGCCTCCACGATCACCAAGATTGGCCTGACCACCGCCAGGCTTAAGCACCTGATCGCCGCCACGGCCGCGGTAATCCATCCGGTTCTGACTCCCGCCACGAATATTGTTGTTCCCAAACTTCTGCTGAACGTTGTTGTTGTTGTATTTGACGCCTTGCCGGTGTTCAGGCCGGTGCTGCCAATTGTTTCCGATGTTATTGATGTTGACCGGGCGATTGATGTTGATGTTGTTGCCGCCCCAATTGAATCCGCCACCCCAATAATTTCCGCCCCAAGCCCAGCGTCCAAGCGCATAGCCCGCGCCAAAAACAAGCCCGGTCGCGATGACTGCGCCGGTGATATAGCCCGGCGGCGGGAAATAATATGGTGGATAGGCAGGATAAGGCCACCCGCCATAGACAACAGCAGGCTCGTAGTACGGCACGTAGATTGTGTTGGGCTCCGTCGGTTCAATAACGATGACCTGTTTGCCCTGTTCCTGTTTCTTTGTAACCTTTTGCTCCTTGGTCGACTGCAGCTTGTTGTTCGCTTCAGCCTTCGTACGCATCCGCTGGATGGCGTCCATCACGTCCGGCTGTTGTGCAAGAACAGCATCGCCAAGTTTCTGTGACCAATCGAGCTTCGTGCTCATCGTCGCGAGAACGTCTGGCGTGGCTACCAATGACTTCACGCTGTCGTCCCACGCTTGCTTGTCTACCGCGGCTTTTAACTGATCTCCCTTGAGATTCTTGTTCGCTTTCGCCCAGCGGTCGGCGTGCACGATCTCGAGTGGATAGGTCGACGCCATCAAGACCAGCGAAACAAGAGCGTCCGGATATAATGCGATGGGCGCAACGAGAGCTTCAAGCTCTTCAGACTTAAGCAACTGCTCGCTGGATGTGGCCGCAGGAGCCGGCTGAGTCTGCGCCCAGGCGGTAAATGGTGTCACGATGATACATGCTACCAGCCATGCTGCCCTTAGGCGATAAACAATCATCTATTCCTCCAGCACATTTTAGAGCATTTCATTCTCTGAACAATAGAATGCTTGAAGCGACAGCCCGATATAGTAATCGAGGACAATAGTTTGAAGGGTGTGGTGATGTCATTTACATGCTGGCCGCGGCTTTGCTGCCGGAGGGTGTAATTTTGCATATTGAGGTTCCCTAATCCAAGCTCAGAAATCCCTGTTCTTCAAAAATAATTTCAAGCTCTGTATTGCCGACGTTTTCAGGCACCGCGCCTGGTGAGACAGACGTCCTGATGGCCGCAGGATGTAGGGGATGAAAGACGGCAAATGGTGAGAAGCCACCGGGTGAAGCGACTCATTCATGCTTCCCTCCTGAGACGATCTTGATTCCCGTTCTCCCGCGCAGGGGGCGAACCATCCGTTCCGGTTTGACGTTTCAGCCGGAGCCGCCGCGCAATTTCCGTTTCAGGTTACCGCGGCCCATCGCTCGATGGGCATTGGCCTAAGGGGCAATGTCCCTCGGTACAAGGCCGTGCAGCCGCAAAAAATATTAGAGTGCCTATCCTACTGGTCCAGATATGACGCGTGCAATTCTTCACGGATCTGCGGCCATGGAATGGAGGTACGAGATATGCTCAAAAATACGATGATACAGAACCTCTCGCTGCGATCACGCGCGCGGTCCTTGCGACAGCGGTATGCGTCGGTGCAACCGCTGTCGCCCGCGCCGATGAGGCTTCCGCGAAGAAGCTGTTGAAAGGAATGTCAGACTACATGGCGGCGCAGAAATCTATCTCGTTCGACTATGACGCTGCGCTTGAAGTGGTAACAAGGGACGATCAAAAGCTCACGTTACTCAGTTCGGGCGGTGTCGTTCTCAATAGGCCCGACAAGATCCGCTTCACGCGCGCCGGCGGCTTCGCCGACATTGAAATGCTGTTCGACGGAAAAACCCTCACCCTGCTCGGCAAGAACGCAAACATCTTTGTTCAGGCCGATGCTCCGGGTACCGTTGATCAGCTCGTCAACGACCTGCAGGAGAAGTTTAGGCGGCCGATGCCCGCCGCCGACCTGTTGCTTTCAAATTCCTATGACGAGCTGACGAGCGACGTGATTGACGCCAAGGATCTCGGTAGTGGCGTGGTCGGCGGCGTCGAATGCGACCATCTGGCCTTCCGCAAACAGGAGGTGGAATTCCAGATATGGATCGCACAGGGTGATAAACCCTATCCCTGCCGCTTCAGCATCACCTCACGGGGCATCCGGGGAAACCCGCAATACAGTGTGCAGGTTCGTGACTGGAACACGGGCGCCAATGTCGCAGCGACGGATTTCACCTTCAAAAATCCGAGCAATGCTAACAAACTCGATATCAAGGACATCCGGGAAAGGTTTAGCGATCTGCCTGGCAACTTCAAAATAGCGACTGAATCAATAGGGAGCGGAAAATGAGCATGACAAAGCATCTCGGTCTCTCGATTCTCATCGCGCTTCTTGCGCTGTGCGCGATTGACATCGCCGGAAAGCTGCCGATACCCGGTGTAGCCAATATGGCATCGACGGCGCAGGCTGTAGTCGGACGGCCATTGACCCCTGTCAGCGTTGCCGGTGTGGCCCGGCGGACGACGCGGCGTTGTGCGGCTGGCGTCTACGATTGCTGATATCCCCACCTCAAGAAATCCGGAGCGATCGCGAGAAGTCGCTCCGGAATGCCAGTGTCGTACTTCAACTGGCTGCTACCATTCAACGCCCCGCTTGCGCTGGGCGCATTGACCCTCCTCTGACGCAGGGAGCAATTTGTTGATATCGGTTCTCGTCGGCAGCCTCGCCAGCCTTTGCAACATAGCGATACACGCTTGTGCCATGACGTGGGTTATCCGCGTGGCCCAGACCACAGGGCAAAACTACCGGGGCGGACGGTCATCGCTATTGGTGGTCGTGATGACTCCGACGATATCGGTGTTGATGGTCGCGCATGCCGTGGAGGTGGTCGTTTGGGCGATCACCTATTTCCTGGTTGGCGCCTGCGCCCGGTGCGGCGCGGATCTTGTCTATTTCGTTGGGGTGACCTTCACGACCCTCGGATACGGAGACGTCGTACCCGTCACCGAATGGAAGCTCCTTGCGCCGATAACAGCGATGAACGGTGTGCTGCTGTTCGGCTGGTCGACCGCTGTCATCTTTGAAGTTCTACACAGGGCATTGCAGCTTGCAGACAGGGACGGCCCGTCGAAACCCGCCATCTGAACGACCGCGTTCGGCACGTCAGGACAGCTTGCTAACGCATGCCCCCTTGGCTGCGCCACTCGTGCGCCAAGGTCGCCCGGACCCGGGGATCCGGATCGGAGCCAACATATTCGCCATTGACGTAGACATCGTGCGCCGGATTCAAGGAGTAGGGTGACCCGCGGTATTCCCGAGCATAGGACCTTGTCGCTTCGGTTTTCTTGCTCTTCGCCTTCTGTGCAGAGGGGGGCTTGGAATAACCTGACGACGGCCCGTATTGGGCGACGGCTGGCGTCGTAATCAGTGTCGTGATGACAAACGGCGGCGATGATGACTCTCATCTTTTCCTCCTATGGAACAAGACTCACTTCTCAGACGGCTCCGCTTTACGTTCGTAGACGCCTGAGCAGACCCAACCGAATTGCTAATTCGGCGTAAGTTTCCGTGAGCCGGTCGGGACGTACGATCTCTCTGGCATGAACCGTCACAGACTTTTACTCAAAATCTCAATAGCAGTTTTACCCCTCAAAGTCGCGGAGTTGAGGGCCCGCCGCAATTGTCCGCGCGGCCAATGTCGTTGCGGTGCGTGATGGAAAAAAGCCCCCGATCGTTGATCGGGGGCCAGTAAGCGAGCGTCGGGGGGGTGGGGACGGTGGCGCTCGCGGAGGAAATTCATTCTCCAAATGAGAACGCGTTCTTCGGCTCTCGGGACCCTGCCAATCTGACCGATAGGACGAAAACAAGCTACTGTACCTGCGGACAATAGCCCTTGGTCCCATAGGGCGGGGGCTCTTCATCAATCGGCGCCGGGCCCTTATGTGCGCCGGCAAGCGTACTCATCCGCTCGGCAAACGACAAAAGCTCGACAACAGTGCGAGTCTGAAGTTTGTGCATCATATTGTGCCGATGCGCCTTGATCGTGCGCTCGGTCGCATTCAGCTCGTAGGCAGTTTGCTTATTTAGTTTTCCGGCCAAGACCAGCGAATAGACCTGCTTTTCGCGACGTGTGAGTTTGTCAAAGCGCGCGCGCAGGCTCGCAAGTTCGGCTCGATCCTCCCGCATCTTTTGGTCCCGGTTGACGGCTCGTTCGATAGCTTCGAGAAGGTCGTGTTTGTTTGCAGGCTTGCACAAAAAATCTTCCGCGCCGGCTTTCAGCGCCTTGACGCTGCTCGAAATATCGCCACGCCCGGTCAGGAAAACGATCGGCAAATGGACATCCATTGCTTCAAGCCGCCTCTGTAGCTCCAGACCGTTCATTTGAGGCATATTGAGGTCGAGCAGAATGCAACCTGGGCCCGAGTCAGGCAAATGCAGCAGTAATTCATCGGCGCTCTCATAGGACGCGATGTCGTAACCGGACAGCCGCAATAGCCGGACAATGGATTTCCGAAAATCCGCGTCGTCATCGACGACATAAACAGTGGGTCGGTTTGTCATGCAGTTGTCCTCGTATTTGCCAGTGGCAGGCAGAAGTGGAAAACCGCGCCGCCCGCTAGTCCGTTCTCACCCCAAATAGAGCCGTTATGTGCTTCAACGATTGTTCGGCAGAGCGATAACCCGACACCCATGCCATTATCTTTCGTCGTGAAAAAGGGATTGAAGACGCGCTCCAGGTTTTCCTTCGAGATACCGGGGCCGGAGTCCGAAACTGAGACTTCTCCGAATTTATTCGACGCAAGCGCGGTGGAAATGACTATGTCGCGATGTCCGCTGGCGTGGCCACTCACTGCGTCGATCCCGTTGAACATTAGATTGAGAAAAACCTGCTGCAGCTGGACCGTGTCGCCGACGACCTCAATTTCGCCCGGGGCCAGGGCGGCGTGAAGCGTCACGCCACGCGCATTGGCCTGGATCCGCGCAATATTCATCGCATCGCGGGCGATTTTATTGAGGTCGACGCGAATAAAGTTATTCGTATGCTTGGACATGAGCGCCCGCAGATGGCTGATGATTTCGGTGGCGCGCCGATCGCTATGGCGAATGTCCTGCAGAATCTCTCTCAATTCCAACGTGTCCGGCGCGTTGGAATTTAGGATCAGCTCGGCCGCTTCGGTGTAGTTAAGAATGCTGCCCAGCGGCTGGTTCAGCTCGTGGGCGATTGCCGCCGACATTTCGCCGGCAGTGGCTTGCCGGCTCACGAGGGCGAGCTCCGATATTTGTTGACGCGTAGTCGTCTCTGCGTGACGGCGCTTGCTGTGCTCGAATAGTGCAAACCCTGTAATGCCGACCAGCAGCAGGATTCCCAGCGCAGCGAAAGCGATTTGCATGTAATGCTGAACATTCGCCGCGTCCGGGCTAAATCGGATTTCGCTACCCGCGGGCAGCGCCGATAAGCTGACGCCCCAGCGTTGCAACTGGCGCCAGTCGAAAACGGCCTTTACTGCGTCGAGCTTGCTGACCGGGATCGCGCCGGGGTTTTCTCCGCCGTCGAGGATACGCAGGGCAAGTCGCGCGGCGGCCGTGCCGATCGGTGCCGCGGCTATAAGGTATCCTCCGAGCGCGCCGCTCCCGAGGTTCGTTTCAACGGCGATCACGATGGGTCGGTTGGCCTTGGCGGCAAAAAGCTTGAGCGCGTCAGACGGGGGATAATACGTGCCGCGGCCATCGGAATAGATCGCGGTGTACAAAATGGCGGTCGCGGAAGGCAGCGAGGCTACCCGCTGTTGCAGATCCGACATTGGCAGGCCGGTGAGATCGATAAAGGCGAATTCTTTGGCTACTTGCGGGATCTGTTGCAGGAAATGACGGAAAACGGGCTGACCCTCCAGCGCGTCACCGACGAGGGCGATGTTCTTCAAGCCCGGGACCACGGCGCGGGCGACCGCCACCATGTCCGAAAGTTCGAGGCGGACGATGTGACCGGTCATGTTCTGTTGAGCGGACAACTGACGGTAGGTTGTCTCGTCGACCTGGCCGAAGACCAGGGGAACGTTGGGAAATGCGCTGGCCCGCAGCGGCAAGACAAATGCCAGCGTACCGCCGCCGAAGCCGGCGATGACCCCTATGGGCCTATCATGGTATTTTGCTTCCAGATATCGCCGCTGTTCTTCCTGGTAAGCGGGGGAGGGGAACCGGCTCCGATCGAGATACTCCAGATAAATTGAGATCGGTTCGCGGGCCTCGTTGTCGATCACGGAGCGTAGCGCGTTGAACAACTCGGCGTGAAAAGGACCGCGCGGGTCGGATTGGACGAAGACGAGGATAGAGCGCGGCAGCGGCTCTGCAGGCGAAGGACTTGCCGATGCCAAAAATGCGATCAGACAGACGACGCTCGCACCCGGTGCACGCATATGCATTCCCAGTGTCCAGCGCCAACGCTGCCTCCGGCGGATGACAGGTTGGAAATCGCCGGCTGCTCCCCGAAGGGTCTGAAACCCCGCCTCGCAACGACAAAAATCCCACCCATCGGGACCGCCGCTTTCGGCCACAGGACTTCATGAATGTACGTTCAATTTCGCACACAAATCGATTGGACCCTGGTCCAATACCGGCACTGTAGGAGCCAGCGCCCTGGACCGATTTTGATCGAAAAAGCAGTGTGATAGCGCGGATAAAGAAAGGACCGTCAGTCCGCAGCCGGGCCCTTCAGCATTTGGTTCCCGACCGCTACCCGTTGCGGCGGACCTCTAGCTCAAGGCCCTGATGTCCGCGAGCAAGTGATGAAGCTTGGACCAAATTCACGAAAGAATGGAGGCCGCCCGGGCAGCACGCAAAGAGCGGGAAGCGGCTCCAAAAGCTTTCAATTTTCGACCCGCGATGAAACATTGCTTTTATCGTCAGTGCGCGGACAGAAAAACTTGCTGGCATCGTGCAGCGTAAAGCCGGCGCTCCCGCGGCTAAGTAATTCGCTGTTTCGTTGAGCAGGGAATTTGCGTACAAACCGCCGCGTGCCGCCACCACTTGCGACCGGAGCGGCGGTCCGGACGACAGGTTCGCTATTTGGGGGAGGAGCGGGTTGCCGCAATTCGGGCCTGCCATTCGCCTAAATCTGGGAGCAGCGAACCAGCGCTTCTGGAACCGCTGGATTTCGACGACATAAAAGCTGCAATTAAAATAGAGGCATTGTCCTTCATGAGTGCTGACATCGCTGCATTATTCAGAGATCGTGAATCAGAACGGTATGCGATGCATAGTCTTCACATCAACGAGCAGATGGTGAGGCTGCTTAAGACAATCGGATATGACGTGGGCTTCTGTAAGGGAGTCGGGCAATATCTCTATGATCGTGAGGGAGTTCGCTATCTCGATTTGCTCAGCGGCTTCGGAGTCTTCGCGATCGGACGGAACCATCCGACTTTGCGAGCGGCCTTGAAGAGCATTCTCGATAGTGATCTGCCAAACCTCGTGCAACTGGACGTGTCGACGCTCGCAGGTATTCTTGCCGAACGGCTGCTGGCTCAAGCGCCCTATCTCGACAAGGTGTTCTTCGCCAATTCCGGAGCGGAGGCCGTCGAAGCAGCGATCAAGTTTTCACGCTCGGCGACGGGGAGACCGGGCATAATCTCGTGTGAGCACGCGTTCCACGGTCTCTCTTATGGCGCCCTCTCGCTTTGTGGCGATGAGATATTCCGTAAAGGCTTTGGACCCTTCCTTCCGGATTGCGTACGGATTCCATTCAACGACCTGGCGGCGCTGGAAAGTGCGTTGCGCGCACGAACGGCAGCAGCGTTCATCGTTGAACCGATCCAGGGCAAGGGCGTCAATATTCCAGCGGACAATTATCTTAAAGATGCCGCTGAACTGTGCCGTCGCCACGGCACTTTGTTCGTCGTCGATGAGATCCAAACCGGACTAGGCCGTACCGGGCGCTTCCTTGCACTGGAGCACTGGAACGTCGAACCGGATATGGTCCTCCTTTCCAAGAGTCTGTCTGGCGGGCACGTGCCTGTCGGCGCAGTCCTGACGCGTAAGCACATTTTCGAAAAGACCTTCAGCCGAATGGATCGCGCTGTCGTACACGGATCGACCTTCGGTAAGAATGATCTCGCTATGGCGGCGGGAATTGCGACACTCGATGTGATCGCGTCGGAAAATCTGATTCACAATGCCGAGGTAAGGGGAGAGCAATTGTTGCGGGCATTAACTGCGATGATCCCGCGCTACGAGTTTCTAAGCGAGGTTCGCGGCAAGGGATTGATGATCGGCATCGAATTTGGAGCACCAAAGTCTTTAAAGTTGAAAGCATCCTGGAACATGCTGGAGACCGCAAGTACCGGTCTGTTTTGCCAACTAATTACGATACCTTTGTTCAAAGAACATAAGATCGTGACTCAGGTGGCGGGCCATGCAAGCCACACGATCAAACTGCTCCCAGCACTGGTCGTGTCTTCGGCCGACTGTGATTGGATCTCGGCTGCATTCGATGCGGCCATCGGGGACAGTCATCGCGTCCCGGGGGCCGTTTGGACGCTTGGGAGGACACTGGCCGGGAATGCATTTCGGGGCTGATGGAACCTGCGGGAGTGCGATACGTTGAGCCTCTAGCCTAAGGGGTTCCAACATATATCTACACAATACAGGGTGCCCTTATTGAGCTGTTGGGTGCCTAAATCTGCCGCCGCCCGTTGCAGTTACATTGGGATTGTAATGCTGGACACCATACAACTGCCTCGGGATCTCAGGACATTAAGCATCTCAGACCTCAAACAGGTAGCCGACGAGTTGCGTGCTGAAACGATCGCCGCCGTCGCCGTTACCGGCGGGCATCTCGGGGCGGGCCTGGGAGTTGTCGAGCTTACCGTTGCGCTCCATCACGTGTTCGATACGCCGACCGACAAGTTGATCTGGGACGTTGGACACCAAGCTTATCCTCACAAAATCCTGACCGGTCGTCGCGACCGGATTCGCACGTTACGTGCTGGCGGCGGGCTGTCCGGTTTCACCAGACGGGCGGAAAGCGAATATGATCCGTTCGGCGCCGCTCATGCATCGACTTCAATTTCGGCCTCACTTGGTATGGCCGTGGCGCGTGACTTGCAGGGACAGACTCACAACATTGTTGCCGTGATCGGCGACGGCGCGCTGTCGGCAGGGATGGCATATGAGGCGATGAACAACGCCGGTGCGATGAATTCGCGTCTGATCGTTATCCTCAATGATAATGAGATGTCGATCGCGCCGCCTGTCGGCGCCATGTCGGCCTACCTGTCACGGTTGCTGTCCGGGCAGACCTATCTGAAACTCCGCGACATCGGAAAGCAACTTGCCAATCACCTGCCGAAGTTTCTCCAGGAGAAGGCCGAGCGTGTAGAGGAGTTCGCACGCGGGTTTTGGACTGGGGGCACGATGTTTGAGGAAATGGGCTTCTATTATGTCGGTCCGGTCGACGGCCATAACCTCGACCACCTTTTGCCGGTGCTGAAGAATGTGCGCGATGCAAAAGAGGGACCGATACTGGTTCACGTCGTTACGAAAAAGGGCAAGGGCTATGCCCCCGCTGAGGCCTCCAGCGACAAATATCATGGGGTCGTGAAGTTCGACATCGCCACCGGCAAGCAAGCGAAGGCCAAGACGAATGCGCCGTCGTATACGAAAGTATTTGGCGACAGTCTGGTCAAGGAAGCAGCGAAAGATGATCGAATCGTCGCCATCACCGCAGCGATGCCCGCGGGCACCGGGGTCGACATTTTCGAAAAGACCTATCCGGAACGAACGTTCGACGTCGGCATTGCTGAGCAACACGCGGTAACGTTTGCGGCTGGAATGGCGGCAGAGGGTTTTAAGCCGTTCTGCGCGATTTACTCCACGTTCCTGCAGCGCGCCTATGATCAAGTGGTGCACGACGTCGCGCTGCAATCGCTTCCGGTACGCTTTGCGATTGATCGCGCTGGTTTGGTCGGCGCCGATGGTCCGACCCATGCCGGTTCCTTCGACGTCGCCTATCTCTGCTGCCTTCCTGGCTTTGTTGTCATGGCGGCTGCGGATGAAGCCGAACTCGTTCATATGATCGCCACCGCGGCAGCCATCGACGACCGTCCAAGCGCGGTCCGCTATCCGCGTGGCGATGGTATTGGAGCGGAAATGCCGGAGGTCGGCGTGCCGCTGCCGATCGGCAAGGGTCGGCTTATTCGGCACGGCAATAAGGTGGCATTATTTTCATTCGGAGCGCGGCTGGCCGAATGCTCGAAGGCTGCCATCGAACTCGCTGCCCATGGACTTTCTACCACCGTAGCGGACGCTCGTTTTGCGAAGCCATTAGATACCGATCTCATCCTGAAACTCGCGAGCGAGCACGAAGTACTCATTACTATTGAAGAGGGCTCAATCGGCGGCTTCGGCTCCCAGGTGCTGCAAACTCTCGCCGAACATGGAGCTTTGGAAAACGGCCTCAAGGTTCGTTCGATGGTTTTGCCAGACGTATTTCTCGACCAGGATAGCCCGTCGGCAATGTATGCAAAGGCCGGACTTGATTCAGCTGGTATCGTTGCCAAGGTATTCGACGCGATCGGAATGAACGCACAGGAAAATAAGATCAAGTTTGTATAGTTATCGGTAGGTGGCCGCAACGCGATGACAATGGCGAAGCCGATGCAAATCATTCTGGCGCAACCGCGAGGTTTTTGCGCGGGCGTCGTGCGTGCGATCGAGATCGTCGAGCGCGCCTTGAAGAAGTATGGCGCACCGGTTTATGTGCGCCACGAGATTGTTCACAACAAGCACGTCGTTGACAGCCTTAAGGCAAAAGGTGCACGCTTTGTGGAGAGCTTGTCGGAAATTCCGGAAAACGCGGTGACGATATTCAGCGCGCATGGGGTCGCCCGCCGCGTGGAAGACGAAGCGTCTGCCCGCGCTCTTCCTGTGCTTGACGCGACCTGTCCGCTGGTAACCAAGGTGCATAATCAAGGCCGACGTTATGTGGAGCAGGGGCGGACACTCGTTTTGATCGGTCACGCCGGCCACGCTGAAGTCGAAGGCACCATGGGCCAGATTTCTGCTCCGGTATTCCTGGTGCAGACGGAACAGGACGTGGAGACGCTGGATATCCCTCCTTCTACCCCTGTAGCTTATGTGACGCAGACGACCCTCAGTGTGGACGATACGAAGGGGATCATCGCGGCTTTGGAACGTCGTTTCAGCAATCTCATCGGACCCGATATTCGGGATATCTGCTATGCGACGCAAAACCGGCAGACCGCCGTGCGGGAATTGAGCGCATTGGTCGACGTCCTCCTGGTGGTGGGGGCTAAAAACAGCTCGAATTCCACCCGCCTGCGCGAAATCGGGACCGAGACCGGGGTTCCCAGTTATTTGATCGCCGACAGTAGCGAGTTGCAGCTCGAATGGGTTAAAGCAGCGCGCGTGGTCGGCATCACCGCGGGGGCTTCCGCACCGGAAGTCCTGGTCGACGGGGTTATTGATGCCCTTGGATGCCTAGGTCCCGTCGAAGTTTCCACGTTAGCTGGGCGTCAGGAGACTGCGGAGTTTCGACTGCCCGAGGAATTGGCGACTGTTTAGCTCGCTCTGCGCAGTTCTGCTGACGCCGATGATGAAACCAAGGACACGACCGATGGCTATTCCGTTTTTCAAAGAAATACGCATCGGCGCCTATCTGCTCAAGCAACGGTTGATGGGCCGTGAGCGCTATCCGTTGGTGTTGATGCTGGAGCCTTTGTTCCGCTGCAACCTTGCTTGCAACGGCTGCGGCAAGATCGATTATCCCGACGAGATCCTCAACCAGCGTCTGTCGGTCGCTGATTGCCTGCAGGCGGTCGATGAATGCGGAGCTCCGATGGTCGCCATCCCGGGCGGCGAGCCGCTCATTCACAAGGAAATCGGCGAGATCGTAAAAGGAATTGTCGCGCGCAAGAAATTCGTCTCGCTTTGCACCAACGCGCTGCTTCTCGAAAAGAAGCTGCATTTGTTCGAGCCATCTCCCTATCTGTTTTTCTCCGTTCATCTCGATGGTATGAAAGAGCATCATGACAAGTCAGTTTCGCGAAAAGGCGTTTTCGAGATAGCGGTTTCGGCCATCAAGGCAGCGCAGGCAAAGGGCTTCGCCGTCAACGTCAACGCGACCATTTTCGACGGCCACACTGCCGAGGACATTGCCGCGTTTCTGGACCACGCCAAGGAGCTCGGCGTGGGGGTTTCGATTTCACCCGGCTATGCCTACGAACGCGCGCCGGATCAGGCGCACTTCCTCAACCGCCGCAAGACCAAGGAACTGTTTCGCAAGGTGTTTGCGCTGGGCAAAGGCAAAAACTGGAACTTCATGCACTCCACGCTGTTCCTCGATTTCCTTGCCGGCAACCAGGAGTACCATTGCACCCCGTGGGGTATGCCCACGCGCAACGTGTTCGGGTGGCAGAAGCCTTGCTATCTGCTCGGCGAAGGTTACGTCAGCACCTACAAGGAACTGATGGAGACGACCGACTGGGATTCCTATGGGACCGGCCGGTATGAAAAATGCGCGAATTGCATGGCGCATTGCGGGTACGAGCCGACTGCGGTTCATGCGACGCTCCGCAATCCGTTGAAGGCACTCTGGACGACCATTCGCGGCGTCCGCACCGATGGATCGATGGCGCCGGAAATCTCGCTCGATCATCAGCGGCCGGCGCAGTTCGTGTTTTCCCGGCATGTCGAGCAAATGCTGACGGACATCAAAAGCAAACCTCAGCCCGCCGCCGTGGTGAGGGCGGAGCAAGCAAAAATGCCGGCCGCCGTAAAGTAAGTGGTGAGCTCGAGTGCGACGTGCGACGTCGCGCTGGCGATGGATCCCGCAATGTGGACGCCGTTGACGAGACGCTTGGGGCGTTCGAATGAATAACGCGCCGATGGCAGCATCCCTGATCGTACGCATCATCGAGTTCTGCACGCGCCACGCCTTGCCGGTGATGGTTTTTGGATTGCTGTTGGCATTGGCTGCCGGGATCTACACGGCCCGGAATTTCGCCATCACCTCGGACATTAATGTGCTGCTGTCGCCCAACCTCGAATGGCGCAAACGCGAGATTGCACTCGAGAAGGCCTTCAGCCGCTTCGAACAAATCATCGTCGTCGTCCGGGCACCGACGCCGGAACTCGTCGGTCAGGCGACAGCCACGCTGGCGGAACGGCTGACGCAACAGAAGGATCGGTTTCGCTCGGTGACGCAGCAGGGAGGCGGTGAGTTCTTTACCCGCAACGGACTTCTGTTCCAGACACCGGAGGAGCTTGAGCGCTTCCTCGCGCTTTTAATTCAGGCGGAACCGATCATCTATGACCTCGCCACCGATCAAAGCCTGCGTGGCCTTGTCAGCGGGATCGACGATGCCTTGCTCGGCGTCCGATCCGGACAGATCAAACTCGATGACTTGACGCGTGTCTTCACGATGGCGTCCGACACGCTGGACAACGCGGTGGCAGGACGTCCGGCGAGCTTTTCCTGGCGCGTCCTGGCGCAGGGACATCCGGCACGGCCCAACGATTTGCGCGGCATTATCGAGGTGCGTGCCGTGCTCGACTATGGCGCGCTGGAACCGGGACATGCGGCGACCGAGGCCATCCGAAAGGCTGCCGCTGATATTGTCCCGACCTTCCAGGCCGATGTCCGGCTAACGGGGCCGGTGCCGATGGCCGACGAGGAGTTCGGCACCCTGCGGGAGGGCGCTGTGAGCAACGCGATCGTCACCATCGCTGTCGTCCTTTTTATCCTGTGGCTGGCGTTGCGTTCGGGCCGGCTGATCGCCGCCGTGTTCATCAATCTGTTCATCGGCCTGACAATCACGACGATGGTCGGTCTGATGATCGTCGGCGCGTTCAATCTGATCTCTGTTTCCTTTGCCGTTTTGTTCGTCGGAATCGGAGTCGATTTTGGAATTCAGTTCAGCGTCCGCTATCGTGCTGAGCGTCACGCGGTCGATAATCTCAGGAAGGCGCTCCTGAATGCAGGAAAGAGGGCAGGTATCCCTTTAATGCTCGCTGCCGGTGCGACGGCGGCAGGCTTTCTGTCGTTTCTACCGACCGATTACCGCGGCGTCTCCGAGCTGGGCCTGATCGCCGGCCTTGGGATGCTGATCGCTTTTGCCACCAGTATCACCGTGCTGCCGGCCCTTATCACGCTGTTTAATCCGCCGGGCGAGCCGGAGTCCCTTGGGTATTCCGCATTGGCGCCCGTCGATGAATTTTTGGAGCGTCACCGCATCGCGATCATCGTGGGCACGGCAATTGTCGTGTCGGTCGGTCTGCCGTTGCTTTATTGGCTGCATTTCGACTTCAACCCCATCAATCTGCGCAGCCCCAACGTCGAGTCGGTCGCGACATATCTTGAGCTGAGCCGCGATCCGACTGCCCATACGGATACGGCCAACGTGCTAGCTCCTTCGCTCCAAGAAGCAGGCGCTATCGCCGGTCGTGTGTCGAAACTGCCCGAGGTCGGCAGCGTCATGACGCTCACGACATTCATCCCGGATCATCAGCAAGAGAAGCTCGAGATGATCGCCAATGCTGCGAAGGCACTGGCCGGAGCTTTCGACGTGAAAAATATGGAGCCTCCGCCGACGGATGCGGAGAACGTCGCGGCGCTGAATGACGGCGCAGCGCAGCTCACCAAGGTGGCTGGAAATCAACCAGGTTCCGGCGCCGATGCCGCCAGACGTCTTTCAACGGCACTATCGACACTCGCCAAGTCAAATCAGGAGGCCCGGTCAAGGGCTGAGGCCGCCTTCCTGCCGCCGCTCCATGTCGCTTTGGGTGGCCTTCAGGTCTCGCTTCAGCCACAATCTGTCACACAAGAGTCTTTGCCGCCCGAGTTGCGCCGCGATTGGATGACACCAGACGGGCAGGCACGAGTGGCAATCGCGCCGAAGGGAGACCCAAACGACAACGAAGCCATGCGGACTTTTGCGCGCGCGGTGCTGGCGGTTGAGCCACGCGCCATCGATGGGCCCATTTCGGTCACGGAAGCCGGCGATACCGTGGTGAATTCGTTTATTCAGGCGGGGTTGTGGGCGATGCTTTCGATTGGAATCTTGTTATGGATCGTGCTGCGCCGCTTTGGTGATGTCCTGCTGACGCTGATTCCGCTGCTGCTAGCCGGTGTGGTCACGCTGGAGGTCTGCGTGCTAATCGGTATGCCGCTCAATTTCGCAAACATCATCGCTCTGCCGCTCCTGCTCGGCGTCGGCGTCGCGTTCAAGATCTATTACATCATGGCCTGGCGCTCAGGGCAGACCAACCTGCTGCAGACCAGCCTCACGCGCGCTGTAATTTATAGCGCGCTCACAACGGCGACCGCCTTCGGCAGCCTCTGGTTTTCCAGTCATCCCGGCACTTCGAGCATGGGCAAATTAATGGCGCTATCACTCGTGTGCACGATGGCCGCGGCGGTATTGTTTCAACCGGTTTTAATGGGCAAGCCCCGGGAATCTGCTACCGGCGGGGAGGCTTGACCATGGAAACATTGCAACGGTACTGCAAAGCAGTCGAACAAGGGAGTGGCTCGCATGGCGGTCGGTAGGGCTGTGACAGTTGTATTATTGGGCTTGTGGTCTTCAGTGTCATTCGCGCAGGACAGGGACCGCGATTCAAACGTGCTCTCCCCAAGTGGCACGTCCCAGGAAGAGGCCGCGTGCCGCCGGGATGTCCGGCGGTTTTGTCGAGATATTCCTGACAGCGCGGGGTCGCTTTCCTTTCTCATGTGTCTGAAGGAAAATCGCAGTAAGATCAGCAAGGCCTGCCAGAACGTGCTCGCAAGCCATGGGCAGTGATCGCAGAATGAGGTGAAGCCGATAAGTGGGGGGCTGGTAATGAAGGTGAACGCGCATGAATCGGATGTTCTTGCCGGCCACTGTTGTAGTGATGTTGATTTGTTCGGCCCTTGCAACTCCGCTGCACGCAGAGCCATCGGTCGTTGGTCTTTGGGAGCAATCCGACGAGCACGGTCGCGTCCAGGCTTGGTTCAATTTCTTTGAGAAGAATGGTGTCTATGTCGGCGCCATCGCCAAGGCATTCCCCGCGCCCGGCGAAACGTCTGAAGACGTTTGCACCAAATGCCCAGGCGATCAAAAGGATGCGCCGTTCGTCGGTCTCGTCATCGTCAATGGCATGCAGCGCAAAGGACTTACCTACGAGAACGGTACGATTCTAGATCCCCGCGACGGGTCGGTCTATCGCGCTGTAATGGATCTTACCCCTGACGGTCAAAAGCTCACAGTTCGCGGTTATCTCGGCATCAAATTAATTGGTCAAAGTCAGGTTTGGCGACGGCTTCCCGACAATGCGATGCAGCCGACCGGCAGAGTACCCGATGTAAATAAACGGCGTTGAGGCGCCGCTACGAAGCCTGAGTAATTAGGCCAAAGCCATGCCCCAGCCGCCGGCGCGAACGCACCATTGCGGCGCGGGCGGTTCGGGTATCCAAGGCAAGCCGCAACAATCCACCCAACTGGCTGGGCTGCGTGACAATCGAGCGCCACACCGCCGACAGGTCGGTCGTCCCGTCTATATGACGCTCGCTGAGAGCCGCTGGCGGCAGGCTGCGATGACTTGGATCTGCCACGACCCGCAGCGCCGCGAATGGAAGTTTGTGTTTGAACGCCGCGATTGCTGAACCCGCAGATTCCATGTCCACCGCAACGGCGCCGGTGGCAACCGCCATCTTTCTTTTGTCGCCAGGGCTGCACACAGGTGCCTCCGCGCCGGCGATATCCGCGTGAATCGAACCTGGTATTGCCGAACGAAGCCTGTCAAACCATTCGCGGTGTGAATTGTATTTCCGATCGCCCGTCACGATGGACCGAGCAACGATACAGGCGCCGGGTTTGAGATCGGGCGTCAATCCCCCGGCAATGCCAAAAGAAATAATTCCCCGGCACCCCCGCTGAACGGCTGCGGAAATGGCATCCGCGTTTGCTGCGCCGCCGGTGACTACCACGACGCCCGGTCCGGCCGCGATGCCGGCCTCAAAGGCCATGCCCGTAACGACAATCACATACGGTCCAATGCGGGGTCTTGGCGGCATCACATCCCGAATCCGACGGGCTGTCCCGCCATCACGTTCCGCCAGCGGGCCAGGGCCCAAAGCGGAAACAATTTCGAATATCCATGATAGCGCAAATAAAACACCCTAGGAAAGCCGGTCGCGGTGAAACGGTCCTCTGTCCAAAATCCGTCGGATTCCTGCGTGCGTAGCAGGAAATCAATGCCGCGTGCCACCGCTGGAATTCCGGTCGCGCCGGCCGCCATCAGACCGAGCAGGGCCCAGGCTGTTTGCGACGCCGTGCTCGGTGCGGCTTCATAGCCATAATATTCAAGTTTGTAGCTGGTTCCGTCCTCGCCCCAGCCGCCATCGGGATTCTGGATCGAGACGAGCCAGTCAACAGCCTTGCGTATCTGTGGCGCATCAGGAGCAATGCCGGCAACATTGAGGCAGCTTAGCACCGACCACGTGCCGTAGATGTAATTCATGCCCCATCGGCCATACCAGCTGCCGTCTGCGCGTTGCGCGCGGAAAAGATAGTCAAGCGCCCGGCGCAGCGCTTGGCTGGTGTCTGGCCGTTCGCCGAGCTGGGCCAGCATCGACACGCAGCGTCCGGTTACGTCCTCGGTCGGTGGATCAAGCAGGGCGCCATGATCAGAGAACGGGATGTTGTTGAGGTAAAGGTAATCATTGTCGGCGTCGAAGGCGCCCCAGCCACCATTCTTGCTTTGGAGATCGGAAACCCATTCCCGTCCGCGCTCAATCGCGGTTTGATACCGTGTGTCGCCCAGCATGCCTTGTGCACGGTCCATCGCCATCACTACCACCGCGGTGTCGTCGACGTCCGGGTAGTACGGATTTGCGTATTGAAATGCCCAACCGCCGGGCCGCGCTTGCGGCCGGCTCTCGGCCCAGTCTCCAACGACGTCGAGCACCTGGAGCGGCTGCAGCCATTGCAGGCCGGCGGCGACTGCATCGACTGCGGGCTGCGTGCCGACTTCTAGCAGGGTGTGACAGACCAGGGCGGTGTCCCACACCGGCGAAACGCAGGGCTGGCAGTAAACTTCGTCGGGCTTCATTACCAGCAGCTTGTCGATGGAATGGCGCGCGGCGACATAATCAGGGTGCTGACGCGGATACGCGAGTGCGTCGAACATCATGACGGAATTGACCATCGCCGGGAAAATCGCGCCCAACCCATCCTGGTTGTTGAGGCGTTCGGTGACGAAGGTCACGGCCTTGTCGGTGGAGCGCTTGCGCGTTCCTTTGGGAAATGCAGGCTCAAGCAGCCGGAGCACGGCATCGATGCCGCGAAACAGCTGGAACCAACCCCATTGCTGATGCGGCGCTTTGGGGCGCGTACCGATGCTCTGCGGCGGCTGGATGAACAGTTCATCAATGCCGACGTTCTTTGGATTGCGCGCTTTCGGTTTGAGCGCCTGCAGCACCAGCAGCGGAACGATAACCGTGCGTGCCCAGTATGACACCTTGGAAAGGTGAAATGGAAACCACCGCGGCAGCAACATGATTTCAACAGGCATGATGGGAACCGCGCGCCACGTAATTATTCCGAACAACGCCAGCATGAACCGAGTGAAAACGTTGCTTTCGGCGGCACCGCCTCGTGTCCGGATCGCGTCCCGGGCACGCTGCATGTGCGGGGCGTCGATGTCTTCGCCGATCATCTTGAGCGCGAAATAGGCCTTTACACTTGCGCTCATGTCAAAATCGCCGCCATGGAACAGCGGCCAGCCATTATGCCTGCCCTGGATGCGACGCAAATAGACCGCGATCTTTGATTCAAGAGATGCGTCCACGGGCTCTGCCAGATAATGGCGTAGCAATACGTATTCCGCGGGAATGGTCGCATCGGCTTCGAGTTCGAAAACCCAATGCCCGTCGCGACGTTGCCGTGCCAACAAGGCATCCGTTGCCAAGGCGATCGCGCGCTGAAGCGCGCCCTCGTTTGGCAGGGGATTGGCAGAAGCAAGTAAGGTGTCGGACATTTTGCTGTCGTCTTACGTCTTGTTGGTGATCAGTTCTGCCGCGCGGTTGCCCGACCGGATCGCGCCCTCGATGGTTGCCGGCAGGCCGGTTGCGGTCCAATCGCCCGCAAGCGCGAGATTGGCCCAACGCGTGGCTACGCCGGGGCGCAGGGCCTCAGCATGCGGCAGCGCCGCGAATGTTGCCCGCCGTTCCCGCACGATTTGCCATGGGGGCAGGGCGTCCGCAATGCCTGTGATCGCGGCTACCTCTTGCCACATCAGGGCCGCCAGGTCCTCCCGGGGCTTTTCGAGCAACCGGTCTGCGTTGCTGATGGTAACGGACAAGCGGTCAGGAAATGCGAATAGCCATTCGACCGTGCCGTTAATTACGCCGGTGATCGACACCGTCGGTTCGGGCGGCTTGATCCGAAAATGGCCATTGACGATGGCACGAAATTCGGTCGGAACCTTCAGGCCATCCACCAGTGCGGAAGCAACCACAGGCGGAACGGCAAGGACGAGCGCGTCACTGGCTTGCAAGCGCATGGGTGCTTCGCCGAAGTCGAGCCCGGCCACACGCAATGCGTCGAACGTAAGACCGCGCAGGCGGCTGCCAAAATGCACCTTCCCTCCGTTTGCCTGGATAAAGCGGAGCGCCGGCTCGACAAAGGCGCGCGATAGACCGTCACGGGCGACCAGCGGACGGTAGTTGCGTCCGCCTGCAGCCAGCGTTTCGAGGATCAGAGCGCCTGCGAGTTTGGCCGAGCCCTCGCGCGGCTCCGTGTTGAGAGCCGCCAGCAGGAACGGCTTAATCAGCCGTTCGTAAAACGGTCCGCTGCAGTCGAACAGGTCACTGACGGCGGCGCCTTCGGGCGCGCGCAGTAGCCGCAGCACAGAAAGATAGTCCCACGCTCGCGTGCCCGGCACCCGGCGTTTTGGATCGAGAATCCACCATGGCACCAGTCCGTCATTTGCCCGAACGGTCCATCGTCCGCCGGTCGAGAGATCAACAAATGGAATGCCAGCATTCCGGGGGGACGAGAGCTGATCTCGCGCACCGATTTTATCGAGAAATGCCAGCGTTGCATGGTTGCCGGAGAGAACGAGATGGTTCCCATTGTCGATCATCATCCCAAGCATGGAATCGTAATATGAGCGGCATCGCCCGCCGGCCTGATTGGTTGCCTCATGGACGCTGACGCGGACACCCTGCGATGCCAGTTTCACAGCGGCCGAGAGGCCAGCCAGACCAGCGCCAACAATGTGGACGAGACGACGCGTCATTACACGAAGGCATATTGCAGAAGGATACGGAAAAGTTGCCTGCGCCTCAGTTTGACGCGCTCGCGCGGTGCTTGCCATCCGCGCTCGATCATGCGCGCGAGGAGCAAACGGTAAGCCGCTGCCATGATGCGCGGCGTACGCACCGTCCAGCGCGGGCTTTTTGCCATGACGGCATTGGCTTCGGTGAAATGGCGCTCTGCCAGTGCGACGACAAAGGCGCAAGCCCTGCCGATGTTCGGACTTGAAAGCGCAGCCAAGGGCTCGCTCGTCGTAATGTTTGCCTCGAGCATTGCTTCTTTCGGGAGGTAGAGACGGCCCAAGGCTGCATCCTCGTCGAGATCGCGCAGGATATTGGTGAGCTGCAGCGCGCGGCCTAAGTGGTAGGCGAGCGCAAGCCCCGCTTGTTTTTCCATTTGAAACACGCGGACACTCAGCCGACCCACGGCACTGGCGACACGGTCGCAATAGAGGTCCAGGGTTGCAAGGTCGGGCGCGCAAATGGTGGAGACGACGTCCATCTCCATCCCGTCGATGACTGCGAGAAAGTCCACCCGCTGCAGGTCGAATGTTTGCACCGCGCGTGCAAGTCCGCGCGTATGTGGGGCATGGGAGCCGGAGTAGATCGCATCGATCTCGGCGCGCCAGCGCCGCATTTGATCGATGCGCACCTCATGCGGAAGTGGCTCATCGGCGATGTCGTCGACCGCGCGGCAAAACCCGTAGATCTCAAACATGGCTTCGCGCTGCGCCCGAGGCATGATGCGCATGGCTGCGTAGAAGGAGCTGCCACGGGCACGGGTCGCGGCTGATATTGGATGTTCTGCCATCAGTCGCTCACGTTCGGGGCGCCCCGGCCGGCGCGCGCGTTCGCCGGCGGAAGCGATGTGATACACCCGTCAGCACCGCAAGCAGGCTGACGAAGGCGGTATCCAGTTTGCCAAGATGCGTATTTTCGCTCAAGGGATCGTGTCTAGCCAGCAGGCCCACCAGACGTCCGGCCAATGCATAGATGACCGAGATTTCCAGTCCCAGACGCCAATCTTCGGTAAGCCCAGAGAGTGTTTTTCCCTTGTCCAACAGCGTCGCCGCGCGAGCCGCGAGGCCCTCAAAGCAACGCCGCAGCGGCGGCGACGCCTGCGGCGCGCCGAGCGCTTCGACACCGAGGCCGACGGCTTCGAGCGCCTCCAGAGGTACGTAGACCCGGTCGAGATTGCGGTAGTCCTCACCGCAGTCCTGCAGATGATTGATAATCTGAAGCGCCGCGCAAATCGAATCGGACGCGGGCCAGGTCGTGCGGCTCTCCCCGTGCACGTCGAGCACAAAACGCCCGACCGGCATGGCTGAATAGGCGCAGTACGCCATAAGATCGTTCCAATCGGCGTATCTGCGCTTGGTGACGTCAAGCCGAAAGGCCTTGAGGAGGTCCTGCGCGTGTTGTGGTGACAGGCCATGGCTGGCAAGCGCGGTGCGAAGGGCTGCGGCCTGCATATTTCCGCCGTGGCCTCCGATCAGTTCGGCCTCGAGGCCGTCGAGCAGGTCCAGCTTCTGCTGCGCAGGCAGCATGGCGTGATCAGCGATGTCGTCGGCGGTCCGTACGAATTCGTAAAATGCAAGGATCGGCGCGCGGTGCCGCGACTGGATCAGCCACGACGCCACGGGAAAATTCTCATTCCGGTGCGTCTTCCCGGAACGCAGATCGTTAGCGTCGATCATCGCAACCTGTCTTCTTTGCTTGGACACGGCCTTTCCAAAGACCGCCGCGTCCTACAACGCTCTGATAAGCGGAATCGACGGTAAAGGCCATGTACGAAAGCGCGATCGCGGGCAGCAGCAGTCCCCACAGCGGGGACACCCGGTAGATCCGTAACGTCGGCTGAAATACGATCGCCATAGCCCCCCAGGTGAAAAAGCCAAGCATCCGAGCGAGGCCTTGGCCGAACAGGGCGAGCAGAACGGGCGCAATATAGATGAGCGTCAAACCGGCCACGGTCCCTGCCAATAGCAGCGGCGAATAGCGAAGCTGAGCATAGGCCGATCTGACGACCATGCGCCGGACGTCTTTGATCTTCGGATATGCCCGGATGCTGCGGGCTCGTCCGGTCAGCCCGAGCTCGATGGCTCCCTGTTTTTTCATCGCGGATGCCAGCGCACAATCGTCGATCAATTCGCCTCGAATGGCTTCGACCCCGCCGGCGGCACGAAGAGCGTCAAGGCGCGCCAGCATGCAGCCGCCGGCCGCGGCGGCCGTGGCGCGATCCTGGCGCTTGACCCAGACGAATGGGTAAAGCATCTGAAAGAAAAATATGAACGCCGGAATGAGTGCACATTCGGCAAAGCTTTCGCAGCGTAGCTTGACCATTCGAGAGTTGAGGACCAAGCCGTCTGCATGGGACCTGGAAACAAGTTTCGTCAAAGCGTCGGGTGCGTAGACGATGTCGGCGTCAGTGAGCAGCAGATAGGTAGGGCTGCTCTTTTGCGCGTGGTCGATGCCCTGCTTCATCGCCCATAACTTGCCGGTCCACCCCTCGGGCAATGGTGCGCCGGATAAGATGGTGAGGCGGCCGGCAGCACCTGCTGCTACGGCGGCGCGGCGCGCGGCGTCGGCCGTGCCATCTACGCTCTGGTCATCCACCACTACAATCGAGAAGGGTCCAGGGTAATCCTGGCGCAGCAGCGAAAGGACTGCTTCGCCGATGCCATCAGCTTCATCTCGCGCGGGGATGATAACGGCGACAGGCACCCACGTTGTCGGCCCGGGGGCTTCCGGTTCCCGCTCCGTAGAGAGCCAAAATCCGCCACGCGCGGTAATAAGGTAAATCCATCCTATTGCTGCTGCTAAGGCTATTAAGTTCGCTACCATGGTGTTGAAGGTATATTACAAACGCCCGTTCGAAAGCTCGCCTCTTCGGAAACAGAATGCTGTTTAACATGGAGCAGGAAATGAGTAGGTCCGGCGAAGACTGTCTGTTGCAACTGGCCGCCGTCGCTCGGGCCATAGAGGACATGTTCGATGGGACTTTTGGGCACTGCTTCGATGCCCAGGAAAATACGTGGCCTTAAAGTTCCAATGGCGCAACTTCCTTTCTGAAACCAGGCGGCCTTGTTGTATCTTAATAGTCGGGGGGTTCACGAATGACACAGCATTTCATTTGTGCCCTTCGTAACTATCTTGGCGAATATGCTTCAACTGAGCGAGCAAGTCATGCCGAGGTCAACGGTCAAAATTGAAGCGCGTAACGCCGGTATAGCCGCCTGCGTGGTCATACTTTCGTTCCTTGCGTCACCAAGTCAGGCTCAACAGGGGCCTTTCGCCGGATTGGCCGGATCGTGGGCGGGAAGCGGCACAATAGGGATGTCTAACGGAACACGTGAACGCATTCGTTGCCGCGCCTCCTACGCCGTCAGTGGCCGCGGCAGCAGTTTGCAACAGAGTCTCCGCTGTGCCAGCGACAGCTATCGCTTCGAACTAAACAGCAATGTCAGATATGCGGCAGGAGACATTTCCGGCAACTGGAGCGAGGCAACTCGCGGTATTGGCGGCAGCCTATCCGGCATCGCCAGCATGTCGGACATCCGGGCAAGAGTTGAAGGGCCTGGCTTCGCGGCTAACCTATTGCTGGCCACGCGCGGCGACCGCCAATCGGTCTCGCTCCGCACGTCAAGTGGCGATATCACCGAAGTTGCGATTACACTCAGCCGCGGAGGCGGGGAGCGCGGCAGATTTGGAGCAAACTGACAAAACTGGAATCGCGGCGGATTGTATTCGACACGTTACGGAATTTGTTGAGTTGGAGCACTCACTGGAACGTACGTCCTGAAAAGGACCGCTGAGCTATCCAGCGAGGAAAAACACCCAAAACCGTAAAGAATTAAATTGCTCGCGGATTGGCGCCAGTCTCGTCGGGCTCATCGGATTCGTTTACAACCTGCACCCCTTCGAGGCTGCCACGCGGGAAAAAGGCAGAGCATGGGGCGCCCATCATTGGGTCGCCAGCCAGCCGGCGTGGTCTCTACCAATCGCTACGTGACCGTACACGACAAGTGCCTCAGATATCACGTGCGCCGGCTGGCTTATTCGGCCGGTTAGAACGCGTCCCACTGCTCAACGGGCAGCGGCCTGCTCATCATCTCAGTCGATGACGTGACCGGTGTCGTCGCCGCTTCGGTCGCCAAGACGGACCCCTGCGGAAGCAGAGAGGACGATGCGGTGTTGGTGCGCGAGAAGACCGGCGCGTTATGTGACCAAACAAAAATCGCGACGGCGACGAAGAGTGCACACGTTCCGCTAAAGTAAATTAGCTTTCTCATTTTGTTCCCTTTCTCCTGTTGCTCTGGGTTTCCCCAGTAGGCCGTGGATGAGTGGCTCCTGCTGTACGATGCTCGGAGCTTCAGATGACAAACCGATGCAATTGCGTGATGCGCCTGTTCATCGAAGCCACTGAACGAACGACAGCGACCACGTTATGAACGGATGGATGGCGGCGATGACGTAGATGGCGAGCCAGGCGCTCGCCACGGCCATTACCCCTCCATGGTTGTAAGAAGCGAAGGCGTCTCGCCCGATTTCAGCCTTATCGAATTCGGGGCCATCACGGCGGTTTTGGCCGGACCGCACTGCGGTCCGTCGCCGTTGCCGCCCGCCGGCGCGTCCTGGGGCCAGCGGAAGCGCGTCATTATGAGCTTGCATGGGCATGGTGTTCCTCCTGCATGCGCAGGAGGACGATGCACCAAGCGACCCTCGGGGGCGTTGGCATTTGTCAATGCCGTGCGAGAAAAGTGCAACCTATTGAGTTATGGGGATTTCTTGCGGGCCGTCCGCACTGGCCAATCACGGGTCCGGCGCTATTCGCCCTTGGCTTCGCGCACAAGTTTCTGGAGGGCCTTGACTGATTTCTTCGCTGCACTGTGGGAAAATAGGCATGTCTCACATCTTTGATTCAGGTCCGGAAATACGCAGCAGGGGCGATTAGCTTGCCTTTGCACCTGAGAACTTGACGGCGTTGCGCCATTTTTCCGTTTCCCCAGCAAAGAGCGCTGAGACATCGGTTATCGAGCCGGCCATCACTGTGGCACCTAAGCCAGCGAGCCGGGCATACACTTTGGGATCGGCGAGAGCCGCGTTGATCTCCTTGTTGAGAGTGACGATAATCTCGGTCGGGGTCCGACTAGGCGCACCCACTGCCAACCAGGAGCTCGTTTCGTAGCCCGGCAGAAACTCTGCCAATGTCGGGACATCAGGCAGCATCTCCGAGCGATAGGCGGTGGTTACCGCAAGCGCCCGCAGCTTGCCTGCTCTGATATGTTCGATCGATGCAGGCAAGTTGTCGAACGCAACCTGTACTTGGCCGGCAAGTAAATCGGTGAGCATCGGTGCCGATCCCCGATAGGGCACATGCAGCATTTGGACACCCGTCATCATCTTTAAAATCTCTCCGGAAAGATGACTGGCAGTCCCGGTGCCGAACGAGGCGATGTTGATCTTTGCAGGATTGCTCTTCGCGTAGGCGATGAGCTCAGGAACAGTCTTGACCGGAAATCCCGGAAATACCTCCAGCACAAATGGAGACCGGATTAGGCTCGCGACCGGCGCGATGTCGCGCTCAAAATCGAAATCCATCTTCTCATAAAACGACACATTGATTGTATTTGAAGGCGTGACCACGAGGAGAGTGTGGCCATCGGCTGGCGCCCGTACAACTGCCTCAGTAGCTAGATTGGTGCCGGCGCCTGCCCTGTTCTCGACGACGAAGGACGTGCCGAACCGCTCCGACAGCCATTGACCGATCAGTCGTGCAACGATGTCAGTTGTGCCTCCAGGAGGAAAGCCGACCATGAGGCGCACAGGGCGCGACGGATAGCTTTGTGCTTGCGCCACAGTTGACGAAACCAGCGCACCGCCAACCAGCTTGATGAAGTCGCGCCTTCTCATTGCCTTCCGAAGCCTCGGGTTGGCACGGGGCCTAAGGGACGCCGAGCGCCTGAGCCGCCGCAACCGGATCAATAATCCCGTAGCCGAAATCCGGCTTCCAGCCAGCGGCTCCGCCACCCGGTCTGCGGGCAGTATTCTTGAGCGTCGTGAACAGATCCCGGGGTTTCACCGACGTCGGTTTCACCTTGGTGCGCAAGGCGGCAACGCAACCGGCCGCGACCGGGCAGGCCGCCGAGACACCAGTATCCGGCACGAACATCCTTACCGTTTTCGATCCCAGGAAATGGGTGTACGCGACCAGATCCGGCTTGTTCTGATACATGCCGGCGATCGAGGGGCCGCGCGACGAGTAGCCGACCATTTTGTCATTCGTGTCGCATCCGCCGATCGTGAGCACTTCCTCATAGGCGTTGGCGCCCATGATCATGCGCTGGGTCTTGCTTAGGCAGGCCCCGGAAGCACAGTCGCCGGCGCAATTGGAACCATCGCCGCAGTTGTTGCCGCAGAAAATGATATCCACTCCGTCCGCGGCGAGCGCTTGAACAAGGTAATGAAATACGTGATTGGGATTATCGCTGAACCGGAAGGGGTGTCCGGACGGAAAATCTTCCAGACAGGGATGAAAGAGTCCCCAGCTGTTGCTGACGACAAGCGCGTCAAACGGTCTTGTTACCCACCATATCCTGCGCCAGGTGTAGATAGGCCAGCAGGGCGGCGTCGACCATGCTTGTGGAGTGATGGTCCCCGACCGGCCGGGCCACCAGCATCGGGAGATCGAGCAGCGTTGCCTTCGGCGCCGCGATCAGGGCGTCATAGGCGCACATCGTGCCATGGCCGACACGATGACCGCCCGGATGCGTCACCAATCCCTGGGGCTTCCACGAATGTGACTTGTCGAGACCGACCGTTGTCTTGGCTTGCAGTGCCTCCCCGAGCAACTGCTCAAGGCGCGGAACATAGATGCCGCTGTCGGCAATCGCGAGGGCAACTCCGGCGCCATCGAGTCCTTTGCTGTTGAGGGTTGCGACGCCAAGATGGTCGCGTACGTCCTGCGTGGTGCCCACATATTGGCTGGTGCCGCACGTCGGAAGACAAGGCGGCAGTGTAAGCAGGCCGCCGATCACGGGATTGGAGTGAATCGCAAATCTTTGGTCATCTTTCCCGATGAAATAGTGAGGCACGCGGCCGTTTGCTTCCACAAATCCGCTCACAAGGAATCTGTCCGATTTCCCGGGCTCCCGAAACGCTGCTCGCAGGTCTTCGGCACCTCGGTTTTCGGCGCCGCGGCCGATCGGAATGGCTCCGAACGTCGGATCGATCTCAAGCCTACTTGGAACTATATGCTCCCCGTCCCGCGCATCACCCTGGTGCCCTGCATGTCGCGACATTGAGCGGGTCGGGTCTTTACCCCGAAGCAGGTCACTTGCCGCCGCTGCAAGGACCTCATCATTTGGACGTTCCACCAGAGCCCGCACATGGCCGGCCGGAACTTTCGAAACAATCATAGCAAGCTCCTACGAAAATGTTTCGCAAGTACTCTTCCGGTTACTTCCACTCGGCTTTTGCGGCGCTGACCACGGACGCGTAGTCGAAATCGGGTGCCGTTACATTACGGGCAGGTATACCCTTGAGAAACTGGTGGGTCAGCACGCCAGCCGCGGCTCCTTCCGTGATATCGCTCCTGAAGTGAAATCCCGCGATCACCCTGTTGAGACCAATTTGATCGGCTAGCCTGATCAGCGATTGTTCATATGGCGAGGTCCCAGTCGTCGGTGTCGTTATCTCGATCAGGACCCTTGCAGTCAGATGCGCGATGAGCGCATGGCCTGCCGGATAGGCCGCGTGGCCAGGCACCGGCACGGGCGGGTACAGAGCCGGATAATATTGTGAGGGTCGTGGCCTGTTAAATTGACGTTTCAGGCGTATCATCACCACTTCGCCGACGCGAGCGGCCAGCTTCATCGCAAAGAATGTCGCGGGATGCGAACTCGCGGTCATCATCAGGAGCTGCATGAAACACAGCTGCTGGTTCTGATGCTGGTTCAATATCTCGCCCATCGCCTCGGGCCGCTCGGTTACGGCCAAAATACGTAGATCGTCGATGCTGTCATCGCCGGGCGAAACGACACCACCCGGCATAACAACCTTGGGAATAGTCTGGTTGATCGTGATTGCCTGATTCCAGGTCTTTCCCGAGACCTTGGCCGTGAGGAATTCCGGCAAAAAATGAAGGGCAAACAGATCGCTGTCCCAGGCACCACGCGGAAATTTGGGAGTGCCGTTGAAGTCCGGGTGTCAGGTCTTCCGCAACCAGCGGCCTGTCGGCCCGCATTGCGTACAAGCCGTCGCCGCCGCCGCCGGCCCATCCACCACCCTGCCAGCCACCGCCCTGCCAGCCGCCGCCCTGCCAGCCGCCACCCTGCCAACCGCCACCTAACCATCCGCCACCCATGATCGCCTCCCTTGTTGGGAATGAATTCAACGTTGCGAAATGAGCATCGCCCAGCGTGTGTTGCCGAATGTTACCTGATAAAACTTCCCCGTACTGTGAGTTTAATCACACAATCAAAACAGAGTTCACAAATCCTGTCCGACCACTCGAAGCATGCGGCCGTTTCATTCCGGCAGCCCGGCCGCACGCAACCTCGCAATCAACTCCGTTCGCAGTTCCGACTTGAGAGGGCACCACTTGTTATAGATCGATAGGCGAAAGCCAGGATTGACCTCAAGGAATATCTGGGCGAAGTGCCGCGCCTCGTCGATCTCGCCAATCGCCACGAGGCTGGCGATAAGCCATCGCAGATTGGAGCATAGTCTGGGGTTCAGTCCGGCGCTCTTGCGGCTCCAGATAATTGCTTCCTCGTAGGTCCCGTTGACATAGTGCGCCAGCGCAAGGAACAGAAGATAAAAGTAGGATTGCGTATCCACGGGGGACAAACGCATTCCCATTTCGGCTCGCTCGATTGCTGCTTTCGATTGTCCCAAGTACGAATAAACGCCGCTACTGAGAATCCAGGCTATGGCATTGCCGGGAGCAGCCTTGATCGCCCGGTCGAATAAATCCACAGCGATACTGTAATCCCGAAACAATACTCCCTTAACGTGGCCATAAACCGCGAGCGCGAAGCCGTCTGTAGGGTCCAGATCGACCGCTGCCGCTGCAAGCCGTGCTGCTTCTTTCGAATCCGCCTCGAAATTGGTGGTCCAGCCTTGGTTGATGTTGTGAGTCTGCCACAGCGACGCATAAGCATATGCCGTCGCATAAGTGTCATCGGCAGCGATGGCTTGCCGCAGCAATTGCCCCCCGCGCGCGAAGTCGGACTGGTTCATATGATACAGCAGATCAATTGCCTGCAGGAGCAGATCGTAGGCATTCATGTTTTCGGGGCGCTTGCGTCGAGCGGACTTGAGTTCGGCTTCCCGCAAATGCGGCACGAGACTCCATGCTATGCGCGTCGCAATGCGCTCCTGCAGATCGAATAGTTCGGTGAGGTCGCCGTCGTAGCGATCGACCCAAATCACTGAGCCCCTTTGTACATCTGACAACTCGGCACTAATACGCAGATGGTTTCCGAGCCGACGCACGTTACCGCTCAAAACATACTGCACACCCAATTCTTGCCCGATCTTCTGCAAATCAAATGGTCTGTTGCGATAAGAAAGAGCCGAAGTACGCGCGATGACAAGCAAGCCCCGCACGCTCGATAGATTGAATATAATGTCATCGATTATGCCTTCGCCGAAGTATGCGCGCTCCGGTTCGTCGCCCATCATTTGAAGGGGAAGAACGGCGATCGATGGCAATTTCGCGCGTCGGCCGAGGCGCGAACCGGAGGCCGCAGAGCTATCGGCGCCCGGAATGAGCAGCGAATACGCGTGAACGGGTCGTGACAGATTCTTTAAGTCAAGTTGCCCGAGATCCTCAACCGGCACATCCACCCTCGATCTCGCAATGGCGTGCATGGCGCCCGAAATAATGATCCCGCCCGGTGGCGAAAATTGCTCAAGACGGGCCGCTATGTTGACGGTGGTCCCATAGATATCCTCTTCCTCTTCGATCACCTCCCCGACATTCAGGCCGATACGCAGGCGTATCCTACGGTCAGCCGGCGCAGAGATTTCCCTTAATGGAACTTCTCGCTGAATTTCGACCGCACAGCGAAGTGCATCTACTGAGCTGTCAAATGACGCCAGGAATCCATCGCCGGTATTTTTGACAATATGACCCCGGTAAGAAACGATACAGGGATCGATTGTTTCTACTCGAAGCGCACGCAGACGAGCATGCGTTTCTAATTCGGCGGCCTCCGTTAATCGGGTGTAGTCGACCACGTCTGCGATCATAACCGCCAATATCCGCGTTGGCGTTTGGCCGGGTTTGCCTCGTTCACCGCCGCTAGTGGCTTCCGTGGCGGCTTGCATCATCCACTCTCCGACGCCTCTTCCATAAACTATAGCTCACAGGCGTGACTGGTGCTACCGGAACGTGTGTCCGCGTCGTCGGCGAAGAATTAGCCTCCGCCGCGATCAGATGCTGAAATGAGGGATCTCGGACCATCTTCGCGCCCGCAGTGCTGGCGTTCAAACCCGCAGCAATGCTGATGAGAAGCTGCCCGGTTCGTGAGCAGGAAGCATTTCTGCGCTCAGATTGAATTATAAAGGTGTACTGCTCCGCCGACTTTTTTTGCCTTGCGAGATTTGCAAGCTCGTTGGCCGGTCGGATTTGTTACTTCGTCGGCATAGGTGAGCGTTACCTCTTCGATGCCATCCGGGGCCGAAGCTGAAGCAAAACACCCCTTATGCGCTAGCCAGCATTTGAGGCAAATCCTCAGCGTTAATCCCGACTGCGCGGTAGTTTGGCACCAGCACAATCCCGGGACAGCCCCCTTAGCGTTCCAGATGGCCCGAACGGCCTGGCATCAATCCATTGCGGCCTCGAGCGCCCCCGCAGCCGTCGATCGGCTAATCGCCTTTTGCCTCGTGCACCAGCCGTGCAAGTTTCGACACGCTCGTTATCGTGAGGTCAGCCCCCTCGCGCCGAAGCAGACCAGTGGCGGCTAACCGGCTGAACTCGCGCGAGACTGCCTCTCTGTGCGTGCTGATGCGCGCGGCAATATCCGATAGCGAAGGCGCGGGAGAAAGGACGACCTTGTCCTGCCCACTAACCTCGCCCGCCAAACGTAGCAATTCGGCTTGGACCCGATTTTGAACCAACAGCGTGCTGAACTCGAATACCCGCTCCGATAGTCGCCGCACGTTGGCCGCCAAATGATGAAGTGCGGCGAGAGCCACGCCCGGCTCTTCGAGGATCAATCTTTCGAAATTCTCGGCAGACAGTGAAGCAACTGTGCATGGCTCGAGTGCTTCGACGCTGGCGGAGCGCGGCCTCCGATCAATGGCAGCGATTTCGCCGAACATTGCCCCGGCAGTAAGGTCGCCAAAGACAACGGCTTTGCCCTCGGGCGAATAAATCACCACGCGAGCTTTGCCGGATAACAGGAACAAGATGTTGGTGGATTGATCCTGGAAACTTAAGATCTGTTCTCCGGATTCGTGCTGACGCCACGCGCAGCTATGCGCTATGCGGTCTAGCGCATCATCCGAAAGTTTTGCGAAAAGCGGCACGCGTTTGAGTCCGGCGGTACTGTCAGGTTGGAGCATGGACGCCTCTCGATCTGGCCTCATCCAGCGACGCCACCTCAATCAACTGCAAGTCAACATCTCCTAACGACCGCTTTATACGTCGGGAAATGCCAATGACGCGTTGGATGGCTTGGCGCATGGATCACTCACCCGAGGCCTTTGCCTGATGGAGAGCACCATGCTCGCACAAGTCAAGCTTTGCGCTTGCGCGGCGCTTGTCACGATTACGATCGTCGGGCCGTCATATGCCCAAACCCTGGAGCAATCCTACGATGATCCAATGCTGCCAGTCATCGAAATTGCCAAGCAAAGCCACGAATTTTCGGGAATTGAATACCCGGCTTCCGCCGCGGCCAAGTCACTGACGGGCAGAACGCGTTACATGGAGGCTATGCTGACCGAGATTGCGACCTGGCTCTCGACAAATCTCGATCTACCCGCAATCCAGGATCGGCCGCGCATCGAATTTGCGTCGCCGATGAAGCTTGCGAGCATGCGCTACACTGGCATCTTCCGACCAATGGCGCGAGGACACCTTGAGCGGTCCCACCATGCAGGCTGCACTGACGCGCGAGGTCACACTTAAAGCCCTGATGAAAACGTGATTTTCGGGGTCGTCTCGCACTGCTGGCGCTGACGGCGCTGCGGTGAAGCA
>CAVVSK010000024.1:0-116463 GCA_963750965.1 uncultured Alphaproteobacteria bacterium
CAAGATCGGCATTCAGGCTTCCCTTACCGGCCATTTGGTGCTGACCACTCTGCACACCAACACCGCAGCCGCGGCGGTGACCCGCCTGGTCGATATGGGTGTCGAGCCTTTCCTGCTCGCATCGACCGTGCGCTGCATCATCGGCCAGCGGCTGGTGCGCGTATTGTGCCCCGATTGCCGCAAGAAGACGCCGCTCACCGGGCAGGCGGTTGCGCGCGAGCCGCGCTACGTGGTCCTCGGATTGCATGTGGGTGACATGGTCGGAGAAGCAGTCGGCTGCGATCGCTGCGCCGGCACTGGTTATAAAGGCCGGCTCGGCGTCTTCGAGGCGCTCGAGGTCACCGAAGAGATCGCCCGCTTGATCGGCACCGGCGCATCCGAAGCGGCGATCGAGGCCAAAGCCAAGGTGGACGGCATGACCACAATGATCGAGGACGGCGTCGCGAAATGCCGCGCGGGCCTCACCTCAATCGAAGAAATTCTGCGGGTCACGGCGAGCCGCTGACAATGCCCACCTTCAGTTACAAGGCTCTAGACGCTGAAGGCTCCTTTGTTGTCGGCGAGATCGAGGCGCCTGATAGACGTGATGTCGCCCGCCGGCTGGAACGGCTCGGCTACGTGGCTCTCGACACCGGGGCCGCCACGCAGCCGGAAGCGACACAACGGTTCCTTTCCTTCCAGCGCTCGGTCGGCCAGCGCGAGATCACGGTTTACCTGCGGGAGCTTTCGCTGGTGCTGCGCGCCGGGCTCACGCTTGACGATGCCTTGCTGCTGCTGGCGGGCGAAGAGCGGCGCGGGCTTGCCGTCGTCTCGCGCGACCTGCGCGCCGCGATCAGCGGCGGCCAAACCTTTGCAGATGCACTCAAGCGACACCCGAAACTGTTCGGGGCAGATCTGATCGCGATGGTGCGGGTGGCGGAAGCCTCCGGCAATCTCGACAAGATACTGGAATCGGTCGGCGAGGAACGGGTGCGCACCGAGCGCCTGCTCGACAAGATTTCCTCTTCTCTGCGCTATCCGGCGGTGCTGTTGGTCGTCGCCTTGTCGGTATTGATTTTCTTCCTAGTAGTAGTGGTGCCGCAATTCGCCGGCGTGCTGCGGGATTTCGGCCAGGAAGTGACCGGCCTTGTCGGTGCCGTTCTCGCCGCTTCGGATTTTTTCGTAAACAACGGCGACGTGCTGGCCGGCACGCTGCTGGTAATCCTGATAGCCGCTTTGTTCATCTTCCGCCGGCCGCAGGCGCGTAAATTCGCCTTCCGCCACCTGAGCCGGATGCCAGGCCTGCGCGGCATTCTGCTGTTACGGTCCACGGTCATGTTCTGCTCCAGCCTGAGCACCCTGCTCGGCCATGGCGTCACGCTGACCTCGGCGCTCCGCGTTATGGCGGACAGCGCCGGTGCCTTCAGCGGCGATCTCGACCGGGTTGTCGAGGGGGTGAGGCGCGGCGGGCGGCTGGTGGATAGTCTCGCCGCGGTCGGATATTTGCCGCCTTTGGCATTGAAGATGCTGCGCGTCGGCGAGGAATCCGGCGAACTTGCCGTGGTGGCGCGACGGACAGCAGATTTTTATGAGGCCAAGCTGTCGGACCGGCTGGACCGTCTGTCGGGGATTGTCGGCCCGGCCGCGATCGTCGGGATTGCGGCGATCGTTGGCGGCTTGATCGTCTCAATTTTGTCAGCGCTGTTGAGTGTGAATCAGCTCATTGGCTGAATGGGGAGATAAGCGTGACTACGAGGGGTAAAGTGGAAAACAAAAAGCACTCAAACCGCTGGCTGCGGGGCTCGCCCGGCTTCACGCTGATCGAGATGCTCGTCGTGCTCGTGATCATCGGCCTAATTATGGGATTGGTCGGTCCGCGCGTGCTTAACTATCTCACTGACGCGCGTATTAAAGCGACCCGCCTGCAGATCGAGGCGCTGACCAGCGCGCTTGATCTCTATTTCCTCGATACCGGCCGTTATCCCGCTTCGGGCGAAGGTCTCACCGCCCTGGTGCGGCGGCCGGGAAACGTCACCACATGGAATGGCCCTTACATCAAGGGCGACACGGTGCCCCTCGATCCCTGGGGCAATCCTTATCTCTATCGCTCGCCCGGGGAGCGCGCGAATTATGAGATCATCTCGCTCGGCTCCGACGGCCGCGATGGGGGTACTGGCAATGCCGCGGATATCAAGGTTTCCGGCCGTTAGCATAAGGCGGAAACATCGGTCGTGGCAGGCGGGCATTATCCTGCTCGACGTTGTGCTGACACTCGCGATCTTCGGCCTTATGGCACTGTTGGTGCTTCCTTCGCTGCCGCGCGGCACCACGCCTTCGCGACAAGGAGCCTACGCAGCGCAGATTGCCGCCTTGATGAAGAACGACCGCGCTGCAGCCGCACGCCAAGGACGCGAAATCGCGACCCGCGTCGATGTTGCCAATCGCCGTGTTTCCAGCGGCTCCGCCGACACCACCGTTACATTGCCCTCCGACGTAAGGCTCGACGTGATCGCCAGCCAGCTTTGTGCTGACCAGCCGGGCCGTTTCGCCATCAGATTCGCGCCGGACGGCCGTTCCTGCGGCGCCATCGTGCACGTCGCCAAAGGCGAACTGGACTGGCGCATCCGGGTCAATTGGCTCACCGGTATGATCGACATCGTGGCTCCCGGCCGTGGCTAGCAAAAACAATCGCGGCTTCGTGTTGATCGAGGTCCTGGTCGCGGTCGCGGTCGCAGGTGTGATCTTGGTGGCGCTGTCGCGTACCTTCATCAGCACATGGTTCGGCATCAGCACGGTGCGCGAGGAGGCCGAGACCATGCTAATCGCGCGCACGCTGATCAGCGCCGTTACCCCGCGCGAGAATGCATCGGAAATCGTCCAGCAAGGAATTATCGGGCGCTATAACTGGGCGCTGGAAGTGAAGAAAGTTCCGGTGCCCGCGCCTGCGGCGCTCGATGAAACCCCTTTTCCCTGGACACTTTATCGTGTCGGTGTGGTCGTTACCGCCCCTAACGGACGGAGAACCAGCATTGAAACCAGCCGCCTCAGCCGCCCGTAACAATCCGCGCGCGGGCTTCACTTTGCTTGAGACGCTGGTGGCGCTCGCCATCGCGGCTGCGGCTTTTGCCGTGATCGTCGATTTTTCCATGCGGACGTTGCGCAACTGGCACCGTGGCGATCAGGCGATTGCGGCAATGGAAATGATCACCCGTGGCATCGGCCGCCTGCAGACCGACCTTGCCGTTTCGCTGCCGATGAGCGTGCCCGGCGGCGACGGCGCTGCGGTGCTGTTCAAGGGTGACGCCAACAGCCTGATTTTCGCCGCGGCGACCGGCTACGGCACCGGCAACCGCGGCGTCGAACTGATTTCGGTGTCCGCCTTTCAGGACCGCGAGGACATCGCGCTGATCCGTAACCGTGGGCCGGTCGCCAATCCGCAGCCAGAATTGCGCGATCCAGTCGTGCTGATGCGCGGGCGGATGCGGGTGCGGTTCAGCTATCGCGATCACAGCGGCAAGACCCTGCCGACCTGGATCGAGCAACCCGAACTGCCGGCCGCAGTGGCGATCGAGATTTTTGGCGCTCAAGGCAATCCGATCCTTCCCGTTCCTGCCCTGATCAGGCTGCCGCAGAACTACAGTGTCGAATGCTTCAATCCGCCAAGCGACAAAGCCAATATTCAGGTTCGTTGCTTACAGGAGAATAAGGAGCAGGATCCCGATGCGGATACCCCGCCCGAGTCTGGGCAGAGGCGGCAATGAGCAGGAATCAACCAACTAATCGCGGTTCGATGCTTGTCCTCGTGCTTTTCCTCGCCGGGCTGCTGAGCGTATTTGCCGTGGTGGCTGCGACGGCGATGCGCGCGGCGCAAAATTCCAGCCGCGGCTTCGCGGAAGGCCTGCGTGCAGAGGAAGCGGCGCGCGGTGCAATCGAGCAGGCGGTGGCACAGAGTGGCGGCGCTATGACCGGCATGAGCGGACTAAGCACTGCAACCTTCGGCCAAACTCAGGTCGTCGTGATGGCCCGAAATGAATCCGCCCGTATCGATCTCAACCTGGCATCGCCGCAACTATTGGCCGGCCTCTTCCGCCAGCTCGGCGTGGCTGCAGATGAGGCCGATAGCTATGCCGCGCGCGTCGTTGACTGGAGGGACGAAGACGATCGGGTGGAAAGGGGCGGCGCGGAACGTAGTGCTTATCGCGGGGTAGGCCGTGTCGACAGCCCGCGCAATGGACTTTTCGTGCATGTCGCCGAGCTCGGCCTCGTGCTCGGGATCCCCGCTGCCGTTGCCGCTGCTGCGGCGCCCTATGTTACCGTGGCTAGTGGTCACGAGCAGATCAATCCGTTGCTCGCCGACCCGCCGGTCCTCCTCGCGATACCAGGTATTTCCCCCAATCGGGTGCGCGATTTTCTGGCGCAACGGGCGAGGCCAGGCGCGACCTTCGCATCGCTGATTCCCAGTCTGGGAGATGTAGAGGAATTCGTGAGTGAGGAGCCTGGGCGAGCGGTACGTTTCGAAGCGCGGGTCGTTCTGGGGCCGAATAACGAGCGCAGGTTTGAGGCGGTGGTGTATGTTTCTCCAGGCGACAAGGAGCCGTTCCGGATCCTGGCCTGGGACCCCAATCCGCCGGAACGCATCCGAGCCTTGCCGTGATAGCGAAGGAGCAGTTTTGATCAATACCGGCCGCAGCGCGATCAACTGGCTCGTCGAAGGCCTGATCCAGGCCTGGGCGGCCGTCGAGGACAGGCTATGGCCGCGCCGGCGCCTTCTGCTCGTGCAGACGGCGGAGGGATATACGCTGCATCGCCCGGATGGCCAGGTCGCCGTGGAGCGACTGCAACTTGGTGGACCGGCAGCCGATTTTCCTCCGGAAGCGGGGGCGGTTGTGAAGGATGGCGATGTGGACATCGTACTGCCGGTCGAAGAAGTTCTCGTCCGCGCGCTAGATCCTTTGCCGGCGCAGAGCAAACCTTATCTCGACGGCATCGTACGGCATCAGCTTGAGCGTCTGACGCCTTGGCGCGCGAGCGATGTGTTGTACAGCTACCATGCCGCACCGGCAGGGCCGGAAGACAGCCGCTTGATGGTCACGATCGCGGCGACCGCCCGGTCCTTGCACCGGCGGCGTCTCGAGCAGCTTGCCGCCTTGCAGCCGCGCCATATGCGGCTGGTTTTTCGTAATGCCCTGGAAGGCAAGGACGTGGCCATCGACGTCTCCGGCGATAGCGCCGCGATGCTACGCGAGCAGCGCATGCGCCGCGCCATCGGCTGGAGCGCCGTGGGACTGACGACCGCGAGTGTGCTGGCAGTCGTCCTGCTCGTGCTTGTTTGGCAAAGGACCGAAGCCACGCTGGAGACCGTGGAACGCGAGGTCACCGATCTGCGCGCCAAGCTCACAGCAACAGGACCGGTCATATCCCTTGCCGATCGTGAGGTCGCAAGCATTTTTAACCGCCGTCTTAATACGCCTGTTGCGGTTCTCGCACTTGACGCGCTGTCTGCATCCTTGCCCGACGACACCTGGCTAAGCGAGTTCCGCATGGCGGAAGGTCGTATACGGATGTCCGGCGTATCACGCTCGGTATCGCGGTTGGTGCCGCTGCTGGAAGCCTCTCCTTCATTTGCTGAGGCGACTTTCTTTGCGCCGACCACGCGCCTGCCCAATAACCAGGGCGACCGTTTTCATCTCGACGCCAAACTGGTGCCTCCCGGGACGCCCAAGTCATGAAGGCGTTCCTGGAAAAATACCATGCGGCCGCCGCTGTTTCGCTCGTGCTGCTGCTCACTATCGTGCTGGTCACCGCCATGCTGTTCACCTGGGGGATGATCGGCGCGCGGCAATCCGAGATTGAGGCGCGACAGACGCAATTGGAGGCGCTCAAGCGGCGGGCTGCGCAACCGGCGCCGGTGTCAAGCACTCAGGGGCGTAACGTGGAGCCGTTTTTTGCCGACGGCTTTGCGCTGGCGGCGAACGAATTGCAGCAACGGGTTGTCGGTCTGATCGAAAATGCTGGGGGAACTCTTATCACCGTCGGCATCGATCCGCCGGTTACCGCAGATGACGAATCCGGGCGGCGGGTCGTGGTACAGGCAGTCGCCGAGTTAAGCAACAACAGCCTCCAGGACCTGCTCTACCACTTGGAGTCGGAGGCACCCTATGTCTTTGTCGAAAATCTGTTAGTAAACCGGCTCGTGCCGCGCGGTTCCGCAGATGCAGAGGATAGGCAGATATCGCCGCGGCTCTCCGTCGACCTGCGCGCTGCAGGCTATTTCCGGCGGACTGCGCCATGAACAAAGTCAATCTTTTTGGGATTGTTGCAATTTTGCTACTGATGCCCTGCGCTGTCGCGGCTCAGGGCCGCCCGGCGAACGCGCCGGTGCGATCCTTTTCCTTGCCGCCGCTGGAAGAATTGCAGGCAACACGGGAACGCCCGCTGTTTTCTCCCCGCCGTCGGCCGGATGCGGAAGCCGCGGGGGAAACGGAAACATCGCCGGTCGAAGAAAACCCGGACTCCCTGCCATTCGAGCTTACCGGCGTCGTGATGGGGGCGGACGTGGCCATCGCCATCCTGCGCAACCGCGACACGCAGGAGACCGTGCAGCTACGCCAGGGCGAGGCCTTGGATGCATGGTCGCTCGAGGAGATCGCCCCCCGCCACGTCGTGCTTCGCCAGGAAGATCGCCAGGTGCGCCTAGAGTTATTCCTTCCCCACCCGGAAGGCGGTGGCACTCCGGATCCGACAGGGTTACCTCCAGGGGCCATGCGGCAGAAACCCGCGAATCTGCAAATACCGCAAACGAGGCGGAGCTCGCAGATGACCCCCTCCCAGCAGCGGCGACAACTCCGCCGGAACCCGGCCAAGCGGCCACAAAATCCCTAAATTTCAGGTGCCTAGCTTGATAGCCACAGGATCGGTAGCCGAGCGCTTCGTTCTCGCTCCTGCAGCCGGTCCTATGCTAATGTGAGTCCTTGTCGTGTAGGAGAAGAGGGTAATGGGTTGGGGGGGTTCTTTTTTGCGTCTGCGTGATGTCGCGACGCTGGCAGCATTTGCCCTAACCCTGGCGTTTGCGGGCTGCTCCACCTTCGAAAAGGTCGGTTCGGGCGACCATGTCTTTGACGAGGTCATGTCCGCCGATCTGACCGCCCGCTCTCCCGCTCCCGCTGGACGTCCGAATCCCGGAGCGCCACCGCCGCGCAGCGAAATCTATCGCGGCACGGCCGAGCGAGATCGTCAACGGCGCCATGACGAGCGGTCAGGAAGTCAGGGAATCGAGCGAGGGCTTCGACTTGAACTTCCAGAATGCCGACATCAATGCCGTCAGCAAGGCACTGCTCGGGGATCTGCTTGGCGTCACCTATAGCGTCGATCCGCGCGTGCAGGGCATGATCACCCTGTCTTCGGCACGCCCAGTTTCGAAAACCGACCTGATGCCCTTGTTTGAAAGTGCGGTAAAGATCGTTGGCGGGCATCTGGTCAAGGAGGGTGGAATCTACAAGGTCGTCCCGGCGGGCGAAGCCCTCGGCAACGGCGTGGTAGAGCGGCGGACAAACGCGAGCGCCGAGCCAGGTTACGGAATAACCGTGATGCCGCTGCGCTATGTTACGGCACAGGTTGTGCTGAAGGCGCTCGATAGTTTCGCGGTCAAGCCCGGCATGGCACGCGTCGATAGCGCGCGCAATTTGTTGCTGGTGCAAGGGCCGAGCACCGAACGCATCAGCGCTATCGAAGCCGCGCTATCGCTCGATGTGGACTGGATGAAGAACCAGTCAGTTGGGATCTTCCCGGTACGCAACGCCAGTCCGGATACCATCATCGCCGAGCTGCAGAATGTGTTCGATAGCGGTCGGGAAGGCGCGGCGGCCAATCTGGTGCGCTTCCAGCCGATGAACCGGCTTAATGCGGTGCTGGCAATCGCGCACACGCCAAAAAAGATCGACGAGGTGGCGACCTGGGTCCGCCGGCTTGACAAGTCGGATGTCGACAATACGACCGTTCGGATTTACCGGCTACGCTTCGGTAATGCCAAGATAATGGCCGGCATCCTGCGTGAGGTCTTCACCGGGCAGGCCAGCACGGTATCCACCACGCCTGGGCAAGGCGATCTTTCGCAGCTCACGCCCGGGTCGACCTTGCAGCGCGCAACCAGTCCGGACGCCTCCTCTTCCGGCGGCAGAGGGGGCTCGATGTCCGGCAGCAGCACTATGCAGGGGCGTTCCCCTACCACGTCGCTCGGTACCCGCACCGATAGCTCGGTGGATCAGGATCAGTCGTCCAACAAGGTCTCGGCAGATATCGCAACCACACCCCTTGCCGGCGCGAGCGGCCCTGCCTTACTGCCGAATGTGCGGATCACCGCCGACACCGCAAACAATTCGCTGTTGATCTATGCCAACCGCGACCAATACAAGATCGTCGAACGCGCGATTTTCGAGCTCGACCGCGCACCCATGCAGGTGGCCATCGATGCCACCGTGGCCGAAATCACCTTGAAGAATGAGCTGCAATACGGCGTGCAGTTCTACCTGCAATCGAGCTACAAGGGTAATCAGGGCTCGATCGGCTTCGGCGCCACCGACGTGCTCAAGCGCGTGATCCCCGGCGGCAACCTTGTGCTCGGCTCCGATCAGGATCCGCGGCTGGTGATCAATGCCTTGCGCCAAATCACCGACGTGAACGTGCTGTCGTCACCTGCGCTGGTGGTGCTGGACAACCAGCAGGCGCTCCTGCAGGTGGGCGACGAAGTTCCGATCGCTACCCGCTCGGCGGTCGACGTCAGCGTGCCGAACGCGCCGATCGTGAACAACATCGAGATGCGCAACACCGGCGTGATCCTGAAGGTGACCCCGCGCGTCAACGCCAATGGCGTGGTCACGCTCGACGTCATTCAGGAGATCTCAAATGTCGTCAAAAGCGTCGCACAGACCCTGACGCCGACGATCTCGCAGCGCAAAGTGCAAAGCTCGATCGCAGTGGCCAGTGGCCAGACGGTCTTGCTCGGCGGCCTGATCAGTAACCGCAGCGAGAAGAACAAATCGGGCCTTCCGATCCTGAGCGAACTGAAGTATATCGGTGATTTCTTTGGTCAGAATGCCGGCTCGTCAGAGCGGACCGAATTGATCGTCTTCATCCGCCCGCAGATCATCCGGGACGGGGTCGACGCTCAGCTGGTAGCCGAGGAACTGCGCTCCAAGCTGTCGATCATCGGGCGAGCGGGCATATCTCGCCTGCCCGCGGTGGCGGCTCCGCCGCCGCCGGTTGTGGTGCCGCCCATCCGCAGGCAATGAGCGGCGAACACAGTGCCGATCCCTGCATCGGCTAGGTCAACCATGGCGGATTACTGGCAAAGCTTTGCGGCAGCTTTCGCCGCCGCAATCCTTTCCTTTGCCACGCTCCCGTTAACGCCCGCGGTTTTTTCCGCCCTGCTGGCGGGGCTGGCGATCTGGATCGCGTGCGTCGATCTTGAGCGGCTGATCATTCCCGATCTTGCCAGCATCGCCATCGCAGCCCTCGGGCTGGTGTTCATCGTGCTGGAAATGCCGGCAGGCGTGCTCGTCGAGGAATTCTTGGACGCGCTGATGCGCGCCATCGCGGCCGGCGGGCTGCTCTTTGTGTTGCGGTTCGCTTTTCAGCGGTTGGCAGGCAAGGAAGGCCTCGGTCTCGGCGACGTGAAGCTGATGGCTGCAGGCGCGATAATTCTAACCTGGGGCAGCCTGCCCTATGCGCTGGTGCTCGCGGCAGTCGCAGCCATCCTGGTCGTGGTGCTCCGCGGCATCAGGCAAGGCGCCTGGCTCGACCGTGACACGGAAATTCCGTTCGGCGCCTTTCTGGCCCCGGCAATCTGGGCCGCATTCCTGCTCGAACAGCTCTATTTACTTTGAGAGGGTGAAATTGGCTCGCCCTTCTGATGGGACCGGCCAGCCATGCCGCTCGTATTGGCGCTTGGCGAGCGGCACCGCGTAATAAGGCCCTTCCATATAGCCATAGATGCCGTAGCAACCGCGGCGCCATTCGCAAATGGCGGAATCGCAGCGCCAGATGCGGCTGCAGCCGTAGCGCGTCACGGGCGCCGGCATGACCGGCGAAGGCTGCTCGATAATAACGGTATTTGACACCGCAGGTGCGACAGCAACTCCGGGCGCGCCGGTGATCGGGATCGCCGGGGAATCCGCAGCATGCGAAAGGGCCGGCGCCGTTATCACGGCGAGAGCGAACAGCATAGCCTTCAGATACGTGCAACGCATCGGAATCCCTCAGCGGTCAGGTCAGACGGATGATTATGGTCCATGCGCCGGCCCGGCACAACCGACCGCTTGCCTCTGATCCCCACCCCCGCGACGAGTTTTTCGGCTTGCTATAGCCGCCCTTCCATCGCCCGGTTGAAAATCGTGCGCGCGCCGCGCTTGTCGAGCTTCACCGGATTGCCGCCAGCGGTCGGGTCCTTCGGCGCCATCTCGACGATCTGGTCGGCCTTGGCGTCGTCGACATTCAGCCCGGTCAGCGTGTGCGGGACGCCGGTTTCCGCCCGCAATTCCAGCACGAAATCGAGGAAGGCGCGGAAGCGAGGCTTCAGCCCGATATAAGCGGCAAGCCGAACGATACGGTCCTCGATCGCCTTTTTATTGAACACGAGAACATAGGGCATGAACACGCCGTTGGTAAGGCCATGATGCGTGTCATAGAGCGAGCCGACCGGATGCGAGAGCGAGTGAATGGCGCCGAGCGCCTTCTGGAACGAGGTCGCGCCCATCGCCGCGGCCGACATCATATGCGCGCGCGCTTCGAGATTTTTGCCGTCCTTCACCGCGGTGGCCAGATTTTCCTTCACCAGCCGCACGCCTTCGACCGCCACGCCGTCCGCCAGCGGGTGATAGAACGGCCCGCAATAGGCTTCGAGACAATGCGCGAAGGCATCCATGCCGGTGCCGGCGGTGATGATCGGCGGCATGCCGACGGTCAACTCCGGGTCGCAGATGGTGACTTTCGGCATCATCTGCGGATGAAAGATGATCTTCTTGGTGTGGGTCTTTTCATGCGTGACCACGCCGGCGCGGCCGACTTCCGAGCCGGTGCCAGCCGTGGTCGGCACTGCCACTACCGGCGCGATGGCGTCGGCATTGGCGCGTGTCCACCAGTCGCCGATATCCTCGAAATCCCAGATCGGCCGCGTCTGCCCGGCCATGAAGGCGATCAGCTTGCCTACATCCAAGGCCGAGCCGCCGCCGAAGGCCACCACGCCGTCATGCCCGCCCCGCTTATAGGCTTCAACGCCGGCGGCGACATTGGCTTCGACCGGATTGGATTTGATCTCGGAGAACATCGTCAGAGAACCCGCCGCCTTTTGCGTCATCGGCAGTTTCGCGAGATTGGGGTCGGTGACGAACAACGGATTGCTCATGCCGGCGACCTTCACCGCATCGGCCAATTCGCTGATGCGGCCGGCACCGAAGCGCACGGAGGTGGGGTAGTTCCAATTGGCGCGCAGGTCCATCACACGGCTCGCAGGTGAAAGCTTTTTGGGCGGGTGAGCATCTCGTATCCGATCCTCGACAAGGCCGCGCCGCGACCGGTATCCTTGATGCCGGTCCAAGCCAGTGCGGGATCGAGATAGTCGCAGCGGTTCATATACACGGTGCCGGTCTCGACTTTGCTGCCGATCCGCTCGGCAGCGTCCATGTCCTTGGTCCAGATCGACGCGGTAAGACCGTAGCGCGAGTCATTCATCAGCCGGATGGCTTCCTCGTCGTCGCGAACTTTCATGATGCCGACCACCGGACCGAAGGTTTCTTCCATCATGACCTTCATGCCGTGGTCGACATCGACCAGCACCTGCGGCGCGACGTAGGTCGAACCGGCGCTATCTTTCGTAAAGGTCCTCGTATCGATCAGCGCGCGGGCGCCCTTATGCACCGCCTCGGCGATATGATCCCGCACGGTCGCGGCAAGACGCTGCTGTGCCATCGGTCCGAGCGTGGTGTTGGGATCGAGCGGATCGTCCAGCACGTATTGTTTCGCAAGTTCGACGAAGCCGGCAACGAATTTGTCGTAGACATCGGCGTGTACATAAATGCGTTCGATGCCGCAGCAGCATTGCCCGGAATTGAAATAGCTGCCGTCAACCAAATTCTCGACCGCATGGGTGAGATCGACATCGCTGCGGACATAGGCAGGGTCTTTGCCGCCAAGTTCCAACCCAACGCCCGCAAAGGTCCCGGCCGCCGCCTGCTCGATGGCGCGGCCAGAAGCCACCGAACCTGTGAAGCAGACTTGGTCGATCCGACCGGAGCCGATCAGCTTCGACGTGTCTTCATGCGAAAGGACGAGATTTTGAAACAATCCCTTCGGCAGACCGGCACGGTCCATGGCAGCCTGAAAGCGGTCCCCGACCAGCATCGTCTGGGTCGCATGCTTCAGCAGCACAGCGTTGCCTGCCATCAGCGCCGGTATGATCGAGTTCACCGCGGTGAGATACGGATAATTCCACGGTGCAATGGTGAGCACCAAGCCGAGCGGCTCGCGGCGGACATAGCGGCGAAATCCCTGCTTGGCCGCAGGCTCAAGCGGCGCTAAGGCGCTTTCGGCGATGCTCACCATATAACGGGAGCGTTCCTCGAAGCCGCCCATTTCGCCGCCGCCGTACCTCACCGGCCGACCCATCTGCCAGGCGAGCTCCGGCGCGATTTCGGCTTTCATCGTGAGCATGGCGTCGACGAAGGCCAGGCAGAGCTTGCCGCGTTCGGCCAGCGGCACTTGCACCCAGGCTGCTTGCGCCTTGCGGGCGGCGGCAACGGCACCGGCGATCTCCTCGGCCGAAGCCGCGCGCCTGCGGACAACCTCACGGCCGTCAACCGGGGAAACGCAAACGATCTCGGTCATTCTTCTTGTTCTCGGTGACGCTTAGTAGCGCTCGAAGCCACGGATCAGCTCCCAGTCGGTGATGCGGCGGTCGTATTCGAACTGCTCCCATTCCGCGGTGCGGACATAATGATCGACCACCGCGTCGCCGAGAGCGGCGCGCAACATTTTGGATCGCCCGAAGGCTCCGGCTGCTTCCCGCAGCGTCTTCGGTACCTCGGGGAGTTTCGCGCCGTGATAGGCATCGCCGGAATAAGCCGGCGGCAGCTTCAGTTTTTCCTCGATCCCGGCGAGCCCGGCGGCCAGTAGTGCGCTGAAGGCGAGATAGGGATTGAGATCCGCGCCGCCAATGCGGCACTCGATGCGGATCGCCTTGGTTTCCTCACCGCATAGCCGGAAGCCCGCGGTGCGGTTGTCGCGGCTCCAGATCGCCTTGGTCGGCGCGAAGGTGCCGACCTGGAAGCGCTTGTAGGAATTGATATAGGGCGCGAGAAAGTAGGTGATGTCGCGCGCGTATTTGAGCTGGCCGGCCACGAAGCTCCTCATCAGCGGCGACATGCCGTATTCACCCTTGCGGTCATAGAACAGCGGAGTCTTGCCGGCAGCGTCCCAGAGCGATGCATGGATGTGCGAGCTCGAGCCGGCGAGGCCATAGTTCCACTTCGCCATGAAGGTGACCGACTTGCCTTGTGCCCAGGCGATTTCCTTCACCCCATTTTTCAAGATGACGTGGCGATCGGCCATCTCCAGCGCGTCGGCATAGCGGACGTTGATCTCTTCCTGGCCGGGGCCCCACTCGCCCTTGGAATTCTCCACCGGAATGCCGGCGCCCTGCAGGCCGTTGCGGATGGCGCGCATCACGCCCTCCTCCTTGGTAGTCTGCAGCACGTGGTAGTCTTCGATGTAAGCTCCGGCGGTCTTCAGGCCGGCATAACGTTTACCCGCCGCGCTCTCATAGGACTCGTCGAACAGGTAGAATTCCAGCTCGGAAGCCAGGAACGCCTGCATCTTTTTCTTCTGCAGCCGGGCGATCTGCTTCTTCAGCATCGCGCGCGGCGAATGCGGCACGTCGTGATGATGGTGGTCGAGCACATCCGCCAGTACCAGTGCGGTGCCCGTAAGCCAGGGAATTCGCCGCAGCGTCTCCATGTCGGGCTTCATAACAAAATCGCCGTAGCCCTTTTCCCAGCTCGCCGCCGCATAACCAGGCACCGGTTCCATGTCGATATCGTTAGCGAGCAGATAATTGCAGGCATGGGTTTCCTCATGCGCGCCGTCGATAAAATACTCCCCTTGAAAACGCTTGCCGATCAGCCGGCCCTGCATGTCGGCCATTGCAACGATAACGGTGTCGATGGCGCCGGACCTGACGGCCTTTTTCAATTCATCGAAGGAAAGATTGCCAGCCATGATCCCCTGCCCCTTCAAATCACCGCAAGACATTCATCGATAATATCGAGCGCGCGATCCATCTGCGCCTGCGTCACAGTTAACGGCGGCGTCAGTGTCAGCACATTCCCGAACGTGGTCTTGAACGACAGACCCTTCTCCATTGCGAGATACATTACCTTCTCGGCTTCGGCATTTGCCGGCGTCTTGGCGGCACGGTCGCTGACCAGCTCGATGCCAAGAAGGAGGCCGACGCCGCGCACGTCGCCCACAATCGCGCGCTTGGCCATGATGTCGTGAAGCCGCGCCAGTGCAACAACGCCGACGTTGGCGGCATTGGCCAGCAAGCCTTCATCCTCGATGATCTGGATGGTGGTCAGGGCCGCCCGCGCGGTCACCGGGTTCTTCTCATGGGTGTAATGGCCGAAGGCATAATCGGCCCCGACGTCGAGCTCGGGCCGCGCGATCACCGCGGCGATCGGCAGGATGCCGCCGCCCAAAGCCTTGCCGAGCACCAGCATGTCCGGGACGACGCCGTCGTGCTCACAGGCGAACATCTTTCCGGTCTTGCCGAGCCCGGTCGGGATTTCGTCGAACACCAGCAAGGTGCCGTGCCGGTCGCAAATCTTACGCACTTCCTTCCAGAAACCAGGCGCTGGAATGTAAGGCACCGCCCGCACCGGCTCGGCGACCAGGACGGCAACATCGCCTTCGCGGCCGAGCACATAATCGATCATGCGCGCGCAGGCAGCGGAGGATTCCTCCGCGCTCGACGTGCCGTAAGGGCAGCGGTAGCTGGAAAACGGCGCGACATGTTCGGCGCCCGGCATCAGCGGACCGACGGGACCGGAGCGGAACAGCGCCTCGCCGCCGACGGCTGCCGAGCCAAAGCCCGCGCCATGGAAGGCATCCCAAAATGACAGGGTTTTGTAGCGGCCGGTGGCGGCGCGCGCGATCTTAATGGCAACTTCGATGGCATCGGACCCGCCGGTGGTGAACAGCACCTTGCCCAGATTTCCCGGTGCGATGGCGGCAAGTTTCTCCGCCAGCGCCACAGCGGGCTCGGACGTGTAGCGGCGCGGGGTGAAAGGCAGCGCCTCCATCTGCTCGGCGATGGCGCGTTTGAGCCGAGGATGGCCATAGCCTACGTGATGCACATTGTTGCCGTGGAAATCCATCATCCGGCGGCCGGCGGTATCTTGAATAAAGATGCCCTCCGCTTTCACGATGGCATTGAGGCAAGGCGTCGAAACCGATTGGCGCAGGAAATAGCGCTCGTCCTGCGCCAGCAGTGCGCGCCCGGCTGCATCAAGATTGCGCGCGGCCCAGGCGCGCCGCTCTTGCGACAGATTTGTGTCGCTTTCCGAAGGCGCAGGTGTACCTGCATTGGTCACGGGTGAGCGCATCAGCGTCGCCGCCAAGCTTGCAGACGCACCAGAATGAGGCGGTCCAGCACGAGATGCAGCAGCTTGGCTGACAATGCGGTCGCGACAATCAGCGTCGCCATGGCCGCAGCGCCCGCCGTTACGCCGGCTTCATCCATATGCACGATCGCGACCGAAGCCAGCTTGGTGCCGGACCCGTAGAGAAAGATCACCGCCGAGACGGTGGTGAGCGCGCTGACGAACATGTAGACGGCAATATCAAGAATGGCCGGCATGCAGATCGGCACCGTGACCCGGCCGAAGGTGCGCCAGACCGGCACTTTGAGCGAGGCCGCCACGGATTCGAACTCGGGATCAATTTGCTTGAGCGCGGTGAGCGCGGTGATGTGCGCGACCGTGTAGAAATGCGTCGTGGTATTGACCACCAACACCAGCAACGTGCCGTACAGGAAGTTCAGCGGATTCCACGGCGCATTGAAAAAGAATACATAACCCAGCCCCAGCACCAAACCAGGCACCGCCATCGGCAGCATCGCCAGCAAATGCGCCAAGGCCCTGCCGCCGGGAGAAATCTTGGTCTTGTCGATCAGATAGGCGCCGGTGAAAACCACCGTCGTTCCGATCAGCGCCGCCAGCGCCGCCATCTTCACCGAGTTGAAATACGGCGACCAGCCGTCGGCATCGAACGTGCCGAAACTGTAATTGTTCAGCGATAGCGACAGGTTGTACGGCCAATAGGTGACGAAGGAAGCCCACACCGCCACGCCCAGGAGGCCGATAATCACCGCTGCGACGACCGTGGCATAAATAGTGATCGCCACGTCGCGCAAGGTGTTGGGCTTCGGCTCAAGCGGCACTGCGCGCGCCGACAACAGCGCGAATTGCCGGCGCTGCACCAGGCGGTCGATGACGAAGGCCAGCACCGCCGGCATCAGCAGGATCATGCCGACCACCGCGCCCATGGAGAAATTCTGCTGGCCGATGACCTGCTTATAGGCGTCGGTCGCCAGCACATTGAATCCACCACCGATCACTTTGGCGATGCCAAAGTCGGTGACCACCACGGTGAAGACGACGAAACAGGCGTTGATCAGGCCATATTTTATGCCCGGCAAAGTCACGGTGCGGAACACCCGGGCTTTCGACGTGCCGAGCGCTTCGGCAATCTCGTAAAGCCGCGCGTCGGCCAGTGTCAGCGCGGTGACCAGGATGATCACTGCCGGCGGAAAGCAATAATAGACCTGCGAGATGATGATCCCGAGTGGGCCGTAAATCGAAGCACCGAACAAAAGGTGCTTCAAAAGACCCTGATTGCCGAACAGATAGATCAGGGAGATGGCAGACAGCAGCGATGGCGCGAACACCGGCAAGAGCGCTGCCGCATAAAACAGTCCTTTGAACTTCATCCGGCTGCGGGTCAGCGCAAAGGCGTAGAGATAGGCCAGCGGAATGACGATTGAGGTAGAAATCACTGCTACCCACAGGCTGTTGAATATCGAGTTGAACAGCGCCGGCGTCGAGAAGTAGCGGATGTAATTGGCGAAGCCGATAAACTGCCCGTCGGCATTCTGAAAGCTTTTCGAGAGCAGCGCCCAGAGCGGCAAAGCGATGGTGAGAAGAAGCCAGCCGACCAGCAGGACGATGCCGGCGCGGAGCAGCAATGCGTCACGATCAATGCGCGGCGCTACGAACTGCGGCGTAGACTTGTTGGCGATAACCGCGTCGACCACTGCTCAGCTCCTGGCAAAAACCCGAAGCGAATCCGGCGGCAGCGCGATTGTCAGCTTTTGCCCCTGGCTGACCCCGAGGTCGCGCATCAGATTGGCGGAGAAATCGGCCAGAATGGTCACATCCGGCGCTCCCGCAGGCTTGAGCTGCGCGCGGCAGAATGGCCCGAGAAAATCGAGGCTGGTGACGGTGGCGTCGATGACATTGGGCGTAGAGGCATCAAGATTGCGTACCCGCACCTCTTCCGGCCGCAGGCCGAGCCGCACCGGCGTGCCGTAGGCGAAGCGGCCGGCGTCGGCGCAGCAGATTTCCAGCGTGCCGACGCGCAGGCGGTCCGCGCCCGACACCTCAGCATTCAGGAATGTCATGCTGCCGACGAAATCCGCCACGAACGACGTGGTCGGCATGCGGTAAATCTCCAGCGGCACGCCGACCTGGTCGATGACGCCTTGGTTCATCACCACGATGCGGTCCGCCATGGCGAGTGCTTCTTCCTGGTCGTGCGTCACCATGATGGTGGTCACGCCCAACCGCCGCTGCAGGGATTTGATCTCGTCGCGCAGGCGCAGCCGCACCCGCGCATCGAGCGCGGAAAGTGGCTCGTCGAGCAGCAAAAGTCCGGGCGATGTCGCCAAAGCGCGTGCCAGCGCGACACGCTGCTGCTGCCCGCCGGAAAGCTGCACCGGATATTTCTTTTCCTGGTCACTCAGCCCGACAAGCGTGAGCAATTCACGCACACGCGTGGTGATTTCGCTGCGCGATTTCCTGCGATTGACCAGGCCATAGCCGACGTTGCCGGCGACCGTCAGGTTGGGAAAGAGCGCGTAGGACTGAAATACGATGCCGAAATCGCGTGCCGCCGGCGGCAGCCGCGACACATCGCGGCCGGCGATCTCGATGCTGCCTTCGTCCTGCGGGTCGAGTCCGGCGATAGCGCGCAGCAAGGTGGTCTTGCCGCAGCCGGAAGGCCCGAGAAAACAGATGAATTCGCCCCGATAGACGTCGAGCGAGACATCCTGCAGCGCGGTGAAGACGCCGAAGCGTTTTGTCAGATTGCGGATCCGCAGAAACGGCGCAGCCTGCGCCGCGGAACCGTTGCCGGACCCATTCCCCCGGTGGGATGCCGGATCGCTCGGATTCTTCATTGCACCCTGCCCGATTGCCCCAATGCCTTTCCCGGCCAAGGACATGGTGGGCGAGATAGCCCCCCGGGGGCAAGTGCCCCGGGGAGCGTTCCGATTGCCTTACTTCGGCGCGGCCTTGGATTCGTAGCGCTTCGCCCATTCCGCCAGGATGCGCTCGCGGTTTTCAGCCATCCAGGCGAAGTCGTTTTTCACCATGCCCTTCTCGGCAGTCGGCCGGATAATTCGGCGGAATAGTTCTTGACGTCCGGATGGGCCACGGCGGCATAGGTCTTGGAATAGAGCTCATTCGCCGCCTTGGTCGCCGCTCCAGTCGGCAATCTTCTTGGCCGCCGCGAGCTTCTTCGTGCCCTTGACGATGGCGACGGCTTCCATGTCCCAGCCGACGCCTTCCTTCGGAACGATGACCTCGAGCGGAGCGCCCTTGGTCTTTTCCGAAGCGCCGCGCATGTCGAGCGCGATGCCGGCGACGCGCTCGCCGCTTGGCCGCCTGCACGCAAGGCGCCGAGCCGGAATGGGTATAGACCGCGATGTTTTCATGCAGGCCGTCCATGAACTTCCAGCCTTCCGGCTCGCCCATGGTCTGCAGCCAGGCAGCCGACCGTGAGATAGCCGGTGCCGGAAGACGCCGGATGCGGCATCACCAGCTTGCCCTTGTATTCCGGCTTGGTCAGATCCTTCCATGACGGTCGGCGCGGCGATGTTGGCCTTGCCAGCTTCCGCGGTGTTGAAGCAGATCACGCCGATGAAGGCGTCCATGCCGGTCCAGGTATAGGGTTCCTTGCTGTCGCGGTAGGCCGGCTTGAGAGCATCCACGCCCGCCGGCTTATAGGTTTCCAGCAGGCTCATCTTCTCGAACAGCAGCAGGCTGGACGCCGCCAGGCCCATCACCATATCGGCGCGCGGATTGTCTTTCTCGGCGAGGAAACGCGCGGTGATGACGCCCGGTGGAATCGCGCACCCAGACGACTGCTGACGTCCGGCACGGCCGCTTCGATCGCTGCCTTGAACGGCGCGAGCTGGTCGTTTTCCAGCGCCGTATAGATCGTGAGTTCGGTTTTCTGCGCCGCAGCCGGCAACACCATTGAACACGCCATAGCGAGGCCGAGCGACGGCCCCTATCGCCAGTTTACGCTTCATCTGACTTTCCCCTGTTTGAACACGCCTTCCATTCCGTGATTGTCATGGACGTATGAAGGCCCGATGACAAGAATTCCAGTCGTAACCGCCCGGTACAGTCAAACCGGCCATGGCAGCGAGTAAGTCTTCACATTCGTGAAGGACTTCATCGCCTCGACAACACCCTCTTTGTAGCCGAGCCCGGAATCCTTGATGCCGCCGAACGGCGACATCTCGATCCGATAGCCCGGGACCTCCCAGACATTAACGGTACCCACCTCGAGCTCATTGATGAAGCGGGTGATGTATTCGAGCCTGGACGTGCAGACGCCCGACGACAGCCCATACGCGGTCGAATTCGAGATGCGGATAACCTCTGCGATATCGTCGGGGCAGCGCACGATCGGGATGACCGGCCCGAACGTCTCCTCATGCACCAGCTCGCAATCGTAAGGCACCTTGTCCACGACCGTCGGCGCATAGAGCGCGCCATCGCGCTGGCCGCCATGCAGCAGCACCGCGCCTTTGCCGACCGCGTCCTGCACCCGGCGCTCGAACAGCTTGGCCGCGCCTTCGTTAATCACTGTGCCCACGTCGGTTGCAGGATCCATCGGGATCGCCGAATTTCAGCGTCTTCGCCTTGGCGACGACCTGCCGGGCAAATTCGTCCGCCACGCTTTCCACCACCAGGATGCGCTTGACCGCGGTGCAGCGCTGGCCGGAATTCTTGGTGGCGCCCATGACCGCCAGTTCCGCTGCCTTGGCGAGATCGGCGTCCTCCATCACGATCAGCGGATCATTGCCGCCGAGTTCCAGCACGATACGGCGATAGCCGGCCTTGCCGGCGATATATTTGCCGACCTTCACCGAGCCGGTGAAAGTGATGAGATCGCAGTCCGGATCGGTAATCATGGCATCCCCCATGGTGGAGGGATTGCCGGTAACGACCGACAGCATTTCCGGCGGCAGCCCAGCTTCATAGAGCACGTCCGCCAGCGCCAGCGCGGTTAGCGGCGTCAGCTCGGTCGGTTTCAGCACCACTCGATTATTGGTGGCGATTGCCGGCGCGATCTTGTGCGAGACCATGTTGAGCGGGTGATTGAACGGCGTGATGGCGGAGATGACGCCGTTGAGCGGCATGCGCATGGTGAAGATCTTGCGCAGCTTGGCCTGGGGCGAGATATCGCAGGAATAAATTTCGCCGTCGTCCAAAATGGTGAGCTGGCCGGCGAAGGAATAGACGTCATAGGCGCGGCCGGCCTCATAGAGCGAATCCTTCCAGCACAGTCCGGATTCCGCGGTGATCAGGCGGGCGAAATCTTCCTTGCGGTCGCGCAACAGCTCGGCCGTGCGGATGAGGATCTGCTGCCGCTCGTAGCGGGTGAGCTTGGGCTTGAAAGCCGCCGCCTTGGCGAAAGCCGAGCGCACATGTTCCGCGCGAGCTGCCGGCACCGTGCCGACCACGGCATTGTTGTAGGGATTGAACACTTCGATCCGCTCGTCCAGGTCGACACGCTGGCCGGCAATGCGCATGCCTTCGTGGCGGATCGCGGCGGTCGGCTTGGTCTGAACGTTCATGCCAGCCTCAATTCACGTGATTGAGCGCGACATCGAAGATGTCGAAATTGCGCAGCTTGCGGTCATCCGGCAGCGTCACCTTGCGGTTGGCGATCATCGGCACCGTCTGCTCGGTGAGCCCGCCATGGGAACGCAGCGGCTCGGTCAGGCCGGTCAGGTCGTGCCGCGCCCGGCTGGTGCCGAGCACCTTGTGAACGGTCGATATCGCGACGATGTCGCCGATCCGGTCCGGTGGCAGCTCAAAGCGCCGGCAGGCTTCATCGCGGGACAGCGCCACCTCGATGCCGTCGACCGCGCGGAGCTTGTCCAGGATTTCGGCGGTATCGGCATCGTCCGGGAGATAGACGGTTGCAAATGAGCCCAGCGCGCCGTGATGGGCAACATAGGGATCGGTGATGGGAAGAATGACCCGCGCCTTTTCCTTGCCAAGCCAGGCATCGAATTCATCCTGCAGATAGATCACGTCAGGCTCGCCGTTGGGCAGGTGCTTGTCATTCATGCCATGATCGGCAGTCAGCACCAGCACGCAGCCCTGCTTGTCGAGCGCCCCGACATAACGGTCCATCATCGCATAAAAAGCATTCGCCATCGGCGAGCCGGGCGCGGCCTTGTGCTGCACGTAATCGGTGGTTGAGAGATACATCAGGTTCGGCCGTTCGCACATAACGATCGAAAGCCCCGCCGCCATGACGAACTCCGATAATTCCGAGGAATAGACATCGGGCACCTTCATGCCGATGCGCTGTGGGACGTCAGCAATGCCGTTGTCCTGCAGCGTCGCCTTATCGGCTTTCTCTGATGAAAACGCGATGGCGCGTCCGCTCGACAGATCGAGCCCATGGCCCAGCAGCGTCCGCAGCTTGTCCTTGGCGGTCACCACGGCGACCTTGGCGCCGGCGTCATGAAAGGCCTTCATTATGGTAGGGGCGCGCAGGAAGCGGGCATCGTTCATCATCACTTCCTGCTTGCTCACGGGATCGAAGAAGTAATTGCCCGCGATGCCATGCACGGCCGGCGGACTGCCGGTGATGATCGAAAGGTTGTTGGGATTGGTGAAGCTCGGGATCACCGACTGCGCCAGCAGATTGGAGCCGTCCTTCATCAGCCGTGCGAAATTCGGCGCCAGCCCGCTGGCCACTGCCTGTTCGATATAGCCGGGCTCCGAACCGTCGATGCAGACGCAGACCGTCGGCTCCGTGGGGAAGCGATAGCTGCGGCCATTGACGGTAACATTGGCGCCGGTGTTGATGTTCAACTGTCTTCTCCTATGCCGCCCTGCTGGCTTTCAGGCAGCGGATTCCCATCTCGTCAAGGATGGCGCGGATCGCATCGAGCGCACCGCGCATGTGATCGGGATAGAGCCGGCCAATGCAGCCGATGCGGAACGAATCCGCGACCGTGAGCTTGCCGGGATAAATCACGTAGCCGCGCTCCTTCAGCCGGTCATAGAAATCCTGGAACACGAATTTCTTCTCTGCCGGCATGCGGAAGGTGACGATGATCGGGGCCTGCAGGTGATCGGGCAGCAGCGTTTCGAAACCCAGCGCCCGCATGCCCTCGATCAGAATCTTGCAATTCTCGGCGTAACGCCGGCCGCGCCCGACGACGCCGCCTTCGGCGTCGAATTCCGCCAAAGCCTGATGGAAGGCGACGATGACATGGATCGGCGGCGTAAAGCGGTATTGGCCGGTCTTGACGAAATTGCTCCACTGGTCGTGCAGGTCGAGCACCAGCGTTGTCGCGTTGCCCTTGGCTTTCTCCAGCACTGTCGTGCGGCAGATCACGAAACCCAAACCCGGCACGCCTTCGATGCACTTATTGGAAGATGCCGCCACCGCGTCGAACGGCGTTTGGGTGGCGTCGAGCGCAATGGCGCCGAAAGCGCTCATGGCGTCGATGAGCAACGACTTGCCGTAGCGGCGAACCAGATCGGCCAATTCAGAAATCGGATTGAGGATGCCGGAGGTGGTCTCGCAGTGGACGGCGAAGACGTGGGTGATCGCCGGGTCGCTTTTGAGCAAAGCGTCAATGGCGGCGAGATCGGGCGGCGTATCTTCCGGCGTCTCATAGACAGCAGTGGCGCGGCCGGCGATGTCGCAGATCTTCTTGGCCCGCTGGCCATAGGCGCCGTTGATCACGACAAGCACCTTGCCCTTGTGCGGAACCAGGCTTGTTAGCATGGCCTCCACCGCAAAAGTGCCCGAACCTTGCATCGGCACTGTCACGAATTCCTCGCCGCCATTGATCAAGGCGGTGAGCCGGGAAAGCACGGAGCGATTGATCTCGATAAAGCTCGCGTCGCGCGAGCCCCAGTCGTGAATCATCGCTTCCTTCACCGACCGGGAAGTCGTCAGTGGTCCGGGGGTGAGAAGTAGAGGATCGCCGGTTTCGCTCATGGCTGCTTGTCGGAATTTTTCGAGCATAGGGCGGCATTCCTGACGGTCTGATAACCGTAAGATTACCACCCCCGGACCCATCGTCTCATTTGCATTTTTGAATAACTCATATAGATAATATCTATATGAGCCTCGTGACCCAGTTGCGAGCCTTTCATCTGGTCGCCGACGCCGGAAGCTTCTCTTTGGCGGCGCGGACGGCCGGGCTAAGCCAGCCCACGTTGTCCGCGCAGGTGCGTGCGCTTGAGGCGAGCTACGCCGTGGATCTGTTCGACCGCCGCGGACGCGGCGTGCGCATGACCCCGACCGGACAATCGCTTTTCGCGCTCACCACCCGGCTGATCGCCGCGGAGGAGGAAGCCCGCGCGCTCCTGACCGGCGGCCGCGCCTTGACGCGCGGACATCTGCGGGTGAGCGCGGATAGCGCCTATCACGTCATGCCGATCCTGGCCGAGCTCAAGCGCCTGCATGCCGGAGTCACCTTCACGCTGAAGATCGACAATTCGGCAGCCGTGCTTGATCACCTTACCGAGCACGGTGCCGATATTGCGGTGATGGCGAAGATGACGTCGGATCCCCAGATCTTTTCGATGAAATTGCGCGAAGACCGGCTCATCGTCTTTGTTCCGCAGGGCCATGCCTGGGCCCGCCGGCGGCAAATTCGTATGTCGGAACTCGCCGGCCGGGACATTGTCGTGCGTGAACGCGGCTCCATCACCCGCGAGGTATTCGAAGCGCGGCTCGCGCAAGCCGGCGTGGTTTCCGGATCACTGATCGAGGTGCAGACCCGCGAAGGAGTGCGAGAAGCCGTCGCCGCGGGATTTGGCGTTGGCGTGGTGTTTGACAGCGAATTCGGCACCGAAGCGCGTTTCCATGCCATCGAGGTCAGCGACAGCGATCTCACGGTCGGCGAATACGTGGCTTGCTTGCAGGAGCGGCGGCGGCTTCCCCTGGTACGCGCCTTTCTCGATGTGGCGCGCGACCTGGCCACGGAAAAATCTTAGACCCCTAGTGCAATCTGATCAGGGCCAATCCGAACACGATCATCAGCGCGGCGATCACGCGCGCGGGCCGCAGCTGCTCCTTAAGGATGACGACGGAGATGACGGCGGCGAACAGCACGCTGGTTTCGCGCAACGCGGCAACGATAGCGATCGGCGCCACTGTCATGGCCCAGATCGCTATCCAGTAGGAGGTTACCGACAAGGCGCCGCCGAACAGGCCGGTTTTCCAATAGATCCGCGCTTCGGTGATAATCGATTGCCCGCGCCGCCATAGCGCGACGACCGCCATGCAGGAGCCATCGAGAAGGAAAAGAAGCGCCGCATAAGCGTGGGCATTGCCCGATACGCGGGCGCCGATACCGTCCGTCAGCGAATAGCCGCAGATCGTAACCGCAGTAAAAAAAGCGAAGCCGACAGCGCGGCGGTCGATGCGTGTGAGATCGCGCCCGCCGCGGATCGACAGCAGGAAAACACCGGAGACCAGACTCAAAATGCCGAGCCAGCCAAAGAGGCCGATGTCCTCCCCCAGCGCCGTGGTCGAAATCACCGCCGTCATCAGCGGGGCGGCCCCGCGCGCGATGGGGTAGACTTGGCTGAGATCGCCGGTGCGGTAGGCCTCGGTGAGACCGTAATAATAAGCCAGATGCAGGATGATCGAAGCGACGAGCCAGGGCCAGGAAACGATTGGCGCAAAGCCTACGAAAGGCAGCGCCGCCGCGGCGATCAACCCGCTGGCAACCGTGATCAGCGCGTTGGCGGCAAAAGGATCAAGCCGGATCTTGAGAAGCGAATTCCAGCTGGCATGACAGAGCGCCGCGAAAAGGACGGCGGCAAAAACGAAGGGGTCCATCTCACCCTTTCAGGTGCGCTACCGGTAGGGTCGTACGTGTCGCGCCGACGCTAGCACTGCTGGCGCTGTCACAAAACTGTAACAAAACATAATTCCGGGAATGTTGAGCATCCTAGCGCCGAAATGTTAGTTTGAACGGTCAAAGCCACCGGCGGGGGATCCATATGGCCAGTAAACAAGTTGAAGCGCGCAAGAAGACGTTGAAGAAGCAGATAAAGGAGCTGAAAGCGGAATTGCGCGAGCTGAAATCCAAGTCGGCCGCGGACAAAAAGAAAAAGCGCACGAAGAAGGAAAGCGCCAAGGCTGAAAAGCCGAAAGCCAAAGCTGTGGCAGCGCCGAAGCCAGCGGCTGTGACAGCGTCGAAGCCGGCGGCTGTGGCAACGCCGAAGCCGGCGGCTGTAGCAGCGCCGAAGCCGGCGGCTGTAGCAGCGCCGAAGCCGGCGGCTGTGGCAGCGCCGAAGCCAGCGGCACCCCTCAAGGCAGAACCCCCAGCAATAAAAAAAACAGCGCTCACATGATGTCTGCGCCGGCCACCTCGACGGGAGCATGCTGGTCCGTCAAAGACCAGCGGAGCTTATTGCTCTGACCTGAACTCGGAACGTCGACATGACGATGACGTCGGCGCCAACTCAGGCGCTTACATCCTGCAAGGAACCGGTTGCGCGCTGCCTCGCCGATTGACCTCATGCGGCGTTTTCATCACAATTTCGCATCATCGTATAATCGGCGCGCCTCCATCAGGCTTGGCGGCTGCACATGAAAACCGTCGGGAGGAAACAACAATGAAGAACGTATGTGCGCTGCTGCTGACACTGCTCGCCCTGTTGCCGGTCAGCGCCGCGGCACAGAACGCCGCCTGGAAGCAATCCTGGGAAGAGACGCTCGCCGCTGCAAAGGAAGAAGGCAAAGTGGTGGTTTCCGGCCCGCCCAGCCAGGAACTTCGTAAGGTTCTGCCGTCCGCCTTTAAGGCGCGCTACGGGATCAACATGGAATATCTCGGCGGCCGCAGCACCGAGTCGGCGGCGCGCATGCGCGCGGAACGTCACGCCGGCATTCACTCCATTGACGTCGTCTTTGCCGGCATCCAAAGCATGGCCTTGACCTTCCATCGCGAGAAGATGCTGCAACCGCTGAAACCGGCGCTGCAACTGCCGGAAGTGGTCGACGGCAAGAAATGGAAGAAGGGAAAGCTCTGGTTCGCTGATCCGGAGGAGCTGTACATCCTGCGGCTTGCGAACACCGTGACGACGATGTTCCACATCAATACCAAGGACGTGAAGCCCGGTGAATTACGCTCGGTCAAGGACCTGCTGAATCCCAAATGGAAGGGAAAGATCGCACTGCAGGACCCACGATTCCCGGAAGCGGCAGCAACCAGGCCGCCCATCTTTATTTCCAGCATGGTGAGGATTTCGTCAAACAGCTTTATGTCGACCAGAAACCGATGATCAGCCGCGACACCCGCCAAATCACCGACGGACTTGCGCGCGGCATCTATCCGATCTCGCTTGGCGCCGAAGATGCCGATGTAGAGAAGCTGCGCAAGGAGGGCATACCAGTCGCGATCCTTGAAAACCTTACCGACCTCTATCCCGAGATTTCCGCCAGCTTCGGCCAGGTCGCCATCATCGACAACGCTCCGCATCCAAACGCGGCAAAGGTGTTCGTGAATTGGATCGCGTCTAAGGAGGGCAACGAAGTGTTCAACCGTGCCATGGGCACCGTCCCCACCCGAAACGACATCGACGAAAGCCATCTGCCTCCGGAGATCATTCCGAAAGACGGCGTGCAGTATTTCGACACCTATGACTGGGAATTCACCGTCACCAAAAAAGAGATGGTGCGCCAGCGCATGAAGGAATTGCTTTCGGCGCGTTGAGTTCCGTTCGCGGACTTGCAATCCCGAATCCGTTCTCTACCCCCTTGATTATCGAAGTCTATCGCAAATGTCAGGCATGCCATTCGCTCGAGCCCGGCAAGAACACCTTGGGCCCGAGCCTAGCCGGCATCGTCGGGAAGAAAGCGGCCAGCGATCCGGTATATGCCTATTCTCCAGCTCTAAGAAATTCGGGCATGACCTGGGACGTCACGACGCTTGATCGTTACCTTCTCGACCCGCAGAAGACCGTCCCTGGCAATAAAATGCCATTCCCGGGATTGAAGACCGATAATGAGCGAAAGGACGTGATTGCTTACCTTGCCGCGACTACGTCCTCAACCGCAACACCGCCGGCCGAGAGCAGGATCGCGCAAACTGCCCCGACACCAACACAGCAGGCGACGCCACAACAGAGACCTTCGGTCGCTTACATCCCGGACGTCCGCTATACGCTCCGGTCCGGCATCGCCGAAGGACGAATGGTCTATATTGGCGTTGGCGGCTCCATCGATGGCCAAATCAACCCGGTACTTTCCGCCGCCGAGGGTCAAGTAGTCCAAATGACCTTGATCAACGGTGAAGGGGCAGAACACGACATTGTTTTCCCCGAACAGAATGCAAGATCGCCTCGCATTACCGGACGAGGCAGCAGCACGACATTGGCATTTCGGGCCGAGCGCGCTGGCGATTTCACGTATATTTGCAGCGTGCCTGGGCATCAGCTCGCAGGGATGCAAGGTCAATTTCTGGTCACTGCACGTCCACCAGCGCAAACGGTGGTTGAGGCGGTGATTTCACGGGAAGCCACCGATTTGCCCCCGCCTGTTGGCAACCGCACGCCTCAAACGGTTCGGGTTGATCTGATCAGCGTGGAGTTGGAAGGCCGAACTCGCTGATGGAGCGACCTTCGGCTACTGGACCTTTAATGGAAAGGTTCCTGGCCCCTTCCTGCGCGTTCGCGTCGGCGATACGGTGGAAGCCCATCTCAAGAATGCGGGCGACAGCAGCATGATCCATTCGGTCGACTTTCATGCCGCAACCGGTCCGGGCGGTGGGGCTGCGGCGACGCAAGTCGATCCCGGCCATGAAAAGGTGGTCAAGTTCAAAGCTCTCGCCCCGGGGCTTTATGTCTACCACTGCGCCACGCCCATGGTTGCTCACCACATAGCCAATGGCATGTACGGCTTGATTCTGGTCGAGCCGGAGGGCGGACTTCTTCCTGTTGATCATGAACTTTACGTTATGCAGGGCGAAATCTACACCGAAGCGCCGTTCGGCCAGCGCGGAAGCCAAGATTTCAGCGTCGAGAAATTGCTTAATGAACGACCAGAATATTTCGTCTTTAACGGATCGGTGGGTGCGCTTTCCAAACTTCACCCAATGAAAGCCAAGGTTGGAGAAACCGTTCGCATTTATTTTGGTGTGGGAGGGCCCAACTACACGTCGTCGTTCCACGTGATCGGTGAGATTTTTGATCGTGTGTACAGTTTAGGCGACGTGCAAAGCCCACCGGCGCGCGGCGTGCAAACGGTGACAGTTCCAGCTGGTGGGGCCACAATAGTTGAGTTCAAGCTTGAGGTTCCGGGCAATTACATCCTGGTCGACCATGCACTCTCACGTGCAGAACGGGGCCTTGTTGGAATTCTGCAGGTCGAAGGACCACCAAACCCGGAGATTTTTGACGGCAAGATTGAAGCCGGAGGCGCGCATTAGACTCGCGAAGACTTCATTGAAGCTCCGAGATGACCGAGGCCATCTCGTCATTTTCTCTCTGCCCCTTGTTATGGAAGGTGTTCTTCTGTAATATCTGCCACTGCTCAACGGCGTTACTTTTCGGAGCCGAATGATGCAATCCGACACTTCCTCCGCGGCAGATTCACCCTTTGACGCAGCAGATGACATCGACGAGACGGCACTAGCGGACGTAATGCGTTCGGTCCCGCTTGGTGCCGCCGTCCTCGCGGGGACGGCCGTTGCACTGCTCGTACTCGGCTATCTGGCGGTTTACCTCCTGGTCTTCATTCCGCGCGGCACCGTGGGTTGAGCGATGTCTCAAACTCACCCGGAAATGCACGAGCGACGAATACTGCACACGGAGTTGATCTGGTCCTTCGGCGTCGGCATCTTTGTCGCCGCCTCCTTGAGTATGATCCTGTTCACGGCTTTCACGATCAGCGTCAATCCTCCCAGCAACGTCGAGCGGATCGATCCAAAGACGCTTCATCTGTCCGGCGAATTCGCCGAACATAATTTAGGCACCACAGTCGGATCCGACGGCAGCGTCACCGTACGCGCGATTGCGACCCAATTCATGTTTCTTCCACGCTGCATCGTGGTCCCGGCGAACCGGCGCGTGACGCTGCGCTTTGCATCTCCGGATGTGATCCATGGACTGCTCATCACCGGCACCAATGTTAATACCATGGTGGTGCCCGGCTTCGTATCGCAGGTGCATACCGAATTCACCCGCGCCGGCGATCTTCTGATGCCCTGTCACGAATATTGCGGCCTGGGCCATAGCGAGATGTGGGCGAACGTCCAGGTGGTGGCGCAGGACGAGTTCAAACCGGGTCCCGACGGGAGGATTTCCTGTGCGCAACGCTGAGCGACTTTGTCTGGCGCATTTCTGGGTGGCCTTCGCCGCCTTCCTCTTCGCCTGCGCGATCGGCACCTGGCAGATGTGGGTGCGCAGTCCACTCGGCGCCAACGTGGGCACACCCGGCCAGTATTTTATGTCGGTCACCGCGCATGGCGTGTCGATGGCCTATGTACTGACGACATTTTTCATCATGGGATTTGGCTATTTCGTCGCGGTTACCGCGCTCGACCGGGCACTTCCCGGCAAGCTTTGGGCCTGGGCAGCATATTGGGTGGCGCTTCTTGGGGTCGTGCTGACGGTCATCCCGATCGCGACCGGCCAAGCCTCCGTACTTTTCACCTTCTATCCGCCACTGACCGCAAGCGCATGGTTTTACATCGGTCTCGTGCTCGTCGTCGCCGCATCCTGGATCTGGTGTGTCCTGATGCTCATAGCGATGACGCAGTGGAAACGGGAAAATCCCGGACGTCCGGTTCCGCTAGCGATGTTCGCTACCGTCGCCAACGCCGTGATGTGGTTATGGACGACGGTCGGCGTCGCGGTGGAACTTGTATTTCAGGTGATCCCGGCGGCCCTCGGACTTGTTCAAACCATCGATGTCGGTCTGGCGCGGACGCTTTTTTCCTGGACGCTGCATGCGATCGTCTATTTCTGGCTCATTCCCGCTTACATCGCTTTTTACACCATGGCCCCACGCGCAGCCGGCGGCAGACTATACAGCGACACCATGGGGCGCCTGACGTTCATCCTTTTTCTGATCTACAGCCTGCCCGTTGGCATGCACCATCTGCTGATGGATCCGGAGCATGGCAACGCCACCAAGTTTATCCAGGTGCTGCTCACGGCCTTCGTCGCGGTTCCTACGCTGCTCACCATCTTTACAATCACTGCCTCGCTGGAAATCGCAGGGCGTCTGCGCGGTGGGCGGGGGATCTTCGGCTGGATCGCCGCTTTGCCGTGGGAGCGGCCGATGGTGCTTGCCACCGGTCTTAGCTTCGTCATGCTCGGCTTCGGCGGCTTCGGTGGCATCATCAACATGGGCTACGGCATGAATGCGATGGTGCACAATACTTCTTGGGTCACCGCGCATTTCCATCTGATCTTCGGCGGCTCCGTCGTCATCATGTATTTCGCGATAGCCTACGCGATCTGGCCGCGGCTTACCGGGCGCGAGTATCAATCGCTGGCACCCCTGCGCTTGCAGCTTTGGCTGTGGTTTCTCGGCATGATGATCATGACCTTGCCGTGGCATTGGCTGGGCTTGCAGGGGCAGTGGCGTCGGGTTGCCAACTTCAACTATGCCGATCCGATTATCGCGGCCTGGGGACCGTGGGTTATCGTCTCATTTGCCGGCGGCATTATTCTGCTGGCCTCAGCGGTACTGTTTGTCCGAAACCTGGCGGCGCTCCACCGCGGTCCCGTTTTGGGCATCGTGCGGCCGCTCTATGCGCTGGCGGTGCATCCGCCGCTTCGGGTCCCCGCTGCGCTCAACGGATTCGCGCTGTGGAATGTGCTGGTGCTCGTGCTCATGATAGCCGCTTATGGCTATCCGATCGCGCAGTTCCTGATCGACCCGTCGCCGGGCGCGATTGTTCATCGGGTACGATAGGGCAGCTCATGTCGGACACTGTCCCTCCTCCTTCCGAACCGCACGTACTCGACCAGCCATGGCGGATGTGGGCCAGCGTCGCCGTCATCGGAATCCTGCTCAGCGGCATCCTGCTTGGCGTGCTGGTGATTCCGATCGTCCAGGGCCGGAGCGTGGGCATCGATGCCTATACCGCGATCTGCCGGGCGCTCGGCATTCTTCCGGGATCACCGGCACAACCTCAGCCACCGACCCCATTGCCGGGAATACCGGTATCGCAGGTCACCTGGACCTCCGATCTCCTGCAGATTCTTGCCCGCGCCGATGTCCGGCGAGGGCATGCCAAGGTGCAGGAAGTTTGCGTCGCCTGCCATGGCGAGAAAGGCGACTCCATCGGGGTCGAGTTTCCCCACCTCGCCGGACAATCCGGCACCGCGATTTACAAGCAGCTCTTCGATTACCGGACCGGCAGCCGCGCACATCCGATGATGACGGACGTTGCCAAGGCGCTGGATGAATCGGCAATTGCCGACGTCGCCGCCTATTACGCCGGACAGCCGCAGCGAAATCCCAATCCCGTAACGCTGGCTGAAGCTCCGCCTGCCATCGTGCAGCTTGTCGAACTAGGCGACCCGAAGCGTAATATGGCGCCTTGCGCATCATGCCATCGAGCCGGCGCAGGAGGGCCGATCGAGACTCCCGTACTCGCGGAGCAAAGGGCGGAATACATCGTGCAACAGCTTAAGCTCTACGCATCGGGCGAGCGCCGCAATGATGTCTATGCACGGATGAGGACCATTGCTGCACAGTTGACCGACGAAGAAATCCGCGGGCTCGCGGCCTATTACCGCGCCGGCTTCAGATAATTCGAAGCAGCCCTGATTTATAAGCCCATAAGCCTCCGAGCTGGGCTCGACTGTCACGTTCACCTCCATTAGTTTGCGCGATCTTCCGCCAACACGTGGGGCAGGCAACAAACATGCTGAACATGGGGATCATCGGCCTTGGCGGCTGGGGACGCCGGCTGGTCGAATCAGTGCAGGGCAAAAGCGACCGCATCCGCTTTGCCGCAGGGGTCACCGCAACGCCGGCCAAGGCCGAATCATTTGCAACCAAACACGGTTTCAAAGTCAGTGACGACCTAAGATCAATGCTGGCCGATGCGTCGATCGATGCGGTGGTTTCGTCCGGACCGGCCGGATTGCACGCGGCACATTCGCTGGCCGCATTGGAGGCCGGAAAGCCAGTATTGGCGGTCAAACCGATGGCTCTCAAGCGGGCCGACGCCGAGGCCTTGCGTACCGCGTCTCAGAAGCACCAAGTGTTGCTGGCGCTTGGTTACAACCGTTGCTTTTTCCCTGCCGTGGCAGAGCTGCGCCGCCGGGTCGCCGCCGGCGACCTCGGCACCCTTCTGCACATGGAAGGAAATTTCTGTGTCGACCGCTATTTCAAGCTCAAGCCCGGCGCCGATTGGAAGACGGATTCGAGTCAGGTATTGGCCGGTGCGCTGGCCGATCACCCGCTCTATGCCATGATCGAGCTGCTAGGTCCGGTGGCTGAAGTCGTCTCGCAGGCCTCGACGCGGGCAACCAAGCTACCAATTGCCGATGCGACCGCGACGCTTCTGCGTTTTACGAGCGGCGCCAGCGGACTTTTGACCGCCATCGGCGCTACCGCGACCTACGAGAGAACGACTGTATTCGGCTCCAAGGGCTGGGCCGAGATACGCGACGGCGAACAGTTCACCTTTCAACCGCTCGATGGTGAAGCCACCACCACCGATTATCCCGCCGCTGACCCAGAGAAGGCGGAACTCGAGGCCTTTGCAGCCGCGGTGACAGGCGAAAAGCCTTTCCCGGTGACCGTGGACGACGCGGTCCACGGCGTGGCCGTGTTGGAAGCGATCGATCGGGCGGCAAAAACGGGCCAAGCGGTTAAAATCTGATCCGAACGTCTCGCGGCCCCAAGGAATTCGTCGATTTGAGCGAGAGCGATACTAAGACATCCGATCGAAGCTACCGCTGGTATCTTATCGGCAATTTCTCGTCTTCCGTCGGCATTTGGGTCCAGCGCACCGCGATTCTCTGGCTGACCTGGGAACTCACCCACTCGGCGACATGGCTCGGCCTCATCGCTTTGGCCGAAACGGGTCCGACAATTGCGCTCGGCCTCTATGCGGGGGCGGTGCTCGACCGCCTCAACCACCTCGGCGTGCTTCGCTTCACGCAACTTCTGACGCTGCTTTATTCAATCGCTCTCTTCGCGATTATGGCATCTGGATACATGAACATCTGGATGCTCGCCGGTCTGGTGCTCTTTCGGGGAGCCGTCTTCGCGTTCAACCGCCCGGCACGGCAGACCGTCGTCTACGGACTCGTGGGACGTGAAAAGTTGCTCAAGGCGCTGTCCCAAAATGCGATGATTTTTCAAACCTCCAAATTCATCGGTCCGGCGGTCGGCGGAGCCACCCTTGTCGCCTTTGGCGTCGCGGAGACTTTCGCCATCAGCATTCTGCTTATCATCGTTTTCACAGGCGCATTGCGCCTGGTCGATATGCCTCCCGCGCCCCGCGCCGAGCGCGAATCCCGGCCGATTGTCACCGAGGTCGCCGACGGCTTGCGCTATATCCTGTCGCAGCCGGCAGTCCGCAATCAGTTCATCTTGCTGGCTATCGTCGCGGTCTGCGCAAAGCCGATCACCGAGCTGATGCCGGGCTTCGCCTCCGGCGAGTTCGGCAGGGCAGCCAGTGGGCTTGCCTGGCTGCTCGGCGCCCACGGCGTCGGCGCGACGCTGGCCGGCGTCTGGATGTCTTTGCGATTCGGAGTTCAAAGCCTGCTGACGATGGCCTGCATCGCAATCATTTCAATGGCGGCAGCGCTCATTCTATTCGTCGGTTTCAATTCTTTCATCATCGGCTGCCTGCTTATGTTCTTTTTCGGATTTTCCACTGTCGTGATGGACATCAGCAACCAAACGCTTATCCAGTCCGCCATCCGATCCCGCTTTCGGGGCCGGACGATGAGCATCTATGGGATGATTGCCCAAGGCGGCCCGGCCGTTGGCGCCTTGGCCATGGGATTGATCGCGGAAACAGCGGGATTGCGTTGGCCGGTATTCATCGGAGCCTGCATTGCCTTGGTCGCCGGCGGACTGGCATTGATATTCCGCCGTCAGATGGCCGGCATCTCAACGCAGACGGAAGCCTGATCGGGTCATCATGCCGCCAAACGAGAAGTCGAAAGAAACCAATCCAAAAATCCTGGCGGTAATCGTCGCTTCGGCGATCATTATGCAGCAGATCGACGCGACGGCAATCACCACGGCTCTGCCGCAAATGGCGATCTCCCTGAATACCGATCCGGTACGGCTCACCATTGCCGTGACGTCCTATCTGCTCAGCATTGCCGTATTTATTCCAGTCAGCGGCTGGGCTGCGGATCGGTTTGGCGGACGCACGGTGTTCCGGGCGGCAATTGCGCTGTTCGTGCTGGGCTCCATCTTTTGCGGAATCAGCGAAAATGTCGTCCAGCTGACGGCAGCGCGCGTTCTGCAGGGCTTGGGCGGAGCGATGATGGTGCCAGTCGGACGGCTCGTCTTGTTTCGCAGCGTCGAGAAGTCGCAACTGATCCCCGTGATGGCCTATCTGCAGGTGCCGGCGCAGCTCGGACCGGTGCTCGGCCCGCTGCTTGGCGGCTTCATCACCACCTATATTTCCTGGCGCTGGATCTTCTTTGTGAATGTGCCGCTCGGCATCCTCGGCATATTCTTGGTGTCGCGTTACTTCGATAATCCGAGAGAAGAAAATCCGCGCCGGATGGACTGGGTCGGCTTCATCCTCACCGGTGTGTCGCTGTCTTGCATCATGTATGGCATCGAGGCGATCGGACGCGGGGCAGGCGAAGCGGCTGTGGCAGGCGCGGTGCTGGTCATCGGCATAATCGTCGGCGCACTCGCCTTGCGTCATATGCGGCGGCACACTCACGCCCTTTTGGACTTGTCGGTGTTCCGCAACCCCACTTTTCGCGCCGGTATCGGCGCCGGTTCAGTCTTCCGTGCCGGCGGGGGCACGTTGGTCTACCTGTTGCCGTTGCTGTTTCAGGTCGTATTTGGCATGTCGGCATTTCTGTCCGGCATCCTCACATTTGCCAGTGCGGCCGGGGCTATGTCGATGAAGGCAACCGCGCGACCGATCCTCAAACGCTTCGGCTTTCGCAACGCCATGATCGGCAATGCGCTTATCAGCACCGTAACGATCGCGATATGTGCGTTTTTCACTGACACGACACCGGTTGTGCTCATCTTCTTCTTGCTGCTGATCGGCGGATTTTTCCAGTCGTTCCAGTTCACCGCAACCCAAGCCATCGTTTACGCGGATATCGAACACCAACGGATGAGCACCGCGAGCAGCATCGCCAGCATGGCGCAACAGCTGAGTCGCGGCTTCGGCATCGCCTTCGCGGCGGGCTTGCTGAATCTGTCGCTTGCCTGGCGCGGTGGTGGTCAGCTTAGCTTGATCGACTTGCAGGTCGCCTTTGCCGGCGCCACGACATTTGTGCTGCTCTCTATCCTGTTTTGCCTGCCGCTGACGCGCGACGCCGGGGCTGAAGTCAGCGGCCACCGGTCGAAGATTAAACCGCGGGATTGATGAGAGCGTTGTTAAATCACTCCAGCGCCACTTTTATCGCGGTCTCGAGATCCCGGTCGCTGAAAGGCTTGCCCAGATATGCCTTAGCCCCGGCCAACCACGCGGCACCGCGGCTTGATTGGGCAGTGATGACGACAATAGGGATGGTGCTGTGCGCCGGATCTTTTCGGACTTCTCTGAGAAACTCGTCCCCGCTCACGGGCTGCATTTCCCAGTCTGACAAGATCAGTCCGTATCTCTTATTCCGCAACTGATCGAGTCCCGATTGGCCGTCCTGCGCCGTATCAATGTCGGTAAACCCTAGTTTCTCGAGGGCACTCGCAATAATACGAGTCATGGTACTGGAGTCTTCAACGACAAGAACAGGGAGCGTCTTATCCATAAATATCCCGCTGATGCATTACCAAGCTCAACGCACGATACCGGCGGGCGATTTTTCTTGTTAGAAGATATGCCTTATTTCTTTAGAATATATGCCCCATTTCTTTATTAAACTTAGCTTGCATCAGATGGCAGCACGCCGGCATCTGAGCTGGAAATGGGAAATCCACCCCCGCCCAAACTTTCGGCTTTTGATCAGATGCTCACCTCGTAGGGAATTTGGCGCGGGCCATAACGCTCCTCCACGGTCTTTTCCGCGACGTTGTAACCATGCTGGATATTGCTGCCACCCAGCTTCTGGCTGCGGATGATGATCGCGACTGAACGCGCGTCGCCCCCCTGCTCGGCATGAATGTCGTGCGGCGGCACAAGGTCGACTTTGCCTTGAGAGCCGGTCGTGACGGACGTCAGTTTAATCTCGGCATGGCCGGGTTTGCTGCCATCATCGAGACGGTTATAGCGCTCGAGGCTCTCGGTTCCGTCGAGCACGCCGTACAGCACCCAGGCCTCGCCGTGATCATGCGGCCTGCCCTTGCGGCCTGGCACGCGCACAACGGCGTTGATCGCAAAGCCGTGATCGGGATCGACATAGAGCAAGAGATTCTTTCCGCCTTCAGTCGAGGGCCAGGCTGCGGAAATTGCCCTCAGACCGTCGTCCTTCACGAGTTGTTCAAGTACCGGCTTTGCCGCTTCCATGCGACTTTTGATATCGGCCTTTGCTGCCCAGATCTGGCGCAACTCCTCTATGAATTTTGCGAAGACCGGCACTTGTGCATGTGCATTCATAACTGTCTCCCAGTCGTAAAAGTTTTCGAGAAGTCGGTGACGTCCTATTCGTCCAACAAGTCGCCTTCAACCGTGCAGCGGCGCAGCAGGCGGCGTTCTTCCTTCGGAAAGTCGGTGCGTGCGTGGATGGTGCAGCGGTTGTCCCACATCAGGAAGTCGCCGAGCTTCCACTGATGTTCGTAAATGAATTCGCGCCGTTCACCGATGTCGTAGAGCTGAGTCATGATCGCGTCGCTCTCAGCCCTATCCATGCCCTCGATGCCCACGGTCATGAGCCGGTCAACGAACAGCGTCTTGCGGCCGGTCTCGGGATGCCTCACGAAAACGGGGTGATGGTAATGCGGCAGGTGGCTGATGTCGCCGGAATGGCTAGCCTGCTTGGCGCGGTTATATTCGTGGATGTGGATCGCTTTCCTGCCCTTGAGCTTCTCCTTGAGAGCCGCCGGCACGGCGTCATAGGCCTTATACATGTTGGAGAACATGGTGTTGCCGCCGGTCGACGGCAGCTCAATGGCGTAGAGGAAAGTGTAGCGATACGGCCGCTCGGTATAGCCACCGTCGATATGGAACCAGAACTCGCCCTCGCCGAAAGCGCCGATCGGAACTCCGTCTTCCTTGATGTTGGTGACGAGCAGGACGTTCTTGTGCGTCTGTTGGGTGCCTTCGATCTTCTTCGCCAGCTGCGTCTTCGCCCGCTTGCGCTCGCCCAAATGGCCGAAATAAGACGCGAAGCGGAGCTGGTCGTCCTGCGATATCTTTTGCCCACGAAACACAAGGACAATGTGCTTGTTCCAGGCGTCCCGGATCGCTCGCACCGTCTCGGCCGAGAGCGGCCGCGTCAGATCAACTCCGCCGATCTCGGCGCCGCAAGCCGGTGACAACGGTGTGACCTGGATGTCGATAACGTCCTGCATGGGTTTCCTTCCGATATCTTATTATTTTTCCAATCCTACCTGGCGTCCGCCAAACCGCAATCAGGGCCGCACACCCCGCGGCAGGACTCGATGGTTGTGAATAACCCGCCGTCTCAGGAAACCCGGTGAATTCAAGCCGAAATCGCGCGGGCGGGCACCCTCACCTGAATATTTGGCCCTAAAACCGCCGCTTCCAACGCTTACAGATCCTGCTATTCTGTCTGCTCGCGAAAAACATGCATCCGAGGGGGAGCCAGTCGATGAAGTCGTCACCCGTCGCAGTTGCGCCCTCGCGCCTCGGCGGTGCGGCGACGTATTCTGACAGGTATAAGTATCTGTGGGGGCTCGCACTTATTTCCCCGATGACCCCGCTGCTGGGCGCTTACCTTGAGGCCAAGACCGGACTGGGCGCCTTTACCTGGGTGACCATCGCCCTCTGGTTCGGGCTTGTTCCTGTTGCGGATTGGCTCGTTGGACCCAATGCGCGCAGTAACCCGCCGGAAACGGCTGTGCCGCAGCTCGAACAAGATCCGTTTTATCGTTATCTCACCTATTGCACTGTGCCGATTCATTACGCTGTTTTCCTCGGCTGCGTTTGGTACGTGGGCACTCACCAGCTTGATTGGTTTGGCCTCATCGGTCTGACGCTGGCGCTCGGGCTGGTTAATGGAATGGCTATCAATGTGGGCCACGAACTCGGACATAAAAATTCGGTTCTGGAACATTGGCTGGCAAAAGCCGTGCTGGCGCTCGTCGGTTATGGTCATTTTTACATCGAACATAACAAAGGCCACCACCGGCATGTCGCCACCCCAGAGGACCCTGCGAGCGCGCGCTTTGGTGAGAGTATTTATCAATTCGCCCGCCGCGAGATTCCTGGTGCCTGGCGACGCGCCTGGGAAACAGAGCGAAGCCGTCTCGATCGGAAAGGCAAGAATTGGTGGTCTTGGGAAAATCAGATTCTGCAGCCGCTGGGACTCACCGTGTTGCTTTACGGCACGTTGGTCGCGCTGTTTGGCGTCACCATCGTGCCCTTCCTGGTTGCCCAAGCTGCTATTGGCTGGTGGCAGCTCACGTCAGCGAACTACATCGAGCATTACGGTTTGTTGCGGCTGAAGACGCCCGATGGCCGTTATGAACGATGCCGGCCGGAGCATTCCTGGAATTCCAATCACCTTTTCTCAAATTTTGTGCTGCTGCACCTGCAACGACATTCGGATCATCATGCCAACCCGATGCGGCGTTACCAATCACTGAGGAACTTCGAGGGGATCCCGCAGCTGCCTGCCGGTTATCCGGCGATGTATTTACTTGCGCTGATCCCGTCGCTGTGGCGCCGTGTCATGGATCCTCTGCTATTGAAGCAGGTCAAGGATGATATGAGCAGGGTCAACATCGGTCCTCGCCATGAAGAGTCACGAAGAGTAGCAGGCCAAGGCTCGGGTGATTGCCTGCCGGAGCAAGCCTGACCGACGCTATCCCTTAGCGGTGGGCTCCATACCTATGCGGCACGTCTGGTTGCTACCGCATAGGCCCTTTAGGTTCTCTTCGCCCGCGTCGCGCGTCCTCGGCCACGCAGTCGCTGCCGCTCCTTCGCAGCTTGAGCAGCACTCAAGATCCAAGATCAGTTTCCTAAAAGGACCGCTATGACTCCCGTGATTGCCAAAGCAATTTTTGCTTTGCTCATAGTGGGCTGGTACGCCATTCGCGTTCCCCATGAATGGCGCGCCCGCCGCACACCAGTGAAGCGCAGCGCGCGCGACTACCGAGAACTCGCAGTTATTTTAATTGCGATCCTGGGACTGGGAACGCTGCCCTTGCTGTACATTGCGACAGGATTTCCTCAAATCGCCGACTATCCCTTCAATGCGACGCAAGCGTGGAGCGGAGCCATTGTGACAATCGCAGCGCTGGGCATGTTTTACCTAACGCATAAGGCGCTTGGCACGAACTGGTCGGTGAGCCTGGACGTACGCAAAAATCATCAACTGATTACGAAAGGCGTTTACCGATATATGCGGCACCCGATGTACACCGCATTTTGGCTTTGGGCCCTCGCACAGGCCTTGCTCCTGCCGAACTGGGTGGCTGGGCTGTCTGGCATCGTTGGCTTCGCGCTTCTTTATTTTGTGCGGGTGAATCGCGAAGAGCAGCTGATGATCGATACCTTCGGAGAGGATTACCGGTCCTACATGCTGCGGACGAAACGGCTCATTCCATGGATCCACTAGCGCGTTTGCTGGCTCGCTGCTGAATTAGCAGCAGCCGCAGCCCGGCGCGCAAGCGCGCGCGAAGAAACCGCTATTGCTGCGGACTATTTCGGCAGGAGAAGGCTCGCGACAGGACCGCCGAAGCCATTCAGTCTGATACAGGCAAACGAAACAGCGGGATCTCCACCGGAGATCCCGCAAGAATGTGCGCCAGGTAATCAGCCCTTGGTGACGACGGCGGCGGGCGGAGGGGTCTTGCCCTTGCCTTTGCCTTTGCCGACGCACCCGGCCAGGCTCGCAACGGCGATGCAGCTAATCACCACGATCGTAAGCTTCTTCATGGGCAACCCTCTCTATGACTTCCGAATAGATTCAACCTGGCTATACTGCGGCCTGTCAGCCGCCGCGTACTAGTGCGCGAAGGCCACAGTTGGTTCCCGAATTTGTCTCCAGTTCGCCTTTTTTCCCTCCCGCGCCCGTCTCAGCCCGGCCTTCAGCGAGCCGATAATGGCCCCGGAGGGCTTGCCGCCCGCCCAGGCGACCCCCAACAAGCCATCAATGATTCGGGTTTCCGATGTATTACTGACCAGCCGAAACGTCTCGTCTGGGGCAAAATTCTTCCAATGCCGACGCGACCCTGGTTCCGGGGCTTAAGAAATACCTGAAATACCGCAGTTGTGCCGGGCGGCCCGGCCGGCTAATGCCAGCGCCTGAACACCACCGAGGCGTTCACGCCGCCGAAGCCGAACCCATTGGTCATCGCGTAATCGACGGCACGATCGCGCGGCTTGGGTCCGATGATGTCAATCTCGCCGGCAACGGGATCGGCGTTCTGCAAATTCAGTGTCGGCGGCAACATGCCATGGCGCAGCGCTTGCACTGTCAAGATTGCACCCGTGGCGCCGGCTGCGCCCAGCAAATGGCCGGTTGCGGATTTGGTGGACGAGACCGAGAGCCTGGCATGTTCGCCAAAGACGCCCCGGATGGCCGTAAGCTCCGCCACATCCCCGAGCAGCGTGGAGGTCGCATGCGCGTTAATGTAGCCCATGTCCTTCGGATGGATGCCCGCCGCGCGCACCGCGATCTGCATGCAGCGTTGGAGTCCCTCGCCATTGGGCGGCGCGGCGGCAATGTGATAGGCGTCCGACGTTGTGCCATAGCCGACCAGCTCGGCGAGCGGCTGGGCACCGCGCGCTTGCGCATGATCCAGCGCCTCAATAACCAGCATGGCGGCCCCTTCGCTCAGCACAAAGCCGTCGCGTTGCATGTCGAAAGGACGCGATGCTTGTTCCGGCGTATCGTTGAAGCCGGTGGAAAGCACATGTGCGGCGCCGAAGCTGCCGAGACTTACGCGCTCGATGCAGGATTCCGAGCCCCCGCAGAGGGCGATATCGGCCTCGCCGTTGCGGATGAGCCGCGCCCCATCGCCGAGCGCCTGGATGCTGGCGGCGCAGGCGGTCACCGGCGCGCCGATCGGGCCCCGGAAACCGTGACGGATGGAAATCTGCCCGCTTGCAAGATTTACCAGAAAGGCTGGAACGGTGAAGGGCGAGAGCTTGCGCACGCCGCGGGTGTCGGTCGTGCGTGTCGCCTGCATCATGGTTTGGAATCCGCCGATACCGGAAGCGACGATGGTCGCAGTGCGATCCCGTTGCTCCTCGGTGGAGGGAAACCATGCGGCCTGGGTGATGGCTTCGTTGGAGGCGGTGATGGCAAGTTGGATAAAGCGGTCCATCTGCCGCTTTTCCTTCGGCGACAGGGCTTCTGACGCGTCGTAGCCGGCCTCCGGGTCTTCGGCTTTGCTGGGAACGATGCCGGCGATCTTCGTGGCGATGTCGGCGACCAACGCGTCGGGCAGTCGGCGAATGCCGGAGCGGCCCGCCAGCAGGCGGCGCCATACGTGTTCCACCCCGCATCCCATCGGGGTAACCAGGCCACATCCGCTGACGACGATCCGACGCATCTTGCTCCTGGGCCGCGCGAATTCCCATCGCCCACGCGGGAGCTACAGGAGCCGCACGAATCCCGAATCCCGGGCATCATACAACGCCGGGGTGCGCCGAACGCGTTCGCCGGATCATTTTTTCAGTTGACTACGGCGTTCCCGCTGACGCTGGCAGCCGGCGAAACCCGCCGGCGGCTGACGCTTTGTCCTTTCATAAGGCTGGCTGATCGAAGGACAATTCAGCGACGGGTTGCCTGAAATTTGGTTTCGGTCCCGAACACGCCCTCCATTCTGTCGCCGTTGACCTTGCCCCTGTAGACCCTATCCCCAGCCACGAAAGTTATCTGGTCGCCGCGCATTTTGCCGCTCGTGATGGGGATGGATTCTTGCCCCGATTTCAAGGTCCCGGTCAGCATCTGGTATTTCTGCTCCAGCGCCAGTTCGCCTTGGGGCAATTGCCAGGTTCCTGCGACTTTTGCGGGGATGACCCAGAACATGGCCTTGCAATAGGAAGTACAATTTTCTGCAGAAATTCGATCGTCCGGCTCCCAGTCGCCCATATCGAAGGTATTCGACACCACGCGTGTTCCGGGTTTCATTTCCAGCAAGATCGGGCGCAGCTTGAGATTCAGGTCCGACAACAGGAACAACGTGATCACCGTCGCCTGGCTGAAGTCGCTCTTGAATATGTCGCCCTCAACGAACGTCGCCAGATCGGAAACGCCGGCAGCGGCAGCATTGCGTTTCGAGAGTTCGACCAGATCGGGATTGTATTCGATGCCCAGTGCTTTGATGCCGCGCTTCGCGGCGGTGATGACGGTGCGGCCGTCGCCGGAACCGAGATCGATGACATAATCGTCAACCGTCACTCTCGCCATGTCGAGCATGCGGTCGACCAGCGCCTGCGGCGTTGGCACCCAGACGACGTCTTTTCCAGACTGACCGACCTGCGGCTCATATGGCTTGGTCGCCGGCTGGGCGACAGCCGCGCCGACCATCATCAGCACAGCGAGGGTCGGGACGGCGAACGATCGAAAGACACCAGCGGACGTCATGCAGCCTCCTTTGTCATTTTGCACAAAAGGAACTCGTAGAGCTTCCACTACCGTTGCGCGAGATCCCATCCCGGATCTGGCCTGTATGCATCGGCTTACTCCGCTGGCGCCGGCCGGCGCGCACGATTGAACAATAGCAACGGCGCCCCGACCGCGAGCACGCCCACGCCGACCAGTGCGCCGGTGCCGGTATAGGCCAGGCTCGAATACAGCATCCAGAGGCAGGTTCCGACAAAGATAATTGGAAGCACCGGGTATAGCGGCACTCGATACGGGGGAGCGTAGTCCGGATGGCGCCGGCGAAAAACAAAAATCGAAATGGCAATCAGCGTCATGAAAAACCAGAACACCGGCGAGGTGTATTCGACCATGGTCTTGAACCCATCGCGCGTCAGTGCGCCAAGGCCAACGAGGGCGACCGCAATTGCTCCTTGCAGAATGAAGGCGTTTGCCGGGTTTTCCCCCCGCGGGTTCCAGATGCCAAAAAGTTTCAGCCCGGGGAGATCGCGGCCGAGGGCATAAAAGACACGAGCGCCGGTAAAAATCGTGGCATTCAGCGTGCTCACTGCCGCACCGCATACAAACACAGAGAGCATTACCCCGCCGGAAGGCCCAAATGCCGAACGCGCCACATCGGCGGCGACGGCCTGCGACTTCTGAAGTCCTTCGAAACCGAGCACGTAGAGATACGCCCAAGCGACGAGGAAATAGATGGCTGTAACGAAAACGACGCTCAATGAGAGGACGCGCACCATATCGCGAGAGCCGCCTTTCAACTCCGCCGAAATATAGGACGCCTCGTTCCAGCCTCCGTATGTGAGCAGAACGAAGACCATCGCGAGGCCGAGCGGCGCATAGCTGCTTGGGCCGGTGGAGGTCAGGGACGGTGCTGGACCGCCGCTTGTTGCTGCGACCACGAGGCCCGCTGCTATCAGCATCACGAGGGCGCCAAGATCCAAGACGGTGAAGATTTGTTGCGCGACCTTACCGTGGATTGTACCTGCGACGTTTATCGCGGTGAAGAGCACTACGACGAGCGCTGCATGGATGGCTGGCCCGTACGCGCCCAGCGGCACCACGGCGTGTGCATAGTCACCATACACGAAGGCGACCAAAGCTATCGCGCCGGTTTGGATCACTGTGCAGCGGGCCCAGGCGAACATTAAGCCAACGGATCTGCCATAGGCGCGCGAAAGAAAATGGTACTCGCCACCGGGATCCGGAAAGGCGGTGGCAAGCTCTGCGTAGCACAGGGCTCCGATCAAAGTGAGCAGGCCCCCGAGCAGCCAGATCGCCAGATAGTTAAAGCTGTTGCCGGCGAATTGCGCCACCTGTTCCGGCGTCGCGAAGATGCCAACGCCCACCATCATCCCAACGACGATCGCTGCACCGTCGAGCACGGACAAGGTGCCGCGCGGTCCAGCTGTCTTTCCGCTCGACATAGCTATTGGATCCTACATGGATGGATTGCGTTGGCCGGGGTCGCCAGCAAGTCTCCCACATTGTCCGAACACCTCAAGCCCGCCAAAAGTCCGTCCCCTCGCATTGAGCTTTTTTTGTTGTAATTCAGACACTTACCTGGTTCCTGGTGCCTCGTTCATGGCTCCCAGCCGATTTTACCTATTATTGCAATCGGGGCGGTCACAATGGTTTGACTTGCGCCGCAAATCTGTCAGGGCAAGGCCGGGCCGCAGACGGTGGTTATCGGAGGAGCCGCCGTCACGCACAACAACAGCCTCAAGGGCTGCCCGAACCGAACCGGATCACACGATCAGCCGCGAGCATGCCCGGGCAAGGACGAACGAAATTTCTCGACGGCGCCGCGCGCGGCCTCCATTAGCAGGATGGCGTCGGCCGCATAGGTGAAGAGGCGGCAACCGCGTTCGAACCACGGCCCGATGTCTTCGCTCCGCTGGATCATCGTCGCGGATGCGCATTCGCCAGCGGATACGGTCTGCACCTCTTTGATGACCCTTTCATTGGCGGCGATCACATCAGGATGGTTCACCTGCCCACCCAGCCCCATCGCGGTCGACAAATCACCTCGCCCGACGCCGATCACGTCGGCGCCTGGACGTACCGCGGCTATCTCGCCAACCTTGCCGATTGCATCGGGATCCTCGACGATCGCCCAGATGCATACCCGCTCGTTTTGGCGCCGCACATGCTCGGGGAAGTCGGAGCGGCGTGAGTTATAGCCGCCCACCCGCGTATGGCCGCAGGCGCCACGGTGGCCGAGCGGCGGATAATACATGGCGTCGACCGCAGCATGAATATCTGCCGCGCTCTTCACGCCCGGCAAAGAGATCGCTTCGGCGCCGAGTTCCAGAACCTTCAGGATAAGGCTGGGATCGTGCGTATACAGGCGCACGATCGGCGACACACCGCCGGCGTCTGCTGCGCGCAGCATATGCACCAGCGTCTGCCAGTCCGCAGACGCATGCTGCAGGTCGATGATGACATAGTCCATGCCCGCATTGGCAAACAGTTCGACGATTTCCGGGGAGGGAAAAGTGACATAGGACCCGATCAGGGGCTTGCCCGCCCTGATCACCGCTTTCAGTCCCTGGCGGGAATCTTTCGGCATGCACTCAGTTCGCGGGGGTATTCGACAATGTCCAGGTCGTCATCCCTAGGACAACAGGGAGGCGGCAGCAATAAAGGCCGACCACCTCGTGGTGACCTACAGGCGAAAACGTGATGGCTGAAAAGCCTTGGGGACGGTCACTCGTCGAGCCGCCTATTCCCTCTGCCGTCCGCTCTTTCGGTCATTTACTGGATGCCACAATCATTTGTGGAGCCAGCCCCGCGTCACCGAACTGAAGGTGGCCCTCGATATGCGCGCGCACCACGAGGAAGGCCATAAGAGTCACGACTACCGTGATACCGCCAAACAGCGCTCCCAACAATCCGAGGCTTTTCTTGTCTGCCATGGTTCAATTCCTAGTCAACGTGGTGTTCGTACCTGTTCGAGGGCGGCTTGGCGCAGCGGTTTCGGTAAACACAATCCAACTCAGCAAACGCGTGGGAACCGGAGAATGCGGGGTTAAAAGGGCGCCGACGCGGTCGCAGAAGCAAGGCGCGTCGCCGGTCTGTTTCCATTTTCTATCTGCAGGAGGTTAGTTTTTGGTGAGGAAAGCTTGAGTACGCCTTTCTGCGTGGCGACCACAGGGGAATCTGTGACCACTTGGGCGCGCGGCAGCGCGCAAATGATCAGCACCGCTGCAAGCGGAAGGGCTAAGAATTTGGGGCTTAGGGGAAGCATCGGCTTTTCCTCGGGGATAGAAGGCTCTGCAAGCCATTAGCTGCGTTCAATCGAGCGGTTAAAAGTTAGCAGCGTGCATGACATTCGGGGCGGCAGCCGTGACTGCGCTGTTCGATTCGTGACTGACGATCCGAACCGGCCGCTCGTGTGCCGCGGCGAGGCAAGCGCCGGAGTAATACGGCCAGGCTTGCTCACGACAATGCGTGCGGTCGCCGGCATTGGCCGTCGTCGCAAGCTGCTGAAGATTCTGCAAATCCTTCACCGCCGCCTGGGCTTCGCGTCGCGCCGCGACAAGATCGACGGCCTGACGCTCGGTAGCGGCCTTGGCCGCCCCATTCGCGGCGGTGAGCATGTGATTGACCGCAATCTCGTCCGCGACCACATAAATCAGCGAGACAAGGGCCGAAATCCCAACCATAATCTTGGTATTCATTGAAGCCTCCATGCATGCCTTTGCGGCTATGTTCTGGAGACCAGATATAAAGTGGCCCTCTTTCCAGGCGTTTTCGTCGCCCAAGGATTATGGTTTCTTCGCGGCGCGAAATGTTTCGTCGGGATGCCCGCGACGAAACAAAAGGCCCAATACCCGCCCTAAAGCCTAGGTTTTATCGTCCAGGGGCGAAAACACATATCCTCCTCCCCGGACTGTGCGGATCACGCGAGGATGAGCCGGATCGGGCTCGATCTTGCGGCGGATTCTCATGATCCGGATATCAATCGCACGGTCAAATGCTTCCGGATCGCGCGCATTGGCGAGATCGAGGAGCCGTTCGCGTGATAGGACCTTCTTGGGATTGTCGGCAAAAACTTTTAGCAAACTGAACTCTGAGGCTGTGAGCTGGTGCTCGTTTCCATCCGTGTCGCGCAGGGTTTGCGCCTCAACGTTCAGCCATTTCACCCCGAATTGCACCAGCGTGTTCTTCGATTCGGACTGCGTCCCGACTGCGGGCTTTGCCGCGGCGCTCCGGCGTAGCACCGCACGAATGCGCGCGAGCAGTTCACGCAATTCGCACGGCTTGGCAAGATAGTCGTCGGCACCAAGCTCAAGGCCCACGATCCGGTCCACCGGACTCGCAGTCGCCGTCAGCATAATCACCGCCACTCCCGTCCGTTGCTTGAGATCACGGATAATCGAAAGGCCATCTTCCTCAGGCATATTGAGGTCTAGAACCACGAGGTCAGGCATCCGGACGTTGATAGCCTGTCGCAGGCTGCGGCCGCCGTCGCACAACTGAACATCGAAGCCTTGCATCCCGAGGTATTCGCCAATCATTTCCCGAGTAGGCGCTTCGTCATCGACAACGACAATGTAATTGCGCGTGGTCATGTTGCCGGCAACCTGATTGCGAATGTCGTTCCGGGACCAGAACCACTGCTTTCCACCGCAACCGAACCGCCATGCAAATTCACGATGCGTTTTACGATAGAGAGCCCCAGCCCGGTAGAACTTTCGCCTCCCGTAGGCTTGGCCGAAAGCCTCTGAAACCGGCCGAACAGTCGCACCATGTCTTCAGGTGAAAGGCCGGGACCTTCATCGGCAACGGAAATGATGACGTCTTCCGCCTGCTGCGTCACGGAAACCCGGATCGTCGAATTCCCCGGGCTATATTTGATCGCATTGCTGACCAGATTGTCGATTGCTTCCCGCAATCGATCTGCGTCGCAAGACGCATTCAGTTGCTCGGGCGCGGCGAACAAAAGCGTCTGATTTTTCTTGGCTGCGAGAGGCTGATTGGCAGCGCACTGCTCCGCCGCTAAGGCGGCAATGTTGACCGTCTCTTTTCGGATCTTGATGTCCATGGCATCAGCCATCGCGTCGGAGAGAAGATTGTTGACCATCTCTGACAGGTTCCGGGCAGCATTCGAGATGTGGTCGATTTGCGCCACGAGATTTTCCGTCTCCGGCCCGGGATTCAGCATGCTCGTGAGCATCTCGGCGCGTCCAAGAATTACGCCCAGCGGATTACGCAGATCGTGCGCTACAGTGCTCAGTATATCGCTTTTGAAGGCGTTTACCTTCTGCAACTCCGTCCATCGGGAAGCCAGTCTGCGGTTGGCGCTGGTCAGTTCCCGCGTGCGATCGGCAACCCGCTGTTCAAGTTGGGCATTCGCCTCTTGAAGCTGCTGATAGAGAATAACGTTGTCGAATGCGACCGAGAGCCGGCTGGTGAAGATTTCAACGAGCGTGCGATCGGTGGCTGACAACTCACGTGCTGCTTCCAACAGCACCACGACCTCTCGTCCGCTACCGGTCTGAATGTAGAGAATAGACCTATCGCCGGTAAAGTCATGACGACGACGTTGAAATGCTTCTTCGACCAGTCGTCTGAGGTCATCTTTCAACGGCGCAGCCAGCGAACCGCCGCCGATGTCGCGATAGCATCCCGAGCCTGCAAGAACTGAAAAGCTCGGCGTTCCGGCGCCGTTTTCCCGCAGCACCAGAATCCCGGCACAGTCGGCATTGAGCAGCGAAGCCATCTGCGTCAGAACCCCTTCCGCCAGGCGCTGCATGGATTTCAGGTCGAACATTGTCGAGGCGGCATCAATGATGATTTCAAGACCGCGCCGGGTTTCGACCATACGCTGAAGTTGCTGATAGCCGCGCAATGCCGCCGTCAGGGACGTAAAAAGTCGGTCGGCCGTCAATTCGTTTTTTGCTTTGTAGTCGTTGATGTCGTAATCGACGATGACCCTGCGCTCCGGCGCCTGGCCCGGTTGGCCGGTCCGCAATATAATTCGGAGCGATTCTCGGTTCAGCGTGGTGCGGACATATTCGATCAGACCCAGCCCTGCGTCGTCTGTTTCCATGATGACGTCGAGAAGCACCACGGCCACATCCGGGTGCGCCTCGAGCAGTTGCCGCCCTTCCGCCGCCGAATAAGCTGATATCAGTTCGAGGCCGTGGCCGTTGAGGACATAGTCGCTTAGCGCCAGGCGTGTCCCGTCGTGGACACTCGGATCATCATCGATGATGGCGACCTTCCACGGCTTGGCAGATACCGCCGGAGCGCGGCCTTCCGGTTCGTCAATGAGTTGAAGAAAGTCATCTTCATTCATCAATGTGCGCTCCCGAAGGTGGCGCTGCGCCGCTTTCCATCGGTGCCTGGCGGGGAAGCACCAGCCTAAATACAGTCCCACGCCCGGGCTTAGAATTCAGGACCAACTGTCCACCCAGACGTCGCGTGACGAGAGTATGAATGATGTGAAGCCCCAGTCCGGTTCCTCCTTCATTGCGACGCGTCGTAAAAAATGGATCGAAGGCCTGCTTCCGCACTTCCTCCGTCATTCCGATGCCGTCGTCCGCAACAATAACTTCAACATTTTCCTGGTCCAGGGCCCGCGCTTCTATCCTGACGCGCCCAGCACGGCCTTCAGGAAAGCCGTGCGTCACCGAGTTAAGGAAAAGATTTGTAATCACCTGCCCATAGGAGCCGGGATAGCTGTTCATCAGAAGCCCTTTGGCGCAATCGACGTCCAATGTAATCGGTGCTTTCTTCAGGACCGGCCGCACACTTGCGACTATCTGACTCGTGGCTTCGCAAAGGTCGAACTCGCGCTGGTCGGCCACGCTCCGATCGACAGCGACTTGCTTAAACGACTGAATTAGCTCACCGGCGCGCAACAGATTGGTTACAAGGAGCTGCGCGGAATCGCGGTTTAAGGCTATGAATTCTTCAAATTTGGAGCGGCGTATTGCGCCGTCTTTTATCTCTTTGGCGAACAGTTCGCAACGGCGCTGCAGACTGGAGGCGACCGTCAGGCTGATTCCGACGGGGTTGTTGACCTCGTGTGCTACGCCCGCAACCAGGCCGCCAAGCGCCGCCAGCTTTTCAGCTTCAATCAGACTGCGCTGAGCGGAACGCAAATCGGCGAGCGCCTTTTCCGCACGCTCTTTTGCACCCCGTAAATCGTTCTCTACGCGTTTCTTCGCGATCGCATTTTCCCGGAACACTACGACACTGCGCGCCATGTCGCCGATCTCATCGCGCGCCTTGGCTCCCGGAATAGTACGATCGTATTGCTCAGCGACGATCGCGCGCATCGCAGTGCGAAGTTGGCGCAACGGAACGATGATGCTGCTGCCGATTACAACAGATACAAAGAGCACTGCCAGAACAAAGCTTACAGCGACAAACGCTATCACGCGGTAGATATTCGCTAAAGCCCGATCGAAACGGGTCTGCGCTTCTTGCTCCCGTTTCCGCATCTCTGAAGACAAGCCCTCGATCGTCGTAATCATCTTGGCCTGATTTTCGTCGATAGTGGTGCTCAGGATCTCAGCGCGTCTCTTCACATGACCGGAAAGTCTGCGCACGCCTTGTCGCAGGATATAAATCTGCTCCCCGAGATCTTTTAGAATAGCGCGTTGAGCACCATCAACCGCCAAATCCGAAGCTTGCTGAATTGCCGTTTGCATATGCGATAGCGCCTGGTCCGCTTCGTTTACGCGTGTTGCTCCCGCCGGCCCATACAGCGCATTGGCCGCGGTAAACGCAGCGATAAAGAATTCCCGGGATTGGCGAACCGGCGCCAAAATTTCTGCGCCCTCACCGGTCCGGTCCAGAGCCGTGTAAAGACTCGCGATTGCGTTCGCCGGCGCGACGATCTCCGCATCGTAGCTTTGTGATATTGCGGTTTGTTCCGCCCGTAAGTCAGCAAAGCCGTCAAACAGCCTTTCCGTGGCCGCGCTAAGCTCGTTTACAGAGCTGGACAGCATCGAGTCATCTTTGCCTCGCAAGCCTAGTGTTCCCAGGACGGCTTCGCGCAGCAGCAAAATTTCAGCAAAAATATCGGGCCCGGGCTGATTGATATAGCGGTGAATAAGACTCTGGAGGCGCCCGGACTCGCTTTGCAGCAATCCAAGTAACTGGTCTGACTGGCGAACCTGCCGGACCTCATTCCAGGCTGAGTTTAAGATCCGCGCGCCATTCCAGATCAAAGCGGCGAGAACGAGTGCGACAAGAATGTTGAGCACCGCAAGCAGCAAGATACGCCAGCGGATCGGAATGGCACGGATATAGTCATCGGCCGCAAGCAGCGGACCGGCCCAGAATTTGAAAACAGATGCGCCGGCCCGGCGTTGGCCTACGCCTGCCACGCCTAGCTCTCCGTGCGGGTATTAGCGGCGCGGACCGCCGGTGGCACGAGACTGGCATCGCCTCTGCCGGCGGCCCGGAGCGCCAATGCCGTTTCAGCGAGATAATTCAAAGCCGGAAAACAACGATTTGGTGTTGAAGCCATGGTCGCCAAGCATGCTACAATGGAACTTCGTTTTGCACCACCACTCAGAGAAGCATGAGCGGCAGCGACACCAAGCGGGCAAATTGGCGTGTTCGGGCGCGGTATGCGGGCCTGCACATGGCATTGGTGGCGTCGGCATGGATCGGCGCGGCCGTCTGCCTTCCCGCCCATGCCGCAACCGAGATTCACCTCTGGCACGCGATGTCAGGGGAGCGTGAGCGGCAACTCGAGGCTCTTATTGGCCAGTTCAACGCGAGCCAGCATGACTACAAGGTCATATTGGTTTTAAAGGGTGGATACAGCGAAACTGTGATGTCGGCGATCTTCGCGGTTCGCACCCGGACACATCCGGCTATCGTGCAGGTGAATGAAATCGGCACGGCGACGATGATGGCTGCGGGAGGCGCTATCTACCCGGTTTATCAGCTGATGAAGGATCAGGGGGAGCCGTTCGACCCGAAGGCCTATCTTCCAGCCGTAGCCGGCTATTATACCGATATGGCCGGCAACATGTTGTCGTATCCATTCAATTCGTCGACACCGATCCTGTATTACAACAAGCAACTTTTCAAAGTCGCCGGGCTCGACGAGAACACTCCACTCGCAACGTGGCCGGAGGTTGAAAAGGCGGCGCGCCGGCTGCGAGCTGCCGGGGTGCCTTGCGGCTTCACCACGCACTGGCCCTCTTGGGTTCACGTCGAGAACCTCTCCGCCTTACACAATATTCCCCTCGCGACACGGTCGAACGGAATGGCGGGGCTCGATGCCGAACTGACCATCAACAACCCTTTTATGACACGGCACATCGCAGCACTGGCGGAATGGCAAAAGGGCAAAGTTTTTGATTACGGCGGGCGCGCCACACAGGCCGAGCCCAAATTTTCCAATGGGGAATGCGGTATTTTCATCGGTTCCTCAGGCCTACGCGGCGACTTCCTCGCGAACGGCCGATTTCCCGTAGGTTACGGCATGCTGCCATATTGGCCCGACATGCCGGGGGCGCCGCAGAACTCGATCATCGGAGGCGCGACATTCTGGGTTCTGCGCAATCGGCCGGAGCCTGAATACAAAGGGGTGGCAAAATTATTCACCTTCCTGTCGCAGCCAAAGATCCAGGCAGCATGGCATCAGTCGACAGGCTATCTCCCGATTACTGCGGCGGCGTATGAACTGACACGTGCCCAGGGCTTTTACGAGCGGAACCCCGGCACTTCAATATCGATCGAGCAGATCACGCAAAAGTTGCCGACCGAGAATTCAAAAGGGCTGCGGCTTGGGTCATTTGTTCTTATCAGGGATGTCATCGAGGATGAAATCGAGCAGACGCTAGCCGGCAAGAAATCAGCTGCCGAGGCGTTAGATTCCGCCGTTCAGCGCGGCAACATATTGCTCCGACAATTTGAGCGCGCGAACCGATAAGAACGGCACTCGGTCCCGCGCATTCGCCGGACTGATGTAGCGCAGGGAATGCAGATCTACCCTGCCCTTTTTACCCACGGACGCAATGTTGCCGCGAACGCGGTCAGTTTGCCCGCGTGCGTCCGGCAGAGGCGCCGGCGATCCGACCAAATACAGAACCGGAAGTCAGGCCCGTGCCGCCCGGATAATTGAAATAGAATAAGCCCCCCACCAGCTCGCCTGCGGCGTAGAGCCCGCCGATCGGCTGGTAATCCGTGTTCAGCACCTCGCCGTCGGTCGTGATACGCAGACCGCCGAAGGTGAAGGTGATGCCACAGGTCACCGCGTAACCCTCATAGGGCGGCTGGTCGATGGTATTGGCCCAGTTGCTCTTGTTGATCGCTAGACCTTGGGTCTTTCGACCATCCTTGATGTTGGGATTGAAGGGAATCTCGGCGCGTACCGCCGCGTTATATTCGGCGACTGTCTTGACAAACTGGGCGGCATCGACACCTTCGAGCTTACCGGCCAGTTCTTCGATCGTATTGGCGGTTACCTTGGTGATTTGACGGATCTTGTATTCGTCACGCTGCAGATGCTTCACCTTCTGGTCGAAGATCTGCCAGGCGAATTGGCCCGGCTGTTCGAGAATAACGCGGCCGTATCGCGCGTAAGTGTAGTTGCGGAAGTCGGCGCCTTCGTCGAGAAAGCGCTTGCCGGTCGCGTTGACCATGATTGAGAACGGATAAGAATGTTTCTGGAATTGGTCGCCGACCGCGAGGTCGCCGAATTCCGGCGCGTTCCTCTCCCATCCGACGGCGTGACAGCCTGACCAGTTGCCGCATGGGCTGGCGCCTATCTCCAGCGCCATGCGAATGCCGTCCCCGGTATTGAAACGGGTTCCACGAACCTTGGCCAAGTCCCAGCCGGGGCCAAGATAGCGCGTGCGCCACTCCGGATTGGCTTCAAAGCCTCCGCACGCAAGCACGACCGACTTTGCCCGCAGCTCGCGGACTTCGCCCTCCTGCCGCACGCGCACCCCCTCAACACGAATGCCGTCAGAGAGTAGCGCGAGTGCACGCGTCTGATAGAGAATCTCGATGCCCTGCTTTTTGGCGGCAGCCGTCAGCATATTGACGAGGCCAGGACCGCCGCCGACCGCATCCAGCGTGAGGCCACCCCAAAACTTGAACTTTCCTTCGATCTTGAATGCTTGCCGGCCGTAAATCGGAATAAAACGCACACCTTTGGAGCGCATCCAGTTCAAGGTATCGAAACTGCGCGTAACCAGAAGTTCGACGAGATCCGGATCGGCGCGGTCCTGCGTGACACGGGCCATGTCATCGAAAAACTGGTCCTGGGTATAGGTGCCGAAATCGGAAGTTGCGATTTCCTCCTCGGTAAGATCGGGGACGAGGGTCTTGATATCGTCGAGCCCGTTGTAGACGACGCGCATCGAGCCGGCGGTGAAGCGGCTATTGCCGCCGGATTCCTCTTCCGGCGCTGCTTCCAGCATTAAGACCGATGCGCCTTGTTCACGCGCCGCCAGCGCTGCGCAGAAGGCTGCATTGCCGGCACCAACAACAATGACATCGAAATCTGGCATAGTCCCCGTCGCCTCAAGCTAAAAGCGGATGTACGAGCGTATCACGACTGGCATCCCGGCAGGCAAGCTCTGCAATTCGCAGGCGCCATCATCCTTGCAACAAAGATCGAAGCTCGCGCACCGAGCCAAGCTTTTCAAGCTGTCCGACGGCGGCGATGAGACTTTCCGCCCGCGTGGCGCCGATGATCGGCTCAATCAAATCACGCGCCTTCGCCTCGATTTCCTGGGTGGTCATCGGATTGTCCGGGGTGCCGCGCACTGCCTTCGCATGATGACGCAGGCGCTCGCCCTTTTGCGTCGCTATCTCCACAATGGCCTGCCGTGCCGGGACGGCGGCGGCGAGTTCGTCGCTTGCAACGAGCGTGATGCGCCCCCGCACGGCCTGGATGCCCGGATCATCCATGCGTTCATGATCGTGCGAGCTTGCAAAGCTGATGCCGCCGTCGACAAGGGCGAGCGCCGCAAGATGCTGGACGCAGACGTCCGGCATGACGGCATTATCGACGATATGAATGCGATCGCTCGGCATGGTGATAACGACGGATCGCACGTCATCGCCGGTAATCCTGTGCGTTTCAACCAGCGAGCTTACGGCGTCGAGCACCGCTTGGATCGGCGAGCCAACGCACCACTTCTTGATCGAGGCCTGCATGATTTCGAACCGCGTCCCGAGATCGGCGGTCAGCCGGGCTGGCTCGGCGGATTGACCGAGCGCCGTGAAGAGATTGTCGCGGCCTGAGAACGGATCCTCGACCGCGGAAAACCCGGCCTCGACCATACTGGCGGCACTCACCCCATTGCGCGCACCCATACCGCCGAAGTCGAAAGCCTTCTCTACGTGTTCGCTGTCGCGGTTCCAATAAGGCACTCCGGATGCCTGCTGCACCGCATAGGACAGCACGTAACGGACGCGTTGCGGATCGAATTTGAGCAGCGCGGCAGCGGACGCGGCGGCGCCGAACGCCGGCCCCACACTATGCGTGCTGTGGCGGGTCGGCTTTTGCTGCGGATAGAGCGCCATCGTGGCCCGGGCGCCGATGTCATAACCCAGCGCCACAGCACGAAGAAAATCGCGCCCGCTGAGGTCGTGCTGTTCGGCGACTGCCAGGGCAGCCGGAACGATGCCGCAACCCGGATGAAACCGGCCGCCAAGATGGGAGTCGTCAGTCTCGTCCGCATGCGCCGCCATGCCGTTGGCCAAGGCCGCATTTGCGGCGGGAACCGCGACCGAGGCTCCAATCACGGTCGCCTGCTGCGCGCCGCCGGCCTGGGTGACAAAGCCGGCGGCGAGCCGGCCGGCGCGAAGACGCGAACCCGATAGGATGGCGGCCAGCGTGTCCAGGATGTGCTGTTGGGTCTTCGTGGTGACCTGCGGCGGCAGATCTTGGTCGAGCGCCCGTGCGATGTATTCCGACAATCGCACGGCCTCGGCTGACAATTTACTCGGCGGTGCGCTCACAGGCCCTCTCGGTGCGATTTACTTCGATCAAAGTGCACTGCATATATACCAAAGCGCTCAACCTGTAATTGGGCGAAAGCATAAGGGGACACACTTGGCGAACAAACCGCTGGAAGGGCATGTCGCGGTCGTCACCGGCGGCGTGCGACGCATCGGCAAGGCCATCGGATTGTCACTGGCGCGCGACGGGGCGGCGGTCGTCGTCAATGCGCGGTCCTCGCGCAAGGAAGCCGAGGCGACCGCGATGGAGATCGAAGCCGCCGGCGGCCGTGCCCTTGTCCACCTCGCTGACATCACGGATGAGGCCGCCGTCGCCGGCATGTTCGAGGCGGCGATGAAACAGTTTGGCCGGATCGACATCCTGGTGAACAATGCAGCCAATCGTGAACAGGTGCCCTTCACCGAGATGACGTTCGCGCAGTGGCACGCCTACACCAGCGTCATCCTGGACGGTGCCTTTCTTTGCTCGCGGGCCGCGCTCCGCCAGATGGCCGGCGCGAAATACGGCCGCATCATCAATATCGGCGGCGTCAGCGCCCATATGGGTGCGGCGGAGCGAGCCCATGTGGGCACGGCGAAGGCCGGACTTGTGGGGCTGACGCGCGCGCTGGCGCTCGAATTCGCCGATCGGGGCATCACGGTCAATTGCGTGGTTCCCGGCCGGATTGGTGGCGAGCGTTCCGCCACCTCCCCCCACGGCGTCGCACCGCCACCCCCTGTTGGGCGCGACGGCTATGCCGAAGAAGTTGCCGAGATGGTGCGCCACCTATGTCTGCCGAACGGCGGCTACATCACTGGACAGACCATCCACGTCAGCGGTGGGCTCTATATGCCGTAGCGCCTGGCCGTAGGGCCCTTACAGCCGCGCCGCTGTGCATCAGGCCCGGCGCGGCGTGCTGGATTGGATCGGTTGCGCGCTGGCCGGGAGCAGGCACAAGGAAATTCAAACGCAGAGGGCCGGCGGCGGCAACCAGGCGCATGTGCTTGGCCACCTTGCGCGCTTGCGGGGTGAGGTGCCCGCAGCCTGCGACAATCACGGCCTTGCCAAGCTGAAAACCCGCCTTTCCGGCGATATGAATAGTTGCCACAATGGGAAACAACAAGCCGAAATAATAATCCAATGAAATCGTGAGGGAGGAATGCAATGAAGCACTACAGCCTTCTCGCTGGCGCGACGATCCTGCTCACGATCGCCGCCACCGGGCCGTCGACGGCACAGTATCAGCCGACACAAACGGTCGAATTCGTCGTGCATGGCGGTCCGGGTTCGGGCAATGACGCCTTTGCCCGCGCGATCGTCCAGATGATTGAGAAGGAAAAGCTCGCACCGGTACGCTTCCAGATCTCAAATCGGGTGGGCGGCGGCGGTACTGTGGCGGCGTCCTACATGGTGGGGAAGAAAGGCGATCCTAACGTGATCGGCCTTTATACCAGCGCTTGGATCTCCAACCCGCTGGCGCAGGCCGAAGCCACGTCACGGGTGCAGGACATGACTTCGATTACACGTCTTATCCTCGAGCCAGCGGTTGTGGCGGTGAGAGCGGAATCGCCATACAAAACGCTGAAGGAATGGATTGAAGACGCCAAAACCAAGCCGGGGCAGATGAAGCAATCAGGCGGCTCGGCGCTCGCACGCGATGCGCTGGTTTATCATTTGCTCATGTCGAATACGGGAGCCAAATGGTCATTCATCTCCTTCCCTAGCGGCGGCGAGCGCATTGCGGCGCTGCTGGGCGGCCACGTCGATCTCTTGATGCTTGAGCCGAGCGAAGCCGGTGAGCTTTTGCGCGCTGGAAAGCTGCGCGCGCTCGCACAGATATCTGAGAAGCGCCTTCCCGGCTTCGAGCAGGTGCCGACCTTGAAGGAAGCCGGCGTCAACATTCCCGATGTTCCGCAGGCACGCGGCATCATTGGACCACCCGGTATGCCAGCCGAAGCAGTTGCGTATTTTGAAGACTTGATGCGCCGGGTAACAAAAACGCCGTCTTGGGAGAAATACCTGGAAGAGACCAAGATCGAAGGTGCTTTCCTCCCGTCAAAGGACAACGCCGCCTTCCTGGCGCAATACGAGACGCAGTTGCGGTCGGTACTGCAAACCGCCGGGATCAAGACGGTTCGCTAGCACAAGCCCGAGGCTTGGCCTGGGTTCGAGAAACCCTTCGTGTAAAGAGCAGCAGCGGATAAGAAAGAATGGCGCCGATCTTCGGCGCCATTTTTCTAGCTTGCGGTAATTAGAAAAGCCACGGCGCATTGCTCCCGCTCTCCTCCCGTTTCACACTGGGCGACTGCGTTCATCATAAACAGCACACGATGCTCCGTGTTGCCTCGCTGTTCCGCTTCAAGCTCGTTGTCACTTCTCCACAAAGGCCGCTTTGACGTTCAATTGCAGGTGTAGAACGTCCGGATCAGGCTCCAGCCATTAAGCGTACCGGTGTCGCCCGACGCAATGTCCCGCACGGTGAGTTTCCAATCGCCCGAGGCCGGTTTACCGTCGAATGCGGAAAGCGGCTCTTCCGGTGTGAAGCTGCCGGTAAAGGGGGCGGTACCCGCTGAAATCGGCGTCACCGCGGAGTTGCTGAACACGGTATTTACCAAATTGTCGCCGCTTGAGCCTCGGCGGTTAAACAAGCGAACGGTCGTGCCGTCCGGCGACGTTAGATCGATTGTTAAATCTCCTACGAAGGGATGCGTCAGTGAACTGATCTGAACCCGCATATCGTAGATGAGGAGAGCGTTTGGGATGTTGCGCACCGAGGTTGCGCCGGTTGAAGAATTGTCAGGAATACTTTTCGGAACGTCCGTGGAGGCAAGCGTGGCTGGCGTTCCTGGCTTGCCGGTAGGTACCGTAAAGCGAAAGGTGAACGGCGCGCTGTTCGCAGTGCCAGTCACTGACAGCCGGACAGTTTTCCCACAAGTCAGAGTTGGCTTCACAGTCGCGGAAAAGGCTGGAGTGTTAAAGGCTATGGTGTTTGGAGCGATTGAACCGTAGTTGCTGGACCCTTGGGTAATAGTGGCGTCGGTTGTAGGTGCATGCAATGTGGCCGCGAACGGATTGATGACCTTGTTCCCTACGTTCTTAAGCCGTAACCGAATCTGAAATGGTTCGCCGCGCTCGACAACCCCGTCACCGTCGCCTTGCGAATTTACCGTGACGGCGCTCACCTGCATCACGCCGGCGGACGTCCCCGCAGACGTCGCATTGGAAACGACAAGCGCAAAATCTTGGTCTGTGGTATCCGCATTCCCCCGCACGCCGTCTCCCACGATGTTTTTAGCTATGACGCGGACCTTCAATGTTCCCCTGAAGCCTGCCGGAAGGAATACGTTCTCGACATTATTTCTTGGATCGGCGATGCCGCCGGTCGTCGATAAGCCGTTGGCGAAAACGTTCCCCTTGTAGACGTTGCCTCCCACGGTAACCTCAAGGTCGAGGTCGTTGACGAAAGCGTTTCCGCTCGTGAGACCGACGGCGTCGGTCCACACCAAGGTTACGCGCAGCGGCTTCGCCACGTCGGCGATGGTGTAATAGCGCGAACTGACTTGGCCGGTAGCGTTGAACACAACTTTCTGATCGTAAAGATCGCGGGCGGTGCCGTCGACGAGATTACCAAGATTGATGCGCCCCCAGCCCTGCACTTGCGACGGAATAGGCTGAATGAGCGCGCCGCCGCTGCCTGCATCACCGCCGGCCAGATCCGTGGCGGTATTGATCATCAGCGCCTTGGTCATCGCGGGGCTGGGATAGGTGGTGTTGTTTCCATGATTCTTGCGAAACCAAGTGTGGATCAAGGAAGCGAAGCCGGAAGCGGCAGGAGCGGCCTGCGAGCTGCCGGACGCCAAACTGTAAAGCGTGCTGCCGGGAGGGTATTGCTTAATGCAGGTTCCCGACCCGTTGTAGCTAGCCCCTGTTTGCGGTTGCTCTGACGTAACGTGCGTTCCGGGCGCGACAAGATCTGGTTTGATGCGTCCATCATCCGTCGGCCCCCGGCTCGAGAAATTGACGACGTCGCGGGCACTGTCTGAACTGAAGTCGGCCACGGCGCATCCGTCAGGCATACCGATAGGACGGACACTTTCGGCGGCGCCGATTGTGATCACATTCTTAGCGGTGCCGGGACTGGCAATGGTATTTGCGCCTGAACCGGTATTCCCCGCCGAAACGACTTCTACAAACTGCTGATTTCCAGGCGTCGGCGGCTGAGCGTCACGCACAAGCGCATCCAATTCCTGAGAGAAACTGGTGTAGGCGCCTCCAGTCGCCGCACCCCACGAATTATTCGAGATACGTGCGCCAGATGCGTAAGCGAGGCTGTGCAGCGCTGTTATAGACGTCGTGACGTCGAATGCGCTGTTGCAATTGAAGATCTTCGTGGCACCGAGCTTGCCGAAGGGTTGAATTCCAAGCCCGTAATTAAAGAGCTGCGCGTCCTCGTGCGTGGGGCCGGTGCCGATATTGTAACCAGCGATGATGCCCGCAACATTTGTGCCGTGGCCGCCACAATCACGCGCATCGCCATCCGCTGCCGTATGCTCCTGGGCATAGATGATGCGGCTTGCGTTGGCGGGATTGCCGTTCTGATAGAAGGCGGGATGCGAGCCGGCAGGTGCAGGAACGATGCCCTTATCGACCCCTTCATCGGTAACGTCGACGATAACCGGACTCACGGTCGTAAAGCCGTGATCGATGAGAAACTGGCGATAACCCGTGCCGAGCACCGGCTTGAAGCTGGAATCCAATTGGCCGGATAAAATTATGCCTGAGCGCTCGTCATGCAATTTCGGCTCGACAAAGGCTTCGATTGCGACGACGCCGCCGAGCTCCGCCAGATCAGAAATTCTACTGGCATCCACCTGGATACGCTGCTGCACAGTGCCGCCGGTTGGAACTTGGCTTCCGCGCGCGGTGGAAAGCCGCGCAATCTCCGCCCGCGCGGTATCGCCCGCCTTCCCCGCAGCAGTCGAGACCACAACCTGAGTGATGCCGCTTTGCGCAATGCCGGGCCGCAGCTTGAACATCGCGCCATACGGCACCACCGCGCGCACAAAGCTCTTGCCTTCTGACGCAGCCAACGCCGACAGCGCCGCAAGCGCGCCGCTGGTTCCGATCACGAGTTGCGCGTTTTGCGGCATGTAGCCGACAAACTCGACGCCGGTGGCGCCGACCGATTTGAGCCATTCCCGTTTCAACGGGCCGACAAAATGAACGACGGCCATTCCATAGCCTCCCCTGCTTGCTAGGCGCGGCGCCTGGCCGGCCTTTGCGAGCAGGTAAGGTGTTGCAATTACCGGATCGAAGGTGTGGGTGCCGATGCGGACGCGACGCATATCATCGCGGGGTTCACCGTCCAGCGCGATGAGCCGCTTCACTTCCGCGCCTGTCGCCTCGACCAGCGTAAAGCTGCCGTAGCGCGCTACGACACGGATATTGGAGCTTGCGAATAGCTCCGATGCTTGTGGTGATGCAGGGACGGTCAGCAGCCGCCAATACGTGGGCGCATCGGCCGTTTCTGCCGCTGGCGACGCGCCAGGAACTGACGCCAAGATAATCGCGGAAATAACAGCGAAGAGCCACGCACGAGCCGGTTTCCACCACATGTCGCCCCCCATATTCCAGGCCAGCAGCAAGACAGGCTGGGCTGAAATCTTCTCCGGAGATGGAGCTTGCAACTTGTGGGCGTGAAAAAAAGCTAATATCTCGGCGCGGGCAAAAAGCCGAGCACAATCAATTGGTCTTTTCGATCTTAGGGTTATCGATCGTGGTCCCTTGCTGGCAAATCGAGGCTGCCGCAATCGTACCGGTGACCTTGATGCGGTCACCTGTTTTGAACTCCGCCAGCGCGCCCACCCGGCGCATTGTATAGATCACGCCGTCATCGCCTTGCATGGCGCGGCATTCGACACCGGCGTCGGTTAGTGTTCCCGCCACGGTTATGCTGCGGGCCGATTGCGCATGAACCGGCATACCGACAAGCGTGCATGACAGTAAGGTGACCGCGAACACGGGTCGCAGTTGAATCATTCCGCACCCTCCTGCCGGTGCCGTTTGATATCGGTATTCCAGTTCAGTTCGCCTGTTGCGCTGTCAAAGAAGCACGAGGCCGGTGTAGCGCTTGCCAGCAGCAGCGGTATTTCAGGATTGCCGACGGAGGACTTGGCGTCAACCTTAACTCCGCAGTGCCTATGCTATCGCGCGCCAAGTCGCGTTCTAGGAATACCTCTGACGGCAGAGACTTCAGCCGCGCGACTTCATCGAAACGCCCAAAAACGTTAGACGCGCTATGGCTGCTGCTACCGTAGATGACGCCGAGCTCCGGCTCGCCCGAAAACTGAACGGTGGCATCCGCTTCTTCGTGCGGCGCCGCGCATGGGTCACGCCTAGGCGGCGATCGAGCGGCGACGTGGGACGAGGTCGGTGATTTTTTGCTCCTGCAACCGCGGCGGAACAACCAGACTTTCGGGAGGAAGCTTTTCGGTTTGCATCGCAGGCTGTGTCGCAGCCGGCACTGGCTCTGGTGCCGCGGCTAAGGGCTCTACCGGGAGTTCCGCACGCGTCGTCCAGATGCTGCCGAGCATCGCCAGGGTTGCGGACCACGTCGAGACATTGACGGCAGTGGCGTCAAACCCTGAGGTGAACAGTTTGCGGATCAATAGATCACGCTCCACGGTTTCCTCTAGTGCGAACTTAACCGCAAGGAAATCTCCGGTCTGCCGCACGACAATGCCGGGAACAAACCCGACCTCACTGATGAAGAGCCGTATTCGCTCGCCCGCTTGCAGCGTCAATTGGCGCTCGAAATCAGGTTTAATAGCTGTCCCCGAAAGCGACATGTCTCTCACGCGGCCGGACGAAAGCGCACCGGCTGCGCTGAATATCCAGATCGGCTCAACGAATTCGAAGCGTTCTTCATCGCGCCGAGCGGGTGCCTGCAATGTCGTCATGCAGGTAAGAAAGAACACAACGATATTGTTTGCCGCCCAAAAAGCCACGATGGGAAGGACCGCTCCTTCTGCTATCTGCCAGGCCGGCAACGCGTTGATGACCAACCCCCCGACGGTCAACATCATCAACGCAGCCACACTCCAAAAGATGCCCCGCGCATAGTCGGCGTCCCGCGCGCTGCTACCTTTCGGCGTGACCTTAAACAGATGGCCACGCGGTTTTATTAGCGTGAGCAGAACTGTCGGGAGGATTTTAAAGCTCTGCAGCAATCCGAGCACCTGCGCGGCCAGCGGAAACAATTGACCGGGCGCATAAGCGCCAATGCCGCCATATACTGCGAGCATCGCCGGAATGAGATAGTAGATAACCTGGTCAACGTCGACTTGGGAAACCGGCGAGATGCCGGCCCACAGGAACATGATCGGCACCAGCGCCGCAACCAATGATTGCAGGCCGATCGAAAGCCAGTGCGTCGGCAAGAACATGAGCCGCTTTATGAACGAAAGGTTGGCGCCGAGCGGTCCCTCGCGCAGAAATAGGATCTGAATTGCGCCTTGTGCCCAACGTTGGCGTTGGACGAAGAACGCGTCAACACTTTCGGGGGCAAGCCCCAAGGCGAGCCGCTCGCCCAAATAGCGCGTGACGTAACCCTTGCGCAGCAGCGCGAGGGTGAGCAGCATATCCTCCGTGACTGCTTCTGTCGGCAGCGCACCACCGATGGCATCGAGTGCCGCCCTTCGGGTGAGCGAATTGGACCCGCAGCAGAATGCAGCATCCCAGCCGTCTCGACTCGGCATGATTGCGTCAAAGAAAAAGCGCTGTTCGTCGGGGATAGCCTTGCGCATGGCAAGGTTCGTCTGCAGCGGGTCGTGATTGTAAAAGGTGTGCGGGCACTGCACGATGCCAACATTCCGGTCTGCAAAGAAACCGATGGTGCGCATGAGGAAGTTGCGTTGCGGGGCGAAATCGGCGTCAAAAATGGCGAAGAATTCACCGCTGGTATGGGCAAGCGCATGATTGATGTTGCCGGCCTTCGCATGGCTGTTTTCCGCTCGCGTGAGATAGCCCGCGCCCTTAGCGGCGCAGTAGGCTTTTAGCCACGGCCGCCGCCCATCATCGAGCACCCACACGCTTGCTTTCGGGTAGTCGAGACAGAGCGCCCCAATGATAGTCTTCTCCAACACCTCGATCGGCTCGTTGTAGGTTGGGATTAATATGTCAACCGAAGGTAGCTGATCGGGCGGCAGCGAGCGCATGCGCGCTTCGTGAACATCTGCTTCCGCCCTGCGATCCGTTGGCTTTAGAAACGTGATGTAGAGTAGCAGTTGGTCGGTGATGGCGAGGAGCTCGACAGCAAAGCAGAACCAGACCCAGCCTGTCTCGTACCATGCGCCACGCGCGGGCAGCACCGTTTGGAAGAAGCGCCAATCCAGGTACCGAGCGATGACGAGCCAAACCACAGCAAATATGAAAAGGCGCGCCCAACTTCGTTCGCGTGGCAAGAGCGGACCAAGGGCGTAGACAAGGCCCACGACGAGCAGCGTTGGCGCGAAAAGCCCGAGGGAATCGCTGTCCAAAGCTAGTTGCTCTTTTGAGCGTTGGCGGCAGTCTCGATGGCTCCGCCAAACAACCGGCGGACAATCTGGCTGAGATCGCCGAGAAAGCCGAATTGCCGCGGAAACCGAACCTCGGCGAGGCGGCCAATGTTGCAGAAGCTGTTCTGCTGCGACTCTTGCTGCTGAAGCTCGATTTCGACCGTTACGCTATTGGGATGAGGAACCGGAACCTGCGCTGCCAGCAGTCGGTCATCGGTGCGCGCGGCCGAGCCGCGCACTTGTCGCACGATGCCCGGGCGCCATTCGTCACTGCCAATAAGGCGTACGCTTGCTGTGTCGCCGGCCTTTGTTCGTTCAAATTCCCGCTCGGGAAGCTCGACGGCGACGAACCGGCGTTCGCAGCTGGCGAGATCGAGCAGGGTCTGCCCCTCCGTCACTGTCGAGCCGGGACTCGCGGCCACTGCCCAGACGACGTGGTTTGCCGGCAGAAAAAGATCGACTTGGTTGAGACGATGAAGCCGCTCGCGTTCTTCCGTAATCTCCGCCCCGAGTTTCGCCGAGCGCGAGCTTTCCTCCAGGATCTGTATTTCAAGCTCCTGCCGACGCAGGACCAACCGGTCGCGCTGCTGTTGCGAGTAGGGACTATCATTTGCACCGTCGCGCAAAAACACGCCCTCCTTCGCAGAATCCAATTCGACCTGCAGTCGCCGCAGCCGCGCTTCGGCCATCTCGCAGCGGGTGGAAACCGCTTGTTGTGAGGCGTGCGCCTCCGCAGTCCGGATTTGTGATGCCAAGCCCCTTTCGACCAGTTGCTCCATGCGGGAGCCGACTTGTTGCCGTTGCCGGACCTCCGCGAGACAGCCCGCCCGTTCCGCCGCCGTCTCAATGGACTCTTGGGTGAGCCGCTCAGTCATGCCCTTGCGATAGGCCTGAATACGATTAGTGAGATCGCGATCGAAGTCAGTGATCTCGGCGAGTTGGCGACGCGCGAGCTGGGCACGTTCTTGCGCCATTGCTTGCTGCCGCTCGAGATCGAAAATATGCCGGCGGTCAGGCGAGAGCGCAGCAACGAGCGGCACGTTCGCCGCCTCCTTAATAAGGTCGCCCTTGTTGGGAAGATCCCGAGTCAACCGGCCGGCGATCGGCGCCGCGACGCGGACCAGTTCGGCGTTGACAAAGGCCGAGGGCGCCACCCGGTAGGCCAAGTACGGAACAAACGTCCAGACGGCGGCCAAGATGAGTATGGAGGCCAGCGCCAGGCGAACCGGTCGCCTGCGGACTAAGGATTGCCAGTGATCCGAATGGCTCATTTCTTGCCCGGTTTCTAACCAACTGCCCAACCTTTCATTTGGTACCGCGGTGCAGTAAACAGGCGATAAAATGACATGGCTTCCAGCCAATTAATTTACTCGCTAAGCTTTGATTGATAGGGGGTTTTGCGTGGCGGCGGGTGCCTAGCAGCTTGCCGCAATGCCTGGACTGTCACGCGCTACTCAAACCGCAAATACCACGGTTGCATCAAGCCGCAGAACCATGCCGCCTAAAAGCGATGGCGAATGCCGGCGGTTACATACTGCACGCCACCCGCGGTATTTCCAAACATGTCACCGAAAATCGGATGATTTTCACCCCACCATTCGGAGCCGCCAGACCGATGATGAATGCGAAACACCAGTTCCTGCTCAGGGGCTGAGGGCAGAGCAAAAGTGATTTCCGGCGAGAAGTAATGAAGCGCGTTAGAACCTTTGCCGTTTCCACTCTGGAGAATTTCGTAATTCGGCACGCTCGATGCGTAATTTACACCAGTAGAAACCGCGACAGTCGTCTTCACTATGTGGTTCCAGGGAAAGTACTTCCACCGCAGGTAGACGGCCCCCCAGACTTCCGTTTCGTGCAGCGTACCGAAACGCTGGCCGAGCCCGGCCTCAGCTTCGAATCCAATGAGGCTATTGAAATCAAATAACTCGAAAGAGAATGTGCCGCCCAGGAAAAAGCCCTTGCTAAATTCATAACCCCAGGGTGGGGTGAATTCTCCGCGCACCCCAAACACCTCTTCCATGCTGGTCTCGAGCTGGATGCCAGCCAGGACGGTGGCTGCGCAGCGGCCGGAGCAGGCCGAGGTTATGGAATTCGGGAAACTGTCGGCGTGCGCGGGGCCGGCCCAGTGGCGGGTAGTGAGGCCGATCAGAAGTAATGCAACGAAGGCGACGATGCGTGCAGACATTATTCACCGCTTCCCGACTGCTTATCCCAAAGCTAGCAGATCCAAACCGTTGGCGGGGGGAAAATTTCGCTTTCCAATCCCCGAAAACGTGAACAGTTGCAGGTGGATCGACTGCCGAGCACGGGCTCACGCCGCCCCCCATCAGCGTGGCCAAGATGGGGCCAGCTTCGACTAGGGCGAAGGGCACCCCGATGCGGCTGCGCGGCTGAGCTTCGGGTTATGGCCAAGGACGGTACCAAACCGATATTTCTAGAGCGGGTTCAGTTGGATTGGGAAGCATTACCCTAAATAGCCGCTCTGCGCTCTGGCCAGATCATCATATTCCTACGAATCGCGAAATTGCACCGGTAGGTGTTCGCGCCGATCAACCGAAAATGAGAATATATCGGGGCGGGAGTAGTGACCACAAACGTCCAGGGATCTTCGCGCGCGCCGCGCCATCTCCTTGTCGATTTCGGCGTACAGAATTGCCGTATCCCGGTTCAGCGGGCCGGCCGCGATAGCGCCGCTCGGCTTAACTACTACCGCCCCGCCGTCATTGATCCATTCGTTAGGATCAAACAGTTTGTCAGAGTCAGGGAAATCTGTCGGAATGTCGCTTCCCCGCAAAGCAGTCGCGGTGCTGATGACCCAGCATCCCGCTTCGCGCGCGATGTGGCGCATTGAGGCCACCCAGCTCTCGCCACTGTCCCAAGTAGGCGCAACGTAAATATCGATTTCCTGGGCACAGAGTGCATAACGAGCAAGCGGCATATAGCTTTCCCAGCAGATGAGCGCGCCAAGTCGACCCGCCGGCGTGTCCACGACCTTCAGCCCGCTCGCGTCACCCATCCCCCAAACCATCCGCTCAGGGTTGGTCGGCATGAGCTTGCGATGCCGGTTCAGAATTCTTCCGTTTGGTCCAATGATGACGACTGTATTGAACAGGGTCGTGCCAGTGAACCGGCTGTCCAACTCATTTAATCCAAGTACGACGGTAACGTTGTGCTTGGCAGCGGCATCAAGAACAGGCTGCAAGTCACCGCGCGCGAGGTCCACCGAGTTTTGCCGAAGGCGCGCATGGATCTCGCCGCAAAGGGCCATGTCCCCGCCAGGACGAAGACGCCAGATCCAAGTTGGGTAGCCGGGAATATAGGCTTCTGGAAAGACGAGAAGAGAAGCGCCTTCCCCGGCCGCTTCATCGATCTGCTCCAGCACTTGATTGATCGTCTTCTCACGGTCCAGGAAAACGGGAGGCCTCTGGATGACCGCAATCTTAGTTTTCATTTCACTCTCCGGCTAAACGATTGCTGCAATCACTTGTGCGGATTCGTCTGGGAACAGCGTCGCCATCGGATCCCGTGCTGCAAACTAAAATCGGCCATAGCCGCAGGCTTGCGCTCCTTCTGTCCCCGCTCCGCAGGCCCGCCACAGAATTAAGGTTTACCCGCTTTTGTTGGCAGAGATAAGGAGCAGAGGTGATCACCCGACGCTGATCGGGATCGTGCCAGTGTGTGCAGGCGCCCAAAACGAACGTAGCTGTACCGAACCCACCACGATTTCTCCTGTTTGGCCAGGGCAGTCCCCCTCTCCCACCCTTGGGATGCAGAGGAAGCCGCAAGGCAATCGGTTCTGCCTCCTTTTCCTTTGATCCTAAACCAACGTGGGTGATATGGTTCGGCGTGGTGTCGGAAACCCCGCAACCGCGCTATGCAAGTCCCCGATCGAAGTAAGCTCGCGGCGTAGGGGTGCGGACACCGCCCATGCCCAGTATTCGGCGAACCGATCCTTTTTGAGAGGTCGGCAGCGTCGGTCAGGCTACCAATACCTACGAGGCTTCCTTGCCGACCCTGTCGATCTGTATACCAACGTACAACCGATCGCGGTGTCTGGCGGAGCTACTGGACAGCATCCTCGCGCAAAACATGCCCGAGATTGAAGTTGTCGTCAGCGACGACGCCTCGCCAGACGATACGGAAGCTGTCGCTGCGAGCTACCAGGGCAAGATCGCGCGTTATAAATTCATTCGGCAGCCGGAGAATATCGGGCTCGATCGCAATTTCCTGGCCGTCATGGAAGCGGCCAGCAGCGACTATATCTGGCTGATGGGCGACGACGACCAGCTGGAACCAGATGGCGCGCGTCGGGTCATGGACGCGCTCGAACGCTGGGCGGGCATCTGTGGGTTGACAGTGGGAGTGATCGATTACGATCCGGAAATGCGCCGACCCGTCGGAGTGCGCGCGATGCCGGCCACCCAACGCATGGAAGGTGTCGGTAACGTCTTTAGTAAGATTTCGGAGTTGCTGGGCTTTATGTCCGCGCTCGTCGTCGATCGGGAGAAGTGGCAGAGCATCATTCGCGAAGGGTCTGCGCGCGGCTACGAGAATTACTATGTGCAGGTCTACGTCGTGGGTCGGATCATTGAGCGTTATGGCAGTTGGGGCATCGTGCAGGAGTCGTGCGTACGCTTTCGCACGAGCAACGACCAATTGCTAGGTAAGTTTGGTTGGCGCAAACGCCTCGAGATCGACGTGATCGCCTACGATCAGATTGCCGACGGGTTATTCGCGCAGGATCGGGATTCTTGGCGCGCTATGCGTCAGCGCGTATTCGACACGCATGTCATGGCGCGGCTGGTGAATGCTAAGACCCAGCGCGGTCCGACGCCGGGACTCTTGCCTGCAGCTACGTTTCTGTTTCGCCGCTACGGAAGCATGCCGTCGTATTGGACGAAAGCCTTACCCACGCTGCTCGCACCAAAGTGGATGATTCGAAATGCACGCACAGCGTACCAACGGTTTTCGAAGTCTTCCGGCTCCGCGCGAGCCAGGAAACTATCGACCAACTGAGCGATTGTGTGGCGCGGACTGGCAACCTTGCACGGCATTACCTGTCTGACAAAGGCGTGGGGTTCGTGGAGACTTAAAGGTCTTGCGGGGTACGAAGATAAAACGCTACGCACATACCTAGGACAGCGACGGTTACCGCCAGATACAGGACCAATTCCTCGCTGGTCATTAAGAGCCACTCCGGAGGCTTCGGGTCCCGCGCAAATTGCTGGGTAAAAAGGCTTACCGTTTGCCAAGAGAGCTGGCTTGCGGCGTCTCGTAAACAATGTCGGGCTTGCTGTTTTGCTCGGCGACATCGGCCAACCGCAAATAGCTTTGGGCCATTAATTCGTAGTCAGCTCGCGCACCCGGGTCTGTTTCCCGCGCCGCCCTGATCAACAATTGCGCTGCCTTGAGGCGAAGTTGATCGCCAGAGCTCATCTGCGAATCGCGTCCTTCGGAGCGAATTTCGTACAACTCACATTCTTACATCCTTACAATTGCTCCGAAAACGTTAAGCAAATCTTAACGCTTCGCCCCTCTATCGCTCCAGGTTGCGCGTACGGCTGAATTACCTGCGGTCGTCTCAATCGAATCGAAGAGATACGGGCAAATGTGAGAGTGCAGCAGGTGGAGCGAAGATCGCCACGAGGCGGTAATTAATCAGCGTACCGCGTTACGGGTACGACAATCGTCGCAGCAATAGTTACAACCACTACGATCACGACCATCAGAGAGAGTTTGCTCTCTTGATGAGCGGCTTTGTCCTCTACGGCTTTTTGCCATGGCACTCTTTTTGTTGCTGTGACGAAGCCACGAGGTCAGCGGCGCTGAGCGCAGAAGAACTAGCGTCGCGCAAGGTGATCGACTATATCCAGGGCAATAAGACCCTTTGGAAAGCCGGGCGCTGGTCCGGCTTGCGAGTGAGGGCAGTTGATGGCATTCAAGCTCGACGCCTTTTGGCAACAATTGGAAACCCTCTTTCAGTCCGGCAGGGTGCAGTGGAAAATATGGGAGCCGACAAGGCGCAGTGGATATTATGCAATTAGATCGCGATTTTTGGGCTGGCAAGCGGGTCCTTTTGACGGGCCATACTGGATTCAAAGGAGCTTGGCTTACGCTTTGGCTCGCCGAATTGGGCGCCCGGGTGACCGGCTATTCTTTGGATCCGCCGAGCGAACCGAATCTTTTCAATATCGCCCGCGTTCGTGACAGTCTCGCTGAGCATCACCACGCGAACGTCCTCGACCTGCAAACGATGCAGGCTGCGGTCGCTAAGGCGGCACCTGAAATAATCTTCCACCTGGCGGCGCAATCACTGGTACGAACCAGCTATCGCGAACCTGTTTACACTTATGCTACCAACGTCATGGGAACAGCTCATGTGTTGGAGACCGCGCGCCTTGCAAGTTCGGTGCAGGCGATCGTCGTCATTACGTCTGATAAATGTTACGAGAACCTTGAAACTGGTCACCCCTACCGCGAGAGCGATCCGCTTGGCGGGCATGATCCTTACAGCGCGAGTAAGGCTTGCGCCGAGCTGGTGACAGCGTCCTATCGGGCAAGTTTTACGTCTGCGGCGAGTTCGAGGCTGCGGGTTGCTTCTGCGCGCGCCGGAAACGTCATCGGCGGAGGCGATTGGGCCGCCGACCGGCTCATTCCCGACTGCGTCCGCGCCTTTTCGGAAGGAAAGACAGTCGTGCTCCGCTATCCGGAAGCGGTGCGGCCCTGGCAACACGCGCTCAATCCGCTCTTTGGCTATCTGCAATTGGTGCAAGGCCTATTGAGCGACCATGCTGACCGCTATGCAACCGCGTGGAATTTCGGACCCGATGCATCCTCCGAGGCCACCGTTGGTGATGTCGCCGCCAGCGTCGCCCGTGAATGGGGATCTGGCGCGCAGGTGCGAATCGACCGCGCAGGTGCGACCCATCGCGAAGACGCAATGTTACGGCTTGATTCAAGCAAAGCGCGGGCGGAACTCGGCTGGCGCCCGCACTGGTCGCTGGAGCGCAGCCTGCAAGAAACCGTCCGCTGGTATCGCGCATGGCAAGAGGGACACGACATGCATCGCCTTTCGCTCGAACAAATAGGGGCTTACCAGCAGGACGGCGCATGAGCCCGAAGGTTGCGCGGGGCCACGCGAGCTGATGCCCGCGGCATACACCCAATTCATCGTAATGGCTTCCGGCGGCCTCGTATCGAACGGAGACAACGCGCTCCTTGTACGCACTCGGATGGCGCGCTAGCGCTCGGCGCTACTAAACTAAGCCTTTACATATCAGCCGCCGGATTTCACCGCTGTATCAGGAAAGCTGTCGTCGAGTAAATTTTCAATAAGTTTCAGTTTCTCGATGTGTACTGTAAGATTTGTAATTCTCTGCCGCGCATTCAGATAACGTTCTTCCGCTTTCACCAATGCCGTTTCATCTTCCGGCTCGCGCGCGTCGCCAAACACCTCCGTTCCAACCAGGCCTGATGCCTCGTCCCTGCTAAGTTCCAGGCGCTTTCGAACGCCTTCGAGTTCGCGGGTCGCGCTTGCAATGCCAATCTGCACCGCATCGCGAATAGCGGCCACCCTCAGGCGGTCTGTCTCCCGATCTCGCGATGGCGATCGAAAGCGAACTCTAAAAGAGAACATCAAAGACCTCGTACTTCCAGCCCGTTACCGAGTATCTAGCCCCCCGAATGGCGGCGGGGTTTCCTCGGAACTCCGCATTTTCGACGTTTTCACGCAGAATAATAGCGGCGAATCACCGGATGATGTAGATCTTTGCGCCATGTCCGATTGCCTGTGGGCTTGGGATACCGATTTCCGAGCACTCCACTTGTTTACTTCGCGTTAAGTGCGGTTTTCCAAGATCGTTCCTGATGCGCTGTTGCGGACTGCCCATAACGATCAACAAATCAACTTGAGTCTGGTCGTCCGACCATCGCAGCGGGCTGAAAGCCGAGATCGAATGACCGAGACACTGACGCTCTGTCTCATAGCAGCTGTAGGACTAATGACCGGGCTTTGGTGGCGCATCTATATACTTATTGCGCTGACCCCCCTGGCTTGGGCCATAGCGTATCTTGCGGCGCCATCTCAAGAATATTCAACTTACGCGACGATCGGATTTGTGATCGGTGGGGGCATAATTCTGCAGATTTTTTATTTCATCGGAACCGCTATTCGCTCCCTGTCACAGATGCGGAGACAAAGATACCGAGCCTTCACTTTGGAAGCCGGGGAGCTTTCAGAAAACAGAAAAGCATACGACAACAGCAAGTGAGTAGAATATTCAGCTATTACGCCCGCCTTTGAATTGGACAATCTTCGGACCTCGCCGGTAGGTAGGTTTGGCGTTCTCTTTCAATTTCGTGTTTGTGGCCCGAACGCCTGTTCCAATGACGACCGAGGAGCAATGAGTGACCGTTCGGAGGTGTCGGTTGGCGATGACAAAGCTGTGGTGGAGCTTAGGTCGTAGGCGGTAGGCACTTCGACTTTTATGGTATCGCCTGGTCCAAATATGGTTGATTCCAGCGCTTGCTGTTCAAACTCCTCTGGCATTTTTTCGCGCACGATCGCGTAAATCGGCTGTACCTTGCTGTCAGGCGAATTCGCGATGAGGGATTTCGAGGCAACACCTTCGGTCTCTTGAAGCAATCGTCTGGAGGTAGAAGTCTTGCGGCGCACCTCGTCAATCTTGCTTTGGACCTCACGCAGTTCTCGGGCGGCCTCATTCGCTCTGTTGTTCTTCAATTCCAACAGCGCAATGTCCGTTCTGCTAATTTCCTGCCGAGCCTTGAGAAGCGCGGTTCCGAACTCGTAGGCGGTCTCCTTCAATCTGCGCAATGGTACGCTCTAGCAAGAGTTGTCGCGGCGCAGCGGACAATCCTCGCTCGACAAGTCCAGCGATATTTTGAAGTTCTTTCTTAACGAGCGAGATCTGAACGTCCTCCGTCTTGATCTGTGCTTCGAGCGAGACGATTTCCTGTTCAAGATAGCGTTTCAGCTGGTTCAGGGCCTGTCTCTGCGTTGCTAGCGCCTCGCGGCGCGCATCGAAGATCTGCCGCTCTTGTTGCATGGCTAAAGCGGCGGTGGGCTCGGGCGTTGATGTCAACTCGTTGGGAAAGGCGATCGCTTCGGCGTCATTCAACTCGGCTTGATAGCGCGATTGGCGAGCAACAAGGCTGATCGTTTGCGCGCCGTGCACGCTCAACTCACCCCTGATCGATATTGCATCCCGAATAAGCCTTACGGCGTCGGGGCCGCGCCGCAGTCCGCCGGCGATCGAAACTGCTTTTAAGACCGTCAGGCCAGGGCGATAGGGATACTCTCCAGGCCGTTCCACATCGCCAACGATGTAAAAAGGCCTGAACTGGACGACCTCGACCGCCAGGTGGGGAGCGCGGCCGACACCCATGGCCGTGCGCAGCCGCTCGGCAATGGAGTTGGCGAGTTCATCCACGCCCAGGCCGGCGGCCTTAACCTCTCCGGCAACGGGGATTGACACCATACCGTTGGCGCCCACCGTAAATTCATCGTTCAAGGCCTTCCATTCGATAACTTGGTCTAGCGTCGCCCGCCACTCGAAGGCCTTCAGACAAATCTTATCGCGCGGACCAAGACTATACTCTTCGGCGAGGGCCCCCTGCACATGACACAGGAACCCGAATGCCAGCGTCCCAAAAATCCAAAGAAATTGATTCTTCCGTTTCATAACCTGTCCGCTGCTTTAGAGTTTCAGGATATATTCTGGCTCCACCCGACCACGAAGCAAGTGGTTCATCGCAAGTAAATTGCCCCTAAGACGGCCTCGCCGGTCGACATAAACTCCGGCCACAAACTCTTGAGCACGTTGGCCGCTACATTGCGCGCCATAAGATTCAGCGCAAACGTTGCCGGGACCGTACCCTTTCTGATCAGATAGACGGGATTCGCAATCTGCGAGTAGCCAAAGCGCACGCCACTTACCCGCCCCGTTTTGAGGCCAAGGTGCACGCCGAGCGCATTGTGGATCTTTACGACCCGGCCTCGCTGCCGCAGTTGGCTGGTAAAATCGATATCCTCTTGCCAACCGTGGAGAACCAAGCGCTCGTCGAAACGTAGCTCGCCGATCAAGCGTGTCCTAATCGACATATTGCAGCCGTAGGCGCCAATATGATCTTTTACGTCGGAATTTTCGGATAAATCTTCTTTGACCGACCTCAAGATACTCAGTCCCTGGTCAAATGAGATACCCTCATGTTGCACGCCGTCAGCAATGACGTGACCCATGATGACCGCCCAATCGGGATGCTGAGCAAACCGGTCCATCACTTGCTTAAGATAATTGTCGGCTGGCAGAAAGTCGTCATCGAAGAATGCCACGACATCAGAGCGTGACAGCGCATAGTCGAGAGCCCGGTTCCGCTGAGCCGAGGATCCCTTCTTTCCGAAAAGATACGAGACGAGGAAATGAGATGTTTCATAGGGCTCGACATGCGTCGGATCGGGCGCCGAAATGACAATCTCGTCGGGTTTTCGCTGTTGGCGTTCCAGGTGCTCAAGGAGACGCGTGACCTGACTCTTGCGATTCAGAGTTGGAATTACAACGACAAGCCTCATTGCACGAACGCTCCGAGCACAGGACGGTCCGATATACCACTAAAAGGGTCTTCGCCGTGAGAAGTACCAACCAGCCATGAGTTTCACACCGCTCATCATGCGCGATGCGTGCTTATAGGTTATCCCGTAACGTGCAAAGAAACATCCCTCAATCCAGTCAGATAAGAGGGGCCCAGCCGCCTAAAGGTAGTGCATCGACCGGCCCCTACCTGCGCAGAGTATAAGCCTGATTTGCTAGAACCTACGCCTTTCGACTTATCCATCATTGCAGCGCATCGAACGGTCTATGCCCGCCCGGCAGCTTGCTATTGAACATGGTTACGGGGACTGTGGCAGACGCAACCGGAGACTGGCTCATCCATCAGGGCCGCGGCCGCGCAGAACGGACTACATGCGAAGCGCGCAGCACACCAACGCAAGAACTATCCGCTTCCCGCTGCCCAAGCCGGGGCAAGCGTCCGGGATCGATGACGCTCCACGCATATACGCCCCGATCGTAACTGCGAAGAACGTCGCGCTCGTTCACGACTGGTGTCCAACATTCCGCGGCGGCGAGCGCGTACTCGCCCAGCTCTGCAATCTTTTGCCTGCTGCGCAGGTCTACACGCTATTCGATTTTCTACCCGCCGACGTGAAGAACCAACACTTCCCAGGTGTCGTCTTTCACACTTCGTTTGCCAATCGCCTGCCCATGATCGAAAAGTTCTACCGTTCTCTATTCTTTATGTGTCCATTCTTGATCGAACAATTCGACGTGACCGATTATGATATCGTGATCTCATCATCGGCCGCATTCTCGCGTGGCGTGCTAACGCGGCCCGACCAGCCGCATCTCTGTTACGTTCATAGTCCGATCCGATACGCGTGGGATGAGCAATTCTCCTATCTATCACAGGGACGTCTTGGTTTCGGGCCGAAGGGGATGCTGTTCCGTTATATGCTGCATCGGCTCAGGTCGTGGGACACGCGAACAGCTCACGGGCCGGATTTAATGTTAGCTAATTCGAGTTATGTGCGGGGGCGGATCCGGCGCATTTACGGCCGTGACGCGAAGGTTGTTCATCCCCCGGTGGCGCTTACTGACCTGCCCTTCTTGCGTGAGAAGGACGATTATTATATCGCCGCATCCTTTCTCGCCCCTTATAAGCGAACCGACCTCGTTATCAGAGCCTTCAACGAGATGCCGAACCGCCGCCTGCTCGTTGTGGGTGAAGGGCAGCAATCCAAGGAGCTGCGCGCCCTGGCTACGCCTAATGTAACCTTCACCGGATTTTTGCCGCGACGAGATTACATCGAAGCAATCGGACGGGCCAAAGCGATGGTCTTTGCCGGCTGTGAGGATTTCGGAATCGCTCTTGCCGAGGCACAAGGCTGCGGAACACCCGTCATTGCCTTCGACAGAGGCGGTGCCCGGGACATCGTTTTGCCCCTGAACGCCGTGAAACACCCCACCGGCATCCTGTTCGAGACACAGACGGTGGACGCGATAAAGCAGGCGGTCGAGCAGTTCGAGTCACAGCGCGGTACTATCTCTGCAACTGCGTGTCGGCAGAATGCCATGCGGTTCTCGGTCGAGCGGTTCAACAAGGAAATCGCCGAGGCTTTTGACGTTGTCCAGTCGATGCACACGTCACGATAACGCCGGACTGACAGTGGCATCGTCGCGCCCGTCGACCCCTGCCCGAGCATATCGCGCGGAACCGACACCGTCCGCTTGCGCCATGGCCATCAGATACCTTTCGGCCGAATCTCGCCAGCTAAAGAGTTGCGCGCGCGCCTGACCTCTTTGGCCAAGAGTGGTCCGGAGCGCGTCATCGGCGTGCAGCCGCGCTAAGCATTTAAGCCAATCATCTGCCTGCGTCGGAGACGCATAGAGCGCGGCGTCACCGCATATTTCCGGAAGACTGGCTCGATCGGAGACGACCACCGCACATCCCAGCGTCATCGCCTCGAGCGGCGGCAATCCGAAACCTTCGACGAATGAGGGAAATGCGAGGCAGAGAGAATCGCGCAGCAACGCCGCCATCTCATTGTCGCTCACCCGCCCCAACCAAGTGACGTTATCGGCATGCGCATCAGCGTTTCCGATACCATGCACCCGCGGATCGCCAACGCCGACCACCGCGATCCGCAACCCCAGGATCTTCAAGCGATCCGCAAGGGCGAGGAGAAGTGCGACGTTCTTGTGCGGCGCGGGTGTTCCAATAATCACGACCGTGCTTGGACCGGCCGCCGCAAGCGTCTTGTTCGAATGCCGGGGAGTCCAGCGTTTTGCATGCTCATGGCCGTTCGGGATGATTGTTACCTTTTCGCCTGCGCAGATCCCATGACGGACGAGCTCGCCCGCGGAATAGGCAGAGACGGTTGCCACCGCGGTCGCCTGGCGGCCGAGTAGTGGCTGCAAGACCCCGTAGAGCGCACGAAACCTTTTTGTATAGCTGGAGGGATACGCTCGCGTATTGACGTCGTGAATACAGACAATGTGCCTGCGATGAAAAATGGGGCCTGTATTACACAAGCTGATTAGCCCGCCAGGCGCCCGTGAAAGTGTCGCTTGCTCCCAGAGATGTCCCTGTAATCGGCCGACTATGCGGCAGGGGATTGCCTGCAGCGAAGGCATCTCAGCGCCCGGCGGAGCCAGGAGTTCAAGTTCGACATCGCGCGAGAGCAGGTGTCCCTGCTGCATGTGCGCATCGAGCGCGTGCACGATCTCACATGCATAGCGTTGAACGCCGGTCACGGGTTGTGTGAGGAAGCGTCCGTTTATGCTCCACCGTCTTTGTAGCACCCGGTTCACTCGCAAAATCTCGCCAGCATATAAATACTGCGGCTCCCGTATTAAGACACCCGCTGTCACTCTGCGACGGCTACCTTCCGGCCCGCGTTGCCTCTCTTAATGCTAAGGGAGTAGAAACCCTACGCCTTAAGGAGAAGGCGAAATTGCGCCCCAGAATAGAATTTAGTCGAATGTGCGGCTGCAACGTCGGTCGATAAGTCGTTATGATTGCGAACCTATTACCGGCAGCATTCAATCATGACAAATCCAGTATGGCATGGCCGCTTAGGCGATGGGCTGCTGCGAGAGCTGCCGTTACACCCCTCCGAGGCACATCATCACCTCCACACCGTCCCCAGCACTCCTGTCTGGCGCGCGGAAGGTTCAAAGCGCAGCTGGACCATCAACGGTGACTTCGTAACGTTAAAGCCCACAGGCGTTCCGCGCTATGCCCGAGAGGTGACGCAGGCACTTGACGCGCTGGTAGCTGAAAATCATCCCCTGGCCGCTCGGCTCCAGCTTAACCTTCTGGTTCCCCGCCAGCCCGAAGAACCGCTTCACCTGAGCGCAATTTCGACGCAGGTCATCCCCGAGTTCAGCACGCCACGCCTGCCCCAATTCTGGGTTCAGCTGCAACTACCACGGCATGTTCCTGGAGGTCTGTTAAGCTTCTGCAATCTGGCACCCGTCTTGCACCGCAAGCAAATCGTCTGCATCCACGACCTGCATACGCGGCTCGCGCCCGAGAGCTACAGCACGTTGTTCCGATGGGCACATCGGATCGTTTTGCCAATTCTAGGCCGCCGCGCGGACTTCATTACAACGGTTTCCGAACTGTCCCGCACACATCTGGTCGAGTATGGTGTTGCGGCAGCGGAAAAGATCGTCGTGACACATAATGGAAGCGATCACATTCACCGATGGCACCAGCAGGGGCCTTCGCGCTTCAGTCGCCCGCCAGTGCGACCGTTCATTTTTTGTCTCGGACAAACGCAGAAATACAAGAACCTCGATCTTTTGATCGCATTGTCGAAGCAGTTGGACGCCCTAGGCCTCGACATCTGTATTGCCGGACATGTGAGTGAAGCCGCGATAAAGGCATCGTCAAGCGCCGAACTTCGCAATGTGCGATTTTTAGGCCGGGTCACAGACGCAGAGCTCGCGGACTTGTACGCTAATGCATTGTGTTTCGTCTTTCCTTCGCGAATGGAAGGTTTCGGGCTACCTGTCGTCGAAGCCATGGCGCTCGGTTGCCCTGTCGTCTCCTCCAACATCCCCGCCCTCGTGGAGGTTTGCCATGATGCCGCCATCCTGGTTCACCCTGATGATGCACAAGGCTGGTTGACAGCCATCCAGGCGCTGCATGTCGATCCGCAACTGCGCGAACGTATGATGACACACGGCTTAGAACGCGCTCGCCAATTTTCATGGCGCGTTATTGCTGAGATCTATCTGAACCTCATGGCGAGGGTGGATGCGATCGGTGATCCCGCGCTTGCCGGGAGCACGAAGTTTGGGCGCGAGAAACGTGCAAATTGAGCGCCGGGAAATTGTAATGTCACACGAATTGGCTGCCGGTTCCGTAACAGAAACCACCAATCCTGTGTCGCCTCGTATTTCGTTGGCGCTTCCTGTCTATAATGGAGAAAAGTTCATTGCCGGCGCGATCCGCTCGATTCTCTCGCAAGACTATCGTGATTTCGAACTCATCATTACCGATAATGCATCAAACGACAAGACACCAGAGATATGCCGTGAGTTCGCAGCTCTCGACAGCCGTATAAGATACTTCAGAAATGATCGAAATCTCGGTGCCGGTCCGAATTATAACCTTGGCTTCCATCTCAGTACCGGAGAGTATTTCAAGTGGTGCTCGAGCGATGACCTTCTAACCCCTAACTTTATTGGTGCATGTCTCCGCGTCCTCGAGACGAACCCTCAAATCGCGCTCGCCTACGGCACAACTCAGAGCATCGACCAAGACGGTAATGAGATTCCTCTCGTCGGCTCGACGATGCCGGATACGCGGGACGAAGATCCGGCCCGCCGCTTTCGAAACATCATCAACAGGGTCGGAACATGTTACGAGATATTCGGCATGTTCCGCCGGCAACAACTCTTATTAAGCTCGTTGCACCGTCCTTATTATGGGTCCGATCGTGCTCTGTTGGTCGAGATGTCCCTGTTCGGCCAGTTTGTTCACGTTCCGGGTATCGTGTTTTACAATCGCGAACACCCCAAACGATCAATCAATATCGCTGACAAGAAGATGCGCGCCCTTTGGCATACGGCCGACCCCAAGGCAGCGCGGGGGATCGAGCACCTGACACTGCTGAAGCATCTGGTCGAGCTGGCGATACGACACCGACGAACTGCGCGATTATCGAAAACGTTGGGCGCGATCTTCATTTGGATGATGACGCCGCTGCAATTGCTAAGATACGCGCTGGAGATTGTCGGAATGGTAATGCCGTCAGTCCGCGACCCTTTACGCAAGTTCGGATGGTCGTTCTTTAATAAAGTACGTCTTGAGGGATAAAGATCAATGAGAGAAATGAGGTCTGAATTACCGGTATCCCACACCCCGACACGTGCCACCTGCATCGAATAAATGATGAATTTACTCGCTCCGACAGTATCGACCAAAACGCTGCAAGGCGCTGCGCAGTTGTGCTGCCCCTGCTGCGGCGCGGCCGTAGCTCACCAGGTGTATGAGGCGCTTTCCGTCCCAGTACATAGCTGTATCCTGTTAAACAGCAGGGAGGAGGCGCGATCATTCACCCGCCGGGATCTGAGACTCGCCCATTGTGAAGCGTGTGGGTTTGTCTTCAATTTCTCGTTCGACGAAGCCGCCATGAGATACTCGACGGATTTCGAGGAATCTCAACATTTCTCAGGAACCTTCAATTCCTTCGCCAAAACTCTTGCCGGAGAGATCGCTCAGAAATGCGCGATTGCCGGTCGACATGTGCTGGAGGTGGGGTGTGGCAAAGGAGAGTTTCTTCGGGAACTCTGCACGCAAGGCAATGCCACGGAACTCGGGATCGATCCGGGCTACCGGAAGGATGAAGGGCGCAATGATGGCGATGAGAACATCGATTTCATTGTCGACCTTTTTGGTCCAAAATATAAGAACCTCTCAGCTGACGTTGTTCTTTGCCGACACACATTGGAACACATCGCGGCGGTAGCGGGCTTTGTGCGCAATATCCGGGAGATGATAGGCGCACGGACCGACACATGCGTAGTTTTTGAGACACCAGACGTTAAACGTGTCCTGGAGGAAGGCGCGTTTTGGGATATCTATTACGAGCACTGCTCCTATTTTAGTCCCGGGACGCACGCGCGCTTGTTTCGTCAGGAAGGTTTCGATGTCACCGATCTTTCCGTCGTTTACGATGGCCAATACATACTGCAATACGCCACCCCGACCATGCGGCCCACAATCGCCCACCTGCCCCTCGAGAAAGATCTAGAGCAGATCAATGCACTGGCCGACCAATTCATTCACCGAGTCAGCGAGGTCAAGAATTTTTGGAGTGAACGTGTGCGAAGGGCCTGGCAGGACGGACGGCGCATTGTGCTGTGGGGTGGTGGTTCTAAAGGGGTGTCATTCCTCACCACCCTCGGTCTGACGGAGGAAGTCGCAGCCGTCGTAGACATCAATCCTTACAAGCAGGGCAAGTTTGTCCCCGCAACAGGGCATGAGGTGATTGCCCCGACGGCGCTTTCCGATATACGCCCGGACCTCGTGATTGTAATGAACCCAATTTACGAGAACGAGGTAGCGGCCAACCTGCGGGCCATGAACCTCCGTTCGGAAGTAATTGCCCTGAAGCCGCATTGCAGCTGAAAGTTTAGGTTGGCCTGCACTGCTTGCGCTGTGGTCCCCGTACCCCGAACCAGTAGTTTCGGCCAGGCCAAACACCTTCGTGCCAGCGCAATGCATTTTTCCAAGCCAAGGACGGCGCCGCGACGCCCGTTGATTGCTTACGCGCGACCGTCGTTGGCCGGCAGAAATTAGGCTCTAAGCGCGAGCGGTGAACTTCTCAAATCGCGACCCAGTGTCATTGCCCCATTCCCAATTCACTGCGATACCAACACGTGTGATCTGCAACGGCAAATCGTTCGGGTAGAGATCGGTCATCCGACGCTGCAGGATTGGCTCATCGCCGACGTAAACTAGGAAATTCTCGCCGTCGAACGCGACGCGAAGGCGAAATGGTTGCCCCCAACTCGCCTGGTCCCAGACCATGGTCCAAACCGCGTCATAGAGTTCCTCGAATCCGTGCCGCTTCGGGAACAGCGCGATCGAAGCACCATTGTATGAGTCGTCTAGAAAGACAGTGAACGAAAGATAGTTGTCGTTGTCCTGCCAGAAAACGAGACCGCATCGACTACGGTGATTTTCTCCACGCCGCGTTCCGGGTGGGATAATCGTAGCTTCCAGATCGGCGAAACCAGGCTCGCTCCAGGGCAAGGTATAGAAGGTCCGGCCCGGATGAGGTTCCTGCACAGTGCCACGCACGTGCGCACCTCCCGGGGCCTTGATGTCAATCTGACCCACGCCCGCCGTTCGCTCCCAGAGACCTTCGCCATGGCGGGGAGCACGGCTCGCGAGATCACCCTCAATACCAACGAAATCGTCGTCGAATACAGTCCGAAAACCGGATCAACTCCAGTGTGGTTCGAACGATACGCTACGAGGAAACGGGATTTCACGAGCGTGTGCCTCGAAATCGCGCAACCACACGCTACTTTCCCCTTCGAACCAGATTCCGACACCGGTTGAATTCTGTAACGCATTATCGTCGAACCAACTGTCGAAAAGACGTCGGCCGTCGAGAAAGCAACCGATCTGTTGGTGCGAATCGAGTATCTGAATGGAGTGTTCAGTATGGCACGTCAGGCAATGCTTTTCGTCGTGGGCAACTTCAGTCGCGACGCCATTTTCGACCCTCAGAAGCGAGCAACGATCGGTCGAAACCTTAAGAAGCCAGAAGTTCTCGGCATCCAGGACGCGAAAAGCAAGGCCTACGGTCGCCAAAGAATCTGACGCCATGCATAGGGCATGGATCAGCCCGGACGGCAGATCAGGGTGGAGAGTAGCCAGGCAATGCTCAGCCTGGCCCGACGCCCCGCGTGCAGAGCGCTGTATTTCGCCGCGCAACATGCGCCAGGCCACATCAGTCCCGATCCCGTCCACGAGTGCGCCAGTGCCCGTCAGTGTGTCGGCAGCATGCGCGGTTCCGAAACGGGATGAAAATTCCGGCATCTCGCCGATATGAACGCCGTGCACGCGCGTATCGACGCGAAAGCCTATCTGGCCAAGAACGCTTTGATGCACCCCGGCATACATTGTTTTCGTGTCATTGAAAGGATCGATGGCTACCGGACGCATGGTTGGATAGCTTGCAAGTCCGTGCGCATTCTGCATCGCAGATGCATAATAAATGGCGCCTCGTTCTCTGAGAGCGACCACGTAATCGATTCTGAGATTTTTAATCCGACGAAACGCCCTTAGACACTCCTCGCCGACGCGGGCCCATAGTTCGCCATTTTCACCTTCGGCGGCGTGCATTATGAGGCCGCATCCATCGGTGCGCGGATCAACAGGTGTCTCGCTGCTGAACCAACCGATCGCCAAATTCTCATCAATATTCGGGAGCCTGTAGTTCCTTTTTGTGCTTCGTAGCCACCACAGCATGCGCCGGAAGGTTTGCTTCTTGCGAGGCCCGCTTATCCACGCTCGAAACCTTTTGAAAAACGGATCCGCGTCGGGTCCCACGGCCCAACGCAAGATTCGTTTGGCGACGTGCTCGGGAATCGCGCTGCCCTGCGACGTGTTGTGACCATTGGTGATCGAAACGGCCAGGGCGAGCCCATGCGTCCTTCGAAACGGACCATAGGAAATGCCCTGCCGACCCCAACCAGGCCTGATCAGCGGTTGAAAGCGTAGCGCCCCATGGTCAATCGCGATCTGGCGCTCGACATCACATCCTCGCCTGATGAAGCCGCCAGGTCCAGGCGCGCCGATCACCGTGCCGGCAACCCGGTCGTCCAAAAACTTGTCGACCACATGCGCTTTAGCTGTTGCGGGCACCGCATCATCCCCGGAAATTCTGACAAGAGCGGTCATATCCGGGCCTCAGGCAACCACTATTTCAGAGGAAAGCCCTAGCGACGCAACTTCCGTAGCGATCTCATCACGATAAAGACCGTTCATGATGATGATTGACTGGACAGGCTGGGTGGTGAGCGCTTGCTTAGAGACCACACGTGCGCCGGTGCGCGGCACAAAGCGGCCCTGCTTATGGGGGTTCACATCGACCAACGTGGCGATCAGGTCGGCGCCGGGTACAACATTGACGAAGGTGATCCCCTTCGATCCTGCTCCCCACACCACGGTCTGACTGGGATCGCGCAAAGCCAAGTAGTCGCGCCAGTAGTCGACCTTTTCACGGTAGGCATTATCGAAGGACTGAACAAGCTGGTGCACATAATTCCCGTCATTCGGCGCGACCGGGCGCTCCACGCCAACCTTTGCTTCGATGTAAAGGTACTGTTCGCCGAACGACGCCCCGGTTTCAATGATATCGAAGCCCGCACGCATGAACGCCGTTTGCAGCGATCGAGGCGTAAAATAGGAGACGTGTTCGTAAATCAAATCCCAGATTCCGAGGTCTCGTAATGTGTAAAGGGCATTCGGGACCTCAAAATAGAATATGGTTTCATCGCTCACCCCCGGATGTTCCCGAAGCTGACGCAGGAATGAAACGGGATCGGCGATGTGTTCAAGTACATGGCGACACAGCACCATGTCCGGCCGAATATCGGCATAACCGTCGCCGAACCAGTCATTCACGAAGGTGATGTCGAGAGCGGAGTCCCCCCGGCTTTCCTCGAAGCTCTTGTCGAAACCCCATCCAACCGCACCGCTCAACGCACATAAGCGCTTTCAGGAAGTCGCCTTTCCCGCATCCGATATCGACGACCGATTTTCCACAAAGCGCATAACGCCTGTTCAGCCGTGCCGCGAGTGCTTCCGAGAATTCCACGAAGCGTGGCGAATAATGCAACGAATTCTCGTAGCTTTGCGCATAGCTGATCCGCTTCTCATCAAAAGCAGCGTTGAACAAATGCTCACAATCTCGGCAAAAGGTCGTGACAAAACGGCCGGTGTCGGCCTCCTTCGCGGCCGCCATATCGGCGTGAAGGTCGTTGCACAAAATCGGTAGAGCGTCGAACTCGACGGAGCGCCAAAGATTTCGACCGCTGCATACCGGACAGCTACCCTGCCCGATGACGCCGGCTGGTTGCATCACACGATACGCGGAGCAGGAATGGGAATGATGAATTTTCCGCCACGTGCGCGATACTCGGCCTGCTGCTTCAGAATTTCGTCTGCGAAATTCCACGCGAGGATCAGCACATAATCGGGTTGCTTCTCGAGCAGCGCGTTCGGCGGAAGAATTGGGATGTGCTGACCTGGCATATAACGCCAATGCTTGTGGGTATTCATGTCTACCACGAAGTCGATGAGATCGCGTCCAATGCTTGCGGAATTGATTAGCGTTGCCCCCTTAGCTGCAGCCCCGTAGGCCGCGATCGAGGCACCATCTGATTTCAGCTTGCGTAGCAGATGCGTCAGATCTCGCTTCAATCTATCAACCTTCCCGGAAAATTCCCGAAAATAGCCGATCGTATTGGTGCCGCGCTCGTTTTCGCGGGCGAGCTGCGCGATAACGCTTGGCCCGACGCACTCCCTTCGTTCCACAAAAAGGCGCAGGGAACCGCCATGAATTTCGAGGTGCTTTATCTCGTTCAGAAACAGGCCGTGGCGCCGGAACAGACGGTCAAGCGCGGTCACTGAAAAATAGCACAAGTGTTCATGATAGATCGTGTCGAATTCGCAGTGTTCGATGAGCGGCTCTACGTAGGGCACCTCGATCACCGCGACACCATCCTCCTTGAGGAGGAGCGCGATCCCGCTGACGAAGCCATTCGTGTCAGCGACGTGAGCAAGCACGTTATTGGCATGAACTACGTCAGCCTGAATGCCCTCAGCACGCAGCTTTTGCGCCAAATCGCGGGAAAAAAATACGCATCTTGTCGAGACTCCCACCTTCTCAGCAGCAGCAGCCGGCCCATCCGCCGGGTCGATGCCGAGGACGGGAATTCCCGCCTCGACATAATTCTTCAGCAGATAGCCATCGTTGCTTGCGAGTTCCACAACGAAGCTGTCGCGGCCGAGATTACGTCGCGCAATGACATCGAGCACGTTGTCACGAGAATGCTGCAGGAGCGCTGGCGAAAATGAGGAATAATAAGGATAGGCGTCCGCAAAAAGTATTTCCGGACGAACTGTTTCTGTGATCTGCACAAGGCTGCAATCGGAGCAAAATGCAACGCGCAGGGGAAATGTGAGTTCGCGCCGCCCGAGATCGGCGTCCGTCAAAAGCCGGTCCGCCAAAGGCGTCTGACCAAGGTCGAGCACAATATCAATGTGATTTCCGCCGCAGGACCGACAGGCTACTTCCGTTATAGAGTTCTTGACGTGGTCTAACATGACGAGGCCGTACTTCTCAGCTTGCGAGCTGCGCCAGCGACGGGGCCGACGAAACACGTCGGAAGTCGTTGTCGATCTCGCCTTCGCGAACGAGTTTCGTGACGTGAGCGATCCTCTTGAAACGCTCGCCCTCGAACTCTTCCAGCGTCAATCCGGTAGCAGTGAAAGCTTGATATAATTGCTCCACCCCACGCCGGACCGTCCATTGCGGCTTAAATCCATGCAGGCGGCGTGCAATGTAATTGCAATCGACCCTGTAGCAGCGCAAATCCGGGCTTGCCGTTGGAGCATATTCCACGCGGCTGTTGGGAACGATTGATTTCACAATCTCCGCAAGCTCTCTCATTTGATAATTTTCGGTCGTGGTTCCGACATTAAATGCTTGATTGTGAACTATTTCGCGATCTGCTTCGAGCGCCGCCGCGTAAGCCAAGGCGACATCTTCGACATGGACGAGCGGTCGCCACGGCAGTCCGTCGCTCTTCAGATAAACCTGCCCTGTGGTGAAAGCCCAGGCGGTTAGGTTGTTTACAACGAGGTCGAAGCGCAGACGTGGCGACAGTCCATAGGCGGTCGAGGCACGAAGGAAGGTCGGGCTGAAGCTTTCATCCGCCATCGGCGCGACTGCCCGTTCGACATTGACCTTCGAAACTCCGTACGGAGTTACAGGATCGAAGGTCCCGCTTTCGTCCACGAAATTTTCCCCCGCAGATCCATAACTGCTGCAAGAGGACGCGTAAAGGAAACGTTGAACCCCCGCGCGTTTGGCGATACGGGCAAGTCGCGCCGAGGCCTTGAAATTGATCTCGTTGGTTAACTCTGCGCGATAGTCGCCGAGTGGATCGTTGGATAACCCGGCAAGGTGGATGATGGCATCGAAGCCCAGCACATCCTCTATGGTGATATCGCGGACGTCTTTTTCAATACTCGGCACACTCGCGAGTTTGCCTGCAAATGTGCAGGCCCGGAACAGATCACTATCGAGACCAGTGACCTGGTGCCCTCGCTCGAGCAACATAGGCGTGAGGACAGATCCTATGTATCCGCAGTGACCCGTGACCAGGACTTTCATTTAACTCAACTCCATGACTTCCAGGGTGCTCGTCCGCTGTCCCACAACGTTTGCAAAAGGTGCTTTTCTCGAAGTGTGTCCATGCATTGCCAGAAGGACTCATGTCGATAGGCCATCAGCTGTCCGTCTGCTGCGAGGCGTTGCATCGGCGCCTGCTCGAACATTACATCGTCACCATCGATGTAATCGCAGGCTCCGGGTTCGAGCACAAAAAAGGCGCCATTGATCCACCCTTCAGTCGCCTGCGGCTTCTCATTGAAGATTGCGACGCGATCTCCTTCAAATTCAATATGTCCGTACCGCGCGGGCGGTCTTACCGCCGTCATTGTTGCCAGTTTTCCATGAGAGCGATGAAAGGTAAGCAGGCGATCAAGATCAACATCGGACACACCATCACCCCATGTTAGCATGAATGTGCTGTTACCCATCCACTCCGACAGACGCTTAATACGACCGGCGGTCATAGTGTGCAGACCGGTGTCGACAAGATCGACGGACCAGTCTGGAATATTGCAAGAATGACGCTGCACGTCGCCAGTCGCCGTCCGCAACGTCATGCTGCCATTAAGCAACGTATAGTCTTGGAACCAGCGCTTGATGTATTCTCCTTTGTAGCCCAACGCGATGACGAACTCACGATGACCATAGTGATGGTAATGCATCATGATATGCCAAAGGATTGGCATCTGGCCGATCTCGACCATCGGTTTTGGCCGAATTTCAGTTTCCTCAGCAAGCCGGCTTCCGAAACCACCAGCCAAGATTCCAACTTTCATCGATTACTCTTTTTGTTGCCATTTGAAGATGTTAGCACGCGCAATTGTACCGGACGATGCGGGCGTTCGGCCAAGGACCCCGCCAATGAATAGGGTGAGACGAGCTATATGCAGTACGCTCGATAGTCGTATGCAATCTCATTTTACCTCCTTCGATGTAGTCGATTGGAGTGCCTCCGCCGTCGTCGTTGCGCCTCATCCCGACGATGAGACGCTTGGCTGTGGAGGCGTTGCCATCAAAAAGCTGAAACGGGGCGCAAAGCTCCACTTCGTTTTTGTGACAGATGGGGGCGCCTCGCATTCGCATCGCATGACGGCCGAGAAGCTGCGAATAAACCGCGAGGCAGAAGCGGTTGAAGCGGTCAGTCGCCTCGGCGGCACGGCCGATTGCGTAACCTTCCTGCGAATTCCTGATGGATCGGCCGCACGTCACGTCGAAGCTATTTCGGGTGCGATCGCACCACTGCTCGACCGAATGCGACCTGGAGGTATTTTTGTCACTCACGCCAAAGAGCCGCCGTCCGATCACGTGGCCGTCAATAGTGCTGTATGGCGCGCGCTTCGCGCCTGCCAACGGCAGGTCACCGTGTACGAATATCCGATCTGGTATTGGTATCATTGGCCATGGATGGGCTTTTGCCCTGACCTGCCCGGCCTAGGGCGTCTCAAGCTGAAACAAACGCTTACAAGCCTTGCCGGTCTACGCGCACTGTCGGCCCTGAATACGATCGCCTACGTTGGAGACGTGATCGAACTCAAGCGAGCAGCGCTGAACGCACATGCGAGCCAGATGATGTCACCCGCCGGAGAAGACGATTGGCCCACGCTTCCGAAACTGTCCAATGGCGATTTTATAAAGCGGTTGATGAGCAGCTACGAGGTATTTATGCGCTATGAATTCAAACCGTAATTTCGCCCGGTCGCTTGCCTTTGCTACCGCTCTTTCGGCGCTGCTCTCTATGGTCGATCAAAGTGGCGGTGAAACATCGCATCCACAGCTGTGCTTTGATCGCAGAGAGATCGGAAACTATTCTGGCGATGTAAAACTTGTTGGCGACATCGACGGCGACGGCCGACCGGACCTTGTTCTAGGCGGGCTACCAAACGATGGCCTATCTTTCTGGCGCTGGCCCGGTCTGCAACGCACGTTCATCGCCCGTCCCGATGTCGAATTCACGACCGATGGAAGCTTGGCAGATTTGGATCGCGACGGGGATATCGACATTGTTATCGCCGACGGTCCCAATGGCCTCAATCTTATCTGGTTTGAGAACCCAGGCCATGGCGATCCATCCCGCACCATTCGGTGGAAACGACACTCCATCGGCGCGGCCGGCGAATGGGTAAAGGACATCGAGATTGCGGATTTCGATGGTGACGGGCGTCTCGACGTGGCCGTGCGCACGCCAAGGGACGTCATGATCTTTTTCCGAACACCGACCGACTGGACGCGGGTGCTGCTTCAGGGGCTTGAAATCGGTGAAGAGGGAATGGCCAGCGGTGACATTGACGGAGATGGCCGTGTTGATCTTGTTCTGCGTGGCGTATGGGCCTCTAATCCGGGAGGGCCTGCAGCGCGCGATCCCTTACGGTGGAGGCCCTTCCCGATCGGCGATTTCGATGCGGCGTTCAAGGCGCTGGTTGTTGATCTCGACGGCGACGGGAAGGTCGACATCCTGACGTCAAGTTCCGAACATACGGCCGATGTCGCCTGGTATCGCGCCGGCCCGGATCCTTCGCAGCGCTGGACCCGTACCGTCATTCAGCCCGCCGCCGCTGGTGTCCATACGCTTCAGGCGGCGGACATGGACAATGATGGCCATATCGACGTTATTGTCGGTCAGATGCACACGACCAGGGAGCGGGCTCTGACGATTCACTACAACATGGATGGCAAGGGAACACAGTGGTCCCAGCAAGTTGTCGATCGCACGGGTCTGCATAATGGCGTGGTTGCTGATATAGACCAGAATGGCACCTTTGACATATTCGGCTCGAACTGGGCCGGCAATCCGCCCCTTCGAATCTGGTTGAACGGTCGTACTACCGTTGGCCATCTATCGGGTCGTGGATGCCGCGAGTAAAGTATTTCGATCCGACTTCGGCGTGCCGCTAGTGAGATAGCCTTTGACCCTCCTCGCAAGACTTCTAGGCGCACTGTCACCTTCTCACGTCGTCCCAAGTGGATTCGCCGCTGGGTTGAGGCTGGTGGCGCGCCGAGCCGACCCCACTTTCACGCAGGGAACATATGAGCTTCCCATTCAGGAAGCGATTGTGTCGAACCTCAATGCGGGTGATGTCTTTTTCGATATCGGCGCCAATATCGGTTTTTTTTCCGTGATTGCCGCCCGATGCGTGGGCGAAGGCGGTCGCGTTTATGCCTTCGAGCCCGTCAGTAGGAACGCTGCCGCAATCAAACGCAATGCCGAATTGAACAACCTCGGAGTCATCGAAGTCTTCACTGAAGCGGTCGGCTCGCACAGCCATCGCGGCGAGCTTCTGCTTGCTCACCATATCGGGGGCGCAGCCCTGTCTTCGGCAGGCCCTCCGCCGGACCTTTCTGGAGCGACCCCAATCGATGTCGTGGCGCTTGACGACGCCATTAGCCGGCGCGGTCTGCGGGCCCCCTCCCTCGTCAAAATTGATGTCGAGGGCGCCGAAATCGATGTCCTACGGGGTATGCCTGAAACATTGCGGGTTTGCCGGCCGACGATCATCTACGAGATCGACGACGAAACGCGCGAGGGCATTGACCGCAAGGGTCGCGTCATCGCTGAATTTCTGACGGCTTCCGATTACACGTTGGAACCGTTGCGGCCGGCCTATCCGGAGCAAGCGTGGCAGGTCCTCCACATTTTGGCCCGTCCGGCAGCGGCGTAGACATGTCACGTTTATCGGACCAAACGGAACTCTAATGCCGCGAATGGAAGGCATCATCCCTCGCGCGCGCAGCACTGTGCGCGATTTCGTACGCACCCGCCTTCCATCCCTAAATCGGCGCATCGGTACATTCCATCTTTCGGAAGATCGGCGGCTTTTGGAAACAAATATCTTGATGTATTTGCGGGATGATCCAGCGATAAACCGAATTCTCTTTGTCGGGTGCGAATGGTACACGAAACATTACGAAAAATTTTTCAAATCCAAAGACTATTGGACACTCGAAATCGACCCAGCGAAGCGGCGATACGGCGGGCGCCGACATATAGTCGATTCATTGAAGAATCTTGGGCTACACGCCCCCAAAGACTATTTTGATGCGATCGTGTGCAACGGTGTTTTCATGAAGACGGCAATTGAAACGCGTGAGGAGGCAGAACCTTCGTTTGAGGCCTGCATCGACTGCCTTCGGACAGGGGGTTGGTACATCCTTGGCTGGAACGATACCGACGAATTGCGACCCTATCCGCCGTGCGAAAGCCCGGCGTTAGCGGCCCTCATCCCCACGGCGTTTCCATCGCTGGGAGCCAGCGAACATCGCACCAACACGAGTTACCGCCATACATACACCTTCTACACCAAGCCTAAGCCGCTTCCGGGCGACGTGACTGCCGCGCCGACAGAGCTTGTTCGTAAATAGACCCTGTAAGTTCAGCAATCCGTGACCACGAATAGCGTTCGGCAACGCGCTGTCCACCCCGACGGCCAAATGCAGCGGCTTGCCCCGGATCCGCAAGAAGCCGGTTGATTGCAGCCGCTAGCATATCCGGTTCATTTTTTTCGACAATCAATCCGCCTCCTGTCCACTCGACAATCTCTGGCATGCCTCCGACGCGCGTTGCGATCACCGGTGTTCCGGTGGCGAGTGCCTCGACAAGGCTCATTCCAAAGGACTCGCTGAGCGAGGGATTTACAAGGAGCGACGCACCGGCGTAGCGGTCCAGAATACGTTCGTATGGCTCCGAATTAACAAAATTGATTGTGTGGCCGAGATGCGGCGGCACCATTGCACGCAACGCGGCGTTGTATGAGCCGTTGTAAGCGTTTGCGCGATCATAGAACCGAGACAGACCGGCAACATCGGGATCCTCACTTAGGTCTACGAGAAACTCACGCGGGGTTTCGGAGGGCGGGCCAACGATATCGAGCCGGGCTTCCGGGTGCGCGGCTACGACCTTCGGCCAGGCTTCTATCAGCGTGTGAACGCCCTTCTCCGCTGAAACGCGCCCAACGAACAGGACTTTGGCCGGGCTGCGTTGGGTCCGGACCGATGCAAGCCGCTCCACGGGCGCCCCGTTCGGCAAAACTGCAAACCGCACCTTGTCACCCACACACGTGCTGAAGCGTCGGCGAGCGGCATCGGTCACATGGCTCGAACAACCCACCACGGTATCGCAAGCAGCGACTGCTTCCATCATTTCCCGTAGATCGAGCTGGACGAGCCAGTCGCAGTGCATATGGAGCACGATCGTCGCGTTAGGTGCCGCGCGCCGAATGATCGGAGCGTATTGAGGAAAGTTCTGCAGATGGACAACATCGGGCGCAAGCTCACGAATTCGGCGCACCGCCTGCATGAGAAAGTCGATGGCGTAGTAACTGCGCGTAAAGAGCGGAGAATGCGGCCAAACATAGTTCCACAGGCGAGACGCTGCGCCCCACAGCCTGACGGGCGCACAGGTGAGGAATTGCACGTTGAGGCCGTCAATATCGCACCGCAAGGGCTCTCTACGCGGTCGTGGAGCGATAATGGTGACCTCATTGCCGGCAGCGAGCCGGCGGGCAACCTCGTATGTCCAAATTCCAATCGAATTCTGATGAGGTGGCAAAACCTCATCAAAATGCTGACAGACAAATACGACTTTCATTTTCGTTCGCCTAGCCGCGCAACCGGAGGGACAAATCCCGCGCGTTTAGCAAGTCCGGCCGAACCAGAATAATCGCCGCTCCGAGGTAAACGACGGCGCCCGCGGCGATACCGCCGGCAATGAGGATGATCGGCGACAAATTCGCCGGCGCAGCCGCCAGCCAAGCGGCGACCGCGGCGAACATCAGGACGGCGGCAAACGCAAGCCGCGGGTAAATTGCGAGCGGCTTCAGGACATCAACTTGCCCAATGCGCTGGACCAAGAAGAGGAAGATCGGCAACAACAGCAGATTGGTGGCGACAAGAGCCGAGATAGTGGCGTTGAGATTGATCTGTGCGGCGGCGGTTAGAAGAATCGCCCCCAAAACCGTGTACGCTATATTCAATTTCAGGATCAGGCCGGAATGACCAAGCGCCAGAATCGTAAAGGCGCAGATGCTGTCGATCGCGCGCTGCAACCCCAGCAGCATGAGGATCTGAACGGCAAGAATGCCCGAGATCCACTGCTGGCCGAAGATAAACGGTACCGCCACCGGCGCAATCGCTGCAAAACCCACGAAGGCCGGAAATGCGACAATTCCGGCGAGGCGGACCGAGGCGTTAAAGAAGCGATCGATTTTTTCCGGTTCGCTCTGGACTCGCGAGACCGCAGGCAAAGTCATGGCCACAATCGGGCTCAGAAACGCTTCCACCAGCAGTTCAAGCGGGCGCCGAGCCATTGCGTAAATACCAACAGCATAGGGCCCGAGAAAGAGCCCAAGAATGACCTTCGGCATTTCGTCGTTCACGAAGGTCCAGAGCGACTGGCCGAGTATCGGGCCGCCAAATCCGAATAATTCGCTGCACCGAGACCATGAGAATTGCAGCCTCGGCGACCACGCACTGCCCACCAGAAGGACCACCGTTTCGACCACTGCCTTGGCGATCTGCATCCATATGATGCTCCACATTCCGTAACCGGAAATTGCCAGCGCCACACCGAGCGAGCCGCCTATTATCGTTCCGACCATCGTTCGCAATGCGAACAGCCGGAAATTGAGCTGGCGCTTGAGGATGGCGATCGGCACCCCGGCAAAGGACTGAATCAGGACGATAAGGCTGGTCCAGCGGATGAGATCCTTGAGCACGGGCTGACCGAAAATATCCGCAATCACGCCCGCAAATGCCCAAATGAGGCCGCTTAGGACAGCCCCGATCACGACTAAAAGCCAGAAAACCGAATGGAAGTGGATGGGTTCGACCTCCGAGCGCTGAATGAGCGCCTCGGGCAGGCCCTTTGTGACAGGCACGGAGAGCAGCACCGGAGCCACCAAGGACAGGGCCGCAAGTCCAAAGGCTTCCGGTCCGAGGTGGCGAACAAGAATGACAAACACGGCAAACATCGCCGCTTGACGGCCCCAAGTTTCCACCGCCGTCCAGAATGTCCCCAAAACAATCTTGTTGCCCAGCGATGTCATTTTTTTTGGTCGGGAAAGAGAATTGCGTTACGGGAATGGAATTCGTTTGAAGAGATGATCTCCTGCTGTAAATTTACGCGGCTCAGCGCGCCTCGTTCTAGTTGTGAGACGTAGCTCATAAGCCCATCATTGTCAGGCTCTCGTCGGAGTAACATTCGATAGAGCATGATCACGAACTCACGATTGCTCATCTTCGATGGCAGAAACCGGTCGCGGACCTCTTCAGAGGACAGAACGTCTAAAAGCATTTGTTGAATGGTCATTCCTTGCTTTAACGCGCTGACCAAATCCCACTGCTCACCCGGGCTTGGCATGCGGCCCATCGCAAGGCAGACGCTATAGGCTGCCTGGTTTTCAGCGGTGGTGACGGAGGAGTTGAATGCCGCAAGGTTGCACCGGCGGGAAATAAGTTCCGCGCGAGACAATGTTCGTCGCGCCAATGAAGCTTCGTTTGGCGGGATTATTGGTTGGATCGCGGGGACAGAACCGGTTTGTTCGGATCCGGCGGCAATGAATTGCTTGACCGCATCATAGGCAGGCTTTGGCTTGTCCGGCATCCACTTTCCATGGCTGTCCTGGACCATCCCGACGAGACCCATGACGGCTTCGAAACTTGGGCTCCAATAGGGTTCATCCATGAGCTCATAGAGGTGCGCCGCTTCAATATTGTAGATGGATTGATGGCGCCGGATGTGGGCCATCATCTCAACGAGCCCGTCGGCCTGTTGCTGTTTACCCTTTCTCGCTGCCTCCGGGATTATTGAATTCGGTGATCCAGATCGGCCGATTAAGGCGAACGAGGAATTTCAGAGCCTCCTCGGGATCACCTTCATAATGGTGCCAAACTGAAATATCCCATTGGATGCCGTCTTGCAGCATGCGCAAGAACGCGCCGGTATGGCCCCAGCCGGCCGTCCCCACGGCTTTCCGCAACGACGGATCGACCGCAGTAACGCCGTCCGAAAGCCCCCTCAGAACAGAACTCGCCTTTTCCCAGCGCGGACTGAAATAGTGCAGTACGCCTGTACCGCCTGCAGGGCCCCAGGAGCAATTGTATTGCACACCATCGTCCTGCATCTCGCAGGCTTTGATGATCGCATGATTTTCAAGTTCGTTTCCGAGTTCCCAGACGCGAATGTCGTTCTTGAACCGGGACACTAGCGCCACAGCCAAGTCAAACGATCGCGCGTAAAGATCCTTTGCTGACAGGCGATCCAGATCCAAGTCAGGCGTGATAACTGGAAGGATCTCAATGTCGCGCGCCTTAGCTTCTACCAAAAGGCGGGCCAGATCGGAGGCAAACCGGATATCAGAAATATTGACGCGATAGGACTTCATCCCGAGCTCTTTCACGTAGCTCAGTTGCTGCTCAAAAGAGATGCCGGGATACGCGGTGAACGGATGGCCGTTTACCCCCCACAGAATATCGGCCCGTGGCGCGACAGAGCTGGCGGTCCATGCCGCAGCAATAAGAAAGGCGGCGAAACCAGTTTTTCGAAGAACGGCGTGGGACATCGCCATCGCCGTCAACTCGACGTAGCAGCTGCAGGAGTATAGGGAATCAGGCGGTCGTCGGATTCGAGGTGTTGCCGGCACGCGATAACCGTTGCAAGGGCGACAAAGAACAGCGCTCCGGGTTCTGCAGAGCCGCCCGAAATCACAGCCGCGGCGATCCAAAGCAGAGCAAAAGACCGGACACTGTCGTGCAGGGCCACCAGCTCAGCATCGGCATCGGACCTCCGCGATTGTTTGGCCCCCCTTGCAAATTCAAGGACGACTGCTGCCATCAGGATCGAACCCAACACACCGAGTTGTGATACGACCGAGACCACCCAGCTTGAGGAGCGCGAGCTTCCAAAACCAATGCCAAGACCCGCCGTATCTATGAGCGACTGAAGACTTCTGGTCGTCCAATACGTCCGTTCATCCGCCGAAACGGACGACGACTTGTTAAGCACCGTAGTCTCGAACAAACGAATCAGCGGTTGAAAAAAATCCGGATTTACGAGGTGTATGGCAAACGCGGCCGTTACGGCGATAAGTGCGAGCCCAGCCAACGTTAAGTCTTGTCGTAAGAACTTACCTTCCAAGACCGCACCGAGACTTGACGCGCCAACAAGCAGCGCGATCACCACTGCGCCAAGATATGCGGTCGTCGATGTGGATAGGACGAGAAGTGCGGAAAGGCAGACCGTTAAGGTAAGAGCCAACGTCGATCCAGTTCGCCGCCAAAACGTCAACGTAAATGCCAAGCATGCGAGCGTGTATCCACCATAAGCGGATGCCTCTGAAAATCCGCCGACGATCCGGTGAAATCCCCCCTCCTCTACATTGGTTGCGAGCGCGTAGGACGCAGTTCGCATAAATCTCAGCACGTCGCCGGCGCCGGACAGCTTTCCGGCCAAGTCAATTAATCCAAGACCCGCGTGAACGATGCATAACGCGAAGAATCCACGCAAGACGAGTTGCAGGTTCTCGCGTCGCAGCAGACGCATGCTGAGGGCCACAAAAATGAGGACACCAAGGGTAAAATACAACGTCTGCGTTAGATTTCCGGAGACCGGTGCGAGCGGCAGCTCAAGAACCTCTCCGCTGTCCCGCGACGGCACGAAAGCCGTCGTAAGACTAGCGAAGAGGCGCGGAAGAATTATCGCACTCGCGCTCACGTACAGCGCCAACGCAACCAATATCCAAGAGGTTTTGGATCGGGAAAACACCATTGCGAAGTCATACGGGAAGGACTTCCGAACGACGACCGAGGACACGAGGAGGAGGGCGAAGACGGTATAGATGAGGGGAGACGAACCGCCCAAGGCATCGAGCGTTGCAATCGATGTGGCGCCGAACGCAAAGGACGCCATCAATGCAAGAGTCAAAGCGCCGCGCTGGCTATAACTAACAATCAAAAGTACCGCACAGATTACCAGGCCGACGACAGAAAGTTGCATTAACTACATCTCATCTTACAGAGGGCTCTCATCTTACGTAGCGCATCTGTCAGAGCTATGCGCACTGCCCACCTTACCAACGATCCGAAGCGATCATCTTACAGGGGCCGCGGGACGGCCCGACCGGCCGCTCAACGGTAGCGATTTGCACGATTTTCTCTTAAGCAAAAAGAGCGTGCTTCCGTCTGGATCAACCCGCGTCGTCAAACTTCATAATAGCGACTGTGGTCTTGGCCAGAATAAGCCAATCCCCCCGCAGGGTCCAATTCCGAGCATAGGAACTGTCAAGCAGGACCCGTTCCGGATACTCGATATTACTTCTGCCGCTAACTTGCCAAATCCCCGTCAAACCCGGCCGAACTCGCAGGTAATCCTGTACATACCCGGCATAGTTCTTCAGTTCGTTTTCGAGAATTGGCCGCGGGCCCACGCAACTCATTTCGCCGCGAAGCACATTGATCAGCTGAGGAAGCTCGTCGAGGCTCGACTTGCGCAAGACATTTCCCATCCATGTGATTCTTGGATCTCTCTTTAGTTTTCTGCGCAGTCGCCACTCTCGCGCAGCTTGCGGATCCGTCGCCAGATGGCGATCCAACAGTGCGTCCGCGTTTGAGACCATGGTACGAAATTTGAAACAGCGAAACGGCTTTCCTTTATAGCCGATGCGGGTTTGAGCAAAAATAACCGGCCCGCCCATGGTCAGTTTGACGAAAATGGCCACCATCAACATGAGGGGCATCAACGCCACCGTTGCTAACAAAGCGATGCATATATCAGTTACGCGTTTAGGCACTCCTCCAACCGGCGAAGAATGCTGATTGTTTTTGAACTGATGAATGACATAGCTCGTGGCAGCCTGCGATGGGCTTGGCTCCTCGGTCGCGACTTTAGCGAATTGTCGATGGGCTACCACTGAACTGCCCCCTTCCAACTCAATAACTTTAGCGGACGGCCCTCGTCGGGTCGAACAATACGCGAAGGTCTTTTAAAGCCGTGCTTTGCTTGTTGGTCTGTGCCTTCTCGAATCCTCGCACTGTATTATTTTTGAGAACGCCCCTCCGAGCAAGGCGAACAAAGGGCGTAGTACCTAATAAGTGCGGGAGATATCGCCTGATTGGTGATCGCCAAGCCACTAGAAAGATTTGGTGACAATGGCTGGCCCAAGGATTTGCGCGCCTCGCGCATCTGCGGCGAGCAGGCGGCAAGATTTCTTTGCCGAATGTATGGGTCAACGGACGGTGTGAACCAGCCATCGCAGCACGCAAAAATCAAACGTTTTGAGAACGCATCATGTTACTGGTGATAAAGGCTACCTCGGTTCGATTTTTGGCCTTGAGTTTCTTCATTATGTTCCGGACATGCACCTTCACGGTGCTTTCCCGCATGTCCAGTTCGTAGGCGATGACTTTGTTGGCCTTGCCTCGGCAAAGCGCTTCCACAACCGCCGCCTGGCGGGTGGTAAACGGCCCGCACTTGGCTGCTTGGTCCGGCGTCTTGGTTGGCCTCTCCCGCATAGATACAAGACTGCTCGCCGGCACAAAAACGCCGCCCGCCTTTACCAAACGCATGGCTTCAATAGCGACCTGAAGAGGTACGCTCGTGGGAATATAGCCGCGAGCACCCCCATTGAGTGCCCCCATGACTTCATCAGGATCGTCGAGGTCGTTTAGGATGATTGTCGGAACTTGATTCCGCGCCTGCTTCAGCAGGAAAAGCTGCCGGCGCACCGCCGCCGCGGCCGGTTTATCCGAATTACTTAAGATGATAACCGAGGCTGAAAGGCCGTCTGAAACCGCAAGAAAGGCGTCGACGCTCGGGAAGGACGTGACGCTGCAACCCAGGACAAGTCTAAGACATTGGGTCAGGCACTCTCGGATGAAGATGCGGGGCTCGATTACCACGATCAGGGTTGGTGAGTTGATATCCTCACCTGCTGAGAAGCCTGCGAAGTCTAGGCTTTGGCTGCTGTAGCTCTCTTTCGTAGTTTCTTTGGCCAGGCTGGTCGAAGAATGAATCCAGGCTATCTCTACGGAGTTCGCCACGTCCATCCGACGGTTACTCATGGATACCCCCAACGCAACATGCAAAATTTAACGGCTTATTAACGCTTTGTTTATGCCATCTTTGGTTTAAAAGATCTACCTCCTCGTCGTTAGTACTAACAACTAGTTTCTTACCTATTTTGGAGGACCAATTGCATAATTGCCCTGTTAAAAAAAGTGGGCCGGGAAAGCGGCCAACGTCAAATTTTGCAAACAGGGCCGGCCATGACGCAGCCAGAAGAAAAACCGAAAAAAATATTGCAGGAACAATTGCTTCAACGCTCCCGGTGCACGACAGTGACTTCCTGGGCGGTGGGACGGATCGAAGGCGCAAAGCTTACTGCGCTGCAGTTCAACGCAGGGGTGCCCTTTCTGTTAAGCGCAGAGGATGCATTAAATCTCAGCAGGGCACTGCGAGCCGAGGCCGAAGTGGTCGCCAAACTCAACCCAGATAAAACGCGCTCTGACCACAATAGGACATAATTCCTCAAACTTAGTCCCTTGGCGGGTCGTTCTGATCGGCGGGCTGAGGTTACGGTCTCGTCCAGCGGAAAGCGTGCCGTATTAAAGCTATCCCACAACCAATCGTCAGACCGAGCAACACAGCAAAGCCCAATATCAGCCAACTGCGCGGGTAGCTCTTGGCAAGGGGACGTTCCGCAAGCGTGATCACGCGTGCATCAGATACCGGATAGGACTGCTGCTGCACCGACGCGGTGAATGCTTGCATGAAGCTTTCATAGATTTTGCGGTACGCATCAGAGGTCGCTTCCAGTTCCTCAAGTGTCTCGCCCTCGGCGCTGCGAGATGATCTTGCTTCGGCATTTTCTTCGTTCTTCGGCGGAAGCCGGTAATCGTGATTGGCGCGAAAAGCTTGCACGCGGCGCGTTGCCACTTTCATTTGATCACGAAGTTCCGCCAAACGAACTTCCAACCACCGGCTGCCTTGCCGAGCAGAGTCCGATTTGGCATCGATCTGATCACGCAAATACGCTTCCGTCGTGGCATTGGCGATCAGAGCGGCCTTCTTGGCATCTACGGATCTAAAAGCAATTTCAATAGCGTATGACAAACCCACGCGACGAACGATCAAGCCCTTTTCGAAAGCAGCGATCGCGGTCCTGTGGCGTATGAAGCTGGAGTCCTCCTCAGACAACTCTTCCGATCGTTCAAATAATGTCCGCCACATTGGTGGTGCCGCGCCTTGAAACTCGCGGTCATCCCTGAGTTTCAGGTCGTTGATCACCATTGCCGCAATTTTTTCCGACCGCAGGAGCGTAATTTGACTTTCGACCTGCGCCGCATCCAGCGAGAAATTGACCTCCCGGGTTTGTTCACGCAGCACAGGGGTCTTTGGATCGATGAGGATCTGCGATCGTGCGATATATTCCGGCGTAGCAAGAAGAAGGTACAAAGATGCCGCCGTCACAGTGAGTATCATCGGCGCCAAAACGGCGGTTGCGTTCTTCCGAAAGAAAGCCGCGAAATCCGCAGCGCCAATAAATTCGCTGGTTTCGGTATCGGTCGAGAAACCCGGCTGATATTTTTCCCGGGCCGGTGACAGCTTTGTCAGATTATCCATTTTGTGCTCGACATCCACCGGGAGTATTTGGGGTTCTCTGAACGTTCAGGTGCAGACTTCGGACGCCGTCCGAGATTTTGCGCGGAAGCGCGCGAGTGTGGCCTGCTAGTATGCGCCCTGTTCGACTGGATCATCGCTGGCATCTTACGCAAATCGGTGCTGAGTTGAACGTCGCCAAAGGAGGTAGACCTTGTCGCCCCCGATTCCGTCGAGCCCGGCATTAAAAAGCTAATAGCTTGTGGAAAAGACCGATTTTGCTCTCGCTCTGTCCCGGGCCACGGCGCTTCACTCGGTTGCCGGTAACCCTATAACCCATTTGTTGTCCTCCGCCGTTTTTAAGAGAGCACGAAAGAAGAAGGCACACGCACTTCGGCGGTATCTCCAAATTCCGGGGTATCTCCCAGGATCGCGTGTAGTACATTGGTACTGTACGGGCCTACCATAGTTCTGTTGGAAAGACATTTTCTAATTTGATGGCGTTAAGTTTGCCGCGCCCGAAACCAGGGTCGGCTCACACGTTGTTGTCGGTGCATGAACGGACTATTCCTCGGCGCTCAGGCTGTTGCAAGCCTTAGCCACAGAGAAATCGTCTGATAACCAACGTTGTTACGCCGCCCACAATTGGGAATGCGAAGGCGATACCGGATAGCGCGAAGCTCCTCAAATGCAGGTTTCGAGCAAAGCTACAAAGCGGTTGAGCTCGCTCATGTCGGATGAAAGCGGTCATGGCGGAAATCTTACGCGCCCTAATCGGCTGTCGCTGCAAAACGCCTTGAATCAACAGCGGATCCTTGTGACCGGTGGTGCCGGGTTCGTTGGGTCCCACGTTGTCGATTTGCTCGTGGAGAGTGGGTGCCGCGAGATCGTCGTCGTGGATAACATGACTACCGGCAGGGCAGAGAACCTCATTTCGTCAATTCGTTCCGGAAACGTGCGACTGGTGGTCGACGACATTCGCAATAAGCTCCTTATGAAGGAGCTCTGTAATGGTATCGATATCGTCTTTCATCAAGCGGGTCTGGGTGAATTGCATTGTGCGTTGGAACCCCGCCTTGCCTTAGAAGTCATGGTGGACGCGGTTTTAACTCTTCTGGAGCAATGCGTCAGATCCGGCGTCCGCAAGATCGTTGTCGCCTCTTCCGCCTCGATTTATGGGTCTCCTGAAATTTGCCCTATCACAGAAAATAGCAGTTCTCATTTCAATCGTACTATGCAGGGATCCATGAAGTATATTTGCGAAGTCCTATTGCGCTCTTTTCACAGCATGTACGGTACAAACTATGTCGCCCTTCGGTATTTCAACGTTTACGGACCGAGGATGGGACACCAGGAATCGCACGCAAAGCTTATCCTCAGGTGGTCGGAGCGCATTCTAGCGGGTCTGCCGCCCATCATAGAAGGCAACGGGACCGAGACAATTGACATGCTGCACGTGCATGACGTCGCCCGCGCGAACGTTCTTGCTGCGCTGGCTCCCACAACTAACGTGGCCCTGAACATCGGAAGTGGTATGGAGACATCCTTGCTCACTCTCGCCCGGACTTTGACGAGCATCATGCATCGGCCCGATCTTGAGCCTACGTTTTGGGAAAGGATTGGAGATAATCGTATCATCAGACGGATCGCCGATACCGATCTGGCGCGACAGGCCATCGGCTTCGAGCCCAGGATCCGATTGAATGATGGTTTGAAGGGATTTGCGCGATGGTGGCACGATCAGCCACATTGCGGACCTGCGCCTAGATCAGTTGCAAGTGATGGCTGCTTCGAAGCCGGGGGGTGACGGTTGCTAACCCGAAACAGCCTGCCGAAAAGCTTCTCAGCTGCCGCCGCCAAATGCGGCGACACATCACCGAGTGTATGCGATAGATGATGCGTCGCATCATCGACGGAGCAAGACGATGTGCAACCCGGACGGAAGGTTGCTGATCTAACTGTAGGCGAGCGACGCTCGCTCCATCCGCAGGCCCCCTGGAACGGGCGGGACTATAAGCCAATGTCCTACAACTCGTACATCGAATGGAAAGGTTGGTCCTCCGAAAATTTTGGAAAATACTCGGACCATGAAGCTGCGTTTTACAAAGCTGAAATTTCTGACTTGATCCCCACTTTGGCTGGAGTTGCTGTTCTCGAAATTGGTTTTGGCGAGGGCCGATTTCTTCAATGGGCCCGCGATCAGGGGGCGCAAGTTGTAGGAGTAGAGGTCCAAACTGAATTGCTCACGCTAGCACGAGCCCGGGGCTTTAAAGTGGAGGAAGCCCTGCATGATGTTACTCGTCCAGACGTGGGGTTCGGTTTGATAGCAGCTTTCGACGTGTTTGAGCATCTTACGGCGGCGGAACTGGCCAGTCTACTTCAGCACTGCCACGCTTTGTGTGCGCGCGATACCGCATTCCTGGTCGCTCGCTTCCCGAATGGTGATAGCCCTTTCAGTCTACCGATGCAGAATGGAGACCCGACACACCGCACGGCGTGGGGCAGCGGTGCGATCCGACACGTCTGCCGTCAGTCTAGCTGGGAGGTTCAGCAACTTCGGGGCGTAAGAATCAGTGGTGCGCTGAGAAGACGCATCGCTCGGTATTTCAAGAAAATCGTGATGAAATGCATCGAGGCCACTGTTTTTCGGCTTTACCTCGGGCCAAATCGTCCCACAACTTTTGAGCAGAACTATATTCTAGTATGTAGGCCAACTAGGCGGGGACCCCCCTAATGGGATCAACTAAATCCACCGGGGACTGGGGGTCCCGAGTTCAATCTCGGCGCTTCGACCAAAAAATCAGATGCTTTTCTACTTGTCTGCTTCCAAGGAACGGGGCTTTGGAAGCACAGTGGAGCGACACCGGCCGCGGCACCTTCGACCGCGCGCTTGAAACCGTGAGAGCAATCATAGTAGTCATCAATAAAACAACGCTTGCTGTTGGGAGACGTGATGGCGAAGAAGAAGAGTGTTTCGCTCGGGGACCGGATCGGCCAAACGGTCAGCGACATGGCGAATGCCGCAAGTGTAGCGGCAACGGGTTCAGAGATAGGCGTGCTTGAGTTAGCGGCTGAAGATGAGCTTAGGCCAAGTCCCGTTAAGCGAGCGCGCGTGCGTAAACCGAAGGTTGCTCCGAAGAAAACGAAAGCACGCAAGAAATCCAGAAAACCAATGGAAAAGAAACGTACGGTGAGGCGCCGATAGCACTCCCGAACTCCGTACCAATAGACACAAGGTAACGAAGTTCGCTTGCGATAACGGAGCAGGCAGAAATGCGCGGTTTCGACTGCTTGCGGCAGTCCTCAACGAGCCGTTTTTCAGCCAAAGGATCGGTTGAAGCCGGGAATGGGACGGGTGAGAGCGGCCATGCCATCAATTAACCAAACGGCCCCTCCAAGAATGTTATTTGTCGCTTTGGCGGCTATCCTCAAGCCGATTGCCGATTACATCTCATAGAAGTGACCAATGCCGAAAGTCGCTCTCATCACAGGCGTTACCGGCCAGGATGGCGCATACCTCTCTGAACTCCTGTTGTCGAAGGGGTATATCGTCCACGGCGTAAAGCGACGCTCGTCATCGCTTAATACGGCACGAGTTCGATCACCTATATAAAGACCCGCATACGGAAGGTGCGCGATTTTTCCTGCATTACGGCGACCTTACCGACGCGACCAATCTGATCCGGCTGGTTCAGGAAACGCAGCCGGATGAAATCTATAATCTGGCGGCGCAAAGTCACGTGCAGGTCAGCTTTGAAACGCCGGAATATACGGCCAACGCCGATGCGCTTGGTACGTTGCGATTGCTCGAAGCCATCCGCATTCTTAAATTCGAACAGAAAGTGCGCTTCTATCAAGCTTCCACGTCTGAACTTTACGGCAATTCACTAGATCATCCGCAACGGGAAACGACGCCGTTTGCCCCGCGGAGTCCGTACGGCAGCAGCAAAGCTTTATGCCTATTGGATCACGGTCAATTATCGCGAAGCCTATGGCCTGCATGCCTCTAATGGGATCTGTTCAATCATGAAAGCCCTATCCGCGGTGAAACATTTGTCACGCGAAAGGTTACGCGTGCGGCAGCAGCGATTGAAATGGGTCGGCAGGAGAAACTCTATATCGGCAACTTAGATGCCACGCGCGATTGGGGACACGCCCGCGATTATGTCGAAGGAATGTGGATGATTCTCAGCAGGATAAGCCGGACGACTACGTTCTCGCCACCGGCGAGGGCCATACTGTGCGTGAACTGGTCGAGGAGGCCTTTTTGGTAGTCGGACGCCGGATTGTCTGGCGCGGGAATGGCGCGGGCGAGGTGGGCGTGGACGAAACCAATGGGCTAACTCTCGTTGAAATTGACCCGCGCTATTTTCGTCCCACCGAAGTCGATCTGCTGATCGGCGATGCAAGCAAAGCTCGCACAACACTCGGATGGAAACACCAGGTTTCGTTTAAGCAACTTGTTCGCGAAATGGTGCAGAGCGATCTCAAATACTATCGCGAAAACCCAAACGCGCCATGACCATACCAGTTTACGAACTTGCGCGAAAACGCGTCTGGGTGGCGGGACATCGCGGGATGGTGGGCAGCGCGCTCGTCCGACGGCTGCGCAGCGAGGCCTGCGAGGTCATTACCCTCACCCGCGAGCAAGTCGACTTACGTCGGCAGCGGGAGCTTGAACGCTGGATGCTCGAGATTCGCCCGCATGCGATAATCATGGCTGCGGCGACCGTTGGTGGAATACTCGCCAATGATACGCGGCCTGGCGAATTTTTGTACGATAATTTGGCCATCGAGCTAAACGTCATCGAGGCCGCGCGGCAGACCGGGGTGGAAAAGTTGCTATTCCTTGGGTCGTCTTGCATTTACCCGCGGGAAGCTGCGCAGCCGATGAGTGAAGACGCCCTTCTAACAGGTCCGCTTGAACCGACCAATCAATGGTACGCAATCGCAAAGATCGCAGGCGTCATGCTCTGCCGGGCGTATCGTCGGCAGTATGGATGCGATTTCATTTCCGCCATGCCGACCAACCTTTATGGGCCGGGCGACACCTTTGACTTGCAAGCGAGCCATGTGGTTCCCGCGCTGATCGCCAAAGCGCATGCGGCGAAGGGCAGCGCTGAGGGGGAAATCGTCGTCTGGGGAAGCGGCACCCCGCGACGCGAATTTTTGTATGTCGACGATCTGGCCGATGCGCTCATATTCTTACTCAAACATTATAACGGGGAGGAGCACGTCAACATTGGCATTGGCTCGGACGTTACCATCCGCGAACTGGCCGAAACCGTGGCACGGGTTGTTGGGGTGTCGGGCAAATTGCGTTTTGATTCTTCCAAGCCAGACGGCACACCGCGCAAGCTGTTAGATTCAGGAAAAATGAAAGCGCTGGGATGGTCGCCGACAACGAGCTTGGAAGACGGACTAAGCAAGACTTACCAGTGGTTTCTCGAACATGAGGTTGTGGTTGCCCAGTGACTGGTTCCAGCATCATTCCAAGGTGTTAGAACTGCGTCCGGTGCCAAGTTTCTACCTTCGCGAGTCATGATACCTCCCTGCCCCAAATTGTCCCAATCCCACCAGGCCTGTTGCTGCTAAAGAGCGGCTCAGGGGAAACCTCGATTTAAATTCGAGACGTTTCTTTCCTCACACGGTGACAGCATAGGACGCATAAAAGACGGCGAAGCAAAGGGCCGCTTAGCAGACAGTGCAGTACTTCTTCAGCACCGCGCGCGGATTTACGACGGGAGCTTGGCGCCGCGTGTCTGTCAGATTCTCGTTCTTTGCCCCGATGATCGAGCGTTCATTGGAATTGCGAGCCCTGCACCCTAAGCCTGGCCGTTGCTGCCTATCATCGCGGCGGCGTCCCGCGCTGACGCTTGCGAAGCCGGACGCCGGGGCCGCCGCCGTTCTCGTCGATGAACTCGACGCCCGCTTTTTCTAGAGCCTCTCGAATATTATCGCCTGTCCTAGTGCGTCCGCCAAGCTCACCATCGGCCGCTTCAAGCCGCTTGACGGTCGGCAAGGAGATGCCGGCCCTGGATGCCAATTCCTCTTGGGACCAGCCAATTAAAGCGCGCGCTGCCTTAATTTGTCGGATTGATACTTTTAGTATTGACAAGGAATGAAGCCTTTCCATTAGATACTAAAAGTATCGAATTTAGCACCAGGTCATGAATCACATATTCCCGGAGAAGCATAATGTCAACGATCGAATTTGCAACATGCCGGGCCCTTGGACCGGCGACTACTTCATCGGCGGCTCCGATGCCCGCATCATCATGGGCGGTGACGAGGCCGCCCTTATCCGGCTCTGGCAGGAAAAGCGCGGCGAGGTTGAGCCAGCGGACCTGTCCGGCGAGCTCGTTGTTCAGCTTGGGCTCGCGACGGAGGAACTCAATCGCGCTTGGTACGAGCGCAATTCAGGCTACCGGGTCAGACAGCGTCAGGCCCGGAAATTCCATCCTTCAATCCTATGGATGGCGGCGACTTTGGACGGGCTGGTTGAAGAAACTCAAGCGGTCTTCGAAGCCAAATTCATGCTGCCGTGGTCGTTTTCCGAGCAAGCGGCGGCGGAAAAACACATGGCGCAGCTGCAGCACAACATGATGGTGGTGGGCTCGAAGAACTCGGTGCTTTCCATCATCACCGGCGGCGGCAAATGGGTCGAAATGGCGATCTCGGCCGACCCGGTCTACCAGACCGCCATGATGTACGCCGAGCGGGCCTTCTGGCGCGCGGTCAGCAGCGGCGAGCCGCCTTCGCCTGTTCCACGCCGAGCCGCCTCGGGCGCGGATCGAGGCGGTCCAGATCGTCGATATGAGCACGTCCAATGCCTGGGCGGACTTTGCCGCCCTGTTCCGCAGCACCCGGCCGGCGTTTCTCGAGCATGAACGGTCCAAGACCGAACTCAAGACGCTGATGCCGGAAGACGCCAAGGAGGCCATCGGTCACGGCATCCGGGCGAAGCGCTCCAAATCAGGTGCGGTGAGCTTTGATCTGCTGGAGATGGCCGATGCCGCGATCTAGCGAGTCGGTGGCGGCTTTGGCCGCGGCCTTGGCCAAGGCACAGGCCGAACTGACCAATCCGGAAAAATCTCTGGTTGCGACCCTGCCGGCCGAGCGCGGCCAGCCGGAGCGGACTTTCCGCTATGCCTCGCTATCGGCGGGTTGGACATCGTCCGGAAAACGCTGGGGCGCCACGAAATCGCGACCATCCAATCCACCGCCATCGACCGGGACAGCGGCACCATCAAGCTGACCACGACCCTGGCGCATGCTTCGGGGGAATGGATCGCCTCGGATTGGCCGGTTTGTGCGCTGGCGGAGCTGCCGACGCCGCATCGGATGGGAGCGGCGCTGACCTATGCGCGGCGCTACGCGCTGTTCACTCTGGTCGGAATTGCCGGCGAGGATGATCTCGATGCCCCCGAGCTACCGTTACAATCGGCAGCCCCAGCGCCAATTCATGCCCCGCCGCTATCACCTGGGCTACTTGGAAAAAACGGCAAGTCCAATCTGTCGAAGCCGGTCACGAGCCTGGATCTTGAGGTATCGGGGCGGCAGCGGGATGAACTGCTGGTCGAGGTCGCCGCAATTTCCTCGTTCGACGAGGCTGCGGAATGGGCCAAGCGCATCATTCCCATCAAGAACGCAATGACGGCCGAACACGCGCGCGAGATCGAAGCAGCCCTCGAGGCTAAGCTGGCTCAAGTTGGGATCTTGGCTGGATCTTTCCAACTCTCCGAAGCACCAACCATCGGCCCGACTTTGGATACCCCGCAGCTTGCCTTAGCGGAGGTAACGGCAGTGAAGCGGCTGCCCGGCTCGCACATCCGTCGTTGAATTTGAAGATTATGCCGTGACACCCAAAACGCGGCGGCGGCGTGACAAACGACACCGGCAGTATGTTGCTGCGCAAGCTTGCGTTATTTGTGGAGGTCAGCCCTCGGACGCCCATCATCTGCGGTTTGCACAGCCAAGGGGCCTCGGTCTAAAGGTCAGCGATGAATTCACGGTGCCGCTCTGCCGCACCCATCATCGCGATCTACACCGGACCGGTAATGAAATGGGGTGGTGGGCGCAATTCGGCATTCAGCCCAAAAGCATTGCTTACAAATTATGGACTACCAGTCACCCTGAATACGCGGTGGGTCCGCCGACCGCTTCGGATCAATTACGAGACGATCCCAATTCAGCTGTCGGTCCAGCATGAGGTCATTTAACAGATCCGGACGACTACAAAGCATTTGAACAATATGTTGCTGCGATTACCAGGCTAAGTCCGCAGTGGAGTGGGAAATAAATCCTGCGACTGGCGAGTCTATTGTGACGGCCACGACGGGCGACCTGAATTGAATAGGGCTCTTGTCCATTTCTGCACGAGCGCTAGCAGTCTCGGCAGACGAATGAGGTCTATGGGAACACTTACGCAATTGTTCTCGCTCCGTAAACGAACGTCCCATGACCAATCCGACACGGCTCTTAACGATCCTACCAATAGCATCATGCGTTCGACAAAGACCTACTTCCTACCTGGACATGAGCTCAGAGCCCGTTGTCACGTGCCTTCAAACGATGCCGCACGGGGTTGCAACCGACAATGCAGTGTTCGAACGGCTCGGCCGTGATGAGACATGACGCTTGGCGCCAACTCCGGCAGCACTTTTTACGTCGAAGGAATGCGGTGGCGAATTTTCAAACTCACGCTACTCAAATCACCATTTCGGGTAGCGAAGACCCGAGGTGCCCCCCGATTAATCGGGTTCGGGTTGAGAAAGCCGCTCAGCAAATCGTGTCCTGCGCGCGTACGACGTCGCAAGCAATTAATGTTATCAGAACCGCGTAAAGCCAACGAAACATCTCAGATTTCGGCAGATCGAATGCCATACGTTCAGGATCCGTGAGAAGCTATTCTATAACTGCTCTTTGGAAAGCCAAATGCGGACAGTGCCACGGTCGTGAGAACCGCACACCCTGATCTGACCTCCTGGCGTCGTATCAATCGCGCCTGCGAAGGGATAAAAGAGAATCCCTGAGTGACTCCGTGGGCTCTAGCGGAGGTGCGTTTTCGTATCGCGCATCGTCGTCCAATTCGAGACTTATCCATTGCGCGACACCATTTACGCTGCCGCCTTGCGATGAAAGCAAGATCTGCGATTTCGTCTGCGGAAATGGGCCTCCGGTTTCGAAATCAAAAGCAAAGATATCGGCCGCATCCGACCGCAATGGCAACGTCTCAGTGCGGTCGATCCTGTAGTATGGAGGTTCCAAGTACTTGAACGGTGACAGGTCAAAGCCCTCAATATTTTCCATATGCAGATTGGATTGATGATATTCGGCCAAAGCGATTCGTATGCTGCCCCGTGCCGGAATTATGCGAGTGTCGGAGTGAGCAAAGTGGCGAACGGCATGCTCGACCATTTCTAGGACTTTGCGCCGATCAAATTGCGAGTCAGATTGTCCCAAACAATGACGTCGGCTGCTCCAGCCAAATCCGAACCTAGCTCTAAATCAGATGAGTGTTTTGCAACCACTCGGATAACGTTGGTAAGGTCATTACGCGCGATCACTTGCGAAACGGCCGCGGCAACCGCTGGATTGCTTTCGCAGGTAATCACCTCTGCGGCTCCTGCACGCGCTGCCATCATCGCAAAAAGCCCCGTTCCTGAGCCAATGTCCAACACCCGGCTTCCGGGCTTGATTGCGCGGCGAAATGCTGCTTCGTATTTCTTATGGCGCACATTGTCCCGTAACATTGAGAAGTACCAGGTCGGCACGCCGTGACTAAATACTTCTGCTGCGAGAGCGCGGATTTCGGCATCTTCAGGCGACAAAGCGACTGCCTGCGCGCAGAGCTGGCGTGCTCGATCCACTTGCCCCTTCGCAAGTAACAAAACCGCCAAGCTAACCAAGGGAAGCGGTTTTTCTGCCACATGCCTGAGCACCGTGTCCAAGTCTCCCGCACTCTCCGTCACGAGCTAACGCTCCTAGATGTGTTGATTAACGAAGATAGCGACCGTAGCGTCTATAGAAAGCACTTCTCATCAGCCGGCGCGTCGATAATGACTGTCTGATACAGCGGACTTATTCTGCGGCGGAAAACTCGCAAGGACCGCATAACGAGATGCGATTTCACAGCCCACGACATCGGTATCGCCATCCCGGACCCACACATGGGCCTGAACCCCTTCTGACCGTCTTGCAACGCGCCATAATAGAGCACCGACGCCACCCCTCGTCGCCGCAACATAAGCTGTGCTGCAAGCCCCTTTTGAAAACATAATGCACGCCATGGCACCCGCGCCGCCGTTGCCACCACGGCCCAGCGAATTCGCTTTATATTTGGTAATCGCACTTGGTCCGATAGTTCCAGTACGCGAACTGGCCAGCCAGCCAAGGCCCCACTTTTCGAAGCGGCAGCGCGGCTATCGCTATGCTGGCAACCGTTAGAAAAAAAAACGCCTCTAACAGCAGGGCTCGATCCTGCCATGAAAGCCGCCAATATTTTTTTACAGACTTGAACAACACCCAATGCTCCCCGTCGAAGGGCGCCTCAACATGACTACCTAAACCATCAATTGGATCCAGCGGTCCGTCGCAGGAAGTGCCCAACCGAGATAGCCCGCAATAATGCGTAACGATACGGCATGAAGACCTCCTGTCGGTGCCAACCGCCCGAGGGCCACTTTTCCGCCAACTGTTTGAGCCGCGGTAAATCGAGGGCAACGTTTGCAGCCGGACAGGATTGAAGACGATCAAGCTCTTCCATGACGCCGTCTCGCGCAGCCGTGAGATCTTCGTGCCAGTCCGCCGATTGAAGCCCGCGCCGTGATTTTTCCAGGACCCGCTTCGGCAAGCGGTCGGCAAGCGCTCGCCGCGCTAATGCTCGCGGAATGCCATCGTGAAGGAACTGTTCGGTCGGTGTGGAGAGGCAAAATTCCAACAATCGCACATCGGCGGTGGGGTCTCGATGGTCAATTTGCCAGCCGCCCAAACCCGCCTTCCGGTAATTGCCAGGGTCTACTCGTTGAAGTGCCCAAACCCGCATGGCAAAACCATCTTTCCAGGGCCGATAAACTAGATCGAGGCCGTGCTTTTTTGCTCGGCTGGGCAGATCCAGTTCAGCGAGCCGGCGTGGCGATATCGCGGCATAGTCTCCGATTTCGTAAGCATATCCATTCGCGATCTTATTGATAGCGACCCATAGCGGTGATGGACACCACGGACCCAAGGTTTTCGCAAAAATCCCGCGCCACCGCATTGGCCCCCGCGCAACAAGAGCTCTAGCTTCTCGCCAAAGTTGAAGCCATCGCCCGTTTCGGAAGTCGCTCGGCCAGCAGCTCGTGCCCATTATAGCTCAGCCCAAGGTTGCCGAGACCACCTCCCAAAGTAATTCTCAGATTGCGCGCCTGGATGGCGTTGCCAAAGCTGTTCGCCCAGCTGCTATCGCAAAGGCCGAGTTTAGGCCGATCCAAAAGAAAAAAGTTGCGATCGAGATCAGCAAGCGGTGAACGACTTTCGTTATGTATTAGTACATGCTCGATGTTTGGATAGAGAGCTGCAGTTGCGGCTGCGTACGGGCCCTCATCAGCAATACGGTTCAGAGGAGTAAGACCGTCATAGCCCTTTCGCGGCACGCCGGTAAAAGCGATGACTTTCTTGCCAGATGGCGCCAAGAGGCGGGCCGCGGTAGCTACGACGGCTCCGCTGTCAAAGCCACCGCTTAGATAAGCGCCGACGCTGTCGCCCATGCCACGAAGCCTGCACTGCACTGCCTGATCCAACAGCTCTCGTAACGCATCCGCATAATCGTCGGGCTTAGGGAGTGAAATGCGACGTTTGTTCGGTTGCCAATGTCGGCTTGTCGCAAACCCATCGGGGGTTACCGAAGCCGCGTGTGCGGGTTCGATCCGATGGATGCCGAGAAAAAAGCTTTTTGTCCCAGCTTCCGGCATCAATGCCAAAAATTCGGCGATCCGCTCTTCATCCGCCGCATAGGGCACGTCGGGGAGCGCATGTAGGCCTTTCGGCATGCTCGCGAAGGCGAAGAAGTTATGACCCCGATGATAATGCAAAGGCTGTTGCCCAAGGGGATCGCGCGCTAGGAACATTCGCCGATGCTTGTCATCCCAGAGCGCGAAAGCATAGTCGCCGACCAAATGTTCGACGCAGGCCTCTTCCCAACGTTCGATCGCCGCAAGAAGGATTGCCGCATCGCAAAGCATCTGGGCTCGCGACGACGGAATCCGCAAAATCTCTGCCAATTCGTAACGATTGTCCAAGCGCACATCGGCAACAAGAACATAACGTCCCTCACCGCCCATGAGCGGCTGGCGATCGAAGACGTCCTCAGGAAGCGTTCGCATCAATCGACGGCCGAGCGCCACGCTGCCATTCGACCATTGAGCGACATGATGGCGGCCGTAGAGCTCTTGGGCCGCTAGCATCCGCGTACAACCTGCGGCGGCATCGGGTCGGCCATCGAAACGCCATAGGCCGGCAATCGCTGTCATTTTTCTTCTGGGGTTGTGACCAAACCTTCGCTGCGGAGCTCTTCCAGCAGATCCAGGACCTGGCGTTCACATGTCGCTGCATCGACATCGTACTCGGCCATCAATCTCGAGCAGATGTCAGCGATCGTGACCGGATCTTCTATGATCTTCCAGATGCGCGAACCTATCGGATTCAGTCCGTAGCAAGTCCCACGATCGATATTGAGGGCTACAACCTCGTGATCGACTTCGGCGTGGATGAAGCCGTCGCTACGTTTGACTTTGCTTTGAGAAGAGAGGTGACGTCGCACATTAGGCAAAGATTGTGCCCCGTTCCCCGTTGTACTGGATAGCCTTGGATATATGTCTCAATGTTCCAGCGTCATAAATTATTCTGGGAGCATTGGCCGGGACCGCCATCTCTACATGAATCAGGCGCAGTTTTACTTTTGGGCGCAGCAAGCTGACGGACCGCGGGTCGCTCCCACCGCTCAAGACCGAGCGGGGCGCCTTGCTGCAATCTGGTCACCAGCAAGCCTGTACGTCCCAATAAATGACCATATCATGGTGCATGAGACAAGGGATTTCGGCCCTTCCCGCACTATCCCGCCCTAATGGTAAAGGGTGCCGCTATAAACTTCGAAGGGTCAAGAGTGGTTTTCTGGAGGGCCGCAGCCTCCCCCTCCGCCATCGTTACACGGCAAACCTCCCCCTTCAGCCTGATTAGCGGCCAGCCGCCGCAGCGCCGGTCGCTCCCAACGCTGACGACCACATTCGGGCGAAGCCACGTCGCCCTGTACCTCGGGCGTAGAGACGATTTGCGCCATTGGTTTACTCCGAAGCTTAACTTCCTTAACAGACGGTAAATTGCCATACCATCATTCAACATACAAGGGATTTGGACCCACGTAAGCAGGGTTTCTGCCGTAATGATGAATACTCATGGCCCAAATCTTACCGCCATTTTCTTCTTATTTCACAAGTGATTAGGTGCTAAAGGAGAATGCGCCGAAACTGGATGCCTTTTGGGCTCTTGACGCTCCTGGAACGCATATTCGGCTGTCGGCGAATACCCGAGGCGTTGGACCTTATAGAACACTGAACCAGCGGAACATCTGCACTTGCGTATGTCTCACACATACTGGCTCGGAGGACTACGCGTCTGCTCGGAGCTGCCGCTACCTGGCCTCATAGCAAATAGCAGCGTGGCCAGGTCCGAAGACGTCGTCATCCGCTGTTCCCGCGTTCCGGAATCGCTTCCATCTGTTACCGCTGAATTTCCAGAGGGCCAATGCAACGAAAACGAGTTGCTCCTAAACATCCCGGACGCAGGGCGCTATCTGATACGTCATGGCGCTGAAATCCTGGTCGATCCGGCTCCTCTGGCTAGTCCCGGAAACGTTGCCGCCTATTTGCTCGGAACGGCCTTCGGCGTACTGTGCCATCAGCGCGGAATTCCGCCTCTTCATGCCTCAGCCATCGAGGTGGAGGATGGCTGTGTCGCCTTTACGGGAGGTTCCGGCGCAGGAAAATCGACCCTGGCAGCTGCCCTGGCCGCTCGCGGGCATCAAGTCATATCCGATGACGTTTGCGTTCTGCATGCTGATGATCGCGGCCATCTGCTGATCTGGCCCGGGCTTGTTCGACTCCGGCTTTGGGAAGATGCCATGCAAGCGCTCGCTTGCGAAGGCGGCGTGGAACAAGAGTTCCGAGGATACAACAAATATCTGATTTCGATCGATCCGCCCGAGCCCCGGCAAGTCCCGCCGCTTGCGTCGCGTCTATCAACTGGATTTAACGTCCCCCGGCAGTTGCGCCAGCGTGACGCGGTTGCAAGGTGCTGCTGCAGTCGAGATCTTGATGCAAAATATTTACCGTTCGATCTAGCCGAGCACATGGGAAGGAAAAGTACTCTATTTACCGTCTGCGCGGCGGTGGCGCGCGATGTCCCGGTATTCAGATTCAGCCGGCCGTTGGGATTCAACATGCTGCCTGAAGGGCTCGACGTGCTGGAAGAGCATCTGCGGGACGATGACTCGGGAATAGGCCAAGCGGAAAGGTCAGTAGCCCAGCGCAAGTTGGTTTGACATCGGACGATAAGGCATGGCTGCGCGACTGTCCCCCGAGTTCTTGCTGCTGGCGGCCTGCTCGGTTTGGCCGCCAACGACTCGGCGTACAACCGCTATTCGTCAGGCAGCGGCAGAACCGCTTGATTGGGATCGTTTTCTCAAGATCGCCATCCGCCATGGTGTTGTCGGCCTGGTGCATGAGGGCCTCACAGCCGCGGAGATTGCGATTCCCTCATCGATTGCCCAGGAGATCAAGACCCTCGCGGGCCAGCTGAGCCTGCAAAGCCTTGCACTGACCGCCGAAGCGGTGAGACTTCAGAACGCATTTGGCGCAAGCAATTTGCCGATGTTAACGCTCAAAGGTCCCTCCCTTGCAATGCTT
>CAVVSK010000025.1:0-23100 GCA_963750965.1 uncultured Alphaproteobacteria bacterium
GCGATCAAGGGGCTGAAGGTGCATCCGATGGACAAAAATCCATCCCCGGCTGCACATATTGTTCGCCGCAGATCGCTTCGGTCGGGCTCACCGAGCAGGCGGCCAAGGAAAAGAAGCTTGAAGTGCGCGTCGGCCGCTTTCCTTTTGCGGCCAACGGCAAGGCTATCGCGCTCGGTGAGGACCAGGGCATGGTGAAGGTGATCTTCGACAAGAAGACAGGCCAGCTCCTTGGGGCGCATATGGTGGGTGCGGAGGTGACCGAGCTGATCCAGGGATATGTCGTCGCGATAAATCTCGAGACAACGGAAGAAGAGCTGATGCATACGGTCTTCCCGCATCCGACGTTGTCCGAGATGATGAAGGAATCCGTGCTTGATGCTTACGGGCGGGTGCTGAACGCGTAGTCCCGGTCATTCCGCTCATTTCCCGCGCAAGCGGCAACCCAGCGATGTCCGCGAGACTGAGACGGTCTCCCTTCCGCGGGGCGGCCGGATTATTCTCCTCAAATCATCTCGAGCGGTATTTTCTTTGTCGGTGGCGGGAAGGCCGCATCGAGCGCGGCCAGGTCCGGCGGCATCAGATGGACTTTCAACGCGCGATGATTGTCCGTCACGTGCTCCGGCCGGCCGGCTTTAGGAATGGCGCAGATGCCCTGCTGCGCGAGCACCCAGGCGAGCGCGACCTGCGCCGGTGTCGCGCCCAAACTCGCTGCGATTTTCCGCAGCGCCTGATGGCGCAACAAATCACCCTGCTCGATGGGCGAATAGGCCATCAGCGGCAGCCGAAATTCTTGCGACCAGGGGATGAGGTCGTGTTCGATGCCGCGCCGTGTCAGGTTGTAGAGCACCTGATTGGCCGCCACCTTTTTTCCGCCCGGTAGGGCGACCAATTCTTCCATGTCATCGGTGTCGAAATTGCTGACGCCCCAATGGCGGATGCTTCCGGCCCGCAACAAAGCCTCGAACCCCTCGATCGTTTCCGTCAACGGCACGCCCCCGCGCCAATGCAGCAGATAGAGATCGATACGGTCGGTTCGCAGCCGCTTCAGGCTGCGCTCGCAGGCTTTGACGGTACCGTGGCGCGTCGCGTTTTGCGGCAGCACCTTGCTCACCAGGAAAACTTCGGCACGGCGCCCCACAATCGCTTCCGCAACCAATTCCTCGGCGGCACCGTCGCCATACATCTCGGCGGTATCGATCAGCGTCATGCCGAGATCGAGGCCAGCGTGCAGTGCCTTGATCTCCTCCGCCCGGCGGGCGGGTTTTTCCGCCATCTGCCATGTGCCCTGACCAAGGACGGGAATCGTTTCGCCCCCGGGCAGGGGAATGGCAGGCATCGTCGCCGTCATGCTCGTCATCCCGTTTGGCAGGGATATAGGCTACGCTGGATCAGTTGGTCTTGATGTTGGCCGCTTTGATGATGGGCGCCCACTTCTCCACCTCGGACTTGTGGAAGGCACGGAGCGCTTCGGGAGATTGCTGTGTCGGAGCAGGAATCTCTTGTCCCAACTCGATGTATCGTTTGCGGACGTTTAAATCGGCCAGTGCTGCCACGACCGCTGCATTGATCTTATCGATGACCGCTTTCGGAGTGCGCGGGGGAGCCCATAGGCCGGTCCAGTTAGAAATATAAAGTCCTGGCAACCCGGCTTCGTCGGCGGTTGGAATTTCCGGTGCTGCTTCCCAACGGCTTCTCGCCATGACTGCGTAAGCCCGCAACCGCCCGGCGCGGACCTGCGGCAGGCTGTTGGCGGCGAAATCGCACATGAAATCAATTTGCCCTGCCACCAAATCCTGTAGTGCCGGCGCCCCGCCCCGATACGGAATGAACTCGAAGGCGGTTCCGCTGTTGCTCTGCAGATGCAGACCGCACAGGTGGGATCCTCCGCCGGCGCCGGTTGTTCCCGCCGAGGCTTTCCCAGGGTTGGCCTTGAGCCAGGCGATGAACTCTTTCATGTCCTTCGCGGGGATCTCTGTCTTCGAAACGATCCAGAACGGTGCATCGGCCACGAACGCGACCGGCTCTAAGTCTTTGAGCAGATCGAACGGAAGGGAAAACACCAGCGGCCGGAGCACATAGGGCGCCCAGCCGCCGATGCCGAGGGTGTGGCCATCCGGCTCCGCCTGTATGACCTTGATTATTCCGCGATCTGCGCCGGGTATGTTTTCGACGATCACCGGCTGACCGAGGGTCGCGCGCATATGTTCGGCCAAGAGACGCGCCACCACGTCATAGGCTCCCCCGGCCGGCAATGGAACGACCAGCGTGACTGGCCGCGATGGAAAGTCTTGCGCTCTTGTAATTCGCGGCAGCAGCGGGAGTGCACCAGCACCGGCGGCCAGATAGAGAAACCTTCGGCGAGGAAGTTTCATGTATCGCCTCCGGATGCGGGCGAGTGCCCCACCTCGCGTTAGCTTATCAGTTGACCAGAAGGTGGAGAAGATCGCGCTTTCTGCCGGCAATCTCCACTATTCCGCTGCGCGCACGCGATCATGACCACCGGTCGCGCAGCGCTCCAGCAGATCGAGCGCCGCCATCACCGTTTGATAAAGTACCTCGCCGCGGCCGATATCCCCGAAGCGATGTTCTTGGTGCAGCGTGGCGCCGGCCCGCCGTGCCGCGGCTATATGCACAAGCCCGACCGGATTACCGTCTTCGTCGGATTCGGGTCCGGCCACCCCGGTGATGGACACCGAAACGTCCGCGATGGAACGCCCAAGCGCGCCTTCCGCCATGGCGCGGGCGACCGCTTCACTGACCGCGCTCTCCCGCTCGAACAGAGCGCGCGGAATGCCGAGCGCAATCGTTTTCTGGTCCTTGGTATAAGTGACGAAGCCGCCTTGCAGTTGCGTGGCGGCGCCCGGCGCTTCCGCCAGCACAGCGGCCAGCAGACCACCGGTGCAGGATTCCGCCGTGACGATGCTGCAGCGGCACTCCTTCGCGTGCTTAACGATCTCGGCCGCACGCTTGATGAGCGCGGCATCGATACGGGGAAATTCAAGTTTTTCTTGCATAGCAACCGGATTGTCGCGTGGAGGGCAAACGCGGCAATCGTGCTGGCGTTCCTTGATAATAGATAGCGGAGGACTACAGTCCGCCCGCTCGCCCAGGATCGTCACCGCCACCGTCGGAGCCGTTGTTTCTGCCGATCTGGCAGGCGATCCGGCGGGCCTAAAGAGGCGGTTGCGCCTTGCGGCTAGGCCCTGCAATCCGTAGTTAAATGGGTACGCAACGGAGATTCCATGGTTGTCGTCCTCGATACCGTGACGAGCCGGCCGCGCCACCCGGAAAAGGCGCATCGTCCCGATACGCCCGTGCTTCACAAGCCGGACTGGATCCGCGTCAAGGCGCCGATTTCCCGGGGCTACGAAGAGACGCGGCGCATCATGCGCGACAATGGTCTTGTCACCGTGTGCGAGGAGGCGGGCTGCCCGAATATTGGCGAGTGCTGGGAGAAGAAACACGCGACCTTCATGATCATGGGTGATACCTGCACGCGCGCGTGTTCCTTCTGCAACGTGCGTACGGGATTGCCAGGACCCCTGGATCCGGCCGAGCCCGAGAAAGTGGCGGAGGCAACCGCCAAGCTCGGCCTGGCGCATATCGTCGTCACCTCGGTTGATCGCGACGATCTCGCCGACGGCGGGGCAGGGCATTTCGCGCACACCATCCGGGCGATCCGGGCGCGGTGCCCGCAGACCACGATCGAAGTGCTGACTCCGGATTTCCTGCGCAAGGACGGCGCGCTTGAACTGGTGATCGAGGCGCGGCCCGACGTATTCAACCACAACCCCGAAACGGTGCCGTCGAAATATGTGACCGTCCGTCCGGGCGCGCGGTATTTTGTGTCCTTGCGTCTGCTGCAGCGGGCGAAGGAACTTGATCCAACGATCTTCACCAAGTCGGGCATCATGGTCGGACTGGGCGAAGAGCGGAACGAGATTTTGCAGGTGATGGACGATCTGCGCGCCGCGAATGTCGATTTCCTCACCATCGGCCAGTATCTGCAGCCCACGCGCAAGCACCACGAGGTCGTGCGTTTCGTGCCGCCGGATGAATTCGAGACGTTGAAAACAGTCGCCTATGCCAAAGGCTTTCTCATGGTGTCGTCGAGCCCGCTTACCCGCTCGTCGCACCACGCCGGGGAAGATTTCGCGCAGCTCAAGGCCGCGCGCGAATCCAGTCGGCGCTGAGCCTGAATGCCGCAATTCTCGACCAAACGCCGCGTGCGCCATGCCGCCGCGGAAATGTTCGATCTGGTGGCGGACGTCGATCGCTATCCGGAATTCGTGCCGCTCTGCCGCGCCCTCAAGGTGAAAAGCCGCACCGAGGACGAAGAGGGTGCAGAGGTTTTGGTGGCGGACATGACCGTCGCCTACAAGCTTGTCCGCGAGACCTTCACCAGCCGTGTCACACTCGACAGGCCGAAGCTGCAGATTCTGGTCGAATATCTCAGCGGGCCCTTCAGCCATTTGCAGAACCGTTGGAACTTTCGCCCGCTGGATGCGCATAGCTGCGAGGTGGAATTCTTCATCGCCTATGAATTTCGCAGCCGCGTGCTGGCGGCGTTGATGGGCACCATGTTCGACGCGGCCTTTCGCCGTTTTGCCGGCGCGTTTGAAAAGCGCGCGGATGAAATTTATGGCAGGCCGAAAGCCCAAGCCGGCGAAGTTTGAAGTAGTCCCCCGCAGGATGGCGCGATACCGAACTAATTAGTTCGTAAAATCCTCGCCCTCGGCCAGGTCCGTGAGCATGGCCAGGGCGCGCAGTACCGAAGCCCGCCGCACCTGCGTTCGCCCGATCGCTCCAAAGTGGTGCTCATGATGAATGAGCTTGCCGCTGCGCGAGGCCGCGACGGCGAAATGCACCAGCCCCACCGGCTTTTCCCGCGTGCCGCCATCCGGCCCGGCAATGCCGGTGATGGAAGCCGAAAGCGTCACCGGCGCATTTGCCAGCACGCCCTTCGCCATTGCCTCCGCGGTCTCGCGGCTGACCGCTCCGTAGCGCTCGATCGTGGCTGAGGCGACCCCAATCTGCTGCTTGGCCTCGTTGCTGTAGGCGACGTAGCCGCGGTCGAGTACCCGCGACGATCCGGAGATTTCGGTCAGGGCCGCCGCCAGCAATCCGCCAGTACAGGATTCCGCCAACCCAAGCGTGAGCTTCTTACGCACACAAAGATCGAGCAAGGTCTGTGCCGCCTCCATCATCTCCCGATCAGCCATCAGCCGCTCCAGGGCAGGCGGATGGTCGCTGTGGCTAGCGCCGCAATGCCTTCGCCACGGCCGATGAAGCCCAGTTTTTCGCTGGTGGTTGCCTTGACCGCCACACGATCGAGCGAAAGGCCGGCGATGGCGGCGATGCGCGCACGGATGGCGTCTCGGTGTGGCCCAATGCGCGGGGTCTCGCAGATCACGGTTACGTCGAGATGCGCAATCATGCCGCCGCGCGCCTGCACACGCTCCCCAGCGAAGCGCAGAAACTGTTCCGAGGCCGCGCCGCGCCATTGCGGATCGCTGGGCGGAAAATGCACGCCGATATCGCCGTCGGCCAGCGCGCCGAGAATTGCGTCGACCAGCGCATGCAGTACTGCGTCTGCGTCGGAATGGCCAGCAAGGCCGCGCGTATGCGGGATTTTGACACCACCGAGCATCACGTGGTCGCCGTCGGAAAAGGCATGCACGTCATAGCCCGTGCCCGTCCGCATATCGGCAAGCATCGCGAGCCGCTCGCTTTCCACGCGCGCGAAATCCTCCGGCATCGTCAGTTTCACGTTGCCGGCCTCTCCCGCGAACACCGCGACCACATGGCCGGCCCATTCCATTAAGGCGGCATCGTCGGAAAAATCATCGCGGCCGGCTGCAGCGGCATCGCGATGCGCCGCCAGCAGAGCGTCGAAATTAAAGGCCTGTGGTGTTTGGATTGCACGCAACGATACGCGGTCAAGCGTCTGCGTCACATGTTCGCGCGCGTCCACCGCTTTCACCGTGTCACTCAATGCCATGCCCGGCACCGCAGCGCCGAGTTTCGCTGCCGCCACCGCGCGTTCGATGAGCGCCCCCGATGCAAAGGGACGGGCCGCGTCGTGCACAAGCACGATCTCGGGTTGGTGGGCCACGAGCGCTTCAAGCCCGGCTCGCACCGAAGCCTGCCGTGTGGCGCCTCCGAAGACAGGGGACAGCACATCAAGTCCGCCCGCGGCAGCCTGATAAAGCGATGCATCATCTTCATGGATGACCGGCTGCACCACCCGGATCTGTTTGTCGGCGGAGAATAGGCTCAGACTGAAGCGGATCATCGGCCGACCGCCGAGCGGGCGGTAAGCCTTGGGTACGTCGCCGCCGGCCCGGCTCCCCCGCCCCGCCGCCACGACCACCGCTGCAACTCCGCCTGCCATCGCTGAAACCAGATATCCAGGGCCAATTGCTTCCAGTTTAAGGACTTTCCGGCCTGCCCGCCGCTGTTTAATTTTGTTGCAGTGCAACACTTGCGCAACGCGTCAAATTGGCTAAACTCTAAGCATCCTGAGATTTCGCCTAAATCTTGAGCAGGGGGATGGCGCGGATCATGTCTTTGGTTTCAGCAAAGCCTCTGGCCGTCGGATCGGTGGCGATCTCGAACCGGGTGATCCTCGCGCCCATGTCGGGGGTGACCGACGCGCCTTTCCGCCGCCTCGTTTCCGGTCTCGGTGCCGGTCTCGTCGTTTCTGAAATGACCGCCTGTGAAGATCTGGTGCAGGGCAACCGCAACGCGGTCCTGCGCGCCGAGGGTCAGGGCGTGGGCGTGCATGTGGTGCAGCTTGCCGGCTGTGAGGCGCACTGGATGGGCGAGGGCGCGCGTATCGCGGAAGCCTCCGGCGCCGCCGTGATCGATATTAACATGGGTTGCCCGTCCAAACATGTGACCAACGGGCAGTCGGGATCGGCGCTGATGCGCGATCTCGGCCATGCCCTCACACTTATTGAAGCCACCATTACCGCCGTCTCGGTGCCGGTGACACTGAAGATGCGGCTTGGTTGGGACCATCAATCGGTCAACGCGCCGGAACTCGCTCGCCGCGCCGAACAGGCGGGCATTCGTCTGATCACCGTGCACGGCCGTACGCGGTGCCAATTCTACAAGGGCGAGGCCGATTGGGCGGCAGTGCGCGCGGTGAAGGACGCCGTTTCCATTCCCGTGGTCGTCAACGGCGATATCGGAAGCTTCGACGACGCCGATGCCGCCTTGCGCGCCTCCGGTGCCGATGCGGTCATGATCGGACGGGCCGCGCAGGGCCGTCCATGGTTTCCGGGCCAGATGGCGCGCTATCTCGAAACTGGCAAGCGCGAGCAAGCGCCGCCGCTCGGCCGCCAGCTTGCGCTGATTATCGAGCTCTATCACGAGATGCTTTCGCATCATGGGTTGCGTATTGGCCTTCGCCATGCGCGGAAGCATCTCGGCTGGGCACTGGACGCCGCCGCAGCGACTGCCGGCATTCCCGCCGATCTTCTGAAGGCATGCCGCAACCAGGTCCTCACCGCAGAGAAGCCGGACGAAGCGGTTCGCCGGCTTACCGATTCCTATGGCAGCTTCGGCTGGAGTGCCGCCGCATGAGCATCGACGTGACACCCTCCTTTCCCTCGGTCACCGCAGACGCCGTGCTCAATGCACTGCCGCATCCGGTGATCATGGTTTTAGCGGACGGCAAGATCGCAGACGCCAATGTGGCGGCGGAGAACTTTTTCGATGTGTCAGCGCCATTGCTCCGGCGCTATTTTTTGCACGACCTGGTACCCTTCGGAAGCCCCTTGCTGACATTAGTCGATCAGGTGCGCGCCAGTTCCGCCGCGGTCAACGAATACAAAGTGGATCTCGGCACGCCGCGCAATCCCGGCGACCGTCTCGTCGATCTGTATGTCGCTCCGATGCCGGAACGCCCGGATACCGTTGTGGTGATGCTGCAGGAGCGCACCATCGCCGACAAGATGGACCGCCAGCTCACCCATCGCGGCGCCGCGCGTTCAGTCAGCGCCATGGCCGCCATGCTGGCGCATGAGATCAAGAATCCCCTTTCGGGCATTCGCGGCGCGGCGCAGTTGTTGGAGCAATCCGCCAGCGACGACGACCGGACGCTGACCCGGCTGATTTGCGATGAGGCCGACCGCATCGTGAAGCTGGTCGGCCGCTTGGAAGTGTTCACCGATGAGCGCCCCGTCGAGCGCGAGCCGGTCAACATCCATGCCGTGCTGGAGCACGTGAAGCGCCTCGCCCAGTCCGGCTTTGCGCGCCACATAAAATTCGTCGAGGAATATGATCCCTCGCTGCCGCCGGTCTATGCCAACCGAGACCAGCTCATTCAGGTGTTTCTTAACCTGGTGAAGAACGCAGCGGAATCCATCGGGAATTCCGACAACGGCGAAATCCAGATCACCACCGCTTTCCGGCCCGGCGTTCGGCTATCGCTGCCGGGAAGCAAGGCGCGCGTTTCGCTGCCGATGGAATTCTGCGTGCGCGACAACGGTCCGGGCGTGCCGGAGGAATTGGTGTCGCATTTGTTCGATCCCTTTGTGACCACCAAGCCCACCGGCTCTGGCCTGGGACTTGCATTGGTTGCGAAGATCGTCGGCGATCACGGCGGCATCGTGGAATGCGAATCGCAGCCGCGCCGCACGAATTTTCGCGTCCTGTTCCCGATCTATGCCGGGGAGGGCGCAGCACCTGAGGACGTGGACGACGTCGCTGTGACGGAAGGAAAGAATTCGGGCAACGGCGCGGGAGAGCGGGAACCGGCAGCCATCACTGATCGCGCGGATGCATCATTGCAGCCGCGGCAACGCACGATGAAAACTGGACGAGGCAAATGAACTCCGGAAGTATTTTGGTCGCCGACGACGACTCCGCGATACGCACTGTTCTTAATCAGGCACTTTCACGCGCTGGTTACGAGGTGCGCTCGACAGGCAATGCCGCCACGCTATGGCGGTGGGTGAGTCAGGGCGACGGCGATCTCGTCATCACAGACGTCGTGATGCCGGATGAGAACGCTTTCGACCTGCTGCCGCGGATCAAGAAAGTGCGCCCGGACCTGCCGGTGATCGTCATGAGCGCGCAGAATACCTTCATGACGGCGATCCGCGCCTCCGAGCGGGGCGCCTACGAATATCTGCCCAAGCCATTCGACCTGAAGGAGCTGATAACGATTGTCGGGCGCGCGCTTTCGGAGCCGAAGGCGCGCCCCCCCGCCGCGGGAAAATCCGATGAATTTGATTCCCTCCCGCTGATCGGACGTTCACCGGCGATGCAGGAAATCTACCGGTTGCTCGCACGGCTGATGCAAACCGATCTGACTGTGATGATCTCGGGCGAATCCGGCACCGGCAAGGAACTGGTTGCGCGAGCGCTGCATGACTACGGCAAGCGCCGTAGTGGACCTTTTGTCGCCATCAACATGGCGGCGATTCCGCGCGAGCTGATCGAATCCGAGTTGTTCGGCCACGAGAAAGGCGCCTTCACCGGTGCCAACAACCGCAGCTCCGGTCGTTTCGAGCAGGCGGAGGGCGGCACGCTCTTCCTCGACGAAATCGGCGACATGCCGATGGAAGCGCAGACGCGGCTTTTGCGCGTCTTGCAGCAGGGCGAATATACGACGGTGGGCGGCCGCACGCCGATCAAAACCGACGTGCGCATTATCGCAGCGACCAACAAGGACCTGCGCCTCTTGATCCAGCAAGGCCTGTTCCGCGAGGACCTGTTCTTCCGGCTCAACGTGGTGCCGCTGCGCTTGCCGCCGCTGCGCGAGCGCGCCGAGGACGTGCCCGACCTCATCCGCCATTTCTTCGCCCAGGCCGAAAAGGAAGGGCTGCCGGCGAAACAGCTGGACCAGGCCGCGTTGGAACGGCTCAAGCACCACCGCTGGCCAGGCAATGTGCGGGAACTGGAAAATTTGGCGCGGCGGCTGGCCGCTCTCTATCCGCAGGAAATTATTTCCGGCGCCGTGATCGAATCCGAGCTGGCGCAACCGGCAATACCGACCGGCCAGAGCGAGCCCGTTACTGACGATGGCTTGGCCGCAGCGGTTGAGCGCCATCTGGGTGAGTATTTCTCCGGTTTTGCCAATGGGCTGCCGCCTCCCGGCCTTTATCACCGGATCTTGCGCGAGGTGGAGTATCCGCTGTTATCGGCAGCGCTGGCCGCAACGCGGGGCAATCAAATCCGCGCGGCCGATCTTCTGGGTGTCAATCGCAACACCCTGCGCAAGAAGATCCGGGATCTGGATATCCAGGTTTACCGTAGCGGCAGCTAAGTCCTAGGACTCGCCGCGGAAATGTCGTATTCCCTCGGGTCATTTGAAAACCTTGCGTTTTTGCCATTTGTTTTACAGCGTTTTACAAGCCGGTGTTCTTGCGGCGTTCGGCCAGGGCGATGACCGCCGCCTTGCCGTTGGCCTTCTTGTCGGCGAACCGGCAGTAGCGTTCGATCATCGCGAGCGACATTCCAACTTGGTCTTGAATCTGCGTCGTGGTTGCGCCGCGATTTCGAAGCTCGATAACGCGCGTCGCGCGCAGGCCGTGCAGGGTGGTGCCAGCCAGTTCCGGTATCTTGTCGCGCGCCTCTCGGAAATGATCATCCAATAGCCCGCGGCTGTAGCGCTTGCCGTATTTCTGTTGGAGATACGGGCCAGGGCGACGTTCCCAGGTCGTCATTTCTGCCGCTAGACGTCCATCTATAGGGCACCATATTTCGCGCCCCGTCTTTCTTTGGCTGACGCGAAAGCCGCCGTCATCGATAAAGGTCTCGCCGAGACGCACAACGTCGGATCCGCGCTGGCCCGTGTAGCGTTCGAGGAAATAGCCGCGCCTTAGCATGCCGCTGAGATGCTTCTCTGCCGCAGCACATTGGGCCTCGGTCCAAGGCTTGTGGCCGCCGTCGCTTTTGTAAGGCTTGACGCCTTCGGTGATCGATTGGTCGAAATGGCCGCGTTCCAGTCCCCAACTGGAAAGCGCCCGCAAAAGGCCCAGTACATTGTTCGCCGTTCCGGGTGTGCTGGCCAGGGTATCCAGCAGCGCCCTGATATGTTTGGGCCGAAGTCCATCAGCTGCCAGTGAGCCCCAAGCCCCGCGCGCGGTCTTTAGTGAACTGCGATATTTATTCTGCGTTTCTTTGCTCAATGTCCTGTTGAAATGGTCCGATGTCTCGTACACGTCGCAGACAGCGCCAAACGTTTTAACCTCATCCGCCCCAGGTTGAAGCCCTTGGGCATTCCGTAGCGCGATCCAAAATGCAGGTGATTGAGTGTCGTTCGGCAACTTGATTCGTGGGCCTTGCCGAGCCGTGCCGCGGCCCTCTTGATAATAAATATATTCGCGCGCTTTAGAGATAACGCGATGCACGCCGTTGGGCAGATCAACGGTCCCGCGCCGATAGTTCCGCGACATTTTTCGCCCCCGTTAGGTAAGGGTCCGATTCACCTGCTGTCGTGCCAAGCGATTCTAGCGCCGCCACAACACTCCTCCAGCACCACCGAACACAACCCTTAGAAAGACGCAGAGGCTTAGGTAACACGCCACGCTTTACAAGCTCATCCACGTGAGATTCCGCGCAGTCTAGTTCTGTCGCGAGCGTGCTCCGCGACACGTAAGCTGGAGGATTATCTGCGGTGCCATCGGCCATTAGTCTATCCCGAAAATCGCTTTCACTGATTTGTCCAACATGAGTCATCGCCGGGCCGCAGGCAGGCTCCCCAGCCATCGCCAGCGAGCGCTCCCCCGCTCCCCCAACTGGAAGCGATTAACTCGATTCTGGCCGGTATTCGCATTCCCGACCAGCGAAACTTCCAAACAGCTCTAGAAATGTTAGAAGTGGGGATTACGCGGGAGAAGTCGGGATTACCCACGCCGGCACCGTCTCCCCTCTAACGATAAATCCCCGAATTAATTACCGGGTGTTGTTTGCCCCTCCTGGCCGCATCCATCAGGTCGACGACCTTGTTGAAGGTGTTCTGCGCCTTCCGGGTTACACCGGCGCGATCGAGGCCCAGCTCGTGCCCAAGGGCCGAGAGCGTAACTGGGCGGCCCGTCAGGAACCGAGCCCGGAAAACACGCTCCGCACTGAGGCCCACCTTCGGCCGCTGCCTTATCTCCTGAAGGGCGGATTCAATTTCGTCAGAGCTATAACGGTCGAGCACATCGAGGTTGCGATCCCGCGCCTCCACGCCCTTGGTCGCTCCGCTCTTCTTACGGACAACGCTCTTCGCCCCGCTCTTGCTTCGGCTTCCGCGTGGCCGCCCTCGACGCCGGATGGGTTTCGCGTCGCTCTCGGCGGTATCTCTGACGTATTTCTGCGCCGGCTCGGCTGTCCAGCCGCCATCATCGCCGATGTCGAGGTAGAGATGATTGTTTTCCAGCAGCCAGTCAGCCATTGCGCCCTTCAGCCGTTTTCGCACAAAGGCCCCGAAAGTAATCCCCCGGTCCGGGTCATAGCGGCGAACCTGCTGTATGAGGATGGACTGACCAAGGTCCACAAGCGCCGCAAAGTTGAACTGATTAATCTGCCCGCGGGGATTCCGCAGACAACTCGGCGGCTGTTTTCTGCACCAGGGGCTCGTGACCAACGATAAGGTTTGCCTGCTGGCCGCTTAAGGGAGGGGTTTTTTCCTCTTCGGCGAGAAGCTGCCATGCGGCTTTAAGGTCGCGCAGTTGTGGGCCAAGATCCTCGTGGTCCCAATACGCCGCCAGGATGGGCTCCCCCCAGGGGTCGGGATCAGTCCCCCAGGAGTAATAGCCAGCGTAGTTGAGAATCCTTTCGGCTATATGGCGATGCATGGAGGCCTCGACCCCAGGTGGCTGCCCGGTCGCCCGCGCGAGCACTCAGCTCCACCAATTCCACCACCCGCCTTCGCATCTCCTCGGTGGGCACCCACGGACAAACACGCGGGCTGTTCCGAGCGGGACGTGCGTTTCTTTATGCCATTCCCCACACTCGTAGCATTGATATTTGTTTGGTGGGCTGTACGGCTCAGGGAACGGTTCCAACTCAGGGAGCGGCTCAGGCGGGAGTGGCAGAGGCCACGCGCGCCCAAGCGTTCGTCGCTCCCCTCCCCAAGTTGGGGAACCAAACTCGCCGAACGGTCGCTTTCGGCTCATGAATCACTGCCCTTGCTGCCTTCGGGAAAGTTGCGCGGGGCAAGTCGGTCAGGCAGTGAGGACCGACAACAGGCCGTAACCCGGCCCCGCGCTAGCTCAAATGACGCTATTCTTGATCGCGTATGCCCTTGACGACGCGAATACGCAAACAGGAGGCGGGCGAATAGCGCAGCCTTTTCCCCAGGGCTTATCCCGCAATTCACACTGTTAAATGAGAGCCACCTGGGGCCTGTTTGTGCTTGACAACTCGCCGGCTGGCCGCAGCGGCGTCGAAGGTTACCGAGCCGGTAGCTCTATTTAAATCATCTGGGACCAAAGATAAGCCGCGTCAGCAGGAACCGGCGCGGCCACCGTTTGTTGAAGCAACCTTACGCCGCTTTCGGCGTGGCGCGTGGCGCATCGCTACCGCTGCAAAGTAGGCGCAATCTCCGTATATACCCAGGCGAACCTGGGAGCCGACGAATGAACGTGGAAACTCGCTTTAAGGAATATCTGAAGCAAGAGCGCGAGATGATCCGCCGTCAGTGGCGGCGTATCGCTGCCAGTGCCACAGCACCACGGAAGCCATCGACCGCGCCCATCTGGATGTTGTGGGGTGTCGGCATACTGATCGGCGGAGGTAAAGGCGAACAACCATGAAACACATCGTCGTGAAATTGCTGGCTCTTATCGCGCTCGCTTGCTCGCTGGCGACAACGGCGCGCGCTGAGTCCTTCGCCAAGCGGGTCGACATCGGCGGGGGACGGATGATGTACATCGAGTGTGATGGCAGCGGATCACCCACCGTGCTGCTCATGTCGGGTACGGACACGGCGTCTGACCTGTGGCACGCTGCTGATCAGAAGGGTCCGACGGTCTACGACGACATCCAGAAGACGACGCGGGTGTGCGCCTACGACCGACCCGGTGCGCCGCACCTCGACCAAACCTTCAGCCGCAGCGACCCGGTGCTCCAGCCGACCAGTCCTCAAAACGGGGTCGACGACCTCGTCGCCCTGCTGAAGGGGGCCGACGTACCGGGCCCTTACCTCCTCGTCGCGCACTCTTTCAGCGGCACGATCGCACGGGTCTTCGCCGGCGAGCATCCTGACGAAGTCAAAGGCATCGTGTTCGTTGACGTCCTCACGCCCGAGCTTCGCGCCCAGATGACACCTGACGAGTGGAAGATCTGGAAGCGCGTCAACGCCCGGCCGGCCAAGGCCCTCGCGGCATACCCGGATCTGGAACGGCAGGATTTCGATGAGACTCTGGACCAGACGGCCGCCGCGGCAGCGCTAAGGCCCATGCCGGTCGTCGTGCTCACGGCCAGCGACAAGTTCATCGATGTCGTCCCGAAGCTCATCCAGGCCGGTGAGCTGCCGCCGGATACACCGCCGGACTTCGGAGCGGTCGTCGACCGAACGAACTCGGCGGCCCAGAACGAGCTCGCGGCGCTCGTGCCCGGCGCGGTGCACATCACCGACACGCACTCGGGACACAACATCATGATCGACAACGCCCCGGTCGTCATCCAGGCCATCCGCATGGTGGTCGACGCGGTGAGAGCCGGGCAGACCTCGCTCAAGGGGTGACGCATCAACGGACATCCTAGAGCGCTCAACTGATGTCCGCTTTTGACCCGCAACAGACATGAACGCCTGTCGTTCAATCCCTTCGATGGCCGGCGTCGACGACTACTTTGGCGTCTTCGCGTCGGCTGAATGTCGGTCGCCCTCGCAGTCACCGGTGGCGACGAACCTGCTTTCAATCCGGCGCGCCGTTGCGCCGCTCCGCGGAACCCGATAGCTTCGACCTAAAATGTCATTTGAAGGAATGCCACATCCGCCCCGGAGGTGATCGCATGACCTCGATGATCCGCCGCGCTTTCATCACTACGCTTCTGCTGACGGGAATCGGACTGCCATCCGCCGTCCGCGCGCAAGGCAGCCCGCAGGCGGGCGGTGCCGTCACATTGTTCGAGAATGTGCGCATCTTCGATGGCAAGGGCGCAGCGCTCTCGGCGTCCTCCCATGTGCTGGTCCGCGGCAACGTCATCGAGCGCATTTCGACTACGCCGATCGCGGTCGACCGCCGGGCCGACACGCGCATCATCGACGGCGGCGGACGCACGCTGATGCCGGGCCTGATCGACAATCACTGGCACGCTACTTTGGCGCGGGTGACTCCGGTACAGGCGTTCGGTGACATCACCTACAACAGTCTGCAGGCTGGCGCCGAGGCGACAGACACTCTGATGCGCGGCTTCACCACCATTCGCGACCTGGGCGGACCGACCTTCGGTCTCAAGACCGCCATCGACGAGGGAATCGTCAACGGCCCGCGCATCTATCCATCCGGCGCCGTGATCACTGTCACGAGCGGGCACGGGGATTTCCGCCAACTGACCGACCTGCCGCGGACGATCGGCGGCATGCTCACCCGCATGGAACAGCTTGGCGGCGCCATGGTCGCGGACAGCCCTGACGAGGTACGCGTGCGCGTGCGCGAACAGCTCATGCAGGGCGCCTCCCAGATCAAGTTGACGGCGGGCGGCGGAGTGTCGTCACCCTTCAGCCCGATCGACGTGAACACCTTTACCGAGGCCGAACTGCGCGCCGCGGTTGAAGCGGCCGAGAACTGGGGCACCTACGTCGCCACGCATGCCTTTACGCCGGCTGCGATCCGGCGGTCCATTGCCGCCGATGTGAAGTGTATCGAGCACGGCATGCTGATGGACGAAGCAACCGCCCAACTGATGGCCGAGAAGGGCATTTGGCTGAGCATGCAGCCGCTCCCCGAGGACTTGAGGCTGGGCTTTCCGGTGGGTTCGATCCAGCGAACCAAGGCGGAAGAGGTCTGGCCCGGCATAGCCAAGACCTACGAGTTGGCGAAGAAGTACAAGATCAAGACGGCGTGGGGCACCGACGTTCTGTTCTCCCGCGCGCTGGCGCAGCAACAGGGGGCAATTCTGGCCTCGCTTGTCCGTTGGTACACCCCTGCCGAAGCGCTTGTCATGGCGACCGGGACCAACGCCGAACTGCTGGCGCTGTCCGGCAAGCGCAATCCCTATCCCGGCAAGCTTGGTGTGATTGAGGAAGGCGCTCTTGCCGACCTGTTGCTCGTCGACGGCAACCCGCTGGAGAATATCGAGCTCGTCGCAAATCCCGGGAAGAACTTTCTCATCATAATGAAAGACGGAAAAATTTATAAGGATACGTTGGCGAAGTGATCCCGCCGCAACCGTTTCCGAATTTGTAAGAGGAGGCGTAGAATGAATTTCATTAAAATCGCAACGTTAGGCATTTTGGCAACTGCAATAACATTTACGGGCATGTTGTCTGCAGAAGCGGCCCGGGCTGTCGTCACCGGAAATCCCAGTGTGCGTTCGGGTCCGAGCTCGGACTATCGCGTCATCGGGCGCTTGCGTTCCGGCGACAGGGTGGACGTCACCCGGTGCGCCCGCTCACAACGCTGGTGCCATGTTCAGTCCCGGCACACGCGCAATGGCTGGGTCAGATCGCGGTATCTGGACCGAATAAGAGGCAGCAGCCCCGGCCGCCCCTCCACTGGCATCTGTTTCTTTGGCCGCCACGGTAAGATCTGCCTGAATCCCTAACCCGGGAGGCGACAATGCGGTGGGCTCATACAGCGATCGTTGTTCTCTTCGCGGCCGCCACGCTGATTTTCTTGGTGCAGAACCGCGAGATCGTATCGATGGACTTTCTCGGGTTTAGCGTACGGGCGCCGCTCGCCGTGATCGCGGCGAGTTTCTATCTGCTGGGAGCAATCACGGGTGGCAGCGCCTATGCTCTGCTCAGACGATCCATGCAAGCGGCCGCGCCGCCCCCGAAAAGTGCCTGATCCGTCTGGCAAGGCCCAAGCTGCGGTCGGCAGTTGAGACAAGCAGGAGGACCGACTGCGTTCACTTGGAAAATTTCTTTTCCGCCTGCCTGTCTGGCTGATCGCGGGAATCTGGCTTCTGTGCAAAGTTCTGCTCATCGCATGGGCCGCACTGGCCATCTCGGCGGACGAGAAGAAATTATTTGCCCGCCAGATGGAGGTCTATGCGGCCTACCTCGCCTATACCGATCATGAAATCGGCCGGGTGATTCAGGCTATCGACGACATGGGCAAACTCGATAACACGCTCATCATCTACATCAGCGGCGACAACGGCTCCAGCGCTGAAGGCACGCCCCAAGGTACGCCGAGCGAGATGACCACGTTTAACGGGATTAATGTGCCGGTCGCGGACCAATTGAAATTCTATGACGTCTGGGGTTCGGACCAGACCTATCCGCACATGGCCGTGGGCTGGACCTGGGCGATGGACACACCCTTCAAATGGACCAAGCAGATCGCATCACATTTCGGCGGCACGCGCCAAGGCGTCGCAATGTCTTGGCCGAACCGAATTAAGGATGCTGGCGAGAATCCGCAACCAGTTCCACCATGTCATCGACATCGTGCCGACCCTACTTGAAACTTTCGGCGTGGACGAAAGCTTCGACATCGGTTCCGACACCGGCACGGGCGTCGAAGACAAAGACTATCAGCCACCGTTCGCGTTTAACGGCGCTCTGAGCAAGGTCACCATCAAGTTGGAGCCGGTGCAGATGAGCCCCGAAGAGCAGAAGGCGGCGCAGGACACAGTGGGCAAGCGCGACTAGTCGGAATTTCCGAAGACATGAGGCTGCGGAAATTAAAGCGCTGATTACCAGTATGCCAAGGGCGAGCATGAAGAAACATCTGCCGACTTTTATACTCGGATTGGCGCTGGCGACCAGCGCTCCCATGCCCGACATTGTGTACGCGCAGTCCAATACCATCACCAGTGGCGACAGCAGCAAGTCAGCCTCGGCCGACCCTGGATTCATCGCTCTCCAAGGGCGGTGGGTCCGCCCGGACGGTGGCTACGTCATCACCATTAAGAGTGTTGAGGCTAGTGGCAAGCTCGATGCCGCCTATGCGAATCCGAACCTGCTGCCGTTCGCTAAGGCCGAGGCTTCGCGTGATGGGACGACAATCAAGGTATTCCTAGAGTTGCGCGTTGGCGGCTACAACGGATCGACGTACACACTCACCCACGACCCGGCGACTGACGTTCTCAAGGGCACTTACTTCCAAGCGGTAGCGCAACAAAAATTCGATGTCTATTTTGCGCGCGTCAAGCAGTAGCTGCGCGTATTAGTCCGGTTGTGGCCCAAAGCAGACGTGCCGAAAGCTGGCCCGGATGTCCGCTTCTGAGGGTAGCGCGGACACCGCCCAAATTCCGATTTCGACCTGCGTGTGTGGTTCCTCTCGCTATCAGCGAGGGGTGCTGTAGCACTTCTGTTGGCAATCCAAGTGGCGCTTATTCTGGTCGCTGTCGCTTATCGGATCGCATTCTGATCGCGTCCATCGCTCAACTGCTCCCAATACTTTCACCAAAATTGCGCCATTGAGTTCGTATGCGAACCGCCACAACGCGGTTTCAAGGTTTTCGTGATGTTTGGAGTTTGATGATCTGCTGCGCCAGCTTAGGCGGCATGTCTTCCATCCTGCCGCGATAGATATAATCGAAGTCGATGCCGCTGACCACGTCGCACAACATCCCAGCAACGTGTGGTGGAATCAGATCGCGCCCAAACTCATAATTGTTGATCTTCTGGGGTGTGACGCCGTGTCCTATGATCCCGGCCAGGTAGGTCTGCGTCCAGCCTTTTGCTTGGCGGAAGGCGCGTAGACGCTGGCCAACCAAAGCTTTATCCCACGGGGCAGATGATGAGAGCGGGGGCACACGCTAACAGTCTTACATTGACCCTGTAAAAGCAATTCCGAAAAAAATGTCACCCGCGACGTTTGCGAACGACGCGCGTTGGCGGCAATGTCACCTCTGGCACGCGCGGAAAGCGCACGGGCTGCGAGCCACCGTGAAAGCGAAAGGACATGCAATGGCGAAGAACACGATTTGCGTCTGGTACGACAAGGATGCCGAGGCCGCCGCGCGCTTTTATGCCAAAACCTTTCCCGATAGCGCGGTGGGCGCCATCTGGCATGCGCCCAGCGACTACCCGTCCGGCAAGAAGGGGGATGTGCTGGTGGTCGAGTTCACGGTTGCCGGCGTTGCCTGTATCGGCCTCAACGGCGGCCTCGAGTTCAAACACAGCGAAGCCTTCTCGTTCCAGATCGCCACTGACGATCAGGCCGAGACGGATCGCTATTGGAACGCCATCGTCGGCAATGGCGGCCAGGAGAGTGCGTGCGGCTGGTGCAAGGACAAGTGGGGCGTGTCGTGGCAAATCACGCCGCGTGTGCTGACCGAAGCGATGGCCGCTGGCGGCGATGAAGCAAAGCGCGCGTTTGAGGCGATGATGACGATGAGGAAGATCGACGTGGCCGCAATCAAGGCGGCGCTGCGCGGCTGAATTTCGCGGCGGGAAGGTCCATGATGGCCGCTATTAGCCCAAAGCAGACGTGCCGAAAGCTAGCCCGGATGTCCGCTTCTGACCCAAAGCGGACATCCCAGGGGCAAAGCCCTTGACCCGAAGCATCATTCACGGGGCCAGGTAGCAAAGACTGGATAAGGGTAAAACCTAACTTGGTTTGGCTCCCGACCCGATCAGCAGCTCGAACTCGGTCTCGAAGCCGCCGCGGGCCGAGTGAGGTTCATGGTTCATGCTTACATCAAGCCGGCCGGGGCGATATCCTGTGCACGTGTATGACCAGCGGTCGGATATTTTCGACCGGTCTGGCAGGGAGATCATACTTTGGCACGGAAGTATTACTTTGTCAGTGACCTGCACATGGGCGGTGACGGTCAGTTGCAGCACTGCGATTACACCGCCGAGTTCGTCGAATTTCTGAAGAGTCTGGAAAACGAGGGTCCCGATACTGAATTGCTGATCGTCGGTGACACGTTTGGATTCTGGGAACTTACTCTCGTGCATGGGATCGACAGGTTTCAGCACATCGTAGCGGCACACCAAGCCATCTTCGATCAACTCAGGACCATCGGCGCACGCATCAAGGTAACGATGATGGTTGGCAATCACGATTATGATCTAGCGTGCAATCCCGCCTTCGCGAGCAAGCTGCAAGCCTACAACATCCATCTGGACAAGAGCCTGGTCCTGACCCGCCCTGTGGGCGACAAGAAGATTTGGATCGAACACGGACAACAACGCGACGAGTTCAATCGTTTTTCTGAGTACGGCAATCCTTACGCCCTTCCTGTGGGCTACTTCATCACCGAGACCTTCGTCAGCGGAGCGAGCCGACATTCGGACTTCGGCCGGGGAGACTGGCTCAAGGACATTCGTTCCGTCGGCACCATGCAAATTCCCGATTGGATCCTGTCGAACTACTTCTACCGGGAGATGAACTCCGTTCTGCGTTGGGTGCTGCTGCCCTTCTTACTTCTTGCAGGTGTCACGTTCATTGCGATCCTAGGTGAGATTCTTCGGGTCGTGGGCGTCTTCGATTACAATATCCTGTTTCACAATCCACTGATGAGCAGGCTAGGGATCATTGACAACGTTCTACAGGTCGTGATCGCCATCAATTCCATGATCCTAATTTTATTCGGCATACCGGCGGTGCTTGTTGAGCGTGATCTCATGCGAACCTTGCATCGCTTTCGACTGCAGACCAGTCACGGGGTGACTCCGAACCTCGATTCAGACGAGCCCTACCTAAAGGGGGCGCAGGAGGTTTTCCGGGCGGACGACAAGGTCGCGGTGTTCATTTTCGGACACACGCATGCGGCGTTCATGCGCCGGCTGGGCCCGGCCAACCAAGTGGTCATCAATACGGGAACTTGGCTGAAGCTTTTGCACCGCGTGCCGGTGCGCTTTGGCCGATTGCCCGCAGTTTATTGCCCTTCGTATCGCTTGAACTACTTCCGTATTGAAAAGGAAAACGACCACATCGTGATCGATTATGTAGTGGTTCCCAAGACGCCTCAGCGTGAACTGACCTGGCTGCAGCGTCTCGTAACCCTAGGAAATGCCCCTAAGCCGCCGGAAGAAATCCCCACAAGAACGATTATCAACTTGTGAGGCTGAGTGCTTTCGCCGTCTGAGATCAATCACCAAGCCTGGGCTGATGTCTGCTGTTGGCCCTAAGCAGACGTGCCGAAAGCTAGCCCGGATGTCCGCTTCTGAGGGTAGCGCGGACATCGCCAAGTCTGTGAGCGTTCTGGATTTATGAGTACACGCCCTAGTTCGATGGGGGTTGGCTCCTGCTGATGATTGCCTGCCGTTCAAGTCGGGCCGGTGCGAGCGGGGCGGTTAGTGTTCGCGCCGTTTAGCCCGGTGCGCAACTCCATCTAAATCCTGTCGTGTCACGCCGAGTTCTGCCATTGCGTCCTTAAGTGCTTCCCTGACGCTGCCGGGCTTAATCGCGTCCATAATGTTGAAATAGCAATGTACGTTCGTTTCCGCCAAGGCCACCAACGCCGCGGAGAGGGCTTTCTGTCCGCCACTCTCATAGGCCCGCTTTAACTTATTCAACTCCGCCCAATCGGAGTCGGTAAACGCTTCGGTAGATTTGGGGTTTAGATTGCCGAACATTGAGCCAGATTAAGCTGGGCAGGGGGCCCGACTAGCCTTTTAAGCCGGGTGCCAATCGAGCGGGTTAGCATGGCCGGGCCGCGTTAGACGGAACAATCATCCGACAAACAACCATCACATCCGGCGTAATCGTTCCAGCCGCCAACAGCTCTGCAATCTGCTTTTCTTTATCGGCTTCATTCCAGGCAACAATTCGGACGCTACTAACTAGGGTAACGTGCTTAGTTTTTGTTTCCAGCTTCCGCAGACGGTGGCCGAGAGATGAACCGGACCAGGAAGGCCTTCGCCTCGGCGCGCAGCAGCAGGGCAATCGCGGGATTGACCGCGCGAGCCGCGGGCTCGACTTCAACCGAGTGTGCGGGCGCGCTCATGCGGCTGCCCGCATGGGGACGGTCACGGTCTTGAAGATGCTAACCACGAAGGGATGGCGATGAGGGGCGCGGCGCTTGAAGCCGGCGCGGCCGACGTCATATCGCTTCCGCTTGGCGGGCTGACTTTTTTTATGGAGAGCGTCGCGCAACAATTGCGCGGGCCCGCCGTTGAGGTTATAAGGCACTTGTAGACTCCTTTCGGGGCTCTCACCTTGCCGGGTGGAGCTCCTCTGCTTTTCAGAGAGGCTCAGCGAGCCAGTTTCGGTTCAGATCAAACTCGGGTTCACGCAACGCTTACTGTGGGTTTGCAGACGACCCTGGCCTTGCCAGTGATCCGGCGCGCCAGACGTCGACCGCATCGGCAACTCGACGTTTTGCGAAACGCCGGTGAAAGGATCTGCCGCGGAGAGGGTTAGGGCAGCGATTTTCGGCTTCGATCCGCTTGTCGAGATTTGGCGTTCCAACTTCCGCCGGATTCGGGCTGTTAGACGGGGCTCGCGTTTTACAAACTCATGCGACATTCCGGGGCTGTTCACGGGTTTTCGGGATTGCGCTGTAAAACCCTTCTTCTTGATATTACTCAGAAAAGGTCTGGGCTAACAAATGTCGTAATCCGGCAACATTGTTGTATAAAAGCATCACCCAATAGCGGGGACGCTGGTCCGTCGGGGCGTTGCGATTCAAAGTGAACTCATGTCCAGCCTCGATCAGGCCCTCGCCGCGCAGGCGGCTGTGGCTCAGGCCTCGTCCGCCCGGGTTGAAAACCGGGCATTGGGCCGGATCGCGGTGATCGTGGCGCTGATCTGCGCGGTCGTCACTTTCTTCGTCCTCTCCGATCTACCCCGCTTTCGCCGACGCATGAAGTGGTCGTGACGCTGCTCGCGGACGATCTGCTGATCGTCTTGCTGCTCGGCGCCATATCGGTCGTGAGCTCTGGCTGATCCTGCAGGCGCGGCGCCGCGGCCGCGCTGCGGCCCGGCTGCATGTGAGTATTATCGCGCTGTTCTCCCTCATCGCAGCCGCGCCCGCCATCCTCGTTGCCGTCGTAGCGGGGGTCACCTCGATCGCGGTCTCGACCGC
>CAVVSK010000026.1:0-108115 GCA_963750965.1 uncultured Alphaproteobacteria bacterium
GGCTCAGGACTCGGCATAACCAATCCGCATTTGATCGAATTGATTTGCGTGCGCAGCCCGGTGCCGGTCGTGCTCGATGCCGGTATCGGCACGGCCTCGGACGCCGCACTCGCCATGGAGCTCGGCTGCGCGGCTGTGCTGGTGAACACGGCGGTATCGAAAGCGAACGACCCGGTTCGCATGGCCTTCGCGATGCGCGTTGCGGTCGAGGGCGGACGGCTGGCGCATCTGGCGGGCCGGATCCCGAAGCGGACCAATGCCAGCCTTCGAGCCCGCAATTCGGCCTTGTCGGCACGTGACCCTGCCTTCGCCGCCGCTATTGCTGATCACCGATCGGCACCAGGCGCGCGGCGATATTTGCGACATCGCAGAGGCCGCTTTTTCAGCAGGCTGCCGCTGGCTCAGCCTGCGTGAAAAAGATCTGCCGCAATCGCAGCAGGCCGCGTTGTTGCGCAAGCTTTTGGATCGCGCGCAACAATTTCAAGCCAAGGTGACATTGCACGGCGATACTGTGCTCGCGCGGCAGGCGCGCGCCGATGGTGTGCACCTTTCTGCCGGCGGCGACGCTGCAGCAGCGCGCCATGTATTCGCTCAGGGCGCGCTGATAGGTTTATCGGTCCATAGCGTGCAAGAGGCGCGCTCCGTCGAATTTAAAACGCGTGGACTATGTGATCGCCGGGCCGGTGTTCGAAACGCAGAGCAAGCCAGGTTACGGACCTGCGCCGGGATCGGAAGGACTGGCGCTGATCGTTGCGGCTTGCCCGGTGCCGGTCGTCGCTATCGGCGGGATCGATCCGCAAAATGCGTTGGAATGTCAGCTGGCCGGTGTCGCCGGTTTCGCGGTCATGGGTGGCGTCATGCGCTCTGAAAATCCGGCCGAGGTGGTGGCGCAGCTGATCGGCGGACTCACGGCGCCGATGCCTCAACCGCGCCCGCGATAGGGCGCCACGCCGCTGTCAGGCAGCCAAACGCCCGCCGGCAATTTTCCGGTTTGCCAAAACACGTCGATCGGCATGCCGCCGCGCGGATACCAGTAACCGCCGATGCGCAAAAACTTCGGTTTCAGTAGCCCGGCAAGTCTTTTTCCTATGGCCACCGTGCAGTCTTCGTGAAATACGCCCGTGTTGCGGTAGCTCGTTAGATAGAGCTTTAAAGACTTTGACTCCACCAGCCAGCGGTCGGGCACGTAGTCGATCACCAGATGCGCGAAATCCGGCTGACCGGTGATCGGGCAAAGCGTGGTGAATTCCGGCGCGGTGAAGCGCGCCACATAGGCAGTGTCTGGATGCGGGTTAGCGACCCGATCCAGCACCGCCTGGGCGGGCGAGGCGGGCAGGCGGCTTTCCTTGCCGAGCTGAAGTGTCTTTTTTGCCATTTGCCTTCATACACCAAAGAGATCGATTAGCGGGAGGCCCGCCTTTCGTCCGGCATGACAATGTGCTTAATCCGGCTCAGATTTTAATCAGGCCAGATACATGACCGCCATCGTTGACATCATCGGACGTGAAGTTCTCGACAGCCGCGGCAATCCGACCGTGGAGGTCGACGTCGTGCTGGAAGACGGCTCTCTTGGGCGCGCCGCGGTGCCGTCTGGCGCCTCTACCGGCGCGCATGAGGCGGTGGAGCTGCGCGACGGTGATACGCAACGCTATGGCGGCAAAGGCGTGCGCAAGGCGATCGACGCGGTGAACGGCGAGATTTTCGACGCGGTTGGCGGCATGGATGCGGAAGCCCAGACGAAGATTGACGAAACCCTGATCGCGCTCGATGGTACGCCCAACAAGAGCCGCCTTGGCGCTAACGCCTTGCTCGGCGTCTCACTCGCAGCGGCCAAAGCGGCAGCGATCGCGAAGAATCTCCCGCTCTATCGTTATATCGGCGGCACCTCTGCCCGCATCTTGCCCGTGCCGATGATGAACATCATCAACGGCGGCGTGCATGCAGACAATCCGATCGACTTCCAGGAATTCATGGTGCTGCCGGTCGGTGCATCTACCTTTGCCGATGCGCTGCGCGCCGGCGCCGAAATCTTCCAGACCTTGAAATCGGCGTTGAAGCAGGCCGGCCAAAATACCAATGTCGGCGACGAGGGCGGCTTTGCTCCGAACCTGCCGTCTGCCGACGCCGCGCTCGGATTCGTGGTCAAGGCGGTGGAGAAGGCCGGCTATACGCTAGGCAAGGACGTCATGCTCGGACTCGACTGCGCCTCCACCGAATTCTTCAAGGGCGGCAAATACGTTTACGAAGGCGAGGGCAAGTCGCGCACGCATCAGGAGCAGGCCAAATATCTCGCCGATCTCGTGTCGCGCTATCCGATCATTTCCATCGAAGACGGGATGGCGGAAGACGACTTGAAAGGCTGGAAACTGCTGACCGATATGATCGGCGACAAATGCCAGCTTGTCGGCGACGATCTTTTTGTCACGAACGTCAAACGTCTGGCGCAAGGCATTGAGGACGGACTGGCCAATTCCATCCTGATAAAAGTCAACCAGATCGGCACGCTTACCGAGACGCTGGCCGCAGTCGAGATGGCGCACAAGGCCGGGTACACCGCGGTGATGTCGCATCGCTCCGGCGAAACCGAAGACGCCACGATCGCCGATCTCGCCGTTGCCACCAATTGCGGGCAGATCAAGACCGGATCACTCGCGCGTTCGGATCGCGTTGCCAAATACAACCAGCTTTTGCGCATCGAGGAAGAACTGGGGCCGCAGGGCAAATATGCCGGTCGCGCGGCGCTTAAGGCGCTCGGCTGAGTGAGGAGAGGGGCATGTCGCTGCAGCAGGAGATCAAGCGGCTGACGGCGCCTGATATCTGCGCCCGTAAGGGCGGCGCACCCCTCGTCTGCCTCACCTCATATCACGCGCATACCGCGCGTATCCTCGATCAGCATTGTGACGTGATCCTTGTTGGCGACTCGCTTGGCATGGTGATGCACGGGCTGGAGAACACCATTCCGGTGACGCTCGAGATGATGATCCTGCAAGGCCGCGCGGTGATGCGGGGGTCCAAACGTGCGCTGGTCGTGGTGGACATGCCCTTCGGATCCTACGAGACCTCGAAGGAACAGGCCTTCGATTCCGCTGCGCGCGTGCTGAAGGAAACCCATTGCGGCGCCATCAAGCTGGAAGGGGGACGCCGCATGGCGGAAACGATCGCTTTTCTGGTGGAACGTGGCGTGCCGGTGATGGCGCATATCGGCATGACGCCGCAGGCGGTGAATGTGCTCGGCTCGTTCCGCGCGCGCGGGCGCGAAGAGGCGGAATGGGCAGAATTCGAGGAGGACGGTCGGGCGGTGGCGGAGGCCGGTGCTTTTTCCGTGGTGGTGGAGGCGGTCGCCGAGCCGCTGGCACGCAAAATCACCGCGCAGATTCCGATCCCCACCATTGGAATCGGCGCGAGCCCGGCCTGCGACGGCCAGATCCTGGTGCTGGAGGATATGCTCGGCCTATCCCCCTGGGCGCCGAAATTCGTCAAGCGCTATAGCGATCTAGGGCCGTCTATTGGCAAGGCGGTGGAGACCTATGCGGCCGAGGTCCGGGCGAGGGCTTTCCCCGGTCCCGAGCACGTCTATCCGATGAAGCGCAAGGTATAGCTGAGCGTTAGAACGCGGTGAGCAAGAGTGGGCAGCGGTTTTTGCGTCCGAGCGGCTCTATTTGCACCGAAGCTTTTACGATTATGGCCTAATCCTTTGCCTTGCCTGCGCCATACCGGTAGGTTACCGGCCTTCCGGGAATTGATGTATTTGCAGAGGGTTGGAGAAGTTAGTGTCCGACATTTTCAATGAAGTCGACGAGGAAGTCCGGCGCGAGAAGCTGAAAAAGATCTGGGATCGCTATCAGGTCTTCATCATCGCCGGGGCAATTCTGATTGTCGGTCTGGTTGGCGGCTGGCGCCTGAATCAATGGTGGGAATCGAAACGGGCTGCCGAGGCGGGCGGCGCTTTCCAGAGCGCCATGACGCTGAGCGCTGAAGGCAAACACGCCGAAGCAGAAGCTGCCTTCGCCAAGGTAGCGGAGAAGGGGGCCGCCGGATATCGCGACCTTGCCCGCCTGCAGGCAGCCGGTGAATTGGCACAACGCGATCCCAAAGCCGCGGTTGAAGCCTACGATGCACTCGCGGCGGATGCGCGCCTGAACCAGACAATGCGCGACCTCGCCGCCGTGCGCGGCGGCTTCCTGCTGGTCGATACCGCGTCCTATGAGGATTTGCGCCGACGTCTTGAGCCCGTGACGGGACCGGAGCGCTCGTTCCGCAATTCCGCGCGCGAGATACTCGCGCTGTCAGCCTTGCGCGCCAATGAAGCCGCGGCGGCGCGCAAGTGGTTCGACCAGATCGTCACCGATGTCGCGGCGCCGGCAGGGTTGCGTCAACGAATTGAAATGTTGATGGCGCTTGCCCCTGATACCGGCAACAGCTGAGCAGGAGATACTGTATGGTCCGCGTCCGCGCAATCCCGCTTGTGGCAGGGCTGATGACGGGGCTGTTGCTCTCCGCATGCAGCGGCACGAGCGGCAATTTTGATCCTACCGATTGGATCTCGGGCGATTTCTTCGACACAAAGACGAAGCTTCCCGGCGAACGCAAGCCGGTGTTTCCAACTGGCGTACCCGGCGTTCCGGAAGGGGTGCCGCCCGAAATGGTGAAGGGCAATCAACAGCCCGTGGTCGAAGCCGCTGCCCCGGCGCCGGCCGCGAAACCGGCTCAACCGGCTCGGCCTGCTGCGCCCAAGCCGCGAACCGCGAGCGCGCCCCCGCAACCTGCCCAGGTCCGTGCCGCGCCTGCCGCCAAGCCCGCGCAGCCCGCGACGACCAGTCAGCCGGCGGCCGCCTGGCCGGATCCAGGCACCGCCCCGGCACCGAGACCCGCCCAGAGCCGCCGCCGGCCGCCAACTGGCCGGATCCAACCAACACTCAGGCCAATTGGCCGCCGCCCGACCCCAGCTCCTTTTCGCGCTGACAGTGGTTACGCGATAACCTGAAGCCCGTTTCCGGCCGGATCATCGCGTCATGAGCTTTACCGTCGCCATTGTCGGCCGGCCTAATGTCGGCAAGTCCACGCTGTTCAACCGACTGGTGGGGAGCAGGCTGGCATTAGTCGACGACCAGCCGGGCGTCACGCGCGACCGGCGCGAGGGCAAGGCGCGCCTGGGCGATATCGATTTCACCGTCGTCGACACCGCTGGCCTCGAAGACGCGGCGGCCCAGAGCCTATCCGGACGCATGCGCGCGCAAACCGAAGCCGCGCTCGCACATGCCGACGCCATCTTCTTCCTTATCGACGCCCGCAGCGGACCTTTGCCGGCCGACAAGGGCTTTGCGGAGCTGGTGCGCCGCGCCGGTAAGCCGGTGATCGTCGTGGCCAACAAAAGCGAAGGCAAAGCAGGCGAGGCGGGGGCAATAGAAGCCTATCGGCTCGGGCTGGGAGCGCCGGTCGCGATTTCGGCCGAACACGGCGAAGGCCTTGCCGATCTTTATGAGGCGTTGCGCTCCGCCTTGCCGGACGCGACGGAATTGCCTCCAGAGACGGACGAAGAAACCGGCATCGATCCGGCAGCAGCAGAAGTCATTCGTGTGGCGGTGGTGGGCCGTCCCAATGTCGGCAAATCGACCCTGATCAACTATTTGCTCGGAGAGGAGCGCCTGCTTACCGGACCGGAAGCCGGGATCACACGCGACTCGATCGCCGTGCCGCTGCAGTGGCAGGGGCGAGACTTTTTGATCTACGACACGGCGGGCATGCGCCGGCGCTCCAAGATCGACCAGAAACTGGAGAAGCTTTCGGTTGCGGACGCGCTCAATGCCATCCGTTTCGCGCATGTGGTCGTCGTGCTGATGGATTGCGAGCATGCGTTTGAGGAACAGGATCTGCGCATTGCCGATCTGGCGGAGCGGGAAGGCCGCGCGCTCGTGATCGCCATGAGCAAATCCGACCTGATGCCGAAACAGGCCGGCGCGCTCAAAAAACTACGCGAGGAAACCGACCACTGGCTGCCGCAGGTGAAGGGCGTGCCCGTGGTCGCGATGTCGGGGATCACCGGAGAAGGCGTCGACCGCCTGTTGCAGGCTGTGACCGAAAGTCACGCGGTCTGGAACAAACGCGTGTCCACCGCTGCGCTCAATCGCTGGCTCGGTGACACACTGGCGCAACATCCGCCACCAGCGGTATCCGGGCGTCGGCTGAAGCTCAATTACATTACCCAGCCGAAGACCCGGCCGCCGAGCTTCATTCTGTCCTGCACCCGCGCCGATGCGCTGCCTGATGCTTACCGGCGCTATCTCGTAAACGGATTGAGGGATTCTTTCGATCTACCAGGCACGCCGATCCGACTCACGCTACGTGAAAAAGAGAATCCCTTTGCCGGACGGAAGCGTCGCGCAGGCTGATCTTCCATCGCTCCGGCAAGAGATCTTTTCATCCATTTGATTTGAAATTGCTTTGCCGCTTTGCCGAAGGGTCCCGGGACGGCCGTTAAAGTCACATTAAGGGGGAACAGGCCAGGTTGGCACATGGTCACCCGCAGACGGTTGCGTTCGTTTTTCACCGCGCTCGGTCTTTACGCCATCGCGGCTCTCTTCATCGGCTATTTCGCCGTCAATGCTTTCTCCGGCAACCACGGGCTGGTTGCCAAGCAGCAGCTTGAGGAGCAGATCGCCGAATTGACCGCCGAATTTGGCCGCGCCGAAGTAGAGCGGCTGCAATGGGAAAGGCGCGTCTCCTTGCTGCGCTCAGACCGCCTCGATCCCGATCTTCTGGACGAGAGGGCACGCGCGGAACTGCACTACATGCATCCACGCGAACTGACGTTCAATTTGAAGCGGCGGTAGAAGCTCGACCGAATATTGCGGTCTTTCTCCTGTTATTGCCCTAAAATTGCGCATGCCCTTCACCTTCGCGTAACGGGGTTGTCCCCCAGCGCGGCTGTGCTTTCGCCTTTTGGCGAATTGGGCTATGGGGTTATGCGACCCTCGCAGTCCCGCCTCAGGAGCCCCATGGCCGCCGTCTCCTCTGCTAAATCCGCCGCACAAGATACCTCCAGCCGCGCCGGTCCCAACGGCGATGGCCGTACGGGTTCAGTGCCTGAGCTCAGCAAGGAGCAGGAACTCGTCGCCTATCGAGACATGCTCGCGATCCGGCGCTTCGAGGAGAAGGCGGGCCAGATGTATGGCATGGGCCTCATCGGTGGCTTCTGTCATCTGTATATCGGTCAGGAAGCGGTGGTTGTCGGGATGCAGATGTCGCTCAAACCGGGCGACCAGGTCATCACCGGGTACCGCGATCATGGTCACATGCTGGCTTGCGGGATGGATCCCAAAGGCGTGATGGCCGAATTGACGGGCCGCAGAAGCGGCTATTCCCGCGGCAAGGGCGGGTCGATGCATATGTTCTCGGTCGAGAAGGGTTTTTACGGCGGCCACGGCATTGTCGCGGCGCAGGTGCCGCTCGGCACCGGCCTGGCTTTCGCCAACCGCTATCGCGAAAATGACAACGTCTGTCTGACCTATTTCGGCGACGGCGCGGCCAACCAGGGGCAGGTGTATGAGAGCTTTAACATGGCCGAGCTCTGGAAGCTGCCGGTCGTCTATGTGATCGAGAACAACCGCTACGCCATGGGGACGGCAATCCACCGCTCTTCGTCCACTGTCGACCTGTCGCAACGCGGCATGTCATTCAGCATCGAAGGCGAGCAGGTCGACGGCATGGATGTGCGCGCGGTGAAGGCGGCCGGAGAGAAAGCGGTAAAATTGTGCCGCGAGGGCAACGGCCCGTATATTCTCGAAATGCTCACCTATCGCTATCGCGGCCATTCCATGTCCGACCCGGCGAAATACCGCACGCGCGAAGAAGTAGAGAAAGTACGCGGGGAGCAGGACCCGATCGAGCAGGTTCGTCTTCGCTTGCTTGAGAAAGGAATGAGCGAAGAGGCGCTGAAGAAGATCGACTCCGAAACGCGCGCCAAAGTGAATGAGGCGGCCGAATTCGCCACCCACGACCCAGAACCCGATCCCTCCGAGCTTTATACCGATGTGATGCGCTAAACGCGCAAGTAGCCACCGGCCTCAATTTCAAGAGTTCAGTAAGCCCATGCCGATCCAAGTGCTGATGCCCGCCCTCTCGCCCACCATGGAGAAGGGCAACCTTGCGAAATGGCTGAAGAAGGAGGGCGAAGCGATCCGCAGCGGCGATGTCATCGCCGAAATCGAAACCGACAAGGCGACCATGGAGGTCGAGGCGACCGACGAAGGCACGCTCGGGCAGATCCTGGTGCCGGAAGGCACGCAGGATGTGGCAGTGAACACGCCGATAGCGACGATCTTTTCCGAAGGCGAAGATGCTTCCGCGGCAAAATCCGCCAAGCCGGAGCGCCAGGCGAAAGCCGTGGAATCCGCGCCGCCGGCTGCCGGGGATAAGAAACAGGCCAAAGCACCGGCTCCGGCAAAATCCGCCGTCGCTACGCCGCCGCAACCGAAAGCCTTGCCGGAACCCGACGTGCCCGAAGGAACCGAGACCGTCACCATGACCGTGCGGGAAGCCTTGCGCGACGCCATGGCGGAAGAAATGCGCCGCGACAAGGACGTCTTCGTCATGGGCGAGGAGGTTGCGGAATATCAGGGCGCCTACAAGGTCACGCAGGGGTTGCTGCAGGAATTCGGCGTCAAGCGCGTGATCGACACGCCCATCACCGAGCAGGGTTTTGCCGGCCTCGGCATCGGTGCGGCACTCGCTGGATTAAAGCCGATCGTGGAGTTCATGACCTGGAACTTCGCCATGCAGGCGGTCGACCAGCTGATCAATTCCGCGGCCAAAACGCTTTACATGTCGGGCGGACAAATGGGCTGCCAGATTGTCTTTCGCGGTCCCAATGGGGCCGCGGCCCGCGTCGGTGCGCAACATAGCCAGGATTATTCCGCCTGGTATTCGCATATCCCCGGGCTGACGGTGATCGCGCCATATACCGCCGCCGATCACAAAGGCCTGCTGAAAGCTGCGATCCGTAACCCCAATCCGATCATCTTCCTGGAAAACGAAATCCTCTACGGCCAGTCCTTTCCCGTTCCCAAACTCGACGATTACGTGGTGCCGATCGGTCGCGCCAAAATCTCACGCGAGGGCAACGACGTCACGCTCGTCGCCTGGTCGATGGGCATGAGCTACGCACTGAAAGCGGCCGAGGAGCTGGCGAAGGAAAATATTTCGGCAGAAGTCATCGATCTGCGCACGCTGCGCCCGATGGATACCGAAACGATCATTGCATCCGTGAAGAAGACCGGCCGCGTGGTCACGGTCGAGGAGGGCTGGCAGCAGTCCGGTATCGGCGCGGAGATCGCTGCCCGCATCATGGAACAAGCCTTCGATTACCTCGACGCGCCGGTGGCGCGGGTGTCTGCGAAGGACACGCCGCTGCCTTACGCCGCCAATCTTGAGAAGCTGGCATTGCCATCGGTTGCCGAGGTAATCGCTGCCGCTAAAGCCGTCTGCTACCGGTAGGGCGCACCATGCCGACGAATATTCTCATGCCCGCTCTCTCGCCCACCATGGAGAAGGGAAACCTCGCCAAATGGGTGAAGAAAGAGGGGGACAAGGTCGTTGCCGGCGACGTGCTCGCGGAAATCGAAACCGACAAGGCGACGATGGAGGTCGAAGCGGTCGACGAAGGCACGCTGGCGAAGATTGTGGTGCCCGAGGGCACACAGGACGTTCCGGTCAATCAGGTGATCGCGGTGCTGGCCGGTGAAGGCGAGGACGTGAAAGCGACGGCTTCGGCCGCGGCAGGGGCGGGACAGAAAGCTGCGCCGTCCAAAGCGGAGGCCAAGCCGGCGGAAGCCAAGCCCGCGGAAGCCAGGCCCGCGGAAGCGCCTAAGCAAGCCACCCCGACCGCCGCTCCACGCAGCGCACCGACGCCCGCTCCAGCCGCAGCGCCGTCGCAAGGCGAGAGGCTGTTTGCCTCTCCGCTCGCCAAGCGACTTGCGAAGGAGGGCAATATCGACCTCTCGCGCGTGCAGGGCTCCGGTCCGCACGGCCGCGTGGTCGCGCGCGATGTCGAGGCGGCGAAATCCGGCGGCGCACAGAAAGCGCCGGCCGCTGCAGCCGCCGCGCCGCTTGCGCAGCAGCCGTCCGACGACAAGATTATGGCGCTGTTCGAACAGGGCAGCTACGAAGTCATTCCGCACGATAATATTCGGAAGATCATTGCCCGGCGTTTGGTCGAGGCCAAGACGACCATTCCGCATTTTTATCTGACCGTCGACTGCATCATCGACAATTTGTTGAAGGCGCGCGAAGAGATCAACAGCTCGGCGCCAAAGGACAAAGAAGGCAAGCCGGCCTGGAAATTGTCGGTCAACGACTTCGTCATCAAGGCGCTGGCGCTCGCACTGCAGCGGGTACCCGATGCCAATGTGACATGGACCGAAGCCGGCATGCTCAAGCACAAGCATTCCGACGTAGGCGTGGCGGTTTCCATCCCGGGCGGGCTGATCACGCCGATCGTGCGCGGGGCCGAGCTGAAGTCGCTCTCCGTCATTTCCAACGAGATGAAGGACCTCGCCGCCCGCGCGCGCGCCAAGAAACTGCGGCCGGAAGAATTCCAGGGCGGCACCAGTGCGGTTTCCAATCTCGGCATGTATGGCATCCGTGAATTCGCCGCCGTGATCAATCCGCCGCACGCCACCATTTTGGCGGTCGGTGCTGGCGAACAGCGGGCAATCGTGCGCAACGGCAAGGTGGAAGCGGCGACCGTGATGACCACCACGCTCTCGACCGATCATCGCGCGGTGGATGGGGTGCTCGGCGCGCAACTCCTCGGCGCCATCAAGGCGATCATCGAAAACCCAGTGATGATGGTGGTGTGAGCGCCATTAAGGCCAATCCATGCCGCTCTTTGTGATGGTTCCTTTCGCCGCCGCTTTGTCTCTCGGCATCGCGATTTCCGTGGTCTATGTTGCCACCCATTGGCTGCCGCCCTTCGATGAACCCGCATCCATCGGGATGGGCGAAGTCTTCGGCATCCTCGGCAGCATCTTCTACGCAGCGGTAACGATGTTGGTCATAAGCTTCACACTGTGGCGAACGCGCAGCGAGCGTGCGATCTGGATCGCAACGCTTGTCCTCTTGGCACCGATAGGCGCCATTCTCTTCATCGGCATCATTCAGGGCGGCACCAGTATCAACCTTGCGCGTGAGGTCCAGGGATTGCTGCAATTTATCGTTCCGCTCTGCCTGACGGTTATGGTGCAGTGGTTTCTACTGCGCCGCTACTTGCGACAACGCCGCTGAGCATTACGTGAGCGGGGAATCGATGCGAAAATGGCCGTGGATTTCCTTGCTGCTGGTGGCAGCCGTTGCAATAAGTCCTGTTGGCCAGGATTTCATCTATTCCGCGTTCTTCTCAGGTGAGCAGTTGTCCCGCAACATCGCGCAACCAATCTTTTTTATCGCCCTTGCCGTCGCCGCTGTAGTTGTGATGCTGGAATGGTGGATCAGGCGTATCGTCAATAAGCGGCGGGTGGAGAATTAAGTGGCTGACACTTCCTTCGACGTTCTGATCATCGGTTCGGGCCCGGGCGGCTATGTCACCGCCATCCGGTCAGCGCAACTCGGGTTCAAGACCGCGATCGTCGAGCGTGATCATCTCGGCGGCATCTGCCTGAATTGGGGCTGCATCCCGACCAAAGCTTTGCTGCGCTCGGCGGAAGTCTTCCACTATATGCAGAATGCGAAGGCCTACGGGCTGACTGCCGAGAAGGTCGGGTACGACGCCAAGGCCGTGGTTCAGCGCTCGCGCGGGGTGTCGAAGCGACTGAATGACGGCGTCGGCTTCCTGATGAAGAAGAACAAGGTCTCCGTGATCTGGGGCGAGGCGGCCATCGACGCACCCGGAAAAGTTACAGTGAAGACGTCGCGGACCGAAGCCCCAAAGGGCGTGCTCGGGCCCGGCAGCTATCAGGCCAAACACATCATCATCGCCACGGGTGCGCGTCCGCGTGTGCTGCCCGGTCTGGAGCCGGACAAGAAACTGGTCTGGACTTATTTCGAGGCCATGGTGCCGGAGAAGATGCCGAAGTCGCTGCTGGTCATCGGTTCCGGCGCGATCGGCGTGGAGTTCGCGTCTTTCTACCGATCCTTCGGCGCCGAGGTGACTGTCGTCGAGCTGCTGCCACAGATCCTGCCGGTGGAGGATGCCGAGATCGCCGCCTTCGCGCGCAAGGCCTTTGAGAAGCAGGGCATCAAGATTATCACCGGAGCCAAGGTGACCAAGCTCGACAAGAAGGGCGACAGCGTGACCGCCACCATCGAAGATGGCAAAGCCACGCAGTCGTTGACCGTTGAGCGGGTGATTTCCGCCGTCGGCGTGGTCGGTAATGTCGAAAATCTCGGACTGGAAAAAGTCGGCGTGAAAACCGACCGCGGCGTTGTCGTGGTCGATCCGCTCAGCCGCACCAATGTGCCTGGTATCTATGCCATCGGCGACGTCGCCGGCCCCCCGATGCTGGCGCACAAGGCCGAGCATGAGGGCGTCATCTGCGTCGAAGCGATCAAGGGGCTGAAGGTGCATCCGATGGACAAAAATCTCATCCCCGGCTGCACATATTGTTCGCCGCAGATCGCTTCGGTCGGGCTCACCGAGCAGGCGGCCAAGGAGAAGAAGCTTGAAGTGCGCGTCGGCCGCTTTCCTTTTGCGGCCAACGGCAAGGCTATCGCGCTCGGCGAGGACCAGGGCATGGTGAAGGTGATCTTCGACAAGAAGACAGGCCAGCTCCTTGGGGCGCATATGGTGGGTGCGGAAGTGACCGAGCTGATCCAGGGCTATGTCGTCGCGATGAATCTCGAGACAACGGAAGAAGAGCTGATGCATACGGTCTTCCCGCATCCGACGTTGTCGGAGATGATGAAGGAATCCGTGCTTGATGCTTACGGGCGGGTGCTGAACGCGTAGTCCCGGTCATTCCGCTCATTTCCCGCGCAAGCGGCAATCCAGCGATGTCCGCGAGACTGAGACGGTCTCCCTTCCGCGGGGCGGCCGGATTATTCTCCTCAAATCATCTCGAGCGGTATTTTCTTTGTCGGTGGCGGGAAGGCCGCATCGAGCGCGGCCAGGTCCGGCGGCATCAGATGGACTTTCAACGCGCGATGATTGTCCGTCACGTGCTCCGGCCGGCCGGCTTTAGGAATGGCGCAGATGCCCGGCTGCGCGAGCACCCAGGCGAGCGCGACCTGCGCCGGTGTCGCGCCCAAACTCGCTGCGATTTTCCGCAGCGCCTGATGGCGCAACAAATCACCCTGCTCGATGGGCGAATAGGCCATCAGCGGCAGCCGAAATTCTTGCGACCAGGGGATGAGGTCGTGTTCGATGCCGCGCCGTGTCAGGTTGTAGAGCACCTGATTGGCCGCCACCTTTTTTCCGCCCGGTAGGGCGACCAATTCTTCCATGTCATCGGTGTCGAAATTGCTGACGCCCCAATGGCGGATGCTTCCGGCCCGCAACAAAGCCTCGAACCCCTCGATCGTTTCCGTCAGCGGCACGCCCCCGCGCCAATGCAGCAGATAGAGATCGATACGGTCGGTTCGCAGCCGCTTCAGGCTGCGCTCGCAGGCTTTGACGGTGCCGTGGCGCGTCGCGTTTTGCGGCAGCACCTTGCTCACCAGGAAAACTTCGGCACGGCGCCCCACAATCGCTTCCGCAACCAATTCCTCGGCGGCACCGTCGCCATACATTTCGGCGGTATCGATCAGCGTCATGCCGAGATCGAGGCCGGCGCGCAGTGCCTTGATCTCCTCCGCCCGGCGGGCGGGCTTTTCCGCCATCTGCCAGGTGCCCTGACCAAGGACGGGAATCGTTTCGCCCCCGGGCAGGGGAATGGCAGGCATCGTCGCCGTCATGCTCGTCATCCCGTCCATGGCAGGGATATAGGCTACGCTGGATCAGTTGGTCTTGATGTTGGCCGCTTTGATGATGGGCGCCCACTTCTCCACCTCGGACTTGTGGAAGGCACGGAGCGCTTCGGGAGATTGCTGTGTCGGAGCAGGAATCTCTTGTCCCAACTCGATGTATCGTTTGCGGACGTTTGAATCCGCCAGTGCTGCCACGACCGCTGCGTTGATCTTATCGATGACCGGTTTCGGAGTGCGCGGGGGAGCCCATAGGCCGGTCCAGTTAGAAATGTAAAGTCCTGGCAGCCCGGCTTCGTCGGCGGTTGGAATTTCCGGTGCTGCTTCCCAACGGCTTCTCGCCATGATCGCGTAAGCCCGCAACCGCCCGGCGCGGACCTGCGGCAGGCTGTTGGCGGCGAAATCGCACATGAAATCAATTTGCCCTGCCACCAAATCCTGTAGTGCCGGCGCCCCACCGCGATACGGAATGAACTCGAAGGCGGTTCCGCTGTTGCTCTGCAGATGCAGGCCGCACAGATGGGATCCTCCGCCGGCGCCGGTTGTTCCCGCCGAGGCTTTCCCAGGGTTGGCCTTGAGCCAGGCGATGAACTCTTTCATGTCCTTCGCGGGGATCTCTGTCTTCGAAACGATCCAGAACGGTGCATCGGCCACGAACGCGACCGGCTCCAAGTCTTTGAGCAGATCGAACGGAAGGGAAAACACCAGCGGCCGGAGCACATAGGGCGCCCAGCCGCCGATGCCGAGGGTGTGGCCGTCCGGCTCCGCCTGTATGACCTTGATTATTCCGCGATCTGCGCCGGGAATGTTTTCGACGATCACCGGCTGACCGAGGGTCGCGCGCATATGTTCGGCCAAGAGACGCGCCACCACGTCATAGGCTCCCCCGGCCGGCAACGGAACGACCAGCGTGACTGGCCGCGATGGAAAGTCTTGCGCTCTTGTAATTCGCGGCAGCAGCGGGAGTGCACCAGCCCCGGCGGCCAGATAGAGAAACCTTCGGCGAGGAAGTTTCATGTATCGCCTCCGGATGCGGGCGAGTGCCCACCTCGCGTTAGCTTATCAGTTGACCAGAAGGTGGAGAAGATCGCGCTTTCTGCCGGCGATCTCCACTATTCCGCTGCGCGCACGCGATCCTGACCACCGGTCGCGCAGCGCTCCAGCAGATCGAGCGCCGCCATCACCGTTTGATAAAGTACCTCGCCGCGGCCGATATCCCCGAAGCGATGTTCTTGGTGCAGCGTGGCGCCGGCCCGCCGCGCCGCGGCTATATGCACAAGCCCGACCGGATTGCCGTCTTCGTCGGATTCGGGTCCGGCCACGCCGGTGATGGAAACCGAAACGTCCGCGATGGAACGCCCAAGCGCGCCTTCCGCCATGGCGCGGGCGACCGCTTCGCTGACCGCGCTCTCCCGCTCGAGCAGGGCGCGCGGAATGCCGAGCGCAATCGTTTTCTGGTCCTTGGTATAAGTGACGAAGCCGCCTTGCAGTTGCTTGGCGGCGCCCGGCGCTTCCGCCAGCACAGCGGCCAGCAGACCACCGGTGCAGGATTCCGCCGTGACGATGCTGCAGCGGCACTCCTTCGCGTGTTTAACGACCTCGGCCGCACGCTTGATGAGCGCGGCATCGATACGGGGAAATTCAAGTTTTTCTTGCATGAGCAACCGGATTGTGGCGTGGAGGGCAAACGCGGCAATCGTGCTGGCGTTCCTTGATAATAGATATCGGAGGACTACAGTCCGCCCGCTCGCCCAGGATCGTCACCGCCACCGTCGGAGCCGTTGTTTCTGCCGATCTGGCAGGCGATCGGCGGGCCTAAAGAGGCGGATGCAGCCTTGCGGCTACGCCCTGCAATCCGTAGTTAAATGGGCACTCAACGGAGATTCCATGGTTGTCGTCCTCGATACCGTGACGAGCCGGCCGCGCCACCCGGAAAAGGCGCATCGTCCCGATACGCCCGTGCTTCACAAGCCGGACTGGATCCGCGTCAAGGCGCCGATTTCCCGGGGCTACGAAGAGACGCGGCGCATCATGCGCGACAATGGTCTTGTCACCGTGTGCGAGGAGGCGGGCTGCCCGAATATCGGCGAGTGCTGGGAGAAGAAACACGCGACCTTCATGATCATGGGCGATACCTGCACGCGCGCGTGTTCCTTCTGCAACGTGCGTACGGGATTGCCCGGACCGCTGGATCCGGCCGAGCCCGAGAAAGTGGCGGAGGCAACCGCCAAGCTCGGCCTGGCGCATATCGTCGTCACCTCGGTTGATCGCGACGATCTCGCCGACGGCGGGGCAGGGCATTTCGCGCAGACCATCCGGGCGATCCGGGCGCGGTGCCCGCAGACCACGATCGAAGTGCTGACTCCGGATTTCCTGCGCAAGGACGGCGCGCTTGAACTGGTGATCGAGGCGCGGCCCGACGTATTCAACCACAACCTCGAAACGGTGCCGTCGAAATATGTGACCGTCCGTCCGGGCGCGCGGTATTTTGTGTCCTTGCGTCTGCTGCAGCGGGCGAAGGAACTCGATCCGACGATCTTCACCAAGTCGGGCATCATGGTCGGGCTGGGCGAAGAGCGGAACGAGATTTTGCAGGTGATGGACGATCTGCGCGCCGCGAATGTCGATTTCCTCACCATCGGCCAGTATCTGCAGCCCACGCGCAAGCACCACGAGGTGGTGCGTTTCGTGCCGCCGGATGAATTCGAGACGTTGAAGACGGTGGCCTATGCCAAAGGCTTTCTCATGGTGTCGTCGAGCCCGCTTACCCGCTCGTCGCACCACGCCGGGGAAGATTTCGCGCAGCTCAAGGCCGCGCGCGAATCCAGTCGGCGCTGAGCCTGAATGCCGCAATTCTCGACCAAACGCCGCGTGCGCCATGCTGCCGCGGAAATGTTCGACCTGGTGGCGGACGTCGATCGCTATCCGGAATTCGTGCCGCTCTGCCGCGCCCTCAAGGTGAAAAGCCGCACCGAGAACGAAGAGGGTGCAGAGGTTTTGGTGGCGGACATGACCGTCGCCTACAAGCTTGTCCGCGAGACCTTCACCAGCCGTGTCACACTCGACAGGCCGAAGCTGCAGATTCTGGTCGAATATCTCAGCGGGCCATTCAGCCATTTGCAGAACCGTTGGAACTTTCGCCCGCTGGATGCGCATAGCTGCGAGGTGGAATTCTTCATCGCCTATGAATTTCGCAGCCGCGTGCTGGCGGCGTTGATGGGCGCCATGTTCGACGCGGCCTTTCGCCGTTTTGCCGGCGCGTTTGAAAAGCGCGCCGATGAAATTTATGGCAGGCCGAAAGCCCAAGCCGGCGAAGTTTGAAGTAGTCCCCCGCAGGATGGCGCGATACCGAACTAATTAGTTCGTAAAATCCTCGCCCTCGGCGAGGTCCGTGAGCATGGCCAGGGCGCGCAGCACCGAAGCCCGCCGCACCTGGGTTCGCCCGATCTCTCCATAGCGGTGCTCATGATGAACGAGCTTGCCGCTGCGCGAGGCCGCGACGGCGAAATGCACCAGCCCCACCGGCTTTTCCCGCGTGCCGCCATCCGGCCCGGCAATGCCGGTGATGGCAGCCGAAAGCGTCACCGGCGCATTCGCCAGCACGCCCTTCGCCATCGCTTCCGCGGTCTCGCGGCTGACCGCTCCGTAGCGCTCGATCGTGGCTGCGGCGACCCCGATCTGCTGCTTGGCCTCGTTGCTGTAGGTGACATAGCCGCGGTCGAGTACCCGCGACGATCCGGAGATTTCGGTCAGGGCCGCCGCCAGCAATCCGCCAGTACAGGATTCCGCCAACCCAAGCGTGAGCTTCTTGCGCACGCAAAGATCGAGCAAGGTCTGCGCCGCCTCCATCATCTCCCGATCAGCCATCAGCCGCTCCAGGGCAGGCGGATGGTCGCTGTGGCTAGCGCCGCAATGCCTTCGCCACGGCCGATGAAGCCGAGCTTTTCGCTGGTGGTGGCCTTCACCGCCACACGATCGAGCGAAAGGCCGGCGATGGCGGCGATGCGCGCGCGGATGGCGTCTCGATGTGGCCCAATGCGCGGGGTCTCGCAGATCACGGTTACGTCGAGATGCGCAATCATGCCGCCGCGCGCCTGCACACGCTCCACAGCAAAGCGCAGAAACTGTTCCGAGGCCGCGCCGCGCCATTGCGGATCGCTGGGCGGAAAATGCACGCCGATGTCGCCTTCGGCCAGCGCGCCGAGAATTGCATCGACCAGCGCATGCAGTACTGCGTCTGCGTCGGAATGGCCGGCAAGGCCGCGCGTATGCGGGATTTTGACACCGCCGAGCATCACGTGGTCGCCGTCGGAAAAGGCATGCACGTCATAGCCCGTGCCCATCCGCATATCGGCAAGCATCGCGAGCCGCTCGCTTTCCACGCGCGCGAAATCCTCCGGCATCGTCAGCTTCACGTTGCCGGCCTCTCCCGCGAACACCGCGACCAAATGGCCGGCCCATTCCATCAAGGCGGCATCGTCGGAAAAATCATCGCGGCCGGCTGCAGCGGCATCGCGATGCGCCGCCAGCAGAGCGTCGAAATTAAATGCTTGTGGTGTTTGGATTGCGCGCAACGATACGCGGTCAAGCGTCTGCGTCACATGTTCGCGCGCGTCCACCGCTTTCACCGTGTCACTCAATGCCATGCCCGGCACCGCGGCGCCGAGTTTCGCTGCCGCCACCGCGCGTTCGATGAGCGCCCCCGATGCAAAGGGACGGGCCGCGTCGTGCACAAGCACGATCTCGGGTTGGTGCGCCACGAGCGCTTCAAGCCCGGCTCGCACCGAAGCCTGCCGTGTGGCGCCTCCGAAGACAGGGGGCAGCACATCAAGTCCGCCCGCGGCAGCCTGATAAAGCGATGCATCATCTTCATGGATGACCGGCTGCACCACCCGGATCTGTTTGTCGGCGGAGAATAGGCTCAGACTGAAGCGGATCATCGGCCGACCGCCGAGCGGGCGGTAAGCCTTGGGTACGTCGCCGCCGGCCCGGCTCCCCCGCCCCGCCGCCACGACCACCGCTGCAACTCCGCCTGCCATCGCTGAAACCAGATATCCAGGGCCAATTGCTTCCAGCTTAAGGACTTTCCGGCCTGCCCGCCGCTGTTTAATTTTGTTGCAGTGCAACACTTGCGCAACGCGTCAAATTGGCTAAACTCTAAGCATCCTGAGAATTCGCCTAAATGTTGAGCAGGGGGATGGCGCGGATCATGTCTTTGGTTTCAGCAAAGCCTCTGGCCGTCGGACCGGTGGCGATCTCGAACCGGGTGATCCTCGCGCCCATGTCGGGGGTGACCGACGCGCCTTTCCGCCGCCTCGTTTCCGGTCTCGGCGCCGGTCTCGTCGTTTCTGAAATGACCGCCTGTGAAGATCTGGTGCAGGGCGACCGCAACGCGGTCCTGCGCGCCGAGGGTCAGGGCGTGGGCGTGCATGTGGTGCAGCTTGCCGGCTGTGAGGCGCACTGGATGGGCGAGGGCGCGCGTATCGCGGAAGCCTCCGGCGCCGCCGTGATCGATATTAACATGGGTTGCCCGTCCAAACATGTGACCAACGGGCAGTCGGGATCGGCGCTGATGCGCGATCTCGACCATGCCCTCACACTTATCGAAGCCACCATTGCCGCCGTCTCGGTGCCGGTGACACTGAAGATGCGGCTTGGTTGGGACCATCAATCGGTCAACGCGCCGGAACTCGCTCGCCGCGCCGAACAGGCGGGCATTCGTCTGATCACCGTGCACGGCCGTACGCGCTGCCAATTCTACAAGGGCGAGGCCGATTGGGCGGCAGTGCGCGCGGTGAAGGACGCCGTTTCCATTCCCGTGGTCGTCAACGGCGATATCGGAAGCTTCGACGACGCCGATGCCGCCTTGCGCGCCTCCGGTGCCGATGCGGTCATGATCGGACGGGCCGCGCAGGGCCGTCCATGGTTTCCGGGCCAGATGGCGCGCTATCTCGAAACTGGCAAGCGCGAGCAAGCGCCGCCGCTCGGCCGCCAGCTTGCGCTGATCATCGAGCTCTATCACGAGATGCTTTCGCATCATGGGTTGCGTATCGGCCTTCGCCATGCGCGGAAGCATCTCGGCTGGGCACTGGACGCCGCCGCAGCGACTGCCGGCATTCCCGCCGATCTTCTGAAGGCATGCCGCAACCAGGTCCTCACCGCAGAGAAGCCGGACGAAGCGGTTCGCCGGCTTACCGATGCCTATGGCAGCTTCGGCTGGAGTGCCGCCGCATGAGCATCGACGTGACACCCTCCTTTCCCTCGGTCACCGCAGACGCCGTGCTCAATGCACTGCCGCATCCGGTGATCATGGTTTTAGCGGACGGCAAGATCGCAGACGCCAATGTGGCGGCGGAGAACTTTTTCGATGTGTCAGCGCCATTGCTCCGGCGCTATTTTTTGCACGACCTGGTGCCCTTCGGCAGCCCCTTGCTGACATTAGTCGATCAGGTGCGCGCCAGTTCCGCCGCGGTCAACGAATACAAAGTGGATCTCGGCACGCCGCGCAATCCCGGCGACCGTCTCGTCGATCTGCATGTCGCTCCGATGCCGGAACGCCCGGATACCGTTGTGGTGATGCTGCAGGAGCGCACCATCGCCGACAAGATGGACCGCCAGCTCACCCATCGCGGCGCCGCGCGTTCAGTCAGCGCCATGGCCGCGATGCTGGCGCATGAGATCAAGAATCCCCTTTCGGGCATTCGCGGCGCGGCGCAGTTGTTGGAGCAATCCGCCAGCGACGACGACCGGACGCTGACCCGGCTGATTTGCGATGAGGCCGACCGCATCGTGAAGCTGGTCGGCCGCTTGGAAGTGTTCACCGACGAGCGCCCCGTCGAGCGCGAGCCGGTCAACATCCATGCCGTGCTGGAGCACGTGAAGCGCCTCGCCCAGTCCGGCTTCGCGCGCCACATAAAATTCGTCGAGGAATACGATCCCTCGCTGCCGCCGGTCTATGCCAACCGAGACCAGCTCATTCAGGTGTTTCTTAACCTGGTGAAGAACGCAGCGGAATCCATCGGGAATTCCGACAACGGCGAAATCCAGCTCACCACCGCTTTCCGGCCCGGCGTTCGGCTATCGCTGCCGGGAAGCAAGGCGCGCGTTTCGCTGCCGATGGAATTCTGCGTGCGCGACAACGGTCCGGGCGTGCCGGAGGAATTGGTGTCGCATTTGTTCGATCCCTTCGTGACCACCAAGCCCACCGGCTCTGGCCTGGGACTTGCATTGGTTGCGAAGATCGTCGGCGATCACGGCGGCATCGTGGAATGCGAATCGCAGCCGCGCCGCACGAATTTTCGCGTCCTGTTCCCGATCTATGCCGGGGAGGGCGCAGCACCTGAGGACGTGGACGACGTCGCTGTGACGGAAGGAAAGAATTCGGGCAACGGCGCGGGAGAGCGGGAACCGGCAGCCATCACTGATCGCGCGGATGCATCATTGCAGCCGCGGCAACGCACGATGAAAAGTGGAAGAGGCAAATGAACTCCGGAAGTATTTTGGTCGCCGACGACGACTCCGCGATCCGCACTGTTCTTAATCAGGCACTTTCACGCGCTGGTTACGAGGTGCGCTCGACAGGCAATGCCGCCACGCTATGGCGGTGGGTGAGTCAGGGCGACGGCGATCTCGTCATCACCGACGTCGTGATGCCGGACGAGAACGCTTTCGACCTGCTGCCGCGGATCAAGAAAGCGCGCCCGGACCTGCCGGTGATCGTCATGAGCGCGCAGAATACCTTCATGACGGCGATCCGCGCCTCCGAGCGGGGCGCCTACGAATATCTGCCCAAGCCATTCGACCTGAAGGAGCTGATAACGATTGTCGGCCGCGCGCTTTCGGAGCCGAAGGCGCGCCCCCCCGCCGCGGGCAAATCCGATGAATTTGATTCCCTCCCGCTGATCGGACGTTCACCGGCGATGCAGGAAATCTACCGGTTGCTCGCACGGCTGATGCAGACCGATCTGACTGTGATGATCTCGGGCGAATCCGGCACCGGCAAGGAACTGGTTGCGCGAGCGCTGCATGACTACGGCAAGCGCCGTAGCGGACCTTTCGTCGCCATCAACATGGCGGCGATTCCGCGCGAGCTGATCGAATCCGAGTTGTTCGGCCACGAGAAAGGCGCCTTCACCGGTGCCAACAACCGCAGCTCCGGTCGTTTCGAGCAGGCGGAGGGCGGCACGCTCTTCCTCGACGAAATCGGCGACATGCCGATGGAAGCGCAGACGCGGCTTTTGCGCGTCTTGCAGCAGGGCGAATATACGACGGTGGGCGGCCGCACGCCGATCAAAACCGACGTGCGCATTATCGCAGCGACCAACAAGGACCTGCGCCTCTTGATCCAGCAGGGCTTGTTCCGCGAGGACCTGTTCTTCCGGCTCAACGTGGTGCCGCTGCGCTTGCCGCCGCTGCGCGAGCGCGCCGAGGACGTGCCCGACCTCATCCGCCATTTCTTCGCCCAGGCCGAAAAGGAAGGGCTGCCGGCGAAACAGCTGGACCAGGCCGCGTTGGAACGGCTCAAGCACCACCGCTGGCCAGGCAATGTGCGCGAACTGGAAAATTTGGCGCGGCGGCTGGCCGCTCTCTATCCGCAGGAAATTATTTCCGGCGCCGTGATCGAATCCGAGCTGGCGCAACCGGCAATACCGACCGGCCAGAGCGAGCCCGTTACTGACGATGGCTTGGCCGCAGCGGTTGAGCGCCATCTGGGTGAGTATTTCTCCGGTTTTGCCAATGGGCTGCCGCCTCCCGGCCTTTATCACCGGATCTTGCGCGAGGTGGAGTATCCGCTGTTATCGGCAGCGCTGGCCGCAACGCGGGGCAATCAAATCCGCGCGGCCGATCTTCTGGGTGTTAATCGCAACACTCTGCGCAAGAAGATCCGGGATCTGGATATCCAGGTTTACCGTAGCGGCAGCTAAGTCCTCGGACTCGCCGCGGAAATGTCGTAATCCGGCAACATTGTTGTATAAAAGCATCACCCAATAGCGGGGACGCCTCGTCCGTCGGGGCTTTGCGCGAGTCAAAGGAAGCTCATGTCCAGCCTCGATCAGGCCCTCGCCGCGCAGGCGGCTGTGGCTCAGGCCTCGTCCGCCCGGGTTGAAAACCGGGCGTTGGGCCGGATCGCGGTGATCGTGGCGCTGATCTGCGCGGTCGTCACTTTCTTCGTCCTCTCCGATCTGACCCCGCTTTCGCCGACGCATGAAGTGGTCGTGACGCTGCTCGCAGTCGATCTGCTGATCGTCTTGCTGCTCAGCGCCATTATCGGTCGTGAGCTTTGGCTGATCCTGCAGGCGCGGCGCCGCGGCCGCGCTGCGGCCCGGCTGCATGTGCGTATTATCGCGCTGTTCTCCCTCATCGCAGCCGCGCCCGCCATCCTCGTTGCCGTCGTAGCGAGTGTCACCCTGGATCGCGGTCTCGACCGCCTGCTGTCAACGCGCACCTTGGGGATGATGGAAAACTCCATGGTCATGGCAGACGTTTATGTGGCCGATCGCGCCGAAGCAGTGCGGGCGCAGGCGCTCGCCATGGTGCTCGACCTCAGCGTCGGCAGGCGCTTATTCGATCAGGACCGCGAGCAGTTCCGCCAGCGTTTTACCGTGGTGGCCGCGAACCGCGGCCTGGCCGTGGCCCAGATCATCGACCGTGATCTTGCTGTGATCGAGAAGGCCGACAGCAAAGTCGATCTGCCGGTTCAACTGCCATCGCGCGAGACGTTGGCGGCGCTCCAGGATGACGAGCCGCAGGTAAAGTTGTTTCCGGAAGGCAATTACGCCGCTGCCATCATCAAACTGGCAAACTACGAGAATTCGTATCTTTTCATCGCCAAAGTGCTGGACCCGCGCGTCGCCGGACGACTTTCGAAGCTCCAGGATGACTTCAACGAGTTCCTCCAGCTGCAGGACCGCCGGCTCGGCATCCAAGTCGCTTTCGCCCTCGTCTATGCCGTGATCGCCCTGATCGCGACGCTGTCGGCGGTCTGGATCGGGCTGCACTTTGCCAACTATCTGGTAGCGCCGATCCGCCGCCTGATCAGCGCCGCTAATCTTGTCTCCACCGGCAATCTCTATGTGCAATTGCCCATTCGCCGCTCCGAGGGCGACCTCGCCCATCTCGGGGAGACCTTCAACAAGATGACGCAGGAACTGCGCACCCAGCGCGACGACCTCGTGCGCGCGCGCGACCTGATCGACAGTCGCCGGCGCTTTACCGAAGCGGTGCTAGCGGGCGCGAGCGCGGGAGTCATCGGCGTCGATGCAGAAGGCCGCGTCAGCATTCTCAACCGCTCGGCCGAGCGGCTGATCGGTCACGCCGAAAGCGAAGCGCTCGACAAGCCGCTGGCCGACGTGCTGCCGGAGCTTGCGGATATGCTCGCCGCCGCGCGCACCGGCGCGCAGCGGCAAGGGCAGGTGACCATCAGCCGCAACGGTAAGGAACGCAATCTTTCGGTTCGCGTCACCAGCGAGCAGGAGACGGCAGCCGACCACGGCTATGTGATTACCCTCGACGACATCACTGAACTCGTTTCCGCTCAGCGGACCTCGGCCTGGGCCGACGTCGCCCGCCGTATCGCGCATGAGATCAAGAATCCGCTCACGCCCATTCAGCTTTCCGCTGAGCGTCTGCGCCGGAAATATGGAAAAAGCATTGTCGAGGACCGCGACGTGTTCGAGCAATGCACCGACACGATCGTGCGGCAGGTGGATGACATCAAGCGCATGGTGGACGAGTTCTCGCGCTTTGCCCGAACCCCGAAGCCGGTGATGACGCCAGACGACGTGGCCGATACCGTGCGGCAGGCGGTATTCTTGATGCGGGTCGGGCATTCCGAGATCGACATCCAGGTCGAAATTGCCACCGAGCCGCTGACGGCGCGCTTCGACCGACGGCTGATTTCGCAGGCCCTCACCAACATCATCAAGAATGCGACCGAAGGGATCTCGGCGGTACCCGCAGCCGAGCTCGGCCGGGGCCGCATCGACGTATCCGCCGCGCGCGAGGGAGGCGACATCGTTATTGACGTCATCGACAATGGCGTTGGTCTGCCGAAAGAAAACCGCAGCCGTCTGCTTGAGCCCTATGTGACGACGCGCGAGAAGGGCACCGGCTTAGGTCTCGCTATCGTGGGCAAGATCCTGGAAGAGCATGGCGGCGGCATCGAATTGCATGACGCGTGGCAAAAGACGCCGGGCGCGCGCGGTGCCTGGGTGCGGCTGCGTTTCGCAGCCGGCGAGGTAAACAACTCGGCGTCCCCGGAAACTCCCATCACCAAAGCTGCGAGCGGGCATTAGGACATGGCAGCGGATATTCTTGTAGTCGACGACGAAAACGACATCCGGCAGCTCGTCTCGGGCATTCTGCAGGACGAGGGGTATAGCACCCGGACGGCCGCAGACAGCGACAGCGCGCTTTCGGCCATTACCGCGCGGCGTCCTCATCTGGTTTTCCTCGACATCTGGCTGCAGGGCAGCCGGCTTGACGGCCTGCAGCTGCTCGACGCCATCGTGCAGCAGCATCCGGAAGTACCGGTGGTGATGATCTCAGGCCATGGCAATATCGAGACCGCTGTCGCGGCCATCAAGCGCGGCGCCTATGATTTCATCGAGAAGCCTTTCAAGACCGATCGTTTGGTCCTGGTCGCCGACCGCGCGCTTGAAACCTCCCGGCTCAAGCGCGAGGTGAAGGTGCTGAAGCAGCTCGCGCCGCTGCCGTCCTCCGTGATCGGCCACTCGCCGCCGGTCAATCAGTTGCGTCAGATCATCGAGAAAGTGGCGCCGACCAACAGCCGCATCCTGATCATCGGCCCCTCGGGCGCGGGCAAGGAACTTGCCGCGCGCACCTTGCACCGGTTGTCCGCCCGCGCCGAAGCGCCGTTCGTGGTCATCAACGCGGCCGCGATAACGCCGGAGCGCATGGAGGTCGAGCTGTTCGGCGTCGACGAATCGAATGGCTCCTATGCCCGCAAGGTCGGGGCGCTGGAGGAGGCCAATGGCGGCACCGTCTTTATCGACGAAATCGCCGACATGCCGCGGGAGACGCAGAACAAGATCCTGCGCGTGCTGGTGGACCAAACCTTCCAGCGCGTGGGTAGCAATTCCAAGGTCTCCGTGGACGTGCGCATCATTTCCTCCACCGCGCGCAACATCGAGGCGGAAATCACCGCCGGCAAATTCCGCGAGGATCTCTACCACCGCCTGTCGGTGGTGCCGATCCGCGTGCCCTCTCTGGCCGAACGCCGCGAGGACATTCCACATCTCGTCGAATATTTCATGGAGCAGATTTCGCAATCCACCGGCCTGCCCAAGCGGCAGATCGGGCCGGACGCCATGGCGGTGCTGCAACTGCACGACTGGCCGGGCAACGTGCGGCAGCTGCGCAATAATGTTGAACGTTTGATGATCCTGGCGGGCGGCGAAGTGGATGCGGTGATCACCGCCGATATGCTGCCGCAGGACGTCGGCTCCATGGTGCCGGCCATGCCGAACGGCAATGGGGGCGAGCAGATCATGGGCCTGCCGCTACGCGAAGCGCGCGAGGTGTTCGAACGGGAGTATCTGGTGGCGCAGATAAACCGCTTTAGCGGGAATATTTCACGCACCTCGGAATTCGTCGGCATGGAGCGCTCGGCGTTGCACCGCAAACTCAAGGCGCTGGGCATAGGTTGAGGCTGGTCCCGACAACGCTAGCCGGATGATCCGGGCGCGAGGCGATTTTCCTACACGATCATGCGCTGCAAAATCCCACTCCAGGAATAAGACCGCCATGTCTCGCATCGCCTATGTCAACGGACGCTATCTGCCGTTCCCACAAGCCACCGTGCATGTGGAGGACCGTGGTTATCAGTTCTCTGACGGAGTCTACGAAGTGTGCGAGGTGAAGGACGGACGCATGGTCGACGAGCCCTTGCACATGCGCCGCCTGCAGCGCTCCCTCGCAGAGTTGAAGATCGGCATGCCGATGTCGCTCGCCGCTTTGCGCGTGGTGTTACGCGAGACTGTGCGGCGCAACCGTGTGCGCGACGGGTTGGTTTATTTGCAGGTGAGCCGCGGCGTGGCGCGCCGCGACCATGCCTTTCCACCCGCCGGTACCGCGCCAAGCGTCGTGGTCACAGCCCGCAGCACAGATACCTCCCTCGCCGAACGCGCTGCAGCAGATGGCGTCGCCGTCATCACCGTGCCGGAGAGCCGCTGGGAGCGGGTAGACATTAAAGCCATCGCGCTGCTGCCGAACGTGCTCGCCAAACAGGCAGCGAAGGAGCAGGGCGCCAAGGAAGCCTGGTTCGTCGGGAAGGATGGCTACGTGACGGAAGGCTCGTCCTCCAATGCCTGGATCGTCAGCCGCGACGGCAAGGTGATCACGCGGCCGGCCGATCACGGCATCCTGCGCGGGGTGACGCGCACGGTGCTACTCAATGTGCTGAAGGCTCAAGGGCTTGAACTGGATGAGAGGCCTTTCACGGTGGAAGAGGCCTATGCCGCCCGGGAGGCCTTTATCACCTCGGCCAGCCAGAGCATCATGCCGGTCGTCCGTATCGACGGCCGTCCGGTCGGAAATGGCGCGCCGGGGCTGGTTGCAACTGCATTACGGAAGGATTTTCATCGTTATAGCGAGTTCGTTTGAAGCATTTTGTAGCTGGCTAATCCTAAGTTGTGCTTGCGCGCTTCCTGTGCCTACCATCTAATAGCGGTATCCCGGCCCTCGCCGTGCAACAGGATGAGTGGCCTCCGGGGAAAAAACAGCTCGCGCTGCAGACGAGCATAAAACGGAACACGGCAATGGCCGCCGAACGCGCTCAAAATTTACAAGACACATTCCTAAATCACGTCCGAAAGAGCAAAATCCCGCTCACCATATTTCTGGTGAATGGCGTCAAATTGCAGGGCGTGGTGACCTGGTTCGATAATTTCTGCGTGCTACTCCGCCGGGATGGGCATTCGCAGCTCGTCTACAAGCACGCGATTTCCACCATCATGCCGGGGCACCCGATCCAGTTGTTTGAAGGCGCCGAGGAGGCGCCGACCGGGGATAAGGATTAGTTGGAACCGCGCCGGCGTAGCACGCGTGCGGATCGCCTGAGCCCGGTCGACGCCGGCTCGGCGACCGGACGCGCGATCGTGCTTGAACCGTTTTTGCGGCGTGCCGCGCCCAAAACAAAGAAACCCGCAACGCAGGATACCCGTCCACCGGATATGCGATTGGACGAAGCGGTGGGGTTGGCGCGCGCCATTGATCTGGATGTGGTTGGTTCCGGCGTGATCGCGCTCTCGGCCATCACGCCCGCCACCTACATCGGCAAAGGTAAGGTCGAGGAGATTGCTGGGCTCGTGAAGACCCAGGATGCCGGCGTCGTCGTGATGGATTGCGCGATTTCTCCGGTGCAGCAGCGCAATCTCGAAAGGGCGTGGAATGCCAAGGTGCTCGACCGCACCGGTTTGATCCTGGAAATTTTCGGCCGCCGGGCGCGTACGCGGGAAGGCACCTTACAGGTCGAGCATGCGCATTTGACCTACCAGAAAAGCCGTCTGGTACGCTCCTGGACCCATCTCGAACGCCAGCGCGGCGGCTTCGGCTTCCTCGGCGGGCCGGGCGAAACTCAGATCGAAGCCGACCGGCGCGTGATCGAGGAGCGTATTGCGCGCATCGAATCCGAACTCGACAAGGTCAAGCGTACGCGGAAACTGCACCGCGAAAGCCGCAAGCGGGTGCCTTATCCGATTGTCGCCTTGGTCGGTTACACCAATGCCGGCAAATCCACGCTGTTCAATCAGCTGACGCGTGCGAGCGTGCTGTCGGCGGATATGCTGTTCGCGACCCTGGATCCGACGTTACGTTCGGTCGATCTGCCGCACGGCGCGCGCATTATCCTGTCCGACACCGTCGGCTTTATTTCGGACCTGCCAACCATGCTGATCGCCGCCTTCCGCGCCACGCTGGAGGAGGTGATCGAGGCCGATGTGATCTTGCACGTGCGCGACGTTTCGCATGAGGAAGCCGATGCGCAATCGCAGGATGTGGAGAATGTGCTGCGCGAACTTGGCATCGAGCCGAACGACAAGCGTTTGGTCGAGATCTGGAACAAGATCGATCGTCTGACGTCTGAGCGGCGTAATGAGTTGGCGAATATCGCCGAGCGCCAGCCGGGTGAGCGTAAGCCGGTCCTGGTCTCGGCGGTGACCGGGGAGGGGCTCGATCGGCTGCGAGCGGCCATCGAGGCCGGGGTGGGCGCCAGCCGCGTGGTGCAGGACGTGCTGCTCGATCCAGCGGACGGGGCGGGCGTGAGCTGGCTGCACCGGCACACCGAAGTGCTCGCCAAGGCGATGGGCGACGACGGCAAGCTCAAGCTCACCGTGCGCGCCGAGCCCCCCGTCATGGAGCGGGTGAAGGCGAAGTTCACGCTTTAACCTCGCAGCTAGGGGCACCGGGGTCTGGTTCAGATCGTACCACCCCGAGAAACACCATTTGTTTCATTTTTTCCGCCGCGCTAAGGCTACCAGCGCCCAGCCGCAAGTACGGCACATCGGAAGCAACAGAGGAACCTCAGAGAACAATGCGTAGCATCACGATGGACCAGGCGCTTTCCATCATCCTGGAAACTTTCAAGCATGCGGAAGCGATCAAGGCACATGGGCTTGCCGCCATCGTGCTCGACGCCGGCGGTCGCGTGAAAGCATTCCTGAAGCAGGACGGTGCTTCCATCATGCGGTTCGAGGTTTCCCGCGGAAAAGCCTTTGCCGCCCTGGCGATGCACCGCTCCTCCCGCATGGTCTTGCAGAAGGCGCGTGAAAAGCCGCTCTTCATGGAGACTCTCCGCGCGATCGCCGATGGGCCCATATTTCTTGAAGCCGGCGCGCAGCTCATCCGCGACGAAACCGGCGAGATCATGGGGGCGCTCGGCGTGACGGGCGATGTCAATGAGGTCGACGATCTGTGCGCGCTTGCCGGAATTCGGGCAGTCGGGCTGAAGACCGACGAAGACTTCAGCGCCGAGGATGTTCAGCGACTCAACATCAAGCTCGGTCCGAAGGTCGTGGATCCCAGAAGCAAGTGAACCTCAAGGTGGATGGAACCACCGCCAGAGAAGAAAAAATGCGTCGCGTAATCGTCAGTACATTTCCCAATGCGAAAGCGCTGCCGCTGTGGGCTGGTGTCGAGCACAATCTGTTTGCGGAACACGGCCTGGACTTCATTCTCCACGAAACCGGCAGCTCCAAGGAGCAACGTACGCTCCTTGCAGCGGGCGAAATCAACATCGTGCAGGCAGCCGTGGATAACGCCTTGGCCATGATCAAGTCCGGCCACGACGTCATCATCTTTATGGGCGGCGAAGGCGGCATGAATGATTTCATCGTTACGCCGTCGATCCGATCCTTCTCGGACCTTGCGGGGCGAACGCTCGCGGTGGACTTGCCGGATACGGCCTATGCGTTGCTGGCACGCAAAGTCCTTGCGCAGCACGGACTGCGAACTTGGAAAGAGACTACCAGCTGCGGGCAGTCGGCAATGGCGCCAAGCGGCTGCGCGCGCTCAAGGAGGATTCCACCCTTGCGGGCGCCATCCTCAATCCGCCGTTTTCATCCGAAGCCTTGCTGGCGGGCATGCGAAGCCTTGGCTCCCTCGACGATCTTGTCGGGCCTTACCAGGCCGGTGGGGCATTCGCGCTGCGCGCCTGGGCCGAAGACAACGCGGCGACCGTCGAACGCTATATCGCCGGCGTATCTGCATGCACTCCAATGGCTGGGCGACGATGCGAACCGAAATGCCGGCGTGGATCTGCTCCGACAACGCCTCGGACTTACAATGGCAGTCGCGCAGGCGACTTATGAGCAGCTCCGCGATCCCAACAAAGGCTTTACGCCACGCGCGAAGTTCAACCAAACCGGTTTCGTGGGCGTCCTGAATGTCCGCGCGGAGACAGAGGGGGTCGATGCGGTTACCGCAAATCCAGCGGCCTACGTAGACCTATCCTTCTACGATCGGGTCGCTGGCGTGAGCGATCGTCTCCGTTAACACAATGAGGGGTGCGGATTCTTGAAAAATCATTTGGATGGCGGTGACGCGATCCTGGAAGCAATCCGGGATCTCAAGGTCGAGTACATCCTGTCCTCGCCCGGAACCGAATGGGCGTCGATTTGGGAAGCCATGGCCAACCAAATCCATCAGGGCAAGGACGGCCCGAAGTTCATGGATTGCTGGCACGAAACCCTCGCCGTCGACATTGCCTGCGGCTATACGCTGGCGACCGGTCGGATGCAGGCGGTGCTGCTGCACGCTGGATCCGGTCTTCTGCAAGGATTGATGGGCGTCCACGGCTCGTTGATTGCCGGCGTGCCCATGCTCGTAATTTCCGGCGAGTTGATCACCTATGGGGAGAACCCGGAGTTTGATCCCGGCCGTCAGTGGACCGACAATCTTTCTATTGTCGGCGGCCCGCAGCGCTTGATCGAGCCGCTGGTGAAATTCGCCAGCCAGGCCGCAAGCCCGTACACGATCTATGAGAGCATCATCCGCACGGGCGAGATGGCGCAGCGCACGCCGGTTGGCCCGACCTATCTTTCGATCCCGCACGAAACAATGATGGCCGACTGGAAGCGGCCGGAGAAGCCGCGGAATGTCCCGCCCGCGCCGAAACTGGTATGTGCCCCGGACGATATCAGAAAGGTGGCAGAGCTTATTGCCAAAGCGCGAAATCCGGTGGTGTTAACCGAGGCTGTAGGACGGAACGCGGAAGCGTTCCATGCGCTCGTGGCACTGAGCGATAAAGCCAGCCTCCCGGTAGTCGAGAGGCCCGGCGCGATCTTCGCAAACTTCCCTAAAGATCACCCGATGCATCAGGGGCACGACTTCAACCGGTTTTGGGGCGATACCGACCTCGCCATCGTGATCAGCACGCGGACACCCTGGTACCCGCCGAGCAAGCGTCCGCCCAACGCCATCGTCGTCGATATCGATGAAGTGCCTCACCGGCCATATATGGCCTATCAAAGTCACCAAGCGGATATCTATCTCGAGGGCGACACCACAAGCGTGCTCACCGACCTTACCAAGGCGCTCGATGCCGTCGGACTGGACCAAAGCCGGTTGGCTGAACGGCGTGCGAGGCTGATGGCTTCCCACGATGAACTGGTGAACCGCCGGCGCGCCGAGCAAGTGGCAGCCCGCAAGAAGTCGCCGATCGACCCGATCTGGCTTTGCGCGGCTCTCAGCGAAGCGCTGCCCGACGACACGATCTATCTGGACGAAGTCACAACCCACACCAATCTCCTGCGCGAGCACATGACGTTGAACAAGCCGCAATGCCTGTTCACGCGCCAAGGCGGGCTGGGCCAAGGGCTCGGTCTTTCGCTCGGCTTGAAACTCGCGAACCCGGAACGGCCTGTCGTCACGTTGATCGGGGACGGGGCTTTTCTCTACAATCCCGTCCTGCAGAGTTTCGGCGCCGCACGCGATTTCAACCTGCCGATCATCGTGGTTATCTTTAACAACAAGAAATACGCCGCAATGCAGAACATGCACACGCGGCTTTATCCCGAGGGCACGGCGGTCGAGAACAACACGTATTTCGGAACCTTCATCAACGGGCCCGACTACCTGAAGGTTATCGAGGCATTCGGCGGCTATGGCGAAAGGGTCGAGAATCCGGATGATTTGGTCGACGCCCTAAAGCGCGGATACGACGCGAACAGAAACGGACGAACGGTGCTGCTCGACGTCGCGATTTCCAAATGAAAGTCAGAGTCCACAGAGAAACAACTCAGCCGGGGAGAAAGATATGAGCAAGTCAGGACAACTGGACCGCACTTTGATCGCGGCGTGCGCAATGCTCGCATGCACCACGGGAGCCATGGCTGACGTCTCGGATTTCTATAAAGGCAAGACCATCACCATTACCGTCGGCTACCCGCCCGGCGGCGGTTACGACGCCTATGCGCGTGCGCTCACCCGGCACATGGGGCGTCACATTCCTGGCAATCCCACATTGTTGATGCGCAACATGCCGGGTGCGGGGAGCCTAGTCGCCGCGAACTACATTTATAATTCCGCGCCGAAGGATGGCACTGTCCTCGGCATGTTCGCCTCCTCGACGTTATTTTCGGTCAAGATGGGCGAAACAAAAGCCCAATTCGAGATAGATAAGTTCACCTGGATCGGGAACATGGACCAGACGATTGGTACATGTGTCGTCAGTGCCGCCTCGAAGATCAATTCCTTCCAGGAGCTCTTCACGAAAAGCGCAATCTTTGGCGCTTCAGGCCCCACTGCCGTCAATAGTATTCATGCACGCGGCTTCAATGCGTTATTCGGCACTCGCATCCAGGTGGTGAATGGGTATCCTGGCTCCACGCATGTCCTTCTCGCAATGAGCCGCGGTGAGGTTCAGGGAGGCTGCGGCTTCGCGCTTTCCTCGCTCAAGACCACCCGGCGTCAGGACTGGGAGTCGGGCGAGATAAAGCCCATCATTCAGACCGGCTTCGAAAAGAGCGACGAGTTGAAAGGGGTGCCTCACATTTATGATTTCGCGAAAAGTGAGGACGACAAAAAGATCATGCATGTGCTTTATGGAACGCATGCTCTCGGGCGGCCGATTTCAGGGCCCCCGGGTATTCCAGCTGACCGCACAGAGGCCCTTCGCAAGGCGTTCAACGCGACGATGGCTGATCCGGATTTCCTGGCGGAGGCTCGCAAGCAAGACATGCCGATCGCGCCATTGACGGGAGAGCAGACGGAGAAGTTTATCGCCCAGTTCGCGAACTATCCGTCCGCAGTTTATGACCGTGCGATGAAAATCCTGGAAGCGGGCGAGGTCGTCAATGTCAAGCTCAAGGTGACTCGAAGGCTCAGTTGCGAATGTTGCAAGCAACGTGCTCACGGTGGATGGCGGAAACGGCAAAGCCATCAAGCTGGAAGTGGACGCCCGCGAAACAAGCGTCACCATAGCAGGAACGAAGTCAAAGACATCCGACATCAAGCAAGGCATGACGTGCCGGTTCGAGTATTTTGGCGAGGACGATCTGGCACCGAAAGCGGACTGCAAATAGGACCGTTGCCCCCATCTTGGGGGAAGGGTCTTCACACCGCCGCTTTCACCATGATTCCCGGCGGGAAAATTTCCTCCGGCTTCATCAGGCGCCGCGCGACGCCTTGCTCGTCGCGGTTGACGTAAACGATGGCGTAGCGAAATTCGCGCCGGAGAAAGACGGGCAGGGCGACGAAGATGGCGATTTCGCCCATGCGCAAATCACGGACGTGGTCGAAGTCCCAGGTGGCGATCGTCACATGAACGTTGGGCATCCCGGTAAAATGTCCGTGCTATTTCTCGGCCGCCTTGGCCTGATCCCATAAAGCATCCATTTCCGTCAGGGTCGCTTGCGCCGGAGCCTTGCCGCGCAGCGCCAGCGCCCGCTCGATCGATGCGAAGCGGCGCTCGAATTTGGCATTGGTTTGCCGCAGCACGGCTTCCGGATCGGCCTGCAGATGGCGGGCCAGATTGACCACCGCGAACAGAAGGTCGCCCACCTCGCGGGCCGCCTTATCCTGCTCTCCAGCCTTCAACTCGGATTCGATCTCATCAGCCTCCTCGCGGATCTTGGCGAGAACGGCGAGTGGATCATTCCAGTCGAAGCCGACGTCACCCGCCTTGTTTTGCAATTTCAGCGCGCGGGTGAGAGCGGGCAACGCAAGGGGAACGCCGGCGAGGGCGCCTTGAGGCGCAGCGGTGTCTGGGCGGGCAGCTTTTTCCTGTGCCTTGATCTCCTGCCAGAGCTTGCCCACTGCCTCATCGTCGAGCCCGCCAGCCTCGCCAAAGACATGGGGGTGCCGGCGCAGCATTTTTTCGGTGATGGCCTGCACCACGTCGCCGAAATCGAAGGCGCCTTGTTCCTGCGCCATGCGCGCGTGATAGACCACCTGCAGCAGGAGATCGCCCAGTTCCTCGCGCAGGTCGCCCAGGTCGCCGCGCGCAATGGCGTCCGCCACCTCGTAGGCTTCCTCGATGGTATAGGGCGCGATGGTCGAGAAATCCTGCTTCAGGTCCCAGGGACAGCCGGTGTCCGGGGTCCGCAAGGCGGCCATGATCTCGATGAGACGGGCGATATCGCGCGATGGCGTCATAACGGTCCCTGGCAAAAGGCCCGGGACCGTATCAGACCGGCCGCGCCGGCGCGAAGCCTCACCGGGTCAGTGCCCGGTCTGATCCGGCTTGCGGCTCGCCTCGAACAGGAACCAGGCCCGTTTCTCGGCCTCGTCGATCCAGATTTCCAGCATGCTTGCGGTGGCTACGTCTTCGTGCTCGTCGCACAGCCCATGAGCGTCGCGCATGGCCTTAGCCACGGTCTTGTTGTCCTCCATCAGCTCCTTCAGCATGTCGACCGGCGGGACGTATTTTTCCTCATTATCCTTGATGCTTTGGAGCCGCGAAATTTCGCCGATGGAGCGCAACGTCATCCCGCCGATCTTGCGCACCCGCTCGGCCATGTCGTCAGTGGCGCCGAAGATCTGGGTGGCCTGTTCATCCAGCAACTCGTGATAGTCACGAAAGTGCGGGCCGCTGACATGCCAATGAAAGTTCTTGGTTTTCAAATAGAGCGCAAATGAATCCGCCAGGATCGCGTTCATCGCCTTGGAGATACCACGCACCGCGTCTTCGCTGAGGTCGGTGGGTGTATCGAGCGCAGCGGGCGACTTACGGGATTCGAATTTTCCGGCCTTGTTGTTGCTCACGGCATCACCTGAAACTGGATGGAAAATTGGGCCTACACGGGACCGATAACGGAAGGGATCGACCGAAACCAACCCGCAAAACAGCCAGGCGTTCCTGAAATCCCGAGGCGAACCTCGGATTCGCATAAGACATATTATGGAATATATTGATCAAGTCAGGCAGATTAAGAAACGAGACCAGCGCATTTAAATCACACGACAAAACGGAGAACCTGAGAAACTGGATTAAGCCGGCAGCGTCAGTTTGAGGCCATCATATGCGGGCTGGATATGCGGCGGCAGCTTGGCCCGCAATGCCTCATAATCCAAATCCGAATGCAGGTTGGTCAGGATCGCGCGCTTCGGCTTTAGCCGCTCGATCCAGCTGAGCGCGTCGTCGAACGAGAAATGGCTCGGATGCGATACGTAGCGCAAGGCATCCACGATCCAGACGTCAAGGTCGCTGAAGGCATCCAGGCTGGCTTCTGGCAGGCCGTTGATATCGCAGGAATAGCCGAGCCCGCCGAAGCGATAGCCAAGCGAATGGATGTCGCCATGCCGCTGCAACACCGGCAAGGCGGTGATCGCGCCGCCGGCCCCGTTAACGATTATCGGCTCGCCGGCGACAGCGGGATGGCCCTGCACAATGGCGGGATATTCGCTTCCCGGTGGGGTCTCGAAACAATAGCCGAATTTCCCCTGTATCTCGCGGCGCGTGGCTTCATCGAGATAGACATCCACGCGCCGGCGCGCCTGGATAAATAACGGCCGCAGGTCGTCGATGCCATGGGTATGGTCGGCATGCGCGTGCGTGAAGAGCACGCCGTCAAGCGCATGAACATCGGCTGCCAGAAGCTGCTCGCGCAAATCGGGCGAAGTATCGACCAGCACACTGGTGACCCCGGTATCGCCATCGCTGCGCTCGACCAGCAAGGAGCAGCGCCGGCGCCGGTTTCGGGGATTGGACGGGTCGCACGCGCCCCAGCCGAGCGCGACGCGCGGCACGCCCATGGAGGAGCCGCAGCCCAGAATGGTGAAGGTCAGCGTCATGCCATTTCCGCCGGTCGCGGGACCTTATTGAACAGGCGGAAGAAGTTTTCCGTTGTCTGTCTGGCAATTTCCTCTGGCGAGACGCCCCGCACCCCCGCCAGCACCTTCGCCGTTTCGACGACAAAGGCCGGCTCGTTGCGCTTGCCGCGATACGGGCCAGGCGCGAGATATGGTGCATCAGTTTCCAAAAGGATGCGGTCGGCCGGCAGGTCCTTGGCGATGTCGCGCAGGTTCTGCGAATTCTTGAAGGTCAGGATGCCGGTGAAGGAAATGTACAGGCCGAGATCAATCGCGGCCATGGCGAGTTCGCGCCCGCCAGTGAAGCAATGCAACACGGCCGGGAAGGCGCCCTTCCCCGTTTCTTCTGTCAGGATTTGCGCCACGTCGGCGTCGGCTTCGCGGCTGTGAATGACCAGCGGAAGCTTGGTTTCGCGCGCGGCAGCGATATGCGCGCGGAAGCCTTTTTCCTGCAGCTCGCGCGGACTGTTCAGGTAGTGATAATCGAGCCCTGCCTCCCCAATCGCCACCACCTTGGGGTGCCGGGTGCGCTTGACCAGTTCACCCGTGCCAACGTCCGGCTCCTCCTGGGCATGGTGCGGATGCGTACCGACCGAGCAATAGACATCCGGGAAACGCTCAACGATGGCGATCAACTCGCCATGGCGTTTCACCCGCGTGGAAATAGTGACGATGCGGCCAATGCCTTGCGCCGTGGCGCGCGCCACCACCGCGTCGAGTTCGCTGGCGAAGTCGGGAAAATCCAGATGGCAATGGCTGTCGATCAGCATGATGGATTATTGAAGGTTATTTCGGCGCACTGGCTTCGGGCTCGACATAGCGCGGAAACACCGCCGCCGGGGCTGGCAGCTTTGAACCAGGCGCCAGGCGCTGTCCGCCGCCGAGCCGCGTGAAATCGCGTTCCTGGTCCGGCACCGCCAAAAGATCGAGCAGCTTCTTCGCCGATCCTGGCATGAAAGGCTGCGCCAGGATGGCGACCTGCCGGATCACTTCCGCGGTGACGTAAAGGATCGTTCGCATTCGCGCGGGGTCGGTTTTGGCGGCGGCCCAGGGTGCTTCGCCGGCGAAATAGCGGTTCGCCTGCGCTACCACGTCCCAGACCTGGTTCAGAACCTGGTTCAACTGCTGCGTCTTCATCTGCTCGCGCGCATTGGAAATCATCGCATCCGCAGCGGCGAGCATGGCCTTGTCGTTATCGGTGAAGGCGTCCGGCTGCGGCAGCACGCCGCCCAGTTGCTTGCCGATCATTGACAGCGAGCGCTGCGCCAGGTTGCCGAGATCGTTGGCGAGATCGGCATTGGTCCGGTTGACGATCGCTTCATGGCTATAGGTGCCGTCCTGCCCGAACTGCACCTCGCGCAACAGAAAATACCGCAGCGGATCGACACCGTAAGCATCGGCCAGGGAGAAGGGATCGATCACGTTGCCGACCGACTTCGACATTTTCTCTCCGCGGTTGAACAAAAAGCCGTGGCTGAAAATACGATGTGGCAGCGCGATGCCCGCCGACATCAGGAAGGCCGGCCAATAGACCGCGTGGAAGCGCACGATGTCCTTGCCGATCACATGCAGCGCGGCCGGCCAATAGCGCTTGTACTGCTCGCTTTCCGTATCCGGAAAGCCGACGCCGGTGATGTAATTGGTCAGTGCATCGACCCACACATACATGATGTGCTTGGGGTTGCCCGGGACGGGGATGCCCCAGTCGAAGGTGGTGCGCGAGATCGACAGATCCTGCAAACCACCGCGCACGAAGCTTGCCACTTCGTTCAGCCGTTCCTTCGGCAGCACGAAATCCGGCTGCCGCTTGTAGAGGTCAAGCAGCTTGTCCTGATACGCGGAGAGCTTGAAAAAATAGCTCTCCTCCTCCACCCATTCCACCGGGGTGCCTTGCGGACCCATCCGCTCACCGCCTTGCGTGACGGTGGTCTCGCTTTCGTCATAAAAAGCTTCGTCGCGCACGGAATACCAGCCGGCGTATTTCGACAGATAGATGTCGCCGGCTTTCTCCATCCGCTCCCAGATAGCGGCCGACGAGCGGCGATGCCGTTCCTCCGTGGTGCGAATGAAATCGTCGTTGGAGCAATCCATCCGCTTCACCATGGCTTGGAAGCGCGGCACGTTGCGCTCGACCAGCTGGGCGGGCGTCATCCCCTCCTTCACGGCGGTCTGCTGCATCTTCTGGCCGTGCTCGTCGGTGCCGGTCAGGAAATAAACGTCGTAGCCGTCAAGCCGCATGAAGCGCGCGATGGCGTCGGTGGCGATTGCCTCATAGGCGTGCCCGATATGCGGCAGGCCATTGGGATAGGCGATCGCGGTGGTGATATAGAAGCTCGGCTTGGCCATTTACGGACGTCGCATGTTGGATTGAGCGCCGTTGGTGCCTACAGAATGCGGGGAAATCAAGGGTCAGTGACTATGCTCGTGCAGGCTCAACTGGGCATGAACTCTCGGCCGCTCAAGGCCCCCATCGTCAATCCAGGCGTCGGTGCTTTTGATGGCGCGCTCGATCAGCTGCTCGGTCTGGGAAAAGTCATACGGTGATCCGGTCAGCGGGCATAGCGGTGGCAGCACAAAATAATCGATGTGCGGTTCGAGTCCTGCCAGCTCGCTCAGCAGTTGCGTTGCGATCAGCAACGTAAGGGCATGCAGTGCGTTGGCGATGGCGCCGGTCGGCGGCGTTTCTCGCGCACAGGCATAGCCGGTCGGCAGGATGATGAGACGCTTTGCGCCAAGCGCGACCGCCACCTTGGCTGGCGTGTTGCTCGACAACGCGCCGTCGGCCAAATACTTTGTCTCGAATTTCACTGGCGCAAAGGCGGCGGGTATCGCGGTGCTGGCAAGAATGGCTTGTGCGGCCGAGCCTTCCGACAGCACAGCCGTTTTGCCGGTCAGAATATCAGTCGCCACGATGTGGATCGGGACTTTTGCCTCCTGCAAGTTGCGATAAGGCAAATGCTTGTCGACGAGCGCGCACACGCCGTCGGACGCAAGCAGGAAATCTCGCCGCCGCATAAAGCCGAGCAATGTCCGCCAGGTCAGAGGAAATACGTCGCGCCGGTGCAAACCGCGCCAGATCGTCTCCAGCCGGCGGATTCCTTCTGGCGTGGGGTTGCCGGCATAGTAGGCGCCATTCAACGCACCGACGCTTGAGCCGACCACCATGTCCGCCGCGACGCCGCGGTCCACGAGCGAATGCAGCATGCCGACCTGAATGGCGCCGAAGCTGCCGCCGCCTGCGAGAACGAAGGCGGTTATCGGCTTGTTGGAGCTGGCCGGCATGGGCTGCAAGTCCTGTCCGTATCGCACGGTCATTGCTTCAGCTCCGCGCCGTTTCGGCAAGAACAGCGAAGACGGAGAAGACCAGAGGCTTGCGCTCCAGGTTGAACTCCTGGACCTCGCTGGCGGCGCGGTTGATCTTTTCCCAAGCCTCGGCAATTCGCGCCATCCGCGTGGTTTCCTGCGGCACGGCCAGGCGCGCGGAGAGCCAGGCGTTCACGGTATCCACAAAGGTGGCTAGCGGTTGTGGATCGGCCCCAGCCATCGCGTCGCCGAGGGCATGCAGCGCCAGCGGGTCCGTCTCGGGCAGGCGCTCAAGCAGCTGGGTAAGGCGCTGGCGCAAGGCCAAAGCCGGCCCTTGCAGCATCTGTACGGCGCGGCCGACACTGCCTTCCGCCAATTCGGCGGCCTCCAGCACCTCCGCGTCCAAATCGCGGCCGAGGGCAGCGGCAACGGCTTGCGCCACCTCTCCGCTCGCCAGCGGACGCAGATTGAGCGCGCGGCAGCGGGAGCGGATGGTGGGCATCACCAGGCCCGGAGCATGACTGACCAGCAGGAGCAGGGCACGCGGCGGCGGCTCCTCAATGATCTTCAGCAACGCATTAGCGCCGAAGTCATTCAGCTCATCGACCGCGTCGACGAGGGCAATACGCCACCCCCCTTCCCCGGCGGTGGAACCGAAAAACGACAGCGTGCGGCGCACGTCATCGACTGCGATGTCCTGGCGCAACTTGCCGCGTTCGTTCAGGGTCCGCTCCAGCACCAGCAGGTCTCCTTGCGCCTGCGCGGCCATACGCCGCGTCACCGGATGTTTCGGATCGACCGCGAGGGAGCGTGCGGATTGCACTTCCTTGCTGTCGGGATTCGGATTCGCCAGCACAAAGCGCGCCATGCGGTAAGCCAGCGTCGCCTTTCCGACACCGCGTGGCCCGCCGATCAGCCAGGCATGCGGGATTCGACCGCTGCGATATGCTTCGAGCAAAATGCGCTCTGCTTCCGCATGCCCGAACAGCTGTTGGGTTTCGCGTGGATGCAGGCCGTCGCTGGCCTCCTCGTCGTCATCGGCGCTCACGGGGCCGCCTCGCCGGCAGTGGGTGCCGCAGCGGCCGGGTTCAGGCGCGTCTCGACAATGCTCCAGATCTGCTGTGCCACCTCATCGCGCGGTGCAGTTACGTCAATCAACACGCAACGGTCAGGTTCGCTCTGCGCCAGCGTACGAAATCCGGCGCGCAGCTTTTCGTGGAAATCCAGCGCTTCGCTCTCAAAACGGTCTGCATGCTCAGAGCCGCGGCGCTGACCGGCGCGCGCGAGTCCGACTTCGGCTGGCACATCGAGCACAAAAGTAAGGTCGGGTACCGTTTCTGCCACAGTGATCCGCTCCAATTCCCGGATCAGCCGCAAGTCCACTTTGCCGACAATGCCCTGATAGACGCGCGTGGAGTCGGCGAAACGATCGCACAATACCCAGGCGCCGCGCTCCAGCGCAGGCCTGATGGTGGTGCGCAGATGATCGTCGCGCGCGGATGCAAACAGCATGGTCTCGGCTTCGGCTCCGAGCGGCTTCGCCGCGCCCGACAGAATGATATGACGAATGATTTCCGCGCCCGGCGAGCCGCCGGGCTCGCGCGTCAACACGACTTCGACCCCGGCATGCTGGAGGCGCTCCGCGAGCAGCTTCGAATGGGTCGACTTACCGGCTCCTTCGCCGCCTTCGAAGGTAATGAAGCGTCCGCGCATCTTATGTCTCGCGATCCGCCCTATAGGCGTTCGGCTCCTGCGCGGAACAGCGTGATTACCGATTCAGTCACCGCATCGAAAGCGCGCTGCGAGAGACTGCCCGCGCCTACCTCCTCCCCGGTTTGCAGCGGGACTTCCAGCGCGAGGGTATCGCCGCGCCAGACCTTCAGCATCCCCGCCTGCCGTCCCCGCTCCACCGGCGCGGGCAGCGGACCGGTATAGGTGACGCGCGCGACGATCTTTTCGCTGACATTGCGCGGCACCATCAACCGGATCGTGCCGGAGCCAACGAGGGGCACGTAACCTTTTTCTCCGCCGAAGACTTTGGCTTCGCCGACGGTCTGCCCTTCGGCAAACAGAATGCGGGCTTCGAAGCTGCGAAAGCCCCATTCGAGCAGCTTGCGGGCTTCGTCCGCGCGCTCTTTTTCTCCCTTGGCGCCCATCACCACGACGATGAGCCGCATGCCATTCTGGTCGGCGGAAGCGACAAGTCCGTAGCCGGATTCTTTGGTAAAGCCAGTCTTCAACCCATCGGCGCCCCACCCCAGCAGCGGATTGCGGTTATATTGGCGGATCTTGTTGTAGGTGAATTCGCGCTCGCCGTAGATCTTATAGAAATCCGGATAAGTGCGAATGATGTGCTGCGCGAGCTTGCCAAGCTCGCGCGCCGTCACTTTCAAACCCGGATTATGCAATCCGGTCGAATTGGTGAAGGTGGATTTGGTCAGCCCGATCTCGCGCGCCCGGTTGGTCATCTTCACGCCGAAGGCCATCTCGTTGCCCGCCAGAGCCTCCGCAATCGCGATGCAGGCATCGTTGCCCGACTGAATGATGATGCCCCGCAAAAGGTCGTTGACCTTCACCCGGCTGTTAAGCGGGGCGAACATGCTCGACGTACGGGAAGGCGCCCCACCCGTCCGCCAGGCGTTCTCGCTGATGATGACTTCATCCTCGAGGGTGATCTTGCCTTGCTGCAGTTCGTTGAACACGACCTCCGCGGTCATCAACTTGGCCAGGGAAGCGGGATAAACCAGTTCGTCCGCGGCACGTTCGTATAAGACGCTGCCGCTTTCTGCCTCGATCAGGATGGCGTGCGGCACGCTGGTCTGGAGATTGTCATCCTTCTTCTGCGCGGCGGCGGGGCCGGCGACGAGAAGGCTTAGGGCAGCAGCTGTCCAAAGAAAATGCTTTAGCATCGCCCCTCCTTCGAGGCCGCTCGTCCAAGCCGATTCCTAGCGATGTGAATGCGTCGGTATCAATAAAGGCCGCGACCGCTCAAGAATGCAGCGGGGGCATCATAGCGGGTCGGGGCAAAGGCGGAAACAGGCGAGACCATGGGCTTGTCGCTGTCCGCTCCGGAAGGTGAATCGTATCCGGCGTTGGCCGGAGGCAAGGCCATGGCCTCGACCCTGACGGCGCGATCCGTCGCAGGCCGGCCGAGCAGCGACGGCATGCGCTCATTGGCTCTGAGCGAAGCCTGGGCGGAAATTTCAGGCAGATTGGCCGAACGCTCATAGGCCTCCGCGACCGCAGGTTTCTGTTCCGGCAGGAAGGGTTTCGCCGCCGCGACCCTGACGGCCGACGGTGCCGGCGCGGCCTCGCCTTCGCGCAGCGTCGCGACAAGCTGCCGGTCGTCCGAGCCTTCCAGCGGCGCGCGGCCGACATATTCGACGCGAACCCTGCCAAGGCCTTTGTCATGGAAACCAAGCAGCTTCGCCGCTTTTACCGAAAGATCAATGACGCGGTTGGCCGCGTAGGGCCCGCGATCGTTCACGCGCACCACGATTGATTTCTGGTTGGCGAGATTGGTCACGCGCACATAGCTCGGCATCGGCAGCGTCGGGTGCGCGGCGGAGACTGAATGCATGTCGAAGACTTCGCCATTCGCCGTCAGGCGGCCGTGGAAATCGTCGCCATACCAGGACGCGATGCCTTCAGCGCGGTAATTGATGTTCTCTTCCGGCACATAAGTGCGGCCGGCGACGACATAAGGCTTGCCGACGCGATAGGTACCGCCGCCCTTTGGTACTGGATCACCGGCATTGACGACGCGCGGGCTGGAGGAGACGCCGTATTTAGGATCGACCTGGCTCGCGCAATTCGCCAGCGCCAGGCAGGCAATGATCGCCATACCAGCGCGCGCAATCTGAGCGACAGCCCCCTCGTGCCCCCCTCGCCCCATTCCACCCCCGTATGCCGCACTCAAGTACCGCAGGCGCGGCTGGCGGTCATATTGGCCGCCGAAAGACTTCGACCGCTGAATCACTAGCGACCGGCAGCATTAACCAAACACAATACCGCCACCTTAACGGGGCGGAAATGCGGCGCATTTCAGCCCGGTAAACGCTTCGTTACTAAAACTTTCGGCTGCCGCGCGGTGCGGCAGCCGAAAGACATTTCGAAGCTTCTCGTCGACGATCAGACTGAAGGAATGATCTTGAAGAAGGGGAACCAGGTTCCAAGGAAGGTCTGCGGCCACGGCACCGCCATGAACTTGTCGAAGGCGATGACGATGAATGTCACCACCGCCACTGCATAAGTGAGCACCAGCGGCCACGGCTCCGGGCCTTCTATCCGCATGAAGATGATGACGAAGAAGAAAGCGGTCGGGATCAGCCCGATGGTCGCCATCGAAGCCATGAAGGCGACCAGGTAGGTGAAGAAGATCGCGCCGCGCTTGGCGATCGTGCCGACGGAAAGATGCGCGGTGTCGGAGGTCATATCCATGTGGATCTTCTTTTCCACTTGCTGCTGCGTCTCATCCGCGAGGCTTTCGGCGCTCACATCGTCCGGCTTGCGGCACATGTCGTTGAAGAGGCTCAGCGACGCGGCAGAAGAGGCCGACGAAACCGACGATCACCGGCACGATCTGCGCCTTGAAGCCCCAACCCGAAGCTGCGATCAACCCGCTGATGATTACGCAGATCACGAATATCGTGAACAACTGCGAGGGATGGAAGCGCGGCGCACCGAAGCCGCCGAGCATTTTGCGCAGCCCACCATGGATGCGCACGTCCTGCAGCAGCGGCCGCACCAGCCCAAAGAAAGCCATCAGGAACAGAATTGCCACCACCGGCCGCGCGAACCAGCTCACGCCATAGCGCTCAATCGAAATGAACAGATAACGTTCGATAGTGTCGCCCAGCACCACGCCGAGAATGAGCGGCGGGCGCGGCCATTTGAACTGCTTCATCAGCCAGCCGACGAGGCCGAAGAACAAGAGGCTGTAAAGGTCGCCCCAGTCGCGCGAAGCTTCGAAGGCGCCGATATAGACGATGCTGAGAACCGCGGGCAGGATCAGCGTGTAGCGCAGCGTCGCCAGCTTGGCGAATTGCGGGCTGAAGGCGTAGCACATGCCGGCGCCGAGAATGTTGGCCAAGCCCACCGACCACACCATCGAATAGGTGATGGGAAGGTTCTTGCTCAGCATGTCGGGTCCGGGCACGAGGCCGTGCATCAGGAAGGCGCCGAGCAGGATCGCCATGCCGGCGCTTCCCGGCACGCCGAAGGCGATGGTCGGAACCAGCGAGCCGCCTTCCTTGGCGTTGTTGGAGCTTTCCGACGCGATGACGCCGCGCACGTCGCCCTTGCCGAAAGTTTCCGAAGCGCCTTTTTCCGTCTTCAGCGCGTGACCATAGGCGAGCCAGTCAATGACCGAGCCGCCAATGCCGGGAATGGCGCCGATGCCGCCGCCGATCCACGAGCAGCGTAGGATCAGCCAGATATTGTCATAGCAATCCTTCACGCCCTGCCATTGGCCTTTGTACACGCTCTGCTTCACACCGCCTGTTGCAATGGCAAGGCGTGTGATCAGCAGGTCGCACAGCTCGGGCAGCGCAAAGATGCCGAGCAGCATCGGCGTCAGCGGCATGCCGTCCCAGAGATAGAGGCTGTTGAAGGTCCAGCGCAGCGTCCCGGTCTGCGGGTCCGAGCCGATCATCGCCAGCATGATGCCGGCGCAGCCCGCGGTCAGTCCGCGCAGCGGCGCGTTGCCTGACAGGATGGCGACCATGGATATGCCAAGGACGGCGAAAGCGAGAAGCTCGGGCGAGCCGAGATAGAGCATGATCGGCCGCAGGATCGGGAATCGTGATGCCCAACAGAATGGCGCCAAAAATGCCGCCGAGCAGCGAGGACATGTAAGCCGCGCTCAGCGCCCGTCCGGCTTCGCCGCGCTTTGCCATCGGGTGGCCGTCGAGCACGGTCGCCGCCGAAGCGGCGCCCCCTGGCACGCCGAACAGCACGGCAGGAATGGGATCGCCGGTCGCGGTGGTCGCGCCGAGGCCAAGCAGCAGCGCAAAGGCGGCGTAAGGATCCATGGCATAGGTGAAGGGCAACAGCATCGCCGTTCCGGCGAGGCCGCCGATGCCCGGCACGATGCCGAGCACCAGACCCATGACGCATCCGAGCGCCAGGAATCCCAGCCGGTGCGGCTCCATCAACAGGACAAAGGCCTGCCCCGCCGAATTCGCCATAAAGGCCGCTTCCGCCGCAAAACTTTCCATGACCCTAAAATCCCATCACTCAAAAATTTCAACAAGCCGCGATGTGAGCGCCGGCGAGTGCCGGACTCACGTTATTCCTGAGCTTGATTATCGTGCCGCCGACTATCGGGATTTTTTTGGATTTCGCTTTGTTATCCATCGATCGCCGCCCGGGCAGCACAAAAAAGCGGCGGCAAACCCCTCCCAAGGTTCCCATCGCTTTCCCACCCATGTTTATCGGCTGGCGAGAAAAAAGCAACGGTCCCCGCCGCGCTTTGCGCGGGCATGGCTCATGAAATCGCTGGCGTCTTGGTATGGTCGCGCTCGCTCGAGCCCAGGCTTTTCGGCTGTGGCCTTTCGCAAGTCCTTCGCATTAACGCAGCGCCAAAAGACCAATGCTTCCAACGGGGTTGGGTCGAATGATTGAGATGGCCTGCGACACGGCCATTTTTGCACCAGGGCGAATTTGGCAGCCGCCGATTTTATAGCCAGTGACGCTCAGCTCGTTGGCCTAACTACACTGCCGTCGTAACCGCTTTGACCAGCATCGTGGCTCCTAACGCCAGCGACGGAGATACGTCATCCAACAAATTTGCTGAGTATATTCGTTTCTAAAAAAGCGACGGCCTGCCTGAACCCATAAGGATGAGGGCTGCGGCGGTTGTCGCGAGTATGAAGGAATCCATTGCTACAACCAGACCTCAGCAATGCCTCTAACCACCGACCCAATGCTTATTACGAGACCGCCCGCCCACAGGATGGAGACATACGGCTCCACTATCGTGTTTACAAACGGCCTAACTTTTCCATTGACAGGAAGGCTAAACCAAAAGCCGCCCGCGGTCGCGGCGAAGGTTATAATGCCGATCCATATCCAGATCATATATCCGCCCTCAGCTTGTGAGTGATCATCAAAGGATACCCAACCCCTTAAAGGCTACGCTGGAGGGCGAGGGATTTCCATAGCTAATGAGTATGACCGGCTCAGACCGCCAATCCGGATAGCGGGCAGTGAGTTCGCGCGAACGATCAATAAGGCGCGTCCGGTTTCCAGCCGAGGATCACAAGCATGACAAAAAAGCCGAGCACATAAGCCAGCACAACAAACCAGCCGTGGCGTAGCCATAGGCCAACCGATTTCGCCTCCGGATACATGTTCGCGAGCGCAACCCCGGCCGATGACCCGAACCAGGTCATGGTGCCGCCAAACCCAACGGCATAAGCGAGCATTCCCCAATCATAGCCGCCCTGCTTCAGCGCAAGCGCCGTCAGTGGAATATTGTCAAAAACCGCGGAGACAAAACCGAGACCGAGAGACGTTTGCCATGAGGGCGTGGGTAGCTTGTCCACTGGCATCATCGAGGCGCAGAGCACCAAAGCGAGCAGGAATAGCGTGCCCTTCGCCGTCTCCGGCATGACGCGCCAATCGGGACGCCGCAGTGGACTGGTAGCGAGAATGACAGCCCAAACCGCAAGTCCAAGCACCGGCGCCTTGTCCAGTACTGCGGGAAATTTGATGTTGGTGACCACATTCGCCAGCACAGCCGCAATGAGGATGGCGCCCACAATAAACAGCCGTATCCATTCAATTCGCAAACGACGCGGAGGTTGTTTGTCGATTGCGGAATAGCGTTGCTGGAGGCGCGATGCCGGGATGCCAAAAACAATCAGCGCAACAGCCGCCGGTATGTAGGCATCCAGCACCTTAAGAGGGGATATACCGGCAATCCACATCATGGTGGTGGTGGTGTCGCCGAGCACGCTGCCAGCGCCGCCGCCGTTTGACGCCCCGACCAGCGCTGCCAAATAACCGATATGAACTTTTCCCTTGAAGACGTGCCGCGCCATCGTTCCGCCGATAAGCGCAGCGGCGATATTGTCGAGAAATCCCGAAAGCACGAAGACAATCCCGAGCAGGGCAAAGGCTCCCGTCCAGTTGTCAGGCAAGATAGCCGGCAGCTCGTCTGGTACGCGACTTTCTTCAAAATGGCGGGAAAGCAACGCGAAACCGGTGAGCAATAAGAACAGGTTTGCCAGCACCACCCATTCATGGTGCAACTGCAGGCCAAGCCCGCCCAGGCCGGGGCCATCTTTAAAGCCCGTGAAGACGAGCTTGTAGATTGTAATTGCCGCCAGACCGGTGAGCGCAACAGGAAGCGTGTAGCGATGAAAGACCGCAATGCCGACCAGGGTCAAAGCAAAGAGAATGAAATCGATTGGAATATCGAGCAAAGATCGCTCCCGATCTGAAGAGGAAGTTCCGGAGGGAACGCCGAATGCTACTCAGGGCCGATTTAGAAATTGCGCTGTCAGATGTTATAAGCTTTCGGGGCGTCCGGTGGCAAAATGCCGGACTGTTCTCTTCATGGAACGCGGGAAGGCATCATCAAGGCTTGGAAGGGTGGCCGAGTGGTTTAAGGCAGCGGTCTTGAAAACCACAAAGCGCCGTCCCCTCTCCTCTTAGGCTGTACCGTTGCAGCCCGTGTTGTTGGGCTTTTCACTGGGCTGCACACCGCCTCGTCCCTCCCGGTCCCGGCTGGTTTCATTTAGTCTGGGGGCAATCCGGGGCAAAACCGCGCGCTGGCTCTAGCCGTGAACGGCTACGCCTTCGGGTTCGTGCTGGTCTATTTCTACGGTGTTCGATCCCTCACGAAGCGGGGCAGGCCCGCAACATCGGGGGCAATGACTCTGCCATCCGGTTTTACGGACACGACACGGGTGCAGGGCGGCATTTCCCGTTTATAGTCCCGCCTCAGGGTGAGTTCGGAAGTGGCGGCGGCCTGCTCCGCGGCATGCAACGTCTTCGCGGCGACGATGATGTTTTCGTCACCGCACCGCAGGACGAGACTCCAGCCTTCACGAATGAGCGTGGATCGGTAGCCGCAGCCGAGTTCATGACGATGTTTGCTTTTGCAGTTGGCGATTGCCTTGGCCAAGGCCTGCCCAGGTGTCGGCTCGGTCGCCGTCCCCCAAGCACCATCTGGTGCAATTACGAGCACGGTCACATCCAGTTCCCATTCGTCATCGCTCTGCGCCAGCAGTGGTGGGTTTGGGGACGAAGCCGGCTGCGCGGAACTCGCGCTCACGCCGAGAATGCTGATGCCGATTGCGCAGGCGGTCGCCTGGATGAGACGACGCATCGTGACCTCCTCTTTTGCCATGAACAATAGAAGCCCGTGTCGCAATGGAGAGCGTGCCGTATCCACCGGGGGGAGGCGTTGGCATTTGTCAACGCCATGCGAGAAAAACGCAACCTATTGAGTTATGGGGATTTCTTGCGCCGCGGGATGCAGCACGGCGAGGCAGGTTGCGGTGGTGGCCAATGATGGTGGCCTCCCTTGTTGAAGAGAGCCACGGCCTGGCGGCATGCCGGATGGTTTCTTGGTATTCTGGATTCGGTCATCGGTCGCCCTGCGTGGCGGTTTCATCCATTCGGGAGGCGGAAGCAAGCCGTGAAAAGCCGATTCCCCTATGAAAGAATCCTCGTGGAGCGACCCTGCGAAAAACGAGGCATGGCTCACGGCACTTGAGCAGACCGGGCCGGAAAATGTGAAGGCGCGCCTTGCGCAACATGCCGGCGGCTCCGCGTCCTCCATCTCAATCGGGGGGCAGGATATGACCAAAGGTTTTGCCGAAGGGTGGCTGACTTGGCACGCTGAGCGCAAAGCTAAGAGGGAGGCATCAATTTGCGCGGCCCGCTGCCGACGATCTCGCTGCGGCAGGGGCGGCGTTCAAAGAAAATTGGGAAAAGCTGTTAGGCGCCGGGCTGAAGATCATTCAAAAGAAAAGGAGCCCCATGGCTCCGACGCGCACTGGCCTTACAGCCACCCTTGCGGGTTACCCTTATGCCGGTTTCGCTGAGCCTCGTCTGATTGGCATTTTTGGCGCGCGAAAATTACTCTGTAGCGGTTGGCTTATTGGAGGCGATGAAGATCCGAACATCCTTGGCGAGGACGCCGACAGTATCCACCGCTTCTTTCAGCTCAGCTTCGGTGCATCTAAACTCCTTGCACCAATAATCGACTTCCCAAGTCTCATTGACGTTTACGCGCGTGGCGTCAGCTGGCCCGCTTTTCTTGACATCATCGGCCATAACGAATTCCCTTCCTGCTGTTAGCGGGAGCCTAGCACTTAGTTTAGCAGCCTCTAGCGATTGGCTTATGGGCGGCGATGAACGTGAGAACATCCTCGGCGAGGACGCCGACAGTCTGCATCCAATCATCGGCCATGAGGCCGCCAACTGAGGTGGCCTAACTTCCGTTGCCGTTTTCCATGTCGGCTATCCGTTTCTGGCGCGCTATTTGAGCATCTCGATCGCGCGCCAGGTTCTCCCAGGTTTCGGCCATTCCGAGCAGTTGGCGACGACTTTCTTCATTGGAAGAGGCTGTCGCTAACTGGCGACATTCATTCGCGTGCTGCTTGTATTCTTCGATCTTTCGCATACGGCTCCCCGCTAAAGGCGGGAGCGCGGTCGCGTCTCTCAGTCAACCGACGCCTGGCAAGTTGCCGCTGCCGATGATGAACGAAGTGTGCGCCTTTTGGTCGCCAATAGCGACCAAAATCAAACTAGGCCACCGGCTTTCAGCGTCCCCATAACTTCCATGTCCTTCTTTCTCGATCACTCTTAGGTGTGCGGGCTGTCAATTCCGAGCTAATTGGTGACGAGCACCCAATATGAGTCGAATGCCTACCTATCCGCTTACATTCCATCAGACGCTTGAGCGCGTTTGGCGCCGTCGGATGGCAAGCGCTCTCCAATTTAGGAGTGAGCTCTACCCGGAGCCCAGTACAGTGAGTAAGGCACTCCCAAAGGCCTACTACTTTGACAACCAGATAGCCTTCGCCGGGAACAACACTTCAGCGATGCACGGTTGATTTCTAAGGCTCGGGGTCATAGGGGGCGCGCTCGTCTTCGCCCATGCTTGCCGGCTGGGTTTGGAAGGCATCGTGTCAAAGCGAATAGATGCGCCCTATCGCTCAGGCCGGGCGGCCGGGCGAAGTGCTGGATAAAGACGAAGAACAAGAACGCAGCGGCCTATATGCGCGTAGAGGACGGGACGTTCTAGCGGACCAATGCGGTACGCCCCTCCGCCTGGATATGTTCGCTTAGACGAATGCCGCGAGGCCGCCCCAAAATCGGAAATAGCGGGGGTTCGAACAGCGCCGCGTAAACGTGCCATTCGCTCGCCCTATTGTGGATTAACAAACATTCATCTAAGTGAGTATGGATGCCCGGAGGGGGCCCATGCCGCGAGAACTCATCGAGCCGAACAAAGGCGACAAGCGTTGTGTCCGACGCAAGAAGGGCAAGTTCACCAAATCTCAAGACGATGTAGGCAGGTCACTGGCAGCAGATCGCCGGAAGAAGGCGAAGAAAACCGCGAAGAAGGGCGAGGACGACCGGGGCGACCAGCGAGCGCGTAAGAAGAAGCGCAAGACCACGCGCAATACCCCCAAGCGGGGTCTTAAAATCATGTGGACGCATTTTTCTGCCACACACACAGGTGCTTAGACATCGGCTAAGGGACGGTGAGTGGCCCGCCGCTCCTCAATCCAGTGTGTCTGCACACTCAGCTTGGCGATTTCTTCAGCTGAGGCTACTTCGGCTTTGAATTTGCGATTAGTTCGGCTTCAGCTTGGAGAGCACGGCCTACATTCAGGGCGTCATCCCAACTTAATGCAAGGGGCACACCGTCGTTGAACCGCAGCGCCGTGAGCTCAGTGCCTTTAATGCGTCCTATCGCCCAAGAGGTCACTCGTGTGTGGTTGGAAAGCTGACGCACCTGTTCCGGCGGTAGATTTGGCTTGTCATTTGACTCGGGCATGGCGCGGCCCTGTTCCGTTTCAAATGTGCAGCCTTGTTTTCGCGGCCCTTGTAGGCGCTCAAACTGGCTGCAGAAGTCTTTCGCCTCGTTTGCGGAACGATCGCCGCCAACCTAGAGCTAGCTCGCTGGTAGCGTCGGCAGTAAATTCCACCCCCAAACCGTCCTTTGAACGCCGAACGACGCGGCATCTCTTAGCGCGGCCGTGAGGTGACATGCGGAGAATGAACTCGTCCGGAGCTGTGCTAGGTTCCAGGCCAATAATCTTGGCACCATCATTTGAAAAGTTACTCACGATACATCGCCCGGTGAAACGGCCGTGGCTATCATAGATTTGGGCTGGCGAGTTCCATTCGACACGAAAGTTCTTTCGGCGTTCGCGCATGTTCGCGGTCTCGAATAAGGTGGAAGTTCACGACATTAAAGTCGGCAAACGTGAGAAGCGCTTTAATCGATATTTGAAAAAGCTACATAGTTTTCAATTCAATCATTCATCAAACGGCGGTGGCGCGGGAAAGTGGCACTGAACCAGCGAGTATCACCGTTTCGCCTGCTTCAAGCGAGATCTAGCCGAGCTGGGGGCCCTGTTTACCCGCCGAATGGTCGCGTCGGGCCTGGGACGAAGATGCGGGCAACAACGTCGCGCGAATGTTCCTCCGTGTGCTCCGTTAGCATCGCATAGCCTTGAACCATCAGCTCAAAGCCGACGAGTGAATTGCTTGCGACCGGAACGGTTTTGAGAGTTGCCTTTATCGTTCTAAGGGCTTCCCGGGTTCTCTGAATCACTAGCCGCAACTCCGGCGGTACCCGTTCGTTTCCCTGCTGAAGATTTGTCATTTTTAAGCCTCCTAGCCCGATAGAGCGGGCATCTTCATGTGATTCTTTTTCACTGCACCACCGGAACGCCAGCGACATCACTATCGAGCTCGCGCGCGAAATTCAGCAGCTGCCAAGCTAGCAAGCTTTGATGAGCGCCTTCAGGCAGCCGCCTCGCCATGGCGCGAAGGACGCCGACCATCTCGGCCACCGCATGCTCCCTCACGGCCGCGCGCATCTGCATTGATGTGCTCTATAGTTTTTTGCGAAAGGACGGTCATGCGACACTGCCCCTGCCGGCCCTGACGTCTGTGACCTTCTGGGTGCGTAATATTTCGACCTGGCGACGCAGCTTGGCGATTTCATTGGCTGCGCGGCTTTCCGCGCGCAGCATTCGCCGAACGCGAGGGTGCCAAAAGTTGAACCTGTTGATTACGCACACTTGGCCGATGATGGTACGATGCTATACGCGGCGCTTCGGCCTTTCCGGGGGGCAATCCGGGGGCAGAATGCCTTAATGTTCGCTTCAATGAGATCAGGTAAAGTATTGAAACCTTTAAAAAAGGAAGGGTGGCCGAGTGGTTTAAGGCAGCGGTCTTGAAAACCACAGTTGGCCATCTCCTCTGGTTCCTTTCTGTACCGTTGAGGCAGTTTTATTTGGGTCTCCAGTGAGCCCGTCGCCGCATGGTCCCTGCCCGTCCCTGCTTGTTTCATCTAGTCCGGTGGCAATCCCGGTGGCAAAAAGCCCGCCGCGGTGAGACGGCCCGCGCCAAGGACGGCATAGGTACAGGCAGCAAAAAGCGCGTCGTGCGGGCTCTAAGGACCCAAAAGGCCGATGGGACATGGCCGTCATCACCCCCGCTGATTGAGGGCGATCTACAACCCGCCGCAAAGGTGCGCAGCGGACTCTGTTTGCCCTGTGCTATGGCGCGGTCGGTTTCGGGGCGATAATGTTCGTCGACAGACGGCGCGGTGATCGCCGGTCTTTCGCGTTGCTCACACGCGGCGAAAGAAGAGCGCGCCCCGGCGCCCCCGGGAGGCAACCATGAAAGTCGCGCGCGTAAGTTCGGACGATTGCCGTTCTTGGGGCCGCGCCCTGCAATCTTATGAAGGCGCGTACGGGACCGGAACTCGTGAGCCGATTGACGATTTGAGTTCGGACGGCAGCGTCTGGGGGCGTATACCAATTGATCGATGGCAGGTTATCGCTATTTGGAATGCCGGCAGTATCGGCAAGGAAAGCCCACGGAGTGGGTGGCATCAAATACCGAAACATGAAACCTTCAGGCTGGATGTTAGGTCATACAAGGTCCGCGCGGGTTTTTTGAGACGCCACTGGTTCAGTCGTTTCGGGTTTTTGTTCGGTGGAATCGCAGCCAGCAGCCCCACCCTCGAGATAGCTGATTTTGGCTCATCTACAACGCGCACCATTGCAGACACCTTCCTGTGTATCGACGGCCTTTTACGAGGGGAGTGGCCGTTGGCCCTCAGGTAACCGCCTAGCTAGTCGTTCCTACAAAAAGCCCGCGGCGTGTGCGGCGGGCTCTTGGCGGTTGCGTTTCGGTTTTGATTTAGCTCGCTAACTGCGGATGAAAGGCGCACAGTTCGCCATCACCGGCCAAGAACTAACAACAACGGGCGTCGGTGACTGAGAGACGCGACTGCGCTCCCGCCTGAACACAGGGAGAATGTTATGTTGATCACTCAATCAAATCCTACCGGGCCAGAGCCTCCACTCGACCACCTGATCAAGTATACGGAGGGCGCGATTGCGAAGCAGGGAGTTACGATTGAGCGCCTTACGGCTGAGGGTCACGCGGTCACTGACGCAGCGAAGCAGCTAACCGATATGATTGTTAATCTTGCTACTCTTAAGCACAAGAAAAGGAACGGTGGATAGGTGGCCCGCAGATGTAAGGAAGGCCGCGATTAAAGCGACCGCGAGCGCAAGCGTGAATTCAGCTAGAAGCTTACCTGACATCCAAGGGGCAGAAGCGCGTGATGCCCGATAAATACACGCTCCGGCCGACAGATCTCGGCAGTCCGAAAGACGATTTCGTTTTCCGATTTAACCGCCGCGATGTCGGGCGGACTTATGCGGATGGCACGCCGGTGGGCCCTCGTTGGTATTGGAGCATCTACGGCATCAACTTGCGCGGGCCGATCCCGGCAGGCGTAGTGGTCCAGGGTCTTGCCGATGATCTCGCTGCGGCAGGGGCGGCGTTCAAAGCAAACTGGGAAAAGCTGTTAGGCGCCGGTTCAGTGAAGCCGGAAAAGTGATGGCTAGAAAAACCCCCAAGCCTGCCGACTGGAATCGCGCCTTGGCCCATCCAATCAGGCTGCGGGACGGTGATGTTATCAGCACGATGGCGCAAGCGGCGCGCTTGATGACCGAGCGGCTGCCACCGCACCGGCAGGGCAAGGATGTCTGGCTACATACCGCCGAATTGCTGCTGAAGGCGCAGCGCACCGGCAAGAAGCTGGATCTGGAACACGCAACCGATCAGCTTTGCCGCGCGTTGCTGGTGGAGGGTTGGATGTGACGAATTTCGCAAGCCGACTATCGGTTGATTCCACAGTTAAGGTTGACGCCAAGTCTTCCTGTCGGCATTCCGCTGAATTGTAATCTGCATTCAGCCTTGGGGTACTCCGGCTGTATATCCCACGGTTAGGGCTGCCGGGGGCGGTCCACCGAGGCTCCCCGGCGGCCCGTCCAGACCAGCCCGCACACCGTTTTGAAATTCCCGTCACTCCGCAAGCGCGGCTGACCTCTGACCTTTCAGTTCGGCAAGCTCCTGCTGCAGACTTGCGATCATGCTGCGCATCTGTCTCAGTTCCCGCTGAAGATCGCTGGAAACATTGTCTCCGACCGCTTTGGCGACCGTTGCATCTGACATGACTTCGATGGCCGCTGCAGTCGCAATGTTTTTTACCTGTCCGAGCGTAGCGGCATCGCTGTTGCTCGCGCCGGGCGCGACATTGACGATGCGCCGCCGCGCGTTGTTTGTTCCGACTGAAACGGTATCCGCCACGTTGGCAAGCGAGTTCCATCCGATTGCAACCGAGTTGTGCGCTGTGGCCCGCGCACCCAAACCGATCGCAATGGTGACGTTCGCAGAAGTGTCATGGCCCGCACTGCGGCCGATCGCGATATTGTAGCTACCGGTCTGGTTACGTCCGGCATTAGAGCCAAGCGCAACATTGTGGGAGCCATTGCCGGCCTCCGCGCCGACGCCAAGGGCGACGCTCTCAAGGCCACTGGCTTTGGCAAAGCGGCCGACTGCCGTGGTGCTGTCGCCCGTGGCCTGCGCATCGGTTCCGATGGCGGTGCTGGCGAATGCCGTCTTCGTATTGAAGCCGAGCGAGGTGCCGAAGTCGGCGGTGACGCTCTTCTGGCCAATCGCAATTGAGCGGTAGCCGTTCGCTTTCGCACCCCTGTTCTTGGGATCATTGCTGCCGCCGATGGCAATGCTGTAGGCGCCAAGCGCGAGGGCCGCCAACGAGTCATCCACGCCAACAATGTCAGCACGTATTCCAGCACCCACCGCTGTAGAGTAAACGCCCGCGCCCTCGAAACCGGCACTGGCGCCGACGGTCGTTGCACCTGCAATTGAAGCGTCCGGGCCGGCCAATGTGCCAACAGTCGTTGCAAACGGGCCTCGAGCGAGAGCTGACACTCCAAAGGCAATACTGGCTTGTGACAAGGCTTTGGCCCCTGTACCGACTGCCGTTGCCGTGAAGCCTGAGGCATTGGCCTGCCCCCCCAGCGCGGTGCCGCCGGCGCCTGTAGCGTTCGCAAGAGTCCCGACCGCCGTGGAGTTACCGCCGGTCGCGGTAGCTTGGCAATTCCCGCTACTGAGCAAATGGTCCCTTGCCAGGTCGCCCGAGTTGCAGTTGGCCCAGGCCGGTGCTGCTGCATACAGAGCGCCGACGGTGAAGGCAAAACTCGCCAAAAGCGCCGTGCCGCGCGAGCCAAAGGTCGAACGGATATGCAGCATCGCAGCCCCCTGGATTGCGGCCCCTGCGGCGCGGGGGCACCGAAGCCCCAGTCTAATCTGCGGAAACGCTTCCGCGCAATTCGATGTGCGGCGCCTTATGCCTTGCCAGGCTGTTCATCCAGCGTTTTCATTTTAGATTACCCGCACGTTCGCAGCCTTCGACCTGCCTTCGCGCGAGTTGCCCACCCGCCCCTTAGGTGTTGCGTGTATTTATTTTGTGAGCATTTTTCGCATCCGCGTCAGGGGCACGGGCGAACCACCCCGGTTATCGAAGACCGACTCCACCACCTCATAGCCGCATGCTCGATAGAGTGGCTCGCCAGCCATGGTGGCCCAGAGCTCCGCGCGGGTAAATCCCTCCGACCGGGCCGCTTCCTCGCACAGCGAAAGTATCAGGCGGCCGACACCACGACGCGTGAAGGCGGGATGCGTATACATCGCACGAACGCGAGCCGCGTCTTTGGCAGGATCCAGCAGGGCCGCGTCGAGATCAGCACCATAGAAAGTCGCCCTTCGACTCCAGCCGCCACAACCGACTATGACGCTGTCTTGCTCAACGACAAAATAAGTCTTGTCGTCTATCGGCTGAGTATCGAGACCCATAATCGTCCGGCTGGAAGCAATCTGCGCGTCATCGAGGAAGGGCTTCTGAAGCTCGTCAATGGCCGCGTTTATTATTGCACTGAGGGCCGCCAGGTCCCCGCACGTCGCGAGACGGTGCTGCAGGGCGTGATTTGGCATCGCAGTAGTCCAACCCGATTGAGGTGGGGCCGCCTAATCCTTAGTTCCCCTTATGGTCTCATTTTTTTTTGGAGTGCACCATTTGTTTTGGTGTAAACCGGCCTCGCACTGCACCAATTTTTACGCGGCGGGTATCGCGTACCGGCGCAGACACACCTTTTCGCCAAGGATGACGGCAAGGCAGCGCAGGCCATCAACGCAGCCTTGGCGGGTTCGGGTCAGGTGATATAAGGCCGGTGGCAATCCGGTGGCAGAATCCCGAATGTTCTCGCCGGAGCCACGCAATATGTTTGTAAGAACAAGGCTTGGAAGGGTGGCCGAGTGGTTTAAGGCAGCGGTCTTGAAAACCGCCAGGGGTGCAAGCCCCTCGTGAGTTCGAATCTCACCCCTTCCGCCATAATGGCAAGTAATCGCCGATTGAGTTGAAAGCGAAAAATCCCGCCAGCCGAAAGGCCTTTACTTTTCGCCAGCACTCCCGGCCTGCCAGGTTCAGGCAAATTAAAACCACTCTTGCTGAGGCAGCGCCCTTCTGATGCGGGCTTGGCGGCGATCTGCACATCGACGGCGCACTTGAGCATACGGAAGTAGTCGCACCGCTCCACCCGGATTGGCGCCCGATTGAAGTTTACCCGGCGCACTTTCCCCGCATGCCTGGCATCCCCCTTGCTGATCAATCGAAAAGTCAGCGTTCAGCGAGGAAGGCATGAGTCAGAGTGATACACTAAAAGCAATCCTGTCCCAGAGTGGTACAAAGGAGCCGGTGTTCCTGGCGTCAGCAATGAGCCGGTATGGCAATGGTCCCTCGCGAAAGAGTATCTGGAAAAAGCGGCTGGGGTCGTTCGGTTCTTGGAATAACCCTAAATGGGGTCTCGGCTTCTTACTGCTCGTGCTCGCCGGCAATATTGTTCTGGCGACGCTTGTCTGGGTGATTGTTAAGTTGGTCACTGGCTAACCACGGCTGATTCACCAGCAACGATCCAAGCGCATACCCCAGTTGGTGGACGGTCTGGCAGCCGACGACGATTGCGATTCCGGGAAAGAAGCCAAACCCCTCATTCTGCAAGACCGCCGCTGCAAGCACAGAAACGATCAGGGTTGAAATCAGTACCGCAGCGATGTGGAGGTAATTGAGTCCGAGCAGAACACCCGCAAGTGCGCTCGCCGCCAGCAGAAAAAAGACGGGATTCATGACCGGAGGCCGCCCATCCGACACCAATTGAATGCGCACAGTCTAGCAGCGCAAATTTCTTGAAACATGAATGCGCAGAGGAAAGCTGGGTATAGTTCTCGGTAACGCTAATCTCGACATTGAAAGCCAATGTTTACGGAGCGTGGAAAACACCGGCGGCTGGCGCGCTTTCCGCTCTCGCGGCGGCAATATCGCTCGGTCCAGTCATTTCCGTTGCGGGTGAACGGGCGCACCCGCCCATCCCGGGCACGAACTTGCAGTCGCTACCCGCCATGCTTGAATGGCAGATAACGCGCTCTTCTCAGGAGCGTCTTGTTATGGCTTGCCAGAATTTTGCGCATGCGCGACAAGGCGGCGAGCTCACTCCCTGCGGAAACGGGCATGCGGAGGTAGGCGCGAGCAGAAGAGGCTATGGACGATTTCGCAACTCGTGTCGGACAAGAAATTCTGACCGTCCCGACCGGTCAGGGGCTTCTTATCAAGGCGTAGTGTTGTGGCGCCAAATGATGCGCGCCTGCACTGCAGCTGTGTGTGTGTGTGTGTCCGGCGGGAATGCCTCTGAACACCAAGTAAAACGCGCGCGCGGGGACGTAAACGTGTGTCGCCGCGCAGGTGATAAATCAACCTCGGAGGCTAATCGAGCGGCAGCAGCGGGCCACCGTAGGCGCGGCATTCGCGCTGGCAGAAGCGGTCGCAGGCATCGTTCAGGGCGATGCAGTTTTCGGGTGCCTCCGCCGACAGGCAGGCCCGAAAATGCCGGCCACAATCCATGGCGCAGCCGCGCCAGCAGGCATCTCCTGCCCAGACCAGCGAGGCTGCCGGACTGCGCGGAATGACACGGTAGACCGTCGACGGAGGAACAGGCTTGCGCCAGATCCCGGTCTCGGCGGCCTGGGCGGAGGACAGGGCGGCGCCGACAAGCAGCAGCCCCACAAGGAACGACAGGAATCTCATTTGTTGTGTCCGGGTAGCCGGAAAGAAGCATAACACAGGCAGCGTGCTCACTCCTGGCCGCGGATCTTCCTGAGCTTGGCGGCCATCGCGATGGTCTCGTCTTCGAGGTCCTGGCGGGCCTGTTGGCGGAGGGCCTGCGCCTCTTTCTTGTAGCTGGGCTTGAGGTGCGGCTCGAGCACTGTCCACCAGCCGTAGTTCAGTTGGGTCCATTCCTTGCGGCATAGCAGGGCGCGCAACTGCGGCACGTACCCGTCTGCGACCAGCAAGCTTTCCAGCCTCTGGGGGTCGCTCCCCAGGACGGCGCACAGGAAGTTGTAGACCCGCTGCTGGACCACGGCATGATCGCTCGAGAAATCCTCCAACGTCAGGGCACCCTGCTTGCCCGCCATGTGGTCGAAGAGAATGGCGGCCCCGAGCGCCGCGTTCGGTCCTCGCTCCTTGTCGTTGACGGTGAAGAAGATCGCGAAGCCGTCAGCCGAGTCTTCCTCCAGGCCGGTGAGGGGAAGGGTGAGTTGACCGATAAGGGCATGGCCCATCTCGTGGCCGAGGATGAACTCGTTCGCCCACACCGTCAGGACGTCGGCGTTGAAGTTTTCACTCGAAATTGCCTTCGGACGACCCTTGTCGCGGTTGATGTCCGTGGTGGCCTCCGCCAGAGCGGCGCGAGTCGAGGTGAAGAAATCTGCCGGCCAGAAAATCGTCCTGCCGTCCGCATCCGTTGTCGGGTCATCGAAGCCTTTAGGGACGTTGTCGGTGACTCTGACCTCGATGTCGTGGGGCAGCGCCAGCGCTTGGTTCGCCCGGTCGGCGAAGCGCTCGAAGGCGCCCGAGTCCCGCACCAGCTTCACGGCCTCGCGGTTCTCAAGCCTGATGCCGGCGCCGTCGTATACGATCTTCACCCGGCCGTCGCGGCGTGCCGCAGCCGGGCCCGCGTCCTCGGCCACGCCGGTGCGGAGCGCGAGCGCCGTAACGGATGCGATAAGGGCGATAGCAAGGACACGCTTTCTCATGTCGGGAACGCTGGCACAAAAATGCGCCGGTGACCACGTTCGTCACTGGTCTGTCTACGATGAACCCAGTGCATGATCTTTCCTGCCATGGCAGCTTCTGGCCCAACTCGGGCCTCTCGCGAAGTCGCTCATGCGCCGCTGGGGGAATTTGATGTTTTTGTCCCGGAAGCCGTAAAAAGCACACACGGGTCCCGATCTCGCGGCAATTCCTTGATATCGCCATCGATCCCGGCTAGCCCCTCGCCATGTCAGCAAAAACCGTCATCAGTCCTGCGCCTGCGGCCGATCCGGCGCCGGCGCCGAAGATCAGCTTCGTCTCACTCGGCTGCCCCAAGGCGTTGGTGGATTCGGAGCGCATCATCACGCGCCTGCGCGCGGAGGGTTATGAGCTCTCGCGCCAGCACGAGGGCGCCGACCTGGTGGTGGTGAATACCTGCGGCTTTCTCGACAGCGCCAAGGAGGAGTCGCTTTCCTCGATCGGCGAGGCGCTCGCGGCCAATGGCAAGGTGATCGTCACCGGCTGCATGGGCGCTGAGCCCGAAAGCATCACCCAGCGTTATCCCTCCGTGCTCGCGGTCACCGGTCCGCAGCAATACGAGAGCGTGCTCGCTGCCGTCCATCGCGCCGCGCCGCCAAAACACGATCCGTTTCTGGATCTGGTGCCGCCGGAAGGCATCAAACTCACGCCGCGGCATTATGCTTATCTAAAGATTTCAGAAGGTTGCAACAATCGCTGCACATTTTGCATTATCCCGAAATTACGCGGCGATCTTGTCTCCCGAACCGCTGCCGACGTGCTGCGCGAAGCCGAACGGCTGGTGACGGCGGGCGTCAAAGAGCTGCTGGTCATCTCGCAGGACACTTCGGCTTATGGCCTCGATCTGAAATATGCCGGCAGTACCTGGAAAGACCGCGAGGTACGCGCCAAATTCCTCGATCTCGCCCGCGAACTCGGCGAGTTCGGCGTCTGGGTGCGGCTGCATTACGTCTATCCCTATCCGCATGTCGACGAGGTCATCGGGCTGATGGCCGAGGGCAAGCTGCTGCCCTATCTCGATATCCCCTTCCAGCATGCGAGCCCGGATGTGCTTCGGCGCATGAAGCGGCCGGCGGCGCAGGAAAAGACGCTGGAGCGGATCGCCCGGTGGCGCGAGATCTGCCCGCCGCTCACATTGCGCTCGACCTTCATCGTCGGCTTCCCGGGCGAGACCGAGCAGGATTTCCAGCTGCTGCTCGACTGGCTCGACGAGGCTTCGCTCGATCGGGTCGGCTGCTTCAAATACGAGGCGGTAAAGGGTGCGGTCGCCAACGATCTCGCGGCTGCCGTGCCGCAGGAAGTGAAAGAAGAGCGCTATCACCGCTTGATGCAGAAGCAGCAGGCCATTTCGGCGCGCCGGCTGAAGCAGAAGGTCGGAACCCGTCAGCAGATCATTATCGACGAAGTGGGGCCAGCGCGCTTTCAGGCTGAGTGGGCACCGGTCAGCCGCCCGGAAAGCGCGCAAAGATATGAATCGAACCCGCGGTTGGACGCAAAACCGGTACCCACTTTTGCTAACCGCGCGTTTGTCTCGAAGGGCCGTACCAAAGGGGACGCGCCGGAGATCGACGGCAGCGCCTATGTGTCGAGCCGCAGGCCCTTGAAAGTCGGCGAGATTGTCACGGCCAAGATCGAGCGTGCCGACGCTTATGACCTGCACGGCAGCGTTGTCGGCTTCTAGAAAATCTCCTCAGTAAATCGTCGTGTAAACGCGGCGGTCCGGCGGCTCTGCCAGCAACGGCAGCCCACGTTCAAAGGCCTGCTGTACATGCGGTGCCGTCAGATGCGCGTCGAGCGCGGCATCGCTTGCCCAGGACTCGTAACATACGAATTCGAGCGGATCACTCTGGCTCTGGAAGATCTTGTAGGCGTTGCAGCCATTCTCCTTGCGCGATTCAGCGGCAAGTTCGAACAGCACAGGCCTGAGTTGCTCAACCGTCTCCGGCCGCGCAACAACCCGCAGGACAACTCTCGTTACCGGAACTGCCATATTCCGTCCCTCCGGCAATTTGCCGAGCTTAACCCAGAATCTTCCTGATCGCGGCGGTCAATTTGGCGAGTTCGTCCTGCCCGATGGTGAAGGCGGGCGTGAGGTAGATGATGTTGCCGAAGGGCCGGATGAAAACGCCTTCGTCCAGCAGGCGCGCATGCATCGCGTCCAGATCGGGAATTCGATCGAACTCCACGACGCCGATTGCGCCCCGCACACGAATATCCTTTACGCCCGGCATGCCGCGGCAGGGTTCCAGTTCGCGCGCCAATGTTGCCGATATCGCGGCGACCTGCTGCAGCCGCGGCTCCTGCTCGAACAGATCAAGCGAGGCGTTAGCTGCTGCGCAGGCGAGCGGGTTGCCCATATAGGTCGGGCCATGCATCAACGCTTTTTTCGGATCGTCCAACCAGAAGGCGTCGAACACCTTTCGCCGCGCCACGGTCGCTGCCAGCGGCAGCGTCCCACCGCTCAGCGCCTTGGACAGCGTGATGATGTCCGGCACGACGTCCGCTGCCTGGCAGGCGAACATGGTTCCGGTGCGTCCAAAGCCGGTGAAGATCTCGTCGAAAATGAGCAGGAGATCGTAACGGTCCGCCGCTTGCCGCAGCCGTTGCAGCACGGCGGGCGCGTGGAATTTCATTCCGCCCGCTCCCTGCACCAGCGGCTCTACGATGATGCCGGCGAGGTCGTCCGCATGATGTTCCAGCACCTGGTGGAAAGCCGCAGTGCTTTCCTCATCGCGCGGCAGGTCGACGATGACATGCTCGGGGAGCAGGCCGCGAAACAGCGCATGCATCCCCTCCTCCGGGTCACACACCGCCATCGCGCCGGTGGTGTCGCCGTGATAGCCGTTCCGGAAGGCAATGAATTTGCGCCGCTTTGGCTCACCCTGGTTGACCCAGAACTGCACCGCCATCTTCATCGCCACTTCGACCGAGACCGAGCCCGATTCCGAAAAGAACACGCGGTCGAGATCGCCCGGTAGCAGCGCCGCCAATCGCCGCGCCAGGGACAGCGCTGGCTCATGCGCCAGCCCGCCGAACATCACATGCGGCATGATCGCGAGCTGTCGCTCCACGGCTTGGCGGATATGCGGATGATTATAGCCATGGCAGGCGGTCCACCAGGACGCGATGCCGTCGATTAGCTGCCGCCCATCGGTAAGCGTGATGCGGCAGCCATCCGTACGCAATACCGGCAAAGGCGCAGGGGCCGTTTTCATCTGCGCATAAGGCAGCCAGACATGTGCCAGCCCCTGCGTAAGCCAGTCATGCGAGCGGGTTTTGTCTTCTGGCGCCCTGCTGCTCATTGATGCATTCTGTTTCCGATGCAGGAAAAAAGCGATAGCGGCCGAGATAACTGCTCATGAACGATTTGTCTTCCGCCCGACGCGGCAGGTCGCCGCTTCTGTCCTCCCTCGATCAATTCGCCAGCGAGAAGCTGAGCGAACTGGAGCGCGCGCATTTGCGCCGCACGCTGGCGGAAACCGAGCGCGAAGACGGCCTGTGGATTACGCGCAACGGGCGGCGGCTACTGTCCTTCTCTTGCAACGACTATCTCAATCTCACCCATCATCCCGCGGTCAAAAAAGCGGCGATCGCCGCGCTGCAACGCTATGGCGCCGGCTCCGGCGCCTCGCGGCTGGTCACCGGCAATCACCCGCTCTTCGCCGATTTGGAAGCGCGTCTGGCGCGGCTGAAGGGCACCGAAGCCGCCTGCATCTTCGGCTCGGGCTATCTGGCTAACGCCGGCATCATTCCGAGCCTGATCGGCAGTGCCGATATGGTGCTGATCGATGAGCTGGCGCATGCCTGTTTGTGGGCGGGGGCACGTCTGACCCGCGGGACGGTAATCACCTTCCGCCACAATGACGTCGCCCATGCGCAGGCGCTGCTCGCCGAGCATCGGGACAATCATCCGCGTGCGCTGATTGCTACCGACGGCGTCTTTTCCATGGATGGGGATCTCGCCCCCCTGCCGGAACTGGCCGAACTGGCGCGGCACTTCGACGCCTGGCTCATTTCCGACGACGCGCATGGGCTGGGCGTGCTAGGCGGCGGCCGCGGCTCAAGCTTCGCCACCGGTACCAAGGCCGATATTCCATTGCAGATGGGCACTTTGTCGAAGGCGATCGGCGCCTATGGTGGCTATCTTTGCGCCTCGCGTCCGGTGATCGAGCTCATCCGCAACCGGGCGCGCACCTTCGTCTATTCGACCGGCCTGCCGCCGGCCATCGCGGCAGCCGCCATTGCCGCCATCGATGTGATCGAGAACGAGCCGGAAACCATTGCAAGGCCGATGCAGAATGCCATCGCCTTCACCCGACTTGTGGGCTTGCCCGACGCAACCAGCACCATCGTGCCCATCGTCATCGGCGACGAGCAACAGACGCTGGCGGCATCCAGGCTGCTGGAGGAAGAAGGCTTCGCCGTCATTGCCATCCGCCCGCCGACCGTACCCGCCGGCACGTCGCGGTTGCGGCTCACTTTCAGCGCCGCGCATCCGGCGGACGAGATCGAACGCCTGGCAGATATCATCCGCACCCGCGTGCTGGGCCGCTGAACTGTGCCCGCTGTCTTTGTTACATCGACCGGTACGGAAATTGGCAAGACCTTCGTCACTGCCGGTTTGATCCGGCTTTTTCGGAATAGGGGCGGCGCGGTGGCTGCGATCAAGCCGGTCGTCAGCGGCTTCGATCCCGACGCACGCAGCCGGCAGCGACCCGGGCCTGCTGCTCGCGGCGCTCGGCAAGCCGGTCACGCCGGAGGAGATCGCCCGTATCTCCCCCTGGCGCTTCACCGCCGGCGTGTCGCCTGACCTCGCCGCCAAGCGCGAAGGTGAAGCCATCGATTTTTCCGCCGTAGTGGATTTCTCTCGCCGAGCCATGGCGGTCAACGCAATGCGTTTCATCGAAGGCGTCGGCGGCGTGATGGCCCCGCTCGACGACCGCCACACCGTGCTGGACTGGATGACCGCGCTGCGCCTGCCGGTGATCGTGGTGGCCGGCAGCTATCTCGGCACCATCAGCCATACGCTGACGGCGTTGCATATGATCGACGCGCGAAAGCTCAACACCTGCGCCGTGGTGGTGAGCGAAACGCCCGGCAGCCCCGCCCCGCTCGACGAAACGGTCGCGAGCATCGCGCGCTTTGTCGATATCGAGGTGATTGCGCTGCCGCGGCTCGCGCCCGGCACGGAGACGCATCCAGCCTTCGAGCGATTGGCTAGGCTGATTTAGGGGATCAGGATTGAGGACCCCGTGGTGTTGCGGCCTTCCAGGTCCTGGTGAGCTTTCACTGCGTCCTTCAGCGCATATTTCTGGTTCACCGGGATCTTCACCACTCCGCTCTCCACTACCGAGAACAGGTCATTGGCGGCCGCCAGCAGATCCTCGCGCGTGGCGGTGTAGTTCACCAGCGTGGGCCGCGTCATGAACAGCGAACCCTTCTGCTGCAACAGCAATGGATTGAATGCCGGCACCGGCCCGGAGGCATTGCCGAAGGTGGCAAACATTCCGCGCGGCCGCAGGCAATCGAGCGACCCGGGGAAGGTGTCCTTGCCGACGCCGTCATAGACCACGTCGCACAGCTTGCCGCCGGTAATTTCCTTTACCCGCGCAACGAAATCTTCATCGCGGTAGAGGATGACATGGTGGCAGCCATTCGCCTTCGCGAGTTCGGCTTTCTCCTTCGAACCAGCCGTGCCGATCACGGTCCCACCTAAGGAATTTGCCCATTGGCAGATGATGGTGCCGACCCCGCCTGCTGCCGCATGCATGAGCAGCGTCGTCCCCTTCTCGACCTTGTAGACGCTCCGCAGCAGATATCGCGCGGTCATGCCTTTCAGCATCATGCCCGCCGCCTGCTCGTAGGAAATAGCTTCCGGCAGTTTGACCGCCCGCTCCGCAGGCATCACGCGTTCGGCGGAATAGCCTCCGTGCGTTAGCACATAGGTGACTCGGTCACCGACCTTGAAATCCTTCACGCCCTCCCCGACCGCCACCACATCGCCGGCGGCTTCATTGCCTGGAATGAAAGGCATCTGCGGCGCAGGATAAAGGCCGCTGCGGAAATAGGTGTCGATGAAATTGACTCCGGAGGCGCGGTTCTTGACTCTAATCTGCCCCGCGCCAGGCGCGCCCACCTCGATGTCGTCATAGGTGAGCACTTCGGGACCGCCGACCTTATGCACGCGAATTGTTGCCACCATTTCCCTGCTCCTTGTTACTGTTTCCGTTTCGCTGCCCGCCGCCGCTGCCGCCCCGCCAGCACATTGAAGAGTTCCACCGCGCCGGCAAAAGCCATGGCGAAGTAGATGTAACCCCTCGGGACATGCACGTCGAAGCCGTCGGCCACAAGTGCTACGCCGATGAGCATAAGAAAGGCCAGCGCCAGCATCTTGGTTGTCGGATGCCTGGCAATAAAGTCGCTTACCGGCCGAGACGCGATATACATCACGATCATCGCGATAACCACGGCTGCCACCATCACTTCGATGTCCTCGGCCATGCCGATGGCCGTAATGATAGAATCGATGGAAAACACCAGATCTACGACAATGAGTTGCACCACAATCCAAAAGAAGGATTGCGTCGTGGTCGCCCTGACCTTCTTGTCGTGAGGCTCAATCTCGCCGTGGATTTCGTGGGTGGCTTTGGCCATCAGGAACAGTCCGCCGCCGATCAAAATGATATCGCGCCAGGAGATGCCGATACCGAAAGTCGTGAACAGCGGCGCACGCAGCGCCATCAGCGCCGTCAGCGTGAACAGCAGCGCGAGACGAAAGACCAGCGCGAGCGAAAGCCCGATCTTGCGTGCGCGCTCCGCCGTCTTCGGATCGCAGCGCGCGACCAGGACGGAGATAAAAACGAGATTGTCGATGCCGAGCACGATCTCCAGGGTTGTCAGCGTAATAAGCGCAGCCCAGGCATGGGGATCTGTCAGAAGCTCAAGCATGCGGCGCATCTCCGGCAACGAAGCGCTGGATCAGCGCCGCAGCGAAAAAGTAAAGTCCGATTGCGGAAAGTGCCACGGCAACCCAGGCGGGCGGATTTAGGTCGCGCATCAGCGCGACGATCGCGAGCACGGCACCGAGTGTTCCCAGGGCAAGGGTAAACCGGCGCCAGCGCGCGACGCGGATCGGGTGGATGAAGGGAAAAGGCACGAAGGTCAGCACCAACAGTAAGGTCACTCCGGCCGCGCCGACCCAGGGCGGCGGCTTTAGCAGAAACAAGTAAAAGGCTGCGGCGTTCCACAACACGGGAAATCCGCGGAAACAATTGTCGGACAGCTTCATCCGATTGTCGGCGAAATACAGGGCACCGGTCACGGCGATTAACGCGCCAAGGGGGATGGCGACGATGTCAGGCAGCAGGCCGCTCACGGCAATCGCATAAGCCGGTACGAAGACGTAGGTAACAAAATCCACCACAAAATCCAGGTTGTCACCGGACCATTGCGGCAGCAGTGCCTCGACCTTCAGCCGCCGGGCAAGCGGCCCGTCGAAGCCATCGACGATGAGCGCAACCGCCAGCCACCAGAACATCGCAGTCCAGTTGCCACCCGCCGCTGACATGAGCGCCAGCAGCCCCCACAGGGCGCCGGATGCGGTGAGGATGTGAACGGAGAAGGCCAAAACGCGCGGCATAGCGCAACCCTAGCGCAGGTGCGTTCAAACAGGATAGGTAGGCGATGGCATGGATGTATTGAAAACGGAAGTAGCTGTGGTAGGCGGCGGTCCGGCAGGCTTGACCGCAGCCATCGCGCTTGCACTCGCCGGCGTCGAAACCGCGCTGATATCGAAGCGTCCGGCGCAGGATGACCAGCGCACCACGGCGTTGCTGCTCGGTTCGGTGACCGCGCTGGAAGCGCTCGGCGTCTGGTCGGCATGCGTCTCGCAGGCGGCGCCGCTTCGCCGCATGCAAATCGTGGACGATACAGGACGGCTGTTGCGGGCGCCGGAGGTCACCTTCGATGCTGCGGAAATCGGCATTGAGGCGTTCGGCTACAACATGCAAAACCGCGATCTGCTGGCGGCGCTCGACAACGCGGCCCGATTGCTTGGCGGATCGCTGAACCGCATCGACAGCGCAGCGCGCGCAGTCACGGTCGGCGACGCCGGCGTGACCATCGGACTGGACAATGGCAATGAAGTTGTGGCCCGTCTCGTCATCGGCGCTGACGGACGCGGTTCATTATGTCGTGCCGCCGCCGGTATCGAAAGCGACGTCCGCATTTATCCGCAAACGGCGCTCACCTTCAACCTTTCTCACGCGCGGCCGCATTCCGATATTTCGACGGAATTCCACACGCCGCAAGGACCCTTCACCCTCGTTCCGTTGGCGGGCCAGCGCTCCAGCCTTGTCTTTGTCACCGACCCGGCAAGCGCCCGCACGGTCGCCGCGCTGGATGATGCCGCGCTGGCGCGGGAACTCGAACGGCGCTCGCATTCAATTCTGGGTAAGCTTGCGCCCGAGCCGGGCCGCGGCGTCTTCCCGCTCACCATGGAAACCGCGCGGCGCTTTGCCTCTTCCCGAATCGCCCTGATCGGCGAGGCGGCGCATGTGCTACCGCCGATCGGCGCCCAGGGCCTCAATCTGGGTTTGCGCGACGCCGCCACCATTGCGGAAATCGCGGTCGATGCCCGCCGCGCTGGCGGTGACATCGGTGAGGCCTCCGTGCTGGATCGGTATGACGGATTGCGCCGGTCCGACGTCACCAGCCGGGCGCTCGCCGTGGACATGCTCAACCAAACCTTGCTGTCGGATTTCCTGCCTTTGCAGGGCGCGCGCCAGCTCAGCTTCCTTATGCTTCAGAGCATCGGCCCGTTGCGGCGTGCGGTCATGCGGGAAGGCGTGGCTCCCGCGCTGTCGCAGCCCCGGTTGATGAAAGGCGAGGCGCTGTAAAATTGTCACACATGAACAGGCATTCAATCTTGGGGCCGTCCGCCGCCACAATCGTTTGTTATGATTTGAGTCATGACCAAGATGCGCACGGCCAAATTCACAATCGGCCAGGTGGTGAAACACCGCCTTTTCCCGTTTCGCGGTGTCGTCTTCGATATCGACCCTGAGTTCGACAACACCGAAGAATGGTGGCTGTCGATTCCCGAAGAGGTCCGGCCGCGTAAGGACCAGCCCTTCTATCATCTGTTCGCGGAAAATGCAGAGACGGAATACATCGCCTATGTGTCGGAGCAAAATTTGTTGCTCGACACCTCTGGCCAGCCCTTGCGGCATCCGCAGGTAGGGGAGATTTTCGAGTCCGACGACAAAGGCAGCTACCGACCGCGCAACGCCCTGCTCAACTAACGCGCGGTCAGCTTTGCGTCCGATCGCGCGCTAACTTTTACAAGGCTTACTGCGATTTGGTTGCACCGCCGCTCTGCTCGAGCTTCTGGCGTGCTTCGTTAGCCTTCTTCTGCAGCTCTTCGCCTTTTTTCTTCAGCTCGTCCTCGAGCTTTTTCTGGCGCTCTTCCAAAACCTTCGGATCGGTTGGCGTGCCGTCAAAAGCCTTGGCGAATTCCGTCAGCGGAACCTGGAAGGTCATGGCGCCGCCTTGGTAATTGATACCCTGCACGTAAGCGATCTTGCCTTTTTTGACCTTGCCGAGCGTATCGGGATTCAATTCGTAGTCGGAGATGCAGCCGTTCGCAAAGCAAACCACATAAGGCGCCGTCATCGGCTGCGTGTCGTCAACGATAACACGCGTTCCGTGCTGCAAGTGCATGCCGACAGGCAAAGTGACGCGCAGGATTTTCTTTCCGTCGGCGGGCGGATCGATCGTCGCCACGGCGACAAGCGGCACGCCCGATTCCGTCCGACCGTCCAGACCCGTAAGACAAACCTGCTTGCTCTTAATGGCGGGATCTTTCTGATCGGCTGGTTGGCCATCCGGGCCGACGCAGAATTTTATCCACTGCGAATAAATCAGCTGCGGCATTGCTGCTTGATTGCCGGGGGCGGCTCCTGGCTGTCCGGGCTGCCCTGGTGAGGGCTGCGCAGGCTGCGCTTGCGGAGCCGGCTGTGTCTGTGCGGGTGCCGCCGGTTTGGCGGGCGAGCTCGCCGCGGGTCGCGCAGGCGCCGGCTTTGGCGCCGCAGGCTGTTGTGCGAAAGCGGAAGAAATCGTCAAGGCGGCGATCGACGTCGTCGCGATGGCGGCAACTGCGCGCGCGACCGGCTTGGCCGATGCCAAAGTGAAACGATGCATAGGATCCCTCTTCTTGCCGTTCTGACGGCCTCAAGCCGGATGTGAAAGGCGCCCCGTTTGGGCGGCTCTGTCGGCGTAAAATGAGGCATTAGCGTGACTTCTGGCGTCGTGATAGCTGGAATCGCCCGCTAAATAAAGCGCGGAAAACGGGCGGCGCGACAGCGCCCTAGCCACGCGCTTATTCCAGTCCTTCAGCGGAACGCGCTGAGACCGCCTGTGATAAAAACAGGCGGGCTGGGAGCCGAATCAAACCGCCGTGTGACCGTGCCGATATTCCGTCTTCGCAGGCTGCAACCAATCGTCATCGGATCCGCGGCGGCGCTCGCACTTCTCTACGGCGATGCCTGCGCGCAAGACAAGCCGAGGCCGCGTCACGCCATCGCCATGCATGGCGAGCCGGCTCAGCCCGAAGGCTTCACGCATTTTCGTTACGCCAATCCGGATGCGCCGAAAGGCGGACGTTTCTCGCAGGGAATCCTTGGCACCTTCGATAGCCTCAACCCCTACATCATCAAAGGCCTCGCCGCGCAGGCCGCACGCGGCTCGGTGATCGGCAGCTACGTGGTCGAGTCGCTCATGCAGCGCGGTTATGATGAGCCGTTCACGCTCTATGGGCTGCTCGCGCATTCGGTCGAGACCGACGCCGCGCGCTCCTATGTCACCTTCAACCTCAATCCTGCCGCCCGCTTTTCAGACGGCAAGCCGGTGACGCCGGAAGATGTCCTGTTCAGCTGGCAGCTGCTGCGGGACAAGGGCCGTCCCAATCACCGGCTCTACTACAGCAAAGTGAGCAAGGCGGAAGCCGTCGGAAACAACGCGGTGCGGTTCGATCTGACCGGGAGCGACGACCGCGAATTGCCGCTGATCCTCGGACTGATGTCGGTGCTGCCGAAGCACGCGGTCGATCCCGACACCTTTGAGGCGACGAGCTTCGAGCCGATGATCGGCAGCGGTCCTTACGTGGTGGTGGACGTCCGCCCCGGACAAAGCGTCACCATTAAGCGCAATCCGGACTATTGGGGCCGCGACCTGCCGGTTAACCGCGGGCTGTGGAATTTCGACGAAGTCCGGTTCGATTACTATCGCGATGGCAATGCCCATTTCGAGGCCTTCAAGAAGGGACTCTATGACTTGCGGGTGGAAACCAACTCTACGCGTTGGGCGGCGGGTTACGACTTCCCGGCGCTGCGCGAGGGCCGCGTCATGCGCGAGACCTTCACCACCGGCTTGCCGAAGCCGAGTTTCTTCTTCGTGTTCAATACCCGCCGTCCAATCTTCGAGGACATCCGCGTGCGCGAGGCGATCTCGCTGCTCTATGACTTTTCCTGGATCAACAAAAATCTTTTCTCCGGTTTATACGCTCCGCTTGCGAGTTATTTCGAAGGGTCCGAGCTTTCGTCCCACGGCCGTCCAGCCGATGCTCGCGAACGGGCGCTGCTCGCGCCGTTTCCCAACGCGGTGCGCGCAGACGTGCTCGAAGGAAAGTGGTCGCCCCCGGTGACCGATGGCTCCGGCCGCGACCGGCCCACGCTGCGTCGCGCACTCGATCTGTTCGCTGCCGCCGGCTACGAATTGCGTGGCGCGGACCTCGTCAATCGCTCGACCGGCAAGCCGATGTCATTCGGAATCATGGTCACCAGCCGCGACGACGAGCGGCTTGCGCTCCTTTTCGCCCAGGCGGTGAAGCGCGCGGGCATCACTGTCACTGTGCGCTCGGTAGACGCCGTACAATACGACCGCCGCCGCGTGAGCTATGATTTCGATATGATTCTTTTTCGCTGGGATCAGTCGCTGTCGCCGGGCAACGAGCAGAGCTTCTATTTCGGCTCGGCCGCGGCCGAGGCCGAAGGCACCCGCAACTACATGGGGGTAAAGAGCCCCGCCGTCGACGCTGCTATCGCCGCCATGCTGAAGGCGGATGACCGCGCTGACTTCGTAGCGGCCGTCCGCGCCGAGGATCGCGTGCTCACGTCGGGATTTTATGCTGTGCCGTTGTTCAGCATCCCGGCGCAATGGGTGGCGCATTGGGCGCGTGTCGAGCATCCCGACGTGATGTCGCTCTATGGCTATCTGCCAGAAACCTGGTGGCGGAGCGCCGCGCAATGAGGTCAGCATGATCCTCGGTGATCCCCGCCAGACGATCCTCGCTACCGCACCTGGCACCCGCGCGACGCTGGACGATCTTTTCCGCCGGGCCGCGCAGCGCAATCCGGACATGCTCGCGCTCGTCGATCCGCCCAACCGGTCGAGCTTCACCGAAGGCGCACCGCGGCGCCTGACCTATGCTCAGGCGGACCGCATGATCTCCGCCATCGCGGGGCGACTGCACGAGATGACGTTGCCTGAAGACTCCATCGTCGGCATCCAACTGCCAACGACGGTGGAGAGCGTGCTCACGCTGCTCGGCGTGCTGCGTGCGGGATTAATCGCGGCGCCCCTGCCGCTCCTCTGGCGGCAGGGCGACCTCGTGGCCGCGCTTGGCCGTGTCGGAGCCAGGGTCTTGGTCACTTGCGGGCATGTCGGCGCAACAGATCATGCCACGCTTGCGATGCATGCAGCGGTTGACATCTTTCCTGTCCGTTATGTTTGCGCCTTCGGCAACGGGTTGCCGGACGGCGTGGTGCGGCTCGACGATCTTTATGCCGAGGAAAATCCGCAGCCGCCGCAGCTGGACCGCGCGCACGCCGACGACCGCGCGGCGCATCTCGCATTGATCACCTGGGAGGCGACCGCCGACGCCCTCGTGCCGGTGGCACGCAATCATGCCGAGATCATCGCCGGTGGATTAGCGGTGCTGCTGGAAGGACGGCTTGAAATCGGAACGATTTTCCTTTCCGCCGTGCCGCCTTCAACCTTCGCCGGTCTGACCGTGAGTGTGCTGCCGTGGCTCATCAGTGGCGGAACGCTGATGCTGCACCAGCCGTTCGACCCGGAGACGCTGGCGCAGCAATTGCGCGATGGCTGCGATGCGGCAATCCTGCCCGGACCTGTGGTGCCGCGCCTGGTGGATGCCGGATTTTTTGCGTCGAATGTGCGGACCATAATGGGGCTGTGGCGCTCGCCGGAGCGCATGAACACCGCCCCGGCATGGCGACAGCAATTCACGGATTTTGTCGATGTTGCCTGCTTCGGAGAAACCTGCGTGATCCCGATGCGGCGTGGCGGAAGCGGCAAACCTGCCCTGCTTCCGCTTGGTATTATTACTGCTCCGCGCGGTGCGCCGGGGGCCCTTATGGTGGCGGAGGTGAAACCCACGCGCGACCGCACCTTGGCTCTCAGCGGCCCCATGGTGCCCCGGAATGCTTATCCGCCCGGCGCCGAGAGCAGCAGACTGCCGTACTTCAAGACATCGGACGGGCTCGTCGATACCGGCTATCCATGCCGCATTGATTCCGAGACACGCACCCTCACCGTAACCGGCCCGCCGGCCGGAATCGCCGACGTTGGCGGCTATCGCTTTGCATTGCGCGAGCTGCAGCGGCTCATTACCGACATCGACAGCGGCGGCCGCATCGCCGCTCTCCCCGATTCTCTGTCCGGCCAACGTCTAACGGGTGCCACCGATGACAGCGGTGCATTGCGGAGAGCGCTGATCAGCCGGGGCGTCAATCCGCTGGTTGCGGACGCTTTCGGCGCATAGCTGGCTTTCTCCAGTTACCGTTGACGGCCCATTAAGGCCGGTTGGCTAGGGTTGCGTGCTTTGACGCCACCCTCGAGCTGCCATGTCCCTGCAAGGTCCGATGGTCGTCGTTGCCGACAATCCGGCCCCGGATCTCGTTGAGGCATTAGGCGCAGCCGGCGCGTTTCCCGTTGTCGAGACCCGCTGGACCGACGCACCCTCCGCTTTCATTTCAATACAGCCCTCCGCCGTCGTGCTAGCCGAAGCCGGTCCCGCCTCCGATCTCAAGGCCGCCGACGCGCTCGGGCTGCAGATCCAGACCCGAAACGGTCCTTTCATCCCGCTCATCGGCCGTGCGCGCAGCAATATTGGCCTGGCCATCCCAGGAGGCCTGCCGATCGACGCGGATGCATCAGCCACGCGGCTGGTGGCGCGACTGCGCATGGCGCTCCGGGTGCGCGCGCTGCATGCCGCGGTTCTGCGGCGGATGGAAACCTTCACCAGCGGGGACGGCACGATGCCGACCCTTCCGCGAACCGACCCCGTCGAAGATGCGACGGTGCTGGTTGCCGGGCGCGGACGCTCTTATCCGGCACTTGCCGTCGCCGTCGGCGAGCGCGTGGGACTGATCGGCGCGCTCAGTGTGGAGACCGCGGCAAAATACCTGAACGCGCGCAGCGTCGATGGCATGGTGATCGGCGACGGTTTCAGTCCGAGGGTGATCGAAGCGCTCCTCACCGCGATGGCCGAGGACGCCCGCTTTCGCGACCTGCCTATCGCGGTAGCGGGCGGCACGCCCGCCCTGCTGGATGAGTTCGGAGCGAAGCTCGCCAATCTCGAAGCGCTCGACGGCGAGCCGGGCGCCTGGATCGACTGGATCCTGCCGCTCGTGCGCCTGCACGCCTTTGACGCGCGGCTCAAGCGTGTAATGCGGGCCTTCGACGCAAAAGGCATGGTTGATCCACAGACCGGGCTGCTCACCCGCGAATCCTTCTGGCGCGACCTTTCCAGCGCCATGCAGCAGGCAGCCCAGCGTGGCGTCAGTCTGTCGGTTGCGCGCTTTACCTTCGGTCCGGTGCTGGAGCGCCGCGCCCGCATGGACACCGCGCGGCTGGTCAGCCACATCGTCCGCAACATTGACTTCGCTTGCCAAGGCTCTGACGGATCAATCCTTTGTGTCTTTACCGGAACCGATTTGCAAGCCGCCCACGTGATCTCGCGGCGCATTGCCAGCGTGCTCAGGCATACCATGCTGACCTCGGAAGGCGGGCGACCGAAGCTCGAGACTCATATTACGCTCGGCGCCCTGAAGCCGACCGACACCGCCGACAGCTTGCTCACGCGCGTCGGCGCCGAAGCCTTCGCTGCCGGTTGATATTGCGACGCGTAAGCGCCACATGCGGCGCGTGACGGAAAACGCAACGCCCCTGCGCATCGATGTGGTTTCGGACGTAGTTTGTCCCTGGTGCTTTATCGGAAAGCGCCGGCTGGAAAAGGCCGTCGCGCTGACACCGGACGTTCCGGTCGAGGTCTACTACCACCCCTATTTCCTCAACGACTGGATTCCACGCGAGGGAATGGCGCGTGAGGATTATCTCACCAAGAAATTCGGCTCGGTCGAAGCCTATCGCGGCATGGCGGGGCGCGTGGCGGAAAACGCGGCGCAGGAAGGCCTTACCTATGCGGTCGACAAGATCGCCCGCCAACCCAACACGCTCGACAGCCACCGGCTGATCCATTGGGCCGGTCTGCAGGGCAAAGGTCCCGAGATGAAGCAGCGGCTGATGGACCTCTATTTCACCGAAGGCGCCGATCTCACGGATCGCGAGGTTTTGGTTCGTGCCGCCGCAGACGTCGGCCTGGACGCAGATGCAATGCGGGCAAAGCTCGCAACCGAAGACGACGTGAGAGAAACCACGCAGGCCGCAGATGCCGCCAAGGAAGCCGGCATTAACGGCGTGCCGACTTTCATCGTCGACGGCCGCTATGCCGTTTCGGGAGCGCAGGCGCCGGAAATCCTCGCGCAGGTGATCCGCAAAGCGGTCGCCCCGACTTAAAGTCTAGGTTTCCGCCATCCTGCGGCGAACCGGTTTCCACTTCGCCGTGCTGCGCTTATGCCGCCTTGGCGCGATCCGCGATAGATGCCAGCCGCCGCAAAATTTCGGCCGTGCCCTTCAGGCGTTCCACCGGGCTTTCCCAGTCATCGAAGAACACCACCTTCATGTCGGGACGCACTTTCGCGCCGACGCCGTGCTCGTGGATGAAGGCGACCAACCCCTCCGGATTGGCGAACGAATTATCGCGGAAAGAGAACACCGCGCCCTTCGGACCGGCGTCCACCTTCTCCACATTGGCGTGGCGGCAAAGGACCTTGATGGCGACCACCTGCAACAGATGGTTGACCTCGTCTGGCAAGGGGCCGAACCGGTCGGCCATTTCCGCCCCGATAGAATCGATCTCGCGCTCGTCCTCGATGTCCGCCAGCCGCCGGTAAAGTCCAAGCCGCACCGGCAGGTCGGCGACATAATCTTCCGGAATGAGCACCGGCGTGCCGATGGTGATCTGCGGCGACCAGCGGTCCGCGACCGGGGCGGTGATGCCCGCCTTCAGGCTCGCGACCGCTTCCTCCAGCATCTGCTGGTAAAGCTCAAAGCCGACTTCTTTGATGTGCCCGGACTGCTCCTCGCCTAACAGATTACCCGCGCCGCGGATGTCGAGGTCATGCGACGCAAGCTGAAAGCCAGCGCCCAAAGTGTCGAGCGATTGCAGCACCTTCAGCCGCCGCTCCGCCTGCGGCGTGATCTTGCGCGCCTCGGGCAGAGTGAACAGCGCATAGGCCCGGGTCTTCGAGCGCCCTACCCGGCCGCGCAACTGGTACAGCTGCGAGAGGCCGAACATGTCGGCGCGATGCACGATCAATGTATTGGCGGTCGGAATATCGAGGCCGGACTCAACGATGGTGGTGGACAGGAGCACGTCATATTTGCCGTCGTAAAAGGCGGACATGATGTCTTCCAGCACCTGCGACGGCATCTGACCATGGGCCACGGCGACACGCGCCTCCGGCACATTCTTGTCGAGGAAGTCCTTGGCGCCGACCAGATCCTCGATCCGCGGCGCGACGTAGAACGCCTGGCCGCCGCGATAACGCTCGCGCAGCAGCGCCTCGCGCACTACCAGCGGATCGAAGGGAGAAACGAAAGTCCGCACCGCCAGCCGGTCCACCGGCGGGGATGCAATGATGGAAAGGTCGCGCACGCCGGTCAGCGCCAGTTGTAACGTTCGCGGAATTGGTGTGGCGGTAAGCGTGAGCACATGCACTTCGGCGCGCAAGGCCTTCAGTTTCTCCTTATGCGCCACACCGAAATGCTGTTCCTCGTCGACGACCACAAGGCCGAGATCCTTGAATTTGATGTTCTTGCCGAGAAGGGCATGCGTGCCGATGACGATATCGATCTGGCCTTCGGCCAAACCCTTGCGGACGCTCGCTCGCTCCGCCGCGCCGACCAGCCTTGATATATGACCGACATGGACGGGAAAGCTCCTGAACCGCTCGGAAAATGTCTTGGCGTGCTGCCGCGCCAGCAAAGTCGTTGGCGCGATCACCGCCACCTGTTTGCCATTGATGGCGGTTGCGAAGGCAGCACGAAGCGCCACCTCGGTCTTGCCGAAGCCGACATCACCGCAGATCAGCCGGTCCATCGGACGGCCGCCGGCGAGATCACCGAGCGCGGCGTCGATGGCAGCCTGCTGGTCTTCCGTCTCCTCGTAAGGAAAGCGTGCGCAGAATTCATCATAGCTGCCGCGGTCCGGAGTCAGCCGTGCGGCTTCGCGCAGCTGCCGTTCCGCCGCAATCTTGATCAGTTCGCCCGCGATCTCGCGGATACGCGCCTTCATCCGCGCTTTGCGCGATTGCCAGGCACCGCCACCCAGCCTGTCGAGATCGACGTGGGTTTCTTCCGAGCCGTAGCGCGAGAGCAGCTCGATATTTTCCACCGGCAGGAACAGCTTGTCGCCGCCGGCGTAGTGCAATTCCAGGCAGTCGTGCGGTGCGCCGCCAACCTCAATCGGCCGCAGGCCGACGAACCGGCCAATGCCGTGATCCACATGCACCACGAGATCGCCGGCCGAGAGGCTCGTCACCTCGGCGATGAAATTCTCGGCTCGCCGCGCGGCCCGCCGCGGCCGCACCAGCCGGTCGCCCAGGATGTCCTGCTCGCTGATGATGGCGACATCAGTGGTCTCGAAACCGGATTCGAGGCCGAGCGTGATCAGCGCGATGGCAGGCCTGGGCAGCGCCAGCATCTTCGGCCAGGAGTCGGCGGTGGCGAGGTTCATCACCTTATGGTCGGCGAGAACATGGCTCATGCGCTCGCGCGAGCCGTCGCTCCACATCGCGATAGCGACGCGCTTGTCCGCCGCCTGCAGCGCCTGCACATGCTCACGCAGGGCGTCGAAGACATTGCCGCCTTCCTGGGCTCGCTCGGCCGCGAAGCCGCGGCCCTGGCGCGCGCCGATATCGACGATAGTGCCGGCGCCTTGCGGCACCGCAAAAGGCGTCAGCCGCGCCAGCGCGACCTCGCCGAGGCGCTCCTTCCATTCTGTTTCGTTCAGATATAGCCGGTCCGGGGGCAGCGGTTTGTAGACCGGCCCGTCGGCGCGCGCACGTAAAGCCTCGCGCCGGGCGTCATGATAATCTGCGATCTGGGCGAAGCGCTCATGCGCTGCATCTTCCGCCAGCGGCTCCAACACCATCGGCGAGCCCGGCACGTAATCGAACAGCGTATCGAGACGGTCGTGGAACAGCGGCAGCCAGTGTTCCATGCCGGGATGGCGGCGGCCTTCGCTCACCGCCTGATAGAGGGCGTCGTCCGGCGCCGCCGCGCCGAAAGCCTCCACATAACCGCGGCGAAAGCGCTTCATGGTGTCGGTGGTCAGCTGAAATTCCGCGACCGGAACGAGGTCAATTGCGCGCAGCGTATCTTCGCTGCGCTGCGTCTCCGGATCGAAGGTGCGAATTGACTCCAGCGTGTCGCCGAAGAAGTCGAGCCGCACAGGCATGTCCATGCCCGGCGCGAACAGATCGACGATGCCGCCGCGCACCGCATAGTCGCCCGGCTCGCGCACGGTAGAGGCGCGGATGAAACCGTTCAGCTCGAGCCAGCGCGTCACGCCGTCCATGTCGAGCAAGTTGCCCGGGGCGGCCGAAAGCGATTGCTGCGCCAGCATCTCCCTCGGCGGCACGCGCTGCAACGCCGCATTGACGGTGGTCAGTAAGATCGACGGCTTCTCGTGCCCTTTCTTGCGCGCCAACCGCGACAGCGCGACCATGCGCTGCGCCATGACGCCGGCATGCGGCGAGACGCGATCATAAGGCAGGCAGTCCCAGGCCGGCAGCTCCTGTACCGCAATGTCCGGAGCGAAAAAGGACAAGGCACGCGACAGCGCCGCCATGCGCGGGCCATCGCGGCAGACCACTATGACGCTGGTCGCGGGTACGTCACGGCGCGCGGCTACCGACCGCGCCAGATCGGAGACCACCAGCCCTTCAGCACCGTCTGCGACGCTGGCGAGCGTCAGCGGCCTGCCCGGCGCGAGGAGTTCAGCGGGCGATTTCGCCATTACGTTTACTCCGCATCACGCGCGCGGGCGCTAAAATCCCGCATCTTGCGGAACACGGGTGTGTCGTATTCGGCGGGCGTTGAAAATTCGCCGGTGAACCAGCCCAACAGATTCTGGTCAGGTTGTTCGGACAGGCGTTCGAGATCAGCAAGCTCTTGGTCGCTCAGGCGGTCGATATTTTCGTCGGCGAAGCGGCCCATGATCAGATCCATTTCGCGGATGCCGCGATGCCAGCACATAAAGAGGAGCTTCCGCCGACGCGGATCGAGCCCTTTACTTGAACGCGTCATGCCGGTCATGGTTTCTCCAACGCGAAAAACCCGGACGGGGCCGGGCGGGGACTATATAGAGGCGGAAATCGCGGATGTCACCGCTGCACGGCGGCGGAAACTCTGCAATCATCTGCTCATGCGCCCGCCCTCGCTCAATCCACTGTTCGCCGCACTGACCAGCCTGCCTGGCGTAGGGCCGAAGCAGGAGAAGCTTTACGCCCGCTTGCTTGACCGCGAAGGCGCGACCCCGCGCATCGCCGATCTTCTATTCCACCTGCCATCGGGCGTGGTCGATCGCCGGTCGCGCCCGAAACTGCGGGACGTGCAGCCCGGCACCGTCGTCACCGTCGCGGTGACCGTCGATCAGCACAAACCCTCACCGCCGCACCGTCCGCGCGCGCCCTATCGCATCTACGCTTCAGACGAGAGCGGCGGCACGCTGATCCTGACTTATTTCAACGCACGGCGGGATTATCTGGAAAAGCTTTTCCCCGAAGGCGCCCTGCGCTACGTCTCCGGCACCACGGATCTTTACGACGGGATGCTGCAGATGGTGCATCCCGACCGCGTCGTGGACGAAGCCGGGCTTGCCACATTGCCGCTGGTCGAGCCGGTCTATCCCCTCACGGAGGGGCTGGGGCCAAACCTGCTGCGCAAGGCGGTGGATGGCGCGCTGGGGAAACTTCCGGAGCTTCCCGAATGGCAGGACGCAGCCTGGGTCTCGCGCGAGCGCCTTCCTGGCTTTGCCGAATCGTTGCGCTCGCTGCACCGTCCAGCTGAGCCGCGCGATGTCGAGCCGAAAAGCGCGGCCTGGTCGCGCCTCGCGTATGACGAATTGCTGGCTGGACAGCTCGCGCTCGGACTCGTGCGCGCCCATATTCGCCGCCCCGCCGGCCGCGCGCATGCCGGCGACGGCAAGTTGCGGGAAAAAATTGGCACAGCGCTGCCTTATTCACTCACGCAGTCGCAGCGGCGCGCGTTCGAAGAAATCATCGCCGATCTTGCGCTGCCGCAGCGCATGTTGCGGCTGCTGCAAGGCGACGTCGGCTCCGGCAAAACTATTGTCGCGCTGCTGGCCGCAGCTGCGGTGATCGAGACTGGTCGCCAGGCGGCACTGATGGCGCCGACGGAAATCCTGGTGCGCCAACATCACAAGACCATCGCGCCTTTGGCGGAAGCCGCCGGCATCCGCATTGCCGTTCTCACTGGCCGGGAGCGCGGGCGCGAGCGCGCCGACACATTCGAGCGTCTCGCCGGTGGCGAAATCGACCTGTTGCTCGGCACGCATGCGCTGTTTCAGGAGGACGTCGCGTTCAAGGAACTGGCGCTGGCCATCGTTGACGAGCAGCATCGCTTCGGCGTGCATCAACGCCTCGCCCTGGCGCGCAAGGGCGCATCGGTAGATGTTCTGGTGCTCACCGCCACGCCGATCCCGCGAACGCTCGTACTCACTTATTTCGGCGATATGGACCTTTCGGAGTTGCGCGAGAAGCCAGCAGGCCGAAAGCCGATCGATACCCGAACCGTTGCGCTCGATCGCCTCGAGGATGTCGTGGAGGCAGTCGGCCGGGCCCTGGCCGCCGGGCAGCGGGTTTATTGGGTCTGCCCGTTAGTGGATGAATCCGAGAAGGTCGATCTCGCTGCCGCGGATGAACGCTTCGCGATGCTGGAGCAGCGTTTCGGCGACACCGTCGAGCTCGTGCATGGACGCATGAAGGGCACGGAGAAGGATCGCGCGATGCGGCGCTTCGCTTCCGGTGAGGCACGGCTGCTCGTTGCAACGACGGTGATCGAAGTTGGCGTGGACGTCCCGGAAGCCACCGTGATGGTAATCGAACATGCCGAGCGCTTTGGTCTGGCGCAGCTGCACCAGTTGCGTGGACGCATCGGCCGTGGCTCGGAACATTCCACCTGTCTTTTGCTCTACAAGGCGCCGCTGAGCGAAACCGCAAAGGCGCGTCTCGCAATTTTACGTGAGACCGACGACGGCTTTCGCATCGCGGAGGAAGATTTGAAGCTGCGTGGGGAAGGTGACGTGCTTGGCACGCGGCAGAGCGGCATGCCGGGCTTCCGTGTCGCCCGCATGGAATTCCACAGCCATCTGCTGGGTCCGGCGCGTGACGACGCGGCACTGATACTTGCGCGCGATCCCAAGCTCGCGAGCGCGCGCGGAGCGGCGCTGCGGCATCTGCTTTATCTGTTCGAAAAGGAAGAAGCGGTCCGGCTTATTCAAGCGGGGTGATCCCTCCCCCCGCGAGCTCTTGCGAGCGGCGGGAAAGTTAAACCGGCGAAGCGCGGGCGGCCTGTGCCGTCGCGGCCATGGCGGCCAGTTTCTTCTGCTGGTCGTCGCTCGGCTGCACCATACCGGCAGACATCAACAGCGTCATCGCGCTTTCCACCGTGATATCGAGTTCGATCACGTCCTTGCGCGGAACATAGAAGAAGAAACCGGTGGTCGGGTTTGGTGTGCAAGGCAAGAAAGCCGAAACATGCTCGCTCTGCGGCAACCGAGCGGAGACGTCCGCGCTCGGCGGCTGCGATAGAAATACCAGCGACCACATCCTGGGCGCCGGGAATTCCACCAGGCCCACGGTGCGAAAGCTCGATCCGCTTTTCGAGAACAGCGTCTCGAAGATCTGTTTCACCGTACGGTAAATCGGCCGCACGATCGGCATGCGGTCCAGCAGCTTCTCACCGAATTCCAACAGCGTGCGTCCCACCAAATTGGCGGTCAGGAAGCCGAGAAAAGTCAGCATCACAAAGGCGATAATCAGCCCGTAGCCGGGGATGTAGATGTTCAGATAAGTTTCCGGCCGATAGGGCTCCGGAATGAAAGGCCGCACCAGATCGTCCACCCAGGTCACGAAAGCCCAGGTCAGATAGAGCGTGATCGCAACAGGGCCGGCGACCACTAGCCCGGTGAGGAAATAGTTGCGTAGCCGCGCCATCGGCCGCCTTTCCGCGGCTTCTGCAGTTGCCTGCACCTCCAGGGAGAGCGCCTTGGCTGTCTCAGTCAGGGACTTTTCCAGCTCGGAGCTCATTCCACCGTCACCGATTTGGCGAGATTGCGCGGCTGGTCAACGTCCGTGCCGATCGTGACCGCCGTGTGGTAAGCGATCAGCTGCACCGGCAATGCATAGACCAGCGGCGTTACGGTTTCCGGCACGTCCGGCAGCTTCAAGGTGAGCATCGATTCCACCGGGGCGCTAGCGACGCCCTTGGCATCAGTCATCAGAATGATGCGGCCGCCGCGCGCGGCCACTTCCTGCATGTTCGAAACGGTTTTTTCGAACACACTGTCATAAGGCGCAATGACGACCACCGGCATGGTTTCGTCGATCAACGCGATCGGACCATGCTTCAACTCTCCTGCGGCATAGCCTTCGGCGTGAATGTAGGAAATCTCCTTCAGCTTCAGCGCACCTTCAAGCGCCAGCGGGTAGCTCGTGCCGCGGCCGAGATAGAGGACGTGGCGAGATTTCGCCAGATCGCGCGCCAACGCCTCGATGTTCGGCTCCAGCGCCAGCGCCGCTGCCATATGCCGGGGCACTTCTATAAGGGCTCTGACAAGTTCCTGCTCTTTCTCTTCGCTCAACACGCCACGCGCGCGGCCTACGGCGATGGCGAAGCAGGCCAGTACCGCGAGCTGACAGGTAAAGGCCTTGGTGGAGGCGACGCCGATTTCCGGACCGGCCAGCGTGGGCAGCACCAGGTCGCTCTCACGCGCGATGGTGGAGGTCGGCACATTCACGATGGAAATCACGTGCTGCTTTTGCTCGCGCGCATAGCGCAGCGAGGCGAGCGTGTCGGCAGTCTCGCCCGATTGCGACACGAAAATCGCCAAGTCGCCCTCGTCCATGGGCGCTTCCCGATAACGGAATTCCGAGGCGACGTCGATTTCCACCGGCAGCCGCGCGTAGCGCTCGAACCAGTATTTAGCGACGAGGCCGGCGTAATAGGCAGTGCCGCAGGCCGAGATCGAAAGTCGCTTCAGCTTGGCGGGATCAAAGGGAAGCTTTGGCAGTTGGATTCGCTCATCCGCCATATCAAGATAATGCGCGAGCGTGTGGCTCACCGCTTCCGGCTGTTCGTGGATTTCTTTCGCCATGAAATGGCGATGGTGTCCCTTATCGATTAGCACCGAGGAAGCGGAGGATTTCAGCACCTGCCGTTTGACTGCCCGCCCACTGGCGTCGCGGACGGCCACGCTGTTGCGGCTGAGCTCGACCCAGTCGCCGTCCTCGAGATAGCTGATGGTGTCGGTGAAGGGCGCGAGTGCGATGGCGTCCGAGCCGAGAAACATCTCGCCCTCGCCATAGCCTATCGCGAGCGGCGAGCCTTTGCGCGCCCCGATTAAAAGATCGTCCTTGCCTGCGAACAAGAAGGCAAGTGCGAAAGCACCGCGCAGCTGCGGGAGCGCAGCCGCGACCGCATCGGCCGGTGAAAGTCCCTTTTTCATCTCCTGGCTGACCAGATGCGGCACCACTTCCGTATCGGTCTGGGTGACGAATTTGGCGCCGCGCTTTTCAAGCTGTTCGCGCAGCTCGCGATAATTTTCGATGATCCCGTTGTGCACCACCGCTACTTGCTCGGTCGCATGCGGATGAGCGTTGTTTTCGGTGGGTCGCCCGTGGGTTGCCCAGCGGGTATGGCCAATGCCGATGCTGCCGGCGAGTGGGTCATCACGCAAGCGGCTTTCCAGGTTTTTCAGCTTGCCTTCGGCGCGCCGGCGGGAAAGCTTGCCGCCTTCCAGCGTGGCCACACCTGCAGAGTCGTAACCGCGGTATTCGAGCCGCTTCAGCGCATCGACCAATTGTCCCGCGACGGCCTCACGGCCGAGAATTCCAACGATACCGCACATAGATTGAGCTTAAACTCCCTGCCGCTGGCGCCGAAACGAAGTCCCGGCGCGCCGGCCTGCCCAGTGAAGCCCCAAAGCGTTACGCCGGTGCGACATGTTGCACCACAAACGGCATCACTGCGGCTATTTATCCTTCTTCTTGCCCGCCGCGGCTTTCGCGCGCAAGGCTTTGGCCCGATTTTCCTTAATAACTTGCCGCGCCCGCCCGAAAACAAGCGCATCCGCCGGCACGTCGTCAGTGATGACGCTGCCGGTGGCCACGTAGGCGCCCTCGCCGATCTTCACCGGCGACACCAACGCCGAATTCGAGCCGATGAAGGCCCCCTTGCCGATCTCGCTGCGGTGCTTTGCCTCGCCGTCATAATTACAGAAGATCGTGCCAGCACCGATATTGGCTTCGGCGCCCACGGTGGCGTCGCCGATATAGGCAAGGTGATTGGCTTTCGCCCCCTGGCCGAGCTTGGCTTCCTTCACCTCGACGAAATTGCCGACGCGGGAATTGGCGCCCAGCTGCGCGCCCGGACGCAGCCGCGCGAACGGTCCAACCGAGACACCGGTCCCAACATGCGCGCCTTCAAGATGCGAAAAGGAATGGATCACCGCATCATCCTCAACCACAACTCCGGGGCCGAAAACGACGTACGGCTCCACGGTCACGTCGCGGCCGAATTTTGTATCCGCCGCGAGGAAAACCGTCTCCGGCGCCGGCATGGTCACGCCGGCCTCGAGCGCCGCCTGCCGCAGGCGTTTTTGCAGCACGGCTTCCGCTTCTGCCAGCTGCGCTTTGGTATTGATGCCGCGCACTTCGTCCTCCTCGACTTCGATTGCCGCCGTGTTGAACCCCAGTTCCCGGGCAATCGACACGGCGTCGGTCAAATAAAATTCCCGCTTCGCGTTGTCGTCGCCAATCCGCTCTAAAATATCAAGCGCATGCTTGCCGGCGAGCGCCATCAGCCCGCCGTTGCAAAAGGTGATCGCGCGTTCGTCAGACGTCGCATCTTTCTCTTCACGGATGGCCGTGAGCTGTCCTTCTTCGACAATCAGCCGCCCATAGCCGGTCGGATCGGCCGGGCGGAAACCCAACACCGCCACCGCCGCGCCGTCCGCAAGCGCAGCTCGCAGGCGCCCCAATGTCTGCGCGCTCAAGAGTGGAGTGTCGCCGAAGATCACCACCACATCGTCGGCGCCGCGCATGAGCGCGGCCCTGGCCATCAACACGGCATGGGCAGTACCTCGGCGTTCGTTCTGAATGTTGATTTCGGCTTCCGGCAGCACGCGCCGAGCTTCTGCCGCCACCGCCTCGTGGCCCGGGCCAACCACCACCGCCGTCGCGGTCCCACCCGCCTGGCGCACTGCCGCCAGCACATGTCCCAACAGGGACCGGCCCGCCAGCGCATGCAGCACCTTCGGCCGCGTCGATCGCATGCGCGTGCCTTCGCCGGCGGCAAGCACGATTGACAGACAAGTTCTCCCCTGCATCGGGTTCTCCAAGTGCCCTGCGGGGCCGACTCTATCGTCCGAAGCATACACGGCTGACGAATCTCCCAAAGCAGCAGCGGAACCATGCACCAGCTGACTTTTCAGTCAGGCGGCAGCGCGCCGCGCCGGGAGCCGCCGATCGCATGCGCTCGACCTCGCCGTAGGCAAGGCAAACGCCTCCCACCATAACACCGCACGGTTGCGGGGCCATCACCTGCATTGCATAGTCGGCGGATGGCTCGCTCATTATTCCTGCCCAGCGCACGACAAACCAACTGGCTGCTGATTGTCGGATTTCTGTCGCTCGGCTACGCACTCTATCTGCGTTATACCGCGATCGAAGTTCCGGTTGTGGCGCTGGCCTGCCAGGCAGGCCTCGACACCTGGCTCTGTTTCGCGCGCAAAACGGCCACGACATTATTCCAGCATTCCGTATTCGGTGGAGTCGCACTTGGCGTTGCGGTTCTCAACCTGTTGCGGCCGTCGGTGGTGCTGGTTGCCGTGGCGCTTGCCGCAGCCGGTCTCGGCATCGTTCTTTATAACGTGACGCTGTCGGCTTTCGCCGTGGCCCTGCTGGTGCTCAGTCTGGCGCGGCCCGTGAGCGCAGCAGAGTAAGGGCGAGCACGAGCAGCGCGCCGCTGCACCAGAGTGCCTGCCAATTGGCGAAACTTTCGTTGATCGCGATATAGATCGCGCAGAGCGCGAGTATGGACGCCATCACGACTTCGGCCGCGCCGCGTGCGCCTGTCGCCGGACGCGTGAGGCCAAGAACGAGATAAGGCATGACCGCCGCGGTCAGCGGAGCGAAAGCGAAATCGCGGTAGCGCGGATCAAAGGCAAGACCGAGCGCGCGCTCCAGCGCCAGCACGCCGATCAAAACCAGAAGAGCACCGAGCGCGAAGCGCAGCGGATCGCGCAGACGATCGGGCGCACGCGCCAGTACCTGCGCGAATGCCGGAATGGTGCTCCCGGAGGTCACCGCCGCGGCGGTCACAAGCGGCGCTGCAAGTGCAACGGCGAGCAGCGCGAGCGAGCGAAACCATCCGCCGACGCCGAGGCTTTCGATCGGCACATTCACCACTGCCCATCCGGCGAGAAGTCCGGGAGCGGCCGCAATCGCTGCCACTGCCAGCCACTGCCTGGAATCCGCTTCTCGCCGGCGCGCGGTCCAGGCCGCCGCGAAGGTCAGAAAAGCCAGCCCAATCCCTCCGGCCGCCTGCCAAATCCACATTGGATGGTTCGATACCGCACCACCCCACGCGAATTTGATCTGCCGCGTTTCGCCATCCATCAAGCCCCAATGGCCGCCGACGGTACCCTCGTGAACACGTTTCCAAGATTGGTCGAAAGCCTCGATCAAATTGACGCGGAAGTTCTCCCGCTTGGCGAGCGTCAGCACGTCATGCAGAACCCGGGCCTGGTTCACCGGCGAGGGCAAGGCGCCTTCCCGCATTCGCCCCGCGCTCGGCCAGCCGGTTTCTCCAATCAGAATCTCCTTGCCGGGAAAAGCCGCCGCGACTTTGCGCCGGATCGCCTCGAGATGCGCTCCGGCTTCGTTGGCCGGGATCGGGAAGTCCTCCCAATAAGGCAGGATGTGGATGGTGACGAAATCGACCGCCTCAAGCAGCGCCGGATTGCGCAGCCAGAACTCCCAGACATCGGCATAGGTCACCGGTACCGGGACCTGCGATTTCACCCTCCGGATGACTTCAAGGAGGTCCGCCGCCGACATCTCTCCCCGCAGCAGCACTTCATTGCCGACCACGAGCGCGGTGATGACGTCGGGGTAGCGCTTTGCCAGATCGATGGCGGTTTGGATTTGGTAGCGGTTTTTTTCCGGCTCGCCCGAAAGCCACAGCCCCTGAATGACCTTCAACCCGTGGCGTTTGGCAATCTCGGGGACCTGGTCGAGGCTGTAGTCCGTCGAATAGGTGCGTATGCAGCCCGTAACCGGGGCGAGCAGAGCCAGATCTTCGTCGATCTGCCGGGGCTCGATCCGGGTGGCGGGATCGAAGGGGGACTGGCCCGGGCGAAATGGCGCATAGGAAACGCAGTTGAGCTTTTCGCCCGGTTGCAGGGGCGAAGGCGGCATCTGAACCGGGGTGCCGAGTGCCCACCACAGCGCGAAGATCACCGCCGTCAAAACCGCAAACAGCGCTAAGGGAAGGCGCATCCGCGCTCCGCTGACCAGGAATCGGCTGGGATTACTTTGCTACAGACCGGTGCCAAAGGTGTGGCTCTTAATCAAGACTGTTAAGGGCCCTGGACATGTGGCCGCAGTTCCGCAAAGTAAGCAAACCGAACGTCGGCTGCGCCTTGTCGTATTCCTGTCGGAATCTAATGCGCAGGTGGGCGTTCCTGTTGGGGTGGCGTCAAGCAAGCAAAGAGTATGATGGGTTTCTTTCCGCGTCTGCTGCCGGCCGCGCTCTGTGCGGCGGCCATGTCCTTTTCGGCCCTGCCGGCGCTGGCCCAAAGCGGCGAGCTGAGGCCTGACCAGCAGAGCCAATCCGGCGCGGCGGGTGAGAGCGGCAAAAATGGCCCAAAAAATGACGGGCTGGCTGAAGCCGCTACGACCTTGAATGGCCCTGCCGGGGATGCCGAATGCGTCTGGCTGGGACGTCGCGTGGTCAGCCTCCTGTGGCGCGACGATCTGGATACGGCTTTCCGCCATCTCGACCTCTATGACCGGTTCGGCTGCCCCGCCGGCCATATCCAGGCAACCTTCCGCTGTGTCGTCCGCCAGGGTCCTTTCGAGAAGGCGCCCGAAGGCAAAACCCCGGAAGGCAAGGCTCCCGAAAGCCTGAACAGCCGCGTGCACGCCTGTTGGATCAATCCCGGTCCGGCCAACCCGCAAGACGCCCCGGCGGCGACCATCGCAAACCCCGCCCGGCGATGAATGGCCGCTCATCTACGTTTCGCTTATTTAATCCTAGCCTCCGATGACCGCCCTTAATTTGCCATCACGCGTACCTTACTTGCTGCAGTAATGGACGCTGAGTTAGGCTGTTTTCGGACGCTCTTGCTCGAGCCCAAGGGACGGGGTTCGGGTCCAATTTTAATGCCCCGCTTTGGTAGTTGATTTCGATGCGTAGCATAATTGCCGTCATCACGCTCGTTGCATGCGTGCATGCTGGTGTTTGGGCATTCGCAGGCAACAAAACGGCGGCGCCGAATTTTAACGGTGGCCAACTTAACAGCGTCTCATACACACCATTCAATCCGCAGGTTCGGAATGACAATTCCGCTGCCAACCTTCGACAAATTCGTGCCGACATGCGCACGCTCGCGCCTACGACGCGTGCGGTGCGTACCTATACCGCGACCAACGGCGTTGAACTCGTTCCCGCCGCCGCCGCTGAGCAGGGCCTGAAGGTCACTGTTGGCGCTTGGATCGACAAGCCCTATCCGAACGACGACAAAGCAAAGAAGCTGGAAGATTGCGGTCCAAGCGGAGTCCCTGCGAACTCAGGATTCGCCGCGAACTCAGCGGAACTCCGGAGCGCGATCGATCTCGCCAAGCGCAATAACAACGTCAACGGCATCGTGGTCGGCAACGAAACGATCTTCGCTGGGCTTTTGCATCCGGGTAACTGCGATCAGTTGGTTTTTGACGCTCAGAAAATGGCCGATCGAAATCTGGCCGCCTTGCCCGGTTGGGTAGAGAACATCCCCGACGAAATGAAGCTGACCGAACAGCAGAACGCGGAGCTGACCGCGGCCACCACGCCGCAACAGCTGACTAAGGTCAGGGAGAAGATCGCCGTCCACAGGCTGACCAAGCTCATCCAGCGCGTGAAGAAACAGAGCCCGGTGCCGGTGACCACCGGTGAAATCTGGAGCGTGTGGCGCGATTATCCGGAGCTTGTCTCCGCCGTCGACTACATCGGCGTACACATCCTGCCTTACTGGGAAGGCGTGTCGGAAAAGGCTGCCGTCGATGCTGCAATCGGCGCCCACGACACCTTGCGCCGTCTCTATCCCGGCAAGCGCATCGTCATCGCCGAGTTCGGCTGGCCGAGCGCCGGTTATAATTTCAAGAACGCCAATCCGGGACGCGTCGAGCAGGCCACCGTGCTCCGCGACTTTGCTGCGCGCGCCGAGGCCTATGGTATCGACTACAACATTATCGAAGCGCTCGATCAGCCATGGAAGATCGCCGAAGGCAGCGTCGGCGCGTACTGGGGTCTGTTCGACGCCAAGCGCCAGCCAAAGTTCACCTGGGCCGGACCGATTGGCGATCCCGATCACTGGAAACTGGCCGGCCTTGCGCTTCTGCTCGCGCTTTTGTTCTCGCTGCCCACGCTCGCGCTCAGCGCGCCGACGGTCTGGCAGGCTGCCACACTGGCCGCGTCCGCGAATGTGGTCGGCGCCTGGTTCGCCATCGTCTTCTCGTTCTGGGACAAACATTATTTCGTGCCGGGTGCGGCCTTCGCACTCGGGCTTGGACTGTTGCTGCTGATCCCCCTGGTCGCGATCGCCTTTGCCCGTGTTGATGACATCGCCGCCATCGCCTTCGGCCGCAAACCGCGCCGGCTGGTGCTGGCCGTTTCGCCATCCATCGTGCCGGAGGAACAAACCCTCGCGCCGAAAGTGTCGATTCACATTCCGGCGTATTGCGAGCCACCGGAGATGCTGAAGGCAACGCTCGATTCCGTCGCGCGCCTTGAATATCCGAATTTTGAATGCGTGGTCGTGGTCAACAACACGCCCGATCCCGCCTTCTGGCAACCGATCCAGGAGCACTGCCTTACGCTTGGCGAACGGTTCAAATTCGTGAATGCGGACAACCTGCCCGGATTCAAGGCCGGCGCGCTGCGCCTCGCGCTCGCGCACACCGCGCCCGATGCGGAAGTGATCGGCATCATCGACGCCGACTACGCCGTGCAGCCGGACTGGCTGAAGGATCTTGCCCCGCTGTTCGCCGATCCCAAGGTTGCCCTGGTGCAGGCGCCGCAGGATCACCGCGACGGCGACCGCAGCGTCATGCACCATGCCATGAACGGCGAGTATGCCGGCTTCTTCGATATCGGCATGGTTCAGCGCAACGAGGTCAACGCCATCATCGTCCACGGCACGATGTGCCTGATCCGCCGCGCCGCGCTTGAACAGGCTGGCGGCTGGTCGAGCGACACCATCTGCGAGGATACCGATCTCGGTCTCAGCATTTTGGAGAACGGCTGGCTCGCTCATTATACCAACCGCCGTTACGGCTATGGCCTGCTGCCCGACACGTTCGAGGCGTACAAGAAACAGCGCCACCGTTGGGCCTATGGCGGCTTCCAGATTTTGAGAAAGCACTGGCGGCGTTTTCTGCCGGGCGCCAGCCTGCTCAGCCGCGAACAGAAGCGCGAGTTCGGGCTCGGTTGGCTGAACTGGCTCGGCGCCGAATGCATCGGCGTCGCCGTTGCCATCCTCAATCTGATTTGGGTGCCGTTCGTCGCCTTTGCCGGCATCGCCATTCCCGACACCATCCTGACCATCCCGATCTTGGCTGCCTTTGTGGTTTCCGTGGTCCATTTCGCGGCGCTCTATCGCTTGCGCGTGGCCATTCCGCTGCGCCAGCTGATCATTACCGTGTTGGCAGCCATGTCGGTGCAGTGGACGGTCGCGCGTGCGGTCACCCATGGCCTGATTTGGGAGCATCTACCCTTCGTGCGCACCGCCAAGGGCGGCGGCGGCAAGCGCGGCCATGATTTCCCGGCTTTCTGGGAATCGGTGCTGGCCGCGCTGCTGCTGGTTGCCGCTGTCGTCCTGGTTGCGACCAATTACAAGGAAGTGCGCGAGATCAATATTTTTGCCGCCGTGCTGGTGGTGCAGAGCTTGCCTTTCATGGCCGCCGTCGTCATGGCGGTGGTCGAGGGCACCAGGCTCAACGACTTCGCCTATTGGCGCAGCATCGAGACCCGCACCGCCGAACTTCTATTGCGGCGGCCTGCGACTGCCGCCGTGGCGGGGACGCCTGTCGTGGCTGACGCACCGGTCCGTTCCGACCAAAGCGTTGAGACCGCGCCGCAAGCTTAAATCTTGCTCTTCGCGGTTCTTCGTCCGCGCATTGTCATGCGCGCCGCCGCGCCGTAACATTACGCCGCAATCACCAATGGGAGGATGACATGACGGTTACAGCGCTTCGGGATTCAACGGACGCCAAAGGCCGGTCGCCGCTTCCCACCCACCGCGATCTCTATTATGGCGGAGCCTGGCATGAGCCGCAGGGCGGCTACGCCGAGACCATCAATCCGGCCACCGGCGAAAGCCTGGGTAACGCGCCCAACGCCAATGCCGCCGACGTCGATGCCGCCGCGAAGGCCGCGCATAAGGCCTTCCAGGAGTGGCGTAAGGTCAAGCCAACCGATCGCGCGGCGCTGATGCGTAAGGTTTCCGCGGTAATTCGCGCCAATGCCGAAGAATTTGCGCTTATCGACTCGCTCAACTGCGGCAATCCGCTGACAGCGCTCCGCCGCGACATTGGCAACGCCGCCGCTGCCATCGATTATTTTGCCGGCCTCGTGCTGCAGGTCCACGGATCCACCATCCCGCTCGGCGAGGATGTCGTGAACATGACCGTGCGCGAGCCGGTCGGCGTGGTTGGCCGCATCGTCGCCTATAACCACCCCTTTGCCTTCACCGCCGCGAAATTCGGCGCCGTGCTGGGCGCCGGCTGCACCATGGTGGTGAAAGCCGCGTATCAGGCGCCGCTCTCGGCTTATCGCCTGATGGAGTTGATCGACGGCATCCTGCCGCCGGGCGTGGTCAATGTGATCAGCGGCGGCGTCGAATGCGGGCAGGCCATGGTGGCGCATCCGCTGATTGCCAAGATGAGCCTCGTGGGCAGCGCGCCCACCGGACGCGCCGTGGCAAAGGGCGCGGCGGATCGCCTCAAGCATGTGGAGCTCGAGCTCGGCGGCAAGAATGCGCTGATCGTTTATCCGGATGCCGATCTCAAGAAGGCGATCAAGGTTGCCATCTCCGGCATGAACTTCTCCTGGTGTGGCCAGTCCTGCGGATCGATGTCGCGTCTCTTCATTCACGAGAAGGTTTATGAAGAAGTGCTCAAGGGCGTCGTCGACGGCATTGCGAAGATCAAGCCGGGCAATCCGCTGGACGAGAACTGCCAGATGGGCGCCCTCATCTCGAAGGCGCAGTTCGACAAGGTGATGTCTTATATCGAGATCGCGAAGAAAGAGGGCGCCAGGCTAATGACCGGCGGCAAGGCCTCCGATGATCCTAAACTGAAAGGCGGCTTCTTCGTCGAGCCGACGGTGTTCGCCGACGTCAATCAGAGCATGCGCATCGCCAATGAAGAGGTGTTTGGGCCGATCCTCTCGGTGCTGAAATGGTCCGACGAAGAAAAGATGTACGCCGACGTCAACGCGGTGGAATACGGCCTCACCGGCGCGGTCTTTACCTCGAATATCAGCACCGCGCATAAAGCCGCGCGGCGGATCGAGGCGGGCTATGTCTGGGTCAACACCGCCGGTGGCCAGGCGCTTGGCACGCCCTATGGCGGCATCAAACAGTCAGGCTATGGCCGCGACAAGGTGATCGAGGAGATGCTCTCGAATACCCACGTCAAGAACATCGCTATCGCGCTGTAGTTTTTCCGCTCACCCCCGCGCAAGCGGGGATCCGGCTCTTCCGACGTTCGTGGATTCCCGCTTTCGCGAGAATGAGCGGCGTTGCGGCTATTCCGCCAGCGCGGTCTCCACCAGTCGCACCCAATAGGACGTTCCGACCGGGATCGCTTCATCATTAAAGTCATAAGCCTGATGATGCAGGCCGGCGGTATCGCCATTGCCGACAAAGATGAAAGCGCCGGGCCGCGCTTCCAGCATGTAGGAAAAATCCTCCGCGCCCATCACTGGCGCCATGTCGGTGTCCACCCGCTCGGCACCGGTCACTTCCGCCGCCACCTGCGCCGCAAAGGCGGTCTGCTGCTCGTGATTGTGCGTGACCGGATAGCCCCGGCGATAAGTCAGCGTGACCTTGGCGCCGTAGGCGTTCGCAATTCCCTCCACCAATTCATGCAGTCGGCGCTCCAAGAGATCGCGCACTTCCGGCACAAAGCTGCGCGCGGTGCCGCGCAGCTGCGCAGTCTGCGGAATGATATTCTCGGCGGTGCCAGCCTGGAACACGCAGATCGAAATGACCGCGGCATCGATGGGATTGACATTGCGCGCCACCACCGACTGCACCTGGCTGATGATTTGCGCGCCGACCAGGATCGGATCGATAGCGAATTGCGGCCGCGCCGCATGTCCGCCGACGCCTTCGATGTCGATAATGATAGTATCGGTCGCCGCCATTACCGGCCCCGACCGGATGGCGAAATGCCCGACCGGCAGGCCGGGAAAGTTATGCATGCCGTAGACTTCCTCGATCCGAAAACGGTCCATCAGCCCGTCGTTGATCATCGCCTTGGCGCCGGCGCCGCCCTCCTCCGCCGGCTGGAAGATCACCGCCGCCGTGCCGGCGAAATTGCGCGTCTCGGTGAGATATTTTGCGGCGCCGAGCAGCATGGCGGTATGGCCGTCATGCCCGCAGGCATGCATCTTGCCGGGATACTGCGAGGCATAAGGCGCGCCGGTGGCTTCCGTGATCGGCAGAGCATCCATGTCGGCGCGTAGCCCAATCACCCGCTCGCCGCCCTTGGCGGGACGCCGCCCGCGGATCAGGCCGACGACCCCGGTGCGCCCGAGTCCGGTCGCGACCTCGTCGCAGCCAAAGGCGCGGAGCTTTTCGGCCACGCTCGCCGCCGTGCGATGCACATCGTAAAGCAGCTCCGGATGCGCGTGGATGTCGCGCCGCCAGCCGGTTATTTCGCCGTGCATGGCGGCGATACGGTTATTGATCGGCATCGATTAACTCTTTCACGCTGGTATGAAGGGGGAGTGTAGCAAAATCCGGCCCGCTTCGGGCGGGGCTTTTTCGCCGCGATTTGCGGCATAAATCGATAATTGCCGGATCTTTAGCGGCGCTATTGACCCCATCCTGACCCGCCCGTAAACCACGCCCGGGCGAGCGCGTAGCTCAGATGGTAGAGCACCTGACTTTTAATCAGGTGGTCGTGGGTTCGAGTCCCACCGCGCTCACCAGCAAAATCAAGGGTTTCTTGCACCTTTAGGCCCGCCTGCTTCCCAGAAAACTTCATTGGGAAGCACATGGGAAACACGGTGTTGTGATCGCGGTTTTTTAGGATTCCACTTCCCTAAGCACGAAGTGCAGGAAGTGCAGAATGGTGGCGATGCGAGGGTCCGGCTGCTCACGACGCCAGCGGCAACTCGCTAGGCGCTCGCCCGGTTCAGAAATTTCTAACGAATTTTTGCTTTGCTTTCGAGCAGACCTATTTCCCGTTGGATCGGCTGGGATATTTCATGGGCAGGAAAACACGTCCTGGCGACACTGTTCTCATTGAGCCCCAGAGTCATCGATGACCGAGTCGCGCCCGTCATCGATGACCGCAGAGTAAGTGGCGGTGGTCGCAGTGATCGCCGAATCGCATCTCGTTTAAGAACGCTGAAGGGTGCGCAAATCGTCTGGCCCACGGCTGCCCCGTTAAGTGCGTCGTTCGCAATCTTTCGCAAACCGGAGCTTCCCTGGAGGTCCACGGCCCAGTCCCTGGCGCCTTTGAACTTGTGTTCGATGGTGATCAGTCACGCCGGCTATGCCACGTAGTTTGGCGAGGCGAGACCCGGATCGGCGTGAAGTTTCAATCGTCAAAACGTTTCGCTGATTAGCCGCGCCCCCGGTCATAGGGCGACGCCGAACGCGCGACGATGACGCGGCCAGCATCCTCAGATGATTGGGTGCTTGCAGCAAAACGCGGCGCGCCGGGAAAGAGCGTAAAATGACCGAGCGCTGTGCATGGCTAGCGCATTTGACGAGCTACGCAAGAGCTTCAATGCATCTGCGCCTAGCAGCGTGGGGTGATGACGGCGACGGTGTTTTGCGGGATGTCGAGGCGGTGCTTTGTGAAGATCTTCGCTCCGTCATGATCTATGCAGTGCACCGAAGTGGTCGCGATCTCTTTGCCAGCTTTGAATTGCCGGCGCGCCAACTGATTGCTTCCCAGGGCGGCGTGGGCCGCAGTCGTGATCGATAACTTCAGCCAGATCGCGCATGTCGATCATGGTCGCCACAGACCGGGCATTGAACGAGATATTCCCGCGGGCCGTCGTCGATCTGCCGGCCTATAATTTACGCATGACGCAACGCTCACGCTGCAACGGCCTAGCCTAATTCAGTCTTCTAGAGCCACACCTGGTGTATTCACATTTTGAAGGTTGAACTGCAACTTCGCACAGCAAATAGTGCCCGTCTGTCCGTTTGCAAAAAATCGCACCGATACCGTTGAGCCAGCAGCAACCTCGTGGCCGCACCCAAACTCCTGATGAGTCGCGGACGATGTGCTTCCGGAACACGACGCGAAGCTTTTATCGCCAAACCAGGCCTCCCAGTTCACAGTATGGGTGCCATTGGAGCGCACCCTGAACGAGACCGACACCTGGCCGCCATAAGCGACCCAAAATTTTTTCTCGACGAACCCCGTGGTGATGCGTGGGGTATGGGCGGTGGCTTGAACTTTCCAAGCAACGCCCAGAGGCGTGACGGCCCGTTTGGTCAAAGGCGTTGTTTGCGCGCTGGCTGCCGGCGCGATCAAGAGGAGCGCGGCCACAAGTGTCGTCCGTCGCATAAGGGATCCCTCCCTAAAAGCCAAAGGCTGACAAATAACAACATCTAAGCCTAGCACCAAGGCTCCCGCCGCGGGCATCGCGTGCCGCTGCAAAGGTAGAAGGCCGCCGCTAAAGGCGGCCTTCTCTATGTCCTGTTGCAATCGGCTTTCCTTATGAGCGAGACTAGCCCCAAGGGGGCTGCGCCAAATGGGCAAAATCGTCAGCATCGTTGTCGCTTTTGCTGTCGGCATTGCTCTGGTGCTGGCGGCCGAGCCGTTCCTTCCCCAGCCCGATTCCGTGCCGAAGGGGCGACCGACAACGGCATCAATTGATGCCGTTCCACAAACGAACGCAGCGGCGAAGATCCCGCAAAAATTTCAAGTTGTCGACGGGGACACGATCCGCCTCGAGGCGATGCCGTATCGGCTTGTAGGGTTCAACACGCCCGAGAGCGGCACGAATGCGCAATGCAGTGCCGAGCGCGCGTTGTCAGCAAAGGCAACGAAGCGCCTGCAAGAACTGCTGGCGAGCGGCGAGCCCTACCTGCAACGGGTGCCGTGCGCATGCGCGCCAGGTACTGAGGGAACTGATCGCTGCAATTATGGAAGGCTCTGCGGCATCTTGAAAGTGAGTGGCGTGGACGTCGGCCCGGTAATGATAGCCGAAGGGTTGGCCGAACCGTATGTCTGCGCCGGCACGCGATGCCCGCCACGCAAGAATTGGTGCCGATAGGGCGCTGAAGATGGTGGCTGCATGAAAAAGCTGCTGATGGTCTGCCTGTTGGCGTGTTCGTCGTCTGGGGTTGCGGCGGATCACATCCCGTCACCACCACCAGATGTAACGAAGTTGTGCCCGGACATCGAGCAGGCGACCACAACCGACGCTTTCAAGGGCTTCGACCGGGAGACTTTCGAGGAGTTCATCTGCGAAGTTATGAAACAAACTTCCGTGGGACACGCTCCGTGCCGGCGGGCACTGAAAGCACTGATGAAGTTACACGCGACTAACTACCCATCGCTCTACGGGATCGCGCCGAATTTGAGCAAAACATGGGGGGGGTACCATCGGAATGTTCATGCTACTGGCATTGGTAGAGCCTTCCCCGTGGCTATGAGAAAGCCTAGACGGCTCAGCAAGCCTCCTAGCTTTGCGGAAATAGTGGCGACGATCTTGGTTGCCTTTGTGATTGGGACAGGTATGAGCTATGCAATTGGGACTACTGGTCTTGTCCTCGCCCGTTCCGGAGGTGGCATTCGCAAGCAACGCTCACGCTATCCAACCCTCCACCAGCAACGCGCGGCAAAGCTGATCGGTCGCGTGTTCCAGATCCAGCTTCTTGCCGGTGCGCTGCGCCTTCAGCAGCAACTCGGCGGCATGTAGCCAGACATCTTTGCCCTGCCGGTGCGGTGGCAGCCGCTCGGTCATCAAGCGCGCCGCTTGCGCCATCGTGCTGATAACATCACCGTCCCGCAGCTTGATTGGATGGGCCAAGGCGCAATTCCAGTCGGTAGGCTTGGCGGTTTTCCTAGCCATCACTTTTCCGGCTTTACTGAACCGGCGCCTAACAGCTTTTCCCAGTTTGCTTTGAACGCCGCCCCTGCCGCAGCGAGATCATCGGCAAGACCCTGGACCACCACGCCTTCCGGTAATGGGCCGCGCAAATTGATGCCATATATGCTCCAAAACCAACGCGGGCCTTGCGGCGTTCCATCGGCATAGGTGCGCCCAACATCGCGCCCGTTAAATCGGAAAACGAAATCGTCTTTCGGACTGCCGAGATCTGTCGGCCGGAGGGTATATTTATCGGGAGCCATGATGGTGGGGACGGTGCGCCTCGAAGGGCGCTGGCTTCGCGCCGCGCATTACTTGGCCTTCAGAACTTTCTGTCCCGCATTTCCCTGAACTAGCGGACTGCCGGAGTGCTTGCAATACCCCGACAGCCCTAACCTCAGCCAAAGGAGAGACCAATGGCCAAGGCTAAGCGCAAGAATACGACACGCAAAGCGCGCAAAACGTTAAGTTCAAGTTCGAAATCCATTCCCACGCTTTGCCGAACCGTTATCTAACTGCATGAGCAATCTCGGCCGCTGCCTTTGCGAACCTGCCGGACGTTCCGCTCTACTTCGCCTGCACCACAAAGCGAACAGCGTTCTCGCGGTTATTCCTGCCCCACCAATAGCCCTGCTCTCTATCAAAATCATGATGCTGAAATTGGGCAGCTAAGCGCCTAGCTTCAAATTCGGCATCGGCCTTGGTAGTGAATATCCCTACGGTTATGCCCTGCTCGGGGAATTGATTCGATCTGAGAACTTGCCACATCCTAGGTGCCCTTTGGTCCAACTTGCTCCACAGCCAAATGCCAAGCGCAGGCTATTAATATCTGCCATATCTACTCTCCCTGATCACTGCTATCGGGTCCGAGGTCATTTCGGCGCGGCTGAGGGGGCGTCGCATTCAGGGATCTAAGACGTCCGCTTATGATGTGCACACTTATGCCATCGCGGCGGTCCGGGCTATTGGACTGAGGTGCAGGGTTGGAGAAAGGGATTGATTGGCCAATCGGCCACGCTCGAAGCTGCGAGCACGCCGCCGGCCTTGGCGTCGTGCCACCGCAGCGGTTATCGGCTGCAGGCTGTATCTATCGGACATCGCCGTTTGGTCTTTGCTCAATCCGCTGAGGTGATGATGGCCATGTCCCATCGGCCTTTAGGGTCCGTAGAACTTGCCTGCGGCCTAACCTGGTAACCCTGTTCGGCGGCGCTCTCGATCGCAGCGTGCACGATAATGTGGAATCGCTGCCGGCATTCCTCGGTGTCATTGGCAGCCCATATCTCGAACGCATTATTGCTGATGCGTTCCACTCGGTGAAAATCCGACCCCTTCATCAATTGATCAATAGTCATAGTTCACGCCTAGAAGGCGTCGGGGTTTGGCGCCGACAGCATAGCCTAGGTATAACGGCCCGTCGCACGTTTTGCCGCGGGTTAATACAGCGACGCGCTTTTACAAGATGTCGAAATCAACCCGTTCATTTATCGCGACCGCAAATTCCTCGGCATTCCGTGCGTAAAGGTCCAGCTTCAAGATCGTGCCATCGCGGAAACGCAGGTGAAACAGTCCGCTTAAGGCGCGACGCCAGACATCGAAATCGTTTATGTCTTGGACGATATCGCGTCCTCGTTCGCGCCATCTGATTGCCGTTCCACGCCAGCGCAAGGCCATGCGGCGTAGCCGGACCATATAATCCACACACCGCCGCACCGATGCCAAAGGCGAAGATGAGTATTAGCGCGTAGCGCATTTGTACTTCAGCATCGCGACGCGCTGAACCGACGAAGAGCCAGACCCAGCTCACGAGCGTCGCGAAAGCCCAGCAGCCGAGGAAGCAAAACCAGTGCGTTCCGCCCGGGCCGACCACGCGCCAACCTGGAAAGTGTGACGGGGCCGCGCGGAGCACAGCGGCCAACGCAACTACGCAGACAACATGCACGGCGCCGACAAGCGCCAGTGACAATGGCGTGACGTAATCCTGCAACAGCATGGCCTTCCTTATCCCTAAACGTTGTGGATAGCCAAAATCTGCTTAACGATTGCTAAGCACCGTCCGCGCAGCTCGCGCTGGAGGCCGTGGCTTAGGGCTTTGGCTCGAGTACCGGTAATTATTTTCTATCCTAGTAACGCCTAACCACTCGGGCCGCGCCAGGACTTGGATAAAGGTGAGGAGCAAGAAAGCGCCGGCCTATAACGCGCATTGAGGACGGCACCTTTTAATTTTGCAATTGGCGAGCGGCATCCACCCATCTGGAAACACGGCAGATCACGGCTCAAAGACACTTGCTGTATGTCGCCAAGATTTCGCTGGTACAACTTTAGCAGAAGGCCCGGCCGCTGCCCTGGCCAATTGCAAGCAGGCTCCCCTGCAGTAACATAGCAGCCGGTGCCCCAGTTCAGGACGCCGCCCCGCCTGCTTAGAAATCGGAAGCAGTCGTGTCAAAGCTAGTGAAACAAAGGCCGCGCCGGTCCTGCTGGTGCGGCCTTATCTTTGGTCATTACAGGCACCAAACAGAGCAACCGGCCCGGTAACCTGCGTGCCGCCGAAGGCGAAGCAGCGCACGACGCTGCGGCTGGTCTGCAAGTCGTCAACCACAAACCGGGCCCAAGGTGACTGTCATTTAACAGTGTGAATTGCGGGATAAGTCCGAACCAACCACCAGCCCAACTCTTTTTTGTGTATATCAGTGACTACATACGTGCGTCCGTGAGCAGTCACGAGCAAACAAACAGAAGGCTCGCGCGCCGAAGATAAATGGGAAGGTATCAAAGGAATGGCTCTCCTCGAACGAGCGTCGCTCGATCACGTAGTTGCGGAAAGCACGACCACTGAAATTATCGGGGTATCGAAAGCCACCCTACGCAGAATGGTGGAACGAGGAGCAATTGGCTTCACGTCTCTTGAATGATGAGCTTGCAAGCGTCCAACCGCACCCCCATCCCATCCCCCAGCTCGATGCGCGGTCACTAACGAGCGGGCTGCCCTGTTGCTCCAATCTCCGCAAGCACCTTCGGAAGCGCCACCTTCAGCTCGGCGAAATCGGCGAACAGGTCCTTTGTGGAAACCAACTCGGGGATAACGTGGACAGCCTCGAGCAGGTCACGCGGTGCAACCGGAAGCCCAACCAGGAGAATACGCATTCCTGATGACTTGAAATTCACAAGCGCGTCCTGCAGCGCGTAGGCCCCCGACTGATCCATCAGAGCGACGCGGTCCATACGAAGTACGAGCAGGCGACCGCCCGCGACACTCGCGGCGATATTGGCGAAACCGCGCGCAAAACCAAAGAACAGCGGCCCCTCGACGTGTTTGACCAATAAGCAATCGCGATAAGTGGCTGGGATGTCGACCTCGTCGGCCCAGGGTTCGTCGGCCAGCGACGAGATCACCGTTTGCTGTTCCGAAATATCGGCCACCTTCTTCATAAAGACGAAGGAAGCAATCACAAGGCCCACGGCGACGGCGACAATTAGTCCGGCGAACACCGTAAGCCCGAGCACAATAATAAGCACAGCGGCGTCCGAACGCGGCACCTTGCCGAGGTGGGAAAGTCCGCGGAAGTCGATGCAGCTCAGGCCCGCACCGACAAGTATGCCCGCCAGCACGGCGTTCGGAATATACTGAACAAGGTTGGAAAGCCCGAGCAACACGGCAAGCAAGAACAGCCCATGGACGACCCCGGACAGTCGAGTTTTGCCGCCAGCTTCAATGTTCACGATGGTGCGGATATTGGCGCCAGCGCCGGGAAGCCCACCGACCAGAGCCGCGCCCATGTTGCCAATCCCCTGACCGATCAGTTCACGGTTGCTGTCGTGATGCGATTTCGTGAGGCTGTCCACGAGGAGCGCGCTGAGTAGCGTGTCAATTGCGCCAAGCAGCGCGAGCTGAATTGCCCCCAATGTGACGAGCGTGACTTGATCGAATGTCAGATCCGGAATGACCAATGCTGGCAGACCGCCAGGAATGGCACCGATCCGTGGTGTATCCACGCCGAACGCAACCGAGGCCGCTGTCATCACGACGAGCGCCACGAGAGATGCCGGTACTTTCCGCGTAAATCGCGGAAGGACTTGAATAGTTGCAAGCGTAGCTGTTCCCAAGAGGGCTACGGGCAATACGATGCTGCTGGGTAGCATGGACAAACTGCCCAGGATCGTTACCGCGTTGGAGGAAGGCGCGTCAGCGCCCACAATAGGAAAGATTTGCTGGATTATGATGATCACACCGATTCCGCTCATGAAGCCGGAGATCACCGGATACGGCACATAGCGGACAAAGCCGCCGAGGCGTAACACGCCTAGCAGTACCTGGAAGGCGCCGGCCAGGAGAAAGGCCGTCACAACGACCGCGAGATTTATTTTGCCATCTGGTGACATGTTCGCAGCTACGACCGTAGCTGCAACCAGCGTCATTGGGTTTGTCGGACCGGTCACTAACACTTTAGCGCCGCCGAATATGGCAGCTAGAATCCCGGCCACGATGGCACCGTAGAGACCGGCCTCCGGGCCAAGGCCCGAGATGGCGCCGAAGGCGAGGCAGAGGGGCAGCGCCACGATGCCTGCCGAGACGCCTCCGAACACGTCACCGCGGGAGGGGATCAGCGAGCGTATCGATCCAGCCTTCTTAAGCACGATCTCGCTTCTCCTGGGAGCGTGTATCAGACCACTTCGCCTGCGGAAAGGTTAGCAGCTCTGCTAAACGAGATAATGGCGCGCATGTTTCTAAGGCCTTCGGCGCAAGACAGTTTATAGCTGCAGCAGTCGCGTTGACCAACCAACTTCTTAGACGAACTCGGTAGCTTTTCTATATTTTATCGCGAGTTTCACAACTCGGTAGGAAAGCTCGAGTCTTATCGCGGGTTCTCAACTCGGTAGAAAAACAGATGTGGATCTTCGGTTACGGCTCGCTCATGTTCGATGGCTGGGAGACCCGCAAAAACTGCATTGACCGCAGGTGGGCAGAGCTGCCCGGTTATGTGCGATCATTCAACAAAAAATCGATCGAAAGCCGTGGGACACCTGAAGTTCCGGGCCTAACGCTAAATCTTACACGAGCACAATCTGGCGGTTGTGGCGGTGTAGCGTTTCAGTTTGCCGACGATCAAAATGCCGATGCTTTGCTGCTATCGCTCGCACGACGAGAGGCGTGTAAACCGCGACGACTTCCTGTTTCGCTCGACGACGGCAGAGCCGTTAGCGCGTGGGTATACATCTACGAAGGTAAAAATCTAATCGACGAAGGAATAAGTCTTGCTGACAGAGCGGCACTTGTTGTGAGGGCAAGCGGTATCCGCGGCTCTAACTTTGAGTATGTAAAAATGATCTTCGAAGGGCTTGAAAGCGTAAGGATTGGCGATCGCGCCGTCACGGACTTTTGGAATGTTGTCAAGCGCGAAGCGGCTTGGGGAAAAGGCGACAGCGGCGTTTAGTCAATGCTTTGCCGATCGCTTTGTCTCTGCAGGTGGCGTTATCGAACCAACAAATTACATTTCTCAAGAAAGTCTCTACGCAATCATTGATAGCAGGGAACGAACAGAACTCGCGGGGGATCAGCACCACGCTCCCTCGTTCGGAGGGTTGAGATCACCGTCAATCGCCAGCGTTCCCGTAAGTGTAAGTGATACGCACACTGTACAGTAAGATGTTCTGGCTGTTTTGCCCACAAAACTGAACCCAATAGCTATTGCGTATGTTATCGATGACCGCGCCAGCGGCGGTTATGGATTTCGCGACCTGGAAGACAGAATTAATATCGGCGGTTTGCGTAAGAGGTCTGTCGACAAGCTCCTCAGGCGCCACACTGGAATTGGTCCTTTTCAGAAGCTTGACAGAGGCAGTTCCACCTAAATTCGTATACCAGACGTTGATGGTGGTCATGTTCGCGCCCCTGGGCAAATTCACAGGGGCCGCGTAGCATGCGAAATCGGTTGTCTGCAGCCGAAGCGCGCTTCGACCGCTCTCGTAAACGTATTGATTGTCACTCCCCAACGGCCCAAAGGCGGTAGACGGAATGGCCAAATTACCAGTTTGCACGGTCGAATATCTGAAGACAGCGTCCGTGATGGCATGCGCCGTCCCACTGGGCGACAAAATGGCGATAACTCCCAATCCAAGGGCGATCGCGGCGGGACGAAACGCTAGGTAAGCCTTCATAACGGAGCCCCTCCATATTATAGATGGAAGGCAGGCTATTTGTTTGTTTGGCAACAAGCAAACTAAGCGATGTTCCCGATCAAGGTCGGCGGCAGGTGAGATGGGTACAGGAACGGCGACCCCCAAGCAGCGCGTGTTACTGATCGGGTGGAAGCAAACTCCAGAGGTTCAGGCGGTACTGCCTAAAGGCTCAGTTTCGATTGCGACCGGCGTTCCCCGCACGACCCCGACCGCCTGCTAAAACAAGAGAAAAACAAAATGGGCCGGTTACAATTCTCGACTTTGGCAACGTCTGCGGAAGCTGGAGGCGAACGCGCAACCAGTTAGATCTTTAGCGCGACGAAGGAGCGTGGGACGATCAACAAACCGGCGCGGGGCACCCTAGCCGATCTTGGCGTGGAGGCGGCATGGTGTTCTTGCGATAATGGTTGAGGGGTAAAATGAAATACACCCGGGACGAGCAAGGCAAGGTCGATATCGGCGGTTGGCTGTTTTTACATGCCATCGGGGTGTTTCTTGCTCCCTTTCAGTTGGGGTATGGACTTTTTGAGATCATCAAAACGGCGCTTACCGTGGATACCACTCCGGGATTCGAACCCGACCCCGTCATTACGAAGCGAGGAATCGATAAGTTTCAAGAGTTTACCGGGCAACCCTTCAGTGCGCTGGAATGCTCGTCCCGACGTGATTTGAAGCAATCCCTCGCGACGCTTTGTTTGACACTCCACTGCATTCTTTGAAAACATCATGAACTATCGCGAAAGGGGGGAACTGCAACCGAAGTGTAACCATTGCCCCCGTGTCAAAAGTGAAACTACAATCCCGACGCAACGGTTGCTGGACCTTTTTCAAACAAATTCAAGGTGCCGACGCGGTAAAAATGCCGAAGGAGGGCTCCGTGATCCATTTTGAACTGCTGCGCGACCGACGTATTCTTATCATATCTCCCGATGGGCCGCTTAAAAGTACGGACTTCGAGCAACTCGCAAAAGAAGTCGATCCGTTCCTTGCGTCGAAGGGCAAGCTTGCCGGCCTCATGATCTACACCAAGGCGTTCCCCGGCTGGGAAAATTTTGCGGCACTGGTGTCCCACCTCAAGTTTGTCGCCAATCATCATCAACAGATTGAACGCATCGCTGCGGTAACCGATAGTGAGTTCCTGAAGATCATGCCGCGCATCGCCGATCATTTTGTTCATGCGGAAATCAGGCATTTCGACTACGAAGAAAAGGATCAAGCGCTCGCGTGGCTTGAAGCGGCGCGCTGAATCAATAAGACCTTACCGCGTTCGCTGGAATTCCATGACACGACCGTTCGAGCGCAGCTCGTCCAAGGTCTTTCCGAAGCAGTCGGAAGTGGCTGGCCGATTGGTGGGTGCTATCACCACTCCCTTGGCGTTCACTGCACCGGCTATTCTCCCGTTGGGCGTGAGATAAATCGCATGACCGTTCTTATTGACCATGTAGAGATAACCAACCCGCCAGCTCTGGTCCTTTTGCGTGTAGCACATGACGGCTGCCGGGAGGCTCGGAGGAGTTGGTTGAGCGATAGCATCCGTCGCGAGGATGACAAACATTGAAGTGGCAGCGGTGACTGCCAATGAAAGCTTGGCCATAAGCCTTCCTCTTTCTTTTGTATCTTTCTTGTACCGGAAATCGTGGCGAGGAGGAATCGCGCAATTTGCTTGGCAGGAAGTGAGGCGCCGAGGGTAGCAATTTATTGATCAGCTTGTTGGGTCGAGAAGGATGGCCATTACACCCAGGCAGTGTGAGGCGCAGTAGCGCAGCAACGGCCCTGGAGCAGGCATTTCGGACCGACAATCAGTTTGACGTCTGACCCGGCTTGCAATCTCTACTATTTCAGTAGAGTATCCGTCAATATGGATCACAATGGCGATGATGACCCAATGGCACCCTCACAGCCCACTCATAATACCGCAAAATTTGACACAACATCACGCGCTTTCCGAAGAGTCATTGTGGTAGGCGGCGGCGCAAGCGGTGTCATCTTTTGCGTAAACTTGGCGAGGGCCGCCCGCGACATCGAAATCATTCTGATCGAAAGGCGGAACGATCTGGGTCGCGGCCTTGCCTATGCAACCAAGGATCCCACTCACTTACTCAACGTTCGGGTTGCGAACATGAGCGCCTTTCCTGACGATCCTGAGCATTTCTTTCGTTGGCTTCAGGATTATGGCCCGGCGCACAAGGTAGGCGCGCCGACGCATTTCTGTTTTGCACCCCGTTCGGTCTATGGCGAGTACCTCGCAAGCCTGCTGGCCAAAGAAACCCCGCAAGGCGTCCGCATCATTCGCGGATCGGTGGCCAACGTCACCGAGCTGCTGGACGGGGTGCGCGTTACGTTGGCGAACGGTTCGATCGTATCCGGCGACGCCCTTGTGGTCGCGACCGGCAACGCTCCTCGCGCTGATTTGCCCAATGCGATGTGGACCAATCCGTGGTCTCCGGCGCTTTCGATAGGCTCGATCCCGACGCCGGCGTGATGATCGTGGGTACAGGCCTCACCATGGCCGACGTAACCCTGAGCCTTCAACACCGCGGTCATCGCGGACAGATTGTTGCCGTTTCCCGCCGGGGCCTGATCTCGCCGTGCATGCCGATGTCAAAGCACGGCAGCTTGCGCCTGTGGAGGTCCCTTTCGGTGCGCCGATCAGCAAACTTACCCGCTGGGTGCGGAGATTGGTGCGGCAATGCGACGCCGAAGGCATGGATTGGCGTAGCGCGATCGACGCGTTGCGCCCACACACGCGGCTCCTCTGGCAGTCCATCAATCTGGAACAGCGCCGCCGTTTTCTGCGTCATGCCCGCACATGGTGGGAGGCGCATCGGCATCGTATGGCACCAGCCGTGGCTGACATGCTTAAAAACCTGATTGCGGACGGGAGGCTCCACATCGTCGCCGCCAAAATCGAAAAATTGGAAAGGGCGGGCCATAACTTCC